>CAWHAH010000006.1:0-243720 GCA_963827205.1 uncultured Verrucomicrobiae bacterium
CCAACATTGTTGCACCCCTCACCTGGCCTACGGCCACCCTCTCCCCGCTCGGTGGGGAGAGGGACGGGGTGAGGGGCGAGACTGGTCTGGTCTGTTGTTTTTATCGTCTGGCCAATCCGACCACAACCGCCATGCAGTGGGAAGCCGTCGCCGTCAATGCCGATTTTTGGAGCCAGGTGTTGCAGGCCGCCAGCCTCAAGCCACTCGACTTCGGACTCGGCGCCGTGATGCTCACGCGCCACAAATTGCTCGAAGAAATTGGCGGGTTCAGCGCCCTGGCCGGCTGTCTGGCGGATGATTATCAACTCGGCCACCGCATTGCCAAAAATGGCCATCGCGTCGCCCTTTGCCCGGTCGTCGTGGAATGTTGGAGCGGGCCGATGAATTGGAGCGAAGTCTGGAAGCATCAACTCCGCTGGGCGCGCACCATCCGCGTCTGCCAGCCTTTGCCCTACTTTTTCAGCATCCTGTCCAACGCCACGTTCTGGCCCTTGTTCTGGTTGGTGTCGGAATTGTCGAAATTGCCGGCGACCACCGTCCGAAGCACGGACTATGGTTTCTTCCAGACTTCCGAAATCGGGATCAAACTCCCTTGCGGAATAATGATTGCCATCGCGATTCTTTTAATCCGGATTGTGCTGGCGCAAAATTTGCAACGCCGCTTCACGCCGGGAAAAAAACTGGTCTCCCCCTTCTGGCTTGTGCCGGTGAAAGATTTGTTCCAAGTGGCGCTTTGGCTCGGCGCATTTACAGGCAACACGGTCGAGTGGCGCGGACGACGAGTGAAACTGCGTCGTGACGGGACTTTAATTGAGGAAAAGTAGCCGCCTGAGTTTCCCGCTGCAAAAAGTGCTGGCTTGCCGAGCCGTAGCTTTGAGCGGTACCGGAACAAGGTGAGCCTCAGCCCGCCTCCGCTGCGCTACGGCGCGGCAGCCTTCGCTTTTCGCGGCGATGGGCTGGCTTGCCGAGCCGTAGTTCGGAGCGTCTATGAAATGTTGCGCGTCTTGGCCCGTCTTCGTTTCACTTCGACGCGGCAGCCTTCGTTCTCCGCTGCGCTCCGAACGAAGGCTGGTGGGCGCTGAGGGATTCGAACCCCCGACCTACTCGGTGTAAACGAGACGCGCTAGCCTCTGCGCCAAGCGCCCGACCGCACGCATACTAGCCAAATCACATCCGGGTAACAAGCTTCACTGTCATCAGTGTCTGGCGATGGTCGGGAAAAGTGCGGCGCGAGAATACAACCGGGATTTTCCAATGAAGACGAATTGCTTTTACCAACTAACAAATGAAGGGCGAGGAGCAATGAGGCGCTAATAATATAATTTGAGACCTCTGCAAAACTCTTTTGAACGGACGATTTGACTGTGCGTCAGAGGAATATGCAAACGACGACCAACGCACAAATGGGGCTGCTGGACAGCTTGATGATCACGACTCCTGGCAACGATTTTCTCGAACGGCTCGACCGCACGCTGGATTGGCAGCCCATCGAAAAGGCATTGCAGGCGATGTATCCGGCGACGACCGGACGCCCACCCTGTCCGCCGCTGGCCCTCTTCAAAATGAGTTTGCTGCAACATTGCTATGGCCTCTCGGACCCGCAGTGCGAGGAACTGGTGGCCGACCGGTTGAGTTGGCGGCGGTTTGTGGGTTTGGGTTTGCAGGACAAGGTGCCCGACGAAACAACGCTGGTCCGCTTCCGGCAACGGCTGGTCGAACATGGCTTGCAGGAAGAGCTGCTCGTGCTGGTCAACCGGCAACTGGAACAAAAGGGCTTCCTCCTCAAAACCTGCACGCTGGTGGACGCGACGCTGTTGCAGGCGGCTCGTCGCGCCCCGACCAAGGAGGACAAAGCTGGCGGTGATAGCGATGCGGGCTACACCGTGAAGCGAGGCCAGCCGCACTATGGCTACAAAGCACATGTCGCGGCGGATGAAACGCACACACTGATCCGACAGGTCACGCTGACGGCCGCCAACGTGCATGACAGCCGGGAGTTTGAAACGGTGGTCCAAGGCGACGAGGAAATGGTGGTGGCGGACAAGGCTTACTGGAGTGAAGCCCGCAGCCAATGGTGCGGTGAGCACGGCATCGCCAACGGGATTTTGCGCAAGCCCAGCCGTGGGGAAAAACTGCGGGACGCGACGGTGCGGGTCAACCAGCTGTTGAGCCGACTGCGGTGCGGGATCGAAAGAATCTTTGGCTGGTGGAAACGCTGCACGGGTTACCGGCGGGTGCGGTATGTAGGGCGGGACCCCAACCGGTTGGAACTGGAGTTTAAATGCGTCTGTTGGAACCTCAAACGGCTGGCGACTTTGACCGGAGCATGAATCAAACAACTCAGAACGGCAGTCCAGCGGACAAAACCGCCGATCGTGGGGGATGGAACCGCCGATGGCGGAGTCTCGCCGAACAAATATTCCGTTGATCAGGGGCAATGACATCAAATCAAACAACCAACATGGCCTTTTTCAGAGGTCTCAATTTGTCTGTGCTCTATGCAAAACATGTCCGCGTAAAAGGCCCGAAGCGGTCACTTTACAGTCATACCGATTCGGAAATCGGCGCTCCACAGCTCGCCGAAAATGGGCGACCGCAGAGTCGTCGAAACTCTCGGCAAAGTGTGGGCATCGCCTGCCCGCGACGTCATTGAAGTCGTTCCGCGCGGAAGAAGCGGTATGGCATTACGGTGTCGTTGGAGTAGAGCAATGAGGAGGTTGAATTGGTCATCACCAGGTCGCCGATGAAGTCCCAATTCTGGAAATCAAACGTTCCTTGGATTTCGTTGATGGTGCCAGTGGTCCCGGAGACCGTTAACTGGAACTGGTTGTTTCCGAGATAAGTCGGCGTGCCGCCCACGAAGGACGGCTGCGAAGATGGCGCAGTGAGGAACCCAAGCCAGAGTTGCGCATCGGTAGGATAGCCGTAACTGAAACTGAAGAGGTCTTCCGTGGTCGGCACGGGATTGAGCGAAGTCAGCGCGCCGCCGAGGGCGATCCTGCCGCCGCTGTTGGTCTGTGCCGCGGCGAGGAAGCTTCCGTTGAGCGGAAGGCTCGCGATAAATCCGCTTTCGGAAACGTACACGTTTCGACCGCCATAGACCACGCCGCTGCCGAGGTCAGCATAAATGCCGGTGGCTCCAGACGCGTCGTTGGTGAGCTCGGTGATTGAGTTGGTCACGTCATAGAGCTGGTAGGTTTCAACGCCGGTCGGACTCACGTTGGTGTAGGAATTGAGCAGGAGTTCAGCGTCCACAAGCTGGCCAGAGAGCCCCGGCAGATTGAACACAAAGAAGTCGCGATAAATGGTTCCGCCGAGGTCTCCCACGATGTAGTTCTGGTTATCGGCGCTGTGATTGCCCGAGTTGTCATACCAACCGCTATCGGCGGCATTGATTACCACATTAGTGCCGAAGGTCAGGCGCAATTGAATTTCGTTCGAAGAAACGCCGCTGTAGCCAAACAGGTATTGGTTATTTAATTGGTTGTTGTTGTTAGTCGCATCCAAGGTGGCGATGGACCCGCCCAACGCAATCTGGCTGCCGCTCGCCGCGGCGGCGTCATTGAAGAACTGAACGTCGAGCGGAATGATGGCTGTCTGTTGCGCCTCGTTGGTGGAAATGTTGCGGACGGCATAGACCGCGCCGGTGCCGAGATCATTGTAAATGCCGACGTGTCCGGAGCCGCCGGCTTCAAGTGTGGTAACGGGCGTCGTTACCTTGCGCAGCAAATAGGTTTGCTGACCGTTCGTGCTGTAGTTGTAGTAACAATTGATGAACAGTTCGGCGTGAATGATTGGACCGCTCACCGGCACATCGAATACGACCCAATTTCGATAAATACTGGTGTCTGAGCTATCTTCTCCAGCGAAATAATTTTGATCTGCCGCTCCCCCATTACCGGTTCCGATGCTGTTAAACCAACCCTGACTCACCGCGTTGAGGGTCACGGTGTTGCCCGGCACGCCCCACAACGTGAGGACGACATCATTGCCCGTGCCGCCCGCGTAGTTGATCCGGAACGTGTAACCGCCGGCGCTGAACAGCGCGCCGTTGGCCAGGCCGTTGAACGTGCCGCTGACGGGGTTCACGCCATCGTTGTTGATAATCGTGAATTGCTGGCCGATGGATACGGGCGTGGTGAAGTTGGGAATGACGGTGAGCGTGGCACTGGCGAGGGAAACCGTGCCGGTCACATTCAATTGATCATAGCCGCCGACGCCAGGATTCGGGCCGGTGACTTCAACCGTAAAGTTGCCCGTGGAACTGAAAGTAACATTGCTGCTGTTCAGGATGCCAGGGCCGTCGCCGGGAGAAATAATCCCGCTGGCTGCGATGGTGCCGACCGTGCCGGAACCGCCGAGGGTGGTGCCGGCACTCATGTATAGCACAGGACTTTGCGGTTGGCTGCCGTTGATGATCAGAGTGCCGCCGAACACGTCGCTGCCGTTCTGGTAGGTGTTGTTGCCATTCATGGTAAACGTGCCCGTGCCGAACTTGCCCACGGTGTAGCCGCCAATAAATCCGATGCCGGACATGACGCCGTTAAAGGTGCTGCTGCCGTCGTTGTATCCGACATCGAGCCAGCCGTCGGTGCCGAAGGTCACACTGCCAGTGCCGTGCAGCGTGTCCAGTTCGTCATAGAAAGACGCTAAATTAAACAGCCCGCTGCTCTCAACGTTGACATCGGCGGAGACGGTTGTCTGCACGCTTTGCGCGAGGGTCACCGTTCCGAAAATATCCAAATTTCCAGGAATGGCTCCGAAAGCAGCCGAGTTGTTCAGCACCAGCGTGCCACTGCTGACGGTGGTAAGGCCGGCGTAAGAATTCGCTGTGCTCCCTTCGTAACTCAAAGTACCGACGCTGCCTCCGCTGCCCACGATGACTCCTCCTGCGCCGTTGATTGGTCCCACGATTCTCAACACGTTCCCTAATTCATAGGGCATGATCGTGCTGTTGACATTGACGGTGATGGGGCCGGCCCAGATGTTGGTTGGGCCGGAATTGTTTTCGGCGTCCAAGGCGCCCCATTCAGAATTCGCGCCGGCGCCATTGAGCGTCAAAGATTTGTTGGTAATTCCGATGTTGCCCGGCAGGACCAATGAAGCTCCATTGCTGACGACGATTCCGCTGCTGGTGCTGCCCAAAGCCCAAGAGTTTTCAGCCCAAAGCCAGCCCTGCTGGACTACGGTCAAGCCGTTGTAGGAATTCGAGGATTGAAGATAGTCGTTCCCGGCCCCGGCTATGGTAATTCCGTAGGAACCGCTGATGCTGGCCGGAATGTACAGGCTTGCGCCCGAATAATTGGTGATGACCACTCCGCCATCCAGAAAAACATTGCCGCTGATGGTTGCGGCGGCTGGCAATACCGTTACGGCGCCGTAGGCACTGTTCAACCCGAAATGGCCGGCACTGCCTGTGGTGATCTGCCCGCCATTCAATGTAAGGGGCGCGGCTTCGTCAGTATAGCCGTTCACATTCAGCACGCCAGAACCGTTGATTGTCGTGGGCGTGACAATGGACCAAATCTGGTAGTTGTTCAGGCAGCGGACCGTGTCGTTGTGAATTCCGTCCCCAATCACCAACCCCGGCCCAAACGGCGGGATGGCGGAGCCGCTTGACTTGTTGAGGTCCAGTTCCCCTTCGTTGACCGTGGTGAGGCCGGCGTAGGAATTGGCGCTGGAACCGGACAAGGTGAGCGTGCCAGGCCCGATTGTGGTAAAGCCGCCGGATCCGCCAATAGGGCCATTCAGGTTGAGCGCGCAGTTCGTCAAAACGTCTATCGTGCATGCCGAGCCGAGGATGAAATTGGCCTGCCAGGAGTTGGCACCAGAATAAACGTAGATAGCGGCATCTGAAAAGGTGCTGTTGACGGTCAGGGACTGGTTGGTGATGTTGATGTTGCCGGCGATGGCAACCCACGTTTGTCCGTTGAGTGTCAAAGTGTTGTTGGTGTTCCCGAGGGCAAGCGAATTGACAATATCCACATAGCCGATGCCGTTGGCCGTGTAGTTTCCCGTATAGGTGTTCGCGCTGGTCCAGAAGGTGTACGAGTTATTTTGCACGATATTGGCTGAGCCGCTAACAGTTGCATACACACCGAGAAAAACGCCATTCCCTTGAATGGTCAGCGTGCCGGAGCCGGTGTCGAGATTGCCATAAATGTAGCCGTCACCGTTGGTTGTCGTAATCGTGCTGTTCGCCGACAAAGTCAGTGTGCCGGTGCCGGTTTCAATCGTGCCGCCGTTCAACGTAAGGCTCGGGTTGATGTTGCCGGGTTCGTTAAAGTTATTCAAGTTGAGCGTGCCATTGAGGTTGATGGTGAAGGGGCCAGTGTCTTCAAGTTCCTCTAGTTGAAGATCTTCAACCATTGGATTGCCCGTACCTGTGCCATCGCCGATCACCAGCGGTCCGCTGAAGGCAGTTACGCCACCCACGTTCAACTGCAAGGTGCCGCCGCTGACCAGCGTGGTGCCAGTATAGGGATTACTGCCAGAGCCTTGATAGGTTAACGTGCCCAAACCAGCCTTGTTCACGCCCACGGAACCGCTGATTTGTCCCTCCAAAGTCAAGCTAACGCCGTTGCTGACGACCATCAGGACATCGGCTGTAGCCAGGGTGATGTAGTTTTCAATGATGTTCGCCCCGGCGGTGTTCGTGGCGATGATGCTGTTGGTCAGGGTGAAGGCGTCGCCACGGATGTCATAGCCGCCGCCCGCGCCGACGAAGCGGATTTGGTTCAAGGTCAGCCCGGCAATGTTGTTGGTGTTCAGCAGATCTGGCTGGCTGGCTGGAAAAACCACCGTGTCGCCATTGGCCGGAATGCCGGCGAACCCCCAGTTGGCGCTGTTGTTCCAGTAGGCATTTGCGCCGCCGCCGCCCGACCAGCTCCATGTCGCGGCATGCAAGGAAACGGAAAGCAGACCCGCGCACACCACAATCAGGCTGATCAAGCGTGGAAGAATTGGGGAAATGGACGAAACCCAAATCGCACAACTTGTTTTTTTCATGGGCACCTTTTCTCGAGCACTTGTCCTTGAGTGAACTAATGAAGATGTTTTAGCCAACTAATGGATTTGGTGCAAGCTTTTTATTATGTTGGCTGTTAAGCCATTACACCATTCTTCCAATGCGGGCCAACTTCGTCCCGGGAGCCAGGAAAAGTGGAAAACTGCTTCTGACCGCCATGCAGGGAGGGCTGCCGCGAAGCCATTTCTGCGTTCCCGGTTGCGACCAGGACTCGTTTCTTGTCACGCCAGATGGAAGACCTCGTCGGACCCAGACCTGTGTCTGCGCAGGACGAGATAGTGGACATGGAAAGCAGAACATTTTGGGCTCTTAAAGAGAGCGAGATCGTCACCCCCGATTGTCACCCCCGGTGAAAAAAATTGGAGGGTATATGGTTCCATTTGGTTCCACGTGCCGAAGCCGCGAAAACCGCCGAATCAGTACGTGGTTCCACATGGTTCCAAGTAAGGGGTTCATGGTTCCAAGGTAGACAAATCTTTGTGTAAACGAGCTATTCTTCCGCTGAGCCAACCGCTGCCTAAAATAAACACTCGGGCTGTCGCCGGCGCCGCGTTCACGAGCACGGCTGCGTTTTAACCCGAAAATTTCATTGAAAGAAGTCGCAACGGTGATCTCGGCCCAATGTCTATTGGGTTGAAATGAATACGAAATACACCGCTGCGACGGGTACAGTTTGTAACCCCGAACTCTTCCATTTTCCAGCCGTAAAAAAGCGCTCGGTCAGCGCCGGCTTCACCGGCGGGGACGTGACCAGCGATGGCGGCATAGTGCTCTTGCGCCAGACCGACCGGCGCATCGGTCTGACCAAAGCCCTGGCCAAAGTCCTGCCCGATCCGCGCGCTCCAGAGCGCATCGAACATCCGGTCTTGAGTTTGGTGCGCCAGCGCATTTACGGGCTGGCTCAAGGTTATGAAGATCTCAACGATCACGACACGTTGCGTCACGATCTGGTTTGGCAAACGGCGGTCGAACGCGACCAACCGCTGGCCTCCAGTCCGACGTTGTGCCGGTTGGAGAACCGTGCCGACCGCCCAGTGGCTTGGGCGGTGCATCAAGTGATCGTCGATCAGTTCATCGCTTCGTTTGCGCCAGCGCCCGCGGAGTTGATCCTGGATTTTGATGCGACCGATGACCGGGTGCATGGGCAGCAGGAGGGACGTTTCTTTCACGGTTACTATGGTGATTATTGTTTCCTGCCGCTCTATGTGTTTTGCGGGGAACAGTTGCTGGTGTCCTATTTGCGGCCAGCCAACATTGACTCGGCCCGGCACGCTTGGGCGACTTTGAAGTTTCTGGTGACGCGGCTGCGGCAAGCGTGGCCGAAGGTCAAAATCATTTTCCGTGGGGATTCGGGTTTTTGCCGCTGGCGTATGCTCCGTTGGTGCGAAGGGCATGAGGTCGGTTACCTCGTGGGGCTGGCCAAGAACGCACGGGTGCTGGGTTTGGCGCAGAGTTTCAGGGAACAGGCGCAAAGTGATTTCCAGTCGCAGCAACAAAAGCAGCGGCTCTTTGGCGAGGTGAAGTATGCGGCGGACACGTGGGACAAAGAGCGGCGGGTGTTGGTCAAGGCCGAGCATACCGACCAGGGCAGCAATCCGCGTTTTGTGGTGACCAACTTGGCCGGCGACGCGCAAAAACTCTATGACGAGGTTTATTGCGCTCGCGGGGAGATGGAGAACCGGATCAAGGAGCAGCAGTTGGGACTGTTTGCGGATCGGACCAGTTGTCATGGGTGGTGGGCCAACCAGTTCCGGCTGCTCTTGAGCAGTTGCGCGTATGTGTTGATGGAGCGGCTGCGGGCGCTGGCGTTGGCGGGCACGGAACTGGCGCGGGCGCAGGTGGGCACCATCCGGCTGAAGCTTCTTAAGATCGGCGCAGTGGTTTTGCGCAATACACGGAAGGTACGTTTGCTACTGAGCAGCAGCTATCCGTATCAGGCGATTTTCCGTCAGGTGGTTGCGGCGCTGGATAGCGGTTGAGTCGCGGTGAGTGCTGTCCCCGGCACGCCGACAAACAACGGGGGTAAGGGGGCGTGTGCCTACGTGTTGAAAAACTGGCTGTTTAGACCGTCATCGGCATCTCTTTGCCAACTTTTGCCGCCGCAAAATTCAACTCGTCAGTCTGATGAAATATGCGGGTTAAGTTGTTGGAGACGACCGCGCAGGGCGAACGTAAGCGCTTTGACGGTGATTTCCGAAGTGAGGAACGGTTTCCCCATCAGGTCGTTGCCACCGTTGCGACCCATTTGGGCGCGCGCGTCGAAGTCGCTCTGGCCGGTGACAAACACCACGGGCGTGGCGTGATTGGGAACGGTCTCGCGTATTCTTGAGCAGACCTCGAACCCGTCCATGCCGGGCATGACCACGTCCAGAAATATCACGTCGAATGGTTTTTCCTGCGCCAGGGCGAGCGCCGCCTCTCCGTTCTCCGCACTTTCCGGCTTTTTAAAAGCCGTTTGCAGGGCGCCGACGAGCGCCCGGCGCGCCACGAGATCATCGTCCACCACCAGCATGTGAATCGGCGGATTGGTGGCCAGGTCCGCTTTCAGTCCCGGCATACACAAGTCATTGAGCAAATCCACCGCGGTGGCCAGGGTGGCCAGCGCGGACGGGGTGGTATGCTTGGAATTCTGTAGCATCTTTCTCAACAGCCCTTCCAGCGCGGCACTCATTTGATAAGCGGGATGCCTCACTTCGGGGCCAAGCTTGGGAATCAATGAATTAATGCGAAGAAAGCCATCCGCCAGCAGGGCCTGCCGCGCTTCCTTATTCGAGATCTGAAGCATCGTCTGACAAAGTTCCCACAACGGGCCAAGGTGTTTTGACGCGCGGATCAAGAAGGCATTGACGATCTCGTCCGCCTCCGGCGGCAGCGGCGGCGTTGGGAGTGACGGTCGCAGGGCAACGGCGGAACTTGAGACGGGATCCAGAGTGTCTGTGACCGTCACCAATGGATCCGCTGCGTCCCGGCTCCGGCCGGGTTGCGGGAGAGTTTTCCGGGCGTGTCCCTGGAGCCGGCCTTGCAGCGCAAGCGTGAGCGCCTTGACGGTGACTTCAAAGGTGAGGAATGGTTTTCCCATGAGATCGTTGCCGCCGCTGAGGGTTGACATGGCGCGGGCGTCGAAGTCACTCTGGCGAGTGACAAAGACCACCGGAGTGGCACGGTTGGGACCGGTCTCGCGAATTTTTGTGCAAAGCTCAAAACCGTCCATGCCGGGCATTTGCACGTCGAGGAAGATGACGTCATAAGCCTGTGCGGTGGCCTGGGCCAGGGCTGTTTCGCCATCCACCGCGAGGTCGGGCTGGCTGAACGCCTTTCGGAGCGAGTGGGACAGGGCCTGGCGGCTTATCATGTCGTCGTCAACGACCAGAAGCTTGAAGGGACAGTTTGTCAGGAGATCCGGCTCCAATCCCGGTGCGCACAAGTCGTTCAGCAGATCCAGGCCGCCCGCAACGGTTCGCAGCGTGGAAGGCGTGATATTTTTCATTTTTCCGGTGAGCTGTTTCAGGAGTCCTTCCAGTGCCGACGCCACCTGCCACACAGAAAGTGCCTCCGGAAAACCGGCCTCGCCTTTCAGCACCCCCAGCTCGAAGTACAGATAAGTCAGCATTCTTCGCCGGGCCACATCACCCGACTCCCGACCGACATCCTGAAGGAGCTTTCGCAGCGTGACGAGACGCTTTTTCGCCCGTGCATAAAATTCGTTGAGCGGATCGTGTTTCTCAGGCAGCTCGGTGGGTGGTAATGCGGCTGGACCGACATGGAACACCCTGAGGAACTCGCCAAAGGCCTCCTCCTCCGCCCGAACTCTGGCCGAAGGTTCCATCCCGGCAGTTGGGGCGAGCGCCCACGGATTGAACTGCTGGTTGATGTTGACGAGAACCTGGGGGGCAAATTTTCGGACAATCAGAACCCCGGTAAAAACGAACGCGGCAGCGAAACAGAACGCCTGCAATGCCGTTCCCGATGAGACGGGTGGGGGCGATGTCGGAGCCGCCACCGGTTTTGGACCATTGACCAAATTTGCGGCGGCGGACCTCGAAATATTTGTGCCAAGGGCATCGGGGATGGACACGCGTTTCCGATAGCGCTCCTGGCGTTCCTTGGCGATGCTGTGGATTGTTTGCCATTGAATGGACCCCCGCTCCGGTGGTGGCGTCTCGAATTGGCAAGTATTCGTATCCACGGCTCCGCGCAAAGGCAGATACCAAAGTCCCGCCATAGCGAGAATGAGGGACGATTTAATCCACGACGCCCGCGCCACACTGGGAATCATCCGATGGACAAAACCTTTTGCCACCATTGTGGACTGGTTCATCAGTCCAAATGGAATCAGCCGGGCAGCCGCTTGCGACCGCAAGCCAGCCGTCCATCCGTTGAATGCCGATTTCGGTCCCATTTTTCCGGTCGTGCACGAAATTCAACCGGACCGGCGAACGTTTCCGCCGGCCACGGAATTACGGCGCCGCATTCTGGCCGGGAGGCACTATGGCCCACTGGCCACGAGTCACTTGCAACAAACTCGGTGTCTTCGGCGGAAGCTTGGTCGGGTTGTCGAAATTGGCGTCAAAAGCCCAGTTGCGTGTTGGAGGGCTATAAATGTTTGCTTCGCCCCAAAAATTGGTGGCATAGAGACTCGGGAACATCTTGATCATCGCACCATTGTAGGTGAATACGTTGGCTGACCCCCAGGTTTCAAGAAAACGCGGGAAGTTTTCCATGCCGCCGCTGTAGTGTCCCAAGGTCGTATAAACGGCACCTGTGAGTAAGGCGGCGTTGACGGTGGTGGATGACGCATTTCGCGAGGCCAACGGGCTGGTGCTGTTCGCGTCCGACCAACTGTCGGAGAGAATCGTGATGGCGTCGGCCACCAGTGAAGCCGGCCGGGTGGTGGAGGTGTTGGTGGTTCCGAGATTCGCAGGGTTCAGTTCGTTGTAGTCGCCGAGAACGTAGAGTGGACGCCCCGTGGCCACGGTAAGCCCGCTCGGGGGCAGATTGGTTCCATTGACCACCCGGACCGCGCTCAGGCTGGTGCCCGGCAGCGTGCGGAGGTCCACCACATAAACGGAAGTCAGATTCGACCCGATGAGGGAGTAACGCAGGCTGGAATTGGTCAGACTCCAAGCCGTGAGTTTGCCAATATTGATATCAATGGGCTGGACAGTTTTGCTCTCACGCGCGTCCCAAAAACTGTTTGTGGTCAAGACAAACGTCGCCAACTCATTGGTCGGGATGACGGTCGCAAAGTTGTTAAAATACCCGCTGGTGGCGCTGATCCCGGTATTTGAAACGACCAATACCATGTCACATTGGTTGTAATACCGCAGCCGGCCGAGGGGTGAGGTGGGGTCTTCGCCGGCGGGGGGCGGCTCGATGATCTCGCGGATGGCTTGCGGGGTGTTGGTGGTTCCGATGGGAAGCGTCAATGCCGGAACGGGAGCGACTTTTTCGTTCGGCTGCACATAAACCACACTGCCTGCCGGCGGGGGGCGAGTATCGAGCGGGTCCCGCTGAAACAGGATACTCACAACGGCGGTGACACTGGATTCAAACGTCAGCAGGCTGTCAGGTTCGACGTAGAGTATGTTGTTGGAATGCACCCGTCCGGTAATGTTGAAAGGCTGGCCGCAACTGATTTCCATTTCACCCGAGGAATACATGGCGAATTGGAAAACGGGGATGCTGGCTAATTGCAGTTGCTCAAGCACTCCCCCTGTGACGTTCTGTGGACTGGCTGTGTCTTGCGCGTGTGACGCGACCGTGCAAGTCGAGACATACCCCTGCAGGCCGGCGTAGGGTGAGTCCAGCACGGCGTAGCTTACCGCCGTTCCGACTTGCACATAAGTCTGGCCGGTATGGCCATTGCCGTCATCGAATTCCCATGTGCTCCAGTAGGGGGAGTCCGATGGCAAGGGCACCGTGTCCTGATAGATATTCAGGTTGTTGATGACCAAACTTTGGCCGCCCAGGAGAAAGTCCTGGTTGATCTGGCTCACCACCTTTTCCGTGGCCGCCTCCGCGGCCGCGACGGACTGGTTATATTGGATGGAACGGTGCGTCAATTGGGTGCTGCTGGCCGACCATGACATCGCCGCCGCCAGTATGGCCAGGGCAACGGCGCTCATGATCATTGTCAGCATCAGGGCACTGCCGGTCTGGTCCGGCTTTTGTGTTGTAAAAGTGGTCTTCATGATCATTGCAAGGCACGTCGGGTCACGGAGGTTTCCAGTTTGTAATAATCCGCGCCCACCGTGAAAAGCGCTGGCTGATAGAATTCAAGGGTGAGGTGAATCACCCGGTTGTTTTCGTTGTTGGTCAGCACATTTCCCGAAAAGTCCTGCGCGGCGAATACCAGGGTGTTGGTAACCGAATCGGCCAGCACCTCAGCGGTGCCCGGCTGGCTCGTGGTTCGCCGGAAGGTCTGATCCGATGGATTGAGAAAATAGATGATGTAGTTGGTGGTATTCGTGGTCGGATAAATGAGAAGGCCGGTGCCCTGTTGCGTCTCCCCATCGAGCAGCGTCTGGAACACGCCGTTCGTCGTAATATTGCCGACCCACACGGAATTACAACCCTGGACTTCAGTCGTTATGGCTTCGACCGTTTCGCGGGACCACGTGGTGACGTTGAGCTTGGTTGTGGTGATTTGGAACATCTGCAAGCCAAACAGATTCGCGGCAATGATGCCGGCGACCATAAGCAGAAACACCATGGTCGCGATGAGGATTTCCGGCAGGGTGAAACCTTTATCCGGCATTGGCCATCGGCCGCGACCTGATTCTGAAAATGGAACCTGAAGCTTCATTGGTCAGGGGCTCGAATGGTTTCAATGGTGTTGGTAATCCACTCAGTTCCTCTGAATTGCCAGATGCAATCCACATGGATACTCCTGATTGGCGGGCTGAGTGAAATCTGGGAAATTGTCGTTTCTATGGTGGCGGTCGTGCCCCCTGAACCTGAGCCGGGCATATCCAATGAAACGACCTCGTTGGGAAAATTCGTGGCCACCAACTGGTCCACGATCGGCGAAGCGGCTGTATCCCATTGGGCGCTGCGTGTCTCCTCGATGCGTTCCATCGCCCTGGCGCTCCCCGCCTGAAACAGTTCGGCCTTTACTGCGGCCGTCGTGCAGTAGATATATCCTGCGACGATTCCCCCCAATGTCAGCACCGTGATGGCCAAGGCAATAACCACCTCAACCAGTGTCATTCCCGCCCGCCCTCGCGGCGGGAATGGGACGATTTTTTGATTTAAATACATGATTTTCATTGAATTCCTGCCCGTCTGCCAACCGTAGCATCGGTCTTGCTACGTCAAGAATTCCCCATAAATCCCTATTTTCCGGAGCAAATTCAGCATGTTTCGGTCCAAATAAAAGGATAACAGGAGTATGTACTCGGCCAAAAAACAGGCATTTATGTGCGAAAAACCGTCTTGTTTTGACTCTCAAATGAGAGGAATCGTCACCCCTGTTTGTCACCGCCGACGGGAAAAATTGAGGGGCTTGTACGATTGTTTTTTATGAAACCTTTCCCGTTGAAGCATCGTCTAAGCTTACAATTGGAAGCCTATAATAATTCGCCGCTTATTAGTTTTCGCGTGAAAAATAATGGATGTTTCTTTGAGTTGGAGGATGGTTGGAGCCATAAGACTCAAAGGCGGTTCTCGGGAACCGGAAGCGCGCCGTACCAAAGTGGTATCGCTTGTGCGGGCGGGGCCTTCCCACCAGACTGCGACCCGGTTGGCGCAGTGCTCCATAAATTCTTGAGGACGTCCGCTTGATTGATTTCAACCTTATGATTCAACAGTTCATGGTTCGCAAGGTCGTTATGACTTCCCTGACGATGGCGATTCTGACCGTTTCCCCGCGGTCCAATGCGGTAACCATCTTGTCGGGACCTTCCTTTACCCCGGCAACCAACGCTCCGCTTGCCGGGCTTCTGTCGCTGACCACCGATGTGGATTCCCGGATCAGCGTTCTGGTCAGCGACGGGACGGACCTCTGGGAACGGGATTTCTACGATTTCGCCACGACGCATTCGGTGCCGTTGCTCGGATTCAAGCCCGGTCAGACCAACCAGATCCTGGTTACTGTTTACGACAAGAATCGCAATGCATACACGGCCACGCAACTGTTGACCTTTGACACTGCTCCCCTGCCAACTAATTTTCCCACCAGCGTCGTCTTGCAAAGTGAACCGAGCGAAATGGAACCGGGTTATGCGTTGATGATGGTTTCGCACAATAATACTGCTAATCCCGGTTATATCCTCATCGTGGACAATTACGGAGAGGTGGTTTGGTACAGCCTGTCTCCGTGGGCTGGCGCTGTAGATGTGCGGCAACTTGACAATGGCGATTTGTTCATTGAAGAGGATGGTCCGGCAAACTGCTTTCAGGAGATCAACCTGCTCGGAGAAACGGTCAGGACCTGGTATGCGCCCGCGGGATACCCGGTAAATTCTCATGAAGCCATCGCAACCGATTATGGCACCATCCTGTTTTTAAGCGATGTCAGCGAGGTTGTGAGCAACTTTCCCAGCTCCGCCAACCCGCCCCCCAATACAAATTACACGCTGGTAACGGTCACGCAGGACGACAACCCGGTGGTCGAAATTTCGGCCACTAACGCGGCGCTCCTCAACGCGTGGTCCTTTCTGGACCTCTTGGATCCGACGCGGGTAACCTATCTGACTTACAGCCTCAGCTCGACTTATGGAGTGGATAATGAACACGCCAACGCGCTCATTGACGTTACCAATGATAATTCCTTCATCGTTTCCCTCCGCAACCAGAATGCAGTCTTCAAATTCTCTCGATCCGGCCAATTGAAATGGATCCTTGGGCCGCCTGCAAACTGGCCAACGAATTTTCAGCCATACCTGTTTACCCCGGTCGGCACGCCGTTCGACTGGAATTACGGTCAGCATGCGCCTGAGCTTACGCCTGAAGGCACATTGATACTCTACAATGACGACAATGACAGGGCCAGTCCCTTCGCCATCCCCCTGCCTGACCAGGATAATTTCAGCAGTGCTGTTGAATATGACCTCGACGAAGACAACATGGAAGTATCCGAGGTGTGGAATTCGTCATGGCAAACAAATCAGGACTGGCTCTATACACCATACGAAGGGAGGGTCCAGTGGCTTCCCCAAACCCGGAACGTACTGGTCACCTATGCCGCTGTCACCTACATCAATGGAGTTCACCCCAGTACCAACTCGCCCGGTGCGACCATGGTTCGGATCATAGAATATACGCACGACCCGGTGCCGGAGGTGGTGTTCGATCTTTCCTTTTTCGACTACCACAACACCAACTCGAACTACACCGGGTATGACTGCTATCGCGCCTACCAGATTCCTGACCTTTATGCCCATCCCGCCGAGCCAGTCGCTGACCTCGTCGTGAGCGACGAGAATCAGATACCGCTGCTGGAATTTTCAGCGGACCCGACCCAGAGCTATGTAATCCAGGCTTCAACCGACATGGTAAACTGGACGACTATTGGAACACCGGTGCAGGAAGGGGACGTCGGCGATTTTGACTTTTACGATCTGAACGCGAATCAGTTCACGGCCCGGTTTTATCGCGTCGTCACGCAGTAATAAAGAGCGCAGGCGCCTGGAAGGGGCCAAATCGCCGGATCGAGAGCCATTTCCTGTCACTGCAGGCGACACGTCCGCGGCGGACCCAGGGCAACCATTCCCGATTCAACGAATTTCATTTCTAAATTCCTGTTGCCGCAAGGCCTCGAACAAAACCAATGCCACGCAATTCGACAGGTTCAGCGAACGCGATTGGGCGTTGAACATCGGAATGCGCAGCCAGCGCTCGCGGTGCTCCACCAACAACTGCTTCGGCAAGCCGGCGGTCTCGCGTCCGAAAATTAAATAATCGTCCACGGAAAATTTCGCGTCGCTGTAAAGTTTCGGTCCGCCGGATTCGACGAACCAGAGCTGCGCATTCGCCGGGAGCTTTTCCGCAAATGCCTTCCAGTTCGGCCAGCGATGCCATTCGACGTGCTGCCAGTAATCCATGCCGGCGCGCCGGAGTTGCGCGTCACCGAGCTTGAAACCGAACGGCTCGACGAGATGCAACGTCGTCCGCGTGGCCGCGCACAACCGCGCCACATTGCCCGTGTTTGGCGGAATTTCCGGTTCAACCAAAACAATGTGCATATGAGTCAGTGGTCAATAGTTAGTAGTCCATAGTCAAAGCAGTGCATGGCGATGAATGCTAATGACTACTGACCACTAACTGCCGACTATTTGTAAAACACCTTCCACAACACCAGGCCATGCGCCGGCGCGGTCATGCCTGCCACGCGCCGGTCTTTTTTGGCCAGCATCCGCCTGATTTCGCCCGGTCGAAATTTGCCGAGGCCAACTTGCACCAGCGTCCCGACAATGCCCCGGCACATTTTGTAAAGAAACCCGTCGCCTTCGACGACGAACGTGAGCAACCGACCGGATTTTTTGATGTCGCAACGCGTGAGTTTGCGCACGGTGGATTCCATCTCGTAATTGCGGCTGGCGGCAAACGATTTGAAATCGTGCCGCCCGACAAACAGCGGCGCGGCGGCGCGCATGGCCTGCAAGTCGAGCGGTCGCGTCACCTGCCACGCACTGTGGCGAAGCAACGGATTCATCGCTGCATGGTTCCAGACGAAATAACGATACTGTTTGCCCGCTGCATCGAAGCGGGCATGGAATTTTTTTGTTGCGCGGGCCGCCGATAGCACCCGGATGTCTTCCGGCAACCAGGCATTGAGCGCCAAGGCGAGCTTGCGGGCGGACATCTTGAATTCCGCGGCAGGAATTTCAAAATGCGCCACCATGCCAAGTGCGTGAACGCCGGTGTCCGTGCGGCTGGCGCTGTGCAGGCGCGGCCCGCTGGGAAACAACTTTGCCAGCGCCTGTTCGACGATTTGCTGAACGCCCATGCCGGTTTTCTGCACCTGCCAGCCTTCGTAGGCCGTGCCGTCGTAAGCGATAACGAGTTTGAATTTCATCTCGTGATTCGTGAAGCGTGAAACGTGAAGACCCAAGTAAACGCCTTCACGCATCACGTTTCACGTTTTACCGTCCAGATAACTCTGCAGCAGTATGGCCGCCGCCATTTTGTCCACTTTTTCTTTACGCTTGTTGCGGCGGACGTTGGCCTGAATCAAGATCCGGTTCGCCTGCGCCGATGTCAGCCTTTCATCCCAGGTTTTGATAGGTATGGTGATGGCCGTTTTCAAAACGGCGATGAATGCTTCAACCTTTTGCGCCGCCGGCCCGTAGCTGCCGTCCATGTTGCGCGGCAGACCGATAAGGATGAGGTCAATTTCCTTTTCGGCGAGCAATTCTTTCAGCCGCGCCAGAAACTCGGCGAACGGCTCGGCGGGGATGTATTCCAGCGGCTGGGCGATGGTTTTGGTTTCATCGCTCACCGCGACGCCGATGCGTTTGGTTCCGTGATCAAGGGCGAGGATTCGCATTGCGCCGACAGTTTTGCAGGAAACAACCAAAAATTCAATGACACGGATTTCACGGATTTTCACTGATTAAATCCGTGCAATCCGTGCAATCCGTGTCTGATTTCTTTTTCGTGTCTTTCGTGTGGTTCGTGGTTAAATTTTTCCCGCAATGATTCAATACCTCGATTTGCTGCGGCGCGTCCTCGAACACGGCAAATTCAAGGCCGACCGCACCGGCACGGGCACCTATTCCGTGTTCGGCGCGCAGACGCGGTTTGATTTGCGGAAAGATTTCCCCGTTCTCACGACGAAAAAGTTGCACCTGCGCTCCATCATTTACGAATTGTTGTGGTTTCTGCGCGGCGACACCAACGTCCGCTACTTGCAGGAGCACAAGGTGACCATTTGGGACGAGTGGGCGGATGAACAGGGCAATCTGGGACCGGTCTATGGCAAGCAATGGCGGCATTGGACGAAAAACGCTCCGCGTCCGCGCCGGGACCCGTTTGCCGCCCAACCGCCGCTTTTTGACTTGAGCGAATTGAATGACGGCGCCAGCGTCACGCCGTCAGGCCCGCGGGTGCGAGGAAAGCAAAACGGCATTGACCAAATCGAACAAGTCGTCAGCCAGATCAAAAAAAATCCCGACAGCCGCAGGTTGATTGTCAGCGCATGGAACGTTGCCGACATCGACAGCATGGCCTTGCCGCCATGTCATTGCCTCTTCCAATTTTACGTGAGCGATGGCGAGTTGAGCTGCCAGCTCTACCAGCGCAGCGCGGACATCTTCCTCGGCGTGCCGTTCAACATCGCCAGCTACGCGCTGCTCACGCTGATGGTCGCGCAGGTTTGCGGGCTGAAACCCGGCGAGTTTGTCCACACGTTCGGCGACCTGCATCTTTACAAAAACCACGTCGAGCAGGCAAAGCTGCAACTGTCGCGCGAACCGCGCCCACTGCCGCAAATGAAATTGAATCCGGCGGTGAAAAGAATTGACGACTTCAGGTTCGAGGATTTTGAACTGGTCGGGTACGACCCGCATCCAGCTATCAAGGCGCCCATTGCGGTATGAAATCACCGATTAATGTGCAACCGGTTTCCGCATCGCGCCTCCCGGAACTGGATGGAATCAGGGGGCTGGCCATCAGTTTGATTGTTTGTTTGCACTTTGTGGCGAATGCAATCATCCCGGGCACAAGTTGGCTGGGTGATTTTATCAAAAGAACATTTGCCTTGGGCGGGAGTGGCGTTGATCTTTTTTTTGTCCTGTCAGGTTTTCTGATAGGCGGCATTTTGATGGATAACCGCAATTCCAAAAATTATTTCAAATCCTTCTACATCCGGCGCTGTTGCCGAATACTCCCTTTGTATTTTCTATCCCTGGCTCTTTATATTGTTTTGAGGTCGCTTCTGGCCGGTTACTCCTCCCAAACGTGGTTCAAGGAGCTCTTTGTTCGAGATATTCCGTTGTGGGCCAACGTGACTTTCACCCAAAACTTTGTCGCGGCCATCGCCGGCAAAAACAATCCGGACTGGCTGTTTGTAACCTGGTCGCTGGTCCTGGAAGAACAATTTTATCTGGTGCTGCCGGTTGTAATCTGGCTGGTGCGCCCCTCATGGCTGGTGCCGACACTGCTTGCCATCATCGGCCTTAATCCGCTGTTACAATTGTTTCTTTGGATGTATCATCCTCTTTCATACGAAGTCGTCAGAGTTTTGGCACCGATCTCAGCGGATGCCTTGTTGATAGGTGTTGTCTGTGCGTTTTTGCTTCGACAAAGCAAATCGCGCCACTGGCTTGCGCAAAAAACCAAACGGCTTTACGTGCTCCTGTTTTTCCTCCTGCTGGGAACGGGCTACGTGGCGGTAAAAAAGGACCTGGGCAGTTTTGAATTCGAGCGAATACTTTTCTTCAATTTCTGGCTGGCGCTGCTTTACGCCTGCTTGCTGCTCCTGGCTGTGACTGAGAAAGAGGGAATTGTTTCAAACACGATGCGTTTTCTCCCCCTTCGCAAATTGGGAATAATAGCCTACGGCATATACCTTTTTCACTGGCCAATCAACGACTTGTTACATGGACTGATTCTGGGAAGAGACCTGAAATTTAGAGGGTTTTCTGATGTTATGGTAACAGCAGTTGCCTTGGTCGCGACCCTGCTTTTCGCATCAGTCTCATGGCGATTTATGGAAAAACCCATCATCGCCTGGGGACATTCGTTTTTGTGCGGCGAACATAAAAGCGGTGCTGTCACATGAAATATTTCAAAGCCATCGCGGCGATGTCGCTGAACCGCGTGATTGGCGCGGGCGGCAAAATCCCGTGGTATCTGCCGGAGGACTTCAAGTGGTTCAAAAAAATGACGATGGGCAACGTCGTCGTGATGGGGCGCAAGACCTTCGAGGGCCTTGGACAGCCGCTGCCCAGCCGCAAAAACATGGTGCTCACGCGGCATCCGCAGCGGCTCATCAGGCAGCATCCGGAAATTTTCGGACAGTATCATGAATGGCGCGGCGGACGTTATCTCAAGCGGGCCTACCAGTTTCATTTCACGAAGCTCGGGGAGAAACAAGAGACGGAAATTCTGATCTTCAATTCGCTGAACAAAATGAATCCCGACGAGTTTCCCAACGACATTTTCATCTGCGGCGGCGCGGAGATTTACGAGCAGGCCTTGCCGCGCTGTTCCGACCTTTACCTGACGCTCGTGGAGCGCGAAATAGAAGGTGGCGACGCTTTCTTTCCGCCGTTTGAAAACCGGTTTGATTTGGCCGAGGAAATCCAAAACACGCCGGAGTTCAAAATCTTGCATTACCGGCACAAGAGCTTGAAGGAAGCATGATGAATTCCCTCACCCGTCGCTTCGCGCCACCCTCTCCCGTCTGACGGGAGAGGGAATAAAAACAGGCGGACTGTTGCCAGCCCGCCTGCGCGAATTCGATTCAGTGACTGTTTATTCCTGTTTTGTTCCTTCCTGCTTTGCCTCGTCGGCGGCGTCGAAGGCGTGTTGCAAGGCTACGAGGTCCTCGCCGGGTTTGAGCGCGTCGAGGAGTTTCTGCTCTTCCTTGAGCTGCTCGTCGGTGTAGCTGGCCGCCTTGATGGACAGGCCGATGCGGCGCTCGCCCTTGTCAATCTTGACGACGCGCGCAGTGACTTCCTGTCCCGCCTTGAGGACATTTTTGATTTTGTCCACGCGTTCCTCGCTGATTTGCGAGATGTGCACCAGGCCGTCAATCTCGTGTTTCAACCCGACGAACGCGCCGAAGCTCGCGAGCTTGGTGACGTTGCCGGTGACGAGATCGCCGACCTTGTAGAGCTCGTCAATTTTCTCCCACGGATCCTGCGCGAGCTGTTTCATGCCCAGCGCAATGCGCTGGTTCGGGCGGTCCACTTCGAGCACCACGGCCTCGACTTCGTCGCCCTTTTTCAAAACCTCGCTCGGATGATTGATCTTGCGCGTCCAGGAGATGTCGGACACGTGGATCATGCCGTCAATACCCTCTTCCAGTTCGACAAATGCGCCGTAGCTGGTGAGGTTGCGCACCTTGCCCTTGACGTGGGTGTCTTTGGGATACTTCTGTTCAGCGGTGTCCCATGGATTGCTTTCCAACTGGCGGATGCCGAGGGAAATCTTCTGTTCCTCGCGGTTGATGCCGAGGACGACGGCCTCGATTTCCTGGCCTTGCTTGAGCATGTCGCTGGGCTTGGCCACGCGCTTCGTCCACGACAATTCGGTGACGTGCACCAGGCCTTCGACGCCCGGTTCCAGTTGCACAAACGCGCCATACGGCACGAGATTGACAATCTTGCCCTTGACCCGCGCGCCGACGGGATATTTCGTTTCGATGCTGTCCCAAGGGTTGGACATCTTCTGTTTGAGGCCGAGGCTGACGCGCTCCTTTTCCTTGTTCACGTCCAGCACCACCACGTCAATTTCCTGGCCGATCTTGAGCAATTCTGACGGATGCCCGATGCGGCCCCAGCTCATGTCGGTGATGTGCAGCAGGCCGTCAATGCCGTTGAGATCAATGAACGCGCCGAAATCGGTGATATTCTTGACCGTGCCTTTGCGGATGTCGCCCGGCACCATCTCGGCGAGCAACTGCGCGCGGCGCTCGTTCCGTTCCTGCTCGATCAACTCGCGGCGCGACAGGACGATGTTTTGCCGCTCCTGGTTGATTTTGACGACCTTGAACTCGTAGGTATTGCCGACGAATTGCGCGAGGTTCCGCGGTGTGACGACATCAATCTGCGACGCGGGCAGAAATGCCTCGACGCCCACATTGACGACCAGGCCGCCCTTGACCAGCGACTTGACCTTGCCGGTGATACGGCCGCCCTCGTTGCAAATCGTGAGAATTTTGTCCCAGTTTTTCTTGAACTCGGCCTTCTCGTGCGACAGGACGACCATGCCGTCCTTGTCTTCGAGCTTCTCAATCAGGACATCAATTTCGTCGCCGACCTTCAGCGTTTTGATGTCCTCAAACTCCATGCCGGAGATGACGCCCTCGCTTTTATAGCCGATGTCCACCAAAACTTCCTTGGGACGGAGTTCGATGATTTTGCCTTTGACGATATTGCCTGCAGCAAACGGCAACGAACCGGTTTGCTTCATGGCCTCTTCCATTGTGAGCATAACTTGACTATGAATACTGCGGGAGACTTGGATCCAAACGGCGGGACCGAAGCTCCATTGCCTAACTACCGGCGCTGCAAACGGCAACGGAGGTTAAACCGCGTAAAACGCGGCATGGTTAGGTTGTCTGTTAACTATTTTTTCTCAGCCTTAATGAACATCCACCCTCCACAGTCCTGCTACGGAGGACGGGTCCGCACACGCGGCGTTCAGGCAAGGTAGAGAATAGCGGAAATGCAAAGAATGACAAGAGGAAATTGGTACTGTCTTAATTTGAAATTACAGTATGGGCAGAGCATCGCTAAAAACACCAACAAAACGACCGCTTCCGTTAGTCCAACAAGAACAGCACGCCAGCGTAATTGTTCAAATTGAAATGCTCCGTCAGAAGCGGCATATTCCGATTTCGCTCCTGACGGAGCTTTGTTTCATCGGTTGCCGAAACTACAAAGATTCCGCGCCTATGGCGCTCATGACATCGTCGCGTCCGGCAAAGGTTTTCCAGGAGCGCGGACAGCTTTGTCCGCACGCTTCTATCCCAATGCAAGCGTCTCGCGGACAAGGCTGTCCGCGCTCCTTTGGTTGCGGCTTGGCCGCGTTAAGCATTTGTGGCAAATTTTATTCCTTCACCCAGCCCTGCTGTTTCAGCCAGAACACACAGTCGCCGGCCCACGGATGCGGATGCGCGAAGGGCGGTTTGTCCTTCAACCCCATGCCGTGTCCACCCTTCTGATAAATGTGCAAATCGAACGGCACATGATCTTTCCGCAGCGCCTCGGCAAACATCAGCGTGTTCTCCATCGGCACAGTCCTGTCCTCGAACGTGGTCCAAAGGAAACACGGCGGCGTGTTCGTTTTGACCTGCAATTCGTTGGAAAGCAATTTCACCAGCTTCGGCGACGGATGTTTGCCCAGCAAATTTTCCCTTGAACCCCCATGCGTGTATTCGTTCATCGTGATGACGGCGTAACAAAGAATGCCGATGTCCGGCCGCGAACTTTGCCGTTCAATCGGGTCGGCGGCGTTCGCGTCGCCGAAATCAAAATGCGTCAGCAGCGTCGAGGCCAGATGCCCGCCCGCCGAGGAACCCATGATGCCCACGCGATGCGGGTCAATTTTCCAATCCGCCGCCTTTGCCCGAACCAATCGCACCGCGCGTGTCACGTCCTGAAACTCCGCCGGATAATGATACCCATGCGAACCCAGCCGATACTTGAGCACGAAGCAGGTGACGCCGTGCTGGTTCAGCCACAGTGCGTAATCATTTCCTTCATGCGGAGCAAGCTGAACGTAACCGCCACCCGGACAAATCACCATTGCCGCACCCGTCGCATTCGTCGGGTCCGGCAAATACGGCGTGACTGTGGGAATGTCCCATTCATTCGTGCCGAGCGCGCCGGGCGCGCCGCCCGGCCAGAGCGGAATGGGCGCCTGAACTTCAGCGTGCGACAAAATCAAGGATGAAAATAAAACTGCCGATGCAATGATCGTTCTCATAGTTTGAAAGAAACCTAAGACTTGGGGAATTCCACCGCCGATTCAACCCAAAAGGATTGTTTTTCACCGGCTCTCAGGGTGGAAGTGGTTTGCCTTTGGTTTCAGGCGCGAACGGCAAAATCAGAAGTCCGACGAGATAAATCGCGGCCACCGCGCTGGCAGCACGGCCAAAACTGCCCAGCACCGTAACCAGATAGCCCGTCAGGAACGGGCCGGTGGAAGCCAGTACCCGACCGATATTAAAACAAAAACCGGCGCCGGTGGCGCGAATCCGCGTCGGATACAATTCGGGCAGATAAATCGGGAAACCGCTGAAAATGCCGTTGTTGAAAAAGCCCAGCAGCGGCAGCAGCAGCAACACTTGGGTGTAGGTCCGCGGTGTCAGGAACGTCATCGGCAACAGCAGCAGGCTGCCGAGGCACATCAGGGCAAAAACCCATCGCCGGCCCACGCGGTCTGCCAGCGGACCGAAACTGAGATAACCGGCCAGCGCCCCGACATTCAGCAGCATGGTGGCGTAGCTGACGCGGCTCACCAGTTCCGATGCGTTCAGGCCTTGCAAGTCCGGCAAGGCGCGGATGAGTGTCGGCGTCCAATTCGTCGCGCCCCACAGACCGAATACAGCCACAAACGCCAGTCCGGAGCCGATCACGGTGGAGCGGGCCAGCCCCGGCGCAAACAGCTCTGCCAGTCTTGGCGGTCGCGTCCCGCCGGTTCGTAGTTCTTCGGCGCGTGCCTTGACCCATCGTTCCGGTTCCCTGACCCACCAGAAGACGAAGAGCGCGACGAACGCCGGCGCAATGCCGACCACGAACATGGGGCGCCAGCCGCAATTGCGCAGGAGCAGGTTGACAACCGCCGCCACCAGGAATCCCGCCGCCCAAGCCGATTGCAACAGGCCCGCTGCTCTGGTCCGTTTGTCCTCCGGCCACACCTCGGCCACCAGCGCCGCGCCGGCCGCCCATTCGCCGCCGATGCCAAGCGCCGTGACGAACCGGAACAATGCCAGTTGCCACCAAGTTTGCGATAACGCGGCCATGCCGGTGAACACGGCGTAAATCAGGATTGAGAAGACCAGCGCCCTGGTCCTCCCGAAATGGTCCGCCAGAACGCCAAACACGACGCCGCCGATGGCCCAGCCGATCAGAAAAATCGAGAAAATTATTCCGCCATACCAGCCGATGACATCGCTGGTGACTGGACCACCTCCGGGTGCGCGCAGGAGGTCATGCAGCGCGGGTTGCAGGACCAGCGCGTAAATCGTGGAGTCCATCGAGTCGAACACCCAGCCCAGCCACGCAACGAAAAGCACCAGCCATTGGTAGGGTGTGACCCCGTGACGCCAGGAATCAGGTTTCACTGGGAAGCAGTGTAACCGGACATTCCAACAAAGAGAAGCTCCGACGTGGCTGGCAGGCGCTTCATTGACCCCCTCCCGTTGCCCTCCTACCTTCACTTCGGATGTTCGAACTCGTCGCGCCATTCAAACCCGCCGGCGATCAGCCCCGAACGCCTTCGCGGGCTGACCGACGGCATCCTGTCCGGCACGAAGCACCAGGTTCTGCCCGGTGTCGCGGACTTCAGATATTGCGCCACATCCACCGACCGGCGGTTGCCCTCGGCCACTGATCGGCGTGTCCGGCTGATAAGCACTTGCCGGGTGGCTTGAGCTAAACCTGCCCCAAAGGGCAGTTGTCGTGGCGGGCATGCACACGATAGGCTGTTGTTCAAATTCTCGTGAACAGCCACAAGACCATCACCGGGTTGAGGATGGGCCACCATAAGCCTGCCACTGTATGCGGTGGCAGGTCATCTCGTAAAATAATTCCGCCTTTTGCGGCGGTGCGCCGGATTGCCCGCACTTCAGCTTCAGCCCCGCATGGCGATGCGCTGCAACTTCGAAAGTATCGCGCGTTGACCCGCCAACACCTCGACAGGCTCCAAGACAATCTTTTCGCTGATTTCACCGGGTTGAACTTCCATATCTCCTGGGCGCCAGCGCCGGCTCGCGAGTGGAAGGCCCGGACCTTGCCGACCGGCTGCTCCGTCTGTTGCCGGTTGAGCGGTTCGCCTTTGTTGAAGGACTGCCGAATCTGCGGGGCAAAACAACTCGCCCGCACTTTCAGCACAAACGGAGACGGCCTCTACTTCACCTGCCGCCTCGGCGTCCGCAATTACTGGCTTCCCATCCGGGTTCGCGGCGAGACGCTGGGCATCGCCTACTTGCAGGCGTTGGACCACTCCCAGTCGCGGCGTCCGGCCCGGAAATATTCCGCCCGCGTCGTGCGGCATCGCCTTCCCCCGGCGGACGCGAGAGTGATGGACCGACCGGAATTCACCCGGGCCGCCCGGTTCCTGCAATTCATCGTCCAACACTTGCAAACCGCCAGCCTGAGTGACCTGCGCAAGGCTGAACTGACGAGCGCGGGGCGCGCCGTGGTCGCCCTGGAAAAGGAACAGGCGCAGTTACACGAGGCGCTCCAACGCCACCTGCCCCCGCCTCCCCAGGTCGCCTGCCGTTCCGGGACTGAAACTCACGCCGAACAAGCGGTGCAAGGCTTGCTGGAATGTATTTCCCGGAATTACGGGCAGCCGATCACGCTGCAGCGATGCGCCGCCAAACTGGGCATGAACGCAGCCTATCTGTCCGCGCTCTTTTCGCGCGCCATTGGAAAACCATTCAAGACTTATCTCACCGAACGGCGGGTGGAAAAGGCCAAGGCACTCCTGAGCGATCCCGCGCAGACGGCTTCCGAAGTTGCGTATGCCGTCGGCTACGCGAGCGAAAACCGGTTCCGCCTCGCGTTCAAAAAAGCCTCCGGCCTTTCCCCGAAGTTGTGGCGCGAAACGATGCAGACGAATCCGCCGCCACCGTCAACCTCGTAGCAGCGGACGTCAGTCCGCTCATTATTCTTCGCAGGGAAGTCATAGCCGGCTCACGCCGGCTGCTACAGTTTGCGCCACTAACCTGCCTTTTTCTGCTTTTCCACCCCAAAATCCAAACAAACGTCTAATATTCCAAACTTTCGCACCCTAGACAGATAGCATTTCGGGTTCATAATCGTAATCGTTGTAAAAGGGTCCGGGGGCACTGACGCCCTCGGAGGTCAACCGGATGGTCGGGCCGCCATCCGAAAAACCGAATTGCGTTGTTGGCAATGAAACAACACCAGATCGGACGGCCTTTGTGTCTTACTCAACTTCCATTCGGAAGTTTATTCGCGTCGCCGTTTCGTTAGCCGCCGGGCGCGACGCTCGTAATCTTGACCCGCGTTCGGGAAACCGCGCGGCTGAAATCCATTTCTGCTTTCTGCTTCTCGCCGCGCTGTCGCGCCGTCGCAGCGGGTCTGCTTTCTGCTTTCAGCCTTTCCCCGTTCGTCCTCTCTTCAAGTCCATAAACCAAAACCACTGACTTTATGAAAACCCAACAACATTCGAAACTCGACATTCGGCATTCGGCATTCATTGCCATCGGGACCGCCCTCCTGGCGGCCATCACCCTGTTCGCCACCGCACCCCGCGCGCCGGCACAGACCGGCCCGGGCTACGCCCTGTCTTTCAATGGAACGAACGCTTACGTGCTCGTCGCCAGTACCTGGACCGTGCCGGCGGGCACCGATCCCTACACCATCGAGGCCTGGATCCGGCCCAACAGCATGGGCAACTACGGCATCATCGGCTGGGGTGATTACGCGGCAACCAACGCGATGAACGCCTTGAGCCTCCGCACCAACGGGCTGGTCAATTCCTGGTGGGGCAATGACCTGGTTTATACCAACACGGGCCTCGCCGGCGCGTGGCATCATGTGGCGGTCACGTGCAACGGGACAACCTGGCGCATCCTTTACCTGGACGGCGTTCTCGTCGCCAGCAACACCTTTTCGGGCACGCACAGTGTATCGCTTCCCACCAGCGTGAGCATTGGTCTGGTGGGTAGCTCCAACTACTTCAATGGTGTGATTGACGAGGTGCGTCTCTGGAACCAGGCCCGCGCTCAAGCGCAAATCCAGACCAACCGCTACACGCGGCTCATTGGGACAGAGACCGGGCTGAAAGCCTACTGGAAGTTCGACGAAGGTTCGGGCACCACTGCGGCTGATGCTGCGGCCGGTAACTACAACGGAGGCACCTTAATGAACAACCCGGATTGGGTTCGTTCCACAGTGCCCTTTACGCCCGAAGGGGTTGCGTCCAACGCCACGGCCATCACCACCGCCAGCGCCCGGCTCAACGCCAATGTGCATGCCGGCAACCTGCCCGCCAAGGCCTGGTTCCAATGGGGCGCCACCGTCAGCTACGGCACCAACACGCCCCCGATCAGCGTGGGCCCGGGCCTGCCGGCCGACACCAACACGCTGTCCTTCGGAATCGGCAGCGTGGTGACGAATTTAACCTTCAACAGCACGTATCATTTCCGCGTCGTGATCACCAACAGCGTCGGCACCAACTATAGCACGGATGCAATCTTTACGACGCCGCCATTGCCCACCGGGCCGGGCTGTGCGCTCTCGTTTGACGGGACGAATGATTATGTAGCGGGAGGGTGGGTACCGCTGACGAATTCCTCGTTCACCATCGAAGCGTGGGCCCGCAGAACCTCCCTCGACACGGACGATATCATCCTGGGCCAAGGCTGGTATGGCGACAATGTCAGCGTGTTCTTTGGATTCACCCATGCGCCCCCTAATGCATTCATGTTTGGCTTTTACGATAATGATTTGATCACGACGAATATTTACACCGATAGCGATTGGCACCATTGGGCCGGGACTTACGATGCCGCCACCAAGGCACGCCGCATCTATCGCGACGGAGTGCTGGTCGCGGCGGACACGGCGTTGGCGAATTTCCAGGGCACAGGCGGCCCGATCCTGATTGGTGAGAATGGTTGGGGCAGCAGCAAGTTCCACGGGGATATCGACGAGCTGCGCATCTGGAACGGGGCGCGCAGCCAGGCGCAGATTCAAGCTTGCCTTGGTCGTCCCTTGGCGGGAAACGAACCGGGTCTGCTCGCCTACTGGCAATTCGATGAGTGCTCCGGGACTCTGGCCGCCGATACCACCGGCCACGGTTACGACGGCACACTCTCCAGCCCCGCACCAACGTGGGTCGCCTCGACCGTGCATTACGGTCCGTTCGTGCTCACGCTGGCCGCCACCAATCTCACCACTACCGGAGCCGCGCTCCAGGGTTCCGTCAACTCAGAAGGTTATGCCACCACGGCCAGGTTTGAGTGGGGCGCTACCACCAATTACGGCACCACCACCATCGCTACCAACGCCGGCAGTGGCACCAATACCGTGGCTTTTTCGACCAACATTACCAGCCTGGCGTCTTTCCAGACCTACCACTTCCGCGCCGTGGCGAACAATTCCTACGGCGTGTCGTACGGTGTGGATCAAAGCTTGTGGCTCGGACCGCCCCTGGTTACGACCTTGCCCGCCACCGACCTCACGACCAACGCCGCCACGGTCAATGGCAGCGTCATCCCGAGCGGGCCCTCCGCCCAGGCCTGGTTCCAGTGGGGCTTGACCACGAACTATGGCAGCAACACGCCACCGGTTGCACTTGGGAGCAGCGGCGGGCCGTTAGCGGTGACGAATCGAGTACAACCCCTCCTATCAGGTTACACTTACCACTATCGGAGCGTGGCCACCAACAGTTTTGGCATGGCCCTGGGGGGCGACCTGACCTTCACCGGTCCCGTCTTCGGCGAGTTCAACTCCGGTCTGCCGGGCGTCTATTATGGTTCGGTCGCGTGGGGCGATTACGATAACGATGGCGATCTGGACCTCCTGCTCACGGGCTACTCAGCCAGCGGAGAGATTTCAAAGATCTATCGCAACAACGGAAACGGAACCTTCACCGACCTCGGCGCCGGGCTGCCGGGGGTGGAAGGTAGTTCGGTCGCGTGGGGCGATTATGATAACGACGGCGATCTGGATATCCTGCTCACGGGTTATTCGTCTGCAGCTGGCGGAGAGATTTCAAAGATTTATCGCAACAACGGGAACAGCACCTTCACCGACATCAACGCCGGACTGCCAGGGGTGGAAGTGGGTTCGGTCGCATGGTGCGATTACAACAACGATGGATACCCGGACATCCTGCTCACGGGTTATTCATCTACAGCTGGCGGACCCATTTCAAGGATCTATCGCAACAATGGGAACGGCACCTTCACCAACGTCGGCGCCGGGCTGCCGGGGGTTTATTATGGGTCGGTTGCATGGGGGGATTACAACAACGACGGCTACCCGGACATCCTGCTCACGGGTTATTCAAATGGCGGACCGATTTCAAGCATCTATCGCAACAACGGGAACGGCACTTTCACCGACCTCAACGCCGGTCTGCCGGGGGTGGAAGCAGGTTCGGTCGCGTGGGGCGATTACAACAACGACGGCTACCTGGACATCCTGCTCACGGGTTATTCATCTACGTTCGGAGATATTTCAAGAATCTATCGCAACAACGGGAACGGCACCTTCACCGACCTCAACGCCGGTTTGCCCGGGGTGGAAGAAAGTTCGGCCGTGTGGGGCGATTATGACAACGACGGCTACCTGGACATCCTGCTCACGGGTTATTCAGGTAGCGGACCGATTTCAAAGATCTATCGCAACAACGGGAACGGCACCTTCACGGAGCTTACGACCACGAGCCTGCCGGGGGTTTATTATGGTTCCGTCGCATGGGCCGACTACGATAACGATGGCCGGCTGGACATCCTGTTCACGGGCCTGGATGCAGGATATAACCTGGTTTCCCATTTCTTTCACAACGATTGGCCGGTCACGAACAACGCTCCTGGAGCGCCCGGCAACTTGACCGCCAATGTCGTCGGCACCAATGCCCTCCTGTCGTGGAGTGTCGGCGGCGACCCGCAAACCCCCGCCTTGGGCCTGAGCTATAACCTGCGGGTAGGCACCACCCCCGGCGGCTCCAACGTGGTTTCGCCAGCGGCAGCGGCCAATGGCTTCCGCCGCGTGCCGCAACTGGGCAATATGCAGCAGAACCTTTCCGCCAGCCTCACGGGCCTCAAATACGGCACCAATTATTACTGGAGCGTGCAAGCGGTGGATACGGCCTTCGCCGGTTCGGCTTTTGCCAGCCAAGGCAGTTTCGCCGTCACCCTCGCTCCTGACGCCGTCTCCGTCTCGGTGGGCAGTGTCATGGGCAGTTCAGCCGTGCTCGAGGCGTCAGTTTATCCCAACGGCTCGGCTACGACCGCGTACTTCCAATGGGGCGCCACGACGAGCTACGGAAACACCACGGGGATCCAAAGCCTGGGCAGTGGCACGGATCCGGTGTCGCTGCGGCAAACGTTTAGCGGCCTGCAACCGGGCACGCTCTACCACTATCGGATTGTCATCAGCAACGCCAACGGCATCACCTACGGACCTGACCAGACCTTCTACGTTGACCCCACCGTGCTCGTTGGGGACGTCAATGGCGACGGCATGGTGGATCAGAGCGAGCTGGATGCCGTGCTGGCGAGTTACTGGCCCACCAGCCCATGGCTGTACCTGACCAATACCGCGGGCCTGGGCGGCACGAACGTCACCTTTGCGCTCACCAACTCGACGGAGGGCGCCTTCAGCGTGTGGGTGTCCACCAACCTGATGGCTTGGGATTACCTTGGCCCGGCGACGCCACGCTACGAGTTCACCGACACCAACGCGCCGGCCATGCCGCAGCGTTTCTATCGCCTGAGCTGGCCGTGAAAATGGGTTGAGGGTTTGACCCGCCTTCGCGGGCTTCCGTCTCCGCATGGCTTCGACGCGACGAGTCGGCGCGGCGAGGAGCTGACCCGCCTTTGCGCTGCTACGGCGTGGCGAGGGGTTGAGAGTTTGAGGGTGGCAAACATCGAACCTCCAGCATCGAACCACGAATGTGGTCGGAAGTTGAGGGTTGAGCGTAGCCGCGTGCTCACGAACGCGGCGACGGCGGAAAGCTTAGGCGCGGACTGGAGGTATCTTCTTGCCCGTCAGTTGCAGTCGTCCTAAAATTAGCTGCGTGAAGTTGCGGTTGGACAATCTGCCGGCGGAACTGCAAAGCCAGCGCCAGACGCTGGCGCAATGTCTTAAAGCGATGGACCGGGTGATGCCGTTGCGCGCGGTGTATCTCTTCGGCTCGCACGCGCGCGGGGAGGGCGGGCCGGACAGCGACGTGGACTTGTGTGTGGTGGCCGAGGGGGCCGAACGGCAACTGGAGGCGGCCCGGAGATTTCGCGAGGCGATGGGGGAGGTGTGGCCGTGTCCGTCATTGACGCTCCTGCCAATCACGCCGCAGCGGCTGGCCGAGAAGCGCGCGTGTCACGATCATTTCTTTGCCACCGTCCTGAAAGAAGGGGTGATCCTTGCCTCGGAAAACTGACTCCAACAATCCCGGCGACTGGCTGACGATCGCCGAGTCGGAGCTGGATGCCGTGCGCGTGCTGACTGCGCGGAAGATCAGCTACGACATGTGCCGGGGCAAGCTCGCCGAAATCTTGGAAAAAGTTTGAAGGCCGAGTTGATCCGGTCCGGCTGGTTTCTGGAGAAGACGCACGACCTGGAGCGGCTCCGCAAGGAGCTTCGCACGCGGGATGCGGAATTGGCAGGGGAGATCCAGCCGCTGTGTGCCAGCCTGGCGGAGGTTTATTTCACGGGCCGCTACCCGGGCTTCGACCTCGAAGACCCGGACTGGGCGGATTTCAGCGATAAGCTTGAACAGGTCGCTCGCCTGCTGGGGAAAATCCGGGCGCGGGTCAGCCGGGCTTGACGCCTTGCCACTGCCGTTTTTCCACTCCGCCAGCTTTGGGCACGATCAATGTGCAATTCGCCATCCCAGCTCCGACCCGCGTGGAATTTCACCGTGGAAATCTCCACGAACCTGGTAGATTAGCGGAATCACACCATCCTCGCTGCCGGCCCGGCTGGGTCGCTGGAATGCCTTGAGAACATGGAAACCGACGCGCGGGTGAGCTTCTGTCGGCTTGAAGGGCCATGAGGAAGTTGGTTGAAAGTTGATAGAAAACAAATGCCGCGCCGGGATTTGCCCCGGAGGCGTAGCGTCAGGCACTCGTGCCTGCCGCCCGGAGCAAGGGTCCAATCCCACAGCAACTCACGAATATTCCAGTCGTTTGGAAATGCAGGCGGCTTTATTCCGCCGGGCTGGAAGCCCCGGCTCCACGGCAGGCAAAGATGCCCGCCGCCACAAGGGAGAAGCCGAATCAGGATTGCACGAAAGCGGGTTTTGCGTGATGCTTTGAGGCGTGAGCGTCGCCGAACTGCCCATTCCGATTGACCGCGAAAAAATCGCGGAGTTCTGCCGCGCGCGCGGCATCCGCAAGTTGAGCCTGTTCGGCTCGGTGCTGCGCGACGATTTCGATCCGGCGCGCAGCGACGTGGACGTGCTGGCGGAGTTCGCGCCCGGCGTGCGGCCCGGGCTGAAGTTTTTCGGTTATGGCGACGATTTGGCCGGGATCATCGGGCACAAGGTGGACTTCCACACGGAGGCGTGGTTGAGCCGGTATTTCCGGGACGAAGTGGTGCGCGAGGCCATGCCCATTTATGAGCAAGCATGATCCGAAAGTAACCCCGCGCCAGATCACCGACTACGCGCTGCGGGCGCAGGAGCTTTGCGCCAATTCGCGAAATTCGCGGATTAAATTTCTTCTTTCAGATTAAAATATCCGGCCGGTTGCCGGCTGCCTTTTTACATCCTTTGGCACAAGCCGATTTCGTGTCATTCGTGTGTTTCGTGGTTTTCAACCCGAGTTGCGTTTGACGCTGCGCGCTTCACGTTCTACTTTGCCCGCGTGTTTGAACTGGTTTCCGATTACGCGCCCGCTGGTGACCAGCCGCAAGCAATTGCGAAGCTGACCGACGGCATTTTATCCGGCGCGAAACACCAGACGCTCCTCGGCGTCACCGGCTCAGGCAAAACTTTCGCCATCGCCAACGTCATCAGAAACGTGGACAAGCCGACGCTGGTCATTTCACACAACAAGACGCTCGCCGCGCAGCTTTACGCCGAGTTCAAAGGGTTTTTCCCCAACAACGCCGTCGAATACTTCGTCAGCTACTTCGATTACTACCAGCCGGAAGCCTACATTCCGCGCACCGACACGTTTATTGAGAAGGATTCGAGCCGGAACGAGGAGATTGAGCGGCTGAGGCTTTCAACCATGAGCTCGCTCTTCGCGCGGCGCGATGTGGTGGTCGTTGCCAGTGTCTCGTGCATTTACGGCATCGGCAGCAAGGAAGATTACGAGGCGATGGTTATCCCGATTCGCGTCGGCCAGGAGATTTCGCGCGAACAGCTCCTCACGCGTCTCGTGGACCTGCAATACGATCGAAACGACATCGCATTCGAGCGCGGCCATTTCCGCGTGCGCGGCGACACGGTGGAAGTCCGGCCCGCCGGACGCGAGGATGGTCTGCGCGTCGAATTTTTCGGGGACCAGATTGAGCGCCTCACGCGCTTTGAGCCGTTGACGGGAAACAAAACCGAATCGCTCGACGCCGTGACCATTTTCCCCGGAAAACAATTTGTCACCACGGGCGACAAGATGAAGCGCGCCATCCTCACCATCCGTGAGGAACTTGGCGAACGTATCGCGTGGTTTGAAAAAAATGGCAAGCTGCTGGAGGCGCAGCGCATCAAACAACGGACGGAATTTGACCTGGAAATGATGGAGGAGATGGGCGTTTGTTCCGGCATCGAAAATTATTCGCGCCACATCGCCGGTCGCCCGCCCGGCTCGCGCCCGGCGACGGTAATTGATTTTTTTCCGAAGGATTACCTGTTGGTGATTGACGAATCGCACGCCACGGTGCCGCAAATCGGCGCCATGTACGAAGGCGATCGCTCGCGCAAGACGGTTTTGGTCGAATACGGCTTTCGTCTGCCGAGCGCGCTGGACAATCGCCCGCTGAAGTTCGCGGAATTTCAGGGGATGCAGGGCCAGACGATTTATGCCAGCGCCACGCCCGCGCAACGCGAACTGGAATGGTCGAGGCAAGCAGCTGTGGCGGCGGGCATCTTGCCTGCCAGTAAGCCGGGCATCCTGCCCGGCGGAAGAACCGTTGGCAGTTTCAAGCGCGCCAAGAATTCGAACATCAGCCCGGGCGGCAAGATGCCGCCCTCACCGGCAGGCAGGATGCCCGCCGCTACACAGCCCGGCGTCGTCGAACTTGTGGTGCGCCCGACCGGACTCGTGGACCCGAAGGTCACGGTCAAACCGCTCCAGAGCCAGATTGACGATCTCATCGAGGAATGCCGCAAACGCGCCGACGCGAAGGAACGGGTGCTGGTTACCACGCTCACCAAGCGCACGGCCGAGGAGTTGACTGATTATCTGCGCGGTATCGGCGTCAACGTCCAGTATCTCCACAGCGAAATTGACGCCATCGAGCGCGTCGAGATTCTGCGTTCGCTCCGCAAAGGTGAATTCGCCGTGCTCGTGGGCATCAACCTTTTGCGCGAAGGTTTGGATTTGCCGGAAGTTTCGCTGGTGGCGATTTTGGATGCGGACAAGGAAGGTTTTCTGCGCAGCGAAACGAGTTTGATCCAGACCGCCGGCCGCGCCGCACGGCACCTCAACGGCGAGGTAATTCTCTACGCCGATGTGATGACTGACAGCATCAAAAAATTTCTGGCCGTCACCGAATATCGCCGCCAGAAGCAGCTTGATTACAATCGCGAGCACCACATCACGCCGCGCAGTGTCAGCCGCGCCGTGGAGGAAAGCCTGGCCACCTACGAATCGAAACGCGCAGCCGGCGCGTCGGTGCTCAAAGACGCGGCCATGGACGTGGACCTGACCGAAACCATCAGCGAATTGGAAACCGAAATGCTGGCCGCCGCCGAGGAACTACAGTTCGAGAAGGCCGCCCTGCTTCGTGACCAGATCAAAGAATTGAAACGCATCGTCAATGGCGAGAAATCGGAAACGGAAGCAAAGCCGGTAAGTTACAAAAAAGCAAAGCGGACAAGGAAATAATTTAAGTTCGCTTCAGTTAGCCAGCATTTTGCGATTTTAACTCTTTAATCTTCTCAAAATACGGGATTACCGATTCTTGGATGCACTTCATGCAATCTTTTACCAAGCTTGGCATTTTCGGAATTAATTTTTCAACCGCCGTCTCACGATGGCGGCTCACCATATAACTCAAACCTTCAGTTACCGCTCGCTCTAACGTCTGAATTTCAGTGTCTCCTGGCTTGCCAAATTCTTGAAGCGTTCGCTCGAACGCGATGCCCATCGGATCATCCAAGACCCAAAAATGATCTTCCTTCCCACCTGCTTCGTCGAATACTTGCATAATCCGAAACGAACGGCCGTCGTGACTGAGAACATTTTGTTCGTGTTCGGGATTGTATTTGTATTGCTCGGGTGGTGGTTCTCCGGATGAAGACCAGCCATACATGATTCCGAATTTGTCTCGGTTGTCGAGCGGCCACATGAGAATAAAAAATGCAACCCGCGGAGTTCGCCAAACATACATTCGAGAACCGGGCCGAGGCCGGGGGATTTTTATTTCGATGAATTCTGGAAATGTTTGAGACATTTCCAAAGCAAATTGTTTCCTTAATTCTTTGCCGAGTGCGCTTCGCATATTCAGCGCCGTAGGCGCGACATCTTTGTAGAATCGAATCCAAACCAAATCAAGCTCCGTAAGAAGCGGCATATTCTGACGATTTCGCTCCTGACGGAGCTTTGGCATTTTCAATTTCGGTTTTCTACAAATATGCCAGCCCTGACGGGCTTTCGCAGAAATACTATTTCCCCGGATTCACGCCCTTGATTTGAAAAGGCACTTGCCCCGATTTGCCTCGGGACTAGAATTGCCGGTCATGAAGCTGCCTGTCTCCGCTCTGTTCGTAAGCCTGGCAACTTTTTGCAGCGTACCAGCCGCCGAAACTTTTCCCACCTTGCCGCTTGGCTCAAACGCGCCGGATTTCAATCTGCCCGGCGTGGACGGGCGAAATTGGGCTTTGAAGGATTTCGCGGACGCCAAAATCCTCGTCGTCGTCTTCACGTGCGATCACTGCCCGACGGCGCAGTATTACGAGGAACGCATCAAACAAATTGTCACGGACTACAAGGACAAGGGCGTGGCGGTGGTGGCCATCATGCCCAACGATCCCCAAGCCGTCCGGCTTGATGAATTGGGCTGGACGGATTTGGGCGATTCGTTTGACGAAATGAAAATCCGCGCGCATGACCGCCAGTTCAACTTCCCGTACCTTTACGACGGCGACACCGAATCCGTCGCGCACGCCTACGGGCCGGTCGCTACGCCGCACGTGTTTGTCTTCGACGCCGCGCGCAAACTGCGTTACGCGGGTGCCATTGATAATTCCGAGCGCATTCAACACGTGACGAAGCATTATTTGCGTGATGCGCTCGACGCGTTGTTGGCCGGCAAGGAACCGCCGGTGACGCGGACAAAAGTCGTCGGCTGTTCCATCAAATGGTCCGGCAAGGAAGCCGCGGCGCAAGCTTACCTGAACCAACTGGCGGCGGAGCCGGTGTCGGTCTCGCCGGCGGACACCAACGTCCTGCAAGCCTTGCGCCGGAACGATTCCGGCAAATTCCGGTTGGTGAATTTCTGGGCGACATGGTGCGCGCCCTGTGTGGCGGAATTTTCCGAATTCGTCACCATCAACCGGATGTACCGCCATCGCGATTTCGAATGGGTGACCGTGTCCATGAACGAGCCGGACGAAGAGAAGTCCGTGCTGGAATTTCTGAAAAAACAACAGGCCTCGAACCGCAATCTCATTTTCGCCTCCGCGGACCGCGATGCGCTTATCAATGCCTTCGATCCCGATTGGTCGGGTGCGGCGCCCTACACCGTGCTCATCAGTCCGGAGGGCAAAATTATTTATCGCGAAACCGGCAGCATTGATTCCTTGGCACTCAAGCGTGCCATTCTGAAGGCGATGAACGAACGGAAGCCGTGGTAGCTCCGGCGGCGGCTGGACTTTTCAGAAACGGCGTGAGAAATTGCCACAGCGCGTATGTTTGGAACCAGCGATCCATATCAGGTCATCGGCGGGCTTGCCATCGGCGGATTGATGCTGGCCGGTTTGTGGCGACTTATCGTTTGGGTGCGCGAAGCGCCAACCAAACCGGACCCGTGGGACGCCGAGGTTGAGCAACACTTATCCGAACCGGAAGCGGAGGAGATTTGCCCCCACTGTTTGACGCCACAACCATCCACCGCGTGGTTTTGCAAACATTGCGGAAAGGCCGTTGGTCCCTACAACAACCTGATGCCCTTCGTTAACGTGTTCTCCCAAGGCGAGGTGTTGCGGAACGGCACCAGCGGACGATTTCGAAACCGGCCGCTGGTTTTGATCGGTTATATCCTCATTACCCTCGGAATCAATCCTTTCTTCGCGCCGATTTACTGGTTCTTTCTTTTGACCAATTTGAAACGCCCGCCCAGCGTACCTGAATCCACGGAAGAACAAAACGTTCAATGAACTTTCTTACTTCGCCGGATTCGCACCCTTGATGTTCATGCGAATCGAATAAAGCGACGTGCTTGCGGTGATGAAAAGGGTTTTGCGGTCCTGGCCGCCGAAGCAGACGTTGGCCGACCATTTTTCCGGCACGTCAATGTGGCCGATCGGTTTCCCCGCCGGGTTAAAAATCGTCACGCCATTCGTTTGGCCGGTCGCGCAAAGATACAAATCTCCTTTTTCATCAATGGTCATCCCGTCCGATCCTTTCGGGCAAAACAGCGTTTTGTTCGTCAGCGAGCCATCCGGCAGAACATCGTAACGCCAGGTCTGGTCGGCCTGGATGTCGGCGACAAACAGCGTTTTCCCGTCCGGCGTGCCGGTGATGCCATTGGGTTTGGTGAGGTCATCCGTCACGCGCCTCAGGTTTTTCCGGTCGGGCGAAAGATAGAAAACCTCCTGGTTCGGAAGCGCCATGGTGTTATGGTCCCACCACTTGCGTTTGTAAAACGGGTCCGTGATGTACATCGCGCCGTTCGGCGCAACCCACACGTCGTTCGGACCGTTCAGATATTTGCCGTGAAAATCCTTGACGAGCAACGTCACTTTTTTGTCGGGGGCGATGGACCAAAGCTCATTGTGCTCGTCCGCGCAGGCAATCAAATTGCCGCTCGCGTCAAAATCCATCCCGTTGGCGTGGCCGGATGGTTGCAGGAACGTGGAAAGTTTCCCGTCCACGCTCCACTCCATGATGCGATTGTTCGGCTGGTCCACAAAAAACACATTTCCATTTTTGTCGCACGTCGGGCCTTCGGTGAACGCAAAATCGCCGGCCAGTTTTTGGAGTTTTGCGCCGGGCGCAACGGGGCTTTCGGCAGACACCGAAACCGCGGCGACCAACCACGCCCCCAGCAAAACCGGAAAAATTTTCATGCGACGCAGGCAGATTGCAGCGGGTGCGGGCAATAATCCACCCAAAACGCTGCTTGTTTTTGGCGATGACTTGGAGCAATTTGCGCCTTTGATTTTCGCCGAAAGCAATGCAGCCCGGCACAAAAAAATTTCTGCGCTTTTTGCAAAGCTGGCTCATCAACACCCTTGCGGTGCTGGTCGCGTGGTACATTGTGCCGGGCATCCACTTCGGCCAGAACAGCAATTTCCTTGCGCCATTTATCGCGTCGCTCGTCCTCGGCATCCTCAATGCGTTCATCCGGCCGATTCTGATGCTGCTGGCGCTGCCACTGCTGATTTTCACGCTTGGCCTGTTCACGCTCGTCATCAACGCCCTGCTGCTTTATCTCGTCGGCATATTGCTGGCACCGCGCTTTCAAGTGGACAGCTTCGGCGCGGCATTTCTCGGCGCGCTGATTATCAGCGTTGTTTCCGTCGCCCTGAACATCCTGACCGGCACGGGCAGCACGCGCGTCACCTTTTCGCGACGGCGGCCGCCGCCAAAATCCGATGACGACAATGGCCCGGTGATTGATGTGTGAATCTGGTAATCCGTTAAACAGGTAACTGGTTAAATGAGCGAATGGGTAAGTCCCGCCGACCCGTTTAACCGATTTAACCAATCACTCATTCAACAAATCGATACGCCGCGCGGAGCGTTCTGATTCCGCGCGCGTGAAATTCTTTTTCAAAATCCGTGGGCAACTCCGCCAGTCCGGACGGGCTTTCGATTTTCCGAAATTCCGTGTCCGCTGCAAAAACCCCGGTCATTTGCGCGAAATAGTCGTCGTCGTCCGTGCGCAAATAAACTACGCCACCCGGGGTGAGCGCGGCCTGGGCGATTTTTGGAAACTGTTCATTGACGAGCCGGTTTTTTTGGTGCCTTTTCTTCGGCCAGGGATCGGGAAAATAAACGTGCAGCGCGGACACCGAGTGCGGTGGCAGCAGATAGGCCAGAAAATACGATGACTCAATGCGCACGCCGCGCAGGTTCGCCAGTCCGATACGTCGGCCCTTGCGGTCCAATTTACGGATGCGGCCGAGCAGCCGCTCGACGCCAATAAAATTGCGCTCCGGATGCAGCTTGGCGTAATTCACGAGAAATGACGCGTCGCCGCAGCCCAGTTCCACTTCCACCGGCTGCCGCTTGGGAAAAATCTGTGTCAAGTCCAGCCGCTCAATGATGGAAGGCAAATCGTAAATCAAATTAGCTGACAAATTTTCGTCCGGCGGCATGGCGCAAGTAAATTACACATTTGGCCACTTTGACAAGGGTGTATCATCGTCACATGAAAAACAATCCCTCACGCCCGGCGCGAATTCTGGTTCTGTACTACAGCCGGGACGGTCACACGAAAATGATGGCTGACCTGGTCGCCGAAGGCGCCGCCAGTGTGCCCGACACGGAAGTCCGGCTCAAAACGATCGCCGAAGCCATCGCTGACGATCTCGTCTGGTGCGATGGGGTTGCCGCCGGGTCACCGACGCACATGGGCACCATTGCGTGGGAAATGAAACAATGGTGGGACGTGGTCGCGCAACCGCTCTGGCCGAAAGTGGAAGGCAAAATCGGCTGTGCCTTCACTTCGTCGGGCGGGTTGGCCGGTGGCGGCGAATTGACGTGTCTGGCCCTCCATATCGTTCTCATGAACTATGGCCTGCTGGTCTTCGGCATTCCGGATTACGTCGCGCCGGGGCAAACGTTGCACTACGGCGCCATTTGCGCCGGCAAGCCACGCAACGATGGCGAACGCGAAGCCTGTCGCCGCCTGGGCCGGCGATTGTCCGAGTGGGTGCAGACATTTATCTGCCATCGTCCCGAATGCGACCCGCGAAAGGCGGCTTACGCCCGGTTCCCATGAGCCAGGGCAATTGCCTTCTTGAAATTGAAAATTGAAAGATGGTCGGGGCGGTGAGATTCGAACTCACGACCTCTTGTACCCGAAACAAGCGCGCTAGCCAGGCTACGCTACGCCCCGACTCTGAAGCAGGGAAATTTGCCCGCCTTCCCTCTGAAAGGCAATGCTGTTTTTTGCCAGCGGATGTGGGATAGTCGGGCTGCTTTGAATTTCTGACACACAATTGGGGATCTCCCCAAAACCCATTTCCAATTGCAGCGGTGACCTGTAACCACCGTGGTTTTCGGGGAAAACAATGGCCCTTCGCGTTCGCAGAGCGCTGCTGCAGTCGTTTTGCAGAGGTCTCAATTTGAATGGCAGGGCGGCGCCCCATCCCGACACCTGATGTCGGATTAACCTGCGCGGCTTCGTATGACCAACGGGTCGTGCCTGCCCGCCAGAACAGCCCCTCCCGGAAGTGGAAAACTTTTTGTGGAATTCGGCAGCGCGTTGCGTCAAAATTACCCCTGACCGCTTGCGGTTTATGAATTGTTTCGTCACTGGCGCTTCTGGTTTCGTCGGCTCGAACCTCGTTCAGGAACTGGCCGCGCGTGGCCATCGGGTGAAGGCGTTGCTGCGTCCCAACGCCGATTTGCGCGGGCTGGCGGGAGTTGAATTCCAGCGCGCGTTCGGCGACGTGGCCAATCGCGAGTTACTCAAACGCGAAATCGAGGGCTGCGAGTGGTGCTTCCACGTCGCAGCGAGCTACCAACTGTGGCTGCGGGATTACGCGCCGATGTATGCAACGAACGTCGCAGGCACGCGCAACGTCATTGAAGCCGCCGCCGCCGCGGGGTGTGCGCGCATTGTTCATACCAGCACGGTCGGCTGCATCGCGCTGCCGAAAACCGTGAGCGGAAAAGTTATTCCTGCGGACGAAATGGATCCGGTTTCCGAAGCGCAGATGGGGAACCATTACAAACGCTCGAAATGGCAGGCGGAATGTGTGGCAATGGAATTGGCGAAAAAGGGGCTGCCCGTCATCATCGTGAATCCGAGCGCGCCTGTCGGCCCGCGCGACGTGAAACCCACGCCGACCGGCCAGATGATTGTGGATTTTCTCAACCGTAAAATGCCGGCGTATATTGACTCGGGCTTGAACTGGGTTCACGTGCGCGACGTGGCGGTGGGACACATTCTCGCCGCGGAAAAAGGGCGATTCGGCGAACGTTATATTCTCGGCAACGCGGCCGGCAACTGGACGCTTGAGGAAACGTTTGATGCGCTGGCAGAAATCGGCGGCGTGCCCGCGCCGAAATTCAAAATGCCGCATTGGGTGGCCCTGGCCGCGGGACACGTGAGCGAGGGCATCGCGCGTATCACCGGCAAACCGCCGCGTGTGCCGCTGGCCGGCGTGCGCATGGCCAAATACAAGATGTGGTTCAATCCAGCCAAGGCCATTCGCGACCTCGGCCTGCCGCAAACGCCGGTAAAACAGGCGATGACCGAAGCCGTCGCGTGGTTCCGGGCGAACGGGTATGTGACGAGATGAATTGCCGCCCAATTTGCCAATTGCCAATTTTCGTTGAGCAATTGGCAAAGCTGTTCTTGCGTTTGCACTGTGGGTGGTGAAAAATTTCAACAAACTTATGGCACACGTCAAATTGCACATACCGGGACCGGTCGAGGTGAGCGAGAAGACTCTCAAGGCATTTCGCCAGCCGATGATCGGCCATCGCGGCCAGGGGTTCAAAGACCTGTACGCAAAAATCCAACCGCAACTTCAGCAACTGCTTTACACGAAGCAGCAGGTCTATATCTCCACCTCATCCGCCTGGGGCGTGATGGAAGGCGCCATCCGCAATCTGGTTTCCAAAAAGGTCCTGAATTGCATGAACGGCGCGTTCTCAGACAAGTGGTTCGACGTGTCCAAACGCTGCGGCAAGAACGCCGAAGCCCTGCAAGTGCCGTGGGGCTCGCCCGTCCGTGCCGAACAGATTGACGCGAAACTCGCCACCGGCCAGTTCGACGCACTGACGGTGATTCACAACGAAACTTCCACCGGCGTGATGAGTCCGCTGGCCGAAATCGCTGCGCTTAAGAAAAAATACCCGGACGTGACGTTCATCGTGGACACCGTCAGCTCGATGTCGGCAACCAAGATCGAGTTCGACGCGCTGGGCATTGACGTGCTGCTCGCCGGCACGCAAAAGGCGCTTGCCCTGCCGCCGGGCACGGCCATTTTTACGTGCTCGAAGGCGGCGCTGGCCAAGGCAGCCACCATCGCCGACCGCGGCTATTATTTCGACTTCGTCGAGTTCCAGAAAAATGCCGAACAAAGCATGACCCCGAGCACGCCGAGCATCGGCCATGTCTATGCCCTGCAATCGAAACTCGAAGATATTTTTGCCGAAGGCCTGGAAAATCGCTTTGCCCGCCACAAAAAGCTGGCCGAAATGACACGCGCCTGGGCGGCCAAGCACGGCTTCACGTTGTTCCCGGACAAAGGTTTTGAATCCGTCACACTCACTTGTGTCAACAATGGCGCGAAGCCCGGTGGACACGTGACCGACGTGCCGAAGCTGCAAAAGCTGGTGAAGGACCAGGGTTTTTTAATTGACGGCGGCTACGGAAAAATCAAGGGCAAGACGTTCCGCATCTCGAACATGGGCGACGAGACCGAAGCAACGATGAACCAGCTTTACGCCGCTTTGGACAAGGCGATGGCGCAATTGTGACGCGTGAAACGTGACAAGTGACAGGTGACGGGAATGGGAGTGTCACGACCCTTCGCGTACTCTAAAACCACCAACTGACGACGAACAGGAGCGTGGACAGCCATGGCCGCAATTTTCGAACTTTGATTCATGCGGACAAAGCTGTCCGCGCTCCGGGTAGCAGTTCGCGGAAGCCCGTGCACTCAGGCCATCGGCTTATCTGTCTCATCAAATCCAGTTGCACGAATGGCCGATTGCGTCGAGACTTCAAGCGATGCCGGCGCAAAATCCAGCGGAACGACTGAATGGCCGGGGCCAGTCACAAGTGCCCCGCTGGCTGCGCATCATGGTCATCGGTCGCAACCCCAAACTCACGCTGGTGCGCGCCGTGCTTTTGGCCGTCTTGTGTGTTCTTGGCTACAAATTCACCCTGCTGCACATTCGCGTCGAAGGCATCAGCATGTTGCCGACTTACCAGGACGGTTCGGCGCATTTCGTGAACCGGCTCGCATATTTGTGGCATGAACCCCGGCGTGGCGATGTGGTCAGTATCCGCCTGGCCGGCATTCACCTGATGTATCTGAAACGCATCATCGGCCTGCCGGGCGAGACGGTCGCTTTTGCCAACGGCCAGGTCCTGATCAACGGCCAGGTGCTTGACGAACCGTACGAGAAACTCCCCTGCGACTGGAATCTTCCACCTGAAAAACTTGGCCCTGACGAATATTTTGTCGTGGGCGACAATCGCTCCATGCCGCCGGAAAACCACGCGTTTGGAAGGGTTGAGCGCAACCGCATCGTTGGCAAAGCTATTCCATGAAAATCGTTTTTCGTTTGATCCTGTTGGCGGCGCTGATCGCGCTCGGCGTGTGGCTGTGGTTCGTTCTGTTTCCCAGCCCGGAAAAAATCATCCGTCAGCGCCTCACGGAACTCGCCCGCACGGCTTCATTTTCATCGGGTGAAGGCAATCTGGCCCGACTCGCTGCCGCGGAAGACATCGCCGGCTATTTCGCGACAAACGTCGAGGTGGACATCAACGTACCGGGGCGTGTCCAGCACACGCTCGTGGGCCGTGCCGAAATCCAGCAGGCGGCACTGGGCGCGAGAGAGAGGTTGAGCGGACTCAAGGTGACATTTCCCGACATCAACATCACCGTCGCCGCGGACAAACAATCCGCCACGGCGGATCTCACGGTCGAAGCGAATATCGCCGGCGAACGCGACTCCATTGTGCAGGAGATGAAATTCACCTTCCAGAACACCGAAGACGGATGGCTGATTGCGCGCATCGAAACCGTCCGCACACTTTCCTGAAACCCCGGAGCGCGGACAGCCTTGTCCGCGCGAACCGGCTCTTCCTCCACTTGCGGACATGGCTGGCCGCGCCCCTTTGATTTGGCCAACTCCCCACCAAGGTTTCGATTTCATTTTACGCTTTAAGCGGTTTCGCTTTCTTTCCATAGTTCCGGTATGAACGTTTTCGTCACCGGCGGCGCGGGTTATATCGGTTCCATTTGCACGGAAGAACTGCTGAACGCCGGACACGCGGTCACGGTTTATGACAATCTCTCCGAAGGCCATCGCTCAGCGGTGGATTCGCGTGCCAAATTCATTTTCGGCAAACCGGAGGAACCCGGCGACATGCACAACGCCATCAAAGCCGCCAAGCCTGAAGCCATCATGCACTTCGCCGCCAACGCGCTCGTGGGTGAATCCATGGAGAACCCGAAAAAGTATTTTCACAACAACGTGGTCAACGGTCTCAAGCTCCTCGACGCCGCCGTGGAATGCGGTGTGAAGAAATTCGTGTTCAGTTCCACGTGCGCCACCTACGGTCCGCCCGACAAAATTCCGATGACCGAGGATTTGCCGCAACGCCCGATCAATCCCTACGGCGAGTCCAAGTTGATGTTTGAGAAAATCCTCCAGTGGTATCAAAAAATCTACGGCCTGGAGTTCATCGCGTTCCGGTATTTTAACGCCGCCGGCGCGAGCGAAAAATTCGGCGAACATCACCGCATCGAAACGCACCTGATTCCGAATGTGCTGAAAGTTCCACTCGGCCAGGCAAAGCAGTGCTGAGATTTTCGGCACGGACTATCCGACGCCGGACGGCACGTGCATCCGCGATTACATCCACATCATTGACCTCGCGCAGGCGCACATCCTGGGTTTGCAGCCGGGCCAGACCGGATTTTACAATCTCGGCAACGGCGACGGTTATTCCGTTCGGCAGGTCATTCAAATGTGTGAGAAAGTCACCGGCAAAAAAATTCCCGGCTGTGGAAAAACCGCGGCGTCCCGGCGACCCGCCCCGGCTGGTGGCGTCAGCCGAAAAGGCGATGCGTGAACTGGGTTGGAAGCCGAAATTCCCGAAGCTGGAAGACATCGTGGCCACCGCCTGGGCGTGGCACAAAAAACATCCGAAGGGCTATCCGGATTAATTTCGGAGGGATGAGCTATGCGAGTCCCACTTTGACTTGAAAATTGGGGACTCGTGTAACTCGTCCTTCCGATTTTCAGGTTTTATCGCCAAACCCGTCAGTCAGCCTTCACGACGGCAAATCCTTGCCCGTTGTCGTCACGGTGAGTTTACCATGCTTCACACCTTTCGCGGAAATTAATTCATCGGCGATTTTGCGGATCACCGCCGCCTTGCCGCGCACCAGCAATACTTCCAGGCAATTGTGATGGTCCAGATGCACGTGCACCGTTGAGAGAATCACGTTGTGATGATCGTGCTGGATGTCCGTGAGAGTGGCTTGGAGATGCGGTTTGTGATGGTCATAGACCAGCGTGATGGTGCCCGCGATGTCCTCGTTGCCGAATTTCTGCCGGTGTTCGACGAGATGGTCGCGAATCATGTCGGCGATGGCCTGCGAGCGGTTGTCATAACCCTTTTCACCCGACATTTCATCCAGTTGCCGCAGGAGCGACGGCGGCAGGGACACGCTGAAACGGCTGACGGTTTCTTTTTTCATGTGATGGCCAGACGATAACAAAGCCATCTGCCGCGTCAACCCGGCGGCGCGCGGCAAGATTGGTGTTACGAAAAGCAAGAAACGTATGAAGATTCCGCTTGCGCGAGAGCCGGTTAAGTTGAAAATTCTGTCATGCACGTTCCGGACGGGCTTATCGAGGGCAAGACCGCAGCGGATGTTCGCGCAGGCACTTCATCCGGCGTGAAGGGCCGGGTTGTCTCCCTGTATGCGTTGCTCATTGGTGTCAATGCCGGGGCGTGGATCTGGGCGTTGATGGCCTTTCATAACCATCCGATTCTGCTGGGCACGGCGTTCCTGGCCTACACGTTTGGCCTGCGTCATGCAGTGGATGCCGACCATATCGCGGCGATTGATAACGTGACGCGCAAGTTGATGCAGCAGGGCAAACGGCCGGTTTCCGTCGGTTTCTTTTTTTCCCTGGGGCACTCGACCATCGTCTTCGGCTTATCGGTGGCCATCGCCCTGACTTCTGTCGCGATCAAGGACCGGTTCAATTCCTTTGAATCCATCGGCGGAATTATCGGGACTTCCGTTTCCGCTTTCTTCCTTCTGGCCATCGCCGTTGCCAACATCATCGTCCTTATTTCGGTCTATCACACCTTTCAGCACGTCAAGCGGGGAGGCCAATTTGTGGATGAGGACCTCAACCTGATCCTCGCCAAGCGCGGATTCTTCGGACGCATCTTCCGGAATTTGTTTCGATTGATCGAGCATGGCTGGCAGATGTATCCCGTCGGCTTTCTTTTCGGCCTCGGTTTTGATACGGCAACGGAGGTGGGGCTGCTCGGCATCTCGGCGACGGAAGCCACCAAGGGGCTTTCCATCTGGTCAATCCTCGTTTTCCCAACTCTTTTCACAGCAGGCATGGCATTGATTGATTCGACTGACAGCATCCTGATGCTCGGCGCCTATGGCTGGGCCTTCGTCAAACCGATCCGCAAACTTTATTATAACATGACCATCACCTTCGTTTCGGTCCTGGTGGCGCTACTGATCGGTGGGATCGAGGTGCTGGGTTTGATCGGCAACCAATTTAAAATACAGGGAGCCATCTGGGAGATGATTGGCTCCCTGAACAACAACTTCGGCGTCATCGGCTTCGTCATTATCGGAGTCTTTGTGGTGAGTTGGGCCGTTTCGATCACCATCTACCGCATGAATCGCTACGATGAGATTGAAGTGGCGCCAGCCCTGCCGACTGAAGACCGCCAGATTCTCGGCTAAAGCTCGCAGCCGTCACACACACTGCGCCACATCCATGCGCATGAAAAATTGTCTTGCCAAAGCCCGTGGTCAGGCTCCATTTTCCGACATGGCAGCTACGCGCAATTCCGCTTTTGACGATCCGTTCTACCAGCCGGCGGACGAGTTTTTCCCCGCAAACCATAAAATCGGCCTGACGTTCGATGATATCACGCTCGCGACGCTTTATTCCGAAATCCTCCCGCGCGACACGCAACTGGACACGACGCTGGCGGAAAATCTGCGCCTCAACCTCCCGGTGATTTCGTCCGACATGGACACGGTGACCGAATCGCGCATGGCCATTGCGATGGCGCTCAACGGCGGCCTCGGCCTCATCCACTACAACATGCCGGAGCGCCAGCAGCTGTCCGAGGTCAGCCGGGTGAAGTTTCACGTGCAAGGCATGATTCAGGAACCGATCAAGGTCTTGCCCGAACAACACATCGGCGACGTTTTGAAGATGATTGAGGAACGAAAATTCTCCTTCAGCACGTTTCCTGTGGTGAACGCGACCGGCAAATTGGCCGGCCTCCTCCCCGGTCATGTGGTCAAACCGCGTTACGCCAAACGCAAGGTGGCCGAGGCACTGACCCCACGCGCGCAGGTCCACACGCTCAACCAGAAGGAGCTGGGCAAAGACCCGATCGCCCGGGCCGATAAATTTTTCAACGAGCACCTCGGCATCCACAAATTGCTCGTGGTGGACGACAAGGATCATCTGCACGGGCTGATTACGTTGAGCGACATCGAGCGCCTCGCGGCGGAACGCAATGCTCAATTCAAGCCGGCGCGCGATGCCAGCTTCCGGCTCGTTTGCGGCGCGGCGGTCTCGGCCACGCGCAACGCGTTTGGCGAACTGGACCGCGAACGGATCTTGAACCACGTCGGTGGGCTGGTCGAACGCGGCGTGGACGCCGTGGCCGTTTCCACTGCGCATGGCCACAGCAAGGGCGTGGGCGACACGGTGAAAGTCCTGCGCGACGCGTTCCCGAAACTGCCCCTCATCGCGGGCAACGTCACGAGCGCGGCGGGCGTCGAGTATCTGGCCGATTGCGGCGCGAACGCCGTCAAGGTCGGGCAAGGGCCGGGTTCGATTTGCACCACGCGCATCGTCGCGGGCGTCGGCATCCCGCAAATGACGGCGCTTTACATCTGCTCGCGCGTGGCGGCAAAAAAGAAAGTCGCCCTTCTCGCTGACGGCGGCGTTGCGAAATCCGGCGACATCGTGAAGGCGTTAACGCTGGCGCAGGCGGTGATTTGCGGCGGAATTTTTGCCGGTTGCACCGAAGCGCCCGGTGAAATCCTCGAAATCGGCGGCAAACTTTACAAACAATACCGCGGCATGGGCAGTTTCGCGGCAATGAAGGCCGGCTCGGCGGCGCGTTACGGCCAGCCGACCAATCCCACGCAAAAGGTCGCCGCCGAAGGCATCGAAGCGCTCAAGGAAGCGTGCGGTTCGGTGGACCGCGTGCTGGCGCAACTCATCGGCGGTATCCAGAGTGGCATGGGTTATCTCGGCGCGGCGAACCTCGCGCAGCTCCGCGACAAGGCGCGTTACATCCGGGTCAGCCCCGCCGGGATGCGCGAAGCCGCCCCGCACGACGTGGTCGAACTCAAAACAGGAAGTTAGTCAGTAGTTGGTAGTCAGTGGTCAGTAGCTATTCGCATTGGTGATCTCGACCGATTGACTTCCAATAAGAAGTAAGCTGCGGTGCAAGGTTATCTACCAACGGCTTGATTTTCTTTACGCCGGCGGGCGTGAGAAGCTTTCGTTTGAACTCGTCGGAGAAAGTGTTGCGTTTCGCTCAAGGATCCCCGCGCGATTTTTACAAAGCGCCGGTTGTCTTGGAAATCGTGGCGGCCAGTTCCTTCGGCGACGTTTGCTCCGATGCTGTCGGCGCTTCGCACAATTTGCTTGCCGACAGTGTCCCGAGCAAACTTGTCCCAATGGAGAACGATGTTCCAAATCTCGTCCGCCAGTTCTTCAGCCAGCTTGTAAACCCGCAAATTCTCGAAATTTGTTCTGCCCATAAATTGTGGAATTACTGAGTTCGACCGTTTCAGACTACTGACTACTGACTACCGACCACTGACTACCGACCACTGACTACTGACCACTGACTACTGACCAACCTCTAAAACGCGATCGGCTCGTTCAGCTTGCCGCATTGGGCGCAGCGCGAGCGGTCCACGTCCGGGTCGTCGGTATAGACGTAGCCGCAATTTTTGCAGCGGAAAATCCGGTCCTCCGTGTGGGTCGGCCCGAACCGGCGCCGGCGCATTTCGGAATAAATCCCCAAACCACACAGCGCGCCGAGGAGTACGGTCACGTAAATAAACAGCAGCGCGGGAATGCTCATGTCACGGCGGGGTGGCAGGTGAATTGGTCGCGGGCGGCGGAACGGTGTGCCAGGTGAAGATCATCCGGCCGATGGTCAGGTTTGACGCGGGCGTGAAACGCGCGGCACGGGCGAATTCGAGCGCGCCCTGATCGGCGGCGTCATAATGGCTGAGGGCTTCCAAACTGTTGTCCGAGGGCAAGACAATGGCCGATACCACATTGCCTGCTTCATCCACCAGCAACTGCACTCTGCTCGGTGCAATCACATCCGCATACGGCCACGACGGCAAATTCGTCGGGGTGAGCAACCGTCGTTGCGTCAGATCGCCTTCAACGCGCATCGTGGAAACCTGCGCGAGCGCCGGCTCGATGGGCTGCGCCGGCGTGCTGAGTCTGACCGGCGGTTTCGACTGAAGTGTAAAACCGGCGACCCGATTGGTTTGCATGAATCGGTTAAAGACTGTCATCAATCCGTCAGCGGACAATGGCAGCCAGCGCGGCGGCTCCGTCCAGCGGAACGATGGGGAGTTCGTCACCGCCGCCTGCGACCACATCGCGGTCACAAAATCTCCGGGACGCGGCAGCGCGAAAAGTGTCGGGTCGTTGAGTGCCAGTAATTCAAGCGTCGCATCGTTGAGCGCCAGCAATTCGTCCGAATCGCCGGCGAGCTTCAATGTTGGAGCGCCGGTTACGGAACGATGGACAATCTGTTTTCGCGTGCCGAACATGAAAAGCAACCCGACGTGCAGGGCGAAAACCAGCGCAATGAGAACCAGCCAGCGGCTGAACGGCCACCCGCCTTCGCCTCGCGGCTCCGGCGCGGCAAGCCCAAGTGCGGGCGAATCTGCACGCAAATCGCTCATGGCTTGCCGGGGGTGTTGATGATCTGCGGCAGCGTGGCACCCAATGCGTTGTGGATCCCCGCTTCGCGGGCGAGGAGCATCAGGCGGATGAGCTGGTCATAAGTCACCGCCTTGTCGGCGTGGATGACAAGCGTGAGCGGTTCGCGGGATTTTTTCGCGGCGGCGCGCAAATCGTTTGCCAATTGCTCTTCGCTGACGATCTGGTTGGCGAAATAATATCGTCCGCCGGCATCCACCGCAACGGCCACAGTTGGCTGGTCCGTGCCGGGCAAACCGTTCGCCAGCGGTGGTTCAATCCGCACTCCGGGTGTATAGACCAGCCCCCCCAGCATCAGGAAAATCACCAGCAAAAAGAAAACCGCGGCAAACGGCGCTACGTCAAACGGGCTGCGCAGCAGGCGGGCATTGCGCGGAAATTTCATGGGGCTTTGGAACCGCCGTTTTCGGTGACGATATTGATGACTTCACCGGCGGTGCGTTCCATGTCGAGGACGATTTTATTGATGCGGCTGACGAGATAATTGTATCCGGCATGGACGGGAATCGCGACAGCGATGCCCGCCGCCGCGCAGGTGAGCGCCTGCAGGACGCCGTGGGAAAGTTGTTCAACGTTCGCATACAAACCGGCTTCCCGAATCTTGCCGAAAATTTCCATGAAACCGGTGAGGGTGCCCAGCAGACCGAGCAGCGGCGTAATCTGGGCAATGGTGGCGAGCAGATTCAATTTTTCCTCCAAGCGCGGCACTTCGGTAAGACCCGCTTCCTCGACGGCCTCGCGCACACGGTCGCGCCCGTGATCACGGCTGAGGAGGGCGGCCTTGACCAGGCGCGCGACCGGGCTGGGCGTGGCGTCGCAAATGGAAATGGCTTCGACGACGTTGTTACGTTTGAGCACCGTCCGGACGCCGTTGAGGAATTCGGTGGAATTAATTTGCGAGCGATGGCAATACAACGCGCGCTCGATGAACACGACGATGGCGATGGCCGCGGCGAGCAGAATCAGCCAGATCACCGGGCCGCTATTGGCTAGAAGCGTAGGCATGGGGTTTTTATAGGCGTTTGCGCCCGAAGTTCAAAGCGTAATTTTCGGAAGAATTCGGAATGGGGGTGTCGGAATCCGGAAACTTTACAGCGGTGGAAATCTTCCGGCTGCTAAATTCTGGCGTCTGAATTCCGGCTTCTGTATGCTCAACTGATTATGGCTGTTGCAGACGAAAAGGTTCTCGTTTTTCCCCGCTCGCTTTTTGAGCAGCTCGGCGTGTTTCAAGGGTTTAGTACCGAGGTTAATCACTATCTGCCAACAATTTTGGACAAGAAGAACAACAGTTTTCAGCCCCGTGCCAAAGCAGAAACCGATCCGAACTTCAAACAGATCATCCCATATGTCGTGGTCACTGACGGAAAAAGCATTCTGCATTATGTCCGTGGCAAGAAGGCTGGCGAAAAGCGATTGGTCTCCAAAGGGTCAATTGGCATCGGCGGCCACATCAATGACGAAGATCATTCGCTCTTTGCGGTCGGCTTGCAGGCGTTTCAAGAGGCTGTCAAGCGAGAGGTATGCGAAGAGCTGGCCGTTCAAGATGAATTCGACGCAAAACCCGTTGGCTTGATCAACGACGATTCCACCGAAGTTGGTCGAGTTCATTTCGGCATAGTGCATGTGTTGTTTCGCACGCCGGAGAAGGTAAAGAAAAACGAACAAGTCATCACGCAGGTTGAGTTTGTTCCCATTGAAAAACTCAAGACGAGGCGTGAACAGATGGAATCCTGGTCGCAGCTTTGCCTCGATAATGTTGATGCGTTGCTGAAGGAAAACAAACTTAGCTCGCGATGAAAAACTGGATTTTCAAAGACGAACCGACCGGGCCGCCGGACCCAAAAGCGGCGCGCACGCGGGCGCTGCTATTGTCGCTCCCGTTTGCCTTGCTGGCACTCGTGGTGCTCGTGATGTTCGTGCATGACGAATTGATTGGCGGAATGCCCCGGCAAAAAGCCATCACCACGTTGAGCTTTATCGCCGCGTGTATTGGGTTTGTAGCGCTCATCTTCGGCATCAACGCCAAAAAAACGGCGATCCAAAATGCCGGCCGCAAACCGGTCGCAACCGAGGCCCCGGATAAGCCTTGGGTCAAGCGTCCGGACTGGGCGGCGGGGCGCGTCGGATCATCGTCGCGTGGCGCGGTGGTACTGCTCTGGATTTTTACGATTTTCTGGTGCGGCATTTCCGCCGTCCTCACTTTCGCGATCGTGCCGGGAGAATGGCAGCGGGGCCATCACGCTGCGCTGATCGCGCTGGTTTTCCCGGTCATCGGTTTGGTTCTGTTGATTTATGCCCTCAAGACCACGCTGGCCTGGTGGCGTTATGGCCAGGCCATTTTTGAAATGGCTGCGATTCCCGGCGCGCTCGGCGGCACGCTCGAAGGCATGATTCAAGTAAATCACCGGTTGCGGCCCGAACAGGGTTTGCTCCTGCGCTTGAGTTGTGTCCGCCGCGCCACGACCGGCTCGGGCAAAAGCCGCAGCACCACGGAAAAAATCCTCTGGCAGGACGAAAAATGGCTGCGACCGGATTTGCCGCAAACCGATGCGAACGCCATCGGCATCCCGGTTTATTTCAAGTTGCCCGCCGACCAGCCGGAATCCACGCCTGCCAAAGGCGATGGCATTCACTGGCGGCTGGAAGCCTCGGCCCGGGTGCGCGGACCGAATTTTCATGCCACCTTCGACGTGCCTGCTTTCAAACTGTCCGAGCCGCCGGAAATTTCCGACGACCCGACGGCGCAATACCAAATGTCGCTCGACGAAGTGCGGCAGCAAATTCATTCAAAAATCCAGGTCAATGATTTGCCGGACGGCGGCAGGGAATTCATTTTCCCCGCCGCGCGCAACGTCGGCCCTGCCGCCGGCTTGACTTTTTTTTGGCTGATTTGGACAGGCATTATTGTCTTGCTCGTTTGGAAACACGCGCCATTCCTTTTCCCGTTCGTTTTTGGCTTGCTGGATTTGCCGATAACCGTATTGGCATTCAACCTTTGGTTTCTCCGTCGCCGTGTTGTTATCACAACGCAGCGGACGACCATTCAAACTTCGTGGCTGATGATCAAAAAAGAACGCAAAATTGCGGCGACCGACATCACGGGCTTCGGCGCAGAACAGGGTATGACCGTAGGACATTCGGTCTATTACGATTTGAAAATCCACGTTGGCGATGCGAGCGGTATTACCGCCGCAGCCAACATCGGTGATAAACCCGAAGCCGATTGGCTCGTCCAACAAATGATTGCCGGATTGAAACGTCCAGCCTGAAGAAAAAAACTCGGCAACCGGACAAAACCCGTTACGATTCACGCCAATGGTTCGTGCCCCCCAAAACGTCCCGCCGCGCTGGCGCAAAGAGGTCAAGCGCGTGCTCATCACGGAAGGCCAGATTGCCCGCCGCATCCGGGTGATGGCACACGAAATCGGGCGCGATTTTCGCGGACGCGAAATGGTGGTGGTTTCCCTCCTCAACGGCACCGTCATGTTCCTGGCGGATTTGATCCGGCATCTCAACCTGCCGTTGCGGCTCGATTTCATGGGCGTTTCCAGCTATGGCCTCGGCACGGAATCGGGCGAACTGGTTTTCACCAAGGAATTGCGGCTGGACGTGCGCGGGCGTGACGTGCTGCTGGTGGACGATATTCTGGACACCGGCAAAACCATGAGCCGTGTCCTGCCAAAAATCCAGGCGCTCAAACCGCGTCGTATTAAAATCTGTGTGATGCTCGACAAGCCGAGCCGCCGGACGGAGGACATCGAGGCAGATTACGTCGGTTTTGAAATTCCGGACCTTTTTGTCGTCGGTTATGGACTGGATTTCGCGGAGCGGTATCGGAACCTGCCGTTCGTCGGGGTGCTGCATCCGCACGTTTATAAACAAGCCAGCCGACGCGTCTGCCAGAAATAAACCATGGACTTGAGACTCATCAGTCTGTTCGGCTGGATCGCGATGATCGCGGCCGCGTGGGCGATTTCCTACAACCGGAAGTTGTTTCCCTGGCGCACGGTGGTTTGGGGCGTCGGCCTGCAATTCACGCTGGCCCTGCTGATTCTGAAAACGCCGTGGGGCGTGCTGCTGTTCGAGTTCGCCGGCAAGGTGATTCTAAAGCTCATCCAATTTTCCAACGAAGGCTGCAAATTCGTGTTTGGCCCGCTGGCGGATGAGAATTTGCTCACGGATAAATTCGGCCCCGGCAATTCGGTGATTTTCGCCATTCTCGTGATGGGCACCATCATCATCGTCGCGTGCATCTCGTCGCTGCTGTACCACTGGGGCATTTTGCAACGCGTGGTCCGCGCCATCGCGTGGGTCATGCGGAAAATCATGCGCACGAGCGGCAGCGAGACGCTTTCCGCCTGCGCCAACATTTTTATGGGCCAGACCGAGGCGCCGCTGATGATCCGGCCCTACGTACCGCGCCTGACGCACAGCGAATTGATGACCATCATGGTCTGCGGCATGGCGCACATCGCCGGCGGCGTCGCGGCGGTTTATGCGGACATGGGCATGCGTGCCGGCTATCCCAACACCGCCGGACACCTGCTCACGGCGTCGGTGTTGAATTGCCCCGCCGCACTGATGATCGCGAAAATCCTGCTGCCGGAAACCGAGAAAAGCGAAACCGCCGCCAGCGCGCCCGCCGCCGTCCCGCGCACGACGGTGAATTCGATTGACGCCATCTGCCGCGGCGCGAGTGATGGTTTTCATCTTGCGCTGAACGTCATTGCCATGCTCATTGGCTTCATCGCCATGATTGCGCTGGCGAATTATCTCATCACGTATCCGCAGGCGCATTTCGGAGTTGCCGAGCCGGTCAAACTGCAGACGATTTTCGGCTGGATCAATGCGCCGTTTGCCTGGCTGATGGGCGTGCCGGGCAAGGATTGCCTGGCCGTCGGACAAATTCTTGGCGAACGCGTCGTGTTGAACGAATTTGTGGGCTACCTCGACCTCACGGCCAACGCGAAACAACTGGCGCTCGACCCGCGCAGTTTCACGATTGCGACCTACGCGCTGTGCGGGTTCGCGAACTTCTCGAGCATCGCCATCCAGGTCGGCGGCATCGGTTCGCTCGCGCCGGAACGCCGCAGCGAAATGGCCAAAATCGGTTTGCGCGCGATGTGCGGCGGCCTGCTTGCCGCTTATATGACCGCGTCGCTGGCGGGATTGCTTTTGTGAACTTATGCCGCTGCATTTGCCGCAACTCACGCGTCGTGAATTTCTGAAACGCGCCGCGCTCGCCGGGGCCGCCGTCGCGCTGGCGCCGCAAGCGCACGCTGGAATTTTCGGCAAATCGCGTGATCGGCACACTTTCGTCTTTTTCTCGGACACCCACATCGCCGCGGATCCAGCCGAGATTTATCTCAAGGTCAACATGACGGACCATCTCGCCGCCTGCGTGCGCGAGCTGGCCGCTTGGCCGGTCAGACCCATGACCGTCATCGTGAACGGCGACCTGGCCTACTTGTTTGGCAAGCCCGAGGATTACGCGACGTTTGCCAAAGGCATTCAACCCGTCCGCGCGATCGCACCGATGCATCTTTTGCTTGGCAACCATGACGGGCGTGAAAATTTCTGGCGGGCCTTTCCGCAAGACATGGCGAAAGTAAAAACCGTTCCGCAACGGCAGGCGGCGGTCTTCAGCAGCGACTGCGCGAACTGGTTTTTGCTCGATTCGCTGGAAGTCACCGACAAAACGCCGGGTGAACTCGGCGCGGTGCAGCTCGGCTGGCTGGCGCGCGAATTGGATGCGCGCCGGCACAAACCGGCGGTGGTGGTGGTCCATCACAATCCGCAATTTCCCAAGCCCACGACGGGCCTGCTGGATTCGGCGGCGCTGATGGAAACGCTGACACCGCGGCGTCAGGTCAAGGCGCTCATTTTCGGCCACACCCACGACTGGCACATTGCGCAGCATGAAAGCGGCGTGCATTTCATCAATCTGCCGCCGACCAGTTATGTATTCAGGGAAGGCCGGCCGAGCGGTTGGGTGCGGGCGACGCTCGCCCGCGACGGCGCGGAATTCGAACTGCGCAGCCTCGACCCGCGCCATCCTGAACACGCACAGGTGAAGCAACTGAAGTGGCGCGAGGGTTGAAGGCGGTGGCGGGATGGGCGTCCTCGTGGGCCAACTTTGACTTGAAACCACGAAGTGGTAGTGACTCGCCAGGAGTTTCGCCCCGCCGGTTCGGCGGAACCGAATCTTGACCAGCGGCGCGAGAACCTGCTTGGAAAATCAGGGCATTGTGGAACTCCGCCCTCCGAATTGAATTGTCGCGTTGCCACGCTGCAGTCATTCCATTACGGTTTCATCGTATTTGACTGCCGGCCAATTCCATCGCCATCCGACCGACGGGAATTTTGACCGGCGCACCAAGGACTTAAACGCCAACACAACCAATAACAGCAAATGAATAACGAAAGTTGGAAACCGAGAAAGGTGGTGATTGTCGGGGCCGGCGCAGTGGGTTCCACTTTTGCTTACACACTGGCCCAAAGCGGATTGGCGGAAGAGATTGGTTTGTTGGACGCCAACCATGAACTGGCCATGGGACAGGTGCTCGATTTGGCCCACGGCCAAGCCTTCTTCCCTTCGGTACAGATTCGAGACGCGCAGAACGCGGATTACGGCGATGCGCACCTGATTTTTATTACCGCCGGTTCCAAGCAACGGCCCGGTGAATCGCGCCTCGCGCTCCTGCAACGCAACGCCAGAATCATCCAGGACATCATGGATGAAATCGTGCGGCAGAATTCACCGGCGGTCGTGGTGGTGGTGACCAATCCGGTGGACATCCTGACTTATGTCGCTCAAAAACGCTCCGGCTGGCCGCGCGGACGTGTCATCGGCTCCGGCACGGTGCTGGACAGTGCGCGATTCCGGTATCTGCTCAGCCAGCATTGCGGGGTGGACGTGCACAACGTCCATGCCTACATCCTGGGCGAGCACGGCGACAGTGAAGTGGCCGCCTGGTCCATGACCAACATGGCGGGCGTGCCCATTGAACAATATTGCGCCCTTTGCGGGAAATGCGAGGACTGGGAGGAGTCCCGGCGTAAAATCGCCGAAGCCGTGAGAAACTCTGCCTACCACATCATTGATTACAAGGGGGCGACGTGGTTTGCCGTCGGCCTCGCCCTGACGCGGATCGCGGCGGCGATCTTGCGCAATCAAAACAGCGCGCTCACGGTTTCAGCCGTGTTGGAGGGAGAATATGGTTTGAACGGCGTGAGCTTGGGCGTCCCCTGCATCCTTTCACAGAAGGGCGTCGAACGCATCCTGCAAGTCAACCTGCCGCCGGAGGAACAAAATGCCCTCGCCAAGTCCGCAGCGGTTCTGCAAGAGCTGATCGCGCAGTTGCAATTGTCCAGCCCATCGTGAGACGGGAACACCAAAACGGAAACAACCACGCCGGAAGACACTGAATTGAAACCCAAAGGATTACCCGGTTCGCAAGCGGCCAAGGCCACTGAACTTGTCGGTTATCAGGACGGTGCCATCGTCAGCCGCGAAATCCTGAAGAAGCGGACCGGCAGCGTGACGGTGTTCGCATTTGACGAAGGGCAAGGCTTGAGCGAACACACCGCGCCGTTCGACGCGCTGGTGCAGGTGTTGGAAGGCGAAGTGGAGATTACGATTTCCGGCAAACCCCAGCGTTTGCAAGGTGGCGGGCTTATCCTCATGCCAGCCAATCAGCCGCATGCGCTCAAGGCCATCAAGCGGTTCAAAATGATTCTGACGTTGATTCGGTCGTAGGCGCTGGTCCACCTCGATCAGGAGTCGTGCCTGTCCCCTGCCTGGCGGCGATTGCAGGAATTTTGTTGCCGCGTTTGGCAGGCGGTGTTCGTGTCAGTTTGTTGATTTTTGGAACAAACCGCCGAGGCCTTTGGTGATCTTGTTCACGCTTTCGCCAGCGGTTTTCCCGGCACCCTGACCGAGATTGATTGCGCCCTTGCCGATGTCGCTGGCGGCGTTGGCGACGGCTTTGACGGTGGCGGCGGTAAGGGCGTCCAGCACGCGCCGGGTCAAATCCGTGGCGGTGATGCCGTCGGCGCCCGTGCCCATATCGCTGAGGTGAATGTCCGGCAGCGGCAAAGTCATTTCCTTGCCGCCCATGCCGGTGAGACTGACGTGAACTTTCGCGCCCGTAATCAGAAAATCATCCACTTCGAGTTTCTTGCCGGGTTTGCCGGCGGCCTGGGCGGTTTGATTCGTTGAAGCCTTCTGACTTGACGCGGTCGCAGCGTTCAAGTTGTCACGGATTTTGGTGAGATTGTTTCCACTGAAGGGATTCCCTTCAAACGTGATTTCCGGCGCTTCCACGCGCACCGAGCGCACAACAATTTTATCCGAGAGAACGGACAACGGGTTCACTTCGACAGCGGCTAAACCGACGCTGATGGCTTGCGGCGTCTTGTAACCTTCGGGATTACCGACCACCAGCCCCTCGATTTTGGCCGAACCAGTCAAAAGAGACAAATGCACCGCGTCCACTGTAATGGGCACCCGGGTGATTTTCGGACCGACCGTTTCCATGCCCGCCTTGACGATGTTGCCGAGGAACAAACCCGCCACTATCACCGCCACCACGACCAGCACGATGAGGACGATGACAAGGCCCCAGAGTATTTTTTTAACCTTATTCATGATCCAGACAATTAACACTTCGCCCGCGGCTTTGGCGAGCTAATTTGCGGCACAAAATCTTTTCAGCTCGCGACCAGTGCCCGGATGGTCTCGATGAATTCATGGACGGGATACGGCTTGACCAGGAAGCGATCCGGCTTTTGCGGCAGGCCGGCAAAAATGGTCTCGTCCACGGTACCGCTGAGCAGGATCATTTTTTGATTCGGATTGACGCGCTTGCACTCGCGCACCAGATCCAGGCCGTTCATTTCACCCATGGCGTAATCCGTTACAATGACCGCCGGCCGGGCGGCGGGAAATTCCTTCAAAGCCACTCGTGGATCGCTGAACGTCCGCACATTGTAACCCAGTGGTTGGAGGATGGCCGCCGCCAATTCAAGCAGCATTTGCTCGTCGTCCACCACAAAAATGGTGATTGGCGTTCCCCTGCCGTTGCTGGATTCGGACTGGCTCATCAATCAAAGTATCATCAAACAAGGTGAGTATCAGGAAAACACTGATTTATGGGTGCTGGCAAGCACGTTTTGAACAAAAACTTATTCACATTCGACTGGAAAATTCCAATTGCGTCCGGCTAATTCAAGCCGTAAGTTCACGGTCAGGCAATGAAATAATAGCCACCAAGCCAGGATTTGCGGACATGAAGACGAGGACAACGCAAAAGAAAACGACCCCGCGCCCCGTGCGCGCGCGCCGCAACGCCAAATCCGAACCCGAAACCGGGGTGCCCGCCGCTGCGGTTGTTCGCCGCACTTACCCCCGCCGCAAGAAAATCGAAGCGCCGCCCATTTTGCTGGAAGGCGACCAGCCTGCGCCGCCACCCGCCAGCGGTCCTGGCCAGAAATACGCGCTGGGTCCGACGCCGCCCGCGCAACAGTTTGAAACGGCAGAAACCGATTTGCCCGAAGCCTACGGCACAAAAAAGCTCTTTTTGACCGCGCGCGACCCGCACTGGCTTTACGCGCATTGGGACCTGACGCGCGAGCAGCAGTTGAAGCTCAACACGAAGTCGTCGGACGGCCATTTGATTCTCCGCATTTACGCGGGCAAAATCGAAGGCCATCCGCTCTACGAAATTCACGTCCACCCGGAATCGCGCCATTGGTTCGCGCACGTCGAGCGCGCGGGAGATTCCTACGCTGCCGAACTCGGCTACTATTCACCGGTGGGCCGTTGGCTGCGCGTCGCCGCTTCCGGCACCACCGTCACGCCGCCGGACGCCGCGGCCGTGGAAACCGAAGTTGAATTTGCCACCATCCCGTTTGAATTTCCCTTTTCGAAACTGATTCAAACCATCAAACAGGCCGTGCTGGAAAACCTCCCGCTGGCGCAGGCCATCGAAGAACTCCGCCGGCACGGCCATCCCGGCCTGCCGCGCGCGACCGCCACGCCACCCGCGGCGTGGACTTCGCAACAGGAAGAAGCCCTGGCCAAAATCATCAGCCTGGACGAAGTGCGCCGTGTCTGGATGGGCTCGCTGGAAATCACCGAACTGATCCGCCGCAAACTCGCGCGCGAAATCTCCTCGCTCGGGGTCTCCAGCCTTTCAAGTCCGTTCGGCGGTGCGGAACAACCGAAGGGATTCTGGTTCAACGTCAACGCGGAACTGGTTGTTTACGGCGCCACCGAGCCGACGGCCAAAGTCACGCTCGACGGCCGCGAAATCAAATTGCGCCCTGACGGCTCGTTCAGTTTTCGTTTCGCGTTGCCGGACGGCAAATACGAACTGCCCGCCGTGGCCGTTTCCGCCGACGGCACGGAGGCGCGTGCGGCGGACTTGAAATTCAGCCGGACCACCGAATATCGCGGCGACGTTGGCGCGCATCCGCAGGATCCCGCGTTGAAACCGCCGTCGCCGGACAACGTTTGAACCTCATGGACGCGCCGCAACGAGGAGCCTTGATGTTGGTCCGCTTCGTCGCCGTGGCAATCATCGGCGTGAGTCTGCTTATGGAAGGTTTGTATGTGGCCGACCATCTCGTTCATCACCTTCCCGTCGGAAAAGTTCATTGTGCGTTGCTGACCATTCCATCGGTGCTCGGGATTGTCATGCTGGTCAGGTCCAGGCCCGTTGCGGAATGGCTTTCAGACAGGCTCGACATATAATTTTCCAGGGTCATGCAAGGCTATTTATCCCTCGTCTTACACGCGCACCTGCCGTTTGTGCGCCATCCGGAACATGAAAAGTTTCTGGAGGAAAGCTGGTTGTTTGAAGCCGTCACCGAAACCTATCTTCCGCTGCTCCAAATCATGGATGGCTGGCGGCGCGACGGCGTGGACGCGCCCCTGACGCTGTCGCTCTCGCCGCCGTTGTGCGCCATGCTGCGCGACCCGCTGTTGCGCAACCGCTACGAGCGGCATTTGAACGGCCTCATCGAGCTGGCCGAAAAGGAAATTCACCGCACACACTGGGACCGCGCCTTCCGCGAACTGGCGTGGATGTATCATCAGCGCTTCACCTCGGTTCGGGACACCTGGTTTTTTTACAAACGCGACCTCGTTGGCGCGTTCCGCCAGTTCCAGGACGAAGGCCGGCTGGAAATCATCACCACCGCGGCGACGCACGCGCTCCTGCCATTGCTGGCGAATCATCCACCGTCCCTCCGCGCGCAAATTTTGACGGCGCGCGATCACTATCGCAGTTGTTTCGGCCGCGACCCGCGCGGCATCTGGCTGCCGGAATGCGCCTACGTGGAAGCGGTCGAAAAATTTTTACAGGAGGCGAACATCCGCTGGTTCATTCTTGACTCGCATGGTTTGCTTTACGCCAAACCGCGACCCCGTTACGGCACGTTCGCGCCCATTTTCACGCCCAATGGCCTCGCCGCCTTTGGCCGCGATCTGGATTCCTCACGGCAGGTCTGGAGCCGGCAGGAAGGTTATCCGGGCGATCCGCGCTACCGTGATTTCTACCGTGATATCGGTTTCGACCTCGATTTCGATTACGTGAAACCACACCTGCCGTCGCCGGAAACGCGCGGCTTCACCGGCGTCAAGTATTATCGCATCACCGGCGGGTCGGCAAACAAGGAAATTTACCGGCGCGATGCGGCCTTGCAGGCAGCGGCGGAACACGCCGGACATTTTTTGGGCCAACGCGTCGCCCAGGCGGAAAGAGTGGCCGCCGTCCTCGGACGCCCGCCGCTTGTGGTGGCGCCGTATGATGCGGAATTGTTCGGACATTGGTGGTATGAAGGGCCGGAATTTCTGGATTATTTTGCGCGCAAGGCCTTCCACGACCAGAAAGCCATCGTGCTCGTGACGCCCAGCGAATATCTACAGCGGCATCCGACCAACCAAATCGTCACGCCCAGCGCGTCAAGCTGGGGCGAGGAAGGTTATTACCGCACGTGGCTGAACGAGAAGAACGAATGGATTTATCCACACCTGCACGTGGCGCAGGAACGGATGACCAAACTGGCGCGGCGGTTTAAAAAACCCGGTCCCCTGTCGGCTCGCGCGTTGCGGCAGGCCGCGCGGGAATTGCTGCTCGCGCAGGCCAGCGACTGGCCGTTCATTCTGCGCGCGGGCACCAGTCCCGATTACGCGCGCCGCCGCGTGAAAGACCATCTGCTCCGGTTCCTCACCCTGTACGAGCAGCTCATGGCCACATCCGTGGACGAACCGTGGCTGCACGAAGTCGAATCGCGCGACAACATTTTCCCCGACGTGGACTGGACCCGCTGGCGATAAGTTTGCCGAGGTCTTGTTGCGGTCCGGCGGTTTGCCCTCCCCAAAAATGAACGCGCAGCCTTTCGGCTGCGCGTGAATTGTCCGTTTGATTGAAAGCGGTGGATTATTTCTGCAACTTCGCCTCCCAATCACGGGATTGGGTTTCACCGTTCCGTTCGAATTCCATTTTGCCCTTGATGACGCCGTCTGCGAGTGTGCCCGAGTATTTGTTCGTGACCATGTTGTCGTTGAACGTGCGAACCACGCAGAACGAAACGTCCGCGCCAGTGATTTTGCCGTCGCTGATTTCCGTGGCGGTGGTTTGGCCACCGCGGCCCGGCGCGGTCAGCTTGCCGGTCAGCTTGTCCCCGTCCAGCTTCAGCACGAGGGTGTTCGTCCGGTCCGGCCCGCCGTTACGTCCCGGCACGGTCCAGAGGTAGGTTCCTGTCGGATCCACCTTTTTGTCCTGGGCCTGGGCCGGGACGAGGACGCCCACCACCAGGATGGCGCCGGCCAGGGCGATTGCGAATTTATTTGCCGTCATGTGTTTATATTGTGGTTTGATTGGTTGTTTGCAGTGGCCCTCAGATGCATTCCAACGGCGCACCGGGGAAACTGGCTGCCGGTGAGACTATCGCCAGCCGCAAAGGGTTACAAACCTTAATCCGGAACTTCGCTGGCGTCCCGTGGCGATTGGGTTTGTTTACTCATCGAACTGGCCATTCGTTTGTTTTCTCATCGAATCATGTCGAGCCTGATCAAGCGCTTGGATGATTTAATTTCTTCACCACTCAGTTAATTATGTTGTTTCCGCCACGCGTTGAGTTTTTATCTCTCTTCCATGATACGCCGTTAGAAAATAAACCAGCACCGCCGCCACGGCTGCCGCCAGAACGCCCCAAAATAATGACCATTGCGTGCCGACCGGACGCGCGCAGGCGGCGAACCACCAACCCGTGCAGAGATAGCCGGTAAGGTTACCCACGCCATTGGTCATCAGCGTCATCAGCGCCTGTGCCCGCGCCCGCCACTCGGAACCCACCCGTTCGTCTATGTAAATTTGGGCGGTGATGAAATACAGAGTGTAGGACAAGCCATGCAGGGTGGTGCCGGCCAGCAACCACCCCTTGCCGTCGAGCGCACAAAGGGCGAAGCGCAGCACGCCGAACCCCAGCCCGGCGGCAAAGATCCATTTCAACCGCCAGCGCAAAAACAGTCCGGCCAGGGAGAACATGGCGATGAACTCCGTCGTTTGCCCCAGCGTCATCCAGGCAGAGACGTGTTTGAATCCGAGGGCTTGCAAGTGGAGCGGTGTGAACGGATAAAATGCCGCCAGCGGAATGCTGAACAACGCCACCGTGATGAACACCACGCAATGGTCGTGATTTTTCAGCAGCGCGAATGCGTCCCAGCCGAGCCGTTGCCACAGCGTCGGGTGTCCGGCGGATTGCGGCGGCGGCACGCTGGGCAACAGAAAAGTAAAGGCCGCCAGCGTCAGCCACGTCGCCGCGCTGGTGAATCCCGCCAGCGGTGAAGCGTCGGCATTCAGCGCGCTCACCAGCCAGCAGCCGGACATCCAGCCCACGGTCGCTCCGGCCCGGCCCGGCCCGAACTCGCGCTGGGAATTTTGCAGGCGCGAAAAGGTGATGGCGGTGACGATACTTCCGGTGGGAGCGGCACAAAGCGCATAAATCTGGACCACCAACAGCACCAGTCCCGGCGGCCACCCTTGTTTGACGCTCCAGGCGAAGAGGGTCATGGCGGCGGCGCTGGCCACGGACAGCCCGCGCAACACTTTCACCGGTGAAGCGTGCCGGTCCGCCATCGCCCCGAAGATCAATGGTGAAACGAACGTCGCAAGAGCGGCGGCGGCGAAGGCGTAGGGCGCCAGGCCACGCAAGCCGTGAGCCGCGAACACCATGCTCAACGGCACCATCCAAATAGCAACGGCCATTGATTGGATAAAGAACAGGGCCGTCAATTCACTGTATTCAGTCCAACGGATTGTTCTCACGTGTGAAATTCCTTTGCCCGCAACATCGCCAACCGGAACGTCCCCAATTGCAGGTCGGCGGGAGGCGTCAGCCGCTCATCGCTTCCGAGAGGCGCTGAATTCTTATCGCTTTCCCTGTTGCCTCATCAATTTCAATCACCGCACCGAGAAGCAGCACGCGGTCTTTCGCTACGTCAAACCGCTGAGGCATGTTGGTGAGGAACCGGCGGATGACCGGCTCGATTTCGCGGCCCAGCACACTTTCGTGCGGGCCGGTGAAGCCGGCGTCGGTCAGATACGCCGTGCCGCCGGGGAAAATCTGTTCGTCCGCCGTTTGCACATGCGTGTGCGTGCCCACCACCGCGCTCACCTGCCCGTCCAGAAAACGTGCGAACGCAATCTTTTCCGAGGTCGCCTCGGCGTGAAAATCCACGAAGATGATTTTCGTCAGCTCGCGCAGCCACTTGACTTGGTCGGCGGCGACGAGAAACGGATGTTCCAATGGCGGCATGAACGTCCGGCCCTGCACATTCAAAACGCCAACGGAAATCGGACTTTGGACTTTGGACTTTGGACTTTGGACTTCAAACACTCCGCTTCCCTGCCCCGGCGTGCCGGGAGGATAATTGAGCGGACGGAGAAAGCGTTTCTCGTTCGCGAGCAGTTCCATGACTTCCTTCTGGTCCCACAAATGGTCGCCGCTCGTGATGACATCCACGCCGGCGGAGAAGATTTCCTCCGCGGTCCTGGGCGTGATGCCGGAGCCGCCGGCGGAGTTTTCGCCGTTGGCAATGACGAAATCGAGCGCATGTTGTTCGCGTAATTCGGGCAGCAGTTCCTTGACCGCGTTGCGTCCCGGTTGGCCCACGATGTCGCCGATGAAGAGCAGTTTCACGGAGCGAATTTTATCGGATTTGGAATGGAAAACAAACTGCGAATGGACACGAATTACCCTCACCCTGACCCTCTCCCATTCTGATGGGAGAGGGAACAATAATGACCGATTCGCGGAATTTCCTACCGCGTCCGACATTGCGACTGACTGACGATAATTCTCCCTCTCCCGTCGGACGGGAGAGGGCCGGGGTGAGGGCATCACAACACAGCGAAGATGCCGATTATGACGGCTATCAGCCAGATGACGAGCACCGCGCGGGTCTGGTTGAGCCCTGCGCGCACGAGCCGGTGCGAGAGATGGTTTGTGTCACCGATCCAGAATGGTTTGCGGTTGACTGTCCGCCAAATCACGACCCACGCCAGGTCGGCCAGCGGCACGGCCAGCACCGGCAAGGGCGAGAGCACGGCGAGCGGTCGCGGATTTTGTTTCGTGTAAAAGTGCGGCAGGATGGCCATCACCGCGAGCAGATAGCCGACGAGATGGCTTCCCGCGTCACCGAGAAACGCGCGGGCGTTCGGGAAATTATACGGCAGAAAACCCAGCAGCGCGCCGCACATCAAAAACCCGGTAAGCGCCACGAGGTATTCGCCGTTGGTGGCGGCGATGATGGCGAACAGCAACGCGCCGATCGCGCCCAGCCCGGCGCAAAGGCCGTTCATGTTGTCCATGAAATTGAAGGCGTTGATAACGGTGAGCAGCCACAGAATCGTGATGGCGTAGCTGAAAACTTCGCTGTGGACAAACAACGTAATGCGTTTGCACGCCATGGCGACAACCATGGCGACCAGCAACTGCCCGGCGAATTTCGGCAGCGGTTTCAACTCATGTTTGTCGTCGAGCCAGCCGAGCAAGGTTATGGCAATCGCGCCGAAGGCGATGGCGGCCAGCTCCAGTGCGCGGCGGCTGAAGCCGTAAGCGATGGGCGGGAGCACGCGGGGATTTTCGATGCTGGACGAGGCGAACAGCGCCCCCACCACGAGCGGCAGCAAAATGCCGGTGAGCACGGCGAATCCGCCCGCCAGCGGGATCGGCGCGTCGTGGATTTTGCGCCGGCCGGGGTCATCCACCAGATTGACGCGCAGGCACCATTCGCGCCAGCAGGGCAGCGCGAGCAACGTCGTTAAAAACGCGCCCGCAAACGCGGCGAGAAAATAATTAAATGGAAAGCTCACAAGCGCAGGCCGTGTTCGGCGGCCAGTTTCAAATAAAGATTGTAAATGGCGTCCACCATTTTTTCGACGGCGAAATTTTCGCGGACAAATTGTTGTCCGCAGCGGCCAAGTTTTTCGCGCAACCCGGCATCGCCGGCCAGTTGAAGCATGCGATTTTTCAAACCGGTCAAATCGCCGGGCTGGACTAAAAATCCAGTCTGGCCATCGAGACAAACTTCGCTGGCACCATCACAATCGGCAGCGACGACGGGTTTGGCGGTGGCGAGCGCCTGCGGCAGGGCACGCGGCAAACCTTCACGCAGCGACAGATGCACCAGCGCGTCCATGATGCCGACCAGAGAGGGTATTCCGGCGGGCGGAATGAGGCCGGTGAAAACGAAATGGCGTTCGAGGCCGAGAGATTTTGCGAGATTTTCAAATCGTGCGCGCCATTCGCCATCGCCGACAATCAGAAATTTGATTTGCGGGCAGCGGCGGACGAGTTCGGGCGCGACGGCGAACAAATCGTCATGGCCCTTCAGTTTGAACAGTCGCGCGATTTTGCCGACGACGAAATCGCCGGGCTGCAAACCAAATTGCGCGCGGATGGCGGGGTCGTTTTTCGCCGCGAGAAACGGCTCGAGCGGAAAGCCGCTGAAAATTTTCGTGTATTGCTCCGGCCGGCCAATGCCGGCGGCGCGGTACTGGGTTTTCATGGCATCGGCGACGACGACGAAATGTGTCGTGGCGCGGGCGGCAACTTGTTCGGCGGCGCGAAAGGCAAAATTGGAAAGTGCGTTCTGAAAATTTCCGAATGACGGGCCGTGGATGGTGTGGATCACGAGCGGAACCCCGGCGCGTTGCGCGGCGAGGCGGCCGACAATGCCGGCCTTGCCGCTATGCGTGTGAACGATGTCGGGCCTGGTTCGCCGGAAAACTTCCGTGAGCCGGCGCAGCGCCATCCAATCCTTCCACGGATGAATGGGGCGGACGAGCTCGGAGACGCGCGTGAGGATTCCGGGCGTGCGGGCGAGTTCGGATTCGATCGAACCTTCCGGGCCGGTGGTGGGACCGGAAATCAAATCAACGGCCACATCGGATTTTTGGCGCAGACCGAGGACGGTGGCGACGGTGTTTTCCTGCGCGCCGCCGACAATCAGCCGGGTAATGATGTGGGTGACGCGCATTGGCGCGTTTCAGGGTGAATGGCCTTCGAGTTGGCGGAGCCGCAGAATGATGTTGGTGGCCTGGGTGGTGTTGGTATTCGCGTTGGCCAGATAAATTTTGTAATTTCTGATGGCCTCATTGGTCTCGTGTTTGCGCCAGGCGATCTCGCCGAGGCCGTTGGCGACCGGGAACGAATTCGTGAAAGTTTGCTGCAATTGAAGGTAATCGGCGCGCGCGGCGTCGAGTTTGCCGGCGTCGAGGTAGGCCTGCGCGCGGTAGAAGCGCGCGTCGGCGTTGGTCGTTTGGACGGCGAGCACACGCGTGAAGGCGGCAACGGCATTGTCGTAGGCGTGAAGCTGCAGGCACGCGTAGCCTTTGCCGTACAGCCAGGTCGGATCGTCGGGTGCCAGCGTCAATTTGCGGTCAATAACGGCCAGCGCGTTGGTGTACAGGCCACGCATCCCAAAGGCCTGCACGGTGACGGCCAGCAGATTGTTGTCGTCCGGGTGGCGGGCGATTTCCAATTCGAGCAACCGGGTGCCCTGTGCGAGGTTGGTTTCCTGGAAATAGGCCCCGGCGGCCAGAACGTTGAGTTCGGTGGAATTGGAATCCGTGAGCGAGAATTTTGCGGGCTGCGTGAGCGGATCATGGAGCACTTCGAGCGCGGGGTCGGGCAGGCGGGAATAAAGATAAATCTGCGCCAAGTAGAACCGCGCGGGCAGATAATCCGGGTCGAGTTCACGAACCCGGTTGAACGACGCGACGGCCTGGCGAAAATATCCGTTGTCTCTTGCCAACAGGAGGCCGTTTGCGAAACAGAAGCTCGGCTCGTCAAACGGCCCGCAGGCGTTGATGACCTCATTCCAGTTGTGATACCTGCCGAATTGGTCTCTCGTGACCTTGGACGGGTCCACCGGCGCGGTGCGCCCGGCCAGCAGGTCCTGGTTGAAGCGGAGATTGACTTGCGCAGCGATATTGTCCGGATTGAGTTCTTGCGCCATTTTAAAACAGTCGGCGGCCTTTTCCGGTTTACCGGCGCGCTGCAACTGAACACCCCAGAAATCGAGGTCGCGCGAATAAAAAGTGCCGGCGATGACCGCATTTGGATTTTGCTCGGGCATACTATGGAGGCGCGCCAGGAGGCGTTGCCCAAAGGTCCTGGGCACATCGGGATCGAATGGCGCGATTCCCTGCTCGATGGCCGGAAACGCATCGGCTTCCAAGCGCGACCAGAAGGCTTCATTTTCAGCGATTTGACTTTGATCCGGCGGCGGCGGCAGGAGGGTCTCGTCGGGAAGCGGTTTTAATTTGTAAACCGAGCCGTGCGGCTCCAGATAAAATTGTTCAAAGTAATAGCCGAAGCTGGGGTGCAGGTAGTAAAGCTCATTGGTTTTGGAAAGCAGATTCAAAACGCCGATTAACCCCAGAGGATTGAGCGCATTGTTTTGCGTGGCCGAGACCAGTTCCGGCCACTTTTGTGGAAATTCGTGGTGCAAAAAGCGGTGATACGCCGGCACGACCAGGGATTCCGAGTCGAGCGGCACATATTCCCCGGCCCGGCCATCACGGACCAGCGCCGCCTGCGCGAGAAACAAATTCTGAGGATCATCGGACAACAAATAGCCTCCGCGGTGCGGCAAATTTTCCTCCAGGAACGACGCATATTGAGCGAGCGTGTTGTCATTGACCCCACGAACCTGCGGCGTGTTTTTATAGACCAGCCCCGTGATGGCCAAGGCCGCCAGCACGAACACGCCAGTGACAATGAACGGATTCAAAAATTGAAGCGGCTCCGGCGGCGGCGGTTGCGAGCGGCTGAAGGCCTTTTTGCCAAACACCAGCAGAAAGTATCCACTGTAGTAACCCACGCTCAACGCGATGAGATAGTAGAACGTCAATCCAAAACCTTTTTCGCGGGGGCTGAATGGCGGATCAAACACCAGCCAGATGCAGATAAAAAGGATGATTGCATGCACCACGTGAAACATGAAACTCGCCAGCGCCATGCCCATCCGGCTGCTGTCGCCAAAGGACGACTGCCAGCGAATCGCCAGCACGAACACCGGTATCAGGTAGGCCACTGACAACGACAGTATCTCAAAATATTGTTGCGGGTGGATGACCGAGAGAAAATAGAGTTTCAGCACGGTGAATTGCGGCGCCAGACTGGATTTTAACGCCAGCCACCAGGATGCACCGGCCAGCCTGTCAGAAACGGCTGCGCATGTCGGCAAAAGCAGGGCCAATGACATCGCCGCCAGACCGCACAGCACCAGCCGCTGGAGAAAGCGCAGATTAAAAAAGCCCAGCCCGCGAATCCAGATGATCGCAGCAATGAACACCGGGAAAAATCCCACCATCGCCCAGTTCTCCACCATCCCCGCGCCATAGATGGCTGCGGCCAGATACAAACGCCCCACCCGTTCGTCCAGCCGGTATTCCAGCAACAGCCAAATCACCAATGCGAACAACAACAAGTCAAATATTTCACCCGTGAAACTCGTCGCGTCCTCCCAGAACGTCAGTTGCAGACCGCAAGCCGCCACCGCCAAAACCGGCGGCAACCACGCGCTGCCAATCGTCAGAAACGAAAAATCGCTGCGCTCGCGCCGGCGTTGCGCGTCCGTGCGGTCGTGCGGCAGCAGCGCGACCGAACGCGCGAGCAAGCCTAGCGTGGCGGCGGCGCACACGGCGGACAAAACATTCAACGCGATGGGAATTTGTGCCGCCGGCAGCCAGCGGAAGGGATAGGTGACGAGAAACAGAAGCGGATTGGCCAATTCCGGCCGCCACATCCAGCCCGAAATTTTGGCTACCGCGGCCAGGTTGAGCTGCGACACCCAGCGGTTCAGAGTGAACCAATAAACCGCCAGTGCCACCGCCGCCAGCAGCCACGGCAGAAAGCGCGGAACAAAATTTCTCCGCGGATCGTTGCGTGTTTCTGTTGTCATCGGGCTGCCCCAGTTGAACCCATGTTTTGCCGCTTGGCAAGACTACTTTGCCCGGCGCGCACGTCAGCCACGCATTCCACATGCTGTGTTTGCGGAAACATGTCCAGCGGCCTCACGCGCACCAAGTTAAAGACATCGTTGCCGCATAAAACGTTCAAGTCCCGCGCCATCGTCGCCGGATGGCACGAGACATAAACAATTTGCGCCGGCGGCGTTTCACGCAGAAATTGCAGCGTCCGCGGCAGACAGCCTTTGCGCGGCGGGTCGAGAATGACCGTTGTCATTGGCAGCGAAAAGCGCTCAAGCAATTCCGGCAAAACCTCCTCGCCGGTCGCGGCCATGAACCGGCCGTTGCCGATGTTGCGGGCCGCGGCGTTGTGCCGCGCCGATTGGATGGCGCGCTGGTCGTATTCAACTCCGACGAACGATTCAACTGCGTCCGCCAGTTCAATGCTGAAAAATCCGACACCGCAATATAAATCAACCAAATGCCGGGCGCCGCCCGCGCGCAGAAATTCGCGGACGGTTTCAACCAGCTTCGGCAACAGAAAAAAATTGTTCTGGAAAAACGAATCCGGCGGCACGTCCCAATTTTCCGGCGGAATCCGCAAGACGACCTTGAGGCCGCCCTTCGGCGGCGGGTTTTGGCGGACGCGCCGGATTTCCTGATTCAGCGCCGCCTCGGCAAGCCGACATTCCTCGATGTCTTCGACCAGGCCGCCGTCCCAACGCACGAAACCGAGGTTCAGTTTTTGCTCCGGTTTGTTCCACTGGCTCCGAATCATGATGCGATTGCGGTAACCAAACGGTTGCGGACAGGGAACGACCGCCCCGACAAGGTCGGGGGAAAATTTGCCGATGTGCTCGAATAAATCGGCAACCTGCCTCTGCTTGAGCCGCAACTGGGCTGTGTATTCCAGATGCTGATACTGGCAGCCACCGCACGCGCCGAAGTAGCGGCAGGCCGGCTCGACGCGCTCCGGCGACGGTCGCACGACGCGCAACAGCCGGGCGCGGGCAAAATTTTTTTTCACCTCCCGGATTTCCGCTTCGACAACTTCGCCGACCAGCACAAACGGCACGAACACGACAAAACCATCCACCCGCCCCACGCCTTCACCGCCGAACGCGAGGTCGTGAACCGTCAAAGTAAACTGGTCGCCGATTTTGAACGGCACGCTCCAAGTTAGGGATTCGGGCGGGCGTGAAAAAGTCTTTTCAGCCGGCCAGCTTGCTTTTTTCCGCAATGGCTTGGGAAAAGATGGCGAGGACTTCGGCGCGGGAAACGGACCCGACGAGCCGTTTTTCCTCCGGGCTGTTGACCACCGGCACGTTGCGCAGTTCGCTTTCCAGCACGACCGGCAACGCGTCGAGCAACCGTTGGCCGGGCGTAAGGAATTTGGGCGGCGGCCGCATCACGTCGAAGGCGATGACTCCGTCGAAATTCTGGCTGGTGTTCAAAAACTCCTTTAAATCCTGCAACGCCACGACGCCGATGAACTGTTGTCCGGCGTCCACGATGGGCAGAAAATTGTTGGAACTGACGAGAAACCGGTCGGCGATTTGCCGGAACGTCGTCGTCTCGCGCAAGGGCGGAATCGGCGCGCGCATCAGGTCGCCCACGGTCTTCTCCATGGCCACGCCCGCCTGGTCGCTTTCCGGCTGGAGCGACAAACCTTTCAGGCGCATGTGCTCGGTATAGATGGAATCTCCGTGCAATTGCCGCGCCACGAGCACGGACACCACGCACGCCAGCATCAACGCCGGCATGAGCGAGTAATCCAGGGAAATTTCAAAGGCCATGATCATCGCCAGCAATGGCGATTTGGTCGTGCCCGCCAGCATGGCGCCCATTCCGACCAGCGCAAACGCGCCCGCCGGCTCGCCCGGCGCGCCGCCGAGCAGGTGCAGCGCCACGCCAAACAAAGCGCCCGCCCCCGCGCCCAGAAACAACGTGGGCGTGAACACGCCGCCGACCGTTCCCGCACCGACCGTCGCCACGGTCGCCAGCAGTTTGGCCAGAAACACGCCGCCTAATTCGGGCAGCGGATTGGAAGCATCCGCGAAATCGCCCTGCAAAATTCTGTTCGTCACATAGTATCCGTTTCCGCACACGCCGGGAAAGAGGATGGCGATGCCGCCCACGATCAACCCGGCCAGCGTCAGCTTCACATAAATCGGCCAATGGAGCTGGTTGAACCGCTCCCGGCTTCCCCGCAACAGCTTCAAAAAGAGCGCACTCACGCCACCGCAGAGCACGCCCATCAAAATAAACCAGGGCAACTGCGCCGGAGTCGTGGCTGGAAACACCGGCACCTGGTACCAGGGTTCAATCCCGAAGAAACTCCGCGACACGGTCGTCGCGATCACCGACGCGCACACGAGCGGCGCAAAGAGGCTCATGGAAAAATTGCCGAGAACGATCAGCGATGCGAACACCGCGCCCGCGATGGGCGCGTTGTAGGCCGCCGCGATGCCCGCCGAAGCGCCACACCCGACCAGCAATCGCAGCCGGTAGGGCGGCCACTTCGCCAGTTGCCCGAGCTTCGATGCCAGTGTGGCCGACAGTTGCGTGATGCCGCCTTCGCGTCCGATGGACGCCCCCGTGGCGATGCTCACCAGCGCCGACGCCGTTTTTACCGATTCCGTGCGGAATGGCAACCGTCCGTCGCCGGCGACAACCACCTCCAGCAAATCGCTTGAACCTTGCCGTCCCACCAGGCGGATACCCCAATACAAAATGAGGCCGGCCACCAATCCGCCCAAGGTCGGCACCAGCAGGCGCTCCCAATCCGGCAGTTTTTCCGCGAACTCCACCGGGTCACCGGGTTGCATAAAATGCACGGCATAAAAAAAGAAAAGGTTCACCAAACCGCCGATAAGACCGACAATTCCGGCCAGTACCAGGTGGAAAGCCTCCTCTTTGAAGACAAATTTTTCGCGCCAGCGCAGCGCGCCTTGCCAGTGACGTCGGAACAAATCGCGCGCCCGGGCCACGACCCGGCTTTTAAACCACCACTCCACGTCCGAAGTTTACCAGCCGGCGCGGGTTTTGACGAGCCGGGATTTCGCAGTTCAGCTCTTTTTCAAGCCGGCGATGGCCGCCTTCATTTCACTGAAATGGACCTCGGGATTGGCCGCGTCGGTGATGTGGACAATTTTGCCGTCGAGCCCGATGAGAAAGCTGACGCGGCGGGCCAGTTTCCGGTTGCCCCATTTTACGCCGTAAGTATTAACGATTGTTCCATAGGGGTCGGCCAGCAGTCGAAAGTTCAGATTATATTGGGTGATGAATTTTTGGTGGCTTTCAGCGGAATCAAAACTCACACCGATGATTTCGACGTTGTCCTTCTGCAACTCACTCATGCGATCCCGGAAACCGCAGGCCTCCTTGGTGCAACCGCTGGTGAAATCCTTCGGATAAAAATAGAGCAACACGACTTTTTTGCCGATGAGATCGGCCAGCTTCACCGTTTTGCCGTCCTGGTCCTGGCCGGTGAACAGCGGCGCGGTATCACCGACTTTCGGCATGGCATGAGTTTGAGACAAACCGGCGGACAGGCTGAACATCAATGTCACTGCCGCCGTGATGAGAACTCGGGCTTTCATGGGGAAGAATTTGACACAAATACAAAATTCCGCAACTGCATACAGACCCCCTTTCCGTATCGCGCGTCAAAAGCGCCGACGGCAGACCATCCAGGCAACATTCCCGGACGGACCGACTGGCCTTTTGATTATGGTGGCGGTGGCAGCGTGCCAGAACACAGAAGTTGTGTGAGCCACCGTGCTTAATCCATTGGACCCCGTCATTGCATCACGGCCACCGCGGGGTGTGGCGTTTCCCGGTAAGAAACTCAACCTCTCCGCCTTCGATGCCGCTATGCCCGTTGCGCTCCTCGCACAACGAGTGCTCTTGCTTCCAAATCGTCTTCACCGAATCGGGAGCGTGCTCCGGTGCGGCATGGCTGACCCACGTAAAAATCTCGACGTAGCGAGTCTTGCCTCCGTCTTCCGTGTCCCGAACCATGATATGCGGCTCCGCATACACCAAATGCTCCGACCGGTAAATCTGCCAGGCGCGGAAAAGCATTGCCTGAAACTCCGCCTCGTTGCCGGACTTAACGTGGTAGGTAACCAACACCGTCTCCGGATCGGGCCTGGCCGAACCATGATTTGTGCGGTTGGTGGTGGAACAGGCGGTCAACGAGATGGCCGCAAGCGCAAACAGACAATGTGTGATTTTCACAGGCAATGGAACAATGATAATTGAATTTCGCGTTGCGGTCAAAACCTTAGATGCAGCGGCCGTTGATTCACGATGCCGCTTTGAAAAAATGTGACCTTCGGTCAGCACCACCCGCGGCACGAATAATCGTTAGCGCTTGCGGGGCCAGCGGCGCAGGCCGTTGCGCAGCCACAGCCGCCAGACCACCCACAGCGCTTCAGCCACAATGTAACGCGATATTTTGGAGTGGCCCTCGGCGCGTTCGGTAAAAATGATGGGCACTTCGACGATTTTCATTCCGTCCATCCAGAGCCGGTGGGTCATTTCAATCTGAAAACTGTAGCCGTTGGAGTGGACGACATCCAGATTGAGGGCTTGCAGTGCGCGGCGACGGAAACATTTGTAACCGCCGGTCGGGTCGGTGATCGGCATGCCGGTGATGAGCCAGACGTAAATGCCGGCGCAACGGCTCAACAGCAGCCGCTTGAGCGGCCAGTTCACGACGCGCACGCCGCCGGTGTAACGCGAGCCGAGCACGAGGTCGGCATTTTGATTTTTTGCCGCGTCGAGAAACATCGGCACATCGTCCGGGTTGTGCGAAAAATCACAGTCCATCTCGAAAACGAATTCATAGCCGCGTTCGAGCGCCCATTTGAACCCGGCGATGTAGGCGCGGCCCAGGCCGTTTTTTTCCTCCTGATGCAAGACGTGGATGGATGGATGTTTCGCGGCCAGTTCGTCGGCGATTTTGCCGGTGCCGTCCGGCGAATTGTCGTCCACCACCAGCATGTCCACCGCGACCGGGAGTGACAAAAGCTTCTGCGCCATGCTCGGGAGATTTTCCCGTTCGTTGTAGGTCGGCACGATGATGAGTGTCGAATTCATGCGAGTGACCGGCAAAAATTAACGGGAAACGCGGCAAAAACAAGCGGGCAGTTTGGCTTCAGGTGACGAATTTTACTTTTCGCGGCAATAGCGACTTCAAGGGACACCCTTCGCAACGCGGCGCGCGCGTCCGGCAAAAATGCTTTCCCACCATCACCAGTTGCGCGTGATAATCCTGCCAGTAATCGAGTCGCGCTGCGCCCGATTTCTGGCCCAACGCCGTCTCGCACAACGCCTTCAAATCGTCGTAAGCGAAACCATCCGGTCGGGCGCGCGGTTTTTCTGCTTTCCGCTTTCTACTTTGTGCTGCTGGACTCCAATCATGCCGCAGAAAAATCCGTTTCGTGTAGGCGTCAATCACGAAGCTCTGATGTCCCCCGGCGTAAAGCAGCAGGCTGTCCGCCGTTTCCGGCCCGACACCGTGGATGCCCAGCAATCGCTCGCGAATGATGGAAGTTTCACCGGCAAAAAGTTTTTTTAAATCACCGCCGAATGTTTCCACGAGCACGCGCAAAAAGGACCGTAACCGGCGGGCCTTGACGTTGAAATAACCGGCGGGGCGAATCAGTTCCGCCAGTTTGCGTTCCGGCAGCGCGAACAATTTTCCCGGTTCGAGCACCCGCGCCGCTTTCAAATTGGCGATGGCGCGCTCAACGTTCGACCATGCGGTGTTTTGGGTGAGGATCGCGCCGACGCAAACCTCAAACGGCGTTTCGCCCGGCCACCAATGTTGATGACTGGACCGTGCGCGCATGAGTTCGTAAGCGCGGCGCAACGCCGCCGTTGCTGAATTTCGCCGTGCGCGAGTTCGTTTTGCCATACGCGTTTTTACCAGAGCAGCGGCCGGGAATGAAGTTTGATTGCTTCATCCGTCCAGCGTGCCTAATCTTCGGGCCATGTTCGCCTCGCTCCTCACCGATTTCACGGCCTGGAGTTACCTCCTCACCAGTCCCGTCTGGCTTGTGATGACCGCCTTCCAAATCTGGATGTTCGTCCATGCCATCCGCAACCGCGAATGGATTTGGGCGCTGTTCATTTTCATCGGCTGGGGGTTGTCGGCGATTCTTTATTATTTCATGGTCTATCGCGCAACGCCTTCATCAATGCAAGGATTTGAACTGCCCGGCGCGCACGACCGGCGCCGCATCAAACAGCTTCAGGCCCAAATCCATCATCTCGACAAGGCGCATCATCACTCGCAACTCGGCGACATTTACTTTCAGCAGGGCAAATTGGAAAAGGCCGAAGCCTCCTACCGCGCGGCGATGGAACGCGACCCGAAAGACTTGGACACGCGCGCCCACCTTGGCCAATGCCTGCTCCGGCAAAAACGCGCCGCCGCAGCCCGTCCGTTGCTCGAAGGTGTCATCGCTGAAAATCCCAAGCACGAATACGGCTACACCATGATGGCGCTGGCCGAAACCCTGACCGCGCAGGGCGAAACGGACGCCGCCCTGAAAATCTGGCAACAGGTCACTGCAGAACACTCTTACGCCCGCGCCAAAGTGCAACTGGCCGAGCTTTACCTTGCCAAAAACCAACCGGAACTCGCCCGTCCCGAACTTCAGGACGTGATCGGCGATGACGTACATGCCCCAGCGTTCCAGCGCAAGCGTGACCGCGTCTGGGTTCACCGCGCAAAAAGTTTGATGGGGAAATTATGAGTGCCGCGGTGATGAGGTTCGCTCAAATTTTCAGCGGCAGGACACGGGCACGAGCATTGGCCTCGTCGAGCACGATCAACGCACCCTTTTCGAGCTGCGACTGAAATTGTCGGAGCGCGTTGACCACAAGTTTTCCGATTGCCGAAGGTGTCACATCTTGCGTGCGAACTTGAATCACGCTCGGTCCTTCCGCCTGGGTCAGCGCCAGCACCGTCCCAAAATCCAAATCGTGCGTGAAAACAACACAACTATTTTGCTTTGCCCAAGCCATGATTTCAGAATCAGCCGCGTGAAGATTGCCGACGCTTGACCAGTGTACCGTTTCCCAACCGGCCTGTTCGAGAACCGCCACCCAGTCCGGCGACAGGTTCATGTCCACCAGCAGCTTCATGCCGGCTGGAGCGGCAACTCAATTTCTTCCGCCCGCCACGCGGCATACTTCAGCGCTTGCGCGATGTCCTCATCTTCAAGATACGGATACAACTTCAAAATCTCCGCCCGCGTGTGGCCAGTGGCAACCAGGCCCGCGATCATCCCCGCCGTGACGCGCAACCCGCGAAGGCAAGGCCGTCCGCCCATGACATTCGGGTTCAGCGTAATTCGATCCAGCGTTTTCATGGCAATAATTTAACCGCACCAGCGCGTTAATCCAACTTTTCTTTTGCGCCCTCGAAAGCGAAAATTTAAAATGCGCCAGCGTAAACGCGACCGTGCCTGGGTCCGCCGCGCGAAAGGTTTGATGGGGAAATTGTAAAATTGTAATTTGGATGATAACGCGGATTGGCACTTTTATTTAAAGAGGAAGGCTCACCAATGATGAATCCAATTTTTGGCGGGATTTCAGGAGCAAAACTGCCCGTTGCTGAGTATGACCTTGGCGAAGGCGCGGTTTTGAAAGCTACATATGCTCATGTAATGTCTCCATTCCTGATGGCCTTTTCTCCAGCAGAGCCGGGAAAGCCCCATCCACCGCCTTGGAACGCTGTAAGCGGTGGATTGTCGCATGATGTCCATATCGAATTGAAGATTGACTCGTCAGGCAACCCAGAATGGTTGATCGGAACGCAAGCTTTGTGGTGGGTCGTCGCGCTGTTGCGCCTTAAAGCCTCATGGACACTTTCCGCCCCAGTATTTGCAGACCGTTCTTTCCAAGACATCCCGAATACGTCGGGCGCACGGCTATTTCCTTTCGAGTTGGTTGCTCGCCGGAAAGTGCAGGCTGAGGATGCTCTATCTGATTTGGCGTTGGAAGATTTGGCATGGGTCGCCCAGAACTGGAAACGCGCAGCGTTATTGTTTCATCGAGACCGGAACTTCGCCCAAGCTTTCCAAGCCTTCGACAACTCCACAATAATCAGTTCGCCGGCGCTCGGTTTGCTGACGCTTTGGAGTGCCTTGGAACACTTGTTCGCACCTTCAAAACAGGAACTGCGTTTTCGAGTGTCCGCACTTATTGCCTGCTATTTAACAGAGCCGGGTGAGGATCGAATGCAGGTCCAAAAGAAGCTCGCAAAACTTTATGATGAACGTTCCCAAGCAGCTCACACCGCAGATGAAGTGGAGGCTGAAGCGGCCTCAGAAACCTTTGCGATTATGAGGCAAGTTCTTCTAAAAATTATCTCTGAAGATCGAGTGCCCTCGCGTGACTTTCTTGAGAAGCTCCTTTTCGGAGCAAGCTAAGTATTTTAATCAATGCCTCAGTTGGTTGGCCGACTGCTACAATTTCATTTTGATTTCCGCCACCGGCAAAATTCTTTACGCTGCATTCGTGTCAAATCTGATCGCCATCGTCGGACGGCCGAATGTCGGTAAGTCCGCGCTGTTCAATCGCATCGTCGGCAAGCGCATTGCGATCGTGCACGACCAACCCGGCGTCACGCGCGACCGCGTCACCGCCGAGGCGGAGTGGAACGGACAAGCGTTCACGCTCGTGGACACCGGCGGTATCGGCCTGTTGCGGCGTGAAAAGGCGGGCGACGTAATTATCAAGGCGGCGATGGAGCAGGTGGAACTGGCCATCGCCTCCGCGAACGCCATCATCCTCGTCGTCAATGTGCAGGAAGGCGTCGTGCCGCTGGATCGGGAAGTTGCTGAACGCCTGCGCAAAAGCGGAAAGCCCATCCTCGTCGCTGCGAACAAGGCGGACACCGAACGGGCCGCAAAGGACGCAGACGAATTCGCCGAACTCGGTTTCGATAAAATTTTTCCCGTAAGTGCGATTCACGGCAGGGGTATCGAGGATTTGATGAATGAAGCAGTGGCCCTTTTGCCCAAAGTCGGTAGTCAGCAGTCAGTAGTCAGTAGCAACGCCGGAGATGCGACTGTTCCAGCTACTGACGACCAACTACTGACCACTGACTCGCCAGCATTAAAGCTGGCGATAGTTGGCAAACCAAACGTCGGCAAGTCCTCTATTATTAATGCCTTGACACAATCCTCCCGCGTCGTCGTCAGCCCGGTTCCCGGCACCACGCGTGACGCGATTGACGTGCCATTCGAGGTCGAAACCGACGGCACGCGGCAAAAATACATCCTGATTGACACCGCCGGCATGCGCAAGACGCGGCGCGTAGGCGATTCCATTGAATTTTTCAGCGTCCAACGCGCCGAAAACTCCGTCGCACGCTGCGACATTGCTGTTCTGGTTCTGGATGCGGAAATGGGCATCACCGAGCAGGACAAAAAGATCGCCAACGTCATCGTTGAAAACCGCAAGGCCTGCATCGTCGTCGTCAACAAATGGGATTTGGTGATGGCCTCCGTCCGCCAGGCGCGGGAGGAGGAAATCGGCCGGCGTAACCGGAAGGACCGGCGTGAAGGGCAGGCCAAGGAATTGTCCACACTCGGCGAATTTGGCGCGTGGGTGCAGGAAAAACTGTTTTTCCTCGATTACGCGCCGGTGATTTTCACTTCAGCCACGTCCGGCTTCAATCTGGACCGCCTGCTCGAAGCCGTGCGTTACGTGGCCGCGCAGTTGCAGCAGAAAATTCCGACGGCGATCTTGAACCGCACGCTGCACGACGCCGTCGAACGCCGCCAGCCGGTCAGCGCGGTCGGGCACCGGCTGAAATTTTTTTACGCCACACAGGTGCGGCAGGCGCCGCCGACATTTTTGCTGTTTGTCAATCGCGACGAACTTTTCTCCGCCCAATACAAAAAATATCTGGCGGCCGAATTGCGCCGCGCGTTCGGTTACGAGGGCTGTCCGGTGGTGCTGGTGCCGAAACCGAGACCACAACCGGTCGAACCGGTGCGGCGACACAAACCGTTCCAAAATCGAAAGCGCGCGCGAGGAAAACTGCACTAAATTTTATTCACCACGGCGAATAAATTATCGTCGCTCAACATCGGCGCGGAGTTTCCGTTGATTTTATTTGGGAATATCGTTTTCGAAACTTTTTTGAAAATATTTCTTGAAATGCACAACCGGTGGTAGCAACATGGGTGCCGTTCCCCAACTAATTGGGGAAAGTGGATTTCGAGAAAATCGGGTTTTATCGGGGAACTAACAATTTTTGAAGCTCGGCTGGCATTTTTTTCTTTTGATGTCGCCGGGCGTTAAATGTCTAAAAGCTTTGTGGAGGCAACATGATTGATGCAACGGAAGAAATTTTGGCGCCTGCTCCGCGCACCGGGCGGCGCCGGGCCACAAAAGTGGCTGCGGCACGGGACGTGGAAGTCAACCAGGACGCAACCAGGAAACCCCTGCGGATCGAGCGCGTCTTCAGCGACGCAAAGATCAAACCGTTCGAGCAAATCGAGTGGGAACGCCGCACCGCCGAGATCACCGACGACACCGGCAAGGTGATTTTCAAGCAGGAAAACGTCGAGGTGCCGAAATCCTGGTCGTTGCTGGCAACCAAGGTGGTCGTCTCAAAATACTTTTACGGCGAGCAAAACACGCCGGAACGCGAAACCTCGGTGCGCCAGCTCATTCATCGCATCGCCCGGACGATTGCCGACTGGGGCATTGCGGACGGCTATTTCAACAAGGCCGATGGCGAAGTTTTTTATGAGGAACTGGCGTGGTTATGCGTAAATCAGTACGGTGCCTTCAATTCTCCGGTCTGGTTCAACGTCGGGCTGCTTCACCAATACGGCATCGGCAAAAATTCCGACAAGGGCAATTGGTTTTATAACCGCAAGACCCATGAAGCCGAACGCGCCCATACGCAATACGAATATCCGCAGTGCAGCGCCTGCTTCATCCAGTCGGTGGACGACAACATGGAAAGCATCATGCGGCTGGCGCATAGCGAAGCGATGCTGTTCAAATTCGGCTCCGGCACCGGCACAGATTTGTCACCGCTGCGGTCGAAACAGGAAAAATTGAGCGGCGGCGGACGCCCGAGCGGACCCCTGTCATTTCTGAAGGTTTATGACCAAGTTGCCAACGTCGTGAAGTCCGGCGGCAAGACGCGCCGCGCGGCCAAGATGAACACGCTCCGCGACTGGCACGGCGACATCGAGGAATTCATTGACGCGAAGCAGAAGGAGGAAAAGAAGGCGTGGGCGCTGATTGAACACGGCTACGACGGTTCCTACAACGGCGATGCCTACGGCAGCGTGATGTATCAAAACGAAAATCTTTCCGTGCGCGCCAGCGATGAGTTCATGCAGGCCGCCATCGCCGAAAAGGAATGGTGGACGCGCGCCGTCACCACCGGCAAGCCGCTGGAAAAGAAGGACGCCGCGAAGCTGCTTTTCAAAATTGCCGAAGGCACCTGGGTTTGCGGCGACCCCGGCATGCAATACGACGGCGCGATCCAAAAATGGCACACCTGCAAGGGCACCGATGCCATCCATTCCACCAACCCGTGCAGCGAATATGTCTTCCTGAACAACACCGCCTGCAACTTGGCATCGTTGAATCTGATGAAATTCAAACGCGAGGACGGCAAATTTGACGTGGAGCGTTTCAAAGCCGCCGTGCGCATTTTCATCACCGCCCAGGAAATCGTCGTGGACAACGCGAGCTACCCGACGAAGGACATCGCCGAAAATTCCCACATTTTCCGCACGCTCGGCCTCGGTTACGCCAATCTCGGTTCGCTCGTCATGAGCTACGGTTTGCCTTACGACAGCGATGAAGGCCGCGCGCTGGCCGGCGCCATCACGGCAATTATGACCGGCCACGCTTACGAGCAGAGCGCCGAGCTCTCCGCGAGCGTCGGCGCGTTCCCCGGCTACGGCGAAGCCCGTTGTGCGCATGTGCCGAAGCCGCGCCAAAAGGACAACGTCGAGGCCATGCTGAATGTCATCCAATTGCACCGTGATGCCGTCGAAGCCATCCAGCCCAGCCAGGAATTCAATTATCTGAAGGAAGAGGCGCGCCATTGCTGGGACCGCGCCTTGGAGTGCGGGAAAAAGATTGGTTATCGGAACGCGCAGGTCACCGTGCTGGCGCCGACCGGCACCATTGCGTTTTCGATGGACTGCGACACGACGGGCATCGAACCCGACATCGCGCTCGTCAAATACAAATTGCTCGCGGGCGGCGGCATGTTGAAAATCGTCAACCGCACCGTGCCGCAGGCGCTCCAACGGCTCGGCTACAGCGCGAAGGAAATCGAAGGTGTTGTCGCCCATATTGAAAAATTCGACACCATCGAGGATGTGGAGGAAGGCGGCCAAACCGTCCGCAGCGGTTTGAAACCGGAGCACCTGCCCGTTTTTGACTGCGCGTTCAAGCCGCATCGCGGCCGACGCAGCATTCATTACCTCGCGCATTTGAAAATGATGGCCGCGGCGCAGCCGTTCATCAGCGGCGCCATTTCCAAGACGGTCAACATGCCGAACGAAAGCACCGTTGAAGACATCCGCCACACTTACGTTCAGGCCTGGAAAATGGGACTCAAGTGCGTGGCGATCTACCGCGACGGCTCGAAACGTTCGCAACCGTTAAGCACCAAAAAAGGCGGCGGGACCGGCGGCACCACCGCGGCGGACACCTCTTTGTTCGAAGCCCGCATCAAGGAACTGGAAGCTGAAGTGGCCAGGCTGCGCACCGAGGCCGGCAAACCGCTGCGCCGCCGTTTGTCCGACACGCGCACGGCTGTCACGCATAAATTCGACATCGCCGGACACGAAGGTTACATGACGGTCGGGTTGTTCGAGGATGGCCGGCCGGGTGAGTTGTTCATCACGATGGCCAAGGAAGGTTCGACCATCGGCGGTTTGATGGACGGCATCGGCACGCTGACCAGCATTGCGCTGCAATACGGCGTACCGCTCGAAACTCTCGTGAAAAAATTCGCGCACCAGCGTTTCGAGCCGAGCGGTTTTACAAAAAATTCCGAGATCCGCAATGCCGCTTCGATCACCGACTATGTGTTCCGTTGGATGGCCCTGCAATTCGTTCCCGGCTACCGCGCGGCGACCGCGGCCAATCGCACGCAGCCGGACCTGGCCATGCCGGGTCTGCTCGAAGAGGAAAAAAAAAGATTGAACCGCCCGGTGCCTGAATTGCCGATTGCCGAAGACAACGACGCGCCCGACCCGAAATCAGGCAACGGCAACGGCCATCACACTGCCGATGCCGCCGTGAAATCGTTGAACGATTCCATCGCGCATTTTCAACAGGATGCGCCCACCTGCCCGAACTGCGGCCACGTGGCCGTGCGCAACGGGGCGTGTTACAAGTGCCTGAATTGCGGCGAAAGCCTCGGTTGCTCCTGAAGAACCGGGTTGAACGGTCCGGCCGGAGAATTTTCATGCTCTCCGGCTTGTTTCATTTAACCGTCACGACTATGTTTCGGCCATGAACGACAGCACTTCATTTATTCGCGAGGATCCCTGGCGGATTTTCCGCATCATGGCCGAGTTCGTGGATTCTTTCCAGACGCTTTCACAAGTCGGCCCCGCCGTCACGATTTTTGGCTCCGCGCGGGCGCACCCGAACGACAAGTATTATCGCGCCGCCACGGCCATCGCCCGGGGCTTGGCGCAACACAATCTCGCCGTCGTCACCGGCGGCGGCCCGGGCATCATGGAAGCCGCCAACAAGGGCGCGGCGCAGGGCGGCGGCAAATCCGTCGGCCTCAACATCGAATTGCCGCAGGAGCAGGCCGGCAACCGTTACACCAACATCCCGCTGCACTTCCATTATTTTTTTGCGCGCAAGGTGTGTTTCGCCAAATACAGCCTCGGCTTTGTGTTCATGCCCGGCGGTTTCGGCACGCTCGACGAATTTTTTGAAATCGTCACGCTCGTGCAAACCGAACGCTTCCCGCGATTCCCGCTCATTCTGTTCGGACGCAGCCACTGGAACGGCCTGCTGCACTGGCTGAAAACGGAGGTCGAGGGAAAAAACAAATTCATCAGTCCTGGCGATCTCGACCTCGTCACCGTGACCGACGATCCGCAGGAGGCCATCAACCGCATTCTGGAATACGAACGCCTGGTCGGCCCCCCCGGCACCCTGCCCAAGGCATTCACGTGATCGGGCATGCACCCGCTGATTCAGGAAATTCCCGCGGCGCACACGCCCGAATCGCTGGCGGCCTGTCTGCTTGACCGGCAATCCGGCGTTGTCCTGCTTCGGACTTCGTCGTTTGATTCACTGTCGGCGCGTTATTCATTCGTCACCGCAAATCCATTTCTCGCGTTTCGTTCTTTTGGTTCGCGGTGTGAAATCTCCAGGCCCCAGACCCCGGATGCCAGACCCCAAACTCAATTCGGCAACCCGTGGCATCTGCTCGACAGTCTGATGTCACGCTTTGAACTGCTGGACGAAATAGATTTGCCGTTTCCACTCGGCGGCTGCTTCGGGTACTGGGGTTACGACTTGAAAAAGTTCACCGAGCCGAAGCTCCCGCGCCGCGCCGTCAACGATCTCGAACTGCCTGATTGCCACGTTGGCTTTTACGACAGCCTGGTCGTGTTCGATCATTACCTCGGCAAAACCTGGATTGTCTCCACCGGCCTCGATGCCGACGGTTCGCGCAGCGAAAAACGGGCGCGGAAACAACTCGAATTTTGGCAAACCTGTTCGGAAAAAACCCTCACCCCGGCCCTCTCCCTTTCGGAAAGGGCGAGGGTGAACAATTCGCCGGCTGGAGAAAGTGCGAATGACTTCCGACCTTTCGGCGCCGCACGAAAACTTCTCCCTCTCCCCCTCCGGGGGGGAGAGGGCCGGGGTGAGGGGGCTGTTGCTTCAAATTTTACCCGCGCCGATTTCCTTTCCGCCGTTGAACGGGCCCAGGCATACATCCGCGCCGGCGACATTTATCAAGTCAACCTCTCGCAACGCCTGACCGCTCCCTGCGATTTTCCCGGCGGGCCGCGGCGGAGCACCTCAGCGAAGCCGGGCTGGGAGTTGTTCCAAAAATTGAGCGCCGTTTCCCCTGCTCCATTTTCGGCGTTCCTTGATTGCGGCGATTTCGAGGTCGCTTCGTCCTCACCGGAACTTTTTTTGCGTTTGAGCGGCTCGCACATCCAGACCCGGCCCATCAAAGGCACACGCCCGCGCGATGCCAACCCGACCCGCGACGCCCAGCTCGCCTACGAGCTCCAGACCAGCCCGAAGGAACTCGCCGAGCTGGTGATGATCACCGACCTGCTGCGCAATGACCTCGGCAAGGTGTGCGAGTTCGGCTCGGTGCAAACGCCGGAATTGGCGCGGCTCGAACGATTCGCCCAAGTGCAGCATCTGGTCTCGACAGTGGAAGGCCGGTTGCGGCGGGGTGTTACGCATTTTGGCGCGCTGGCGTCATGTTTTCCCGGCGGCAGCATCACCGGCGCACCGAAGTTCCGCGTAATGGAAATTATTGACGAGCTGGAGCCGATTGCGCGCGGGCCTTACTGCGGCTGTCACGGCTATCTCGGATTCAACCGCGAAAGCCAGTTGAGCATCACCATCCGCACGGCAGTGTGCAAAGACAGTCTGGCGCATTTCAACGTGGGCGCCGGCATCGTGGCCGACTCGATTCCCGAGGCGGAATACGAGGAAACGCTGGCCAAGGCGGCGGGTTTTCTGGCCGCGTTACAAATGAAAGCTCCGGTTCCATCCGCGAATTACGCCAAGCAACGCGAATTGAATTCGTGAAAATTCGCGAAATTAGCGGATTCGTTCTTTTGCGTCTTTGCGTCTCTGCGCCTTTGCGCTAAAAATCTTCATGCTCGTTTTCCTCAACGGCCAATTTGTGCCCGAAGCGCAAGCCGTCGTTCCCATCAACGACCGCGGTTTCATGTACGGCGACGGACTGTTCGAAACGATGCGCGTTGTCAACGGCCGGCCCTTCCGCATGACGCAGCATCTGGAGCGCATGTCACGGGGCGCGGATTTTTTGAAAATCCGATGCCCGTTTACGCCGGAGGAATTGCAGGATTTCGCCGGGCAACTCATTGAACAAAACCGGATGCCCGATGCGATTTTGCGCGTGACACTCACCCGTGGGCCGGGCGAACGCGGTTACACACCCCGCGCCTGCGGCAAACCGACCGTCATCATGTCGCTGCAAGCCGCGCCGCCTCTGGACATGGAACGTCCGGCGCGCTGGAGTCTGGTCACTTCATCCATTAACATTCCAGCCGGCGATCCACTGGCATCGTTCAAAACCATGAACAAATTGGCTCACGTCCTGGCGCGGATGGAAGCCGTGGAAAATGGCGCGGACGAAGCACTGCTCCTCAACACGAACGGTGAAGTGGCCGAAACTGCGAGCGGCAATCTATTTTGGATTTTCCGCGGCCGGGTCTGCACCGTGCCCGCCGACCGCGGCGTATTGCCGGGCGTCACGCGCGCCGTCGTGTTGGAAATCTGCCAGGCGCTGGGACTCCCGACGGACCAGCGCGTCATCAAACCCGAAGCGTTGCGGGATTCCGAAGGCATTTTCATCACCCAAAGCGTGTTTGGCGTCGTGCCGGTGACCGCACTTGACGGCCAACCGGTCGCGTGCTCGCCGCGGGTGGATCAAATCCGGCGCGCCTACTGCAAAATGCTTGTCTGACCGTGAGTCGCGCCGTTGCGGCCGTTACCGTTGGTTAATCTTTTGCATTAGCCGTTATCAAATCGTCCAGCTTCCCTTGAAATCGGCGGCGTCGGAGGCGTATGGTGCATCAAGAGCCGGCAGGAATGAGCACGAGGCGCAACGCCGGTGTCTAAAACCCGGAGGCAATTATGGCCAAAACGCGGATTCAACGGGTTCTAATCGGAATGGCCTTTGCCGGACACAAAGGCACAGGCTGTTCCCCTGCTGTACATCAAATCCGCAAATCAGGAGGTGGTTATGACTAATCCCGGTCTTGAACATTGTCCGTCCTTCATCAGCAGTCAGGTACAATTTGTCGAAGGGCTGGAACCGCCGGTGCAAAAAAACGTGCGCCGCGCGGTGACCATCTCCCGGCAGGCGGGCTGTGGAGCCTTTGTCGTCGCTGAAAAACTGGCTCATTATTTGCAGGGTCATTCCGCCGGGGACGCCTGCCCGTGGACGGTGTTTGACCGCAACCTCATTGACAAAGTCCTGGAAGACCACGGCCTCCCGGCGTGCCTCGCAAAGTTCCTGCCCGAAGACCGCGTCTCGGAACTGGAAGACCTGATGGCCGATGTGTTTGGCGTGCATCCGCCGTCAAAGACTCTGCTCCAACAGACAGCCGAAACCGTGCTCAGATTGGCGGGCGCCGGCAACGTGATCCTGATTGGCCGCGGCGCCCACCTGGTCACCTCCAAATTGCCGCACGTCCTTCATGTTCGCCTCGTGGCGCCGCTCGAAAAGCGGATTGAGCATTGCGTCGAAGCCTACAACATGACCCCCGCCGAGGCCCGCAAATTCTGCCCGCGCGAAGACAGCGCCCGCCAACGCTATTTGAAAAAGTTTTTCAATGCCGACATTGAGAATCCCCTGCTCTACCACATGATCATCAACACTGGTTTGGTCAGCTACGATAACGCCGCCCGAATCATCGGCGACGCCTTGTTGAATCTGGCCTGAGCAAACTGTTCTCTTTCCGGGCGTTGACTTCGCTCTTGGGTCGCCCTTCGGCCTGTGGCTTAATTCCGGCGTGCCGCCAAAGTATCAATTGCCGGGCAACCGTCGCAATCAACACGGCGTAATTCGCTGGCTGTTTGTGTTGGCCATCGTTGCCGTCGCGGCCTGGTTTTGGTGGCGGCATGAACATCCCACCAGGCCGGCACCCGTCGTGGCACCGCCACCCGCCAAAACAAGCGCACGCCAGGGGAATGAGGTCGTTGTAGCCGGAGGTGGTTTTCCGCGCGTGGCGCGCGATATGTTTGAAACCCAAATCGCGTTGGCGCGCCGCGGCATTTCGCCAGGCTCCATTGACGCCGTGGCCGGTTCGCAAACGCGAAGGGCAATTTCCATCTTCCAGGAACGGGAAAATTTGCCGCCGACCGGTGTGTTGGATGCGGAAACCGCCGCACGGCTCACGCTCGATTCACCCCCGCTGACAACTTATGTGGTCACGACGAACGATCTGGCACGCTTGCAACCGCTCGGCAAGACGTGGCTCGAAAAGTCAGAACAGTCCGCGCTGGATTACGAAACTGAGCTCGAACTCGTCGCCGAAAAGAGCCACGCGCACCCCGGATTAATCCGGCAACTCAATCCGACGGTCAACTGGACCAACCCTGGTGCCGGCACGGTCGTGAAAATTCCCGCCGTGAATTATCCCGCGCCGACGAACAAGGCGGCGTTTGCCGTCATTCATCTCGGCGACAAATTCCTGGAGGCTTTCGACACGGAAACCAATTTGCTCGTGCATTTCCCGTGCAGCATCGCGGCGAAGGTCGAGAAGCGGCCGGTTGGCGAATTGCACGTCGCCGTCATCGCGCCAAATCCCAATTACACCTTCGACCCGGAATTGTTTCCTGAATCAGCGGAGGCGCGGCAGTTGAATCGAAAGCTGATTTTGCAACCCGGCCCGAACAATCCGGTCGGCGTGGCGTGGATTGGCCTGGACAAACCGGGCTACGGCATACACGGCACACCGAACCCGGAGCAGGTCGGGCGCACCGAATCGCACGGCTGTTTCCGGCTGGCGAATTGGGACGCGGAATATTTGAGCCACGTCGTCTGGGTCGGGATGCCGGTGTTCGTCGAGCCGTAAGGGTGGCCGTGCGCAAGCACCGATTCCAAAAAGCGCGGCAAATTATTATTGCCGGTCGGCGGGGTTTGGCTTAGTAGTAGTAGAAGGGCAAACTTAACAAAGGAAAACTATGGCTATGGGAATTGGATTGATTTTTATCATCGTAGTGCTGGTGGTGTTGGTCGGCCTCGTCGCCTTCATCATCGGCGGCTACAACAAACTCGTCACGTTGCGCAACCGGTTCAAGAACGCCTACGCGCAGATTGACGTGCAGCTCAAGCGCCGCTACGACCTGATCCCCAACCTGGTCGAGATCGCCAAGGGCTACATAAAACATGAACGCGAGACGCTGGAAAATGTGACCAAGGCGCGCAACATCGCCTACGCGGCCTCGCAGGCGGCCGCCGCCAACCCGGGTGACGCGAGTGCCATGAAAAATCTCGTCTCCGCCGAAACCGGCCTTGCCGGCACGTTGAGCCGTCTGATGATGGTGTCGGAGTCCTATCCCAATTTGAAGGCCAACGAGAACATGATGCAACTCACCGAGGAGTTGACCTCAACGGAAAACAAAATTTCCTTCGCGCGGCAGGCTTACAACGATTCCGTCATGGTCTATAACACCGACCGGGAGGTCTTCCCGTCGAACATCATCGCGGGTATCTTCAACTTCGGCCCGGCGGAATTGTTCGTCATCGAAAAGCCGGAGCAGAAGGATGCGCCGAAGGTTTCCTTTTCGTAATGCGTGGGAGGGACGGCGTGCCGCCGTCCCCAATTGACTTTTGGGACGGCAAAAGGCCGTCCCTCCCAAAATGGATTTTTTCACGCAGCAGGACAAAACCCGCCGTAAAACCAAGCTGCTCGTTTTTTATTTCGCGGTCGCCGTCGCGGCGCTCATCGTCGCCGTTTATTTCGTCTCGCTGGTCATTTTTTCCGGAGCGCAGGCGCACTACCATCGCTACGGCGAACAACCCCAGCTCGCGCTTTGGAATCCGCAATTGTTCCTCGGCGTCGCCGGCGGCGTGCTGGCGGTCATTCTCATCGGCAGCAGTTACAAAACCATGGCGCTGGCGTCTGGCGGCAGCGCGGTTTCGGAAATGATGGGTGGACGGTTGGTCAAACCTAACACAACCGATCCCGACGAACGCAAGCTGCTCAATGTCGTCGAGGAAATGGCCATCGCCGCCGGCGTGCCTGTGCCGCAGGTCTATGTCATGGACGAGGAGGACGGCATCAACGCCTTCGCCGCCGGCCACAAGCCCGGCGACGCCACCGTCACTGTGACGCGCAGGTGCATGAAACTGCTTTCGCGTGACGAACTGCAAGGCGTCATCGGGCATGAATTCAGCCACATTCTCAACGGCGACATGCGGTTGAATCTCCGGCTGATGGGAATCATCTTTGGCATCCTTTGCCTCGCCATCATCGGCCGCGTTCTCCTGCAAACGGCGCGCGGCGGCGGGCGCGGGCGCGGACAAAATCCGCTGCCCCTGCTCGGATTATTGCTGCTGGTCATCGGCTACATCGGTGTTTTTTTTGGACGGCTCATTCAAGCCGCCGTCAGCCGCCAGCGCGAATTTCTCGCCGACGCCTCGTCCGTCCAATTCACGCGCAATCCGGGAGGCATCACGGGCGCGCTGAAAAAAATCGGCGGTTTGGGCGAAACGGGTTCGCGCCTCAGCCACGCGCACGCCGAGGAACTGTCACACATGTTCTTTGGAAACGGCGTCAGCGAACCGTTCATTGGACTGCTCGAAACCCATCCGCCGCTCACGGAACGCATCCGCGTCTTTGACCCGAACTTCGACGGGAAATTCCCGTACGTTCGTTACGACGGACGCGACCGGGCGCCTGAAGAGATTCCAACACCGAAACGCGCGCTCGTGCCGAATCTCTTTGGCACAATGTTGGGCGGCGCCATTCTCGCCTCGGGCGGCGATGGAAAGCCGCCGGTCATCAGGCCGCATACGGTTCTGCCGAATCTCGGCAACCCCACGCCGCTGCATCTCAAATATGCCGAGCAGTTGCGCGGGTCGCTGCCCGACAGCGTCAAGGCGGCCGCGCGCGAACCGCTCGATGCCGTCGCGCTCATTTACGCGATGTTGTTGAACAACGATGAAAAAGCGCGCGCAACGCAGCTTGCCGAACTCGCCAAGCGCGTTGACCCGGCGATTCAGCAAAAGACTGCTGCGCTGTATCCCAACGTCGCCCAAGCCGCCGCCCACGCGCATCTGCCGATGATTAACCTGGCACTCGGCACGCTCCGGCATTTGACCGCAGACCAATTCAATCAGTTTTCGCAGACGCTCCAATGGCTTGTCGGCAGTGACGGGAAGGTTGAGTTGTTTGAATATGTGCTTCAGAAAATCGTGCTTCATCACCTCACACCGCAATTCAACAAGACGCGTCCGCCCACGGTTCAATTTTACACGCTCAAACCACTCGTGCCCGATTGTGTGGTCCTGCTGTCCGCGCTGGCCAACGTCGGCAACAGCGACGCCGCTGAAGTTCAAAAAGCGTTCGAGCAGGGCGCGCCGTACTTGCGCGCTCCGGATGGCGACTGGGGATTGCTCCCGCGTGAACAATGCGGCGTGGACCAGATTGACGCCGCGCTCAACCGCCTGGCGCAGGCGGTGCCGATTATCAAAAAGAACTTGCTTGAAGCCTGCATTCACACCGTCGGCACCGACGGCGTGATTCAGGAAAGCGAGGCCGAACTGCTCCGCGCCGTTGCCGACACGCTGGATTGCCCGATGCCGCCGTTTGTGGCGACGGAATAATTTTTCGGAGGGACGAGCTCTGCGAGTCCCTGAATCTTTAAATGGGGACTCGTGTAACTCATCCCTCCGATTTACCGGATGAATTGCGTTATTCCCGCACCGTTGCCTTCAATTGCGTCTTGAACGCCTCCACAACTTTTGTGTGGGCGGCGTTGGCTTCGGCATCAGTCAACGTCTTGTCCGCAGCACGATAGGTGAAGGCGTAGGCCAAGCTCTTTTGCCCTTCCGGCACATTCTTGCCGCGAAACACGTCGAACAATTCCACGGCTTCCAGATTCGCCGGTTTGGTCTGCTTTACCACCTGCAAGACCGTTTCATGAGTCGTGGCTTCGGGCACAATCATGGCTACGTCGCGGCGGATGGCCGGATATTGCGGCAGCGGCCGGAATGACTTGGCCGGATTCCGCCGTGCCAGCAATTGATCGAGGTTCAATTCCGCGAGGAAAACCGCGTCGCGCAAATCGTATTTCCTGGCCAGAACCGGCGATAATTGGCCGAATGTGCCGAGAAATAATTTTTCGCCGAGCGAAACCGTCGCCAATTCGGAAAATATTTCCGACTTGACGTTCCAAGGCGCGAATAAAATTCCGCGCAAGCCAAATTGCGCCAGAAATTCCTCCAGCACCCCTTTCAAATCATAAATATCGAACTTCGCATCGCGTTCATCACCGCTCCAAAAACCCGGCGCGCGCTGCCCCGTCAACGCAATGGCCACACGGCGTTCCTCTCCGGGAGCGCGGACAGCTTTGTCCGCGTATTCCGGCGTTGGTTTGGTTTCGCGGACATGGCTGTCCGCGCTCCTGTCCAATGCAAATACCTTTCCAATCTCAAACAGCGCCACGTCGTAATTCTTGTGGCTGACGTTGTGCCGCAGTGAGTGAATCAAGCCGGGCAACAGGCTCGGACGCAGCACATCCATCTCCGAACTCAGCGGATTCGCGAGCGCCACCAATTCTTCGTCCTTCGCACTTAGCACTTCCGACTTCGAGATGAGCGTCTGCCCCTGCGCCTCGTTCAAGCCCAAGCCTGTCAAAATCTGGCGCGCTTCGGCGATTTCGTTGTGGACGGAATCAAACGCGTTTGCGCCAATCGCTCCACGCGGCGGCGCGGCTGGAATTTTTTCGACGCCATGCAGGCGCGCGATTTCCTCAATCAAATCCACCTCTCGTTTCAAGTCCACGCGAAACGTAGGAATCTGAAACGTCACCGGCTCCGGCGGGCCGCCCGCGCCAACGGGCCGCGCCTTGCGATTGACACTCTTCAACCCAAGCTGGCCGAGATAAAATTCGCATTCCTCAGGTTTCAAGCCGATGCCGAGCAGTTCGTTCACCTTGTGATGGCGCAGCGTCACTTGCTTCGGTTCAACCGGTTTCGGATACGCGTCCACGACGCCGTCAGCGAGCTGGCCGCCGGCGTTTTCCAGGATCAGTTGGGCGCAACGCGCGCTGGCCCAGTCGTTGATGTCAATGTCTGCGCCGCGCTCGAACCGGTAACTGGCGTCGGTGCGCAGCCCAAGCGCCTTGGAAGTGCGGCGGATGTTCGTGGGCGAGAAATAGGCGCTTTCGATGAGCACATCCACGGTATCGTCCTTGATTTCGGAATTTTGCCCGCCCATGACGCCGGCCAGCGCGATGCCTTTTTCTTCGTCGGCGATGAGCAAGTTCTCCGTGGTGAGCTGGTGTTTCTGGCCGTCCAGCGTGATGAACGCCTCGCCAAACTTCGCGCGGCGGACGACGATGGTCGGTTTGCCATCTTTGCCTTTGGCGATGAGATGATAATCGAATGCGTGCAACGGCTGGCCGATTTCGAGCATGACGTAATTCGTCACGTCCACGACGTTGTTGATGCTGCGAATGCCGACTTTCTCCAGCGTTGAACGCAGCCAATCCGGGCTGGGACCGATTTTCACGCCTTTGACGACACGGGCAGTGTAACGCGGGCAAAGCTCCGGGGCTTCAATGCGGATTGAGACAAGTTCCTCACAACGTAGCGCAGGCGTCCCGCCTGCACCGGCCAGCCGGGACGGCTGGGCTACGTTCACCTCCGGAACCTTCAGCTTGTTCCCGGTCACCGCGGCGATTTCACGGGCAATACCGATGACGCTGTTCCAATCCGGCCGGTTCGGCGTGATTTCCAAATCGTAAACCACGTCGCCGCCACTGCGACCGAGATATTCGGCGAATGGTTTCCCCACGGGCGCGTCCGCTGGCAAAATGAGCAGGCCTTCCACCTTGTCCGGCAGGCCGAGTTCCTGCGGCGAACACATCATGCCGTGGCTGGTGATGCCAAACACTTTTCGTTCCTTGATGACGAACGGTTCCTTGTCGCCAGGCTTCAGCGGCAACGCGAAGTTCGGCAGGATGAGCGGGACTTTGTCGCCGGGTTTGTGGTTTTGCGCGCCGCAAATGATGACGCGTTCGCCTTTGCCATCGTTGACTTTGCAGACGGAGAGCTTGTCGGAGCCGGGCACAGGGTCGCGCGTGAGGATTTGGGCGACGACGATGCCTTCGAACTCGCCGCCGATTTTGTGGACGCTTTCGGCTTCGAGCCCGAGCATGGTGAGCCGCTCGGTCAATTCCTCGGGCGACCAGTCGAAATCAACGTATTGTTTGAGCCAGTTGAAGGTGACTTTCATCGGGACGGCCACGTTAAACAGGTTGCCCGGCCCAGTCAATGCCTTGAGTTCCGTTACAATCACCAAGTCGGGCTGTTCATTTTACAATTCCGGAAGATGAATTCGCTGGATTTATTCAGGACACCTGCGATATTAGGATAGGCCCTTAGCGCTGATGTATTTTGAGATGTAGCACAAGTCGTATCGCCGTATGAATTTGGAGGAAGTCATAAAATTCCATGTCGAGCATCAGACAAGTGTCTGTTGCAACGAATCGGATATCGTGAAGTTGACGAAATGGAGGAATGAACTGCGGGCCGCTGGTTTGGTCGGCCAGGACCTGGCAAGGTACGGAGGTTTGGCCTTTGGCAATTTGTCCAAACGGATGGGCGACGGAACTTTTTTGATTACCGCCAGCCAGACCGGCCATTGGGGAAAATTAACCCCGGAAGGATACGTCCGAATCATAGACTTCGACCCCGGCCAGAATCTCGTCTGGTCAAAAGGCCTCAATCGCCCCTCTTCGGAAACGATGACTCATCTGGCCGCCTACGGTTCAAATCGGCAGGTCCAATTTGTGTTTCACGCCCACTGTCCTGAAATCTGGAACGCCAAAGACGACCTTGACCTCCCTGTCACCGACCCGGCGGTTGAATGCGGAACTGTGGAGATGTATTACGAAGTGCAGCGGCTGCTCAAAGAGCGCAAAAATTATCAGAGAGGCATTCTGGCCATGCGCGGGCACACCGACGGACTCCTGGCCTGGGGCGAAACTGCGGACAAAACGGGATTCAACCTTTTATCTCTTTTGTCGCGAGCCGCTCGGTCAATTCCTCGGGCGACCAGTCGAAATCAACGTATTGTTTGAGCCAGTTAAGGGTGACTTTCATCCAAATAAAATTTTCAATCAACAAGACCCTGCTCGAATTCCATTCCAAGTGACAACCGCACGTCGTTTTCATAGAAGAGGCGGATGTCGTTGATGCCGCCGCCCAGCTCCGTCAGGAGCGGCATCTTTGTAGCCAACACGCCATCAACCAGCCAAGCCCCGTCGGGGCGGCATATTCCGCCAAACACAATTCTTTGACCGGCATTGTTCATTCGTTTCCGATGTCGCTCCGGACGGAGCTTTTATTTCGCCATTTTCTTTTTGGCGATGTATTTCACGCCGTCCATGCCTTTAAAATCATCGTCCTGCGTCCAGAGCGTTGCGTTGTTCGCGCGGGTGGTGGCCAGAATTATGGCATCGGCCATTGGCAGTTTCAGTTCCAGGCTCAAACGCGCGGCGCTCATGGCCAGCGTCGCATCCAAATCAACGATGCTGCCTTGCTGCATCAAAGCCATCGCCTCCAGCGTGCGGCGTTCCCCAAGTTCGCGCCGCATCCAGCGGCAGACTTCAAACACGCAAATCGTTGGCACGACGAGGCGCCGAGCATCGCTGACGGCTTTGGTGAAAAAATCCGCGTTCGCGCCGTCGCCGAGGAACTCGATCCAGCCGGATGAATCCACGACATTCACAGGCGATCCGCTTCCCTTTCAAAGTCCGTGTTCATGCCCTTGAACGCGCCGCGCATTTCCTTGATGGAACGCAACGGCACCATGACGACCTGGCCCTCAAAGTTGATCATCTGCACCTTTTGGCCGGCCTTAAGATGCAACGATTCGCGAATCCGCTGCGGGATGACCACTTGGAATTTCGGTGATAGTGTGACGGTTTCCATATCGTTATTATTTTCGTATTACGATAGATCGTTCGATAGATTGTGTCAACCACTTGTGTTAAAACTGTTTCAAGAACCGCACGTCGTTTTCGTAAAAGAGCCGGCTGTCGTTAATGCCGTAGCGGATCATGGCGATGCGTTCGATGCCGGTTTCAATTTTCATAGTTTGGCCGCGACAGGCAGGATCTTGTCAAAGTGACCGTCGCAATGCTCCAGCGGCAGCTTGTAGTTGGCCGCGCAAGCGGCAACGATGATGGCCGCCGTGGAAGCCGTGATTCCCTTTTCACGACAGCGACGCGCCAGCATTTTCGCGCTGGCCCAAACCTGTTCGTTGACGGGATAAAGCCGCAATTCCTCTTCCAGTTCCTCAAGGGCGTTCTTTTCAGTGTGCCCTTGCGCTCCGTTCCAAAGTTCCACCAACGTCATGTCGCACCACGCCGCATCACCACGAGCCAGCAGCGCCTTAACGCGCTGCCCGGTGGCGCTGGTGCGCCCGCGCAAAAATTCAATCCAACTGGAAGCGTCCACCAATGTCATTTGGCGGCCCCCCATTTGCGGTCTTCGCGCATTTGCCGGAGGTCGTCCTGTGTCATGAAGTTGGGACACGAACCGTGCAGGCGCTCGGCCAGTTCCTCAAGCCGGCGGCGGCGGTTGAATTCGGTCAAGGCGGTGACGACCGCATCGCGCTTGGTTTTCGCGCCGGTGTGTTTGATGGCTTCCCGGAGCGATTTATCTGGAATATCAATCGTCGTTTTCATGCTTCCAAACTACTTTGATTTGGAATCCTGTCAATTGTTTTGTGGAATCCTAAAATTGTTTCAAAAACCGCACGTCGTTTTCGTAAAAGAGCCGGATGTCGTTGATGCCGTACCGGATCATGGCGATGCGTTCGATGCCAAAGCCGAACGCCCAACCGGTCCAGACTTCGGGGTCATAGCCGACGTTTTCAAAGACCGCCGGATGCACCATGCCGCACCCGGCGATTTCCAGCCAGTCCTTGCCCAGCTTTTTCACGAGCGCATTGCTGAAATCAATCTCGAAACTCGGCTCGGTGTAGCTGAAATAGTGCGGACGAAAGCGAATCTTCGTCTCCTCGCCGAGCACTTCCTTGAAGACAAATTCCACCGTGCCCTTGAGGTCGCCGACGGTGACGTTTTTGTCCACGTAAAGCCCCTCGATCTGCTGGAAGGTCGGGTTGTGCGTGGCGTCGGCGTTGTCGCGGCGATAGACGCGGCCCGGCACGATGATGCGCACCGGGGGCGGCTGCGATTTCATAACGCGGATTTGGACGGAGGAGGTGTGGGTGCGGAGCAACAACGGTTTACGACCGCCCTCACCCCAACCCTCTCTCCCAAGAGAGGGAGAAGCATTCGACGCGTTGTTGGCAAGATAGAATGTGTCCTGCGTATCGCGGGCGGGATGATCCGCAGGCGTGTTGAGCGCGTCGAAACAATGATACTCGTCTTCGATTTCCGGTCCATCGGCGACGACGAAGCCAATTTTGCGGAAGCTGCGGACGATGTCCTCCGTCACCTGCGTGAGCGGATGGAGTTTGCCAAGCGCGCGACAACGTCCGGGCAACGTGAAATCGGTCGGTGCCTTGGGCAACGCAGCCGCCAGTTCGAGTTCGGAGCGGCGTTCGGCCAGCACGGTTTCGAGAACGATTTTGGCAGCGTTGATGGCTTTGCCGGCAGCGGGCTTTTCCTCCCTCGAAAGCGTGCCGAGCTGTTTCATCAAAGCGGTGAACCTGCCGTGCGCGCCAATCCAGTTGCCCTTGGCCTGTTCGAGCGCGGCGAGGTCGGGCGCAGCTTTCAAGTCGGCCAGCGCGGTTTGTTTCAGCGGTTCAATTTCGTCAAGAAGTCCGGGCATAAATTTCCAGAAAGATTAGCCACAAAAGGACGCAAAGAACACGAAGAAAATTCCGGCTCGCGTGGACGCTCGCCCCACCAACATTTGGTTCACAAAAGCAAAACGGGCGGACTTTTTCAAGCCGCCCGCTCGCGGTTCCAAATAGAAGTTTGCTTCACGCTTTCGCCAACGCGGCGCCGGGCTTGGCCTTGAGCGCGTTCTTGGCAACGGTGACCAATTCCGCAAACGCGGCGTTGTCGGTGGCGGCGAGGTCAGCCAGCACCTTGCGGTCGAGGGCGCACTTGGCGGCCTTCAGGCCTTCCATGAACCGGCTGTAAGTGAGGCCGGCGGCGCGGGCCGCGGCGTTGATGCGGATTTGCCAGAGGTAACGGAACGTGCGCTTTTTGCGGCGGCGGTCGCGGTAGGCATACTGGCGTCCGTGGTCAACAGCATCGGAGGCGTAGCGGTAAAGTTTCGAGCGGCGCATCCGGTAGCCTTTGGCGGCGCGGATCATCCGGGTGCGTCGTTTGCGGGAAGCTGGGGCGTTGGTGACACGCATAAAATCTCGGGGCTGGGTTCTGGCGTCTGGGGTCTGGGATGTTAATGGCTGAAGGGCAGGTTTTGTTTGATGCGATACTCGTCCGTCGCATCCACACCGGTCAAACCGCGCAGGGCGCGGCGTCGCTTTGGAATCTTGGATTGCGCCAAATGGCGGCGGCCAGCACTTGCGCGCAGAATTTTTCCGCCGGCCGTAATCTTAAAACGCTTGGCCACGGACTTTCTGGTCTTGATACCTTTGGGACGTCGCATAAATCAAAATTCAAAATTTGATTGCAAAAGAGCGTGGAATATACGCTGCCGGTGGTGGCGGTGGCAAGTGATTATTTTGGGGGATTTTGCTGTTCGCGTGCCGACAATGGCTTGTGCCTGCCCGGGAGCCTGCTAAATTGCGCGCGTTCCAAAACGCCAAAATTATGAGAATCCACGCAACCATTCTGTTGGCCGGTTCCGCTCTGATTCTGTGCGCACTCACCAGCGGCTGCAGCCAGAAACCGGCTCCCGCGAATGGCACCGCGGCGGCGCCTTCCTCACCTGGCCTGTCCGCGCCATCGGAGAACCAGACAATGGCAGAGAAGGTGGACAAACATGTCGAGGCTGCGCTCGCCGCGCCGAACAAAGCCGAGGCGCGACAGTGGTTGATGTCGCCGGGCCACGTTTTTTTCAAGGCGGACAAACAACAGGTCACGCAGTTGGTCGAGGATTTCTACGCCGCCGGGGCGGCGCAGGTCTTTTTTACTGAAATCGCCAAGGACAACGACAAGGAAATCGCCGACTCCATGGTCGTTGTTCTGCCCAAAGACAGCGCAACCCGGGCAAAAATCTTCCCGGTCGGCGAGCGCGCCGACGGCATGTTCGACAATGACCCGACGCCCGACAGCGGCCAGAAGTATTTATACTACGGGCTGGACTGAACGTTAACCGGCGAGTGACCCGCGCCAACGGCACACGCCCGGCGGAACCTGCGGGCCGGGACACGGTCCGGCAGGTTTTTTTAATTCCTCAACTCCGCCGCTTGCCATTGCGGGTAATGCAATTTATTTTCGGCTCAATGAAATATCGTCGTTTCGGGCGGACGGAATTGAAAATGCCGGTGATTTCCTGCGGCGGGATGCGTTATCAATTCAAGTGGCAGGACGTGGACCCGAAGGAAATCCCGGCGGACAACCAGAAAAACCTCGAGGCCTGCATCCACCGCGCGCTCGAACTGGGCATCAACCACATTGAAACCGCGCGCGGCTACGGCACCTCCGAAATGCAACTCGGCAATGTGTTGCCCCAACTGCCGCGCGACAAAATCATCGTCCAGACCAAGGTGTCGCCGAAAGCCACGCCGAAGGAATTTCTCGAAACGTTCGAAACCTCGATGAAATATCTGAAGCTCGACCACGTGGATTTGTTCTCGTTGCACGGCATCAACAACCGCGAGTTGCTGGAATGGTCGCTCAAGAAAAACGGCTGTCTCGCCGCGGCGCGCAAGCTGCAAAAGGACGGACGCGTGCGGTTCATCGGGTTTTCCACGCACGCAACAACCAACGTCATCTTCGACGCGGTGAACACCGGCGAATTTGATTACTGCAATGTCCACTGGTATTTCGTGAACGATTTGAACTGGCCGGCGATTGAAGCCGCGCACCGGCTCGACCTGGGCGTGTTTATCATCAGCCCGAACGACAAGGGGGGCAAACTCTATGAGCCGCCGCAAAAAATGATTGAGCTTTGCGCGCCGCTGACACCGATGGAATTCAACGATTTGTACTGCCTCGCACGCCAGGAAGTCCACACTTTGAGCTGTGGCGCCAACAAACCGGGCGATTTTGACGAGCACGTCCGCGCGCTGCGGTTCTACGACCAAATCCCGGAGACCATAGCGCCGGTTGAAAAGCGGTTGCGGGCGGAGATGGAGCGCGTACTCGGCGCGGATTGGTGCGCGCGGTGGTTCGAGGGCCTGCCCAACTTTGAGGACGTGCCGGGTGAAATCAACATTTCCGAGATCGCGCGGCTATGGACTTACGCGAAATCGCTCGACCTGGTGGCCTGGGGCAAGATGCGTTACAACCTGCTCGGCCAGGCGGACCATTGGTTTCCCGGCCAGAACGCGGCGAAGGTGCGTGAACTGGATTTACGACCTGCGTTGCGGCGCAGTCCGTTCGCCGGGCGCCTCCCGGCAATTTTGGAGGACGCGCACCGGATGTTGTTTGAGCAGCCCGTGCAGCGCCTCAGTGCGAGTTGAAATCGAGGGCCGGATTGTTGGTGGAACTCAACAATGTGGATATGGGCGCCACCTCAGCCGGCTGGGTCACGTCAATCGGAGCGCCGGCGTTCAGCTGTTTGAGCACGGCATCGGTCAAATCGTCGCCGCTGCTGTAAACGACCGCCTCTGTTACCGCGGAATTGACCACCAGCGTGTAACCACTGGCCTTGGCCTTGTCGCCAACGGCCTTTTGAATTTCGCTGACGAGGTTGGCGGTCATCCGTTGCCTTTGGTCAAGCACCTGGGATTGCGCCTGACGGTTGAACTGGTCAATGGCGGCCTTGGAACTATTGATTTCCTTGAGTTTGTCGGCGGCAGCTTGCCGGCGTTTTCCGCGCTCTTCGGCAGAGAGGGCCTGATCATTGGCCTGGTCCAAAAGCTGACTGTAATCGGCTTGGGCCTTGTCCAAACCGTCCGCCATGTCTTTGATTTCCTTCTGGAGGTCGGCGATGCGCTGGTTGAGCGCCACCTCGGCCTGCTTGGTTTTCCAATAACCTTTGAAGAGCTTTTCCATGTCCACGGAGGCGATTTTGGTTTGCGCCAGCGCCGGAACACTTAAAACGGCCAGCAGCAAGGTTGTTAAAATTGTTGTTCGCAGCATTTTCATGGGAATAGGAAAACAGAATTCGCGGCTGACGCCAACAGAAAACTGGCGGGTTAAAACCGGCGCGGCCATCACGGCTGTTTTAAGATGTAAAACACTTGCGGCGCGTTGGTTTGCGCAACATTTGTAAAAATGAAATCACCGAGGCCGTCAAATTGATCGGTCGCAATGGCTGTCCAGTTGGTCAACGGCAAGGTCAGATTCGTGGTGGCCAGCACGTAATACGTACCGTCGATCGCGCCGCCAACGCCGCTCAAGATGAAATTACCACCACCGGCGGCAACAACCTGCGCGAAACTCAGCGGACCAACCGTCAGGACCGCATTGGAACTGGTCATTGACCCGGCAATATTCGTGATGATAACCGTATAGGTGCCACTATTGGTCAGTTGCGCGTTGCTGATGGTCAGAACATTGCTGATTGCGCCACTAAACTGGCCCCCATCCATCAGATTCGTCCCGTCCACCTGCCACTGGTAACTCAACGGTGCCGTTCCCGTCGCGCTGACGGCCAAGACCACAACCGCCCCGACTTCCGCCGTCTGGTTCGTCGGCTGCACGGTGATCAGCGGCGGGGCGTTCGACACCGTCAGGACGGCGTTGGAACTGAGCACTGACCCGGCACTGTTTGTGATAATGACGGTGTAGGTACCACTGTTGTTCGTTTGCGCGTTGTTAATGGTCAGCGAAGTCGTGGTCGCACCATTGACCTGGCCGCCATTTACCAGATTCAAGCCGTTCATTTGCCACTGATAACGCAAGGGCACCGTCCCGACGGCAGTGACCACAAATGTCGCCGTCGTGCCCACTGCTATTGACTGGTTCGTTGGCTGCAATACGATCACGGGCGAGGACGCCACCGTCAGGACGGCGTTGGAACTGGTCACGGAGCCGCCGGCATTGGTGATGATGACCGAGTAGATGCCACTATTGGTCAGTTGCGCCGGACTGAGCTTCAGCACATTGGTGGTCGTACCACTGATATTGCCGCCATTTACCAGATTCGTCCCGTTGAACTGCCACTGGTAATTCAACGGCAGTGTTCCGGTTGCGATGACCACAAAAGTCACATTTGAGGTCACCACCACCGTCTGGTTCGTCGGCTGCACGGTGATCGCCGGCGGGATATTCGTCACCAGCAGAACCGCATTGGAACTGGTCACCGACCCCACGACGTTGGTGATGATGACCGTGTAGTCGGCACTGTTGGTCACCTGCGCGCTGCTGATGATCAGATTCGTGGACGTGGCTCCGCTGATATTGCCGCCATTAACCAGGTTCACCCCGTTTTGCTGCCAGTGGTAACTCAGCGGTGCCTGCCCGATGGCTGTGACCGCAAAGGTGGCGGTGATTCCCACTGCTATCGTCTGGTTGGTGGGTTGTACGGTGATCACTGGCGCTGCCAGCACCGTCAGCACAGCATTGGAACTGGTCACCGATCCGCCAGGGTTCGTGATGATGACCGAATAATTTCCCCCATTGTTCGTCGTCACGGTGCTGATGGTCAGGATCGCATTGGTGGCACCGCTGATACTCCCCCCATTTGCCAGGTTCACCCCGTTGGTCTGCCACTGGTAATGCAACGGTGCCGTTCCGGTGGCGACGACAGCCAGGGTGGCGGTTGTGCCCACTCCCACCGTCTGGTTCGTCGGCTGCACGGTGATCGTCGGCGGGATATTCGTCACCAGCAGAACCGCATTGGAACTGGTCACCGACCCGACCAGATTCGAGACGATGACCGAGTAGCTGCCGCTGTTGGTCGTCTGCGCGTTGCTGATGGCGAGGGTGTCGTTGGTGGCGCCGCTGATCTGTCCGCTGTTCGCCAGATTTATCCCATTGAACTGCCAGTGGAATCGCAACGGGACCTGCCCGACGGCGCCCACCGAAAATGTCACCGTGGCCCCCACCGAATTCGACTGGCCCACCGGCTGATTGGTGATCTGCGGCAAGGTCAGGACCGTCAGGGCGGCATTGGAACTGGTCACCGACCCGGCAAGATTCGTGACGATGACCGAATAGTTGCCGGCGTCGCCCGGTTGCACGTTGGTAATGGTCAGGGTGGAATTGGTGACACCATCGAAGATCCCCCCATCCACCAAATTGGTGCCCTTCACCAAATTCGTGCCATTCAACTGCCATTGGTAAATCAACGGGGTTGTCCCGGTCGCGGTGACAGAAAAGGTGGCCGTTGCTCCCAATCCCACCAACTCGTCCGTCGGTTGCGCAGTAATTGCCGGCGGGACATTCGTTATCACCAGAACCGCAATGGAGCTGGTCACGGCGCCTCCGTAGTTCGTAACGATTATCCAATAACTTCCGCTGTTGGTTACCCCGGCGGGGCTGATGGTCAATAAGTAGTTGGTGGCGCCGCTGATGTTTCCTCCGTCCACCAGGTTTGTTCCCACTCCGTTCGTCCCGACTATCTGCCATTGGAAAAAGTAAGGCGGATACGCCGTTCCGTTAATGCTGAATTCGACCGTTGAACCCACCGCGTTGGTTTGGCTTACCGGTTCCGAATTGGTGAAGATCTCCGGCGGCGGCACCGTCAACATGATGGCGGCCAGGAAAGCGTCGTTGCTGCCGTTGCGAGTGGTCTGGGAACCTGCATAAATGACGAAATTGGTTGAAAGTGTCTGTCCGACGATATAGGCATTCGTCGCGTCGGCAGCAATTCCGTAACCGAAATCATTATCCTTGCCGCCCAGATAGGTAGAATACAACACCGCGGTGGCATCGGTATTGAACGCCGTGACGAACACGTCAGTTTTCCCCGAATTGGTGGCCGACAGGAATCCCGGGACATTGACGGTCGGGAAATTTGTCGAAGAAGTGGAGCCGACCACGAATACATCGCCGGCCGGATCCAACGCCACCCCATAACCGATGTCTATGCCAAAGTGGGTGCCGCCAAAGACCGTGGAATAGGCAATGCCGGCCTGCGCGCCATTGGTGATTTTCGCGAGGAAGACGTTGGTGACTACGCTGTAACCGTAGTAGAGGTTGTTCGTCAACCCGTTGTATAAGTTGGTGTTCGCAAGCGTATTGGGGAAATTGGTGGAAACCGTCCAGCCCGTCACGTAAGCGGCGCCGTTGGTGTCAACCGCAATGGCATAAGCCTGGTCATTGTTCGTTCCACCGAGGAAGGTGGAATAAACCAAGTTGGTGCCAGACGGTGCGAATTTGGCAACAAACGCGTCGAAGTTGCCGGTCGTATTCGTCAAACCATTGAGCAAATAGCCGTTGAAATAATTAGTGATGACCACCTGGTTGGTGGTTCCGATGAAATTCGTTTGGACCAACTGTTGCGAAATGGCATTTGCGGTCGGAAAATTCGTCGAGGCGGTGTAACCGGTTACATAAATGTAATTGGAGCTGTCAATGGCGATGCCCGTGCCCGCATCATAATTGTTGCCGCCAAAGTAGGTTGAATAAACCAAATTGCTGCCGCCGGGGGCGATTTCGGCAATAAAGGCATTGGCGTTGAAATACACAGTATTGGTGCAAGCCAGACGGTTCAAATACAAATTTGTTGTCCCCGCCAACTGATAAGGCACCGGGCTTTTGACAGGGAAATTTGTCGAGAAAGTAACCCCGGTCACGAAAGCATCACCGGATGCGTCTATGGCTATGCCATTGGCCATATCCACTGAGTTGCCACCAAGATAAGTTGAATAAATCAAATTCGCACCGTCGCCATCCAATTCTGCGACGAAAGCATCAACGGGGTAGTTGCCGAGCTGCGGAATCAGCTTTCCGCTGATGTTGGGGTAAAGAGCGTTTGCGGTCGGAAAGTTCGTCGAGTCAGTGTAACCGGCGATATAGACATGGCCCAAGTCGTCCACCGCCAGGGCCGCCGCTTTGTCATTGCCACTACCACCGAGATAGGTGAAATAAACAAGATCCTGGGCGAGGTTGCTAAATTTGGCCACGAAGGCATCGCCGGCCAGGTTGCCACCCTGATAGTTTGGCTGGAAGGCGCCAGCGGTGGAAATTGGCGCGCCGGCGGCATAATTGGGTGAAAATGTCTGACCCGCCATGTAAATAAATCCATTGGTGTCCAGCTTCACCGCCCACGCCGTGTCACCCGCGCTCCCGCCAAAGTAAGTGGAATACAGGAGCGTTGGATCAATCAGCAGTGACTGGTCGTGGTCGTAGTCGCCGACGGCAAAAGCGACGGTGCGCGCGTCCACCAGCCGGTAGCCGCCATTGATCTCCCGGCGCACGCTGTTCAACATTTGATACAACACCGGCCGGGGCTGACGAATCTCGCCTCCCTTCAGACTTAAAACCAATTTACCATCGGGATTGATCCTGATTTTGTCCACCCCGTCGAACCGGATTTTAATGATGTCCGGATTTGCGCCCGGTGCGACTTCAAAATCGTATTCCAGTTGTTGCTGATTGCCGTAGTAAACCAAGCCGATGCCTGGATAAATTCCGTCCACGCGCACTTTGGCAAAGGTGGGCACGCCAGCATGCCATTGCGCGGGGTCATTGCCGATGAGGTAATTGATTTTGCCGGACAACGCGGCGTCGCCGCGAATTGACGCCCGCGGGTTTGCACCCAGGAATTGCATTCGCGCCGTCGCCGGTCCGGCAACGGTCCCGCGCAAGACGATCTGCGCTCCAGTCGGCGAAATCAGAAAGTTGAAATCGCGTCCGCGAGCGAGAAATTGGGCCGAAGCGTCGGTCTGTCCGCGGTTGGCTTCAAAGAAGAGCGGCATGCCACCGCCAGACGAGAATGTTTGCGCCGACGCGGCCAATGCCGCAAATCCGATGGCAAGGCCGACCCACTGAATGAAGCCTTTACCTGACCCGCAGAGGAGTGCGGACAGCCATGTCCGCCAGCCTCCTCGCCAGCCTGACTCGCGGACAAAGCTGTCCGCGCCCCGGGTGGAAAGACGTTTCAGATTTTTTTTTACACAACAGTTCATCTTAAAATTCGCGGGTCCAGCCGACACCGAATTGGAATTGGCCGCCGGCCCCGTTATATTGATCATGATGGATCGGCACGCCATACTCAAGCCGCAATGGACCGAGGTGAGGAATGTTCAGATGGAAGCCGACTCCCCAGTTATCATCAAAATTTCCTGAAAAAGAGTAAGACCCGGCGCCCACGGCTCCGGCGTCGTAAAACAATGCGAAACGCACGCCAACGCCGTTTTCCTTTTCCAAAATGGGGATGCTGTATTCGAGCGAGCCAAACCAGTAGCTATCGCCGCCAATCGGTTCGTTGGCCATGTACGGATATTGAATATTCCCGTAATTGGGGTCGCGTGGGACCAATGTTCCGGTATTTGAAACCCCTCAACGAGTAGAGGCCGCCCAGATAATAGCGGTCGTAGAAAGGCACGTCGCCGCCACTCAGGCCTTCAGCGATGCCGGCGCGTCCACCCGCTTCAATCACGTGGCCTTTGAAGAAACCCGGGAAAAACCAATCACTCTTGACTTCAATTTTGTAAAAGGTCTTGTCGCCGGTGCTGAGTTCGGTGTCAACCTCACTGCGCTGGCCGTGGTTCGGCAATTGGGTGCTGTTGCGCGTGTCATAAGCCAGCGACGCGCCGAACCGTTGATAAAAATGATCGCCGGTTTCATCCAGAATGGCCTGTGGCACGTTCGGGAGTAATAATGTAAGGATATGGCTTGTAGGTGAAATCATGCCACCCGCCATTCAGTGAAATGCCGACGTCTTCAATCGTGTAGCTGACGCTGCCGATGAGGAAGTCGCTCCCCAGGGCGCGGGTGAGGCTTAACTTCATGCCGGTGCGCGTCTCGTCATAGATGTTGTTCGGGCTCTCGAAATCCAACAGATGGCGGTAGAGGTCCACGCCAAACGACAGCTTGCGGTTGAGGAACCACGGTTCGACGAAGGAAAGTTCGTAGTCCTGCCGCTCCGTGCCCAACGCAACGTATAGCCGGAATTTCTGGCCGGCGCCGGTGAAGTTGGGCGGGTGGAACAAGTCAAAATTGGCCTGGTCCAGCTCGGCATAGCCGACGAGCGCGTCCACCGAACTGAAGCCCGCTCCAAACGTGAGCTTGCCGGTGTTTTCTTCCTCGACGTTTACAATCAGGTTTTTGCGTCCGGCAATCGGCGGGTCGGTCGGCTCCGGCCGCATGTCCACCTTGTCGAAGTATTGCATGTTTTCGAGGCGTTGTTTGCTGGTTTCGACGCGGACCATGTCAAATACTTCACCGGGTGAGATGGCCAGCTCACGGCGGATGACCTTGTCCTTCGTTTTCAAATTGCCGCGAATCTCGATTTTTTCCACGTAGGATTTCTGCCCCTCGTCCACCTGAAAATCCAAATCCATTGTCCCGGCGTCCACGTTGGGAATGCGCGCGATGCGCAACGCCTGGCCCTGAGCGACTTCGATATAACCCTGGCTGCCGTAAAAATCTTCAACGGCCTTGGTGTCCTTGGTCAGGCCGTCGGGCGTGAAGATGCTGCCGGTTTTCATCGCAAAGTCCTTGTTCAGTTTCCGGTTTCTCAACCACGCGGCATAGGCCGGACTGGTTTTGGGCTTGGGCTCCGGCCCCGGATTGAAGGCGGGACTTACCGCGTTGGTGGGAAACAGGGTCGTGTCGCTGAACGTGATTGCGCCGGTCCGGTATTGCCGCCCTTCGAAGACGTAAAACTTGATGTCCATGGTGTTCGTCGTCGGGTGATCAAGTTTCACGTCCTTGATCTCGAAATCGAGATAACCGTGATTGCGGTAAAAATCCACCAGTTCGTCGCGGTCCTCGTCGAAATCCTCCTGCTTGAACGTTCCCCGGCCGGTCAGCCACGACCACGTCCAGCGTTGCTTGGTCTTGAGCTGTTTGCGCAGTTCCTTCTGCGAAAATGCCGCCGCGCCAATGAACTCGACGCGCATGATTTTGACTTTCGGAGTTTCGCTGATTTCAAAGGTAACGGCGCCGCGCCCGGCGTTTTCATCAATGTTCAGAATGTATTTCACCTGCGTATCCGGGCGGCCGTATTTCTCGTAGAGTTTTTCCATCTCCTGCGCGTCGGTAAACAATTTCTGCTCGTCCAGCGGGTCGCCAACCTTCACGGTGATTTTTTTCCGGAGTTTTGAGTCGGTCAACTTTTTGTTGCCTTCCAGTTTGATTTCCGAGATCCGCGGGCGCACCTGCACGATGTAGGTCAAAATCACGCCGCCATCCTCCGCCGGGTCCGCCGTGACGCGGATGTTGTAAAATTGTCCCGTGGCGTAGAGCGTGTGAACGTCGTCCTCGGTGTTGTTCGGACGGTAGATGTCCCCGGCCTTGAGGCGGATGTTGGCGCGGATGAACGCTTCGCTGACCGACGCGGGACCGACAAACTTCACGTCCACGCGGTCAATTTTCGGGCCGGTCATTTGCGACCACGCGACGGACGCGCAGCCGAGCAATAGCCAGATCCCGAAAAGGCGGAGAAATAATTTCATCGGCTACCGGTCCATCGGCACGTCTTCGTCGCTGACTTTGGCTGCGCTTTCAAATCGCGTGTACGGTTTCAAAAATGTTAAACTTATATCGCCCGTCGGGCCGTTGCGTTGTTTGGCGATCAACAAATTCACCGGCACAGCATCTCGCTCGTCACTCGGACTGCTGCCTTCGTCATCATTGTCGGATTTGCCTGGCTTGTACAGCAGACCCACCAAATCGGCGTCCTGTTCAATCGCACCCGATTCGCGCAAATCTGATAATTTTGGTTCCGCACCGCGCTCGCGTTTTTCCGGTTCGCGGTTTAATTGGCTCAACACCATCACCGGCACTTTCAATTCTTTCGCCAGCGCCTTGAGACCGCTGGAAATGTCCGAAATTTCCTGCTGCCGGTTTTCCTGTGCTCGGCGCGCAGTAGAATGCAATAGCTGCAAATAATCAACCACAAAAAGTTTGATGCCGTGCTGCTGGTGCAGCCGCCGCGCCCGCGCCCGCAACTGCAAAATTGAGAGTGCCGCCGAATCGTCAATGAACAGCGGCGCGTTTGCCAGTTTGCCCGCCGCGCTGGTCAGTTTCGGAAAATCGGTTTCATTTCCAAAACCAGCGCGAACGCTTTGCAGGTTGACCCGCGCCAGTGAACACATCATGCGCACGACGAGCGATTCCGCGCTCATTTCAAGACTAAACACCCCGACCGGCAGTTTGCTTTCGATGGCGACGTGTTCGGCAATGTTGATTGCCAGCGACGTTTTGCCCATGGAAGGCCGTCCCGCGATGACGATCATTTCGCTGCCATGCAAACCGTCCGTCATCCGGTCCAAGTCCGCAAAGCCGGTTGCCAGTCCGGTCAGCGTGCCACTCCGGCTGAAATAATTTTCAATCGTCCCGATGGCCTGATGCACGAGCTGTTTGATGCCCAGCGAAACTCCCTGCACCCGCGATTCGCTGATGCGCAACACGTCCCGCTCCACCTCGTCCATGAGCGCGTCCACCTCGCCCTCGTAGTCGTAAACCCGCCCGACCACATCCGTGCAGGTGGCAATCATTTTCCGCAGCAGGAATTTTTCCCGCACGATGTCGAGGTAGTAGCTCAGGTTGGCCGCGCTCGGCACGGCGTCCTGGAGTTGCGAGAGGTAGGCGATGCCACCGACCTGCTCCAAAAGTTGTTTGTCCTTGAGCCGCTGCTGGAGCGTGATGACATCAATCGCCTCGCGTGCGTCGTACATCGCCACGAGCGTCTCGAAAATTGTTTGGTGCCGCAGGTCGTAGAAAACCTCTTTGCCGTCCTTAAGTTTTTCCAGGCACTCGCCCAGGCACTCGTTCGGCGAGAGCAACACGCAACCCAGCACGCCTTGCTCGCCTTCCGGTGAATGCGGCGGCAGCCGGTCAATGGCGGGGCGAGCGTCCGCGCGAGCCGCTTTTTGTCGTCGCGTCTTTTTCAAATCGGCCGCTGCGCCAGCGGCCTCGGAAACGGAATCAATCATGCCCGAATTGTTAACAAAAACCAACTCGAATGAACAATGAGCATTTGTTAACAATGTGAAAAACTTGCTTTTTTCGAGCGATTTTTGTGAATAACTAGGACAATAATCTTTGAGAAATCCTAGAAAGAAAGGCCTTAATCAACTGTTCCTAGTTTTGGAGCAGCGTCAAGACTGTGAATGGATTTATTCTGTGTGTTTTGATTTCATCTCTGTCTTCGCCTTCAATCAGCTGCAAAGTTCGTGTTCGAACACGCACTGATTTTTTTGAAACATGAAAAACTTGGGCCAACCGACTTACAGTTGTTTCGTAATCTCGACGACTGTATGGCGTATTCGAAAGATAAATCCGTCCGATGTTCTTCTCGATCCCGATGATTTTTTGTATCTGCTTCAGCGCAACAATGAACATTTCGCGAGGAGTGACGAGCGATGCGGCAAACACGTTTGCTTGAAATTCCAGCCAATCGCTTTGTGTTCGGTTTTCCAATCGACACAACGTGCTATCGTCGTCCTGCAAACCGCCACTTGTTTCATTATGCGATTTAAATTTCCAATTCTTGTAATTGTAGCGATGCAAGACCCAATGGCCGATTTCATGGGCCGCAGTAAATCTGAAAGCTGTTTTTAGCTCGTAATTTAACGAAGTGTCTAAATAAAGTGTCTTCTTGTGGAAACTCACTTTGCCGAGCACTTTTGCCGTTCCCTTATGGCCCAAATCTTCAATCGTAAATAAAAGACCGGTTCGCTCTCCAAGTCGCTTAATTATTTCGACAACCGGAGTCATGGATGGTTTGTGCAATGCATCGGAGCAGTACTTTTGGAGTAATTCGTTTGCGACGGCTTCAATTTCTCGGGCACTCAAAATGGGGATGCCATCCGAGTTGTATTTAAGCTTTTTGGGATCAAATTCAACCGGCGTGCCTCCGCCTTCGTTACAGATATTATTAATCATGCGACAAGGAGACTGCGCGATGAACGGGGACGCAAGCAAGTCTTACCGACAGCCGCTTCCACCTTATTCACGGGGTTGTTCGCCGGAAAATATCCGGCTGGAAAAATTGACTCGCTTCTGATTGCAATTAGAATTCCCACTCGTTGTAAATATGAAACGCAAGCCATCGCTGCTCGTAGTTTTTCTGACGGTCTTCATTGACCTCATCGGTTTCGGCATCGTGGTGCCGCTGGTGCCAATTTACAGCCGGCATTACGGCGCGGGCTGGCTCATCATCGGCACGATCGTTGCCTCCTATTCCGCGATGCAGTTCCTGTTCGCGCCCGTTTTGGGCCGGTGGTCCGACCACGTTGGCCGCCGTCCGGTCATGCTCATCAGCACCGCCGGCGCGGCGCTGTCTTACGTTTTGTTCGCCATCGGGTCGGGTTTCGAAAATCACGCTGCCGCGCTGTGGGCGCTGCTCATCTCACGCGTCTTCGCCGGCGTCTGCGGCGCGAACATCACCGTCGCCCAGGCTTATATCGCCGACATCACGCCGCCGGAAAACCGCTCGAAGCGGATGGGACTCGTCGGCATGGCGTTCGGACTCGGCTTCATCCTCGGCCCGGCCATCAGCGGCATCGCGCTGAAGTTTTTCGGTGAAACCGGTCCCGGCTGGGCGGCGGCGGCGCTTTGCGCGGCGAATTTCCTGCTCGCCTTTTTCATCCTCGCTGAAAGCCTTCAGCCGTCCTCGGGCCACGCGAACCGGCGCCCGCATTTGAAACAATGGGGACACACGTTGTCGCAGCCGAAGATCGGGCTGCTCATCCTGATTTTTTTCTTGGCGACGTTTGCCTTCAGTTGCTTTGAAACGACGCTGCCGCTGCTGGTGAATGACGATTTCAAGCTGGGTCTTACCGTGGACCTGACCAGGCCCGCCATGACGGTGGTTTCGCTCTTTGTTTTTTGCGGACTCATTGCCGCGTTTGTCCAGGGCGGCGCGATTGGCCGACTGGTCAAAATGTTCGGCGAACCGAAACTGATTGCGTTGAGCCTCGTGTTAACCGGCATCGCTCTGGCACTGCTGCCGTTCATCAAAGGCGAAGGCCGGTTGAAATGGCTGGCGGTGCTGCGCCTTGCCGACTGGTCGTGGATCAAAATGCTGCTGGCGCTGGCGTTGCTGGCCACTGGCACCAGCCTGACGCGCCCGCCGGTGTTCGGGTTGCTCTCCAATCTCGCGCCGGCCAGCGAGCAGGGCGCGACCATCGGCGTTGCGCAAGGCGTCGGCAGCCTGGCGCGCATCCTGGGTCCGCTCTTTGCCCTGATGCTTTACTGGCGCAGCCCGATGTTGCCTTATGTGATCTGCGGTGCCATTTCGCTCGTGGCCGGCGCGCTGGCCATGCAACGGTTGGGGACAGGGGTTAAATCGGTTGGTGCGGAAACTCCAAAAAAAGAATTGCTCTAGCGCAGGAATAATTCCGCGGCGGCGTCCGCGAAGCGCAACCCTTGCTGCGTGAGCCGGAAACGGTCGGATGAAATTATCCCCCAGCCGCGCCCGGCGAGTTGACTCATTTCCGCCGGCCATTCGCGGCGCAAATCAAAGCTGGTCATGCGCTGAAATTCCTTGAACGGCCAGCCGGCCACCATGCGCAAACCAAACGCGGCGGTTTCGCCGGCGCGTTTCAGCGGCGGCAGTTCCTCCCGCGATTCGACGGCGTGTTGTCCCTTTTCGAGCTGCTCGCAATAAAGCTGCGTGTTCGACCAGTTTTTTGTCCGCACGCCACGAACATAACTGGTTGCGCTGGGGCCAAGGCCATAAAACGAGCCGCCGCGCCAGTAATTCACGTTGTGGCGACAACTGAAAAAGGGGAGTTCGGAGTTCGAAGTTCGGAGTTCGGAGTTATCACGCGCAAAGTTGGCAACTTCGTATTGACGGAAACCAGCAGCGGTCACGCGCGCCACCAATTCCTCATACATCGCGCAGGCCAAATCCTCGTCCACGTCGAATTCCCCGGCTCGCAATTGCGCAAACAGCGGCGTGTCGTCCTCGTAAATGACTTCGTAGCTGGACAAATGCTCGCTGCCCATTGCCAGCGCCTCGGCTAGCGTCGCGCGCCAGATTTCCAGCGTCTGGCCGGGAATGGCAAACATGAGGTCGAGGTTGAGATTGTCAAAACCGGCCCGGCGCAGGATATCGAACGACTTGAAAACCATCTCCCGCGTGTGAATCCGACCGAGGCGTTCGAGCAACGGTGCGTCAAGCGATTGCACCCCCATGGAAATCCGGTTCACGCCGCAGGAACGGAGCAGTTCGGCTTTGTCGGCTGAAACGGTGGCAGGGTTGCATTCCACCGTGAATTCCTCGGCCCCGAGCAGGTGCAATCGTTCCATGGCGCGGAGGATTTGTTCCCATTGGCGGAGATTGAGTAACGATGGCGTGCCGCCGCCAAAGAAAATCGTGCTCGCCTTCAGATCGTCCGCGGCCATTTCCAATTCACGAATCAGCGCAGCCACGTAGCGATTGACCAGTTCGCCGACCGACGGTTCGGAATAAAAGGCGCAATACGCGCATTTCTGTGCGCAGAACGGAACGTGAATGTAAAGGCTCGCGGCGCGGGCCGCGGACATGGCCGGCATGGACACAAATTACCTGCCTTTCCCGGCACTTGCGAACGAAAACTGACGCCGCTAAATGGTCCAACCTGACACGACGCAAGCCCTACGTGGGATGGAGGCGTTGCACGTTTTGGGCTTTCAAACCTTTGTCGCTGGATACGATTTCGAAGGAGACTTCTTCGCCTTCGTTGAGCGTCTTGAATCCGGCGCCGATAATGGACGAGTGATGCACAAAGACGTCCTGGCCAGAACCCTGGGCGATAAAGCCGAACCCTTTTTTGTTATCGAACCACTTTACTTTGCCACTAGCCATATCCAACTCCTGACTTTTTTGAGGCGCCGCTCAAAATAAAAACGGACACTATTGGAAACAGCTAATGTCCGCAAATTACTTTCGGAAACTTTTCATGCCTCAATTCAGCGCGAGATTATCGGTTGGGGCAAATGTCGTCAAGCACAACTTTTTAAACTTATTCACCCCGAAACCCCTATTCCACCTGAAGCGCCTGGTTCAACAATTCCGGCAGATGATCCAACAACGCCGTTTCGCTGACGACCAATTTGGCCCCAGCCTTTTGGGCCGCAGCCTGCAATTCGGCGGCCTCTTCGCTCGCAAATGCCACAACCGGAACATGTTGTGTGGCAGCATCGGATTTCAGCGCGGCAATGGCCTGGCAAACGTCGCTCTCTTTCGTTTCCAAATCCATAAACACCAGCATGGGGCCTTCACTTTGCGCGCAACTCCGGAAAGACGCCAAATCGTTCATGGCCTGAACGCGATAATTCATGTCCTGCAGCCGGTTCGCCAGTTGGCTGCCGGGCATCAGCTTTTCGTAGAATACGAGCGCCAGCGGTTGCGTCATGCGTCCAGCTTGGAGTTTGGCCCGGAAAAAAGCAAAAACTTTCGCGCCGTTGGAAAGCACGAAATGACATGCCCGCCAGCCATAGTCCCGCGAAGGTGAAAGCCAGGCAAATCTGCGGTCAGAAAAGTGTCCCATGGCGATTGACAAGGACGATCCGAAGATTACGGCAAATCCGTCTGGCCCATCAGATACCGGTCGCACTCGCGCGCCGCGCCCCGGCCTTCGTTGAAAGCCCACACGACCAGGCTCTGGCCGCGACGGCAGTCGCCGGCGGCAAACACGCCCTTGATATTCGTCGAGTATTTCTCAAACTCGGCCTTGACGTTCGTGCGCGGGTCGCGGTCGAGCTTGAGCGCTTCCAGCAACGGCTGTTCGGGCCCCAAAAATCCCATCGCGAGTAACACGAGTTGCGCAGGCAAAACTTTTTCCGACCCGGGGACTTCCTTCGGCACAAACTGGCCCTTTTCGTTCCGCTCCCATTGAATCTGCACGGTGAGCGCTTCTTTGACCTGGCCATTGGCATCGCCGGTGAATTTTTTGACAGTGGTGAGATAAACGCGCGGGTCAGCGCCGAATTTCGCCGCCGCCTCCTGCTGGCCGTAATCCATGAGGTAAATCTTCGGCCATTCCGGCCACGGATTGTCTTTGGCGCGTTCCAGCGGCGGCCGGGGCAGAATCTCCACCTGCACCAGGTTCCGGCAACCCTGACGGAGCGACGTGCCCACGCAGTCCGTGCCAGTGTCGCCGCCGCCGATGACGATCACGTCCTTGCCTTCGGCGGAAATGAAATCTCCGTTCCTGTGCCGATCCAGCAAGGCGCGGGTGTTGGCCGTCAGGAATTCCATCGCAAAATGAATGCCCTTGAAGTTCCGGCCTTCGACGGGCAGATCGCGCGGTTTGGTCGCGCCGGTCGCCAGAATCACGGCGTCAAATTCATTGAGAAGTTTTTCAGCAGGATAATTTTTAGTGGGAGCACGACCGTCACAGTCGCTTTGTTGCGCGTCTCGCGCAACAATGGGCGCAGGGAAGTTTTCGGTCGGCGGGACGCCGACCGATGCGACCGGGACGGTCGCGCTCCCCACTTCCGTATTGCACACGAACTGAATACCCTCGGCTTCCATCTGTTTGATGCGGCGCAGCACGGCTTGCTCCTTGTCGAGCTTCATGTTCGGGATGCCGTACATGAGCAAACCGCCGGGGCGGTCGTCACGCTCGAACACGGTGACGGTGTGGCCGGCCCGGTTCAATTGCGCTGCGGCGCACAGACCCGCCGGGCCGGAGCCGACGACGGCGACTTTTTTCCCGGTCCGTTTCTTCGGCGGTTCGGGCACGATCCAGCCTTCGTCCCAGCCTTTTTCGGCGATGGAATACTCGATGTTTTTGATGGTGACCGGCGGGGCGTTGATGCCGAGCACGCACGAGCCTTCGCACGGGGCCGGACAGACGCGGCCGGTGAAGTCGGGGAAATTGTTCGTCTTGTGCAGCCGTTCGAGCGCTTCCTTCCAGAGGCCGCGATAGACGAGGTCGTTCCATTCCGGAATGAGATTGTGGATGGGGCAGCCGCTGGCCATGCCGCTGAGGAGCGTGCCGGTGTGGCAGAACGGGATGCCGCAATCCATGCACCGCGCGCCCTGCTGGCGGAGTTTCGCCTCCTCCATGTGGAAATGGAATTCGTTCCAGTCGCGGATGCGTTCGGTGGCCGGACGATCCAGCGGCAGTTCGCGCAGATACTCGATGAATCCTGTGGGTTTGCCCATCTCAGTTCGTCGCTCTATTCTTAACGCAGAGACGCGGAGGACGCAGAGGTCCGCAAAGTTTCACGGACCTTTCTCCGCCAATCCCCGCGCTCCAGACGCTTCTGAATTTAAACGTTTCATTCCGAAATTGAAAGCGGATTCAGAACCGAATAAAACCAGGCTAAAATTAACGCAGAGACATAGCGCGGCCAAGCCACAACCAAAGGAGCGCGGACAGCTTTGTCCGCACGTTTCTATCCCAATGCAGGCGTCTCGCGGACAAGACTGTCCGCGCTCCTGGAAAACCTTTGCAGGACGCGACGATGTCATGAGAAAGCACTGCAGAGGACGCGGAGTTTTGCAAAGAAGAATTCAAAAAAACTGAGGATGGGGCGAGTGTCCTCACGAGCCGGCGCATCAATAGCCTTGCCTCACCAAACTTTGCCATTACTTAACAAGAACTCCGCGTTTCCCCGCGCCCTCTGCGCCTCTGCGTTGAAGTCTTTCACAAAAAAATTCATAGGCTGAATGAGCCGGGTTCCGGCGGTTGCAGGTTATTCACCACGCGGATGATGCCGTCTTTCAGCAGGACCGAGTGAAAATTGATAATGAGGCCCAAGCGCAGTTTCAAGAGACGGAGATAACTTAACAGTTGTGCCTGATCGAGCGGCGTCACAGCCTCTTTCGCTTTCAAGTCAACAATCACTTTGTCCTCGACAATCACATCCAATCGCAGCGGCACACCCAGTTTAATCCCTTTGTAACTGATAGGCACCGGCTTTTGCCGCTCGAACCGTATGCCACGCAGGTTAAATTCGTGGCACAACGATTCTTCGTAAATCTGTTCCACCAGGCCCGGGCCATGATACCGATGCACTTCAATCGCCGCGCCGATGATCCGCTCCGAAATCTCGTTCTCGTGCATAGCCCGTTCTTTTCTTAACGCAGAGGCGCGGAGAACACGGAGGAGATTTTTCTTCTGTTTTTTTCTCTGCGAGGCTCTGCGCTCTTTGCGTCTCTGCGTTAATCTTCAACCGCCGCCCACGCGCGCCACGTCGCGGACGTTTTCCTCGAACGCGGCCATGATGGCCTGTTCGCCGGTCAAGCCCTGTTCGTTTACCTTCTTCATCGCTTGCAGCACGCGCTGGTAATCCTTCGGAATGACTTTGACGAATTTCGGGACCAGGCCGTCCCAGCCGGCCAGCACTTTTGCAGCCCGCTCGCTCTTCGTGTGGGCCTGATGCCGCTGGACCAGTTTCCAGACTTCTTCGATTTCGTCGGCGTCGGCGAGTTTTTCCAACTCGACCATTTGTTTATTCACGCAGGTGGCGAAATCGCCGGCCTCGTCGAGTACGTAGGCAATGCCGCCCGACATGCCCGCCGCGAAATTGCGGCCGGTCCGGCCGAGCACGATGACGCGCCCGCCGGTCATGTATTCGCAACCGTGGTCACCGACGGCTTCCACGACAGCGTTGACGCCGCTGTTGCGGACGCCGAACCGTTCGCCGGCCATGCCGCGCACGAACAGCTCGCCGCTGGTCGCGCCGTAAAGCGCCACGTTGCCGATGATGATGTTTTCCTCCGGCACAAACGTCGAGCCTTTGGGCGGATAAACAATGATGCGTCCACCGCTGAGACCCTTGCCGAAGTAATCGTTCGCGTCGCCTTCAAGTTCGAGCGTCATGCCCTTGGGCACAAACGCGCCGAAACTCTGGCCGGCGCTGCCGGTGAACTTGAGATGAATCGTGTCGTCGGGCAGGCCGTTGGGGCCGTGCTTCTTCGTCAATTCGCTGCCGGTGATGGTGCCGACGACGCGATGGACGTTGCGAATGGGCAAATCGGCATGAACCCGTTCGCCGCGTTCGATGGCCGGTTCGCAAATGTCGAGCAGCCGCGTCACGTCGAGCGACTGTTCCAAACCGTGGTCCTGGTCTATCTGACGGTAACGACCGACTTCCGGTCCGGCTTCCGGCTGATGAAGAATCGGTGTCAGGTCGAGACCCTTCGCCTTCCAATGCTCGATGGCTTTCCACGGCACAAGCCGGTCCGTGCGGCCAATCATTTCGTTGAGCGTGCGGAAACCGAGTTGGGCCATGACTTCGCGCAGTTCCTGCGCCACGAACCGCATGAAATTCACGACGTGCGCCGGGTCGCCGGTGAAGCGTTCGCGCAACTTCGGATTCTGCGTGGCAACGCCGACCGGACAGGTGTCCTGATGGCAAACGCGCATCATGATACAACCGAGCACCACGAGTGGCGCGGTGGAAAAACCAAATTCCTCCGCCCCAAGCAACGCGGCGATGGCCACGTCGCGGCCCGTCTTCATCTGGCCGTCGGTTTCGACATAAATCCGACTGCGGAGGTTGTTCAGCACCAGCGTCTGGTGCGTTTCCGCTACGCCCAATTCCCATGGCGCCCCGGCATGTTTAATCGAGGACAGCGGCGATGCGCCGGTGCCGCCATCGTGGCCGCTGATGAGCACCACGTCCGCGTGCGCCTTGGCAACGCCGGCGGCGACGGTGCCGACGCCGACTTCGGCCACCAGTTTCACGCTCACGCGCGCGTTGCGATTGGAGTTTTTCAAATCGTGAATCAGCTCCGCTAAATCCTCGATGGAATAAATGTCGTGGTGCGGCGGCGGCGAAATGAGGCCCACGCCCGGCGTGGTGAACCGCGTCTTGGCAATCCACGGCCAGACTTTTTTACCGGGCAATTCGCCGCCTTCACCGGGCTTGGCGCCCTGGGCCATTTTGATTTGCAGTTCCCGCGCATTGACGAGGTAATGGCTCGTCACGCCAAACCGGCCGGACGCGACCTGTTTGATGGCGCTGTTCTTCGAATCGCCGTTGGGCAACGGAACGTAGCGGTCGGGGTCTTCGCCCCCTTCGCCCGTATTGCTCTTGCCGCCAACGCGGTTCATGGCGACGGCGAGCGCCTCGTGCGCTTCCTTGCTGATGGAGCCGTAGCTCATCGCGCCGGTCTTGAACCGTTTTACAATTGCCTCCACCGGCTCGACTTCCTCAATCGGCAGCGGTTTTTCCGCCGGTTTGAATTCGAGCAGGCCGCGCAGGGTGCAGAGGTTGGCCGCCTGGTTGTTGATCAGTCCGGCGTATTCGCGGTAAATTTTTTCGCTGCCCAGCCGGCAGGCAATCTGCAGCTTGTGAATCGTCTGCGGATTGAACAGGTGAAATTCCCCGCCATCGCGCCATTGATACTGGCCGCCCGGGTCGAGCGCGACGCCGTTGACCGGGCGGTCTGGGAACGCATGGCGATGCCGCTGCAAAACCTCCTCGGCCAGCACGTTCAGCCCGACGCCTTCGATGCGCGAGGGCGTCCAGGTAAAATACCGGTTGACTACGTCGCTGTTGAGGCCGATGGCTTCGAAGATTTGCGCGCCGCGATAGCTTTGAATGGTGGAAATGCCCATTTTGGCCATCGTCTTGACCACGCCTTTGACGGCGGCCTTGATGTATTTGCATCTATGGCATTTGCAACCGTGCGAGTCCGTGTGCGGGGCGCTTTTGGCCAGCAACCCCTGCCGGGCCATGTCCTCGAGCGATTCATATGCGACATAAGGATTGATGGCGCTGCAACCGTAGCCGATGAGCAACGCGAAGTGGTGCACCTCGCGCGGTTCGCCGGATTCGAGGATGAGGCCGACCTTGCCACGCGTGCCATGCCGGATCAAATGATGATGCAGGCCCGACACGGCCAGCAGTGCGGGTATTGGTGCGTGCTCCCGGCTGACACCGCGATCCGAAAGAATCACGATGTTTGCGCCTTCCGCAATGGCCTTGTCGGCGGCGGCGAACAATTTGTCCAAGGCCGCTTCGAGATTGTTAGTGGCACGGGCATCTTGCCCGTGTGAATCTTTTCCATTTCGAGCGGGCGAGACGCCCGCGCCACTACCGGCCGGAAACAAGATGGGCAGTGTGACGGCGCTGAACCCTTTGCGGTTGACGTGGCGGAGTTTCTCCAGCTCCTCGTTGGTGAGGATGGGATGTTCCAGCTTGATTAACGCACAGCCTTCGGGCCTGGGGTTGAGCAGGCTGCCGCGCGCACCGACCATTGTCTCGGTGGAAGTGATAATTTCCTCGCGGATGGGATCAATCGGCGGGTTGGTGACCTGCGCGAAAAGCTGCTTGAAATAATTGTAAAGCAACTGCGGCTTGTTCGAGAGCACAGCCAGCGGCGTGTCGGTGCCCATCGAACCGAGCGGCTGCACGCCGTCGTTCGCCATCGGGCCGATGATGAACCGCAAATCTTCAAACGTGTAACCAAACGCCTGCTGGCGCTCGATCACGGTTTGATGTCCCGGCTCGCTCGGCAATCCCGGGTCGGACAGGTCTTTCAACAGCACATGGTGTTCGGCCAGCCACTGTTGATACGGATGCGCCTTCGCAAATTTGTTCTTCAACTCCTCGTCGGCCACGATCCGGCCCAGCTCCGTGTCCACCAGAAACATGCGGCCGGGTTGGAGGCGGCCTTTTTGCAGAACGCGTTCCGGCGGCACCTCGAGCACGCCGACTTCCGACGCCATGATGACGAGGTCGTCTTTGGTGACGTAATAACGCGACGGACGCAGGCCATTGCGGTCGAGGCACGCGCCAATCACCTTGCCGTCTGTGAACGCGATGGACGCCGGGCCGTCCCACGGTTCCATCAGGCAGGAATGATATTCGTAGAACGCCCGTTTCTCCGGCGACATGCTCTCGTGATTTTCCCACGGCTCGGGAATCATCATCATCACCGCGTGCGGCAATTCGCGGCCTGCCATGACCAGCAATTCGAGGCAGTTGTCGAACATCGCCGAGTCGCTCCCGTCGGTGTTGATCACGGGCAGAATCTTTTTGATGTCGTCGCCGAACAACTCGGACTGGAAATTCGATTGGGCGGCGTGCATCCAGTTGATGTTGCCGCGCAGCGTGTTGATTTCGCCGTTGTGCGCGAGATAGCGATACGGATGCGCGCGGTTCCAACTCGGAAACGTGTTCGTGCTGAAACGGGAATGAACCAACGCGAGCGCGGATTCCATCGCCGGATGCGACAGGTCCGGATAATACTCGCCGCAGCTGCGTCGTCAGCAACATGCCCTTGTAACACAACCGTCTTGTAAGACAGGCTCGAAAGGTAAAAGTATTCGCCGCCCTTGACCTTGCCGGAGTAGCGGATGGCGTTCTCGGCGCGCTTGCGGATGACGTAAAGCTTCCGCTCGAAGGCCAGGTCGTCGGCCAACTTCGCGTTGCGCGCGATGAACACCTGCCGCATGAACGGTTCCGACGCTTTCGCGGTCGCGCCGAGCGAGACGTTGTTCGTGGGAATCGAGCGCCAGCCCAGGACGCGCTGGCCTTCCTCGGCCACGATGGCGGCGAAGATCTTTTCGCATTCGGCCCGTTGCGCCGGGTCGTGCGGCAGGAAGACCATGCCCACGCCGTATTCGCCCGCTGACGGCAATACGAAGCCGGAGGATTTGGTCACCTCTTTGAAAAAGGCGTGGGGCGTTTGCAGGAGGATACCCGCGCCGTCGCCGGTATTGGCTTCACAGCCGCAGGCGCCGCGGTGGTTCAGGTTCAAAAGCACCCGGAGTGATTGCTCGATAATAGTGTGCGATTTCTTGCCCTTGATATTAACGACGAAGCCGACGCCGCAGGCATCGTGCTCGAACTGTGGGTCGTAAAGGCCCTGCCTGGGCGGTGGCGTTGTTCGCCCTCGACCCAGTCTTTGTTTCCGTTCTATGCTACAGCTCATGGTTTGGGCTCTGTGGCCCGTCGTTCCACTATTTTTTACTCCATTTTAACCTCTGTGCAATAAATGTTTTTAAAAAAAGTCCGGTATCACCCCATTAGAATTCGATAAATTAATCCCGATTATATTAGTCGGAGAAAATCGTGTTTGATGAAAACAGATTGTTACCTTTTTCCCACAGCGTAAATATATGATTAAAACCACGAAATGACCGAAATGACGCGAAAAGCCGGGCGGATTGATTTTTTCATAAATTAAATTCGCGTTCGTTCGTGTGACGCGAATCAAAATTTTTGTGTGTTTTGTGTATTTAGTGGTTTATCCCGATTTGAATTGAATCATGAATGACGACCTGACCTTGCTGCGGGAATACGCCCGGCGCCACTCCGAGGAAGCGTTCGCCACGCTCGTCTCGCGCCACGTGAATCTGGTTTATTCCGTGGCCCTGCGGCAGGTGTGCGACCCGCATCTGGCCGAGGAAATCACGCAGGCCGTCTTCATCATTCTGGCGCGCAAGGCGTCATCGCTCGGCGACAATACGATCCTGTCGGGCTGGCTCTGCCGCACGGCGCGATTTGCCTCCGCCAACGCGCTGACAATCCAACGCCGGCGGCAACGCCGGGAACACGAAGCGTTTATGCAATCACAATTCGACCAACCGGCCTCCGGCCCGGCGCAACAGAGTGATCCCGCCGCGGGTGAAACCTGGAGCCAAATCGCCCCCTTGCTCGACCGCGCGCTGGAACAACTCGGACGGAAAGATCACGACGCCGTGGTGCTGCGATTTTTTGAAGGCCGCAATTTCCGGGACGTGGGCGCGGCGCTGGATGCAAGCGAGGATGCGGCGAAAATGCGCGTGAGCCGGGCGCTGGAAAAGTTGCGAAAGTTCTTTACCAAACGTGGCGTGAGTTCCACCACAGCCATCATCGCCGGGGCGATTTCGGCCAACTCCGTTCAAGCCGCGCCCGTGGCGCTGGCAAAATCCGTGACCGCCGTGGCGATTGCGAAAGGGTCAATTGCTTCCGGCTTCAATCATAACCCTCGTGAAAGGAGCATTGAAAATTATGGCATGGACAAAAGCGAAAACCGCAATCGTCGTCAGCGTCGCGGCTATTTTGGCTGTGGGCACGACCACAACATTGGTAGTTCACCACAGCCATCAAACGGGCGCGCAAACGGATTTTCCGCGCTCATCGTGGAAGAATGCCGGATATGCCGATCCAGTTTCGGCGTTTGAAACGGCTTTTTGGGCGACACGCCAAAACGATGGGGAAACACTTTTCGCCAGTCTCTCGCCGGAGTTACAGCAAAAACTCGAAGGAGGCTTGCGAGCAGGCATTTCGCCGGAAGAATTCTTATCCCAGGATAAAAATAGCGGCAGTCATCTGAATGGGATCACCGGATTTCGCGTCGTCAAATCCGAAACAATTTCGGACAATGAAGCCCATCTTCATCTTTCGATACAAGGCAAGCCGGGCGAACAGATTTTCAAAATGAAGAAGGTTGGCAACGAATGGAAGATGGACGATTTCCCATCAGGATTTTAATTGTTCATGAAAAAAACGGCACAGTTTGCGAAAGCATTCACTTTGACTGAATTGCTAGTTGTGATTGCTGTCATTGCTATTCTGGCAGCTTTGTTGTTTCCCGCAATCAGCGCCGCCAAAGCCAAGACACAGCGAACTGTCTGCATGAATAATTTGCGGCAAATCAACCTCGGCATTCACATGTATCTGGACGACCAGAGCAACGGTTCACCCGGAAATACCAATGCGACGCATTCTCCATTTGTCAGTTGGACGGATTATCGGCAACTGATCAACAATGACGTTGGAGTCAAAGGCGCGTCGTCACCGCAAGACAAGGTCTTTGCCTGTCCTGCCGACACGTTCTTTTATGACATGAGCCGGAACGGTCGCGGATATGTGCCCCAGCCGATGCACGAACAATCCGATCACGCCTTCACCAGCTACGCCTTCAACGCCGGACAATTTAGTTCTCCGTCACGAACGAATGCCGCCTACACGGTCACCAACAATTACGGCATCGCCGGGCAAAGGCTGGAGGCCGTGCTACATCCGGCCAGAACAGTCTTGTTGGCGGAAGTCCCGGCGTTCTCGCCTTATTCATGGCATCAGCCAAAGCGTCCTTTCTCAAAAGGCAACGCGCTGTTCGCCGATGCGAAGGACATGATTTGCTTCGTGGATGGACACATCAGCTATGTCAAAATGTATTTCGACGGCAAAAAAATCGCGTGGGCTTACAATCCGCCTGCCGGATACGACTACCAATGGAGCGGCGATTGAAATTATGAAACGCGCGTTCACCCTGATTGAATTGCTGGTGGTCATCGCCATTATCGCCATGCTCGTTGCGTTGCTTTTGCCGGTCTTGCGCGCGGCCAAAGCCAAAGCGCAACGAACGGTCTGCGTGAATAATCTGCGTCAAATAAATCTCGGCGTGCGTATGTATTCCGATGATTCAAACGACGCATCGCCCAGCGCAATTAAAACAAATTCACCGGATATTTTTGCGGCTTACAAAGAACTAATGAAAAACTACGTCGGCTTGCAAGGCGCATCGTCGTCTCGGGATAAATTATTCGCCTGTCCAGCGGACACCTTTTATTACGATTACGCCTTCACGTCCCGGCCGCGCGGATATGTGCCGCAAAGCCTTTGCATGCAATCCAACAATGATTATTCCAGTTACTCATTCAACGCGGGGAATCTGAATCACGTTACATTTTACGGCACAAACTTTGTTGAACCAGGCATTGCCGGATTAAAATTAAGCTCCATAAAACATCCATCACGAACCGTTCTCGTCGCCGAAATGCCTGCATTTATTCCTTATTCTTGGCATCAACCGAAACGGCCTTTCAATCGAGCCAATTCGATTTTTAACAATTCGCTAAACATGGTCGGTTTTGTGGATGGCCACGTCAATTATATCAAAATGTTTTGGGATAGCACATGGCCGCAGGGAACGCTGGCTTTGGCACACGATCCGCCTGCCGGATACGATTATCAATGGAGCGGAGATTGATTGGGCCATTTTCGCAAACCATTTTACACGCCGCCCGCGCATTGTATAATGTCCTCCTGTGAATTCGCAAAAGCGCCAGCGCGTCGTCTGCGGCATGAGCGGGGGAGTGGACTCCTCCGCCACGGCGGCGCTGTTGCTGGAGCAGGGCTACGACGTCGTCGGCATCACGCTCAAGCTCTGGCCGCAGGATTGCGTGAACCGCGCCGAGGACCGGTGCTGCGGCCCGCAGGCCGTCACCGATGCCCGCGCCGTCTGCCACCAGCTCGGCATCCCGTATTACCTGATTGACGAGGCGGCAGAATTCCAGAAACACGTCATCCAATACTTCGCCGACGAATACAAGGCCGGTCGTACGCCGAATCCGTGTGTGATGTGCAATCAAAACCTGAAGTTCGGCCGGCTCATTGACCGCGCCCACCAGCTCGGCGCGCAATATATCGCCACCGGCCATTTTGCACGGATTGAGCGACCCCTCACCCCGCCCCTCTCCCCATCGGATGGGGAGAGGGTGGCAAAGCCGGGTGAGGGGCGCTATCTCCTCAAGCGCGGGCGAGATTTGAAGAAAGACCAGAGTTACTTCCTGTTTTCACTGCGGCAGGACCAGCTCGCGCGCGCCCTGTTTCCGTTGGGGGAAAAGACCAAGAACGACACCCGAGCCGTGGCGCGGCATTGCCATCTGAAAACCGCCGATAAGGAAGAGAGCATGGAAATCTGTTTCGTGCCGGACAACGACTACGGCAAGTTCCTCCAGCAGGCTAATCTTGCGCAAATGCATCGCGGGGAGATTGTGGATTTGCACGGCCATCGGCTCGGCCATCACGACGGCATTGAGTTTTACACCATCGGTCAGCGCAAGGGACTCGGCATTACCACGCCCAAGCCGGTCTATGTCGTCGAACTGGACGCAGAGAACAAACGCGTTGTGGTCGGCGACGAATCGGCGCTCGACCGTGACGAATTCACCGCGACGAACTGCAACTGGATTCCGTTCGATCATCTGTCCGGCCCAATCGAAGTCACGACGAAGATCCGCTACAACCATCCGGGCACGCCTGCGACGGTGACGCCGACTGGCAACGGTTCGGTGAAAGTGAAACTGCATTCCGCCCAGCGCGCCATCACGCCCGGCCAGGTGGCGGTTTTTTATCAGGACGATCTGGTGCTCGGCGGTGGATGGATTGCAAAGTAGGACACGCTTCCAGCCTGTTTCAATTGTTAAAGTCAGAGACCGCCAGGATGCCGGTCCCGCATCGGCGAGAAGATTTTATGATGATTTGAACAAGCCGCATTGACAGCCCGCGCCAGCCGGTGCATTGTTCCCCATCATGAAAATACTCATCCTTCTGGCCGCAATCCTGATTTTACAGGCCATTTCCGCCCACGCCGCGGAATCCATTTATGACATCCCGCTCAAGGACATTGACGGCAACAGCACTTCGTTGAAGCCATATCAGGGCAAAGTGATGCTCATCGTCAATGTCGCGTCCAAATGTGGATTCACCCCGCAATACACTGCGTTGGAAGCGCTCTACCGGAAATACAAGGACCAAGGCTTGGTCGTGCTCGGTTTTCCCTGTAACCAGTTCGCCCATCAGGAATCCGGCACAGACGCGGAAATCAAACAGTTCTGCAGCTCCAAATACAACGTGACTTTCCCGATGTTCGACAAAATCGAGGTCAACGGACCGAACCGTCATCCGCTTTACGCGCAGTTGGCGGGCAAGGAGTCGCCCTTCCCCGGAAACATCGGCTGGAACTTCACCAAGTTCCTCGTCGGCCGCGACGGCAAAATCCTGAAGCGGTTCAACTCCCCGGTAAAACCGGATTCGGCGGAAGTCACTCAAGCCATCGAGGGCGCGCTGGCGGCGAAGTGAAGTTCCCAGCCCCGTCACGATCGCTGGGATTGTCCGGCGGGCGGTTTGGTCAGGTAGCAGCCAACGTCACTCGGCTCTGACATTTGGAGGTGGAATAATGAGCCGATTCACATCGGCTGCTACAAACTATATTCTACCAACCCCGCCGCACTGGCATTGGCGCGCACCTGTTCCGGATTTTTGCAGCCGGGGATGAGCGCGGACACCGCCGGATTTTTCAGGCACCATGCCATGGCCCATTGCGCCATCGGCACACCGGCGGGCACTTCCTCCTTTTGCAGGCGCTCCACCTTAGTGAGGTCCCGCTTCAATTTTTCGGGGTCAAACGTGACGCGCACGTCGTTGGCGGCAAACGTCACGCCGGGTTTGTATTTGCCGCTCAATAATCCGCTGGCCAGCGGCACGCGGGCGAGGATGCCGAGGTTGTCGCGCTGCGCGTGCGGGAAATACATTTCCTCCGCGCGGCGGTCCAACCGATTATAGAAAACCTGCAATGCCTCCACGCCGAATTGCGCCGCTTCGCGCGCCTGCAGTTCGCTGCCTTTCTGCAAAATGGAGACGCCGAGGTGGCGGATTTTCCCCGCGCGCTTTTGTTCGGCCAGAAAAGTCCAGAGCGCCGGATTCCGAAAAATCGCGTCCGGGCCGGAATGAAACTGGTAGAGGTCAATCGTCTCAACGCGCAGCGCCTGAAGTGAGGCTTCGAGCTGTCTTTGCACGCCGGCAACGGAAAAATCATCGTCGCGGTTCATGAAGCAGTTGAAGTGGTGGCCGAATTTCGTCGCGACGATCCAGCGCGAACGGTCGCGGCGGGCGAGGTAGTCACCGATGAATTTTTCGGACAGGTGGTCGCCATAACATTCGGCGGTGTCAACCAGGTTGATGCCGCACTCCGCCGCCGCGTCGAGGATGGCGTCGGCCTCGGCCTGCGAAAAATCGCGGCCCCATTCGCCGCCAAACTGCCAGGTGCCGACGCCGATGACTGAAACCCGCAACCCGCTTTTGCCCAGCGTCCGATAACGCATGACACCAAACTAACGCGCCGTGGCCGGATTGTCCCGCCTTAACCGTTGTGCGCCGCCCGGTGGGAGTTCGCTTCACCCGGCCCTGTGAATAACTTGCATTAAAAAACCGTTTACTCCCCGGAATATATCGGTAGCTATCATGTTGGCGCGTCTGACAGAAAGCGGTCCGTCTTTCAGGAAGGAGACTGGCGTAAAACAAATTGTGGAAGCGCCTGCCCGGTTGAGATGTGCCATATCCGACATTTTTTATGCTTCGGCATTCTGGTTGCGATTACGGAGCTTCCAGCCTTTGCTGGAAATGTGACTTTGGCGTGGAACGCCAGTACGAATCCGATCGTCACGGGCTACAACCTCTATTTCTGGATTAAGGGCGGCGTTTCCACCAACAAGGTTTCCGTTGGCAACGCCACGAGTGTGACCGTTTCCAATCTGGTTGCGGGAGCCACTTACTATTTTGCAACCACAACCTTTGATTCTTCCGGCCTGGAAAGTCCGTTCTCCGCTGAAGCGGTGAATCAACCTCCGACGTTGAATCTTGTGACCCCGACGGCGAACCAGCTATGGACGAACGGGACATTTACGGTAACGGGCAAGGCCGGCGATATCCTGGCGGTGGAGGCGGTGTATTATTCGTTGAACGGTTCTGGCTGGACGGCGGCCGCGACAGGCAACGCTTGGACCAACTGGACGGCCAATCTCACGCCGACACCGGGCACCAACACTGTCCAGGCCTATGCCGTGGACACCAGCGGCAACTTCTCGCCGACCAACACGGTCAAATTTGTCTATCTGGTGCGCCTGCCCTTGACGGTCAACATCAACGGCAAAGGGACAGTGAATCCGAATTACAACGGTGCGCTCCTCGCAATCAATGAGAACTCCACGATGACCGCGTCTGCAGCCTCGGGTTTTGCGTTCACGAATTGGACGGACGGGTCCGGTAACGTGTTGACCAATCGTGCCACGCTGCAATTCACGATGCTCACCAACCTGACCTTGACGGCGAACTTTGTGGACGTGCAGAAACCGACGGTGCGCATTGTCACGCCAACATCCAACCAGCATTGGACCAATGGTACGTTCACGGTGACCGGCAGGGCCGGCGACAATGTGGCGGTGGGGAGGGTGTATTATTCGTTGAATGGCTCGGGCTGGACGGCGGCCACGACCACCAACACCTGGACCAACTGGTCGGCCAATCTCACGCTGACGCCCGGCTTCAACACCCTCCAAGCCTACGCCGCAGACACCAGCGGCAACCTCTCGCCGACCAACACGGTCAAGTTTATCTATCTGGTGCGCCTGCCCTTGACGGTGCACATCAACGGCAAAGGTTCCGTCAATCCCAATTACAACGGAACGTTGCTGGACGTCAATATGAGCTACACGATGAACGCCAGCGCCGCGTCGGGTTTTGCGTTCACCAACTGGGCCGATGGGGCCGGCCACGTGTTGACCAATCGCACCACGCTGCAATTCACGATGCTCACCAACCTGATTCTGACGGCCAATTTTGTGGACATTACCCGGCCGAGCTTAAGCATCGTAACCCCGACATTGAATTTGCGCGTGAGCAACGCCGTGTTCGCGGTCACGGGCAAAGCGAGCGACAACGTGGCGGTGGGAATGGTGTATTATTCGTTGAACGGTGCTGCTTGGACGGAGGCGACGACCGGCAACAACTGGACGAATTGGATGGCCGCTGTGACGCTGCTGCCCGGGACGAACACCATCCGGGCTTATGCGGTGGACACCAGCGGGAATATTTCGCCCACCAACAGCAGCAAGGTCAATTTGGCCTTGCCTCCGCCTGCATTCGCGGCTTTGGGATCGGCTGCCTATGCCGATGGCCGGTACGCCTTTGTGGTTTCGGGTGCCGTCGGGTATAAATATAACGTGCAGGCTTCCAGCGACCTGGTGAATTGGGTTTCGCTCCAGACGAACATCACGCCTTTTACCTTCGTGGACACCAATGCAGGCCAGTTCAACCGGCGATTCTACCGCTCGGTTTTTAATCATTGAGTTGTCGGCAAGTCCGGTTTCGGTCCGCAGCCCCAAGGCTGTCGTTGGTTGTTGATCGTGGAGGTCCAGTTTCCGCTTGCGCCGTCGTCGTCGCTTGCTAAAGTCATCCCACAATTTCATCCGCCGACAGCGGCGGTTTTTTCGGCCTTCGCGCCCCGACATGGATGTCGGGGCGGTCCAATGCGACGAGGGCCCGATTTAACCAGAAACAATTTTTGACTCGTGAAAGTTTTCAGCGGCACCGCCAATGAGCCCCTGTCCCAGGCCATTTGCAAATACATCGGCATCGGACTTGGCAAATGTAAAATCTCGCCGTTCCCGGACGGCGAGACATTTGTAAAAGTCGAGGAGAACGTGCGTGGCGAGGACGTGTTCATCGTCCAATCCACCTGCCCGCCGACGAACCACAACCTGATGGAGATGTTCATCATGATTGACGCGGTGCGGCGGGCGAGCGCGGCGCGCATCACGGCGGTGTTGCCGTTTTACGGGTATGCCCGGCAGGACCGCAAGGACCAGCCCCGGGTGCCGATCACCGCCAAGCTCGTGGCCAATCTCCTCGTCGCCTCCGGCGCGAACCGCATCCTTACCGTGGATTTGCATGCGCAACAGATTCAGGGGTTCTTCGACATCCCGGTGGACCACCTCTACGCCGCGCCGGTGATGTACGAGTACTTGCGAAAAAAACACCTGTCCGACCTCGTCGTGGTCAGCCCGGACGTGGGCGGGTTGAAGATGGCGCACGCGTATTCGCAGACGCTGGAGGCGGGCCTGGCCATCGTGGCCAAACGGCGTAAAAGCGCGACCGAAGTCGAGTCCATGGCGGTCATCGGCGAAATCAAAGGCAAAAACATCCTGCTGGTGGATGATTTGACGGAAACGGCGGGCACGTTGACGGCGGCGGCCGCGTTGCTGAAGAAAAAGGGCGCCAAACAGATTCTGGCCTGTGTTTCCCATGCCATTTTGAACGACGTGGGTATTCAAAGATTGCGAAAATCGGGGATTGACGAGTTGATTACAACTGATACAGTCCAACGCCCCGCTATTGACGGGGTGAAGATTGTCACCCTGTCGGTGGCCGGGCTTTTGGGCGAAGCCATCAAACGAATTCATACCAATTCGTCGGTGAACTCGCTGTTTGAATTCAAAGGCGGGCGCACGAGTTGATGCGCCGCCAGGCAATTAATTTAAGATGAAATCAGTGCCGTTGAAAGCGTATCCCCGCTCGTTGCAGCGCCGGGGCGGAGCCAAACGATTGCGCGCCGCCGGGCGCGTGCCCGCGATCATTTATGGTCGCCAGGCCAAACCGCAGAACCTCGAGGTCAACGCGAAGGAACTTGAGGAACTCATCCACCATTCCGCCTCGGAAAACGTGCTGGTGGACTTGTCCGTTGAAAGCGATGCGCGCCCCAAACGCCTCGCGCTCGTGCAGGAAATCCAACATCACCCGCTCGAAGGCGACATGTTGCACGTGGATTTCCATGAAGTCGCCGAAAACGAAAAAGTCGTCGTCCACGTCCCGCTGGAAACTACCGGGGAAGCGGCTGGCGTGAAAACCGGCGGTGGCGTGCTCGAACACATTTTGTTCAAACTCAAGGTCCGCAGTCTGCCCAAGGATTTGCCGGAGCAAATCACCGTGGACGTCAGCCATCTCGAACTGGGCAAAGCCGTTCACCTTGGCGAAATCAAGGCGCCGGCCGGCGTCGAAATTCTGGGTGATAAAAACATCCCCGTCATCGCGGTGGCGATGCCGCGCTCGGAAGAGGAAGAAGCGGCGGCGACCGCCACCACCGAGGCCGTGGCCGCGGGTGACGTCGAGATGATCAAGGAAAAGAAGGAAGAAGGCGAGGAAGGGGCGGCCCCGGCCAAGGGCGAAAAGGGTGCCGCCAAGCCCGGCGAAAAGGTCCCGGCCAAGGGCGCCGAGAAAGGCGCCGCTGCCGCTCCGGAAAAAGCTGCCGACAAGGCCGCCGAGAAAAAACCGGCGGAGAAAAAGAAATAACGGTAGCGCAGGCGTCTCGCCTGCCCGCTGGACGAAAACTGGTAACAATTGGATTTTGGCAGGCGGGACGCCTGCGCTACTTTTGGCGAAAAACGGTTGTAGTAGCCCCGGATTTACGGATGGGTTATTCTCGGCTCACGAATGGAAGGCATATTTCTCATCGTGGGCTTGGGCAACCCCGGCGCGGAATACGCGAAGACGCGCCATAACGCCGGATATTCGCTGGTTGCGAAACTGGCGGAACGCTGGAAAGTGGATTGGCGGAACGAACGAAAGTTCAAGGCCCGCGTCGTGCGCGCCGAACGCGAAGGATGCCGCGTTTTGTTGTGCCAGCCGCGGACGTTTATGAACGCGAGCGGCGAAGCGGTTAAAGCGGTGGTGAATTTTTGTCACTTGCCGCTGGAGAATTTGCTCGTGGTAGTGGACGATGCGGATTTGCCGCTGGGCGAGGTTCGCCTGCGGGCGGGCGGCAGCAGCGGCGGACATCACGGTTTGGAGTCTATTGAGCAGCACCTGGGCACGCAGGCGTTTGCGCGCTTGCGGCTCGGCATCGGCCGCAAAGACGGCGCGCGGGAAATCACGGATTACGTGCTGGACCGTTTTGCGGCAGCGGAAGCGGTGCTGATGGAAAAAGTTTTGGGCCAGGCGGCTGACCAGGCGGAATGCTGGCTCGCCGACGGAATTGAAATGGCAATGAACCGGTTTAACGGGAACGTTGAAAAGTTAAATGATTCAAATGAGTGACTGGTTAAACAAGTGATCCCAGCGCAACCTCATTTAACTTATTTAATCAATCACTGATTTAACGAACAACAATGAAACGATACGAAGGTCTGTTCATCCTGAACACGGCAGGCAGGGAGGAAGGCGTCAAGGACGCCCTCGACAAGATTTCCGCCGACATCGCGGCGGCGGGCGGCAAGATTGAAACCGTGCAAAAAATGGACCGGAAAATTTTCGCGCGCGTGGCGGATAAAAAGCACGGCGCCGGCTTTTACGCGAACATCATTTTCACCGGCACGCCGTCCCTCGTCGCGCAACTGCGGACGAAATTTGCGCTGAACGAGGAGATTTTCCGCGTCCTCTTCACGCAATCGCCTGAACCCAAACCCGCAAAATAAAAACTCTCAACCTTCAACCCTCAACCCTCAACTTCCTATGGCCAGTTTCAACAAAGTCATCCTTGCCGGCAATTTGACCCGCGATCCGGAACTGCGTTACACGCCCAAAGGCACGGCCGTGGCCCGCATCGGCGTCGCCTGCAACCGCAAATGGAAGAGCGAAACCGGAGAACTGAAGGAGGAAGTTACTTTTGTGGACGTGGACGCTTTTGGTAAAACCGCCGAAACCATCGGCCAATACCTGAAGAAGGGCCGCCCCATCTTGATTGAAGGCCGCCTCCGTTACGACACCTGGGAAGACAAGCAGACCAAACAAAAGAAAAGCAAACTCGGCGTCGTGCTGGAAAATTTCCAGTTCCTGGATTCCGGCGGCGGCCGCGGCGAAGGCGGGGGCGCATCCGAAACTCCGTCTTCGCGTCCGGCGGCGGGTTCCGCGCCCGCACCCACCGACGCCGATGCGCCTCCGCCCGAGGGCGACGACGTTCCATTTTAAGGGAAACCATTTGCTTTTCCACGAGTTGCCATTTTTGTTCACGTATCACGTTTCACGCATCACGCATCACTTTTATGAAGACTGAAGTCATTCTCACCAACAACATCGTCGGCTTGGGCGCCGAATCCGACCAGGTAAAGGTCGCTGCCGGGTATGCTCGCAACTATTTGTTTCCGCACCGGCTGGCGATTCCGCTCACGCGGGCCAACAAACGCCAGATCGAAGCGCTCAAGCAGCGCCGAGCCGAGCGGGAAGCGCACGAGTTCAACACCATGAGCGAACTCGCCAAGGCCGTCTCCAAGCTCATCTGCCTCGTCAAAGTGAAAGCCGGCGAAGACGGCAAGATGTTCGGGGCAGTGACCGCCGGCATGATTGCCGACGAACTGAAACACCAGTTCGACATCACGCTCGACAAACGGAAGATCCATCTCGAACACCCGATTCGCGCGCTGGGTGAACACGAAATCGAATTGCATCTGCACGCCGATGTCAAAGGCACGCTCAAAGTCCGCGTCGAAAGCCTCACACCGGTGACCGCGCCCGCGCCGGAAGCCGCTGCCCCCGCCGAGGCGAAAACCGAGGAAGGTAGAAGGCCCCGGACCGAAAAGCGCGGTTTTGGAAGACGGGACGTCAAAAGCGAAAAAGTCGAAAGCCCCGAGAAACCAGAAAAGGTTGAAGCTGCCGGAGAAAAGAAACCTCGCGCACCGAGAGGTGATAAGCCGGCAAAAGCCGCCAAAGCTCCCAAGGCCGAAAAAGCGGAAACCGCCGAAAAGCCGGTGAAGGCGGAGTAACCGGACATTTTATTGTCTCACGAAGCTGCGGACATGCTCCGCGGCTTTTTTACGTTCTGAGACCTCTGCAAAACCGGAGCGCGGACAGCTTTGTCCGCACATGGATGCGGTGTGTGCGCCTGCGGACATGGCTGTCCGCGCTCCGGTTCAGAGGCTCAATGCGCGAAAATTTCGGGGAAAACCACTTCTGAAGTTGGGACATTACCGGCTTTTTTCACCCGATAAAAACCTTTGACCTCGGCGCGCGGCTCTGCTTTGCTCCGGTAATATCGGGATGAATCCGTCCGCACCAGCCGGTTCCGTCCGCATCAAATATCCGCCGGGATTCCGTCCGCGGCGCGGTCTTAACTGGGTCCTTCTCGGCTTGCTTTACACGTCGTTTTACCTTTGCCGCTACAATCTTTCCATCGCCAACAAATCCATCAGCGACGAGTACGGTTTCTCGCGCGCCGACATGGGACTCATTATCACCACAGCGCTGCTGACCTATGCCTTCGGCCAGATTCTCAACGGGCTACTCACCGACAAACTTGGTGGCAAAAAGGCCATGTTCATTGGCGCCAGCGGCACGATTGTGATGAACATCCTGTTCGGCGCGGTCTCGCTGCTGCCAACACAGGTGGAGCCAGGGCCAACGGCAAAAGTATTCGCGCACTTCCATCTTTTCGGCGGCGAGGTGGTTTTGAGCCTGTTGAGTTTCTTTGTCGTCGTTCGCGGGATTGATGGTTACCTGCAGGCTTACGGCGCGCCGGGAATGATTAAAATTAACACGGCGTGGTTCGCGCACCGCGAGCGGGGACGGTTTGCGGGCATTTTCGGTTTTATGATCAACTTGGGCCGGTTCGGCATTTTCCAAATCGGCCCGGCGTTGCTGGCCGGATTCACGTTTCTCGGTTTGTGGCAGGTTCCGCCGTTGCATTGGCGTTGGCTGTTCTGGGTGCCGGCGGCCGTTTGCGGCGTTGTCGCGCTCGCTATGGCATTGACGGTCAAGGAAACGCCGGAGGAAGCCGGCTTCCTGCAGGTGCGCGGACTGGTGGACGCAAACGAAACCGACGACAACGTGAAAGTCAGGCTGGCGGACGTGTTGTTGACAATTTTGAGCAAGCCGGTTTTGTGGATTACGGCGCTGGCCTACGCCTGCACGGGCGCGGTGCGACAGAGCGTGGATCAATGGTTTCCACGCTTCATGGAGGAAGTTCACCACTTGGACTTGGATTCGGAACAATTCAAATTCCTTGGTTTCCTGATTCCGTTTGTGGCCTCGACAGGATCCCTCATTTCCGGCTACGTGTCGGATATACTGTTTAAAGGCCGCCGCGCACCGGTGGCGGCGGGAATCTATTTTCTGGAAACGGCGGTAATTCTGCTGGCGGCGCAATTCCATTCGGCCAATGCCGCGATTTTCTTCCTGGTTTTGATTTCGTTCACGGCCAACTCGACGCATTCACTGCTGGGCACCGCGTCGGCGATGGACATCGGTGGACGCAAGATGGTCGGGTTTGCTTCCGGCATCATTGACTCGTTCCAATATTTTGGCGGCAGTCTGGCGGGCTATTTTCTCGGTGAACTGCTGGATCGAAACTGGGGCTGGTATTTCTATTTCATGGCCCCGTTCGGCCTTATCGGCGGCCTGCTCATGCTGACCATCTTAAGCAAAGCAACCGTTGGCGCGCAACCGCTGTCAAAAACGGCCGAGCGGGCGACGAGTGACGAGTGACAGGGGCAAGCTCCAAGCAAGATACCAGTCTTGTTTTCCGTTGCGATTTGTCACAATAAATCCTTTGACCGGCGTGCGCGGGTCTGTTTTGCTTGTCGAACAATCGTGAATCCGAAAATCGCGTCATCCTGAGTTTTTTTGAGGCACTTCCATGTATCTCGGCACGGTAGTTTTTTTCCTGGCGACGGTGGTTGTGCTTTATTTTTACAACAATCCGATGCGCCACAACCGCTGGTTCATGATGCGCCGTTTCATCAACTGGTTCCCGCTCGGCATGACTTACGCGTTCCTTTACATGGGACGCTACAACCTCAACGTCTCCAAAAATGCCCTCGGCAACCTGATGTCGAAGGAGGACCTCGGCTTGATCTTCGCCGCCGGCACGGTCACTTATGCGCTGTCGTTTCTCATCAACGGCCCGCTCGTGGATAAAATCGGCGGCAAACGCGGCATCATCATCGCCGCGCTCGGCGCATCGGCCGCCAATGTCCTGCTCGGGGTGCTGACCTGGCTGCTGGTGATGGGGCGATTGAAGATGAACATGGTCGCGGCCTTCTCGTTTCTTTACTCGGTGAACATGTATTTCCAAAGCTACGGCGCGGTGTCCATCATCAAGGTCAAGGCTTACTGGTTCCACGTGCGCGAACGCGGCGTGTTCGGCGCGATTTTCGGGGCGCTCATTTCCATCGGCACTTATTTCGCATTCGACTGGGGGCAGGCCATTGTGGACATGACGAAAGCCGGCGCCACCGGCGGCTGGTTGCACGATTTGCTGAAGACGGTCTTCGCGTCGGAAACGAAACCGGTGGATGCAACCTGGGCCGTGTTTTTCATTCCGGCGGCGATTTTGGTGGTGTGGGTGCTGTTGGACTTGTGGCTGATCAAGGACACGCCGGAAGACGCGGATTTCCCCTACTTCGACACGCACGACGCGTCGTCCGGCCTGATGCACATCGAACTGACGATGCTCGACCTGCTGAAGAAAGTTTTCGCCAGCCCGCTGATGCTGTTGATTGCGATGATCGGGCTGACTTCGGGCATTTTCCGCAATGGCATCACGCAATGGTATTTTGTCTTCGCCGCCGAGGTGCCACAACCGGGCGCGGAATTTTTCAAGGATCACTGGGGCTGGCTCCTGTGCATTTTCGGCATCGTCGGCGGTTTTGCCGGCGGATTGGTTTCGGACAAACACTTTCAGTCGCGCCGCGGACCGCCCACCGCGCTGCTCTGCGGCTTCATCCTGATCATGGCCGTGGTGATGGCCTGGTTTTTGGTTTCTCAACCGGTCATTGTCGGCTGGACGGCGGTGTTCATCGTCATGGCGTCCATCGGCATCACCTCGCTGATGTCCGGCACGGCGGCCACGGATTTCGGCGGACGCAAGGCCACCGCGACCTGTTCGGGCATCGTGGACGGCTGCACCTATCTCGGCAGCGGCATCCAATCGTTCAGCCTTGGCTATCTGACGACATGGAACTGGCATTACTGGCCGTTCTTCCTGATGCCGTTCGCGTTGATCGGATTTTTCCTTGCCTGGAAAATCTGGCACGAGCTGCCTGCCGCCACGCGCAAATATATCGCCCAAGTGGAGCAAAAAATGGCCTGAAATTGGCCAAAAACAAGGCTTGACCGCCGCTGGCCAGATGCTAAATTATTCGCGTAATGTTAAAGAACATCCGACAAGCAGTTATTCTGGCGGTCGTCGTCGTTGTCGTCAGCGACGCCGTTGGCGCTTGTCGTGGTTAAGTTAAATTTCGACAAGAACCCACGGCTGGCAACGGTCGTGGGTTTTTTGTTTAATCCGCGCTGCCGGCCATAACTAAAAAATGATTAAAATTAAGAGAAAAATTAAGATTAAGAAAATGCCACCGTTTTGGCTTGGTTCTTAATCGTAATCTTAATCTCATTCTTAATCACAAAGCCTATGAGCAAGACAACTGAAACCACTGGATCCGCCTCCGCCGCAAAAGCGGCTCCGGCGCGACAAGAAAAGAAATCCGCCGCCGCCCCGCGCGCCGAGGTCGGCCCGGCCATGGCCGGATGCGACATCCTCGTCGAAGCCCTCGAACGCGAAGGGGTGGAGGTCATTTTTGCCTATCCCGGCGGCGCGAGCATGGAAATCCACCAGTCGCTCACCCGATCCAAAATCCGCACCATTCTGCCGCGCCACGAGCAGGGCGGCAGTTTCGCGGCGGAAGGTTACGCCCGCGCGACCGGCAAGGCCGGCGTGTGCATGAGCACCAGCGGCCCCGGCGCGACGAACCTCGTCACCGCCATTGCCGACGCCTACCTGGATTCCTGCCCGCTCATCGCCATCACCGGCCAGGTCAACCAGACCATGATCGGCCGCGGCGCGTTTCAGGAAACCGACATCATCGGCGTGACGCTGCCCATCGTGAAGCATTCCTATCTCATCACGGATGTGAACGACATTCCGCGCATCATGAAGGAGGCGTTTTACCTCGCGCAATCCGGCCGGCCCGGCCCGGTGGTGATTGACGTGCCGAAAAACATCCAGCAGGCCAAGACCCAGCCGGTGTGGCCGACGCTCGAACAAATCAAAAAAGGCCTGCGCGGCTACAACCAGCCCGACCTGCGCGCCGACGATCTCGCGTTGAACGAAATCATGGGCCTCATCGAAAAGGCCGAGCGCCCGGTGATTTATTGCGGCGGCGGCATCATCACCAGCGGCGCGGCGGCGGAATTGAAAAAGTTCGCCGAAGCGGCGCAGATTCCCGTGACCACGACGATCATGGGCATCGGCGGCTTTCCGGAAACGCATCCGCTCTCGCTTCGCTGGCTGGGCATGCACGGCGCGGCGTTCGCGAACTGGGCCGTCAACGGCGAATACGAGCATCGCAAGTCCTTTAACGACCCGATGGTGAAAATCAAGGACGGCGCGGACTTGCTGCTCGCGTTCGGCGTGCGGTTTGACGACCGCGTCACCGGCAAGTTCGAGGAATTTTGCAAGCACGGCACGATTGTTCACCTGGACATTGACGCATCCGAGTTGAACAAAAACCGCCGCGCCAATCTGGCGGTGGTGGGCGACATCAAGGACGCGCTCACGCGGCTCAACGCAATGCTGGCCAAGCGTCCGCTCAACAAGAAGCACACCGCGTGGCTGGAACAAATCGCCGCATGGAAGAAAAAGGGGCCGTTTGCCTACACCATCACGCAGGAAATCGCCGGCAGCGACCACATGAAAGACCATCTCAAAGGCCAGGAAGACCAGATCATCCTGCAACAGATGGTGGTCGAGGCGCTTTATGAACTGACCAAGGGCGAGGCCATCATCACCACCGGCGTGGGCCAGCACCAGATGTGGGCGGGGCAATGGTATCAAATACGAATACCCGCGCCAGTTCATCACCAGCGGCGGGCTGGGCTCGATGGGCTTCGGCTTTCCGGCGGCGCTCGGCATCAAGGTCGCGCATCCGGACAAGGAAGTGATTGACATAGACGGCGACGGTTCGTTCCTGATGAACATCCAGGAACTGGCGACCGCGCACGTCGAGAAAATCGCCGCCAAGGCCATCATCCTGAACAACCAGCACCTCGGCATGGTGGTGCAATGGGAGGACAATTTCTACCAGGGCAACCGCGGCCACACCTACCTCGGCAATCCCGACGAACGGGCGCAGATTTATCCCGACTTCGTGCGCGTCTGCAATTCGTTCAACGTGAAATGCGAGCGCGTGATGTACAGAAAGGACTTGCGCGCCGCCATCCAGCGCATGCTCGACGCGAAGGAACCTTATGTGCTCGACGTGGTGACTGCCCTACAGCGAACACGTGCTGCCATTCATTCCGGCAGGCCGCACCGTGGCCGACATGATCTGGAAGCCGTGACTACGTCCGGTTCTTTCCAGCCGTCAGACGGGAGACGAACCGGCGCTGCGAAGGAAAAATTCAACCGGCCGGGTGGAATATTTTCACCCGGCCTGTCTGGCAACAACCATTGCAATTCCCTGATGCCACCGAGGCTGAACCATCCGCGGGTGGTCAACCTGGACGACCTGACATGGAAACAAATGCGTTGAGCCAACGCGGGCGGTCAATGAAGCGATTTCCCAAGCTGGCTGTAGGTCTGTTGTCTTTGGACCGTTCGCGGCACTTGCGATTTACCAACCATTTCAAAAGCCTGTCAATTCACCGGTATTGCCTTTGGGTTGGCTAATTAAACGCCCGGGCGTTGGGTGAAGGCGAATGAACGAAATCACAAACTCCATCAGTTTTTGGGGCTGGTGGAGGTTTAGCTGCTTAATTTATTTCGGGCTGCTCTAATGGATTAACGCTGATGCCGACGCACCAACGCCAAAGCAAGCGAACCCAGACAAATAAGGGCGAGGGCTGAAGGCTCGGGGATGGGTTCCAAGCCTGTTACTTGTATAGATTCGTCCTCTGAGTCGCCTCCTGACTGAGAGCCGGTGCGAATTATTAGTTCATACGTGTCTGATGCATTCAAGTCTGTGTCAAGTGTCAGGCTTCCTGAATTGTCTGTAAACAGAATGGGGGTTCCATCATTTATCCCCGATGGTGCCCCATATAATCCTGCCCATGATATATAATAGTCCCATCCATAATTCCAAACCTCATTCCCTGATGTAACATCAAGCAGACTGACGTTCCCCGCTGTGTAAGCCTCAGATATAGCAGCCCCCACAGCAAAATATTGGATGTTTATGGTGGCGGTTTGGCTTGTCACAGGCGAAAACCAAAGGTCGCTTTCTACATATGCACTAGATGATATTTGTTCATTTACTTGGTTAAAAGTGGTCATTCCTGAAACTGCTAATAGATCAGCATTAGCAGTGCACATCGGATAAGAATAGCCAGCTGGGTAACTTAAATAAGCTTGGGTATTGGTGGTATACAGCGAGTCGCTGATTGGAGCTTGTGAACTCTGCGAATCTGTAAATTGTGGGTAACCGCCCCCCGCTGCTATCATTACTGCAACCGTATTTTGAGTGTTGAGAACGTAAATAGGCACGGGATAACCTGTTGACGCGAATGCGAGTGTTAGGAACGGTGACACCCGGATGATTGAGCTGAAATTCCTTCTGGCCAGCCCGGTTGCAATCAGAGAGATTAGTTTTTTCATAATCGTCGCCTCGTTTCCTTTCTGCTCAACAAACATTTTGAAACACAGATTCTTGTGGAAGGCCACAGTTGCGCCTGTCGCAACCGTGTTTCCTGCAAACTGAGTTCGCACGCTGACCATTTGCCATAATTAGTGGAATTATGTCTATCGCGTTTCGGGACATTTTCAGTCACTTTTCGGATATACGCCTTTTATCTTGTGCCAGACAATTTGTGGGTGATGCAGCTGAGTTCTACAACACAAAACATCTGTTTCGTCTTCACATAGATGATACGACTCCCCAGTCAAGCTGGCTGTGGGTCGGTTGTCTTTGAACCTGTCGCAGCACCTTCGATTTAATCACCATCTCAAAACCATTTCAATCCACCGATATTGCCTTCGGGTTGGCTAAATACATGGATTTGTTTGCGGCGGCCTGTGAATAACTTTCGTTTGGCAGTCCGGTTGCCTTCTGCGAAAGTGAACATCGGGCAGTTGTACTGCTGCCCTGTCGTAGCAACACGCCGGGTCGTTATTTCCGGCGTGTTGCCTTTTCAGCATTGTCAGGACACCTGCCACCAAACGTGCCCGGCTGATTTACTACTTAAGCCACGCCACGCAGCGCCGTGTTATGGTTTCGCCTTAACCCCGATGCCGACGCAAGAGAGTTAAGCTGGCTGTGGGTGGGTTGTCCTTAAACCTTTCACAGCACTCTCGATTTGCTCACCATTTTGAAATCCTGTCAATCCACCGATATTGATTTTTGGTCGGCAAATTACACGCACGGCAAATAACCCGACGCTGTGGCGGGCCAAAGCGGGTTACACTCACATGTGAGAGGTGGTATTGATTGATTTTACACTATTGCAGTTATGCTCTCCCAATTTAACAAAGTGCGACCTGTTATTATTCGTTAAATTTAGCTTGAATCACAGTTCGATTTACGGTATAAGGTGATGTGGCGTGAATGCGCTGCAAAGTTTGAAGATTGTCTGTCTGCTGGGTCCGGCCTTGTTCCAAGCAGTCGCCAGCGGCGCGCAACCCGTAACCAGGAGTGCCGGAGGAGGCTACCACACCCTTTTTGTCAAGAGCGACGGCAGTCTGTGGGCCATGGGCTACAACTTTTATGGTCAGTTGGGCGATGGCACTTACAACACCTTCACCAACCAACCCGAGCGGGTGGTAACCAACGGCGTCACGGCGATTGCCGGAGGACTCTACCACAGTCTGTTTCTCAAGAGCGACGGCGGCTTGTGGGCCATGGGCGGGAACCAGTATGGCCAGTTGGGGGATGGCACTTACAACAAAACCAACCAACCCGAACTGATCGTGACCAACGGCGTCACGGCGATTGCCACAATGTGGGAGCATGATCTTTTTCTCCAGAGCGATGGCAGTCTGTGGGCCATGGGCGACAATCAGTATGGCCAGTTGGGCGACGGAAATAACGCCTTCACCAACCGACCCGTGCTGATCGTGACCAATCACGTCACGGCGATTGCCTCCGGATTCCAACACAGCCTGTTTCTCAAGAGCGACGGCAGCCTGTGGGCCATGGGTTACAACGAGTATGGCCAGTTGGGCGACGGCACTGACAACAACACCAACCAACCCGAGCTGATCGTGACCAACGGCGTCACGGCAATTGCCGCAGGAGGCCAACACAGCCTGTTTCTCAAGAGCGACGGCAGCCTGTGGGCCATGGGCTACAACGGGTATGGCCAGTTAGGCGACGGCACTGGCAAGGAGAGTACTAATCGGCCCGAGCAGATTGTGGCCAGCGGTGTCACGGCGATTGCCGCCGGATTTGAACACAGCCTGTTTCTCAAGAGTGACGGCAGTCTGTGGGCCATGGGCGGCAACTTCTCCGGCCAGTTGGGCGACGGCACTGACAACAGCGCCTATGTCCCCGAGCAGATTGTGGCCAGTGGCGTCACGGCGATTGCTGCTGGAGACTCGTTCAGCCTGTTTCTTAAGAGCGACGGCAGTTTGTGGGCCATGGGCGACAACTCGTATGGTGAGTTGGGCAATGGCACAACCAACAACATTAACCCCCCAGAGCAGATTGTGGCCGGCCCCCCGGGCTACAATCAAATCTCCATCCAGCTTTTGAGCGGCAGTAATGTGAGTTTGTCCTATGTGGGCATTGCCGGAACGAATTACGCGTTGGATTACTCCTTCAGCCTGTCACCGGCCAACTGGGTGCCGCTGGCGACCAATCCCGCCGGGGCGGGCGGTGTGCTGGTGTTCACCAACACGCCGGATCCAATTACGAACAATTTCTGGCGTATTCGCTCCTTGCCGTAGCGAATCGCGGTTCCCCTCACGTGTGAAGGATGGTTTGATTGATCTTCACAATTGCGGCTACGGCCAAAACCAATTGCCGAAACCGCAGAAATGAAAAACTCCATCGGTTTTGGGGGCTGGTGGAGTTTTACTGTTCAATTTACTTTGGATTCCCCGGCGGATGAGCGCTGACGCCGTCCTCTGCGACGGAGTACGAACACTGCCGAACCCCAGCACCGCCGAACAACAAGGCCAGTCCCAGCCGAATGAAAACCCATGATGCCAGCTCCGGTACCTGCTGTGCCGTCAGGGAGGTAAAGCCTCCCGGCGCTACAATCAGTTCGGCGTTAGTAAAGGCAGCATCGTCGGCGTTAATAAAATTCGTTCACCCCTGAAAACATTGCCATCTTAAATGCGATTAATCTGGAGATTTTATCATTGACTGGAATTTTGAAGCTAAAATAATGTCTCTAACAACAAAGGAACATTATGACAATAAAACCACCCGAAATGCAGCGCAGCATCGGTGCGTATGTAGATGTTGTGATTGAGCATTCGCCCGCGCTCAAATCGAACATTCTTCAGCGTGATGTTACCATGAACATAAAAGTTTATTGTTCATGTGGCCAACCCGTTGAAGTAAGTTCTAATGCAGGTGGTCACCGTTTTAATTGTCCTTCTTGTGGACGAGAATTGACCGTCCCCAAAATAGAAAAGCAAGAACCAAACCTTCAAGCCAGGTCAGAATCGCCGAAAGTGCTCAGTCGCTTCGACAATTTCCATGAGAGTTTAAGAAGCAAATGGGAAACCACTTTATTTCTATTAGGCGTCACCGCCACAATTATCGGAGGACTTTGCGTCACCCTGGCATTGCTGACCAAATCAAATTGATTGGACGCCCTTCTCGTGGTGAACCCGCCTTCTTTATTTAAACTCCCCAAAAGAATCAATTAAAAATAATTCTTTCAGGTTATGCAATGTGGCTCAAAAAAAGCAGGAGGAATGATAGTGAGAAACGTGCTGGCATAGATTGGTGTTTGTTTGATAAGGCTTTGCGCTATGAAAACAAAAATGCTTTTCGTTTTAAGTTTTTTGTTGGTTTTGTCCGTAGGTTGGGTGAGCAAGCTCAAAATGGACAACATCAGGCTCAAACACCGGATTTCAGATTCACAGGTGGAGAACAGGCAAATACAGGCAGAAAACGACGAGTTAATGACGGAAATATCAGTATTAAAACAACAAACCAACTTCGATGCCGTATTAAAAGGCGAGCTTAAATCCCAATTGGATTTGGTAAATGCCCGGCTTAGAAGTTTCCCTGAGGCTTCCCAGAAGAGCTCTGAAGAAACGGGGCAAAAGGTAGTTAAATAAAACAAATATCCGTATTCCACCAGTACCCAACACCGCAACTCTCAACTGTTCCCGTTCCGGTCCGGCACTCTGAGGACCGAGTTCAATCCCCCAAACGGATTGGCCGCCGTTTCCCTGGCCCGCGGGTCGGGCATCCATTCGCCATCCACCACCAACCGATACTCATACGTGCCCGGTGGCAAGGCCAGGGCCTTGATCCAACGCCCGGCGCCCAGTGGAATCATGGGCGTTGCGCTTGGGCGCCAGTCATTGAAGGTGCCTGCCACGGAGATCGCTGCTGCGGTGGGATGGTTGTATTCGAGGGTCGTTAGTGCAATCGGACGTGTGAATTCCGGACGGGCCGGCTGTACGGCCCGTCCATTATGACTGTTTTTGTAAATTTTGTCTTTCATGGTGTTGTGTCCAAGCCCGTTTTTTACTCGTTGATTCCTGGGAACGTTTTTCAGGTGCGTCCGGAACTGGCAAGTCATACGGCCTTTTGCAGCAAAGCAGAAGCAGTTGGCGTGCCTTTCGGCCCACTTGATCCGCCGACACGCCTTGGACGCCAAACCTGAACACGCCTGTCGCGCCGTAGCCGGAGGCGCAGGCGGAAGACCGGAAACGAACGGCGGATATGCCCGAATTTCGCAAATAAATGCGGATTCCAAGGCCAATTTAGGCATCAGAATTGCAGTATCCTGAGCCGTTATGGCATGGCAAAGAGGAAATAATGATTTGACGGCACCTATTGCCGCATTGACGGTTATTGGCGGACTTGCCCTTATTTACATCCCGGGCTTCAGCCAGGCAGCTTCTATCATTGGATGGATTTCCCTCACCGTCGTGGGGCTGGCGGTTGTCGGTCTGGCCATCCTCGGCATCTTCCGGCTGGCAACTCCGGAGCGCAACATGCGGGGAATGACCAGGAACATGCTCACGCCTCCCCTCCGCGATCCGGACCCAAAACCGGATGAAGACGAACTGGATCCGGACCCGGCGCTGACATCCGAACCCATCATCACGACGACCGAGCTGCTCCAACAAATTCGTTCAGTTGACTGGTTCCAGTTCGAGAAATTGATCGGGCTCGTTTATCGGAAGCTGGGCTACGATGTGACCCGGCGCGGGGGCGCAAATCCGGACGGCGGGATTGATTTGATCATTCAGAAGGACGGGCAGAGCGCGGCGGTTCGATGCAAGCAGTGGAAGGCGTCGCGCGTTGGCGTAAAGCCGGTCCGGGAATTCCTGGGCGCCTTGACGGACGCGGACATTCGGCACGGCAAGTTCATCACCCTGAGCGGCTACACCAATCAGGCGATGCAGTTCGCCAAACGACATGATATTGAGATTTTAACCGAGGTTGACCTGACCCAAATGCTTGAATCCACGGACGTCCGATTTGACCCGGAAGCGCTCAATCTGTTGCATGACACGCGAAAGTTTTGTCCGAAATGCGAACGTGAAATGGTGATAAGGATTGCCGAGCATGGCTCCAATCCCGGCAGCAAATTCTGGGGCTGCTCGGGATATCCGCGCTGCCATTTCACGATGCCGATGGCCGAAGCCAGCCCAACGCCGGTTGAAGCTGCGCCCAGAGCCGAGGTTCACTCCTTCGCGTAGGTTCACACTCCCAAATCCGGACCACCCGCCTGCCCGACACTAGTTCAAGCGCAAACGATAGAAACGACAGGGCGAATTGGTGGCACCCCAGTCGGTGAAGTAAAGCAGTTCAGATTCAAGTGTGTTGGTAGCGAGCGCCGTCCAGGCCGACAGGTTGGTCGAGCATTCGATGATCAGGGTTTGTCCGGCCACGCCCGAGAGGTCAAACGCGAATCCATTGGTCGTGAAGCCAAGGTTTCTGCCAGCGGTGAGTATGGCCGGCGCCGGCAGGATTCCATCATAAATCCGGGCACGATAGAAGCGATTGGGAAACAAGCTTGATTGCGGGTCGGTGAAAACGAACAGGCCGGTGTCCGTGACAAGGTTGGTTTGAATGGGTGTCCACTGGATAAAATCAGTCGAGGCTTCGATGACGATGACCTGTCCCGACAAGCCCCGAACATTGAAACCGAACGTACCCGCATGGAAACCCAGACCGCCGTCGCCGGTGAGGATTCCTGGCGGTGTAAGCGGTGAAACCTGCGCGATGCTTTCCACGAACCAGCTGGAGCCGGTGTAGTATCCGCCGGTGGTAAAGCCGCGAGCGCGAATCAAGGAATTAACCGACAAGGAGAGGCCGCCCAAGCCCCACCCGCCGGGGATACGGGTGGCCGAGCCCGCAGCGATCCAATTGGAGCCGTCGGTTGAGGTCTCGAAAGTGGCGCGCCACACTTCCGGGGTGGTGCCTGCGCGCAGCCACGTTACAGTCTGGCCGTCTGAGGAGAGGGATTGACTGCCAGGGTCCGTAGGAGTCAGCCGGGCCAAGCCACTGCGCGATTGACCGCAGACGTTGGTGAAGAGGCCGCCGATCAGCACTGCACCATCCGGCTGGAGAGCAATCGCTTGGACATTCGAGCTGGCCGAGGGGAAAAATGTCGTGTCGATCGAGCCGTCTGAATTCAGGCGGCCGAGATTCGTGCGCGCCTGTCCGGCGAGAGTGGTGAAACTCCCGCCGACGAGGATTTTGCCGTCGGCTTGAAGTGCCAGCGAATAGACCTTTCCGTCTGCGCCCGGATTGAAGGTGCCGTCGAGAGTGCCGTCCGGGTTGAGCCGGGCGAGGTGATTGCGGGTCGTGTTCAGCCAGGTAAACTCGCCGGCCACAATTATTCTTCCATCCGGCTGGACGAGGATGGCGTCGATCGCGCCGCCGACGACGACGGGGCTGAAGGTGGTGTCGATGGAACCATTGGTGTTGAGCCGATCCAGGTAACACCAGCCGTTGCAGAAATTGCCGCCGGCCCAAATCCGGCCGTCGCTTTGCAAAGCCAGTGCTAGAACGCCGTAGTAGCCGTCGTTGAGGGAGCAGGAGAAAGTGTTGTCCACGGACCCATCCGGATTGAGGCGGCCCAGGTTGGGAATGAACTGGCCATTAACCAGGCCCAAAAGCCCACCAACGAGGATCTGTCCGTCCGGCTGGACAACCAGCGCATTGACGCACGGCGTTCCGCCCAGGCTGATGCTCGGCGCAAAATTAGTGTCGAGGGTGCCATCGGCATCAAGCCGGGCAATGCAGGTGCGGATTTGGCCGGAAAGATTTTGAAAGTAGCCGCCGACAAGAATTTTGCCGTCGGGCTGAACAGCGAAGCAATTAACGAGGTTATCCGCGCCGGGATTAAAACCAGGATCGAGCGAGCCGTCGGGGTTGAGGCGCCCGATGAAATTGCGCGGCTGACCGCCGAGATTTGTGAAGGAACCACCGACAAGGATTTTGCCGTCAGGCTGGACAGCCATGGCGCAGACCTGGCCGCTGGCGTTGACGCTGAGCGAGTCCGGGACGGCAAGATTGATGGTGAGAGCAGCGTTGCTGCTGACGGCGGAGCCGTAGGGCGTGGAAACGAGAACGGAGTACGTACCCAAATCTGCGCGGGAAACATCGGCAAGAGTGAGCGTGGGCGAATTGGGCGCCGAGATGTTCGTGCCATTTTTTCGCCATTGATACGTGAACGGAGCGCTGCCGATGGCGGCGACGGTGAAGTTGGCGCTCTGCCCGGCGTCGGCGAATTGGTTCGCGGGTTGCAGGGTGATGACCGGCTCGATAACAAACAGCGTTGCAACCGAACTGGTGATGCTGCCCCATGAGTTGGAAATGATGACGGAATAATCTCCCGCATCACCGCCCAGCACGTTGCTCAACGTCAGCGTCGGGCTGATTGCGCCGGAGATGTTTCCGCCATTACTCAGCGCGGTCCCGTTCCGGTACCATTGGTAAGTCAATGTCGGCGTGCCACCGGCCGCCACGCGGAAGACAGCCGTCGTGCCCGCGTTGTTTGTCTGACTCACCGGTTGGGTGACCATCAGTGCCGGGCCGATGATGTTTTCCACGAACCAGGCTGAACCGTTGTATTGGCCTCCCGACAAATAACCGCGCGCACGAATGTTGGCGTTGGTCGGGATATTAACCCCGTTGAGCTGCCAGCCGCCTGTCGCGCGTCCACCCGCGCCCAGGTTGACCCAATCGGCGCCGTTGGTTGAAACCTCAAACGTGGTGCGCCAGACTTCCGGGCTCGTGCCGCCGCGCAGCCAGGTCACTGTGGAATTGTCGAGCGAAAGATTTTGGGTCGCAGGATCGCTATTGGACAGGCGTCCGATGTTTGTGCGGGAGAGTCCGCCCAGCACAGTCAAGGCGGCCGTCGAAGTGCCGCCGCCGCCCGCGATAATCGCGCCGTCGGATTGAAGGGCCAGTGCGAAAACCGGCTTGTTCGCGCCCGGATTGAACGTGAGGTCCACGGAGCCGTCGGCATTGAGTCGCGCGAGATTTGCACGCGTTAACCCGCCCACGGTGATAATGTTACCGCCCAGCAGAATCCGGCCGTCCGTCTGCAGCGCAAGGGTATAAACGACGCCGTTGACGTTCGGGTCGAAACCGGCATCAATAGTGCCATCCACATTGAGCCGGGCCAGGCGATTGCGATTCGTTCCGCCCAATGTGGTGAACTGGCCGCCCACCAGAATTTTTCCGTCGGCCTGCACGGCGAGTGTGTCCACGGTACTGTTGGCGTTCGGGTTGAAGTTGGTATCAATCGTGCCGTCCACATTCAGCCGGGCGATATGGTTAAGGTTGGTTCCATCCAACGTCGTGAACACACCGCCGACCAGAAGTTTGCCGTCCGGCTGCAATGCCAGTGCGTTCATGGCGCCATTTGCGGTCACCGCAATGTTGGTATCGAGGGTGCCATCGGCGTTGAGCCGGGCGAGGTCCGCCGTCAAGGCCGGTTTCCCCACGGTGAAACTGCCGCCGACCCAGATTTTACCATCGGCTTGAAGCGCGAGCGCATTGACCGGTCCGGTGAGCGCAGTCACGAAGTTGGTGTCTGGATTTCCCGCGCTGTCAATCCGCCAGACATAGCGCGTCCCCTGCTGCCGATCCGACTGAGCCCCGGCCACCACGATCCGGCCGTCGGGCTGCACCAGCAACCCGGCCACGCTGCTATAAGTACCGGAAACCCCACTGCGCGCCGGCCGCGGTGTTCGGATCGAACGGAGCATCCAGAGTCCCGTCCGGATTGAGCCGGCCCAACCGGTAACACGTTTGTCCGCCCAGCGCGGTGAATGTGCCCGCCACAAGAATTTTACCATCCGGCTGCACGGCCAGCGCGTTGATCCTCCCGTTGGCGCCCGGGTTGAACGAATCCGGCACGGCCAGATTCAGCGTCAATACCGCCACCGCACTGGTCACGCTGCCGAATGTATTGCTGACGACCACGTCGTAGTTGCCCGCGTTCGTCGCTTGCAGGTTGGTCAAGGTGAGGGTGGGAGACATCGCTCCCGCCAATTCGACTCCTTCCTTGCGCCAGCGGTAGGCCAGCGGCTGAGTGCCCAGCGCCGTCACGGAGAAGGACACACATTGCCCGGCGTTTGTAAATTGATTCATGGGCTGGCTGGTGAGCAGCGGATCTATCACCGTCAGTGTTGCCACCACGCTGGTCACGGTGCCGGAGGCGTTGCTCAAAACGACCGAATAGCCGCCAGCATCGGCGCCGAACACATTGCTCAACGTGAGCGTAGCGGTGGTCGAGCCGGAAATATTTCCGACATCGTTCAGGTTGGCTCCATTCTTGAGCCATTGATAACTGATCGGTGCGGCACCCACACCCGTCACGCTGAACGTGGCAGTGGTGGCGGCATCATTGGTGCAGTTGACCGGCTGCGGACTCAAGAGCGGCGCGCCCCCGGGCGTTTCCACAAACCAGCTCGAGCTGCATTGAACGCCAACGCTCGTGGTAAAACCGCGGGCGCGGATGGTCGCGTTTGCCGGCAGCGTCAGCCCGCTCAATTGCCAGCCGCCGGAGATCCGCTGGCCTGCGCCCAGGGCGGTCCAACTTGTTCCGTCGGTGGTCGTTTCAAAACTCGCGCTGGCAATCTCAGGCCCGGCGCCGCCACGCAGCCAGGTGATGCTGGAGGTGTCAGAGAACAAATTGTCCGACACCACACCTGCATCGTTCAGCCGCGCGATGCAGTTGCGGGATTGTCCGGCAATGGCAGTAAAGGTGCCGCCGGCCAGGATACTTCCGTCCGGTTGTACGGCCAGGGTGGACACCGTTCCGCTGGCCCCGGGATTGAACGCCGCGTCCAGCGAACCATCCGCGTTGAGTCTGCCGATATTGGCGCGGGCTTGACCTCCCAACGTGCTGAAGAAGCCGCCCACCAGAATCCGGGTGTCGGCTTGCACCGCAAGCGCATAGACGTAATTGTTGGCTCCAAGATTGAATGTCACATCCAACGAGCCATCGCTGTTGAGCCGGCCAAGGTTGTTCCGGGTTTGGCCGCCCAGGGTACTGAAGCCGCCACCGACCAGAATCTTTCCGTCCGCCTGCACCGCCAAGGACACGACCAGAGGACTCGAAAGAGGATTGAACTGGGCATCGAGCGTGCCGTCGGGGTTGAGTCGTCCCAGGTTGGTCCGCGATTGTCCGTTCAAGTTGTTGAACTGACCGCTCACCAGGATTTTCCCGTCCGGTTGCACCGCCAAAGCATATACGTAGTTGTCTGCGCTGGCCGTGAAGTTGGTGTCGAGCGAGCCATCCGGATTGAGCCGGCCGATGCACGGACAGGAGAGTCCGCCTACCAGTGAGAAGGTGCCGCCGATGAGAATCGTGCCGTCCGGCTGCGCCACCAATGCATTGACAGTCCAATTCGGATTTGGATTGAAGGCCGTGTCGAGGCTGCCATCCGCATTCAGCCGGCCCAGGTAATTGCGGGGCAGTCCGGCCAGGTTGGTGAAGAAACCGCCCACGAGAATTTTCCCGTCGGGTTGCACCGCCAGACAGCGAACGTCCAGGCTCGCGCCCGGATTGAAGCCGGTATCGAGGGAGCCATCCGCGTTCAGCCGGGCGATCCGGTTGCGCGTCTGGCCGTTCAGGTTGGTGAACGCGCCGCCCAACAGTATCTTTCCATCCGGCTGAATCGCCAATGCGTTCACCTGTGCGTTGGGCGCCGGGTTTAACGAATCAGCAATGGCGACATTGACCGTCAGGGTCGCGACTGTGCTGGTCACACTGCCGAAGGTGTTGGTCACCACCACGTCATAACCGCCGGCGTTGGTCGCCTGCACGTTGGTCAACGTCAGGGACGGCAGCGTCGCGCCAACCAGGATTGCGCCATCCTTGCGCCATTGGTATTGGAGCGGCTGCGTGCCCAACACGGAAACACTGAACGTCGCCGTTTGTCCACGGTTCAAGAACTGGCTGGCAGGATTGGTGACGAGCAACGGGTCCACCACGCTCAAGCCCGCCACGACACTCGTCGTGCTGCCCCAGACGTTGGAAACGACGAGCTGGTACGCGCCCGCGTCACCGCCCAGGACATTGGTCAACGTGAGCGTCGGGGTGAGCGAGCCGAAAACATTTCCACCGTCAGCCAGATTTGAACCGTTCTTCAACCACTGGTAATTCAACGGCATTGTGCCCAAAGCGGTCGCGTTGAACACAACGGTCTGGCCCGCGTTGTTGGTTTGGGTGGCCGGCTGGCTGGTGAGCAGCGGGTCAAGCACCGTCAGCGACGCGACCACACTGGTGATGCTGCCAAACACATTGGTGACCACGACCTGATAGAATGCGGCGTCGCCGCCCAGCACGTTGCTGACGTTCAAGGTCGCAGTGTAAGCGCCGGAGATGTTCCCGCCGTCCTCGAGTCCGGCGCCGTTCTTGAGCCAGTGATAGCCGAGCAGTCCCTGGCCGGTGGCGCTGACGGCGAAAGTGGCGAGGGTGAAGGGGTTGTTCGTCTGGCTCGCGGGTTGACTCAGAATCACAGCGGGGCCGACGACGTTTTCGACAAACCAGCTTGAGCCGTCGCTGCTGCCCGCCACGAAACCGCGCGCCTGGATGATGGCGTTGCCGTTCAGATTCAAACCCGTGGCCTGCCAGCCACCGGCCACCCGGGTTCCGTTTTGTTGCACCCAATCCGTGCCGTTGGTGGTGGCCGCAATGGTCGTCTGCCAGATTTCCGGCCCGGTGCCCGACCTCTGCCACGTGATCGTGGTGGAATTAAATGTGAGAATATTGGTCGCACTGCCCGTGCGGTTGAGCCGGCCGATGAATTGCCGCGGCTGCCCGTCCAATGAACCGAACTGGCCGGCCGCGATCACTTCTCCATCCGGCTGCACGGCCACGCAAAGCACTGTGTTGTCCGCACCCGGATTGAAGGTCGCGTCCGCGCTGCCATCGCTGTTGAGCCTCGCGAGGTTGGTCCGGCTAAAGCCGCCCACGAGGGTGAACGTGCCGCCCAACACCAGCCGGCCATCCACCTGAACGGCGAGCGACTCCACCGGCCCGTCCAAACCTGGATTGAAGCCTGCATCGAGCGCGCCGTTTATGTCCAACCGGCCGAGGTAGTTGCGCGGCTGTCCGGCGAGCGACGTGAAATTACCGCCGACTGCAATGCTCCCGTTCGTCAGCACGGCGATGGCGTTGACGGTGGCATTCGCGCCGGGATTAAAACCCAAGTCGGGCGTGCCGTCGGCGTTGAACCGCCCGAGGTTTGTGCGCGATTGTCCGCCCAGCACCGCGAAGTTGCCGCCCACGAGAACCTTTCCGTCCGCCTGTAACGCGATGGCGTAAACCGTTCCATCCGCTGCCGCGGTGAAGTTGGTGTCGAACGTGCCGTCGGCGTTGAGTCGTCCGATCCGGTTGCACGCCTGCCCCGCGAGATTGGTGAAGCTGCCGCCGACCACGATTTTCCCGTCCGGCTGCGCGGTCATCGCGTAAATGTCATCGCTCGCTCCCGGATCAAACGCGGCGTCCAGAGCTGCCGTCCGGATTCAACCGTCCGAGGCGATTTCGCGGCGCGCCGTCCACGTACGAGATGCCCCCGGCGAGCAGGATTTTCCCATCCGGTTGCAGCGCCACCAGGGGATCGGCTGTGGAGAAGGGAATGCCCAGCAGACCGGCGGTGAAGTTGGTGTCGAGCGTGCCGTCGCTGTTCAATCGCGCAATGCCCACCTGCGTCTGGCCGCTCACGCCCGAGAACATTCCGCTCATCAGGATTTTTCCATCCGGCTGGACTGCCACGGAACGAACTTTGTAGTTGGGGACGGGATTCAATGAATCCACGGTCGCAACGTTCACGGTCAGGAACGCCACCAGGCTCGTCACCGAACCGAAGGCGTTGGTCACGACGACACTGAACGTGCTGCCGGCATCTGCGCCTGGCACATTGGTCAATGTCAGTGATGCATTCGTCTGGCCGGCCAGCGCCACGCCGTCCATGAGCCACTGGTAGTTCAGCGCCGTGCCCGTCGCCGTCACGCTGAACAGCGCGGTCTGGTTGACGTCAACATACTGGTTGGCCGGCGGGCTGGAGATGAAAGGATCAACGACCGTCAGGTTTGCGACCGCGCTGGTGACGGCGCCGAAATTGTTGCTGATGATGACGGAATAGGCCGCCGCATCGGCATGCAACACGTTGGTCAACGCGAGCGTGGCACTGGTGGAGCCGAACAGATTGCCGCCGTCCGACAAATTCACTCCATTCTTGCGCCAGCGATAAGCCAGCGTTGGCGAACCGTCGGCCTGAACGGCGAACGTGGCGGTTGTGCCGGCGTTGTTGGTCTGGCTGGCGGGTTGGGTCAGGACCACGACCGGCCCGGCGTACGCCTCGACGTAGGATTGCGATGCGTTGTGGTATCCGCCCGCGACGAAGCCGCGGGCGCGGATGCAGGCGTTGGTGCGCGCGGAAACGCCCGTGCGCTGCCAGCCACCGATGATACGTGTGCCCGCACCGAGACTGACCCAGTTGGTGCGGTTCGTGGAACTTTCAAATGTGGTGCGCCACACCTCCGGGCTGCCGCCGCCGCGCAGCCAGGTAATGGTTGAGTTGGTATAAGTCAGCGACTCGATGGCCGGTGAATTGGTCAGCCGTCCCAAAGTGTAATACGTGGCGTACAGGATTTTCCCGTCACGCTGGATCGCAATCGAGTGGACGCCGCTGGGAACGTTCGCCGTGAAGTTGGTGTCCACCGTGCCGTCGCTGTTGAAGCGGGCAAAATAGGGAAACCCGAACCAGCCGATCGCCGTTCCGCCGGCCAGAATCTTTCCGTCGCTCTGAACGAGAATCGTGTCCGTATCACCCAGATAGCCGGGACGGACGCTGGCCGTGAAGCTGCTGTCCACCGTGCCGTTGGTGTTGAGCCGCGCCAGGTCGTTGTGGATTTCGCCATCCATGTAATAGAAAAGGCCGCCCACCAGGATTTTGCCGTCGGCCTGGACCGCCAGGGAATGGACTTCATTGTCCGGCGACGCCACAAAGCTGGTGTCCAAGGCGCCGTTGGTGTTCAACCGGCAGATGTAGTTTGTGCCCACTCCGTTGAAACCAAGGAAGGCTCCGCCCACGAGAATCTTTCCGTCCGGTTGCATCGCCAGCGTGTAAATCACGTTGCTTGAATTCGCGTTAAAGGTGCTGTCGGGCGAACCGTTCGCATTCAGCCGCCCGATGAAATTGCGCGGTTGGCCAGCCAGATTGGTGAAGCTTCCCGCAACGACAATCTTCCCGTCGCTCTGCAAGACCAGCGAGTAAACAACACCATCCGCGCCGGGATTGAACGTGGCGTCCAGTGTGCCATCGGGATTAAGCCGGCCAAGATGGCTGCGCGGCTGGCCGGCCAGATTCGTAAAACTTCCGCCGACCAGCATCTGGCCGTTGGTCAGAACGACCGAGGCATAAACATTATCGTTCGCGCCGGGATTGAATCCGGCGTCCAACGACCCGTCGCCATTGAGACGTCCGAGGTGATTGCGGGGCACGCCATCCAGCAACGTGAACTGGCCGCCCACGACGATCCTGCCATCCGGTTGCACCGCCATGGCGCAGGTAAGGTTGTCCACTTGCGCGTTGGATGCCGGATCATTTTGCGCCCAGACCGCGGAAACCAGACTCAAAACCACGCAGCCGAAGACCATCTGCATCTTGATTGCCAGGCAAGGTTTCATGTGAGTCCAATGCTGACCGGCTCTGATTGATGTTCCGGCATTAAACCACAATTCGCGAAAGCAGGCAACTTCAAAGGCAAAGCCCGGCAACTGCCCTTTGGGGCATGTTGTTTTCCAGATCAAATCCCCTCACCCCGACCCTCTCCCCGCTCAGGCGGGGAGAGGGAGTTGGTGGTAGTGTCAAGTTGCGCCCGAAGTCGGGGGCCTGACTTCCGGGCTTTGAGTTGGTTGGCCGACGCGGAGTTTATCTTTCGCAGACCATCCGCTCGGCCCAAGTCACATGTCATTCGTCACGCACAGCGCCGCTGGCATCACGACCTGGCTTTGTCTCCGAACGGCGATTTTGGATTTTGTCGCAACGTCACTTCAGCCGGCCGGCTTTGGTTTCACTGCCCAACGCTCTCCATTTTCCGCGCGCTTGGTTTCCACCCATTGTTCCGCCGACAGTTTGCCGTCGGGATTGCGTTTGAAGATGCCGCGAAAGGCGTCAATTTGCTTGTGCACGTCGGCGCGGGACAGTTTTTTGAGCTTGGCCATGCACCATTCTGTCACCGCCTTTCTGAAAGGCGAGTTAATTCGTGGTTAATTCGTGGTTCGTTTCGGGTCTTCCGCCTTCGACTCCGGCCATGGCGCGACAAGTGGTGTCCGGGATTTGGCGTCCGCGCGGCGTGGCAGGGAGACTGCGTCCCGCCTTTTGTCTGCCTCGTGGTAATTCGTGTAAATAGCGGACGATTTTTTGCGGCTTTGTTGTTCAATTCCTGCGCGGCTTCCGCGAAACCCATGGTTAAAAATTTGCCTGCCGGTTCCGTTTTTGCAAAACTGACGCTATGTTCGAGAATTCCATCCGCCGGATGCCGCGTCCGCAGGACGTGCCGCGCCTGAACACGCAGGAATTGCGGGACACATTTCTCATCACCAACCTTTTTACGCCGGACCAGTTGAACGGGACGTTCACTGACCTCGACCGGCTGGTGGTCGGCGCCGTCATGCCGGTCAAGCCGGTGGAATTGCCAAACCACAAGGAAACCGGGCGGGCATTTTTCCTCGAACGCCGCGAACTGGGCGCCATCAACGTCGGCGGCGCCGGAACGGTGCATGCGGACGGCAAGACCTTTTCGCTCGGCCACTTGAACTGCGTTTATCTGCCGATGGGCACCCGGTCGGTCACGTTTGAGAGCAAGGACGCGAAGAAACCGGCGAAGTTCTATTTCCTGAGCTGTCCGGCCCACGCGGCGCATCCGGCGGCGATGATGAAGCCCAAGGAGGCCACGCCCGTGGCGCTCGGTTCGCCGGCGGCGGCGAATCAACGGACGATTTACAAATACATTCACCCCGGCGGCATCCAAAGCTGCCAGCTCGTAATGGGCTTCACCGTTCTGGAAAAGGGCAGCGTGTGGAATTCGTTCCCGCCACACACACACTGGCGGCGCACGGAGATTTACTTTTACTTCGACCTCGGCGGGAACGTGCTGGCGCATTTCCTGGGCGAGCCGCAGCAGACCCGGCATCTGTTTTTGCACAACGAGGAAGCCGCGCTGTCGCCGAACTGGTCCATTCACTGCGGTTGCGGCACAGGCCATTACAAATTCATCTGGGGCATGGCCGGCGAGAATCAGACGTTTGATGACATGGACGGCGTAAAGCCGGCGGAATTGCGATGAAAAGGAACTGGTTAAACAAGTGATTGGTTAAATGGGTTGAGCGCCACGGCGTCATTACGGATTGACTGATTTAACTCGTTTAACTTATTTAACCAATCACTTCCCAAACATGCGCTTCAAAAACAAAGTCGTCATTGTCACCGGCGCGAGCCGGGGCATCGGGCAGGCCATCGCCATCGCATTTGCCCGCGAAAGCGCGAAGGTCGCGGGCGTGGCGCGGGGCGATTTGGCGGAAACGGCTTCACAGGTCAAAACTGCCGGCGGCGAATTTGTGGCCGTCACGGCCGATCTGGGCAAAATCACGCAGAAAAAGGCTGCGGATTTGGTGGCGCGGATTTTGAAGCAAACCGGCCGCATTGACGTGCTTATCAACAATGCCGGCATCATCCGTCGCGCGCCGGCGGTGGATTTTCCCGAGGCAGATTGGAACGAAGTATTGCAGACCAATTTGTCGGCGCCATTTTTTCTTTGCCAGGCCGTGGCGAAATGGTGGCTGACCGCCGGCCGCGGCAAATCACCCCCCGCTGCCCGTTTGAAGATTGTGAACATCGCGTCGCTGCTTTCGTTTCAGGGCGGCATCACCGTTGTTGCCTACGCGGCCAGCAAACACGGCGTCGCCGGATTCACGAAGGCCCTCGCCAATGAATGGGCGAAGGAACGCATCAACATCAACGCCATCGCGCCGGGTTACATCGCCACGGAGAACACGCAAGCGTTGCGGGAAGATGCCGGACGCAATCAGGCCATCCTCGACCGCATTCCCGAGGGCCGCTGGGGCCGGCCGGAGGACATTGCGGGCGGTTGCGTTTTCCTGGCCTCGCCGGAGGCTGACTATCTCAACGGCGCGGTCATTAACATTGACGGCGGCTGGCTGGGCCGGTAAGTCAAAACTATGAAAATGATTTCACACCCTTGCGCCATCCTTGCCGCCGCCATCCTTTTTCTCGCCGCCAATTTCCAACTGCGCGCGCAGCCGGGCTATGGACTGCCGGCGGTCGGCGGCCGATTGGGCGAAGTCAAGCCGGTCACGCTTACGACGAGCCTGTCGTCGGAAATCAAACCACTGCCGGTTCTCGCCGCGATGCAGCGCGTGGCGGACTGGCAGCTCGCACATCCGGATACCAATGATCCGCCCACCAGTTGGCTGCTGGGCGCGGAGAACGCGGGCATGATGGCGCTGGCGGGAATTTCCGGCGACGCCAAATACCGCGAGGCGATGCGGTCGGCGGGTGAAGCCAACGGCTGGCGGCCTGGGCCGCTGTTTTACGATGCCGACGACTATTGCGTCGGCCAGGCTTACACCGAGCTTTACTTCCTCTACCGCGAAAACCGGATGATCGCGCCGTTGCGCGAACGGTTCGACGCCATTCTGGCAAAACCGTCGGACGTGCCGGGCCTCGAATTCACAAAAGCGGAGAGCCGGGACCGAAAAAACTGGTCCTGGTGCGATTCGCTGTTCATGGGGCCGCCGGCGTGGCTGCGGCTTTACGCCGCGACCGACGACGAGCGCTATCTGAATTTTGCCGTGACCAACTGGTGGCGCACGACGGATTATCTTTGCGACAAGAATGAGCACCTTTTTTACCGCGACAGCACCTACTTCGACAAACGCGAGGCCAACGGCCAAAAAATCTTCTGGAGCCGCGGCAATGGCTGGGTGATGGCCGGGCTGGTCCGGGTGCTCCAATATCTGCCGGCGAACCATCCCGACCGGCCGCGCTTTGAGCAGTTGTTCAAGGACATGGCTGCGAAAATTGTGACGCTCCAGCAACCCGACGGCCTCTGGCGGTCGAGCCTGCTCGACCCGGAAGATTATCCGGCCAGGGAAACCAGTGGCTCCGGCTTTTTCACCTACGCACTCGCCTGGGGCGTGAATCAGGGCCTGCTCGACCGTGCAAGATTTGAGCCGGCGGTCCGCAAAGGCTGGGCGGCGCTGGTGGAATGCGTTGCTGCCAACGGCAAGCTGAAGGACGTTCAGCCGGTCGGCAGTGATCCGAAAAAGTTTGCGGACGATTCAACCGCGCCTTACGGCGTCGGCGCGTTTTTGCTCGCGGGCTGCGAAGTTTATAAAATGGCAGTTTTGGAAAATGCAAAACCAACTGATTTTGAGGCGACGTTTTCTACTCCAAATATGCAATGGCCGTCAGGCCATATAACAGTCAAGGTGACAAATCCGTCTGCGTTTCGCCGCGATTGTGAAACCATTGAACTCAATCCTCAAATAAATTTGATCCCGGCACTCGGACATAATCCATCCACACACAAATACGCCAAAATATTGGCTGTGATGGATGGTGTTTCCTCGCGTATTTTGGATTCACAAGTTTATATTTCTGATACAAACGACCCTGTTTACACGGAGCAATTGCTTTTCCAAGTTGACCTCGCCCCGCACGAAACTCGGACTTATTACATCTTGGACTCCTCGGCGTTGGCCGCCGTGCCGCCGCCGATCGTGAAAACGTTTGCGCGATTTGTGCCGGAACGCTACGACGATTTTGCGTGGGAAAGCGACCGCATTGCACATCGCGCCTACGGCCTGGCGCTGATTCCGGCCGAAGGCACCATCAGCAGCGCGCCGGACGTATGGATCAAAAAGAACCGCGGCCTCATCGTGGACACGATGTACGCCACCAAGCATTACCACGAGGACAACGGCGAGTTCATGGACGATTACCGCGTCGGCAAAAGCCGCGGCTGCGGCGGTGTGGGCATCTGGGACGGAAAAAAACTTTATGTCTCCAGCAATTATCGCAACTGGAAACTCATCACCACCGGCCCGATTCGCTCGGAATTTGAACTGGCTTACGACGCGTGGGACGCCGGCAGCGGCCGGATGGTTTCCGAGACGAAACGTTACAGCATTGACGCCGGTTCGTGGTTCACCAGGGCGCAAAGCACGTTTGCCAGCGACGACAAATCGCCGCTGACCATCGGTGTCGGGCTGGCCGAACGCGCCTGCGGGCCGGACGGCGAGGAATTGATTGCGCAGGACCGGGCGGAGGGCTGGATGAGTTACTGGCAGCCGGAAGACAAGCCGAAAGGGACGATTGGCGTCGCCATTGTTTTGCCCAAAGGCAGCGTGGAAACATTTACAAATGACGCGCCAGACATGCCGGAGTCAACGATTCACGCCATCGTGCCGCAACCGACGCACGAAGGTGCGCCACCCATTCGCGATCTGCTCGCGATTTCGCAGGCTGAAGTTGGCAAGCCATTCGAGTATTACTTCGGCGCGTGCTGGGACCGCAGCGGCGATTTCACCAATCACGTCCAGTGGGAAAATTACGTGCGTTGCTTTGCGGAACGCCGCGATGCGCCATTGCAGGTGACAATTGGGAATTGAACGGAGCGCGGACGGCTCGTCCGCGTGTTCATTGCGCCACAAACCAATTCGCGGGCAAGCTGCCCGCGCTCCTACGCTTTCGCCTGCGCGACGACGTTCACCGCTTCGGCGGCCAACTCGGTGATTTTCGACCACGCCTTTTCCACGATGAGCCTGCGTTCGCCCATCCACGAACCGCCGACCGCCGCGACCTGCGGTATTGCGAGGTAATCCGGCAATTTCGCCGCGTTGATACCGCCAGTGGGAATGAATTTTACGCCGGTGTGAGCGAACGGGCCGGCCAGTGCCTTGAGCATCGCCACGCCGCCGGCCGGTTCCGCCGGGAAAAATTTTAAATGTTTCCAGCCAAGGTTCAGCGCGCGGTCCACTTCGGTCGGCGTCACGACGCCCGGAAAAAATGGCAGGTGGCGGTCCTGGGCCGCTTTCAAAACTGCTTCATTCAAGCCGGGCGACACGCCGAATTGCGCGCCGACATCAATCGCGCGTTGCACCTGTTCCGGCGACAGGAGCGTGCCGGCGCCAATGGCCATGTTGGGAACTTTCTGGCGGATGCGTTGGATGGACTCGGCGGCGGCGGCGGTGCGGAAGGTGATTTCCATGACTTTCAATCCGCCGGCGAGCAGCGCTTCGGCCAGTGGCACGGCGTCCTCGGCCCGGTCAATCGTCGTGATGCAAAGCAACCGTTGTTTGAGAAAGGATTCGGCGTTCACAAAATTTGTGCGCCAATGATACACGATGGCCGCGGTGAGTGAACTTGAAATTAGAACGTCCCCTCGCCCCGTCCCTCTCCCCGTTTGGCGGGGAGAGGGTGTCCGCAGGACGGGTGAGGGGCATTTTTCATGTTTTGAAAAACCGATTGGCAAATTATCCTCGTCGAAAGAAAACCAATCTGGCTATGAACTTTTCCATCGAGCACATCGGGGTTCCTGCCGCGGACAGCGTCGGCTTGAAAAACTGGTATGAACGCGTGTTGGGCGCGCGGGTGATTTGGGACAACGGCCAGCAGCCGCCGACCTTCATCATCGCGCTGGCGGGCGGCGCGTGGCTGGAGATTTATCCGGCCAACACGGCGCAGAACGCCGGTCACGGCGACAACCAGCTGGCCGGGTTCCGGCACGTGGCCTTGCGGGTGGATTCGATGGACGCGGCGAAAGCCGAACTCGAAAGGCGCGGTGTGAACTTCACGGAAGAAATCCGCCCGGCGGCCGGCGGCGGACGGATTTTGTTCTTCGCAGACGGCGAGGGGAACTTGTTGCACCTGGTCGAGCGGCCCCAAGGATTTATGATTGATGATTCATGATTTACGATTTTGCGGAGACCGACGAGTGTTTGTTTCAAATCATCAATCATAAATCGTAAATCATAAATCGAAATGAGCCTCTTTACTTCGGCCCCTACTTTGCCCGCAATAGCAGAACCGGCACGCTGACGCGGTGCCGGACGCGTCGCGAGGCACTGCCGAGAAACAGATCGGCCAGGAATCCATGGCCGTGCGTGCTCATGGCCACCAGATCACAACCTTTGGTTTCGATCCATTTGATGATTTCATCGCCCGGCTCGCCATAAGCCAGTTCGGCCTCGGCGGAAATTCCGGCGGATTGAAATTCGGCGCGGATTTTTTCCAGATACGCCGTGTCCTCGGTGATTTCCGGGCTGATGGCATCCGGTCCATAGGTTCGCGCCGCCCAGCCGTCGGCGACGTGCAGCAGCACGATGCGGCTGTCCGCCCATTTTGCGAGCGGCTTGACATGCTCAATGATGGCGCGGTCGGTCGGCGTGCCGTCCAGCGTCACGAGAATGGTTTTATACATGCGTCACCTTTCTTATTTTACCCTCCGCTGATAACCTGCCAAGCCTGTTTCACAGCGTCCGGCAGACCGTAGAAGTCGAAGGCCGTGATCAGCAACGCCGAGCCCCACCCGGCGATGAGCAGAAACCAGCCCAGCCGCCATCGTCCCATTCGCTGGCGGGAACTGGCGAGGTGCAGCAGGGGGAACATCGCAAACGGAAGCTGTAGCGCCAGCACCACCTGGCTCAGGACAATCAGGTCGGTGATGTTATTGGCCCCACGGATGCCGATAAAAACAGCCGTGGGGATGATGGCCAGCGAGCGGGTAATCAGCCGCCGCAACCACGGCTTGATGCGCCAGTGCATGAAGCCTTCCATCACCACTTGGCCGGCCAACGTGCCGACGATGGTGGCGCTTTGCCCGCTGGCCAGCAGGGCGATGGCGAAAAGCGTGCCTGCGGCAGCCGTGCCCATCAGCGGCGCCAAAGTCAGGTAGGCCGCTTGGATCCAGTCCGTTGAATCATTGAACTGGACCACTTGTCCGCCGGCGACGGTGACGCTGGTCTTGCCGTAAAAGACAATCGCGGCGAGCACCAGGATGGCGGCGTTGATCAGAAAGGCGACCGACAGGTTGCCGATGACGTTAAAGGTGTTGAAGCGGATTGCCTTTCGGATGGATTCGTCGTCCTTCTGGAATTTGCGGCTCTGCACCAAGGCGGGGTGCAAATACAGCACATGCGGCATGACCGTCGCGCCGATGATCCCGATGGCCACGTAAACCATGGTGGCCGAACCCAGATGGGGCACGATCATTGCCCGGCCCATTTCCAGAAAGCTGGGCTGCGTCTGCGGCAGAATAAAAATTTCGATGAAGTAGCAAACGCCGATGGTCGCCACCAGCAACAGCACGATGGCTTCGATGGTCCGCATTCCAAACCGCTGCATCGCCAGCAGCAGCAGCACGTCAACGCCTGTGATGATGACCCCCAAAAAAATGGGGATATGGAACAACATATTCAGCGCCACAGCGCCGCCCAGGACTTCGGCCAAATCGCACGCGATGATCGCAATTTCCGCCATGAGCCAGTTCGGCACGCGCGTCCACCCGGGATACCAATCATAGCAGCATTGGGCCAGATCGCGCCTGGTTGCTATGCCGAGCCGCGCGGCGATAATCTGTAGAAAAATCGCCATCAGACTGGCCAGGCCGACCACCCAAAGCAGTCCGTATTTGAACTGGGCGCCGCCCTGGAGATCGGTTCCCCAGTTGCCCGGATCCATGTAAGCCACACTGACCAAAATCCCCGGGCCGAAGTAGGCGGCCATTTGTTTCCAGAAGCCAGCTTTATGATGGGGCACTTTCACGCTGCTGTGCAGTCCTTCCAGCGACATCGCGCCGGGTGGCGAAACCGTGGCGATTCTGTCCTTCGCCGGTTCATGGAAGTCCGTTGGCGTGTTGGTGTCTTTGCTCATAATGTCCTGTTCACGTATTAAAATCTTACGGTGATTCCACAAAACGGATTGAAATCAGCCGCCGCCCGCGTCACGCCAAAGTAGCAGTCGCAATCGAGCTGGATATTTTTAGTCACCAGATATTCCAGACCGGTATCCACCGTTCCCACCCAACCGGCGTGGCTTTCGGTGGTGAAGTTGCTGAAAAATTCCAAATAACCGCTCAATTTCCCGATGATCTGATGATCAACGCTGGCGGAAGCGATGAATTCTTCATGATAACCGCCGTTGTCATCATTCTTCATCAAGCTGGCCGCCGTTTCCAAACTCAGGTCAAAGTCATGCGGCAGGCTCACCGCCAGTGGAAAAATCATCCCGCCTTCGACCGCGTTGTTTCCAAGATTATCCGTGCTCGTGGGAAACTTGACGTAAGGCAGAAGCGCAAAGGCCGTCTTCCCTCCGTCATCGCCCCACAAATTGACTTTTAGCCGCGTGGTTAAATCGCCGAAGCCCGACTGCGTGGTGGATTTGCCCGAACGGTCTTCCGTCTGCACATTCAGGTAATTGTCATAGACGACTTGGACATCCACATTATTGAGCAATCCGGCTTTGAGGTTGAAATCGCCCACGTCCCAGGCTTTCGTGGTCGCCCCGTCCGATTTGTCGCAAGTAAAATTGGCAAAATCCATTTCCAACTGGTAGTGGCCGGCATCCACGGTGTAAGCCGACTCGGTCTGATCCGGGCGGTCGGGACTTAAATCGCGCATCAAATTTTCCGGCACGGGATTGAAAAGGTTGAAACCGCTCTTGTCCGGCGGAACGCCGCTTGTGGCCTGCGCCGGAGCGCGCGGCGCGGGCGCAATCAGCAGACCGGCCACGGGAACAAACCCGGCCGTTCTTAGCTTAAACAAAAACATGTAGCATTGGATACAACCGAAAGGCCCGGCCGTCAAACAAAATGTAGCTTGGACTACAAATTAAACCTCGACTAATGAAGCAGCCGGGCATTTACTTACCCCAGTTATGCCGCATCCCGTCCGCAAATCATCCGGCGCCACCCGCGCCGCGCGACCGCGCCCGCCGGCGCAACAGGCCGAGACGCTGCGCCGCTCCCGGCGCGACCGCGCTGCGGAAACCGCGCAGGATTATGTCGAGGCCATCGCCGACCTGTCGGCTTCCCTGGGCGAAGCGCGGCTGGTGGATTTGGCGCGCCGATTGGGCGTGACCCACGTGACGGTCAACCGCACGCTGGCACGGTTGCGACAGGCCGGTTATGTGAACACCAAACCTTACCGGGCCATTTTTCTCACCGACGCCGGCCGCAAACTGGCGGCCGAATGCAAACGGCGCCACGAGACGGTCGCGGCCTTTCTCCAGTCGCTCGGTATTTCGGAACAAGTGGCCGAAATGGATGCCGAAGGCATCGAACACCATGTCAGCCCGGAAACTCTAGCCGTGTTCGAACGGCTGCTGAAAAAGAGCTGATGCGCCCGGTGGACCTTCAAATTATCGGCGGCGAACTGGCCATCAAATGGGATGATGGCGGCGAAAGTTTCATATTGCTGGAGAAATTGCGGCGGCGCTGTCCGTGCGCCGGTTGCCACGGCGAGACGGACATTTTGGGAAATGTTTATAAGAATCCGGAACCGCCGCTGCCGGCGGCGGCGTTTGAACTGGTTCGCCTCACCGGCGTGGGCGGTTATGCGATCCAGCCGGTCTGGGCGGACGGACACACGACGGGGATTTATTCCTTTGACTACTTGAAACGAATCACACAGGACGATTCCAGCGGCTGAAAAGGAAGGTGTTCTGATTTGGTGGCGGCGGTATTGTCCACCCTCCGCAGTTCTGCTACGGAGAACGGGCCATTTCGTCGCGCGCCGCGGCAGCAGCTCGCCCGCCAGTTGAAATCAGGGCCGCGCCAAAAGAAAGACGGCGCGTTCCAGGAACGCGCCGTCGGGTCAAGTTTCGCAACCGATGCTATTGCGTTTGTTGGTCAAGAATTTTCTCCGTGGGGGACGTGTTTTGGGGATTGCTCCAATCATAAGGTTCAGCACTGTCCCACATACTGTTCGGGTTCAGCGGGGGTTTCATGGTCGTCCCGCGCGACTTGAGAAAGTCGGTCGTCGTCGGCGTAAAGTCGGTGTCCTTGACGATGGTCGGAGTAATGAAGATTAAGAGGTTGTCCTTGTTCAGTGATTTGTTTTCGCTCCGGAAGGCGTATCCCAAAACCGGGATGTCACCCAAAACCGGAATTTTGGTAGTTTGAGCCGTGGGGCTGTCCGAGACCATGCCGCCCATCACCAAGGTATTGGCATCGGGAATGAGCACCTGGGTTTCGATGTGACGAAAATTAAATATGTCGGCTTGATAGGTAGCGCCGCCGATGGTTTCGGTGGACACTCCGGCATAACTGGACACGTCAGGGACAACTCTGAGCCAAATGTAGTCATTGGCCGAAATACGGGGAGTCACTGTCAAACTTGTCCCTACGTTGGTGTAGCCGACCGTGGAACCACCGGTTGTGTTCGCCGTGCTGGCGGTGACATTGATAACCGGAAAGGCGGTGGTGACGGAAATCATCGCCGGTTCATTATCCAGCGTCACCACCCGCGGCGTGGAAACGACCTGCGCATCAACCGACGAGTTCAGGAAAGACATCACGGCGTTCAGACCGTCGGCGTTCAAAAAGCCGATGGAGCCAAAACCGGCGGCGGTATTGGCAACTGATCCAAGTGACGGGGCGAGTTGCTGGCCAAGAATGCCGGTGACTGCCGACACTGCCCCATTCGAAGAACTGGACGAGCTTGAAATAGCAGAAGAAGTGGTTACACCATAGGGTGAATTATAACCCGGGGCCAAAGAGGTCTGACTCTGAAGCAGGTTGTTCCCAAACGAAACGTTCTGCGCGGCCAGCGTGCCTGACCAGTTAATGCCTTTGGAAGTGCTGGGATTGCTCGAGATTTCAACCAGCTTGGTTTCAATCAAGACCTGGCGGGTCGGGGTGTCAAGTTGGGCAACCAGCGTGTCCACTGCTGATTGTTCCGGGTCGGTGGCCACCACCACCAGTTGACTGGTGCGCGTGTCCGCCAACACCTTGCTGCGTCTATCAGTGAATACAGACTGGACCGCCACGGTCATATTGGAAACGCTGGAGTATTTGAGTTGCACGACACGGGTGATGAGCGGCGGCGGCGCCGAGGGGTCCTTGGTGGTGATACGGGCAATGTGGGTGTTCTTGTCCATGATTAACTGGAGGTTGTAATTGTCCAGCAATGCCCGGAGGGCCTGTTCGGCCGTGATGTTCTCCCAGCGAATGGAGAGGGTGGGTTCGGCTTTGATCTGTCCGTTTTGATCGGGCTGGCCATAACCGATTTTGGGATCAAGCAAATAATTGATTCCAGCCTGCCGCGCCAGATTTTCGATGGCGGTGGTCAGGGGAACGTCCTGGAATTGAATGAGTGGTATGCTCGCCACCGCGGCCGCCGGCGCATTGGCGGCCGGACTGGCTGATGGCTCGGCGGCCGTCGCCGCTGGCGCATTGGTCGCGGTTGCCGGCGCGGTTTCGTTGCCGGCGGCATTCATGGCGGGCGCATTGCTTTCCGCTACAGCCGGCGATGGGTTGGGCATGCTGGCGTTCGCAGCCGCAGGCGTGGTGGTGGCGGAGTCACTCGGAGGCGCCTGGCTGGTCCCTTCAGAATTAGTCTGGGACAAGGCCGTTTGCCGCAGAACGAGTCCACCCAATAGAACGGCGATCATTAGTTTTTTCATAATGTTTGTTTGTTTTAGCTCTGTTAGCCCTGATTTTTTTATGTGCATTTGATAACGCGAGAAAGGATTAGCAACTGCCAAGCCAATTTTAATGTCTTTAGCGTGTCTTCTTTTTGAGCAGAGGGGGTGCAGGGTTTCATGGGTTGTCGGAAATAGGCAATTCGTGGAACTGGCTGCCGACCTCAACGACCACGGAGCGGGGTTTGATTTCAACACAATGAACACGAATCCGGCCCTGATCGGTAATGACATCCGCTATGTCACCGGCGGCAAAGGTATGGTTGTTGATGATGACCAGCCGGCGGTCGGACGAGCCGGAAACGCCTTTCACCACCAGCGCGGTTACCTCGGGAACGTTGTTGGTGGCGGCCGGGGTCATTTCATAGGGCCGATTGGATTTGGGAAAAAATGGGTCGCGCCCTTCCCCGGGGTTCATCGGAAGAATGAACACCGACCGGACCAGGTTGGTCTTTGCCGATTGAGATGGATTGGTCGGCGCCGCAACCAGCGGCGAAGCCCACAAAATCGCCGCCGGCAGCAACGCGGCTGTCAAAGCTCGAAACCCGAGTCCGGGTTCAAATGGTTTAGATGATTGCATGGGTTACCGTGATCATAAATTCGGTTTCACCAGGGCGACAACGTCTATCCTGAAAGCAAGCTTTTCGTTCCCCGCCTCGGTTGGGTTGACGGGTTCAAGTGTGAGGTTGACTACACGGATGTGGGGAAAGGTATTTTCAAAATCAGCAATGAACCTTCCCAGTTCATGGTAATAAGCCGTGCCGCTGATGGTCACCCTGATTTGTTTGTAAGGAAACTGCGGCAACAAGTCCACATCACCCAGGAACGGTTGGCCGACGGTGGGAATGTCCACCCGGTATGACGCCTTGAATTTGCGGATCGTGTCATAAGTCCATGCGTAAATGTCACCAGAGGCCATGTCTTCCTCCGCGCTCGAAAGTCTGGCGGTGACATTCGACAACTGGATGGTTGTGTCCCCGGCCTTATTGATTGTGTCCTTGATTTTTTTCAGTTTGTCCCGCGCATCGCGTTCCGTGTTGTGAATTTTCGAAAGGGTTTGATACTGGGGCCGAATCAAGGCGAAGCCGATCAATCCCAGCACCCCCAACGTGCAAAAAATCACGAGGATGAACTGGGTGCGCTTGTCTTTGTCTTTGGGAAAGATATTCATCGGCTTTGAGCAGGATAACGACATTCCAAGGTGAACAACACATAGGGCTTGCCGTCCGGACCCGTCTGCGGCGCCGAAAGGCTGGCCAGTCGCACGCCGTTCGTCCTGTCCAGCATCGTTTGAAAATAAGATTGCTGGGCGACGGCATCGGTGAATTTGTTCACCTGATCTCCGGGATTGGCGCTGGAATCCCTGGCGTCCAGCGTCACCACGATCTTTTCCGTGACGGTCGGCGGGCGTCCGGCGACGACTCCGAAACGGGTGGTTTGCGACTTCGTGCCTTCCGTGTTGAAATACGCCTGGTCCACCCGCAACCGGGTCAACTGCACCCCCGGCACGGTGGCGTGCTGCACCGCATTCAACAGGCTGCCCTGGAGAAAACGCGCGCTGTTCAATTTTTTCAAATCGTCCAGTCTGTTTTGGGCGTCCGCAATTTTCTTCGTGTTCAGCAGGACCCGGTCGTATTCGTTGGTGCGGACCTGAATTTCACTTTGCACCTGGGTCAGATCCTTTCGGGCCAGCATTTCTTTAAGCATGAGCGAACTGCTCCACACCAAAACCAGCGCCACCAGAAGCGCGCCGGCAAAAACGACGCGCTTGGCCGGGTCGCGCCGGCGCAGGTCCTCGGCCATTAGCGCTTCCGCCAGCAAATTGATGCGTATCGCCATAATCCCAATCCCGTTTCAATCACAGGGCCGCCAGCGCGGCACCGATCGCCACCGCCAATTGCGATCCCACATTTTCAATTTCCACTGCCTGCTGCCCTGGCAATGCCAGTTGCAAAAAGCCGGTCGGATTCCACGTCTTGCAATCCGCCAGCATTTCCGTGTGCAACATTTGCAGAATCATTTCCGACCGCGCCGAACCGCCGCTGACAAAAATCTGCGTTACCGGACGGTCCTGTTGATGCTCAAAAAAATCGAGCGACGCGCGCAACTCACGCCCGAGCGGCGAAACCTGTGTTTCGAGCGAGGACTGCACCTCCGGCGCCATGCCGACCTTGATGCCCTCGGCCTCGGCATAACTGATGTTCATCATCTCGGCCAGCCCCGCCGTCAGCTTGTCGCCCCCCACGCTGACCACCCGGGTCAAGGCCAGTTCCCCGTGATCCAAAACACAAATCGAACTGTGCTTGAACCCGACATCCACCAACGCCACAACTTCGTCGGCAAACTCTTTCGCCATGGACAGTTCAAACGCGTTCACCGGGCTGGTCAGACCAGGCGCCAGGCAGTCCAGTGTCAGCCCGGCATTTTTGGCCGCGGCCTGAAAATCCCCGACCAGTTGCTGCTTCGCGGCCGCCACCAAAACTTTCAATTTAGGTATGCCGGCAGGCTTGGGGGCCTCGGCGGGTTTCTTGCCCGCCGGCGCCTTTGGCGGGAAAACGTAGCAATCGAAAACGTGATTCGGCAAATCCTGCTGCAAATAACCCTTCGCGTTGTTTTTCAACACCAGCCGCATCTCATCCATTGGAATCTGCGGCAATTCCACCTGGCGCACAATCACGTCGTCCAGCCCCACCGTCAGCGTCAGGGACTTGGTCGTATTGCCCAGTGCTTCGGACACCTGCCGCAAGTGGTCGGCCAGCATTTCCGGCGACATTTTTTTTTCGTAAATGGGCGCGTCCAGCAGCGTGTAGCGGGTCAGGGCCAGAACCTCGCCGCGCCGTTCCAGCAGAACGGCCTTGGTCGTGCGGCTCCCCAAATCAACGGCCATCATTTGGCTCCGTTTTTTCCCCGAAAGACCATTTAGGAATGACCACGCCATGTGATTTCTATTTATACGGATGATTTTTTTTTGCAAGCAGCAATTCATGCTGCCCGGCACAAATTAGCAACCCTCACGCCAAGCCGTTTATCGTGAAAATTCCTCATCGCCCGCGCCTTTTGTCCCAAGTCAAGTCGCGCGTGTCTTGAAAACAACCGGTGGCGGTTCACGCCAGTTGCTTCGCGCGCAACTTCATTTCCTCCAGAAAAGCCTGTAGCAATGGCGTCGTCCGCCCCCGCCACATCGCGCCAATCACGACCGGCGGAAATCCCCGCAACGGCAGGGCGCGCACGTTGGGCGGCAGGGATTTCTTCGGAATCCCCACCGACACGCCGATGCCGAGTCCGCTCGCGACATAGGCTTCCACCAGGTCCACCGAACTTGCCTCAATGCTCGGAAACCAGTCCACGCCGAGTTCGCCGAGTTTTTGCTGGAAATTTTTGCAGAGCGGCGCGCCCGGCGGCAGGCAGATCAGCCGCTCGTCAATCTTGTCGCGCTTCCACAACTGCTCCGCGGCCGTGACCGCGCTGCCCCCCTCCACCAGCAACACCAGCGGCAGTTCCAGCAACGCCAGCGAGTGGAGGCCCGGTACGGACGTTTTCTCGACGAGCGTGACCGCCAGATCAATCTCCTCTTTTTGCAGCAACTCCTCCAGATGCGCCGGATAGCCCTCGCGCAAAGTCACCTTCAGGCCGGGGAACTTTTTCTGCACGCCCAGGAGCAGGCCCGGCACGTGATCGCGCAAAATAATCGTCGAGGCCCCGATGCGGGCGTGCCGTGCCTGCCCGCCTTGAAATTCGCCGGCGATTTTGTCGAGGTTCGAAAAGAACGGCTGGATGAATCCGTAAAGCTTTTCGCCCGCGGGCGTCAGGGCAAAGGGCCGCCGCTGGAACAGCGTCACGCCGAGAAATTCCTCCAGTTGCGCCACCTGTGCGCTCACGGCCGGTTGCTGGATGCCGTAGGGAATGTTCCGCACCGCCGGCATGATGCCACCGTGCTTGGCGACATAATAAAACAACTCAAGGTGATGAATGTTCATTGAGCCAGCCGATGTTCGCACCACTTTTATCAATTAACGCTTCCACCGCAAGCCCTGATAATAATTTCGTGTGAACATCAAATGCCGCACAGGACCGTTTGAATACCTCAATCCGTCCATTTAATCCGCCGCCAAACCGGCTCGGGTGGTTTCCGCGTGAGGCCGCGGTCGTGTCCCGCAAATAAGAGAATAGCGTAGCCAACAATAAGTTCCAGCCGTCGCATCATGTCGTCCGAGTTTTTGGACAGTACGGCGATAAAAATTGTTTTTGCTCTTTGTGTGCGTTTCATGGAGTGGGCTTGGATTCCTCATGGTAAGCTCGGCCGGATTTTAACAATTTCAGCAACTGCTCATTGCCTTCCGCAATTTCCTTTTGTCCATTTGCCAGGGCCACGTCGCAGGCCTTTTGGGCGGCGGCGACGGCATAGGCGAATTGTCCGTCCTCGGCATAAGCATCGGCCAGCGTCCTGATGAACAAGGGGTCGCCATAGTGAGTCAGCCCACACGCACGCTCCGCCAGACGGACCGCCCCGGCCCCATTGCGCAGCCCCGCCTCGGAACTGGCGGCCAGAATCCACGCCAGGTTGTTCAGCGCCTCGGCCAGATCAGGATTTAATCTCAATGCCTCCCGGTATTGCGCAGCCGCTTCCCGGGTGCGGCCCAATTGGCCAAGGGCGACGCCCAACTGAAAGAAGCTTTCGGGGTTGTCCCCCGGGTTGTTCAGCGCCTTGGCGTAATCCGGACCGAGCTGGAGAGCCGCGCGATAGTTCCTGGTCGCTTCCAGATCTTTATCGGCGAGGGCTCCCGTTCTGCGTTTCAAAATGACACCACCAAATTGCCGTTCGTCCAAGGGATCACCCCCCAAAGACGCCTCGTCTTTATAATTCTCATCAACCCACCGGAGGATCAACCCGCCGCTGCCCGGTTTTTCGCCATAGCGTTGCACGCCGTATTCGCGCAGGTCCCGGCTGATGATCACAATCCTGTCAGGCGGATGAAGTGCCAATTGCTTCACAATGACTTCCTCACGCCCATTGCGTGTGGCTGCAGAAAAAAAGAAAAAAGGCGACACTGGACTTGGTTGCCGCGCAAGGTAGTTGATCATCTCTCCCTCGGGCAGTACAACCAGAGTCTGATCGGGTGGGAGCTTGCAAAGCAGCTCGCTGAACCAGGATACCATTATGCCGGTAGGATCTATAAATGTGTAAAACCGATCCACGCCTTCTCCTACTGCGTAGGTTTTAGCGCGCAACCGATGCTGTGAATCAGCCGCCAGTTTCACCACCCCCGGCACCAGCAATGCCAAACTGCCCATCACGATCGCGACCCGCCCCCACCACCCGGCACCGAGTCGCCCCGGCAACTCCCCGATCAACACCGCTGTCACGAGCACGCCGGCAAGCGCCGCTTGGTAATAACCAAACTGATCGACACGACCGCGTAAAATCATCCGGGCCATCATTGCCCCCGCCAGCACCGCGATCAACAGTCGTGTGACCTGTATCTCGCGGTTCTCTGCCGGACCAGTCCTTCGGATAAAAGATACTCCACAAACGCATGTATAAATCAGCGTGAGCCCTAATAGACAGCGGCCCACGTGAATCCACGAAATTTCAAACCAAGCTGCCCAGATCAGTCCGCCAACCAATAACCAAATGAGAAGACACCGCAGCCACTTCCGCCCACACCGTTCAACCAGCCACGCAACTCCACCGACCACTGCAATCAAAGCGCAAGCCAGCAAGACTGCGCATAGATGCTGGACGAAATTTTTCCACGGTTCGTCAAACCCCATAAGTTTGAACTGAAAGACGTCACCGGTAAAACGCGTCGTCGCCACAACGTTCAACCATCCGCGGCAAGTTGCCATGATCGCTTCCGTCCATGGAAAAAACGCAGAGAAATAGATGATAAATGCCAATGTCGGAACAATAGCGCCTCCTGCCCAAGCGGCGATGGCGCACAAGCTTGGTCGCTGCGATTGTCTCCATCGGATCGCAAACGCCGTCAAGGTAACCAGTCCAGCTCCCAGCAAGATCTCCGGCTTCAGCAAAGCCGAAAGGCCAAACAGACCCCCGGCCAGCAGGCTGCGGCAGGGTGTCGCCTCCTTTACCCAATGGACGAGCACGATGACCAGCAACAAGCATATCAGGAATCCATGCGTTGTTTCATGGGAATAGGGCGTTGCGAAATTGTAATTGCTGGTGATGGCAAATTGTGAAAATCCGAACACTGCCACGAGGACGGCCGTCGCTGCCAGCGCAGCTCCCGGCCCCCAAGCGCGCCGGCAGAGGATATAGATCGCCGCCAGGATTGCGGCAAACACCACGAGATTGGCTGTCACCAGGACCATCAAACCCGGGCCGAACAGCGCAAAAATTCCTGCATTAAGATATTGTGAAAGCGGGCCGTAAAAGTCATCCACATCCCGGTATAGCACGGCGCCCTGCGCCAAACGCCATGGCACGTAGAGTTCACGACCGAAATCAATCAATGGATCGGGCCACTTGCGCCATGAGGTCGCCAGGAAGAAAACGGTCAATCCACCCAGCAGCGCAAGACCGAACTCTTCCCACTTCAAAGACTGGGCCGTAAGACGAGATTTCAAGGGTTGCTGGCAACCGCCAGTGACGCCGTTTGGTGTTGGTTTGGTTCGTTCGGCCATTTTTTTACAGGATGCCAAATCCTAAATCCGCGTCATCGTCGTCTTCTGCATCCGGCTCGTTTTGCTCGCGGCAATCGGGGCAAAGCCCGTCTTCTGGTTCGCCGTTGAACTCCTTAACGCATTGCTTGCCTATCGGTGCGCTTCTCACCAACAATCTTTCGATTCCTTCTGGCGGTATGGGCGGAATACCGCGTTTAGGCCCCATGCGGTCAATTCTCTCACTGGCGTGAACGACGAACAACTGAAAATTCGTTGTCTCGTGGCCCTGGCCTTATGCACTATTCGCGTTCCCGGCGCTGATTACCTTGAGTTGTCTCTTCACGAAACAACATTACGTCGTGGATCTGCCGGCCAGCGCGTTGTTGGCCTGGTTCGTGTTTAAACTGTTCCAAGTGATTTACTGAATCCCCGGGCGGAAAATTCAGCCGGAAGGATTTCGCCACCGCCCCGGTCGCGCTAATTTTTCTGAAATCCCGCGGCCACGGGCCGTCATGCCTGCGGTGACCGATTATTGAACCAGCCGATGCTGGGTCAAGTTTTATCAATTAACGGTCCCGCGGCAAGCCATGATAAAAGTTTCAGTGAAAACAGCGCCACGCACAATCACCGTGGCACAACCGGGAAAAATTATGAATAAAATCATGCAGTCAACGATGGCCGTGGCGGTGGTTGGTTTGATGACCGGCTGCGAAACCACCGGCCTTTCACCGCGCGAACAGTCAGGCCTGGATTACCCTGCCTACATCTTGAATCTGCAAACAGGCCGGACAAACGCGCCGCCGCCAAAACCGGTTCTGCCGATTCACCTGGCGGTTGCCCAGATCGGAGAGACCGCCCCACCCCAGGCGATGCTTGAGGGTTTGGAGGCCAAACCGGATCTGATCGCTTCGGTGGTCAGTCTCCCTTTGCCGGCGGATTCGGGAAACTCATTTGGATACAGGCGGGCCGGTCAAGCGGCCGGGGATTATGCGTCCCGCGTCAAGGCCGTCTGCCACCTGGCCCAGGCCGCCGGGGCCAATTATGTGTTTTTGATCGGCGGCACCGTGGATTCATGGTCGAGGGAAAATTCCCTGGGCATGTTCGACCTCACGCTGGTGGGCGGGTGGATGATTCCGGGCACAAAAATCAACATCGAAGGCAAAGCCGGGGGCACGCTGATTGAAGCCGCAACCGGGCAGCCCGCGTTCTTCGTATGCGCGGCCTGCCAGGAGTCCGCGCTGTCTCCGGATTTTCTCTCCGCAGGCAAAACCATGGACCTGCGCGTTCAGGCACGGGATGAACTTGCTAAAAAATTAAGTGATGAATTGCAGAAAAAGCTGGCGGGCGGCGATTCGCCCGGTTCCGTGAAATTGGCGAATTAAACCCGCAAGCGGAAAAATGAAAGCCGTCGCTGTAAAAACTTTTTGCCGGAACAAGCCGGCCAGGAAAACGGCGTTAACGCTTGATTTCCCGGGTCAGGGAGAAGTAGCACTCCGCCATCAGAATGAAAAAGACCGCGTCGGCCACGCCGAACAGGGCGACGAAGATGACGTGGGGAATGTTGCCCACCGACCAGTAGTAAAATGCGGTTGCCGAGTAGGCCAGTTTGTAGAGCGTGCCGACGAGGATCAAATCCCGGTTCCGCCTCAGGTCGCCGCTCGCAATCAGCAGGTAGGCAATGCCAATCACGAACACAAACGCGCCGAGCAACGTCAGATAACCGCCGAAGGCCGGCAGCTTTTCGCGGATGCCCAGCGCATCAAAAGCCCGCTCGGGGAAAAAGGTGAAGGTAATGCCGAGCAGAATGTCATAAACCGCGGCAATGGTGAAGAGACTCCGATAGTACTTTTCTTTGGCTGGTTTCATGACATAAGATTTTAAAGTTCAGACCTGAAAACGCAAATGAAATCTAATCCAAATCTCATCCTCGCCTGGCTCTGGATTCTCCTCGGCTTCGTCACCGGCATGGTGCTTGGAATGTTTTTTCACGGCGAGAACTGGCTCGGCGGCTACGGCAGCTTCAAACGCCGGATGTACCGGCTCGGCCACATCTCCTTTTTTGGCCTGGGCGCGGTGAACCTCCTGTTTTGTCTGACCACACAATATTTACCGCTGATCGGCCCGGCCATCGGCATCGCCTCGTGGGCCTTCATCGTCGGCGCCATCACGATGCCGGTTTGCTGCGTGGTCATGGCGCATTTCCCAAAGGCGCACCTGATTTTTGCCGTGCCGGTTGTGTGTCTCATTGCCGGCGGAATTTTAATTTTGATGGAGGTAATAAAATTATGAAAACGACCAAACGCATCGGCTTCATCGCCATGAGCGGCGTCCGCGCGCACAACGCGGAACTCACCCGACTCGGCCTCACCCTGCCCGGCTTCGTGGACCGCAATAAAATCATCGCGTCGCTGCCCAGCCTCGGCCTGCTCACGCTCGCCGGGCTGACGCCAAAGAAATTTGACGTGGCGTATCACGAAATCGCCGACCTCCGTAGCGCAGGCGTCCCGCCTGCACGAGCAGCCGAGACGGCTGCGCTACCTGATCATTTCGATCTCGTCGCCATCAGCACGTTCACGGCCCAACTCAACGAGGCATACGAAGTCGCCGATGCTTACCGCTCCAGAAATATTCCGGTCGTGATGGGCGGCATCACCGCCGGTTCGCTCCCGGAAGAGGCGAAGGAACATTGCACCAGCGTCGTCATCGGCGAAGGCGAACCGCTCTGGCCGGAGGTCCTCGCCGATTTCGAACGCGGCGCGCTCAAGCCGTTTTACACGCCGTCGAAGGAATTTGATCTGGCCAATGCGCCAATGCCGCGTTTCGATTTGCTCGACCCGGACAAATACAACCGCCTCACCGTCCAAACCAGCCGCGGCTGTCCGCACCGCTGCGAATTTTGCGCCAGCTCCATTTTGCTGACCTCCCGTTACAAGTTGAAGCCGGTCGAAAAAGTCATCGCCGAAATCCGCGAGATCAAAAAAATGTGGCCGCGCCCGTTCATCGAGTTCGCCGACGACAACAGCTTCGTTCACCGCGGGCATTACAAAAAACTGTTGCGCGAGCTGGCGAAGGAAAAACTCCGCTGGTTCACCGAGGCTGACGTGCGCGTGGCCGACGACGACGAACTGCTCGGCCTCTTGCGCGACTCCGGCTGCCAGCAGGTCCTTATCGGCCTGGAAAGCCCCTGCCGTACAAGCCTTTACGGTGTGGAGCTGAAATCGAACTGGAAACTGCGTCAGCAGGATTTTTACCAGGAAGCCATCGCGAAGATTCAATCCTACGGCATCACCGTCAACGGCTGTTTCATCCTCGGCCTCGACGGCGACACGTGCGATGTGTTCGACAACGTGCTCAATTTCGTGCGCAACTCCGGGCTTTACGAGGTGCAGGTGACGTTCATGACGGCTTTTCCCGGCACGCCGCTTTACGCGCGGCTCAAACGCGAAGGCCGCATCCTCCGCGACCGCGCGTGGGAACTTTGCACGCTGTTCGACATCAATTTCCGCCCGAAAAACATGAGCGTGGATCAACTGCAAGGCGGTTTCTTGAAACTGGCGAAGCAACTTTATTCTGCCGATGAAACGCACGCACGGCGTGCAAAATTCAAACGGATGTTGAAAACGTCGCCGAATTTTGGCCGGCGCGCGACACAGCCCGAACAAGCAATGGCAGCGTGAATGAATTACCCGACCGGACAAAACTTATGAATACAAAAATTCTCCTCGTTTTGGCGCTGGCCTTAACACTCGTCGGCTGTGCGACCACTCCACCGCCGCTCAAGGGCAACCCCGATTTATTGATTTTTTTGTTGGATGGCAAGACCACCCGGACGGAGGCGATCACGACGTTGGGCCAGCCGTCGGGGCGGTTTGAGTCCGATAAGATCCTCACCTATCGGCTGGGTTATGAACCGAAGAACAATGGCTATGCTGTCGTCGAGCGTGAGCCGACAGCTTCGGGCTGGCCCACGTGGACGGCGGCCAAATTCAGCCTGGTGCTGGTCTTTGATGACGCCGGGATTTTGCAAAAACATTCCTTGGTGAAAGTGAACCAATGAAAAGAATTGCAACCATTGCGCTGGTGGCACTGGCGCTCGCGTATGGCACGACGGGCTGTCTTATCATTCCCACGCCCCACTCTGACACCGGGTATGCGCGCACGAACCTTGATTTGCGCACGCCGGAGCAATTCACGCCGGGCGTGACCCCACGGCAGGACATCATCCTGGCCCTTGGCGAACCGGATGCGGTTTCGTGGGACGAACGCCAGATGGCCTACCGCTCCGAAAAGGTCGTGGCCTTGTGGCTTGTGTTCGGCGGTTACAGCGGCAGCGACGCCGGCACCATTTATAAAAATCACTTTTATGTTTTTGAATTCGACCCGCAAGGGCGCTTTCAAACCGTTACCAAAACCGGTGAATTGGGCATGGAGGAGGGGGCACACGAGCCACTGTTGAATTCAACCGTTCTCGAATCCGTCCCTACCAACGGCACGCCCGCAACGTTTCGTGGCGAGCCCGTTGGGTGCGAGTATCCCAATAGTTTCTGGCTGGCCGGCGTGGACAGTTTTCGCAGCAAGGGTGCCAAATATTTCGTGCGCGAACCGGGCCAGTTGTTGCTCACGGCATCCAACCTGGTCTTCATGACCGCATTCCAGTTTGCCAACGCCGAGCCGGCCTTGATGTTGCCACTGGCGTCGGTGGCCGAAGCGCGCGTGGATGAAGGGTGGCCAGCCCTTGAACATCGATTGCGGCTGGTGGTCCGCCTCAACACCGGTGCGGTTCATTCTTTCGAGATCTACAAACCGGGAAGCTTCCGGCAGGACAAGCCCGCCATGCAGGCGGCCTGTGATTTTATTCAATCCAAAATTAAACCAGCCCGGACCGAGCCATGAAACATTGCGACATCCAAAAACTCCACGACGCCGGCCTCATCACCGATGAGCAGCGGCGGAAAATCATCGAACACTTCAACCTGAAAGAAGACGGTGGCAATAAATTCCTCGCCATCGTTTCCATCATCGGCGCGGTGCTCATTGCGGCGGGCATTGCGCTGCTGATTTCCGCGCACTGGAACGACATTCCGCGCGGCGTGAAAATCGCCGGCGGCCTCGCGCTCATGCTCGGCGCACACGCGAGCGGCTGGTGGCTGCGCGAAGTCCAGGGAAAATATCAGAAGACCGGCGAAGCACTGCAGCTCATCGGTTCGTGCCTGTTCCTCGCAAACATCGCGCTGCTCGGTCAGATCTACAACATCGTCTCGCGCCCGCCAAACGCGTTTCTGCTTTGGTGGCTCGGCATCGCTGCGCTGCCGTGGCTGCTGCGCTCCAAGGCCCAGCACGTCCTGTTGCTGCTCGCCTTCGGCATCTGGTTCGGTTTGGAAATAAACCAGCGGGACAGCGTGATTTTTTGCGGTTCCGACGAGCACCAGTTGATGGTTTATGCCTTGCTCGGATTGATTTATCTCGGGGCGGGTTATTGGTTGCGATGCACAACATTTTCTGAATTTGCCGGCGTGACGGAAGCACTTGGCCTGCTCGCGTTCCTCCTCTTCGTTTATCCGCTGACGTGGAAGGACTTTTACGGCAGCTGGGAAAATCATGAAATCCCAAAATGGTTTTTCCCGGCGCTCGGCGCGCTCGCACTGCTGTTGCCGGCGACCGGCCTGAAAAATCTCACTGCTCTCACCCGGCAATGGCGCTGGACCTGGTTCGCCGCGTTGTTTGGCATGGCGGTTTTCATGGCCACCGTCTGGTTCGGTTGCTGGCAACCCGGCAGCGTCAACTCGCCCTACTTTTACTGGGGCGAATCGTGGAGCTATCTCGCCGGCACGCTCGCGCTGTTCGTCTTTTGCCTGCTCCAAATCCAGGTCGGTTTGCAGGAACATTCCCCGTTCCTCGTGAATCTTGGCGTCGTCTTTATCGCGCTCGACATCCTCGCCGCTTACTTTGATTTGTTCGGCTCGATGGCGCGCACCGGCCTGATGTTTTTGATTTCCGGCGTTTTCCTGATTGTCTTTGGGGTTTATCTCGAAAAGAAACGCCGCGGCTTGATGAAACAAATCAAATCGCCAACCACAGGAGCAAAACTATGAAAAATCCATTCGTAAACATGAGTTCATTCCGCCCCGCGACCATGCCGGTGTCACTGGGCCTGATCGCGGTGTGCGTCGGTTGTTTCCCGGTGGCTGCAGAACCGCAAGCCGGCGTGGCGCCGGAGCAGCAGCAGCGGCTGGAGTTGATGAAATCCAAGGGGCCGGACGGCACGCTGACCATCTTGCCCGTGCGCCTGGCGGGCAAACCCTGGGATCGCGTGACCGAGGTGGTGGGCGTTCTGCTCGAACAGCAGGGATTGCGAAACATTGAGCTTGGACAAACCCCCTTCGCACCGGCGGACACGAATTGGGAAAGTCTGCCCGCCGCCGTTGGTGCGTTTGTGAAGACCAATCCGATCACCACCGGCTACGCGCTTTACGCCGAATACAATGGCAATCATCAAATCGGATTGAACGAACTGCGCGCGGTCGTGGTGGATCTCAAGGGCGCGGTCGTCTGGACCGATCGTCTGACGATGCAGGACGAAGCGTTAAAGAAAATTGAAGATCGAGATCCGATGACTTTCTCCGTTCTGCTGGTCGAGCGGCTGAGTCCGCAGCTTGGCCTCAACGAAGCCACGGCCAGGGCGGCCAAACCGGGCAAGCTGGCGGCCCTTTTGGATCAGCGGAGCGGCCTGCCTCCCGAAAATGAACGGGCCGCCCTGCCGGAACGCCAGCAGGCGATGAAACAGGCGCTGCCCGGCGCGACGCTGCTGGTTTATCCGGCGCGGATTGGCGGGAAGACGGTCAGCGTCCCCAGCGCGACCAACGGCGTGCGGTTGCTCAATCAAGCGGGCTTGTGCAAAGCCGTCCAGGCTGAACAGACAATTCTCCTCAAAGCTTCGCACGCCGACCCGAACGAACTCAAGGCGCTGTGGGATCTGGCGCGTGAGTTCCGGGATTTTGTCCGGGCCCATCCGCCGGCGGCCGATTATGCGCTGTACGCGGACTACGTTTTCAATCCGCAAAACTCGGAGCAGGGATTCGTGCATTTCGTGGTGTGCGACCGCCGGGGCGAGTGGGTGATTGTGGACCTGCAAAACTCGCATCAGCCCGATTACCAGAGCATCGGGATCATCTCCCGCGACCGCTGCGACCAACTGCTCGTCAAGCGGCTGGAAGGATATCTGAAATGAAATTCCCGGCAAAGAAACGGAGCGCGCCATGAAACTCAAACTCCTGATTCTCGTCCTCGCGTTGCAAAGCGTCTGGCTGCTCGGCACCGTCGCCGTGCAGGAACACGCCCTCGCCACCGGCAAAGTCATCCTGCTCGAAACCCGGCCCGTGGACCCGCGCGACCTGTTGAGCGGCGATTATCTGATGCTGAACTACAAAGTCAGCGACGTGCGGGGGAACCTTTTTTCACCGCCACTGAAAAACGATTTGGCGCCGGGCACGCAAGTCTTTGTCGCGCTCGCGCCGGGCACGAACCGGTTTTACGAAGTCACGCGCGCCAGCACGAACCGGTTTGCGCCGTCAGCGAACGAAATTTTGTTGGAAGGCGAAAGCGCCAATCGCTGGTGGAACGCGACCAATTCCGTTCACGTCGCCTACGGCATCGAACGTTATTACGTCGCCGAGGGCACGGGCAATCCGACCGGCAAACTCACGGTGCAGGCCGTTGTGCCCGCGTCGGGCCATCCCAAAATCAAGGAGGTGTTCGTGGACGGCAAACCGTACGCCAAGGCGATGAAAAGTGAAGCGCAGTGAATGGCACCTCCGGCCGCCAGCCGAAGCCATTGAAATGGAATTTCTGTCGGGCGGAAAACCGACGTGCTGGTCAGGCCGCCGTTTTCACCAGCTTCTTTCGCCGCCTTTTGCCCGCCTGACCGTCCGCGAGGGTACTGCCTTCGGCCGGCGTTTCTGTCAGCAATTGCTGGATGGCTTCCAACAGCATCGGGAACGTGCACTGGTTCTTGAGGAAGCGCCGGTTGGCCCCTTCCAAAACATACTCCTCGTCTGCGTCCACGATGGAGTTGGTTGACAGGATGATGACCGGAACGGCTTTAAGGCGGGGATTGGCCTGCATGAATTTGAGCACTTCCCCGCCGTCGAACTTGGGCAGCATCAAATCCAGCACCACCAGATCCGGAACCAGCCGGAGCAGCACCTTCATCGCTTCCAAACCGTCTTTGGCCGACTCCACGGAGTACCCCTCCCCCTCCAGACGATGACGATACGCCGTCAACACGACGGGGTCGTCTTCGACGTAAAGAATGGTTTTGGTTTTAATCATGTTCATGTTCGTTTGCTGTCAGCCCATTGGCAAATTTACCTGCAAAACACTTGTTTTTGCTCCCACCCCCAGCCCTGGCGGGCTTTTTAGCAGCACCGCTTATGCCACAAATTACGAAAAAGTTGATGGTGCGCTTCGGGGTTGATTGGCCAAAGCATTCTCACCTACTAATTTGAAACTAAAAAAGTTAAAATTAGTTCTTGAAAAACTACTAATTGTTCATAAATTAGTAGAAGATTAGTAAATGAGAAAATTATGAAGCTTCCACAGAAACCGCCGCCATTTAATTTCGGCGCGTTGAAAGACCAAAATCGGGTCAGAAAGATTTTTGAGTTGGCCAAAAATCCATTGGTATCTCGACATTATCTCCATTGGGACAAATTAAGACATCATAAAGTTGAAGGACAAACTTCAGAGGATTTGTGGATGGCGGCAAAATTCCAACGCCTCGGAACTTTGAAACCGGTTCCATTATTGGATAAATCAGGAAGGCCGTTTCAATTTTGTGTTCCTGAACTTGTTCAGGAAAATCTGCACCAGATTGACGTTGGCGGGGGTGCCGCCGTCGGCATTCCCGAACCAATTACAAATCCACAAACGAAAGATAAATACTTGATTCGGTCGCTGATGGAAGAAGCGATTACCTCCAGCCAATTAGAAGGGGCAGCAACGACACGGGAGGTTGCTAAGGAAATGATTCGCACAGGCCGTCCGCCGCGCGATAAAGACGAACAAATGATTTTCAACAATTATGTGACGATGCAGCGGATCAGCAGATTGAAAGATAAGCCGTTGTCGCCGGAAACTGTTTTTGACATTCACAAATTAGTGACAGAAAAAACCCTGTCAGAGGAGTGCCAAGACGGTGGCGGACGCTTTCGGAGAGAAGATGAAAGGCGCGTCGTTGGCGATGATTTCGGCGCAGTTTTTCACGAACCACCACCCGCAGGGGAATTAGAGCAAAGGCTTAAAGCAATGTGCGATTTTGCAAACGCAAAGACGCCAGATTATTTCATTCATCCCGTCGTTCGCGCCATAATCCTGCATTTCTGGTTGGCATATGACCATCCCTTTGTTGATGGAAATGGCCGAACGGCCCGTGCCCTTTTTTATTGGGCCATGCTGCACAACGGATATTGGTTGTTTGAGTTCATTTCGATTTCAACGATTCTCCGAAAGGCTCCAGTCAGGTATGGTCAGTCATTTCTTTATACAGAAAGTGACGACAACGACCTGACATATTTTATTGTTGCACAGACCAAAGTTATGCAACGGGCAATAAGTGAATTGCACGCTTACATCGACCGGAAATCGCTGGAATTGAAACAATTGGAATCACAAATTCAGGCTTTGGACTTTTTTAATCATCGGCAGGTGGATTTGATTCGCCATGCGTTGAAACACCCTGATAGCCATTACACGATAGAAAGCCACAAAAACAGTCATAATGTCGTTTATCAAACCGCGAGGACTGATCTCCTTGACCTTCAATCCAGGGGCGTTCTTGCGAAGCGCATGGTTGGCAAAAAATGGATGTTTGGTGCTGTAAAAGATTTAACCGAAAAACTTCGTAAAATGGGAAAGGGGCCAGCGAAAAAATAAAAATGCCCCGGCGGTGCTGAAACACCGACAGGGCGCAACCAAAGGCCGGAGCCTGTGGCTGGTACCACGAAAAACGACGGGCCCTTCCCGCCCGCTTGCCATCGCGTCAGGCGATGCCGGCCAAAAGTTTTTCAATTCACAGGCCGCCGCGTAAAGGGTTAGCTTGGACGCCGTGACCGAACCCCGAATCCCGGACCCCGGACCCCGGACGCCAGACCCCGGACGCCAGACCCCGGACGCCTCCGGCCGTCTGCGCGGCTTCTGGGCGCTCTTTGTCACGCAATTCCAGGGCGCCTTCAGCGACAATGTCCTCAAGTGGCTCGTCGTGTTCATGATCCTCGGCATGAACGTGTCCACTGCCGAATTGCATCGCGTCGGCGAACTCGTGACCGCCCTGTTTTCGCTGCCGTTCATCCTGTTTTCCATGGCGGGTGGCTTTTTCGCCGACCGCTTCAGCAAGCGGACGATCAGCGTGAGCGTGAAAATTTTTGAAATGGGCGTGATGCTCCTTGCGCTCGCGGGTTTCTGGTGGAACCAGATTCCGTTGCTGCTGGGCTGCGTGTTTTTGATGGGCGTCCACAGTTCGTTCTTCGGCCCGTCCAAATACGGCCTGCTGCCGGAACTGTTGCCGGAGAAAAAACTCTCCTGGGGCAATGGCCTGCTCGAACTCGGCACCTTCATGGCCATCATCCTCGGCACCGTGGCCGCGGCGCGGATGTCGAAACATTTTCACGGACAGCCGGCCTGGTCGGGAATCATTTTGATTGCGCTCGCCGTCATCGGCTTCTTCACCTGCCTCGGCATCACCCGCGTGCCCGCCGCCGACCCCGGCCGGAAATTCCACGCCAATTTTCTCAGCGATCTGTACGCGCAGCTCCGGCTGGTTCGCCGCGACCGGCCGCTCACCCTCGCCTTTCTCGGCAATTCGTATTTCTTCTTCCTGGGCCAGTTGCTGCAGTTGAATGTCTTTTTTTATGGCGCGGAAATCCTGCGCCTGGACCAGATCGGCATCGGCCAGTTGAGCATCGCCCTGGCGCTCGGCATCGGCCTGGGCAGCGTGGCGGCCGGCTACCTTTCCGGCGGCAAAATCGAATACGGCCTCGTGCCGCTCGGCGCTTTCGGCATGTCGCTGGTTTCCATCTGGCTGTCCGTTCCCGGGTTGTCCGTGAATGCGGCGCTCGTCCGGCTGTCATTGCTCGGGTTCACCGGCGGTTTTTTCATCGTGCCCATCGCGGCGCTGTTGCAACACCGGCCGGACCCGGCGAAGAAAGGCGAGGTGCTGGCCGCCGCGAATCTGCTGTCGTTCGTCGGCATTTTTCTCGCGTCCGGCGCGTATTATTTGCTGGCGGACGTGGCGGGTTTGTCGCCGCGCGAGGTTTTTCTCTTTGGCGGCGTGTTGACGCTGGCGGGCGCCATCTACGTCCTGTTTTTGCTGCCGGACGCGCTGCTCCGGTTTTTGCTCTGGTGCGCAACCCATTCGTTTTACCGCATCCGCATTGTCGGACGCGACCACATCCCGGCCAAAGGCGGCGCGCTGTTCGTCTGCAACCACGTTTCCTGGATGGACGCGCTGCTGTTCATCGCCTCCACCGACCGGCCGGTGCGGTTTCTGATGTTCAAGGACATTTACGAACAAGCCTGGATGAAGCCGTTCGCCCGCATCCTCGGCGTGATTCCCATTTCCTCCGAACAACGTCCGCGCGAAATGCTCCATTCGCTCCAGACCGCCAGCGACGCCATCCGGAACGGCGAGGTCGTCTGCATTTTTGCCGAGGGCCAGATCACGCGCATCGGGCAGTTGCTCCCGTTCCGGCGCGGCCTGGAACGCATCATGAAGGACGTGGACGCCCCCATCGTGCCGGTGGCGCTCGACGGCGTGCTCGGCAGCCCGTCCAGCTTCAAGCACGGGCGCTTCGTCTGGAAATTGCCCGCGCGCCTGCCCCATCCGGTCACCGTCAGCTTTGGCCGGCCGCTGCCCGCAAACGCGACCGCGTTTGCCCTGCGGCAGGCCGTCCAGGAATTGCTCGCCGACGCCTGGCCATATCGGCGCGACCGGATGCAACCGTTGCCCCGCGCCTTCGTGCGGACGGCGCGGCGGCATCCGCGCCGGTTCGCCATGGCCGACGCGAACAACGCAAAAGTCACGTTCGGCGCAGTGCTGGTGAAAACGGTTTTTCTGGCGCGACGTTTGAAAAAAATCTGGGCCGGACACCCGTCTCCGCTGCGCTCCGACGCGGACTCAAAGGCAGCTTGCCGCGCCGAAGCCGGAGGCGAAGGCGGGAAAATGGTTGGCATTTTCCTGCCCCCCTCCGTGCCCGGCGCGCTGGTCAACTACGCCGCGTTGCTCCTCGGCAAAGTGCCGGTCAATTTGAATTACACCGTGTCCGAATCAACCCTGGCATCGTGCATCAAACAATGCGACATCAAAACTGTTGTCACTTCGCGGACGTTTCTGGAGAAGGTGAAGCTGGCGTTGCCGTGCGAAACCATTTTTCTGGAAGACCTCGCCGGAGGGGCGAGCTCTGCGAGTCCCCAATATCCGGGCGTCGCAGCGCTCCGCCCTCCGAATTTATTGGAAAAAATCACAGCCTGGCTGATGGCGAAATTTCTCCCCGTCGGTTTGCTCGAACGGATCCTGTCTTCAAATCGAAAATCGAAAATCGAAAATCGAAAATCCCTGGACTCTCTCGCCACCGTGATTTTTTCCAGTGGCAGCACCGGCGAGCCAAAAGGCGTCATGCTGTCGCACTATAACATTGGCTCGAACATCGCCCAGCTCGAACAGGTGTTTGGCCTGGACCGGCGCGACCGCATCCTCGGCATCCTGCCGTTTTTTCATTCGTTCGGTTTCACCGGCACGCTTTGGCTGCCCGCCGTGCTCGGCGTCGGCGTGGTTTTTCATCCGAATCCGCTCGACGCAAAGGCCATCGGCCCGCTCGTCCGCGATTACGCCGTCACGTTTCTGCTGGCGACGCCGACGTTCCTGCAGCTTTACCTGCGCGGCTGCGCGCCGGCGGACTTCGGCAGCTTGCGCCTGGTGATGACTGGCGCGGAAAAATTGCCGGACCGGCTCGCGACCGCGTTCGACGAACATTTCGGCATCCGCCCGATGGAAGGTTACGGCTGCACCGAATGCGCGCCGGTGGTGGCGGTGAACGCGCCGGATTTCCGTTCCGCCGGCTTTCATCAGGTCGCCGTCAAACGCGGGAAAATCGGCCATCCGCTGCCGGGCGTGAGCGTCCGCATCGTCAGCCCGGAACATCCGTGGAGCGAGGAAAACCTGCCGCTCGGCCAGCCGGGCCTGATGCTCGTGCGCGGGCCGAACGTGATGCAGGGCTACCTCGGCAAACCGGAAAAAACGGCTGAGGTGTTGCGCCCGGTAGTGGCAGGCATCCTGCCTGCCGTAGAGCCGGGCATCTTGCCCGGCGGAAAAGACATTGCCAGCCACGAAGCCTTTGAAAAGTCCAGGTCCGCGGACGTTTCGGGCGCGATTTCAGGCGGCAAGATGCCGCCCTCCACGTCAGGCAGGATGCCTGACGCCACGCAACCTTGGTATTGCACCGGCAACGTCGCGGCGCTCGACGAGGACGGTTTCCTGCAAATCACCGACCGCCTGAACCGCTTCAGCAAAATCGGCGGCGAAATGGTGCCACACATCAAGGTCGAGGAAAAATTGCACGAACTCGCCAATGCGACCGAACAAACCTTCGTCGTCACCGGCCTGCCGGACGAGAAGAAGGGCGAACGGCTCGTCGTGCTGCACAAGCTGCCTGACGCCGGCCTCGCGTCGTGTCTGGAAAAACTGGCGCAATGCGACCTGCCGAATCTCTGGAAACCGCGCGCCGACCAGTTTTTCCGCGTGGACAGCTTTCCGCTGCTCGGCACCGGCAAGCTGGATTTGCGGAAGGTGCGTGAAACGGCGGCCGGACTTGCTGCGGGAACAAACTAACGCAGAGACGCGGAGACGCGCGGAGTTCCGCAAAGAAAACCGATGAAATGACTCTGCGCGGCTTTGCGTCCTCGGCGCCTCTGCGTTGAAATGTTTTTCACGTTGGCAGGAACCTCAGCCCACATTCGTGTCTCCCTTCATCCTTGTCCGAACAGGGAATTCTGTTAGACATCCCTCCATGCCCGGCCCGCCTGCCTCGTCCAATTTGTCCGTGTTCCTGGCTGAATCGTCGGTGCGCGCCTTCGTCTGGATGGTCACGCGCCTGTTTTATCCCCTGCGCGTCCGCGGACTGGAAAATGTCCCGCGCCACGGCGGCGCGTTGCTCATCAGCAACCACGTTTCCTTTGTGGACTGGGTGTTGTTGACGGCGGCAGCGAAACGGCCCGTGCGCTTTCTCATCAGCAAGGAATTTTATGAATCGCCGTGGCTCAACCCCTTCGTCCGCGTCGCGCGCGTCATTCCCATTCCGTCCGGGCTTCGCCCGCACGAAGTCAGCCACGCCCTGCGGAATTGCAGTGACGCCATCTGCAACGGCAACGTCGTATGCGTTTTTCCGGAAGGCGGCATCACGCGCACGGGCGCGTTGCAACCATTCCAGCGCGGCTTCGAGAAAGTCATGACTTTAGTGGCACGGGCGTCTCGCCCGTGTGTTTCACCGGAAACCGATGATGCCCCTGAGCGGAAACTCACGGGCGGGATGCCCGTGCCACTGATCGTGCCGGTGGCGCTGACGGGTGTGGGGGGCAGCGTCTTCAGTTTTGCCGGCGGGAAATTTTTCTGGAAATGGCCGCGCCAACTCCGGCGTCCGGTGACGGTGAATTTCGGCCAGCCGCTGCCGCCCGCCGCGACGGCCGACGAGGTGCGCCAAGCCGTTGAGCGACTGCTCGCCAGTCCAAACGCAGATGGACGCAACGAGGCGCGAGAGAAGAAGCCCGGCCCCGGCCTGAATCACTAATTTCTAAATCCGAATGACGAAGGAATGACCAAATGACCCAATAACCAATGCGCCGGCCAGGTTGCGTTTTCAAAGCTTCGGGCTTATTTCGTCATTATGGTTTGGGAATTAGTCATTCCGCACAGCGGCATGGTTTAGTCATCAGTCATTTTCCTCTGCTTTATCTCCAAACATCGTCGCGTCCGGTAAAGGTTTTCCAGGAGCGCGGACAGCCTTGTCCGCACATGGTTGTGTGGCGCTTCGCATTTCCAGCGGGCGAGGCCGCCCGCGCTCCGTTTGCGTGAAATGGTTGCTGTTCGGAGCGCGGACAGCCTTGTCCGCGAGACGCCTGCATTGGGATAGAAACGTGCGGACAAAGCTGTCCGCGCTCCTTGGGTTGCGGCTTGGCCGCGCTATGCCTCTGCGTTGAAATCCGTGTCCATCCGCGTCATCCGCGTATAGCGGCGTGGCCGCGTGGCGGAGCTTTACGCGGCTTTACGCCGTACGACTATCTCGAGAGATTTTGTTTTCCCGCGCAACTTTGAGGCGGCGCCATGCTTTCGCGTAGCGCAGGTTGGCAACCTGCCGGATCGCCGACTGGCAGTCGGCCGGGCGTCCGCAGCGGGTGGGCCGGCGGATTGCCAATCCGCGATACAGCAGACAGACTGTCTGCGCTACTTGGGTTGCGGCGTCAGCCGCGCCAGGGTTCTTTGAGCTTTTTCCGCCCGCGCGCTGCTGCTATCACTGAGCGCCACGTTATGAACGCGGATAAAATCCCTCAGGAACACGCGACGAAATGGTTTGTGTGTCTGGCCCTGGCGGTCGTTACGTTCGCCGCCTACGTTCCGGTCCTCCGGAACGGTTTCATCAATTTGGATGATCCAGATTATGTGACGCAGAATCCTTTCGTGCAGCAGGGGTATTCGTGGGACGCCGTCAAATGGGCCTTTAGTGCCTTTCATACATGCAATTGGCATCCGTTGACCTGGCTTTCCCACATGCTGGATTGCCAGCTTTACGGCTTGGACCCGGCCGGACATCATCTAACCAGCCTGGCCTTTCACGTTGCCAACACCCTGCTGCTTTTTCTCCTGCTCGGGAATCTGACGGCCCGACTGTGGCCCGGCGCGTTTGTCGCCCTGCTGTTTGGCCTTCACCCCATGCACGTGGAATCAGTGGCCTGGGTCGCCGAACGCAAGGACGTGCTGAGCGCGTTCTTTTTCATGCTGACACTCCTTTGCTACGCCAAAGCGGTGAGGGGTGACCCGCCTTCGCAGCGCTTCAGCGCGGCAGGCGATGAGCCAGTGACCAGCACAGCAGCCGCGCGTTCGCCTGTCGTGTCACGTGTCACGTGTCACCGGTCGCGTTTTTACTGGCTGGCACTGCTGCTGTTCGCGCTGGGGCTGATGGCCAAACCCATGTTGGTCACGCTGCCGTGCCTGCTTTGTCTTTTGGATTACTGGCCGCTGGGAAGATTTCAGTTCCCGCTCCGCAGCCAATCCATTTCGATTTTCCGGCTTTTGGCGCTCGAAAAAATTCCGTTTTTCGTCCTGACCGCCGCCTTTTGTGGAATTACCTTCATCGCTCAATATCAATTTAGCGTCCAACCCCTAACGGAAGTTCCGGTGGCGGTGCGATTGGCCCACACACCCGTGGCTTACGCTTGGTATGTGCTCAAGTTGTTTTGGCCGGCCAACCTCTCCATTTTCTATCCGCTGCGCCCTTCCCAGCCCCTCGAAGTCGTTGGGGCTTTGGTCCTGATCGCCATCCTGACGTGGCTGGCCTGCCGCCTGCGTCGTGACCAGCCCTATTTTCTGGTGGGCTGGTTCTGGTTTCTGGTCATGCTGCTCCCGGTTTCCGGTCTGATACAGGTTGGCATCCAGGCTTACGCGGACCGCTACACTTATTTGCCCTACATCGGCCTGTTCATCATCCTCGCCTGGGGCTTCCCGGCGCTTTTGACCCAATGGCGTTTTGGCAAAGTTTTTCTGTCCGCTGGCGCATTGCTCGTCGCCGCGGCCTGTTTCAGCCTCACGGTGGGGCAAGTTCGTATTTGGCGGAATACCCAGACTTTGTTTGAGCGGGCGCTGGCTTTGGATCAAAAAAACCCGGTGGCGTGGTGCGTCCTTGGAATTGAATTCAGCCAACAAGGAAACATGGACAAAGCCTCGGATTATTTGCGCCGTTCGACGGCCCTTGACCCAAAATACTTTACCGCCTGGAATAACCTCGGCGTCGTCCTTTGTATCCAGGGGAAATTTGACGAGGCGCAAAGCGCTTACCAAAAGGCTTTGCAATGCGCCCAAACTTACACCCATGCCCCCAATTTAGGCGCCGTTTATAATAATCTCGGCAACATGTTCCTGACCACCGGGCGTTTTGCCGACGCCATCACCAATTTTCAAACCGCTCTTAAATGGCTGCCCGGCCAGCCGGAAGTTTATCAAAGGCTCGGGCGCGCCTACGTCCGGAATCACCAGCCGGACCAGGCCATCATCCAGTTTCAAAACGCCTTCCGCCTCCAGCCCGGCGATGCCGGCGCCGAATTAACCCTGGCCGAATCGCTGTCGGACAGCGGACAGAATTCAGACGCCATCAATCATTTTTATCAGGCTCTCGCGTTGGACCCGGATTCAGTCACCGCCCTGAACAATCTGGCGTGGCTCCTGGCCACCGCGCCTGAGGCCGCCTTGCGCGATGGCCACGAGGCGGTGCGCCTGGCCGAACACGCCTGCCAATTGACCGGATACAAAGAGGCGCTGTTGATTGGAACGCTCGCGGCGGCTTACGCCGAGGCCGGACGCTACGACGACGCCGTCGCCGCCGCCGAACAGGCGCGCGCAGTGGCTCTGGCGCAGGGACAAAAGGAAATTGCGGCAAAGAATGAACAGTTGCTGGAACTCTATAAATCCCACCGGGCTTATCATCAGGAAGCCAAGCCCTCCCCCTGAACCTGGCAGGGCAGAGCTGCTGAGACGGTCTCAAAACAATTTCTCTTCGGAGGGGCGAGTTATACGCCCCCATTTTCAGAGCCATTCTGTGAGTCAGGGACTCGTATAACTCGCCCCTCCGATACTTTTGAGACGGCCTCTGCTGCTCGGCCCGGCGGCGCGGCAGCGCCGCCCTACCTCATTTTCGGGTAGGGACAGCTCGCCGAGCTGTCCGTCACAGGAAAAATTTTCCCAGGAGCGCGGACAGCCTTGTCCGCAAGACGCTTGCATTGGGATAGAAACGGGCGGACAAAGCTGTCCGCGCTCCTTGGGTTGCGGCTTGGCCGCGTTAAGGTTACAATGGCAGAAACTCCTCTCGCATTCCTTTTCCGTCGCAATGCAAAATTGCCACGCTGCGCGCCGCCGCGAACTTCGGCTTGCCCGCGTAACCCGGATTCAAATACCGCACGCCGTCAATCGTTTCATTAAATGCCTTGTGCGTGTGGCCGAACACCACCGCGTCCGGCCGCTCGCGCGCAAGGCGCAGCCGCAGTTCCTCGGTCAACGCGCGCGGATTCACGATGTGCTGCACCAGGAATTTGCGTCCGGCCAGCGCCACGACCTCGATGAGCCGGAAGGTGGGCGAACTGTCCGTGTTGCCCAGCACCGCCGTGACCGGCGCCACCGCTTCCAATGCGGCCACGATGCCATCCGACCCGATGTCGCCTGCGTGCAAAATGTGCTCCACCCCGGCGAACAGTTTGGGAACCTTCGGGTCGAGCCAGCCGTGCGTGTCCGAGATGATGCCGAGTTTCATGGGCAAGCGTGCTGCGTATTTCGTTTTCCGTCGAGCACGGTCCGGCCAACCAATGTTACTTGACGCAACACGCAATACGCATCATGGCTCACGCCTTGGTTTCCTCCGGCGTTTCCTCGGCTTCGGGTTCCTCCTCGTCGCGCGCGCCGGCGGTTTTGTCGGCAGGCGATTCGGCGGATTCCGTCAGTTTGGCCGAGCCGGCAAACAGCGCGGTGAACAGGCCGCCGCTCCCCAGCGTGTTGCGGAACATCTCCCATGTGGTCGGATGCCAGTCAGGCCGCCCGGTCGTCAGCGCCTGGATCCAGCCGGCAATTGTCTTGACGTAAGCCGGGTCTTGGAGCCACGACAGCGTGTTGGTGACGAGATAAAAAATCACCGCCCCCAGCAAACCGCCGCCCAGCAATTTCCAGAACGCCGCGCGCCGTCCGAACCATTTGCCCAACCCGATCAACCCGGCGTAAATCGCGTAGTTCAACCACAGGTAGGAACCGAACGGCGCGACGTGATAATAAAAAACGTTGAGCGTCACGTCCGTGGCGGCCATCACGCCCAGCGGCAGCCACCACGCCGCCGCGCCGCGGAAATACACGCCCGCGCAAAACGCCAGCGCCGTCGCCGCGCTGAAATTCGGCGGGAACAACCCCGGCCAGCGGCTCAAGGCGAACAGCGCCAGAAAAACCACCGGCAGCAGTTTGTGCAACTTTTCCTTCACCGCCCGACAAGATAAATCATCGGACAAGCCGGGCAAGCCTTTCAAGCAATCCGGGTTTGGTACCGGCATGCTGCCGTACCGCCGTGCGCCGCAGCCGCGGGTGTTATATTATATCAACTTGAGGAATTGTTCGGAGTTCCGTCCCACACCGCTTGGGACGAACCGCGCAAATGCGGAACTGCAAACCGTCAACACCATATCAATGCGGGATGGACTTCCAAAGTCGCCGTGAAACTTTTATACTGCCTGCACTGATAACAAACAGAGCGCAATGAAAGATAGATTCTTCGGTTCCAGGCAATCGTTTGGCGGGAAGTTCTCAAGGTTGGCCGTTGTGCTGGCAGGAATTGTACTGGGACAATTCCTGCTGTATGGGCCTTCTTTGGTCGGACGAAAGGTCCTCCTGCCACTGGATTATCTTCTTATACCCAATTGTTATCTGCCTGATACGCCGCAAACCCCCAATTCACTTCAGGATGCGATACCTGGGGACCTGGTATTGCAATACGAGCCTGACCGGCGCTTCGCCGTCAGAGAGTTCTCCGCGGGCTATTTTCCATTATGGTCACCGGCCGAGTTTGGCGGAGTCCCACTTATCTGTCCCAAGTACTCGCCCTTCTTTTTGTTCACCTGCCTGACCCCATCCCCCATCATCCTCGCGTGGGCGCAACTTCTGACCGCGCTGGTTGCGGGCACGGGCGCTTATTTGTTTTTCCGGCGTGTGATCCGGGTGGGATTCTGGCCGGCAACGCTCGCTGCCTGGTGCTACCCCATGACCGGTTTCTTTATTTTTTGGCAGGGGCACGCTGTCGGCGCCCCGGTCTGTTGGCTGCCCTGGTTGCTGCTGGCGGTTGACCGGACCGTCCGTGGGAATTCAATCGCCCCGGTGGCGCTGGCTCTGGTTACCGGGCTGGTTCTGCTGAGCAGTGGACAAATTGATGTTGCGGCGCTGGTGCTGTCGGTGTCGGGCCTGTTCGCGTTGTGGTGTTTGTATGAGGTTCATGGCCGTCCGGTCCTCCGCCGCAAGGTGGGCAAGGCGGCATTGGTTCTGGCGTTGGGTTGGGGACTGGGCTTTTTGCTGGCCGCGCCAAACATCCTGCCGGTGATTGAATACGCCAAGACCGGCCAGCGCATGTTGGAACGTTTCAGCGGGCTACAGCAACGCCCACCCATTGGCCTTGTTGCCTTACCACAAGTGGTACTCCCGGACCTGTATGGATCGTCAAAACCAGGCAGTCTGCCGATGTATTCCCAGACGGGTGAACCCAATCTGCCGGAGAGTTCGGCGGCGGCCTATGTGGGAGTGCTGGCCACATTGGTGGTGGCTCCGTTGGCGTGGTGCAGCCGGCGTCACCGTTCGATGAATGTGTTCTACGCATCGCTGGCAATTTTTGGCCTGAGCTGGTGCCTGGATTTGCCGGGCTTCGTTGATCTCCTGAGCCTGCCCGGACTGAACATGTTATCTTACAACCGGCTGGTGTTTGCCACGTCATTTGCGATTCTCGCCCTGACGGCCATCGGTCTTGAGGTCCTGCTAAAGGGGGAATGTCAGTGGCGGTGGGGCTTCTGGTTCCCAATCGCGTTGCTGGCAGGACTTTTCCTGTGGTGCCTTTATCGGGTAGTGGGCTACAAGAGTATATTTCGGGTTGGCAGTGCTTTATTGCTTTGGAACTAAAATTGAGGTTCTTTGCAATTCGCCAACAACGACGGGGCTTTGATGGCCGGAACATTGCCGATGCTTGGGAGCTGCCCAAAAAGCAGAAAGACGACAGGACTCGGTTGCCAGCCGTAGTTCAAGGAAGTCCATTTTCTTTGAATGGAGCAACGCAAATGTTGAACTCCTAAAAAGCATTCCCATTGGCCGTGTTTGGGTAATGGTGTCGGGAGAAGGAGGAGAAACCGCGCAGTTGCTCGAAAATCTTGGCGTTCCTGTAACGAGATTCTATTTGCTTAGCCGCAATCAATGCACGTCCTGCAAACGGCCACGCCTGCTAGTGTTTCCAAGTGATGCTCCACTTTACGAATTGTCACTTGACCACCCAATTCTTTCATGTGGACAACCTGACCGACGTTTAATGTCAGCGGGTGTTCAATCTCCCAAACGACGATTGGTTTGCTTCCAAAAGAAAACTCGTAAAAGTATCTAATTTTCATCCCCAAAAATACTTTATGTCTAACAAAAAATCAAGAAGAAATGGATTGCCGCAGTTAAGCGGCTATTTCGTGGAGGAAGTAACCGTTGACCCCAAAAGAGCAGCGTTTTTTCGCAAAAACGGGCTTACTGGCGCGGTTTTTCCAATTCCGAGCGCAAAAGTAAAAGGCGGGGGTCAATCAACAAGAACACCCGATTTGACGGAGGCGGCGCTTTCTCAATAAAATCAACAGCAAGTTGGGGGACGTATATTCTTAAATTTTTGAGGGGGTTCGGTTCGGCTTCAGGGTGAAATTCAATACTTAGGCTCATGCTGCCATCTCCTCTTTGCTTGGCTAGGAATTGCCCGTGCGCGTGAAGATACTGGCTGCCATCAAGCAATAGCCAGAATTCAACAGTTTCGCGGTCTAAATCTATCGCTTTCCAGCGGCTAGACCAGACATCACGGCTGGCCAACGCCCGACTTCTTAACAAAGTAGATTTACTTTGCCCTGTTTCTTTCGCTTGGCGTTCAATTTCTTCGCTTTCCTTGCCGGAAAAACGCGCTCCAATCAACACGGCTTTGGCTGTCTGTTTCGATACTTTCGGACGGCCTACTTTGTTGCTCATAATTTTTGTTAGAGAAATATGTTGACAGAATATAATTTATGTTAGAGAATTAGTCAAGACATAATTTTATGCAACCTTTGACTATTGAAAAACGGGCGCAGATTCTCAACTGTCTGGTGGAAGGCTGTTCCATGTGCTCCACATCCAGACTCACGGGCGCAGCCAAGAAAACCGTCGAGCGGCTGCTGGTGGCTGCCGGGAAAGCGTGCGCCGATTATCACGACAAAATCATGCGAAACCTGCCGTGCAAGGTTTTGCAACTCGACGAAATCTGGTCTTTCTGTGGCTGCAAAGAGGCGAACGCGCCGGAACTGCTCAAAGGCGCGGGCGTTGTTGGCGATGTCTGGCTTTGGGTTGCTTTGGATGCCGAAACACGATTGATTCCCGCATGGCATGTGGGAACACGCGGCATTGGCGATGCCAACTGGTTTGTAAGCGATATTGCCAGCCGTTTGAAGAACCGCGTCCAACTGACCAGCGACGGCCATAGGCCGTATTTGACGGCGGTTGAAAACGCCTTTGGCTGTGAAATTGATTACGGCATGTTGATTAAACTTTACGGCACGCAGCCTTCTGGCAAATACAGCCCCGCAACCTGCATTGGAACACGCAAGCGCCGAATCATGGGTAATCCAAACCGCGACCTTATTTCGACCAGCTACGTTGAACGCTCCAATATGACGTGGAGAATGACCAACCGGCGTTTTACAAGGCTGACCAACGCTTTCAGCAAGAAAGTTGAAAACCACAAGCACATGATTGCGCTTTCGATGGTGCATTACAACTTCTGCCGGATTCACCAGACTTTGAGAGTTACGCCAGCGATGGAAGCGGGCATCGCTGACCATGTTTGGAGCTTGGAAGAACTGGCGGGGCTTATCGTCGAACCCGTTTGCTTGGCCGCTTGACGGGCACAAAAGACTTTTCGCTCAATGCAATCACGTCCTGCATGACACTGTGCGCTATTTGCACGGCATCGCCTTTGCGCTTTCGCTTTGGTTTCTGCATGAAAAAAGATTGCCATTTCCACACTGTGTTTCCAAGCAATATAACCGTGTAGCCCACTACCCTTTATCGCATGGCCGTTTTGCCCGAACCTTTGGCAACACAACTTGAAAAAGCGATCCAAACCGGTCAGCAGGATGTATGGGTTACATGGGTTAACGGTACAAACGGCTTACGCAGGGTCCAAGAGTGCTTCTCAGCATACTATAAAATGTCAGCCTTGTGGTGTGGTCTGGGCCTAATGCTTTGGTTGGTTTTGCGCTTTCGCCTGTTAAGCCGGCGCTTCCTGATACCCTTGATTGCAGTTTTATTGCTGGGCGATCTGCTCTGGTTTAGCCACGGTCGAAATTATCAGTGTGATCCCGCCCTTTACTACCCGGAAATCCCCGCCCTGCGCGACGTGGCCCGGGCTGCTCCGGGTCGGATCATCGGTTACAATTGTTTTCCCGCCGACTTCGCAGAAGCCGTCGGGCTGTGTGATGTGCGCGGATATGACGGGGTTGATCCCGCCGCGTGGGTATCCTTAGTGACCATCGCGGCTGACGAGAGTTCGTTAAAAGTCCTGGGAGGCGCGCTCCAATGGCTGATCCCTCGCGTGGAGATCACGGAGACCAATACGGCGCGACTTTCCCCAATTCTCGACATGTTAGGGGTGCGGTATGTGATTTATCGAGGTTCACCCCCGCAAAACGTCAAACCGACGTTTCAGAGTCCCGACTATTGGGTTCTGGAAAACCGTTCCGCCCTTCCGCGGGTGTTTGTGCCAAAGCGGGTCGAAGTGGTGCCGGATGACAATGAACGGCTCGCAAAGCTTGCTCTGCCGGATTTCAATCCCCGCGAAGTGGCGTATGTGGAAACACCGGTGGACCTGCCGTCCGAATGCCGCGGGGTCGTCAAAATCACCAGCGAGGTTCCGACCCGGATTTTGGTTGCAGCCCAAATGGAGACCTCGGGGCTTCTGGTGCTGGCGGATCGTTGGGACAAGGGCTGGCGGGCTTGGCTCAACGGCCGGCCAGTGCCCATTTTGAAAACCAACCACGCCCTCCGCGGAGTGGTGTTGCCGGCCGGCTCCGCCATGGTCGAATTTCGATACGCATCCACCACACTAACTTGTGCATTTTTACTGGCAGCCGGAGCACTCGCAATTTTGTTCGGCTGGCTGGCAATCGCGGTTTGGCTTGGGCGAAAAACGCTTCACTCGGACAGGGACGAACGAACCATCGAACGGGCAAGTCTTTCAGGAAATTGATGGCGGGTTGTTTTGAATTTCTGCTTCGCCATCTGAAAGGCAGGGCCGCGCTGTGGCATATTTTTGTGGTGGTAGGGCGGCGCTGCCTTGTCGGGGCGAAGCCCGGCGAAGCCCGACGCGCCGCCGGCTGCGGGGCACCGCAGCCCTACCATTCAAACCGGATTCCGTGGTAGGGTCGCCTCGCCGAGGCGTCCGCAAGAACAGGTAGGTACGCCTCGCCGAGGCGTCCGCGGACGGCTAGGGCCAGCCGTCCCTACCAAAATTGTTTCGAGGAACGGACGCGCGGGCCGCGCGTCCCTACCCCGAAAATGTGCGGCGGTGCCACCGCAGCGGCGCAGCCACCGTTTGAAATCAGACACTATCGGTTTTCAGGAGCTTCATGATACGGTTTGTGTGCGCGGTAAAGCTCCAAGAACTCCCGGTTTTTTTGCAGCAGCTCCGGTTCATGATTTTCTTCGGCCTGCGCACAAGCTTTTTCCCCCATCCAGACGGCATCGTCAAACCGTCCTGCCTCGGCGTAGGCTGCGGCCAGCGTGCCGATGACCAACGGCACATTGTAATGGGTCAACTGACATGCTTTTTCTGCGAGTTGGACGGCTTCCGGCCCATTGCGCTGGGAAGCCTCAGGACAAGTAGCCAGCAGCCAGGCCAGATTATTCAGCAGATCCCACATGTCCGGATGTTTCTGCAAGGCCTGCCGGTAACAGGCGATGGCGCCGGCAAAATTTCCCTGCTGACTCAGGCGGGCGGCGGCTCCGGTCTGTTCATCGGCGTAAGCGCGATCAATATCGGGCTGTTTTTCCGAACGAAGAACTTGAAACAAACTGGTAAAATCATCCGTCCAGAGCGGGATATTCACCGAGTCCGTTTCCGCTGGCCTCGCCGCCAGACGAATGGCAGGAGATTCGATAATTTCGCCGTTGCGCGACAACAGCATCCACACCGAACGCAGAATCCACGGCTGGTCCGGGGACGGAATATTCTCAATGGCGACCACTTTATAGTGAAAATGGCGGGCAAGGTTGACGACCACCGGTTCCAGGTTCAATGCACGGGTTCGAGACATGCACCGCGATGATGCCGTTGGTTTTCATGTGCCTCTGGTAGATGTCAAAGGCCTCCTCCGTCAGCAGGTGAACGGGGATGGCGTCGCTGTTGAAAGCGTCCAGCGCCAGCAGGTCAAAATGCTGCGGCGGTTGCCTCTCCAGAGAGAGCCGGGCGTCCCCAAGGGTGACTTCCACCTTTCCGGAACAATTGGGGAGGTAGGTAAACCGCGAGTTGGCCAGCCGGACCACCTCCGGATTGATTTCATAAAAATGGATGTTGTCTCCCGCCCGGGCGTACGCCGCCAGCGTGCCGACGCCCAGGCCAACCGTGCCGATGCGCCGGTGACCGGCCGGCAGGGCTTCCAGGGCCAAGCCAACGCCACTCTTCTCGCTGAAGTACGCCGTCGGCCAAGCGGCCCGCTTGGGGTCGGCAAACTGCTCGCCATGCATGATGCGCCCATGAAACAATTCGAAATGGCGCAGTTGGGGCTGGTCCGCGTTCAGGTCGTAAACCTTCAGCACGCCGTAAAAGTTCCGTGATTTGTAAATTGTGGTGCCGTAGAACCGGTGCGCTTCCTGCCACAGCAGGCCGGACGCCACCAGACCCGCCAACACGCCGGTAAAGGTCTCGAAGCGCCACCGTCGGGAACTTTCCAGACGCCACTCGCGGAGGCACACGATCAGGAGCAGCAGGCCGCAAAGCACCAGCCCCCACTGCAATTCGAAGTAATCGGTGAAGATCAGCGGCGCAATCACGGCCACAAACACCCCGCCCAGCGCGCCGCCGGCGGCGATCATCAGATAAAACCCGGTCAGGTGGCGCGGGTCGGGCCTGAGCCGATAGAGTTCGCCGTGGCAGACCATGCAGCAAACGAAAAGCCCCACGGAATAAATGACCAATTGCAGTTCAATGGAGGCCTCAAGTCCTTTGAACAATACCCAGCAAATCCCGAACCAGACCGCCAGGAGCGCCAGTGGTGAACGGGAGACGCACATACCAGCGCGGGTTGTCGAAACAGATGATGAAACTCAACAGGTATAGCGCCAGCGGCAGCACCCAGAGAAATGGAATCACCGCCACTTCCTGGCACATCTTGTTGGTCGTCGCCAGCAGGAGCACGGACGCGCAGGCCGGCAGCAGCAGCCACAGGAGACGGTCGAGGGCCGAGGGTCGAGTCGGGCTTGCGCACTTGTGGACTTCGAGTTTCGGACTCTGCTCCCGGTTGATTCACACACTCGACCCCCACGTCCTCTGGCCTTCCACAGATCGAGGGCGCAGAGGCGCAACCGACGGCATACACGGCCAGTCCCCATCCCCACAGCGCCGCCTGCGTTTTGCGGGTGAAATGCGTCTCGAAATAGACCGGATAGCTGACCAGCGCGAGCAGCGAGCCGACATTCGAGAGCGCGTAAAGCCGGTAGGGCGAGGCGCCTGGATGCGTGCGGCTGAACCAGTGTTGCATCAGGGGACCAGTGGCCGACAGGACGAAATAAGGCAGGCCAACGCATACGGCCAGCAGGCAGAGAATTTGCAGGGTCGGATTCCCGCTCCCGCACCGGCTTCCAGGTGTCGGCGGGGATGATGGGCAGCAACGCCAGGGCCACGCCCAGCAGGACGAGGTGCAACAGGGTTTGGGCGCGCGGCTTGAGCCAGCGGGCCGAAACATGCGCGTAAGCATAGCCGCCAGCAGCAACGTCTGGAAGAACAACAGGCAGGTCGTCCAGACCCCGGGCCCGCCGCCAAACCACGGCAGGATGTACTTGGCGATCAACGGCTGGACCTGGAAGAGCAGGAATGCTCCAATGAAAATCGTCAGTGCGTAAACGAACATGGCGCGGATGTTGCCAGTGTTCCAATTTAATCGCCAGCCCGAACTCCTAGTCGAATGGAAACGCGCCCGCCCGGGCAAAGTCTGCCGGGGGTTGAGTAAAGGAGGTCTGACAATCTCGATCTCAACTTTTGGCTCTCGATTTTGCCCTGCGTCTTGGCGTCATTGCGCCGTGTTTATCCTCATCCTTGTTCCCGTTCTCGTGCTCGAATCAAATCTGACACTTGGCATTCCTTCTCGATATTCGCGGATAAAAAAATTCGTGATAATTCGTGAAATTCGTGTCAAAAGTTTCCCGTGCCCGACATTCCCAAAACCATGCGCGCGGTTGTTTATCGCGGCGTCAACGACCTGCGCCTCAAAACCGTGCCCGTCCCGGGCAGCGGGGACAAGCTTTCAGTGTTGCCCGAGTGTGGGCACAATGGCCGGAGGCTCCGGCTGTTCGGCACTTGAAAACTTTTTCAGTTCCAAAGCCTTTGCCAAGTTCAGGTTCTTTTGCGCGGCGGCGTAATCCGGTTTAAGGCGGAGGGCTTCCTGATATTGATTGATCGCCTCGGCGGTTTGGCCTTTGATGAGGAGGGCGTTGCCGAGGTTGTAGTGCGCCTCGGCGTAATCCGGTTCGAGGCGGATGGCTTCCTGAAATTGACTCATCGCCTCGTTAATTTGATGTTTCTTGGCAAGGGCGATGCCGAGGTTGTTGTGGGCTTCGGCGTAATCCGGTCTCAGGCGGACAACTTCCTGAAATTGGCTGATCGCCTCGTCGCTTTGGCCCTTCGCTGCCAACGCAACGCCCAAGTTGTAGCGGGCTTCGGCGTAATCCGGTCTCAGGCGGATGGCTTCCTGAAATTGGCTGATTGCCTCGTCGCTTTGGCCCTTCGCTGCCAACGCAACACCCAAGTTGTAGAGGGCTTTGGCGGAATCGGGTCTGAGCTGGATGACTTCCCGGTATTGGCTGATCGCCGCGTCAATTTGATGATTCTTGGCGAGGGCGATGCCGAGGTTGTTGTGGGCTTCGACGTAATTCGGTCTGAGGCGGATGGCTTCCTGATATTGGCTGATCGCCTCGTCCGTTTGGCCTTTGTCAAAGAGGGCATCGCCTAGACTTCTGTACGCTATGGGATTGTTCTCCGTGACTTCGAGCGTGTGCCGGAAAAGCGCCTCACTGTCCTGCCAATACCCGAGCTGTTGCCGCGTCAACCCGATGCACAGGATAACCGCCACTGAACCCGCCGCCGAAAGCGCAATCACATGATACCGCCAGCGCCGGGCCAGTTCATACGCGCCCCAGATTGCTAGGATCAAAATCCCAAGTGAGGGGATATAGGTAAAACGGTCGGCCATCGCCTGTCCGCCTGACTGAACGAGTTGGATGACGGGCACCAGCGTCCCGACAAACCAGAGCCAACCCATAAGTAAAAAGGGATACCGCCCCCGCTTCACGAACAGAAGCACCGAAATGCCGCATAAGAACACACCGGCCAACAGCACCTTCTCCAGCGGCCAGGACGCAGGGTGCGGATAGTAAACTGCCAGATCCGTCGGCCAGAATAGCTTCCCCAGATAGCGGCAGTAGGAAATCAGGGCATTTTCGACGCGCGCTCCCAGTGGCAGACTTTCAACCGTCATCAAAGTGCCGCCCTGCTTTTGCACCACGAAGGTCACGACGCTCGCCGCCGCTGCCAGGGCAAAGAACGGCCACTTTTCAAGAACCAAGGTCGAGAGCTGGGCCGTCTTCGCTGCGCTTCGCGGCGCCAGGGAGCCTGGAGTTGAGGGTTGGGGCCCGCTCTTCAACTCCGAACTCTCTGCCCTCCGTAGCAGAGCCACTGCGGAGGACGGGCGAACTCCGAACTCCGAAATTCTCCGGAGCGGCCAGTAATCCAGCAGTAGTAAAACGCAGGGTATCGTTACCAGCATCGCCTTGCTCATCAAACCCAGGGCGAAGAAAAACAAAGACAGCCAGTAGAACGGAGATGGGGGAAAGAATGAAGCAGTTGGGAGATTTGTTTCTGACTTCCGACTTCTGACTTCTGGCTTCTGCACATGGCGGACGTAAAAATACAGGGTGAGAAGTCCGAAGAAGGTGCTAAGCACATCCTTGCGTTCTGTGACCCAGGCAACCGATTCCACCCGGAGCGGATGCCACCCGAATAACGCGGCCAAAATCAGGCTTCGCCACGTCGCCCGGGTCATTCGTTGAAACACGAGAAAAACCAGGGCGGTGTTGGCGGCGTGCAGCAGCACGTTAATCAGGTGATGTCCCCAGGCATCCAACCCGAAGAACTGGCAAGCGAACATGTGCGATAACCATGTGAGCGGCGCCCAATAGGCGGCTTGTTCCGTGTTGTAAAACGCCCATTTCACCCCCTCCCAGCGTAAACCTCCCAGAACATGGGGATTCGCAGTGACATAATCCGGATCATCATAGTTGATGAAATCACATCGCGTCGCCGGCCAGTAAACCGCCAGCGTCATCCCCGCCAATGCCAGGCAAATGAAGATTTTCAGCCGCATTCTTGGGCATAGATTTCACCGATTCGCACGAACAAAAAAAAGAAAATTCGTGATAATTCGTGAAATTCGCGGATGAAAAAAATCCGTGTCCATCCGCGTATAGCGGCGTGGCCGCCCGCGCTCCATTTGCGTGAAATGGTTGCTGTTCGGAGCGCGGACCGCCAGGTCCGCCAGATGCCTGCATCGGGAAAGAAACACGCGGACAAAGCTGTCCGTGCTCCACTGATTGTGCCTTGGCGTCTTGGTTGTTCAACTTCGCGGTTAAGATTTCGTGCGTTTACATGTTTTGCGGATATACCGGCCAAGGACTGTCTGGATTTTGTTAATGACACGTCCTTGATTGTTTGCTATGCTTAAGCTACCCGGCGGTGCGAACCGGGCAGGGTGCGCTCCGCCAAAACGTCGTTCGCAGAACCAACAAACAATACACCTGGTCGTATGAAAAAATTATTTCTGACTTTTGGGTTGATAACGATGAGCAACGCGGCCTTCGCTCAAGGAACAGTAAATTGGAGCGCGATTTCCCCTGCCGCAATGACCGCACAAACCAACTCAACACAGTCTCCTCCATTCGTTGGTAGCATCTCGTATGGTGGTGGCACAATAGGTAACGCTGGAGGGTCTGCCGCCGGGGGAACTGGTTTCTATTTCGAATTGCTTTACGCGCCCTATACTGGCGTTCAAGCACCGGACCCCAGCAGCCTTGCGGCGTTGCTGTCATGGTCAGACACTGGACTTGAGGCGAGCAATGCTAATACGGCAGGTCGTCTCGCGCCCATCAACCCGAATGCGGGCGCAATTGTGCCGTGGTCACCGGGAACCACTGACAGTATTATGATGGTTGGCTGGTCGGCTCCTTTGGGCAGCTCATGGAGTGATGTGGAATATGAACTGGCAAATTGGAATAACACCCCCATTCCTCAAAATGCCTACCTTGGTGTATCTGCCACGGGTTATATTACGACACTCGCCACCACCACCAGCCCCGGCTCCACGGTGTTTGGAACTGGTCCAACGGCACAGGGGCTTCCAATCTTCTCTCTAAACACGCAGTTGTATGCCATGCCGCTTGAGATTCCTCCTCCTCCTACTCCTGAACCGGGCACGATGGCGCTGGCCGGTTTGGGCGGTCTATCGCTCTTGCTGTTCCGCCGCCGCAACGTTTGATACCACCTGCGGTTTGGAATGGCATCGCTTCCACATCGCCTGAACTGTTTGGCCGCGGTCCGCTAACAGAAGTAAACGAGGGAAACGAAGCAGTGAAGGCGGTTTCGAGCCTTTGTCTTCTTTGTTTTCTTCTGTAGAAATCTTTCTGCTCTGCGCGCCGCGTCATCCGCGTATAGCGGCGTGGCCGCCACGCGGCTTTACGCCGTTAAAATTTCGTGTCTTTCGTGTGTTTCGTGGTTAAAACTTCCCCGTGTCCGTTATTCCCAAAACCATGCGCGCCGTCGTTTATCGCGGCGTCAACGACCTGCGCCTCGAAACCGTGCCCGTCCCGCGCCTCGCCGCCAACGAACTCCTCGTCCGCGTCGCCGTCTGCGGCGTTTGCCCCACCGACATCAAAAAAATCCAGCACGGCACCGTGCCGCCCCCGCGCATCTTCGGCCATGAAACCGCCGGCACCATTGTGAAGCTGGGGTCTGGTGGGGCGAGCGTCCTCGCGAGCCGCTTCAAAATCGGCGACCGCGTCGCCCTGCACCATCACGTCCCCTGCCTGGATTGCCATTACTGCCGGCACCGCGCCTTCGCCCAATGCGAAACCTACAAACGCACCGGCATCACCGCCGGATTCGAGCCGGCGGGCGGCGGTTACGCCGAATACGTCCGCGTCCTGCCGTTCGTGCTGCCCGGCGTGGTGAAAATTCCGGCGAAGAATTCCTTCGAAGAAGGCGCGATGCTCGAACCCGTCAATACCGTCCTCAAGGCTGTGCGCCGATTGAACCTGCTGCGCGGCAACGTCGTGCTCGTGGCCGGGCAGGGACCGATTGGCCTCATGTTCACGCGCCTGCTGCAATTGCAAGGTGCCCGCGTCCTCGCCACCGATTTATTGGCCTCGCGTCTGCGCCTCGCCAGAAAATTCGGCGCCAAATGGACTGAATTAGTCCACAGTCCACAGTCCATAGTCCGCAGTCTGCAAACGACTGTGAACCGTGGACCGGAAACTGTGGACTGCGCGATAGTCGCCGTCCCGTCCGACGCCGTGGTGCAACAGGCGCTGGAACTCGTGCGCGGCGGCGGACAAGTCTTGTTGTTCGCCCATACCAAACGTTCCATGAACGACCGGTCGCGCCGAAGCGACGCGAAGGCGGATAAACTCGCCACGCTCTCCTCCCTCTCCGCCGCTGGCGGGGGAACGGGCCACTGCCCCTCGCCCGCGGGAGCGGGAGAGGGTGGCACGACAGTGCTGGGTGAGGGATGCGGGGCCAAGTCCGATTCATGTGGTGAGGTGGCAGTTCCCAGCTCCCAGCTCCCATCTCCCATCTCCCAAATTGATCTGGCCTCCATTTGCTTGGACGAAAAAGACCTTATCGGGAGCTACTCATCCGATTTCACGCTTCAGCGCGAAGTGGCGCGGCTGGTGTTCTCGCGCCAACTGGATGTGCGCCGTTTGATCACCCATCGTTTCCCGCTCGAACAAACCGCCACCGCCGTTCAGCTTGCCGCCCGCCCGACGGAAGATTCTCTGAAAATTGTGGTGCAGGCGGAAACCTGATCCTGGTAGGGCGGAACTGCCGCAAATTTTCGTGGTAGGGCGGCGCTGCCGCGCCGCCGGCTGCGGGGCACCGCAGCCCTACCATAAAAACTGGCTTTATATTCCCCGGATTTTTGCTATCAACGGCCTCATGCCCGACGCGGAAACTGCTTTGGTGGGCGTGCCGCTGCGGCGGCACGCGGCGGCGCAGCAGCGCCGCCCTACAATCGCCGCACACCGGCGAAGGGCGTTTGTCTCTCCCTGGCTGGACCGAATTGGCTTTTCCTGACCGTCTGCACGGACAAACGCGGACGCTGGCTGGCTCAACCCGCCATCCAACGTGCGCTCCATGATATCTGGAAAAACACGGCGACGGCCTGGTTGGTGAGCGATTACCTGTTGATGCCCGACCATCTGCACCTGTTCTGCGCACCGCGTGAGCTGAGATTCACCGTCGAACGCTGGATTGCCTTCTGGAAAGATCGTTTCGCCAAAACGCTTCCCGGCGCCGGGACCTTTCAGCCGGGCGGATTTCATCATCGGTTGCGCACTGACGAAAGTTACGCGCAAAAATGGCAGTACGTGGGGGAAAATCCGGTCCGCGCCGGGTTGGTGGCGCGGCCTGAGGACTGGCCTTACTTTGGCCGCGTGCATGAGATTCATTGGTGACGCTACCGCAAATTTTTCGCGGTAGGGCGGCGCTGCTGCGCCGCTGGCTGCGGGGCACCGCAGCCCTATCAATGATTTTTTGGGGTGGTAGGGCGGCGCTGCTGCGCCGCCGGCTGCGGGGCACCGCAGCCCTACCCATAAACCAGCCCTTTGTATTGGCATTTAATTAGTTTTTATGCTAATCATTAGCCCGTTCCATTCGCAGCTTTGTTCCTTGCCGAATACGGGTTTAGCCGCGTGGCGCAGCTTTACGCGGGTTGCCGCCCTAATCCCCGCCGCCCCAACCCCTCCACCCCCGATCATTCTGTGAATTTTAGGTTACAGACCACCCCGGCATCCCCCTTGCCAGCTCCATTGACCCTGTCGTAACTGGCTGGAAACAAAGGAAATCCGCTGGTTTTTCTTTGGCCTGCCGCTTGCTACCCTTCACCCGTGAAAAACGTTCAAAAAAATTAAAAAAATCTGTTGACACTCTGTGGCGATTTTGAGATATTGGCGTCACACACGGTAACACTAAAACTCAATCGAACAGAAAAATATGAGAACTAAAACACTACTGATGGCAGGCGTCGCGCTCGCGTTCAGCCTTGCCACATCGCAAGCTCAGGTCTATTCCCAAAACGTCGTTGGCTACGCCAACGTGCCAATGACAAGCGGCGGAATTTATCTATTGACCACACCATTCCAAATTGGTGTTAGCAACGGCGCCAATGAAGTTTGGCCGCTGATTAGCCCTGGAAATCCCAGCATACCTGATAGTAGCGAGCTTTTGCTTTGGAATGGTTCCGGCTATATTGGTTACTATTCTGATTCAACGTCAACAACGCTTTGGGATGATGCCATCACATACGCGAACGTACCTCCTCCCGTACTTCCAGTGGGTTCAGCTTTCTTCCTGGTTCCATCGGAGAACGTAACGAGCACATTCGCAGGGTCGGTTGCCGTCGTTATCAACGGCACCAAAAGTATACCTTTAACTAGCGGCTTCATATATATGCTTTCCAGTTATATCCCGTATTCCGGCTCAGTTAGTGCTGGTACCTCGACAGGTGGTGGGCCGAATCTATCTTTAGCTGGTACTGGTCTTCCGGATAGTAGCGAGGTTTTGGTTTGGACTGGTGCCGCTTATCAGGGCTACTATTCTGATTCAACGTCAACAACGCTCTGGGATGATGCCATCACCTATGCGAACGTGCCGGCGCCGGCTATTTCCGTAGGACAGGGGTTCTTTTTAATTCCTTCCGGCAATTTCACCTGGACGCAAGGTTTGAGCCAATAATTTGACCCAGAAATCATAACGTTAAATCTACCACTAAACGAACAACTAAAACTAACGAACAACAAATCATTATGAAAAAAATACTATTAACAACCGTTATTGCATTGGCCGTGACTGGATCGGCTCTAGCCCAAGGAAACATAAATTGGAGCGGGATTCCCTTTGCGTCAATGACCGCAGAGACCAACGGAATGCAGTATTCACCGCTCTTTGGCGGTGCCGCGACAGGCACCGGAACAATTGGCCCGACAGTGGCTACTGCTGGTGCTTTTTACTATGAGTTGCTGTACACGGCATACTCTGGCACTCAAGCACCGGTTCCGACTACCCTCGCGGGATTGGAGTCATGGTCAGACGCTGGGGCCAGTGCGGAAAGTGCGGCGGCAGCAGGCAAGCTCTCGCCCCTCAACGCCAATGCAGGCTATACAGTGCCGTGGTCACCGGGAACCACTGACAGTATCGTGCTGGTGGGCTGGTCGGCCAATCTGGGCACCTCATGGAGTGGTGCGATAAGTAACCTGACGACCTTCACCACGTTCGCTCCAGGTTCCTTCTTCGGTGCAACCGCTACGGGTTATATTACTACGTTCGCCACCACCACGACCCCCGGTGCTGTGGTGTTTAACGGCGCTGCCACTATATCGGGACTGCCAATCAACTCCCCGAACACGCAGTTGTATGAATTGCCGGTTCCTGAACCGGCCACGATGGCGTTGTCAGGTTTGGGCGGTCTGGCCCTCTTGCTGATCCGTCGTCGCAAGTAAGCGACTGTCTTATTTCGTTAGTTTTCAGCCCCCGCTCTGGTTTCAGAGCGGGGGTTTTTCTTTTCCTGAATTCAGGTAGGGACGGTTCGCCGAACCGTCCGCCTCTTTGTTGGTAGGGACGGCTGGCCCAGCCGTCCGGCGGAGGTTCCGCCGCCCGATCGGTCGCGTCGGCCCGGCTGCGCCAAAGCTTCGCCGCGGCGAGCGAGACGACCCTACCTTCCATTTCGGCGTAAGGATGCGCGGCCCAGCCGTCCGCGGATGGATTCGATTGAAGAACGTCCTCCTTCCACCGGAGATGGACAAAACCGGGACTTAAAATTAACCTGAATCCAATCCCCAGATGCATACTCTGGGTGACATCGAAAATGTGAGTCAAGTCAACCCGTCGCCGGGTTAGTTCAAACCGCCATGAGCCTGCAATCAAACAACGACCTTCCGGATGACACCGGGTCGCATGATCGCTGGCTGTCCTTTGCCATTTGCCTTTTGCTGGCGTTGGCTGTGTGGATTGCTTTCGGCCAGACCCGGCACTTCCAATTCGTCAACTATGACGATGCGGCTTATGTTTACGAAAATCCGGCCATAACCGGGGGGTTGAGCTTGCACGGAATCGTCCGGGCCTTCACGCATAACGATGGCGCCGGCGAATGGCTGCCCCTGACCGCCATCTCCCGCATGTTGGACTGGCAGCTCTACGGAGCAAACGCGGGCGGCCATCATCTGACCAATGTTCTGCTCCACGCCGCGACCGCCATCCTGCTGTTCCTGGTGTTGCGAAATATGACCGGCGCGCTCTGGCGGAGCGCCTTCGTGGCGGCGGTGTTTGCTATTCATCCGTTGCGGGTGGAATCGGTGGCGTGGGTGACAGAACGCAAGGATGTGTTGAGCGGGTTGTTTTTCATGCTGACACTCCTTTGCTACGCAAAGGCGGTGGCGGGTGACCCGCTTTCGCAGCGCTTCAACGCGGCAGGCAAGGGGCCAGTGGCAAGAACAGAAGCCGCACATTCGCCTGTCGTGCCACGCGTTACGGGTCACGAGTCACGTTTTTACTGGCTGGCGCTGCTGTGCTTCACGTTCGGGTTGCTGTCGAAGTCCATGTTGGTGACACTGCCGTTTGTCCTGCTGTTGCTGGACTTCTGGCCATTGCAGCGAATGACTCCAGCTTCCGGTCTGGACGTTCGGCGCATCGGACATTTGGCTTTGGAGAAGATTCCCTTCCTGCTGCTGGCCGCCGCTGCCTGTGTCGCGACTGTCCTGTCGCAAAAAGATGCGATTAAGTCCGTTCAAGACGTTGACTCTCCCTCGCGGATCAGCAACGCGTTGGTGGCTTATACCGATTATCTCGGGCAGATGCTTTATCCGGTGGGCCTGGCCGTGCTTTATCCCCATCCGGCAAATCACCTGTCGGTTTGGCATGTGGGCTTGGCCGTGTTGATATTGTTGAGCATCTCCGCGGGCGTCCTGGCCGGATGTCGAAAGCATCGTTACCTGCTGGTGGGCTGGCTGTGGTATCTGGGGATGCTGGTGCCGGTCATCGGTTTCGTGCAAGTGGGAGAGCAGGCGCGGGCGGATCGGTACACCTACCTGCCGCAAATCGGATTGTATATCCTGGTGGCCTGGGGGGTCGCGGAACTCTGTGGCGCGTGGCGTTGGCGGCGCGCCGGGCTGGGGTCTGCGGCGCTGGCGATTCTTGCCGGCCTGCTGGCAGTGGCTTATGTCCAAACCGGGTATTGGAAAGACAGTATAACCCTCTGGACACACACCCTCGCGTGCACGTCAGGAAATGCTTTCGCCCACTATCATTTAGGCAGCGCACTGGCCGACCAGGGGAAGCCGGCTGAAGCCATTCAACAGTACGAACAAGCGCTCCAACTCAAACCCGACTACCCCGAGGCGCTGAATAATTTCGGCATTGCGTTGGCCAGGCAAGGGAAACTGGCTGAAGCCATGCAACACTACGAGCGGGCACTCCAACTCAGACCGGGGTCCGCTGGCACCCTCAATAATTTAGGGGCCGCGCTGGCTGGCCAAGGAAAGTGGGTTGAAGCCATTCAGCGCTTCCAGCAAGCGCTCCAACTGAATCCGGATGATGCCGAGGTCCACAACAATTTAGGCAAGGCACTGGCCGCCCAGGGGAAATGGGCTGAAGCCACTCAACACTACGAGCGGGTGCTCCAGGTCAAACCCGATGACGTGGATGCCCACTATAATTTAGGCCGGGCGCTGGCCGCCCAGGGGAAGTTGGCTGAAGCCATGCAACATTACGAGCGGGCGCTCCAACTGAAACCCGACTACCCCGAGGCGCTGAATACCTTGGGCATCGCGTTGGCCAGGCAAGGGGAATTGGCTGAAGCCGTTCAGCACTTCCAGCGGGCGCTCCAACTCAAACCGGATTACGCGGATGCCCAGAATAATTTGGGCAAAGCGCTGGCGGGCGAGGGGCAGTGGAATGAAGCCATTCCCCATTACAAGCGAGCGCTGCAGCTCAAGCCGGATGATGTCGCCGCCCAGTATAATTTGGGCATCGCGCTGGCCGCCCAGGGAAAGCTGGATGAGGCCATCCCCCATTTCCAGCAAGCCTTGGCCCTGGCCACGGCCCAGGGAAACACCGCGCTCGCCGAGTCCATCCGCGCGCGGCTCCAGTCTTATCAGCCGGCTTCGCCCCAACCGCAAACCCCGTGACGGCGCGAACCGATCCCCGCAGCAGCCTGCTGCGAAGGATGGAGAGGACGGGCTGCGCTCCGGTCCGCAATCATCTCATGCAAACGGAGCGCGGGCAGCTATGCCCGCCAGGAAACGGAAAGCGCCATCGCATCGTGCGGACTTGGCAGTCCGCGCTCCGGGCTGCAATCACCTCACGCCAATGGAGCGCGGGCAGCCTTGCCCGCTGGAAATGCGAAACGCCCCACAGCCGCGTGCGGACTTGGCAGTCCGCGCTCCCGGGCAACCATCTCGTGCCAATGGAGCGCGGGCAGCCTTGCCCGCCATGCCCGCGATTCGGGCAATACACCCGCAAGGAGGTCCGTTTGAGGAATCCAGAAAAGGCTCTTGACTTCATGGCTCGAGGAATTACGTTTCCTGCATGAATTACGCAGACCGCATCACCTTTAATCCGAATCAATGCGGCGGCCGACCCTGCATCCGGGGTATGCGCATCCGGGTTCAGGACGTGCTTGAGATGCTGGCGGCAGGCGTCTCCGAAAGCGAAATTCTTCACGACTTTCCCTACCTGCAAGGCGAGGACATTCGCGCCTGTCTTGAGTATGCGGCACAGGAAGTGAATCGTCCGGTGCTCATGGCAGCCGACTCATAGAGTCCGTGCGATTCATCATTGATGCCCAACGGCCACCCGCTTTGGCCCGTTGGCTCGCGGACGCGGGGCATGAAGCCAAACACGTTGAAGAAGTTGGCCTGCGCGATACCGAAGACGCTCCCGTTTGGCGCTACGCCCTGGCAAACGAAGCCGTCATCCTGACCAAGGACGAAGACTTCATGAGCCGAGCCAGGCAAAGTCGAAACAGTCCCATGGTGGTGTGGCTGCGCGTCGGCAATTGTTCCAACCGCGCGTTGCGCGTCTGGCTCGAACCGTTGCTGCCGGCGATCCTGCGTCAGCTCGAACAAGGCGATCGCCTTGTCGAAGTGCGCTAAGGTTCCACGCCGCGCGCGCCGGACGCCGGTCTCATCAAACGTCCGTAGCAGCGGACGTGAGTCCGCTCCAATTTCATTCTTTTAAGAAGATGGAGAGGACGGGCTACGCTCTTGGGCCGCAATCATGTCATGCCAATGGAGCGCGGACAGCTTTGTCCGCCATGCCCGCGGATTGGGCGGCACAGCACGATCATTACCTTCACGGCACGCCGAAGCGATGACGCGCTCTGGCCTCCTGCGGCTTCCCTCTCCCCTCAACGGGGAGAGGGATTTAAGGGCGAGGGGTGAGAATGCCAACCAGCGCTTGAATGGCCATAAACAATTCGTTAAACCAGCCACCGATGAAGGCCTGCGCCATCGCCAAAGTTTTACGAAAAAAAGCCACCTGGGCGGAGAAAAAATTGTGGGCGATTCTGCGTGACCGCTGCTTCTCGGCTTATAAATTCCGGCGACAACACGAAATGGGCCGGCACATTCTGGATTTTTATTGCGCCGAAGCGCGCTACAATCTGGAACTGGACGGCAGCCAACACGCTTTTCCAGGGCAGCAGGCGAAGGATGCGGCGCGCGCTGCTTATTTGAAGACGCGCAACATTCAGACACGGCGGTTCTGGAATTCTCAACTGCAAGACCTGCGCTGGGTCCGGGAAACGATTGGGGCGGATTTGCAGGCGCGCGCGCCACATCCAGGAAATGTTGAGCCGAGGCCGTCAACACGATTGCCCACGCGGCTGAAAAGTTTGGACGCACAACCGCCGGCTCACCCCTCACCTTGACCTCTCCCCGTTGAGGGGAGAGGGAATGCTCAATCTGGTCCGCGCTCCGGGTTGCCACCATGTCACGCCAATGGAGCGCGGACAACTTTGTCCGCTGGAAATGCGAAATGCCACAACATCGTGCGACTCGGCAGTCCGCGCTCCGGGCCGTGCTGAATTTAACGCGTGGTCGAACTGCCCGCCGTGGAAGATGGAGGAATCCCCACTTCGGAATCGAGTGGGGTCGGTGGAAAGAGGCCGGCCCAAGGACTCCCCGCTTGCACGGCGGCCGCGTGCTGGGCCGCAATCAAAGTCTGAATCTCTTGCGGCGTCATGCCACTCACCGCCGGGTAGTTGATGGTCCCGGTGTTGGCCGTGGCCTCTCCGGACTGGCTGGAGACGCCGCCACTGGTCAGGGCGGTTCCCAACTGGCTGGAGAAACCGCTGCCGGTCGAGGCGGTCCCAACCGACGAGCCATAGTTCGCGCCGCCACTCATGCCGCCGATGCCGCCGCCGTTGCCGCCCATGCCGCCATTGATTTTTGGATTTTGCCCGCCAAACCCGCCGCTCTGGCCGAAACGACTGCCGAAAGGTATGACACCGCCGCCGCCACCGCCGTTGCCGCCCACGGGCGCATATCCCGGCCGGGGAATGTTTGGTCCCGGCCCCGGCCCGCTGCCCGGCGGCGGCGCGCCCGGGCCGCTCGCGGTGGCCACGGCCAGCGGCAGTTCCTGGACCGTGCCGTGGTTGTTGAACGTCACAACACTGCCCTTTTCATCAATCTTCGTCACTTCAATGTCGTCCTGCGCCTGGCCTTCGCTGAGGATGTAGGACTGGTCCTTGGCCGGCTGGCCCGGCTTGGCCGGGATGGCCACCTTGAACAACACCTGCAAATGGCCGAAGGCGGACATGATGCCGTTGGGCGTGATTTTGGGCGGCGGCTCGGCATTTTGGGCATTCGGGTCCACCGGCGGCGGGGGGTGGATGTCGAAAACATTGCGGGTCACGATGGGCGCATAGGGATTGTCCGCCGACACGAAGTCGTCGGCGCGCAAACCGGTGTTCAACACCAGCCCGCCCGCGAGGCAAAGGCACAGTTTTCCGACGCGCTCCACAGATCAAGTATATCGTTTACCGGCTTAAATGCAAACACCGCCAAACCGGTTTGGTTGCGGCCCGGAGCGCGGCCCGGAGCGCGGACTGCCAAGTCCGCCCGTGGTTGTGGGGCGTTTCCCGCTTCCCGGCGGACAAAGCTGTCCGCGCTCCGTGGCTGCCCGCGCTCCGTTTGATTTTGAACTTTGCACTTTAAACTTTGGACCGGATTGGGTAGCTTGCCTGTCACGCCGGCGCGTTCGTCTATCGGCCAGGACACGGCCCTCTCAAGGCTGAAAGACGGGTTCGATTCCCGTACGCGCTGCCAATCTGATAAAATCAATGGGGCTTTGCGTTTTGAACTCCCAAAAGGCAAAGTCATGACAAATCGCCCGGAATCGGCCATGTCGCTGACAGTAAAAAGTGTGCGTCCGGTCAACCCCCAGCCGGTTCAGTTCAAAATGCCATGAGCCGACCATCAAACAGCGACCTTCCCGGTGACGCCGGATCGCCGGCGCGTTCCGCTCCCGTTGCCAGCCAGGGCGGCAACCCATTCCCCCCGGAAATTCAACCGCATCATCATTGGCTGTCTTTTGTTGTTTGCCTTTTGCTGGCGCTGGCGGTTTGGGCCGTTTTCGGCCAGACCCTGCACCACGAATTCGTCAATTTCGACGATGACGTTTATGTCTATGCGAATCCGGCCATCACCGGGGGGTTGAGCTTGCACGGAATCGTCCGGGCCTTCACGCACAACGATGGCCCCAGCGAATGGCTGCCCCTGACTGCCATCTCCCGCATGTTGGACTGGCAGCTCTACGGAGCAAACGCGGGCGGCCATCATCTGACCAATGTTCTGCTCCACGCCGCGACGAGCATCCTGCTGTTCCTGGTGCTGCGGAACATGACCGGCGCGCTGTGGCGGAGCGCCTTCGTGGCGGCGGTGTTCGCGATTCATCCGTTGCGAGTGGAATCGGTGGCGTGGGTGACGGAACGCAAGGATGTGTTGAGCGGGTTGTTTTTCATGCTGACACTCCTTTGCTACACAAAGGCGGTGACGGGCGGCCCGCTTTCGCAGCGCTTCAGCGCGGGAGGCAAGGGGCCGGTGACCAGCACGGCAGCCGCGCGTTCGCCTGTCGTGTCACGTGTCCCGTGTCACCGGTCGCGTTTTTACTGGCTGGCGCTGCTGCTGTTCAGCTTGGGTCTGTTGTCCAAGGGCACGTTGGTGACGCTGCCGTTCGTCCTGCTGTTGCTGGACTACTGGCCGTTGCAACGAATGTCCCGCGGCGCTCCATTCTCCGGTCTGGACGTTCGGCGCATCGGACATTTGGTTTTGGAAAAGATTCCCTTCCTGCTGCTGTCCGCCGCTGCCGGGGTAGCCACCTTCCTTTCGCAAACCGAGGCGATCTCGATCGCGCACGGTTTGACCTTCCCCGGACGGGTCGGCAACGCGTTGGTGGCTTATGCTGCTTACCTCGGGCAGATGCTTTATCCGGCGGGATTGGCGGCACTTTATCCCCGTCCGGCAAACGGCTGGTCGGTCTGGCAGGTGGGCTTGTCCGTGCTGGTGTTACTGGGCATTTCCGCGGGCGTCCTGGCCGGATGGCGAAAGTATCCTTATCTGCCGGTGGGCTGGCTGTGGTATCTGGGGATGCTGGTGCCCGTCATTGGTTTCGTGCAAGTGGGAGAGCAGGCGCGGGCGGATCGCTACACCTATCTGCCGCAAATCGGATTGTATATCCTGGTGGCCTGGGGGGTGGCGGAACTCTGCGGCGCGTGGCGTTGGCGGCGGGTCGTGCTGGGGTCCGCGGCAGTGGCGATGCTGGCCGGCCTGCTGGCGGCTGCTTATGTCCAAACCGGGTATTGGAAAGACAGCATAACCCTCTGGACACACACCCTTGCTTGCGCGTCTGAAAGTGATTTAGCGCACAACGATCTGGGTCTGGCGTTGGCCGATCAGGGGAAATTAACTGAAGCCATTCAACAGTACGAACGGGCGCTCCAACTCAACCCGGATTACATCGAAGCGGAGAATAACCTGGGCCTCGCGTTGGCCACCCAAGGGAAGCTGGCGGAAGCCATTCAACACTACGAGCGGGCGCTGCAAGTCAAACCGGATGATATCGCCGCCCACTATAATCTGGGCAACGCGTTGGCCGCCCAGGGGAAGCCGGCTGAGGCCATTCAACAGTACGAGCAGGCAATCCAGCTCAACCCGGATTATATCGAAGCGCAGAATAATTTGGGCCTCGCGCTGGCGGCTCAGGGGAAATTGGATGAAGCCATTCGACATTTTGAGCGGGTGCTGCAACTCAACCCGGATGATGTCACTGCCCACTGCAATCTGGGCAACGCCCTGGCCGCCCAAGGAAAGCTGGACGAAGCGATTCAACATTGCGAGCGGGCGCTGCAACTCAAACCGGACAACGTCGCTGCCCACTGCACGTTGGGCAACGCGCTGGTTGCCCAAGGGAAGTTGGCTGAAGCCATCCAACACTTCGAGCGGGCGCTGCAACTCAAACCGGATAATCTCGCCGCCCAGTATAATCTGGGTATCGCGTTGGCCGCCCAGGGAAAGCTGGAAGAAGCCACCCCCCATTTCCAGCAAGCCCTGGCCCTGGCCACGGCCCAGGGCAATACCGCGCTCGCCGAGTCCATCCGCGCCCGGCTCCAGTCTTATCAGGCCACTTTGCCCCAATCGCAAACCCCGTGACGGCGCAAACCGGTTTCCGCAGCAGCCTGCTACGGAGGATGGAGAGGACGGGCTGCGCTCCGGGCCGCAATCATCTCATGCAAACGGAGCGCGGGCAGCCATGCCCGCTGGAAATGCGAAATGCCACCAACCGCGTGCGGACCTGGCAGTCCGCGCTCCCGGGCAACCATGTCACGCGATGGAGCGCGGACAGCTTTGTCCGCCGGAAATGGGAAACGCCATCGCATCGTGCGGACTTGGCAGTCCGCGCTCCGAACTGTAATCATCTCACGCCAATGGAGCGCGGGCAGCCATGCCCGCCAGAAATGCGAAACGCCCCACAACCGCGGGCGGACTTGGCAGTCCGCGCTCCGGTCCGCGCTCCTGCTGCGCTGTCCGTGGTATTCGAGGCGGTCGTCTTCGGCGAGGCGACCCTGCCTTTGAACCTGACACGATACTGCAAAAAGAGAAGATTTGCGTTCCAACCGGTTCGGCGATAATATCCCAGTGTAAGCCAGAAAACCTATGAGTTACACGGGAACAGTCGAAGGCGGGGTGGTCAAGCTGCCGCCGGAAGCGAGCTTGGCCGACGGCACAAAAGTCCGGGTTGAACCGCTTCAACCCCAAGCCGACCCGCACAAGTTTGCCTCGGCGGATTTGATGGGCAGCGTGGACGGTGACGGCATCCCTGCGACCAATGAGCGGGTGAGAAAGGTGATGGGAGGATGCAGGCGGTAGCCGACACCGGCTTGCTCAAGGCGTTTTTGGATCGCAACGACCCCTACCACAAGTGGGCAGTCACCGTGTTTCCCGAACACGCGCCGTGGGCAACGTGCGAAGCCGTGCTGGCGGAGGCGGCGCACTTGAGCGGCGCGCCGCAAAAGGTGATGGAGTTGGTGGCACGCGGCGATTTGCGAGTGCGGTTCGCGGCGGAACCGGAAGCGGAGCGGCTGTTGGAGTTACTCGGCAAATATCAGGACCGCAATATGGATTTGGCGGATGCCTGTCTGGTGCGTATGACTGAACTCGAGAGCGCAGCCGTGGTCTTCACCCTGGATCGCGGAGATTTCACGGTCTATCGCAAACACGGCAGCCAGCTCGTGCCTTGCGTCTTTCCTGCGGAAGCATAACCCCCCGCAGCCTCACCAACAAACCTGATCGTGGCAGAGCGGAGGTGTCCACCCTCCGCAGTAATGCTACGGAGGACGGGCTCCTCCGCCGTGCGTTTTCTCGGTAGGGCGGCGCAGCCTTGTCGCGGCGAAGCCCGGCGAAGACCGGGGCGCCGCCGGCTGCGGAGTACCCTGACATCGGACATCGGGTCGGGCCGCAGTCCAAGCCGCCATTCCAGGACGGGACGCGACAGGCGTTGGCGTCAAAGCGATTTGGCGCGGCCTTACGGCAAATCCGTCGGGTAACCGAAGGCCCGGCAATAAGGGGCCAGCCGTTCCTGAACCGGCGCCAGCGCTTCCGCGTAACGCTGCCAACGGCCAACGGCACGGCGATAAACCGGTTGCGTCACCTCGCGGTAAGTCGGCGCGAAAACGAATTTTTTGCGGGCGGTTTCATGGTAGTTCGCCTGTTGCGGATGCCAGGTTAATCCCAGAAATTCCGTCACCCGGCGTCCCTCGGCTTCCAGGTTGTTCACGATGTCTTCGTAACGCGTTTCCATCCAGTCGAAGCCGCCCAGTTCCCGCAACCGCAGCCAGACATCCATCAGATCGGCGTAGTGCCGGGCCGTCCGTTCGAGGCTCAGGAAATTTGCGTTCGTGGCGCTCAACATCAGGTTCTGGAAGAAACAACTGATGATGACATCCCGCGGGTCGCGCAAGGCAATAATCACCTTCAAATCGGGAAACACCCGCAGCCAGAGGTGGAGCAGCCCCGTGGGAGAAGGATTTTTATCGAGCAACAGTTCAACCGCCGGTTCCCCCGCGCCTTCGCGCAAAAGACTTTTGAAGTAACGCTGCTGGAAATGGGCGCGTTGGGCGGCGCTGAGGGCATCCAGGGCATTCAGGCTCGGCCCGGAAGCCGCGCCGAAGGGGGCAAGTTGCTCGGATACTTCCTGCACGAACGCCATGGGTTCATCAAAGGCGGCAATCCCGGGATGCGCGCCGAGGATTTGTTCCAGCAACGTCGTGCCACTGCGGGGGTGGCCGCCCAAAAAGGCCAGGCGATAGCGACTCGCGGCAGGGGAACCCTCGCGGCGCCAGCGCTGAATGGTTTGCGGCGTCAAGGCCGCCAGCAGTTCGCGGTGGCGGCGGGCCGCCCGGTCGTAGTCCTGTTCCAGCCTGGCGATGTTGGCGGTCTGGCGCAGCACCGCCTTGGCTTCGCCCAACCAGCGCATGGCCTCCGCATATTGGCCCAGTTCGTCCAGCACGACGGCGAGTTGATGGCGGCTGGAATATTTCACGTTCAGGTCCGGCGACCCGCCCTGGATCAAATCACGCAACAACCGCTCCGCTTCCGCGTTCCGGCCCAGGCGATGCAGCAGGAGCGCCTTGACACACAACACCTGCGCGTCCTGGGGATGCCCGGCCGCACACGCCTCCACACATTCCCAGGCGTCGTCCAGCCGGCGTTCTCGTTCATACCAATCGGCCAGGCTGAGCCGCGCATGAATGGAAGACGGGGCCGCGGCCACGGCCCGTTCAAAACAGGCGCGCGCCTTGTCCAACCACCTTAGCTGATGATATTGCTGGCCGAGCAAGACCAACAGGGCAACATCTCCGGGGGCCAGCCCGGCCGCCCGCTGGAAGGCTTGATCCGCCAGCTCGAAATCCAATTGTTTTGCCGCCGCAAGACCGGATTCAAACCACAGTTCGGCCGTGTCCGGGAATGCCTTCAACAGTTCACGATAACCAGCCAACGCCCGATCGGACCGGCCTTTGAGCAAATCCTGTTGCGCCTTTTGCCAGCGGGCAACGTCACGGGGCGATCGTTGCAATTTTTCGATTTCCTTTGGCATGGAACTTTTAAATGGAACGTGGCTCCTCGCCTGGGAATTCAGCCGCAACCCGTCTTCAAAGTTTTATCGCGCCCCGGTTCCGACCGGATTCATCAACTGGTTGCATCATTGCCACCTACCATCACGCAAGCGGTTTGAAATGTAAAGTGGAATGGCTGACGGACAGTGGGTTGTTTGGAATTTCGGATTCGCCATTTATTGAAACTTGCAAAAATGAGCAAGGGGGCGCGGGCTTAAGCCCGCTTCGCCTTCCGCAGCAACAAGGCGCTGAAAATGCACGGCCCGCTTTCGCTTTGCACGTTGAGGCGGCGTGAACGCCGCGCTCCGTGTCTGGCACCGGTTCGTTACGCACTCACGCGAGATTCAATAGAACCTTCGCCGTGTGCCCGGCACTCAGGGGGACAGCCGAAAAACTTCGGCTCCCTTTCCGCGCGCCGGCTTTTTCACGTAATCAAGAATTTTGCTGACGGATTCAGCAATGGTCAGCTTTTCCAGTTGACTCCCGACCTTCAACGCTCAACTCTCAACCGGGATGCAGCCTTTTCAAATTGTCTTTACGCCCATGGCCGCCGCCGAACTGGCGCGGATGCCCAAGGAACTGCAATTGCAAATCCTCGGCGAGTTTCGCGGGCTGCCGCAACAGGTGCGCGGCACGGAACTGGAGGAGTTCGGCAAGCTGGAACAGGGCGGGCGCACCCTGCACCGCTTCCGCGTGGGCGACTATCGCGTTTATTTCGAGCGTCATGAACTGGGCGTGCTCGTCCACCGGATTCTCAGCCGCCACTCGCTCAAGGATTTCCTGTTCCGGTCCGGGCTGAAAACCGGCGAGGACGAGGCGCTCCAGGAAAACCCGAAGTTTTGGGAAATGATTGAGGCCGCCCGGAGCACCGGGAAGGGTTGACCCCCGGAGCGCGGACCGCCGGGTCCGCAGGTGCTCGTTGCGTATTCCATACCAGGCGGACAAAGCTGTCCGCGCTCCATAATTTTGAGCCCACGTTCCCCGCGCCCGCCAGCCCCGCGCCCGCCGCTTGTCAAACCGCCTCTCCTGCATTACTGTCTGGCAATGTTGTTGAAGAAAAAATTTGTCTTGCCGGCGCTGCTCTGGTGCAGCGTGGGCCTGGCGTCCGCCGACGTGATTCAATTGAAGGACCAGGCGGCCATCACCGGCAAAATCCTCACGGAGAAGCCCGACAGCCTCGTCGTGGACGTTGGTTATACCGTGCTCGTCGTGCCGCGCAACGTCATCGCCAGAATTTCCAGGGCTGCCGACGCCGCGCCGCCGGCGTCCGCCGCGTCCAACGCGCTCGTCAACGTCAACGCGCCACAATTTTATTCTTCGGACACCCGCCCGGTCGCCGCCCGCGACGTGCGCGACCTCGTCAAACAAATCGGCGAGGCCGTTGTGCAGGTCCGCACGCCCAGCGGCCTCGGTTCCGGCTTTTTCATCAACGCCGACGGTTATTTGATCACGAATTTCCATGTCATTGAGGGCGAGACGGAAATTTCCGTGGAAGTTTATCGTCAAACCGACGGCCAGCTCGACCGCGAGACCTACAAGCGGGTCAAAATCGTCGCCATCAACAAATTTCACGACCTGGCGTTGCTGCACATCGAGGACAAAAACGCGCCGAAATTCAAATTTGTCACGCTCGGCAGCGCGGACGCGTTGACGGTCGGCGAATCGGTTTTTGCCATCGGCAGCCCGCTGGGCTTGGAACGCACCGTGACGGAAGGCATCGTGAGCACCAAGACGCGCGAGCTGGAGGGCGAGCTTTATCTCCAGACCACGGCGCAGATCAATCCCGGCAACAGCGGCGGCCCGTTGTTCAACCTGGCGGGCGAGGTCGTCGGCGTCACCAACATGAAAATCATGTTCGGCGAGGGCCTCGGCTTTGCCATCCCGGTGGAACTGGTGAGAAACTTTCTCGACCACCGCGACGCCTTCGCCTATTCGACCGACAATCCGAACAATCCGTATCGCTATCTGGAACCGCCCGGCCGCACCCGGCATAATCCGATTGACCAATAATTGAACGCGCCTCTTCCGCCATCCGGCATCCGATTGAACATGACCACGAAATTTCTGCGTCTTTTTACGGCCGCTTGCCTTCTGACGGTCGCGACTTTTGTCCGCGCGGCGGTCCCGCCCGCCGAAAATCTGCTGCCGGCGGACACGCTGTTGCTCGTGACGGCGCCCGATTTCGCCGCCGCGCGCGAGGCGGCCCGGCGATCGCCCGGCTGGCGTTTCTGGAACGACCCGGCGATGAAGCCGTTCCACGATAAATTCATGGCCCGGTGGAACGCGCAGTTTATCGCGCCGCTGGAGCACGACCTGGGGGTGAAGCTCGATGACTACGCCAGCCTGCCGCAAGGCCAGCTTACTTTCGCCATCACCCAAAACGGCTGGAACGGCGCCGACGACAGCCCGCCGCCAGGCCTGCTTTTGCTGCTCGATGCCCGGGACAAGAGCAGCCTGCTGAAAACCAATCTCGACATGCTCCGCAGGAAATGGACCGAAAACGGCAAATCCATCCATACCGAAACCGTCCGCGGCATTGCGTTTTCCGTCGTGACGCTTTCGAGCAACGATCTCCCGGCGCTCGCGGGCCTTTTCCCCAGACGCCCGCCGGTGCAGGAACTGGGCAAGGAACCAAAGCCGGAAAAGCCCGGCGAACTGGTCGTCGGCCAGTTTCAATCGTTGCTGATGGTCGGCAACTCCCTGAAGGCCGTCGAACCGGTCGTCGCCCACCTGTCCGGCAGCGCGGCGCCGGCGTTGCGCGACAACCCGGCTTTTGCCGCCGACCAACTGTCGCAATTCCGCAATGCGCCGCTCTTTTACGCCTGGTTCAACACGAAAACCTTTTTTGACGCGCTGGCCCACATTCCGCAGGAACCGCCGAATCCGGAGGCGCCGTCGTTCTTCCCGTCCTACTCGCCGGCCACCGTGTTGAACGCCCTGGGTTTGATGGATTTGAAGTCCGTGAGTCTCGCCTACCGTGAATCGCATGACGGTTCGCAGTTGAATCTTTATTGCTCCGCGCCGGAAGCGGCCCGGCAAGGCCTCTTGAAAATCCTGGCCGCCGTCCCGAAGGACGCGAATCCGCCGGTGTTCGTGCCCGCCAGCGCCGTGAAGTTTTCGCGCTGGCGCATTGACGGCCAGAAATCCTGGGCCGAACTGGAGAAAATGATCGGCGCCCTCGCGCCCGGCGGGTCGGCCAGCCTCAACGCGACGATTGATGCCGTCAACTCGCTCGCCCGGCAAAAGGACCCGGACTTTGACCTCCGCAAAAATCTCATCGCCAATCTCGGCGACGACTTCATCAGCTATCAAAAGGCGCCCGCCGGCAGCGCGCCGGGAGATTTGAACCGGGCGCCGTCGCTTTTTCTCTTCGGCGCAGCGAACCCGGACCAGGCCGCCCTCGCATTGAAAAACGTCGGGTCGCTGATGTATGGACAACAAAACGCGCCCGACCCGCGGGATTTTCTTGGCCGGAAAATTTACACCATTCCCCTGCCGGGCCGCGGCGCGTCCGGCGCCGCCGCGCCGGCTTCGCGCTCGCTGTACTGCGCGGCCAGCGGCGATTACGTGGCGGTGACGGCGGACGTTTCGATGCTGGAGGAATACCTGCGCAGCAACACGGGACAGGCCCGGCCGTTGCGCGAAATTGCGGGTCTGGCCGATGCCGCGCAACACGTCGGCGGCGCCGGCAACGGCCTGTTCGGTTATGAGAACCAGCGCGAAACCATGCGCGCGGCGTTTTCACTGTTGAAGAACTCGGCGGCCACCGACACGGCCATGACGGTTTTCCCGAAAAGTTTGCGGGATTGGATGGATTTTTCGCTGCTGCCGGATTACGACCAGGTGGCCAAATACTTTTTCTTTTCCGTGTATGGCGGCGGCGCGACGACGGACGGCCTTTCCTTCAAGGTGTTCGCGCCCCGGCCGCCCCAGATGAATTGATTTCAGAGGGATGAGCTATGCGGGTCCCAAAAAATCCCGCCAAAATTATCAGGGACTCGTGACCACGATTCGCGAAGCGAACGTTTCAGTTGGGGCAACAAAATAGTGGCGGGCTTGGGAAGCCAAACTCGTCCCTCCGATAAATTCCTATTCCTGCGGATAAACCAGAATCCGGTCGTGCACCAGCACGATGAGGTCGTTTTTTTTGTCGCCGGTCACGTCCGCCACGGCCGCTTCCCGCGGTTCGGGCAGCGCGTTCGCCGCGCCCCGGAACGTGTGCTGCTCAAACACCTGCCAGCGGTCGCCCGGCACGAGCTTGTGTTTGGCATTGAAGGAAACCAAATCAAGATAATTTTTGGCCGTCTCCATGAAGACCAGGTCCTTGCGCCCGCTGCCGGTCAAATCGCCCGCGACCACGTCGTTCAAATAGCCGTCTTTGATCGGCGTATCGTAACCGTCCAGCGTCGTGAATTCCCAGACCTCGCCCGCCAGCGCCAGCCAGGCGACGGCGTTCCGGCCCAGAAACGCCACGCTCGGGAGGTTGCCGCCGCCCACTTTGACCGAACGCAAGCCGCTGAAATCCGCCACAGGCAGTTCCACATTGCGCACCACCTGCCAGACACCCGCCGCGTCGCGTTCGCACAAGGTCAACTGCTTGTGCTCCGCGTCCAGCAGGAAGAGGGAAGGCACTCCGGTTTTCCGGCCGGGCTTGGGCACGGCCGTGGCGCCCACGATGCGCGAATCGGCCGCCGCGCCGTTGATTTGATCTTTTACGCGGAAAACCCAGTCCGGCTGGTTGGTCGAACCCGGCGTTTTGGTTTCCTGTTCCAGCACGACCGCGCGCACAAAATTTCTCTGTGGCAGGAGCAATTCCGGCTTGCCGTCGCCGTCCACGTCCGCCGACGCCAGCCACGGCTGCTCAAGCGCGCCGCCGGGCGGGTCCACGTCCTCCTCATCGAAATCGCCGCTGCGTTTCTGGATGAGCACCTTGATCTTTTCATACGGAATCAGCACCACCAAATCCGCCAGCCCGTCCTGGTTCACGTCCTGCATCGCGAGCGTGGTCGGGTTCGACTTGAAGCTGTCGCTCAACTTTTGCGTCTTCATTTTGCCGTCCGCCGTGCGCGTGATGAGCGAGCGCTGGCCGTCCTTGTCCACAATCACCGCCAGCACCGGCTTCGCGCCCGGCTTCAGCGCGCCGACTGCCATCACCAGCGGCTTGCCGTCGAGCGGAATCAGCGTGGGGAACGGCAGCCGCCCCTTTTTGTCGAATTGGGTCACACCCACGGCATTTTCATCGTGGCTCAACAGGAAGATTTCCGGATGGCCGTCGCCGTCCCAATCCCCCACGGCGATCTGGCTGACGCCGGCCAGGCACGGAAATTTTTTCGGGGCGGCCAGCGAACCGTCCGGCTGTTGCAAATAAACCGAGAGCTGGCCGCTCTCCGGCTCGGCCACGAGCAAATCCGGAAGCCCGTCACCGTTGACATCGGCCCACAGTTCGCCGCGTTGCGCGGCGTCCGTCTTCTGCAGCGGCAGAACCTGGAACTGTCCGCGCCGGAACGCGCCGGACAAAACGTCCGCCGGCTGGCGCGTGAACTGGGAGACCTCCGCCCGCCCGGAATTTTGCGCGATGGTCACGACGTACAGATTTGAGTTGCCTTCCAGATTGTCCGCGCAATACGAGCGGATGGGCTGCGTTTTGAAATAAATTTCCGGGCCGAGCTGCCCGCCGGGCAGTTGCAGCCGGAAACGAAACGGCGTCGGGCTGTCCCAATCCACCAGCAGCAGGTCATCCTTGCCGTCACCGTTCACGTCCGTGATTTGAACGGCGTTCGGTGTGCCGGAATAGGGAATTTTCTGCGGCTCGCCCAGCGTGTGGTCGGCGAGTTGCGGCAGAAAGTACAACGAACCGTTGTCGCCGAGCAGAACGACGTCGGTGCGGCCGTCGCCATTCAAATCACCGGTGGCCAGCGCGTTCGGGTCCATCCGGCCGTCCTCGATGTGCCAGGTTTTCGGATCGCTCCAGCCGTTCGTGCCCAAGTTGTAAAGCACGGTGAGGTCTTTCGCGTCGCCGTAAAAAACCAGATCGGGTCGGCCGTCGCCGTTGAGGTCGGCCACCGACAGCGCGGAGATGTGCTCGTCCACCGGGACCGAATCAATGCGAAAACGCGCGTCGGGCGGCAGCTCGTTGATTTCGAGCTTGCGCGGCGGCTGCAGGCTGGGGCGATTGGTCTTGCCCGTCAGATTGTAGAGCAGATTGATTTTCGAGCGCCGATTGTTGGCCACAATGATGTCATTCAGACCGTCACCGTCCAAATCCGCCACGTGCAGCAGGCTGATTTGATCGTCAATGGGATAACTTTCATGCGGGGCAAAGCCGAAGGAATTCGTGGCCGATTCGCCGCGAACGGCCAGCGCGAAACCCAAAACCAGCGCCGGCAGAATGCATTTTTTGATTGGCATAAAACTCCGGCAACGTGCCATCGGCCACCTCGCTTGGCGAGTTTATTCGTCGCGGACAGCGGCGATTTTGGCTGGCCGGGACGACCGGCTGGCTGTCCAGGCCCGTTTTGCGAGCTGGTTTTGCCGGATTCCGGATTATCGGCCAGTTCCTGTCGCCTGGCATCAGGGTTGGCTTTCACTTTCGCATTCTTTCGTGCGAAGGTCGGCCAGGGTTGACATCATGCGGCGGCGACATGACGACAAACGATGCCCCGCAACGCGTTGGGTTCCTCGATCATTTCCGGGGACTGGCCATTCTGGCCGTCTTTCTGCTCCATGCCTTCAACCTGTCCATCGGTGATGATGCCGGGGTTCCCCGGGAATTCACCCCCGGATTTTTACTCCGCCAGATTCCCTTCCTGCTGCGGGGCTTCTGTGAAGCCGGGGTTCCCATTTTCTTCGTGGTCAGCGGGTTTTGTATCCACCTGAGTTATCAGCAGCAGGGCCGGAAATGGGGCGGTTTTTTTGTCCGCCGTTTTTTTCGCATTTACCCGCCCTATTTTTTCGCGGTGCTATTGTTCGCCCTCATCTACCCGTTGACGCGGTTTGACATCACCCGGGGTTGGCGACAACTGGCCTGGCACTTGTTGCTGCTCCATAACCTGAAGTCCGGCGCCTCGGAGGGAATCAACCCTTCGTTTTGGAGCATCGGCGTGGAGGTCCAGTTGTATCTCTTGTACCCGCTGTTGCTGGCGCTGATCGCCCGGCTGGGCTGGCGGCGAACCTTGTCCGGCCTCGCCTTGCTGGAATTGGGCATGCGGGCTGCCTGCATCGTTCGCCCCGGACTTTTTGATGCCTGCTGGTTCAGCGGTTCGCCGTCGTTCTTCTGGTTCAGTTGGTCGTTGGGAGCGGCGCTGGCAGACGCTCATTTGCATGGCCGCCCCCTGCCGCTGATCAAATTCTCCCCTGTCCTGTGGATCGTGCTGGCGACGGGGAGCTTCTACGTGCGACCTCTGGAACCCCTCGTGTTTCCGTTTTTTGCCGTGTTGACGACGATAATCTTTGGCCGCATTTTGACCGGGGCCGTGCCCCGAATCCACGTCCCGCGGTTCTGCCGGGACCATCTGCGCCTCACCGGAGTTTGCAGCTATAGCATCTACCTGCTGCACCAGCCGTTGATGGCGGCGATTCCGGAGATTCTGCATCACTGGTTCTCTGGAACCCTCGACCCGCTGCTGGTGTATCTGACCTGTGGCCTTTCGTGGCTGGTGATCATGCCACTCGGCTGGCTCTGGTACCGGCTTGGGGAAAAGCCCAGTATTGCCTGCGGGAAACGAATCATCCGGGACTGGCTGAACTGAGGCAGACCCGCTGCCATTCCGATTGCTGAAACTCAGAAATGCCGGCCGTCCGAGGCCGTGCAGGTCACTCGCACATCCGATGCCGGGGCAGGTTGCGGACATCTCCTTCAAATGGTGAATCAGAAATTGACAGTCGCCCGTTATTCGCCGACGAAATGCAGCACGACCCGGCGCGAATGCGGGTGCGTGCGGTGTTCCCATAAATAAATTCCCTGCCAGGTGCCGAGCACCGGCCGACCGGCGCGGACGGGAATGCTCAAATTCACCGCCGTCAGCGCCGTGCGGACATGCGCCGGCATGTCGTCGTCGCCTTCGGTGGTGTGGATGAAAAGCGGGTCGCCGTCGGGTGCGAGCCGGCGGAAAAACGCCTCCAAATCGCGCCGTACGTCCGGGTCGGCGTTTTCCTGGATGAGCAACGAAGCCGAGGTATGCCGCAAATGCAGCGTCAGCAGCCCGTCCTTGAATTTGTTCCCGTCCACCCATGCCTCAACCTCGCGCGTCAATTCATAAAACCCGCGCCCGCGCGTTGGCATGGCCAGTTCGTGGAAAGCCTGAATCATTTATGGTTTACGATTTTCGATTTATGATTTGAAGCGAACTTTGTCCGTTCAATCGAAAATCATCAATCATCAATCATAAATTCATTGCGGTTTCACCGGCGCGCCCTTTTCGGCCAGCATTTTCTCCAGATCCGGATTGGGCGGCTGGCCGGCGGCAAGCGCCTTTTCATAATGCCAGCGCGCCAGTTCCGGCAGCGGCGGCTGCTGGCTGATGTAAATCACGGCGAGGTTGTTGTGCGCCGCGGCGTAATTCGGATCGAGTTGGACCGCCTTGCGCAAGGCCGTTTCCGCCTGCTGGCGCAGGCCCTTGTGGCTGAGCGTGACCCCGAGGTAATTTTCGATTTCCGGATTTTGCGGATCGAGCCGGGCCGCGCGGCTCAACACGTTGAGCGCGTCGTCATATTTCTCCTGCTGGAATTTCAGATAGCCGAGGAGCGAAAGGTTGTAGGGATCGTCCGGGGCCTGGGCGAGTGCGGCTTGGATGTGTTTCTCCGCGTCGTCGAGCCGGTTTTGCTGGATTTCAATGGCGGCGAGGTTCGCCAGCACCAGCCCGTTGTTCTCGTCGTGCCGCAAAATTTGCAGGTAATCGTCCTCGGCCTTGTCGTATTGGCGGGCGGCAAAATATCTCTGCGCCTCGGCCACCAGCATGGCAGTGCCAGCGGGCAGTTCCCGGATGGATTTTTTCTCCGCATTGGGATTGGCCACCGGCGGCGCGGGTTGCTTGAACAAGGCCAGTTCCTCCGGCGTGTAAGGCACGGCGTGCGCTTCGTCCACGGCCAGCCGCGAGCGCAACACGTTTACTTCATCGGTCAGCTCGGCGATTTGCGCCGCCGCGTCCTGCTTCTTGCGGCCGTACAACTCCTGATTCGCCTGGCCGAGTTTCGCCAGCAAATCGTCGCGTTCCTGGGTCAACTCGCGGATGCGCGCCTCGTTCTCCGCCTCGGCGGGGGTCAGGACCGGCGGCTTTGCGCCCGACTCCAATTGCCGCACGCGGTTTTCCAGGGCCTCCCGTTCCAGCAAATTCACCTCCGCGTTGGACTGCAAAATTGAAATTCGCGCGCGGGCATTGGCCAGTTCATCGTTCAAACCTGTCGCCGGGGCATTGGTCGCCTGCGCCCTCAACTCTGCGAGCTGTTTCTTGAGCAGCTCATTTTCCTCGCGCAGCGCTTCCACCGCCGCGGGGCTGGCCAGCAACGCCTGCACCCGTCCCTGCAACGTCTGATTTTCCTGCGTCAGCCGGTCGGCGCGCGCCGCCTCTTCCGCCAGTTTTTGGTTCGCCTCGGCCACCGCCTGCCGCAGTTGCGCCAGCAGATTGGTGTCCAGCCCGGGCAAGGCCACCGTTCCACCCGGGCCTCGCGCCAGGCTCACCTTCAGCAGATCGTTTTCCTTCATCAGCGAACGGATCTGTTCCTGCGCCCGGGCCAGTTCGCGCGGATCCATCATCGCCGGTTGCGTCGCGAGGGCCTCCTTGAGCCGGGCTTCCAGGGTCGTGTTGTCCGCCTGCAAGCCTTGCACCTGCGCCTGCAATGTCTGCAATCGCGCCTCAAAATCAGCGCCGGTGGCGGGGGGAACCGCGGGCTTTGACGCGGCCGGTGGCGGGGCGTTGGTGGCGGGAACCGGCGGCGTCCCGCTTTGCGGGATGGTGGCAACCTGCGGCACTTGCGGCGTGAGTTCCGCGATTTTTTCCGCGAGATAATTCAGCCGGAAATTGACGATCTTGGGGCTCCAATCCGGGTAAACCTGCTGGAATTTTCGCAATTCGCCCTGCGCCTCGACAAAGCCCGCCAGCGCTTCGCTGGAGCGACCGGCAGTGTTCAACGAGTCCGCCTGTTGCATCAGGCTGTAAATGATGAGGTATTGGTCGTCGGCACCCTGCTGCGCGCGGGCCGGCGACAGCGTGAGCGCCAGGAACAAAACTGCCAGTGCGGCAAAACGTTTCATGGTGGGATGCTAATCCAGCGGAAGCCGGCCTGGCAAATGATTACAGCGGGACTTGCCTCGCCCCAGCCTTTGTGGATAAAAAATCGTGTGTCACAAACGGCCTTTCCCGGGCGAATGTACCTTCGTGGACGAATGCCGCCGGTCTGGCAGGGCGGCTTGATCGTTCTGCTTGTCTTACTGGCCTACCTGCCCGCCATGCGAGGGGGATTGGTCTGGGACGATGACTCATGGACGACGAACCTGTCGGCCTTGTTCCAGAACGCATCCGGTCTCTGGTCGATATGGTGCAATCCGAACGCGCTGCAACAGTATTATCCGCTCACCGGCACTACCTTCTGGATAGACTACCATCTCTGGGGTTTCTGGACATTCCCCTATCACGTGGAGAACGTCCTGTTGCACGCCCTGGCCGCGTTACTCTTTTGGCGGTTGTTGCTCCGGCTCCAATTGCCTGGCGCCTGGCTGGCGGCAGCCCTCTTCGCGCTTCATCCGGTCATGGTCGAATCCGCCGCTTGGATCACCGAACGCAAAAATGTGCTCTCGCTGGCCCTTTATCTCGGGGCACTCCTGGCCTACGAACGGTTCGCGCCATGGGTGACCAATGACCAACAACCGACGACGGGGACCATCGCTTCAGTTCCTGACCGAGGACGGTTTTACAATCTGGCTCTGCTCCTGTTCCTGGCAGCGCTCCTGGCCAAGACCACGGCCTTCTCCCTGCCGGTGACCATTCTGCTGCTGACCTGGTGGAAGCGCGGCCGCCTCTGGTGGCGGGCAGACGTGCTGCCGACCCTGCGCTTTTTCACCCTGGCCATCGGTTTTTGTGCCCTGACAGCCTGGCTGGAGAAAAACCACGTGGGCGCCCAAGGGTCGGATTTTGCTCTGAACTTCCCGCAACGCTGCCTGGCCGCCGGTCACGCCTTCTGGTTTTACCTCGGCAAGCTGCTCTGGCCGGCAAATCTCTGTTTCCTTTACCCGCGATGGCAATTCGACACGAGCGCCTGGTGGCAATGGTTATATCCGGTGACGGCGACGGGCATCCTGTTCGCTCTGTGGCTGGGGCGGGGGCCGCTGGGGCGAGGCCCGGTGACCGCGGCATTCTTCTATCTGGTAACGTTGTTTCCGGTGTTGGGGTTTATGAACGCGTATGGGATGCGCTACTCGTTTGTGTGGGATCACTGGGTTTATCTGTCCAGCTTGGGGCCGCTGGCGCTGGTGGCGGCCTTGGTGGCGGGGACAGCCGGACGATTGCGGTCTCCGGTGGTGCTTTATGGCTTTGCGGCAGTGGTGCTGCCCGTCCTGATGCTGTTGACCTGGCGCCAGTCAGGCATGTACACCAACATGGAAACTCTCTGGCGAACCACCATCACAAGGAATCCGGATGCGTTCCTGGCTTACAACAACCTCGGTAGCGCGCTCCAGATTGACGGGAAAATTGACGAAGCAATAAAGCTGTACCGCAAAGCCATTCAGATCAATCCGGCCTACTTTGAAGCACAGTATAATCTGGGTCTGGCTCTGGCCACTGTCGGGCAGCACGCTGAAGCCATCGAGCATTACCGCAAGGCCATCCAAATCGGTGGTCCAGCTTGTTTCCGAGCCTTGAACAGTCTGGGCGTTTCCCTTGCCGCCCAGGGGCATTGGGATGAAGCCATTGAAAACTATCGCAAGTCAATCCAGCTCTATCCGAATTTCCCCGAGGCGCAATCTAATCTGGCCAACGCCCTTGCCGCCCGACAGCGGTCGGACGAAATCGAGAATTATCGGCAGGCGCTCAAGCTGAAACCGGATGACGCGGACGCCCGCTTTAATTTGAGTTCCGCTCTGGCTCAAGCCGGACAGGTCGAAGAAGCGGTCGCCCAATATCGCCAGGCGCTGGAATTGAACCCCGACCTGGTCGGCGCCCTGAACAATCTGGCGTGGATCCTGGCCACCAGTTCCAATGACCGGCTGCGCAACGGCCCCGAGGCGGTTCGGCTGAGTGAACATGCGTGTGAGCTGACCCAATATCGCGAGCCCTTGCTCATCGGGACGCTGGCCGCCGCTTATGCCGAAGCCGGCCGTTTCCCGGAAGCGGTGGCCACGGCGGAAAAGGCGGCGCAGCTCGCAACCACTGCCGGGTCCGGGGAATTGGCCGAAAAAAACCGGCAATTGCTTGAGCTTTACCGGGCTGGCAAGCCCTATCACAAGCCTCCCCCAACGGGGCAATGAGTCCCGTTAAATCCCGCAGATAATGGAGTGCGCACGAAAAAGTAACGAAAAGGTGGCAACGTCACTGCGGGCAGTGTGCCGCCAATTCGCCAGCCTCGCCACCTGCCAGCCGGATAACTTTTGCGCTCCAGCCGCCGGTCAGGCTGACCCATCCACCCGACGATTGATCAGGTTGGGCGTTGTGGCGGTCAATACGAATTTAAGGGCCTGATCCACCGGTTTTGTAATGCAAACTCCTTCGAGGCTTTTGTCCCTCCGGCAGGTCAGCGATTGATCTGCCTGTAGAATTTGACGAGTTCGCGTAAGGCGCAGAAGATGACACGGGGATTGGCGCCGGTTGGCCGACCGCGGGTGCGCGGGAAATGGTGGACGCCAACCTGGGTGATGGCATATCCACGGCGGGTCGCGCGGGCGAGAATCTCGGCATTGATCAGCGCGCCGTCGCTCCGCAGTTCCATGTCGTCAAGCACCCGGCGTTTGAACAGTTTGAAAGCACAGTTGATGTCTTTGAACTCCATGCGGAAAAGGACGCAGACCAGACGGGTCCAGCACCAGGCGTAGAACTTCCGATGCAGGCCTTCCCGGCGGTCGAGGCGGAAGCCACTGACACCGTCATACCGCTTCATCAACGGCAGCAGCGGTGGAAGCTCGCTCAAATCGAACTGTCCGTCGCCGTCGGTGTAGAAGACCAGCGTTTTGGTGGCGGCACGGATGCCGGATCGCAAGGCCGCGCCGTAACCGAGATTGGCCGGGTGGCGCACCACCATCACCCGCGGATCTGCGGCGGCGATGGCCTCCATAATTTGTGGCGTTTGATCGGTGCTGCCATCGTCCACCAAAATGAGCTCGTAATCCACGCCCAGGTTCCCCAGCACTTTCGCGGCGGATTCATAAACACGGCGGATATTGTCCTGCTCGTTGTAACACGGGAAAAAGACGCTGAGCGAGTCTGCGCCGGCGCTGATAGAATGGTTGGCCGTGTCTGGCATCAGTGGTTTCTAATTCGTTCGGTTCATTTTGCAAGGATTAAGGCGCGGATCGTGAAGAGCCAGGCTTAACGCTTGAACCTGCGGAAAACCGAAGTTAGGATCGATCCTCACATGAAGCGGCAAAAAGTTCGCAGGACGTGAATGCCGGGGTGGATTTTCTTCCGGGAAAATGCGCAGCTGTGATGAGAAGCAAGTGAATGGTTTGTCCAAGCCCGATTCGGACCAGTCCCAGGCGGCATCGGTGGCTTCCAGGCACCGGGGAGCCGGCCGGATTCTGGAGTCCCTGCGGCGGTATTGGGATCAGCATGGGTATTTAAGTTTGCTTTTGGTCGCGGTCACGCTGGTTGCCTATCTGCCAGCGCTGCGGGGGCAATTTGTCTGGGATGACGACGATTACGTGGTCAACAACCTCCTGTTGCATTCTTTGAAGGGCTTGTCGCAAATCTGGTTTGCGCCCGGGACGACGCCACAATATTACCCGCTTTCGTTCACCAGTTTCTGGGTGGATTATCATTTATGGAAATTGAACCCGCTCGGTTACCACCTGACCAACATCCTGCTTCAGGCAATCAACGCCATCCTGTTGTGGACCCTTCTGCGCCGACTGCGCGTGCCGGGCGCCTGGCTGGCGGCGGCGATTTTTGCGGTACATCCGGTTAATGTGGAATCGGTGGCGTGGATCACCGAACGCAAGAACGTCTTGGCCGGATTTTTTTACCTGAGTTCGGCGCTGGCCTGCCTCCGGTTTTGGCTCCCGAACCTGGCGGCGGCGGATGGTCGCACTCAGCGTGGCCCTCAGACCGCAGCCGCCGGCTTGGGGAGCTGGAAATTCTATTGGTTGGCGCTGTTTCTTTATCTCTGCGCGTTGCTGGCGAAAACGGCGACGATCGCGCTGCCGGTGGCTGTTCTGCTGGTGGTGTGGTGGAAACGCGGCAAAATGGGTTGGCGGGAGCTTTTCCCGCAGGCGCCGTTTCTGGCGGTGGGGATGGCGATGGGGCTGTTTACGGTATGGGTTGAAAAACACTTTGTGCACGCAGCGGGAAGCGAATGGCTGTTTTCATTCCCGGAACGCTGCCTCATCGCCGGCCGGGCGGTCTGGTTTTATCTGGGCAAGCTCGCGTGGCCGCATCCGCTGATCTTCGTTTATCCGCGCTGGGACATCCATGCCGCGCAGCCGTTGGCGTCTCTGCCGGTTCTGGCACTGATGGTCGTGTTGTTCATTCTGTGGCTCAACCGCAAGGGCCGGGCACGACCGGTGCTGGTGGCGCTGGCCTATTTCCTGGCATTGTTGTTTCCCGTGTTGGGCTTTTTTAATGTGTATTTTTTTCGTTATTCGTTTGTGGCCGATCATTTCCAGTATCTCGCCGGCATCGGCCCGCTCACGCTGGCGGCGGCGGGAATCACCCTTGCCTTCAAAACCAAACCCTTTCTCAAGCTGGCTTGTGGTGGAGCCTTGCTGCTGACGCTTGGCCTGTTGACGTGGCAACAGGCGGGGATTTACCGGGACATGAACACCCTCTGGCGCGACACGCTCGCCAAAAACCCCGACTGCTGGATGGCCCACAGCAACCTGGGTCTTTTGCTTAAAAACGAGGGACGTATCGAAGAGGCGATTGAACATTACCATCAGGCCCTCCAGATCGCTCCGGACGCCTGGGACGCGCTGAACGATCTGGGCGTCGCCCTCGCCGCGAAGAGCCAGTTCGATGAAGCGATTGAGTACTATCGCAAGTCTCTACAGATTGACCCGAACCGCTTCGCGGTGCAGAACAACCTGGGCCATGCCCTCGCCGCCGAAGGGCGGTTTGATGAAGCGATCGAGTGCTACCGCAAGGCTCTCCAGATTAATCCGAATTTCTCCGACGCACTGAACAATCTGGGCAACGCTCTCGCCGCCAGGGGCCAATCTGATGAAGCGATCGAGTGCTATCGCCAAGCTCTCCAGATTAATCCGGACTTCCCTGAGGCGCTGAACAATCTGGGTGTCGCTCTCGCCGCCAAGGACCGGTTTGATGAAGCGATTGAAAATTATCGCCAGGCCATCCAGATCAATCCGAACGATTGCGACGCGTTGGACAATCTGGGTGTCGCCCTCGCCGCCAAGGGCCGGTTCGATGAAGCGATCGAGAGTTTTCGCAAGGCCATCCGGATCAATCCAAACCGACCCGAAACTATCTTTCATTTGGGCACGACCCTTGACCAATTGGGTCGCACCCGAGAAGCGACCGCCCAATACCGGGAGGCATTGAGATTAAATCCCAACCTGACCGGGCCGCTGAACAACCTGGCATGGTTATTGGCCGCCGGTCCGGATGGCGAACTTCGCAATGGGGCAGAGGCGGTCCGTCTGGCCCAGCGCGCGTGCGAACTGACGCATTATGGCGAACCGCTGTTCCTCGCGACGCTGGCCGCCGCTTATGCCGAAGCCGGCCGGTTTCCGGAAGCGGTAACCATGGCGGATAAGGCGGAGCAGCTCGCAACCACAGCCGGGTCCAAAGAACTGGCCGGGAAAATCCAACAACTGCTTGAGCTTTACCGCGCCGGTAAGCCTTATCATGAGTCCGCCTCAACGGGGCAATGACTTCCGTTGAATCTCGCGGCTTTGACCGAAGCCGGTTTCTTCTCATTCTCGTCCTCCGCCTTGCCGTCCCGATGGACAGGTGCCCTCCACTCTCGAGTGAGAGAGGGATGGATTATTCTTCCGTCAGCCAACATCGCTAAAAGTGTTGGCATTTCAAGCTTCATGCCCAAAGCGGGACATTGCCCAATGCCGGGCAGTCTCCTGATTCAAGGAGCGCGGCATTTATGCCGCTTCACCCACCGATGTAGTTTGCGCGTTGAAGCGGGCTGAAGCCCGCGCTCCAAAGGCAAATCAGGACACTACCCAACGCCAACGGTGGTTGACCTGCCCCGCCGGTTTTGTTAACGTTTCCCAGCCAGTGCCATGAACACCGCGCTAAACCAGCATGTGCTTGTGTTAAACCGGTTGTGGCAGGCGGTCAACGTCTGCACCACCCGGCGCGCCCTGACACTGTTGTTCCAAGGCCACGCGCAGGCCGTCCTGAGCGACGACGACGGCTCGTTCCGCACCTTCAACTTTGAGGAGTGGCGCGACCTTTCCGAGGCCGCGCCCCGTGACGAATCCATTCATACCATTTCGTTCCGCATCCGCGTGCCGCGCATCATCCTGCTGTTGATTTACGACCGGTTGCCCAAGAAGGAAGTCAAGTTCACCCGCCACAACATTTTCGAGCGCGATAAAAACACCTGCCAGTACTGCGGGCGCGCCTTCGACCGCAAGGATTTGAATCTGGATCACGTCCTGCCGCGCGACCGGGGCGGCCCGACCACGTGGGAAAACATTGTTTGCTCCTGCGTCGAGTGCAACACCCAGAAGGCCAACCGCACGCCGCAGGAGGCTGGACTGCACCTCATCCGCAAACCGAAGCGGCCGAAATGGCGGCCGTTCGTGCAAATCAACTTCAGCCTGCACCGGCACGACAGTTGGAAGCATTTTATTGACCTCGCCTACTGGAACGTTGAGTTGGGCGAAGACGTGGACTGACAGGGCCTGCTCCATTGTTCTGCAAAGCACTCGCCCGGTGCGGTGATGGTCATTCCAGACCGCGTTCGGTCAATTCATCCTCGTCCAGACCGAGATAATGGCCCAGTTCGTGCAGATAAGTCGTGTGGACCTCCTCACGGAAAATCTCCTCATCGCCCTCCGCAAAATCCCAAAGATTTTCGAGAAACAAAATAATTTGCGGCGGCAGCGGAACATTTCCTTCCTCGGCGAATTCCGCCCCGGTGAACAAACCGAGCGTGTCGGCTTCAATTCCGTCGGCCTGCAAGCCGGCGTTCGGAACGTGCTCGAAGGTGACCGGCAGTTTCTCCGCCCGTTCGCGCAACGGCTTGGGCAGCACCGCCACCGTCGCCTCGATTTCCGACAGGGCGAGCGCCCGCAATTTTTTCCAGTTCACGTCCACAAACCGATTTGGAAAATGGCGCAGGCCCGGCGGCCGTGCAACCTGCGATTTTCCGTTCATGGCGCTCCTGCTGCGCTTGCAAATTAAATGCAATCCGCTTCGATGAGTGCATGTTTCCATATGTCGCCTTGACCAAGGACACAACCTGGCAGCCCGGACCTTATGCCGGGGTCGAACTGATGGTTTTGCACAAGCATGAAAACACCGGAGGCGTCGTGGTGCTGCGCAAGTTCAAGGCCGGCCACACCATACCCGCCCATACACACCCGGACGCCAATGAATGGGCCTACGTCCTGTCTGGTGAGTGGGAGGAATCTGACAAGACGTACACCACCGGCGCGTTGTTCTATGCGCCCAAAGGCGTCCGGCACGGGCCGCATGTGGCCAAAACCGAAGTTATCAGCCTGACCATCTTCGACGGCCCGTTGACGGTGGTGTAACGTCAAGCCTGTGGCTCGATTTCATCGGCGCACAGCGCCGACACTACAATCCCCGTCCTTTCGTCACTCGTCACTCGTCACATTCCAGTGTATCTCCTGTCATGCGTTATCCGGTCGAAGCCCGCGTGAAATCCGCTACGAAGCCGACCGCTGATCCAGCCGGCCAATACGGCCGGTTCGAGGACTTGAGATGACCTCCTTGTTTTCAGACCATGACCGCCACTATAATTCGCCGCTCCACAAATCAAATTACGCGCTATGAAACTGAAAAATCTGACAGTGAATCTCCTTGGGATGATGTGCCTGTTCCTCACCTCATGCAGCACGCGTCCACACCTTCAAGCTGGCGGGCAGTCTGCCGGGAAGGTGGCGCCATCGGCGCCGCCGCCTTCCGCCCTCAACCTGGTTCAATCTGCCAAGCCCATGTGCGGCACGACCGGGGACGCCAACACGTTCCCCGGTGCAGTGGCACCCTTCGGAATGATCCAATGGAGTCCGGACACGGAAGCGGGGATGCGGCCGGGCGGATACTCCGGCCGGGACTCGCGCATTTCCGGTTTCAGCCTGGATCATATCAGCGGCGCGGGTTGCAATTATGGCGAAGATTTTCAGTTCATGCCCATCCTGGACGCAGAACCGACGACGCCGAACGGCAGCCGCACTGCGTTTGCCGCGTCGTTCTCGCACACCAATGAAATCGCCAAACCCGGCTATTACGGGGTGACGTTGGACAATGGCATCAAGGCCGAATTGACCACCACGGTGCGGAGCGGTTTTGGTCGTTTCACCTATCCCTCTGGCAAAACCGCAATGATGGCGGTCAACGCCGGCAGCAACGTCAATGGCCCCAACGCGTCCGCAATCAACATCAATCCGGCTGACCGCGAAATCAGCGGCTGGTCCATTGGCGGATATTTCTGTACAGAGTACAACGCCCGCGCCCGCAGCGGCGACGTGAGGACGATTTATTTCTACGCCGTGTTTGATCATCCGTTCGCGGCTTGCAGCACCTGGAGCGATAACGCGCTCACGAAGGGCGGCACCAATGGAACCGGAACCGCCTCCGGCGCGTTTGTCACCTTCGATACGTCCAAAGGCAGCACGGTTCTGGCCAAGGTGGGGATTTCTTATGTCAGCGTTGCCAACGCCAAAGCCAATGTGGAGGCGGAAAATCCGGTTTCCGCCTTCTCCCCGAAGGATTTTGACAAAGCTGTCACTTCGGCAAGCGACACTTGGAACTCCTGGTTGAACCGGATTCAGGTCAGTGGCGGAACGACAGACGAACTACAGACATTTTATTCAATGTTGTATCATGCCCTGATCGGTCCGTGCGTGGTTTCCGATGTGAATGGCCAGTATCTGGGTTACGACGGGCAGGTTCACACTACGACGGACGGTCGCGCGCAATACGGCGTTTTTTCCGGCTGGGACATTTATCGGAGCGAATGCCAGTTGCTCGGCATGATTGGCCCCAAAGAGGCCGGCGACATGGCGCAATCATTGCTGGCCGATTACCAGCAAGGCGGCGCCTTCCCGCGCTGGGGTGTGATGACTGAAGACAGTGGCGTCATGATGGGTGATCCGGCGGCCCCCATAATTGCTGATTTTTACACCTTCGGCGCGACCAATTTTGATGCCCAGACCGCCCTGGCGGGTCTCGTGCGGGCGGCGACTGAGCCATCCGTCCGGGCGCCACGGACAGAGACGAACGAGCGTGACGCCCTCGAAGATTACCTCAAATTGGGTTACGTGCCGGAACATCAAAAGGGCGGCTACGGCAACGTTTCCATGACCTTGGAATATGCCTCCGCGGATTTTGCACTGGCGCAATTTGCCAAAGCCCTTGGCGATGAGACGGACTACACCAGGCTCATGCAGCACGCGCAGAACTGGCGTCATTTGTTTAATCCGGACACCCGCTACCTCCAGATGCGCCGGCGGGATGGCTCCTGGGCACCGGGATTCACCAACAATGTCGGGCGGTATAACGGTGACACGGCCTACGTTGAAGGCACGGCCGGACAATACCTTTGGATGGTGCCGTTCAACCTGAAAACGCTCGCCGACATGATGGGCGGCCCCGACGTCGCCGCCAAACGCCTTGATGCGTTCTTCACCAAACTGAACGTCGGCGACAGTGGCCCGAATGCCTGGATGGCCTGGGTGGGCAATGAGCCTTGCCTGGAGACGCCGTGGATTTATTGTTTCCTCGGCCAGCCTTACAAGGCGCAGCAGACTGTCCGCCGGATCATGAACGAGTTGTATTCGGCCACGGACGTGGCCTATCCGGGCAATGATGACGTGGGCGAAATGTCTTCCTGGTATGTCTTCAGCGCGTTGGGCATGTATCCGGAGCTGCCCGGTTCCGATGTCCTCGTGCTGGACAGCCCCTTGTTTCCGAAAGCCGTGCTGCACCTGCAAAAGGGCGACGTGACCATCATCGGCAAGGGCGCGGGAAAAAACGCGCCGTATGTGCAGGACCTGAAGGTGAAC
>CAWHAH010000007.1:0-150529 GCA_963827205.1 uncultured Verrucomicrobiae bacterium
CGCCAAAATTGAAACGGGAATGGACAGGAACACTGCGAATGTGGCCCGCAAAGTTCCAAAAAAAATCAATAGCATTACTCCGGTGAGCAAAAGGCCGATGACACCAATCAGCACGATGTTAATGATCGCGCCTTTAACGAAGACGGACTGGTCGAAGACGACCTTGGTGACCAGTTGTTTGGGGACATCGAGCAGGTCGCTGACGGCGGCCTTGATGCCATCTACCACGGCTATCGTGTTGGCGTCGCCACCCTGTTTGAGCACCGGCAGATAGACCGAGGGCTGGCCGTCCACCCGCACCACGTTGTATTGAATCTGCGCGGCGTCCTGCGCCTGGCCGACATCAGCCACCAGCACCGAGGCGTTGCCCACCGTCTTGAGCGGCAACTGGTTGATGTCGGCCATGTCGTTAATCTGGCTGTTGGCGTACAGATTGTAATCGTACGGCCCGATCTTGACGTCCCCCGCCGGCAAAATCAGGTTCGCATCGTTCACCGTCCGCACCACGTCCATCACGCTCAACTGGTGCGCCTCCAGTTTCAACGGATCCACATACACCATGATCTGCCGGTAGCGCCCGCCAAAGGGCATCGGCACCGACGCCCCCGGCACGTTGGCGACCTGGTTGCGCACATCAAACTGGCCCAGGTCCCGCAGTTTGGCCTCGCTCAATCCCTCCCCCTTGAGCGTGATCAGGCACACCGGCAGGCTCGAAGCGTCAAACTTCAACACCACCGGCGGCAGGGTGCCCGGCGGCAACCGCCGCAAATCCGCCATCGCCAGGTTCGCGATGCTCGTCACCGCCGAATCGGCGTTGAAACCCGGTTGAAAATAGATTTTGATCAAACTCACGCCCGGCAGCGAACGCGATTCGATATGGTCCACGCCGCTGGCCAGCGTGAAAAACCGCTCGAACCGCCCGGTGATGTCGGTTTCGATTTGCTCGGGCGGCATGCCGTTGAAAAACGTGGCCACCACCACCACCGGAATCTTGATGGGCGGAAACAAATCCACCGGCATCCGCACCAGACTCGTCACCCCCACCACGCAGGTGATCAGGCAGATCACAACGATCAGGTACGGATAGCGTAACGCAAAACGGGACATGGCGAGGGCAGGGGAGGGTTAAAACCGGCTTTTCGTGACCGCGGTTCGCAATTTTTGAATGGAAAAATCAGCGGACTGGCACAAAGCAATCAATTCCTGTTCCTGCGCCATGATTTTCGCCGCCACGGGCGGAATCCGATCGGCAATGTCGAGGGGAATGGTCTGGATGCCGTGCAAATCGCCGTGGAGCAGGTCGCCGGATTGGATTTTCAGCCCGGCGATTTCCACCGCGCCTCCCACCTCGACAATATGAATGTAGGCATGGGAAACCGAAACACTGCCGGCAAAGAGTTGAAATCCCAGCCGTTCAGCAGCCGGAATGTCCCGCACGGAACCGTTGGTTACTGCACCCACGCAACCCAGGGCGCGAAGGATGTTGACATGTACCGCACCCAGCAAAGAACCGAGACCCACACGGGTCGCCACGTCGTGCACCACCACCACCCGCGGCGCAGGCAGTGATTGGATGTAATCCCACCAGTCGGTCCGGTCAGGATAGGGGCCGCCCGTTGTTGGCGGCGCGGAACCGCGGATTTTAATTGTGGCCGCGTAGCCAACCACCGGCGGGAGTTGGGGAAACAGACAACGCACGGAACTGTCGGCGAAACCTTCGTTGCGCAGGCGCTCGTGAAACGTTTCGATGGCGTTGGCCAGGGTGCAGGCATCCAGCCGGCGCAAGGCTTCCAGCAAGCCGGAAGTCAGGGGCATTTTCATGAATAACAAGTTCCGAAAGTTTTCAGTGAGGCCAAAGAAACTGCCTTTTGGCAACCTGCCAACGTCCGCGCGCATTGTAACAGTTTGGGCGCACGGGACCGTTTTCTCGCCGGCCGACGGACAACCCGCGACGCAAATGTGGTCTGGTTCATAAACGGCTCGATTTCAATTTTCATCGTTGAGGGAAAGCTGGATGAGTTTGGGCTGGACTTTCTGGCCGGCCTGAAATCCCGAAGCGTTGCCGATGACCACCAATTCGCCTTCGTGCAAACCGGAAAGAACCTCATATTTGTCCGGCGTTTCCAGGCCGAGTTTGACCGGGCGTTCTTCAATTCGATTGTCGGGGTTGACGACATAAACCGTGGGCGGGCTGCCGGCGATGACCGCTTCGGTGGGGATGGCCAGCACTTGAGGGCGTTTTTCAACTTTCAGGACCACGGTGGCATACATGCCCGGGACCAGTTCCAACTTCGGATTGGGCACTTCGATTTCCGTGATCATCGTGCGCGTGTTATCATCCACGTCGTGGGTGAACCGTGAAATGGCGCCGGTGAAGGTTTTGCCGTTGAGAGAATCCACGCACACGGCAACCGAATCGCCAACTTGGACATCTTTGACATAATCCACTGTGACGGGGAAGTCGAGGCGCAGCCGGTAATTATCCGAAACGCGCACGAGCGGCAGCGATTGCGTGTCGGAGGAAGTGCCGGCCTGAATGAGCGCACCCGGATCGGCATAACGCCGGGTGACCACGCCGTCGAACGGCGCGGTGATTTGCGTATAGCCGACGAGCGTCTGATATTTTTCCACGTCCGCTTTGGCCGCGGCGATGGCGGCGGCGGCGGCCAGGTCATTGGCCTGGGCGGTGTCGAGGTCCTGCTGGGCGACGAGGTTGGGATGTTCCCGGTTGACACCGAGCAGCCGCGTGTAAATCAAGTGGGCGTTGGTGTAATCCGCCTCGGCTTTCTGCTCGGTCCCCATCGCGTTATGCAGTTCATCATGCAACTCCGGGACTTCGAGCGTGGCCAGAAGCTCGCCGGCCTTCACCTTGTCGCCGAAATCCACGTTCATGTCCTTCACGTAACCGGAAACTTTCGCGTGCAATTCCACTTCATCATAAGGGCGAAATTCCGCCGCAATCGTGACCTCTTTGTAAAGGTCTTCGCGCGCTACTTTTGCCACGCCCGCCGCCGGCGCGTTGGTTGAATCGGCGGGCGCAGGCATGCGCGCGATCGAATGGCGGGTCGCCCAAAACACACCGAGGCCGATGACGACGAGAACCGCCGAGACGCCCCACACGCTGGATTTGAGGCTGAATTGGAAATGGGGGATATTGAATTTCATGGCCGGTTCAATTTTTCAGCAACGGCAGTTTGAAGCGGAACCGGCTGCCTTTGCCAATGGTGCTTTGGACTTCGACTTCCGCTCCATGCGCCGTGCAGATGGATTTGACAATGGACAGGCCGAGGCCAGCGCTTTCGGAACCGTTAGCACGTGCTTGATCCACACGATAAAAGCGCTCGAAAATGTGCGGCAACGCGTCCGGCGGAATCCCAATGCCGTTGTCCGCGACTTCCAGAATGGCATGGCCGTTGGCACCGTGAACGCGCAATTGAATCATGCCTTTTTTCGGCGTGTATTTGATCGCGTTGTCGAGCAGATTGACGACGACCTGTTTAAGCCGCGCGCGATCGCCCTCCACCGGCACTTTCTGGCTGGCCTGGCAGGTGATGGCAATGCCCTTGTCTTCCGCCAACAGGCTCATTTGTTCCGTCGTGGTTTTTGCCAGCTCGGCCAGATCAAATTGCGTCCATTCGGTCTGCGCCTCGCCGGCATCGAGCCGCGACAGCGCGAACAATTGCTCGACGATCCGGCTCAACCGCTCGATCTCTTCCAGCACGCTGCCCAACCGGCTGCGAACTTCGGGGTTCAATTGCGCATCTTCACTGAGGTTCTCCAGCTCTCCGCGGAGAATGGTCAGGGGCGTGCGCAGTTCGTGCGAGGCGTCAGCCACGAAGCGTTTGGAATTCTGAAAGGCGTCGTCGAGACGGACAATCATGCGGTTGAGCGAATGGGAAAGCCGCTGCAGCTCGTCTCCGGTATGCGCTTCGGGGAGGCGTTCACTCAGGTTGTGCTGGGTGATTCGCTCGGCCTTGTGGGTGATTACTTCAACCGGCTGCAATGCCCGCCGCACCAACAGGTAGCCGCCGCCCACCGCCACCAGCACGGCAATCGGCAGGCCCAGCGCCAGTTGGAGAAACAAATGGTCGAGCATCGTTTCCACCGGATCCAGCAACTCGCCGAATTCCACGAGGTAAGCGGGATGGCCGGACGATTTGAAATTCAGCGCAGCGATGAGCAGGGTCTTGCCGCCGGGCAGTTTCAATTTGTGGGAAAATTCCGGCTGCGATGATGGCGTCAATGCCGGCACCTGACGCGGATCAAAACTTCCGTCCTTCGGCGCCCCGGAAAGATAAACCGTTTCGCCATCGGCCCGGGTGATGCGAATGAAACGGCCGTTGATTTCCGGCTCGTACCAGTCCTTTGTCTGGCTCGCGACGTATCTTTCGCCGGTTTGCTGGACGTGAACGAGCAGCGTCTGGGCGATTTGTCGGGCGCGGCGCGCTTGGGATTCGCGCAGATCGTTCTCTAAAAAATGCCGCAAATTGAGGTACAACAGGACGCACAGCAGCAAAAAGATGCCGGTGAGCAGGCCGGCATACCACATCACCAGACGAAACCGGATGGAATGCGTATTCATCCGTCCACCTCGTCGCTCAAACTGTAACCCACGCCGCGCATGGTGCGGAGCAGCTTGGTCGGGTACGGATCATCCACCTTGGCGCGCAAGTGCCGGACATAAACATCCACGATATTTGTCAGCCCCTCGAAGCTCTGGTCCCAGACATGCTCAATGATCATGGTGCGGGAAAACACCCGGCCGGGATGGGTCGCGAGATATTCGAGCAGGGAATACTCCTTGGCCGTCAGCTCGACTTTTTTCCCGGCGCGCTTGACTTGCTGCGAAAGACGGTCCACCTCGAGGTCGGCGACCCGCAGCACACTGGAGCGGTTGACCGGACCGCGCCGCAACAGCGCCTTGACGCGCAACATCAACTCGGCAAAGGCGAACGGCTTGGTCAGGTAATCGTCCGCGCCGCCCTCAAAGTTTTTGATTTTGTCGGCCATGCCGTCCCGCGCGGTGAGGATCAGGATGGGGACCTCCTGGTTTTTGCGCCGGATTTTTTGCAGGATTTCCGTGCCATTCAGGCCGGGCAGCATCAAATCCAGGATGACCAGGTCGTAGTTGTAAGCGTCGGCCATTTCCCAGCCGCTTTGGCCGTCATGGGAAACGTCCACGGCATAACGCTCCGCCTTGAGACCGCGGGCGATGATGTCGGCCACTTTCTTTTCGTCTTCCACCAGCAGGATTCGCATAACGGGATAAATATTATGTAACTTCGACAAAGAAATAGACCAAACGTTGATTAAACTGTCGTAAATACTTGATTAAAATTCATTCAGAAACCCTTATCAGCGATGCGGGAGCATATTTTAATTCGGCTTTCAGGCGACCTTAATCTTTGAATGGTCAATATCCCATGAAGGAATGAGTCACAAAACAAGAGAAAGCGCAAACGAAAGGTAGTTGTTTATGAATACGTTACAAATCAATTTCGAGCCGGTTCGTTTTTCCGCTGGAGATTCACTCAAGCCGATCAATTTTTATTGCGCGGCACCCCGCGCGAAGTCGGTCACGCTCGTGGGCGATTTCAACCACTGGTATCCCTTCCCGATGCAACGGTCGGTGGACGGCTGGTGGTCTGCCCAGGTGCAGTTGAGTCACGGTCATCATCAATACCGGTTTCTGGTGGACGGGAGACCGATGCTGGATCCACACGCCACGGGCGTTGCCCGCGATGAACGGGATGAACAGGTTTCGCTGATTGCGGTAAGTTGATCCAGGGTTTGCTGCCAGAATCATCAATTGTGGGAAAAAAGATGATGAAGACCACCGCGAAAACAATTCCCAACCTGGCGGGCATGCCAGCGGATGAATGTATGCAATTGGAAGATCAAATCATGGAACGGGCACTGGTGCTTTGGCGTAAAAAAGGACACGGCCATCGAAATGCTCTGAAAGCCTTGCTCCAGGCTGAACGCGAACTATTGGCTCAAAAGCAGAATCGGCAAGGTTCACTCGCGGTTGGAAGCTTGAGCGCGCAAGTCTCATACTAAAACGAACTCGATGTGGTGAACTAACTTGTAATCTGCGAAACGACCAGAAAGTTTTCCAAACTGCCAAATTGCTGTCAAGTTTGGCAATGAGCAAGCCTTGCTTTGAGCTGGTATGGCACTATGAACGGAAGGCAACGACGCACAGCACATTCACAAGCCAAGCATCAGACGGTGATCCATTGGCGTGGCGGATGGTATCCAATTGGGGAGGCCTGCGTATTAGCCCTCCAGGAGCAATATCTTGGAAACTTTCAGGCGGCAGCAGATATTTACAATCTTGTTCTCGCCAAGGTTCCAGATTGCGCCGAAGTCCATAACAACCGGGGCGCGGTATTGCAACAAATGACGCGGTATAAGGAAGCGCTGGCGAGCTATGACAAGGCCATAAGGCTCAAACCTGACTACGCCAATGCCCATTACAACCGAGGCTCCACCTTGAAACAAATGAAACGGTATGAGGACGCGCTGGCCAGTTACGATCAAGCCATAGCACTCAAATTTGACCATGCCGAAGCCCATAACAGCCGGGGCGTCATCCTCCAAGAAATGCGGCGGTACGACGAGGCGCTGGCCAGTTATAACAAAGCTATGGCGGTCAAACCTGATCATGCCATAGCCCATAACAACCGGGGCACTGCCTTGATGAACAAGGGCGACATGCAGGAAGCAGAGAAGATGTTTCTCACGGCATTTGAGCTGAAACCAGATTTTCCGGACCCCTTGTACAATCTGGCGAATATTCGCAAATATCAAAATGCGGATAATGCGCAGGTGAAACACATTCACACTTTGCTTAAGAGGCCCGGCGTGTCAGCGGACGACCAGGAGCTTCTTTATTTCACCTTGGGCAAGATCTACGATGATTGCGGCCTCTACGATGAAGCCTTCGAGCGCTATCGGCAGGCAAACCAGATCCGCAACACCCGAGTTTCTTATGACTCCGATGGCGTCGTGCGCCTGACCGATGGCATCATTGATGTTTTCAGCAAAGATTTTCTGGCCCAGCCGTTCGCGTTTGCGTCGGACAGCCGGTCGCCTTTGTTCATTGTCGGCATGCCCAGATCGGGCACGACGTTGCTGGCGAATATATTGTCCAATCATCGCGCCATAGCCACGGCAGGCGAGCTGCCAACCATTGCCGATTTTACTGCACGCCTGTTGGAATTGACCGAGAACGCGGCTATCCATCCAGAGGCGGCAAAGTATATCACCCCTGCCATTGCAGCGCGCCTGATAAATGATTATGAGAAGCGCCTAAGGCGTGACATTGGTTTAGACGTTCCGCATGTTATCGACAAAAATCCACTCAATTTCAGGCAACTGGGGTTTATCGCGATGTTGTTTCCGAAAGCGCGAATTATCCATTGTACCCGTCATCCCCTGGATTCGGGTCTTTCCAATTATTTCCAGCGGTTTCCCCTATATTTGGATTACTCATTTGATCTGCGGAACATTGGCCATTTTTATGGGCAATATGCCAGGCTCATGGAGCATTGGCGGAAGGTGCCGACCCTGAAGTTGATGGAAATCAGCTATGAAGATATGGTTCTGAACACGGAACAAACGGTGCGCAAAACGCTGGAGTTTCTTGGGCTGGAATGGGACGAACGCTGTCTTTCTCCCCACACCAACCCGTGTGTGGTGGAAACCAGCCAGTGGCAGGTGCGCCAGCCCGTCTACCGCCATGCTCTGGAACGCTGGCGGCATTATGAAAAGCATCTCGCTCCTCTGAAAGAAATGTTGTCACTTATCGGACAAGTTCCAGTTTGGCACCAGGCCAACGCTTCTTCGGCAGCACCCGCCCGGCAGTCGCTTGCGTTAGCCCAATAGTGAAAGCCGGCCGCCGGTTTGAAGTGGATTTCGGCATTGCAGCTCAAACCGACTGGCGTTTGCCGCTTGTCATTGAACCCATCTGCTTTTTGGTGAAGGTTCGACATCCACCCAAAAGAAACACACTTTTGAACGGTGCGATTCAGCAGCAGGAAAGTTGGATTCAACCTGATGCCAGCCTACGACTGTCGTCCACGCCCGCTGATCAAGACCTTCAACCGGCTTCAGATTCTCTTTGGTTTTCGGCGTCTTAACCGGCGCGCCCCAGTGCAGTTTCACTTTCACAACCGTGATGGGCGCGGACGCAGCCGTTGCATTGGTCTGCGATTGCGCACCAGCTTGGCCTGCGGCGAACAAGGCGAACAATATCAATACACCTCGTAATTTCATGTTTTCACCTCGACCTTTGGCTATGCTGCGGTGCCATGGCTCCCAGCCCGGGCTTTTGCGATGTGAAAATTCTCTCGATCACTTCCAGCAATTGCGGTGTGTCCAGCGGTTTCTCCAAAAAGGCAGTTGCTCCCTGGCGAAGGCATTCGGCTTTGACATCGGGACTGCCAAAGGCGGTCAGCACGATGATGGGCAGTTCGGGAAGGATCTTGTGGATGGCGTACACTGCCGTCATGCCCGACACGAACGGCATCCGGAGATCTGTGATGACGAGATCAATCCGTTTTATCCGCTCCGTCAGGATGTCAATGGCATCTCCGGCCCAATTTGCGCAGGTCACCGAGCAACCTTCGCCAGTCAACACTTTGTCGAGTGCACGGAGCATCCGGGCATCGTCATCAACAATCAAAACGGATTTGTCGCGAATATTCTTCATAGTCGAATATTTTGCTTTGCAGGGACGGTGCCAGAAAACGAAGTCCATCGAAAAGTGCTTGATTCTGAAACAGATGCAGTCTGGAAGGGCTTTTTGGCACGATGCGCGAATCCAGCCCGTTCTGCCAGCGCGGCAGCCTCGCCGCTGCCATTTTGGCCGACGCTTCCTACCGGTCCGGATTCGAGAAATGCCGATACATTGTGCGCGGTGGAATCCCCAGCATCCGGGCAGCCTGAAGTTTGTTGCCGGCGCATCGCTCAATTGTCGCCTCCACCAACCGCCTTTTGGCTTCGTCCACCGTCGTGCCGATGGCAATGGAAACGTTTGAACCATTCCGCGCGGTCATCCCGTTGGAAACAGCGGGGGCGAATGTAAAGTCTGCAATGGTGTCGTCGTCGGCCAAGGCCACGGCTCGTTGTATGACATGTTCCAGTTCTCGGACGTTGCCCGGCCAGGTATGGGCCAGCAGTTGATCGAGTGCGCGCGGGGCGATGGTGCCGGCCAGCCGGTTCATGTCGGAGGCAAATTTCCCAAGGAAATGTCCGGCCAACAGCGGGATATCCTCCGGTCGCTCGCGCAACGGCGGAAGCACGACCTGGATGGTATTGATCCGGTAATAGAGGTCATGCCGAAACTTTCCCTCCGCAATCGCTTCCGGGATGTTGGCATGGGTGGCGCAGAGCAGGCGGACGTTGACTTGGATTTCCTTCGTACTACCCAGCCGCTGAAATTTTCCGTCCTGCAAAACGCGCAGCAACTTGGCCTGCAATTGCGGGCTCATTTCGGCTATCTCATCCAGCAAAAGCGTCCCGCCATCGGCCAGTTCGAACTTTCCGGGCCGGGCGGTGTTGGCCCCGGTGAACGCGCCGCGTTCGTGCCCGAACAGTTCGCTTTCCAGCAGCGTTTCGGGAATCGCGGCACAACTGATTTTCACCAACGGCCGGTCGCGCCGGTTGCTTAAATGGTGAAGCGCATCGGCCACAATCTCCTTGCCGGTGCCGCTCTCGCCCTGAATCAACACGTTGACCTCTGTGGGGGCAATCTGGCGGATCAATTCTTTGACCGCCCGTATGGCGGAGCTGTCACCAATAAGCGCGTCCACGCCCCGCTGTTGCTGAAGTTGATGCCGGAGTTGGCGGTTTTCGCTGGCGAGCCGCTGCTTCTCCAAGGCTTTGGCCACTGCCTTAAGCAGGGCAGTGCTGTCGAGCGGTTTTTGGATAAAATCATACGCGCCCAATCGCATGGCCTCGACTGCCTTTTCAATGCTGCCGTGACCGGTGATCATCACCACCTCGGTTTCGGGCCGGAGTTCACGGACCCATTTCAACAACGCGATGCCATTGAGGTCTGGCAGGCGAAGATCGCTGACCACCAGTGCCACGGTTTCTTGATTCAATCTCTCCAGCGCTTCCCGGCCGGAAGAGGCCATAACGACGCGGTGGCCTCCGGCGGCGAGCACTTTGCCGGCAGCGTTGCGCAACCGCTCGTCGTCGTCCACCAGCAGGATGTCGGGTTGGCTGGCCATGTCAGGATTTTTTGTCGAGCGGCAGAAACATCGTAAATGAGCTGCCCTTGCCCGGGGCGCTTTCACATTCCACATGCCCACCGTGTTCAGTGGCGATCTGCTGGACCAGGGTAAGGCCCAAGCCGGTTCCCTCCGGTTTGGTGGTGAAGAAAGGCACGAATACCTGCTCGACTTGTTCCTTGGTCATTCCCCGGCCGCTGTCCGTCACCCTGAGGCGCGCTTGCTGACCTTCCCGCCAAGTGCTGACGGTCAACTCGCCGCCCTCCGGCATTGCATCCAACCCGTTGCGAATCAGATTCAACGTCGCCTGCCACAATTGCTCCCGGTCGGCGTTGATGGTAGTTAACGCGGGATCGAAATGGGTGTGTAGCTTTACTCTGGCCTTCTCGAATTCGCCATGCACGAACGCCAGTTTTTGCCCGAGCAACGAATTCAACTCCATCGGCCGCCGCTGTGGTTTCGGCAATCGGGCAAGCCGCAGATAACCTTCAATCACGTTCTGGATGCGCCGGACCTCGGCACGCATTTCGTCCACGAGCAAATGTCCCTCGGCCGGCGACTGCCCACACTTCTCGGCGAACTTGTTGATCTCCTTGTAAAGCAGGTCGAGATTCAGGATGATGGAACCGAGTGGATTGCGGACCTCGTGGGCCACTTCGGCGGCCATCGTTCCCACCGCCGCGAGCCGTTCCGACTGGACTTTGGCGATTTCGAGGCGTTTGCGTTCGGCGATTTCCGCCTGCAACGCCGCCGTTCGTTGTTGAACGGTTTCCTCGAGATGATGGTGGGCGGCCTGAAAAGCCGAGAGCAAACCGACCACGACCAGGAAAAACACCAGCAACATCAGCGCATTCCAGTACGGGATCAGGGGATGCCAATACAGGTAGCCCGACTTCAGATCGGCTATGAACCATAAAACCGTGCAGACGGTGGCCAGCAGGAGTCCGGCCCGGCGTCCGGCCACCCAACTGGCCCAGCAGATCGGCACCAGATAGAACGCCGACATAGCCACGTCGCGCCCTGTGACGTAATTCAAAATACCGATCAATACCGCCAGCGCCAGCGCCAGCGGTATGACCCACGGCCCCCGCAACAACAGCCGCCCTTCCAGGTAACTGATCGGTGGCAACATGGAGTTGAACTTGAGACGGGTGAATGTCATTCTTATACCTGTGCCTCGGGCACGCTCCGGTGCCAACGTCACCTCGATGTACTTTGTGCCTTAGTTCGGGAAGTTGTAGTACGGGTTCGCATAAGGGGAGCCGTTCGTGGCATTCAGCATGGCGGCCCACAAGGCGGAACACGTTGTCTGCTGAACGCTCCCGTCAGCCATGCCTACGTTGCCAACCTTCAGGTGCAAATCGTTTCCTGTCCAGGCCCATGACTTGTTGCCCGAAGCCAGAGACCCCGGCCAAATCTGGCCGCCAGTCATGATAATTGCCTGGGCGTAAGTGCCGGCGGAGCTGGCGGTGCCCAAATTGCGGTCGCCATCCAAAATCATTTGCGGATAAGTGTCGGCCGCGTCGCCACAGACGAAATAGCTGATGCAGTTTGTGCCTTGCGTGGTTATCCCGGGGTTGGCTTGCCCCAACTGCGGAAAATTCGTGGCGACATTGCGGCCGGCGGCGGTGTCAGAGGTGCAATACAGAATCTTGGGCGTGCTCAATTCATTCGACATCACGCAAAAAATGTTGGTAATGCCACTGGGAGGGTAGGCGCCGGTCTGTGAAGCACTGTTGACATCTTCCAACGCGCCACCGTTGGCCGTGCTTACCGCCATGGGATAGCGGTCGCCGTTGTCACCTTCCCAAGTCTTGAAGGCAAGGTTAATTTCGTGAATGTTATTCACGCAGTTGATGCGTTGTGCCTTGCGTTTGGCGGCGGCGAGCGCCGGCAGCAACATGGCGGCCAGGATCGCGATGATGGCGATCACGACGAGCAGTTCAATGAGCGTAAAGGCCGTTTTGTGTCTAAAGATGTTTTTCATAGTGAGGTTTTCCGTTGATGGTTCGTTGGTGGTTTTGGCTCCCGATCAGGCCGGGCCGCTGCTGACCATTTTCCTGACCAGCAAACCCGGCAGCAGTCTTTGCGTCCGGCGGCTTTGGATGGACCAGGAAGCGTACCATGTTTGCAAGGTTCAGCACCCCAATGCCGCTGGTGCGAAGGCCGAAGATCAAACGCCGCTCTTTGAGCAGGGAATAAATTCTGAGCAACCGTTCCGCCGGCAGCCCGGCAATGATTTCCATCCAAAGCAATGTGTGCTGGCCATTCACCATTTCGATGTCCAAAAAAACCGGGAAATCACCTTGCAAGTGCGGAGGTTCCGACCGCTGCCGGCCATGGAGATGCTCCAGAAACTCCGTCTCCGTCAGCTCCAACAACGCCCCGATTGCGAACGGGAAATCCCAAACTGAAAGCCGGTCGGTGATCAGGTCAATTCGCGTGACCAAGGGCGGGAGAAACGCGGCCACCGAGTGCTCGTCGGCGATGGTGATTCTGTCTTGAGTTAAGATTCGAGTGGGATCGAGCTCATGAAGCGTGCGATTGACCAGATCGGGATCGTTCTGGATAAATGTCCGCGTCGAGCCATCAATCCCGTGGATTCGAACTTGAAGGTCTGGACTTGTATCTTTCATAAGCTGTTTGCCGGTGCCATGGTTTCTCCGTTTGGTTTGCGTGCCTGAAAATTCTCGCGCGTGTTCGGAATCAATTTTGGGAGTGTTGATCGCGTCGCCTTGATTTTTCGCTCTGGGCGTGAGGCTGAACGAACTGAAAATCTTTTTTCACGGACCAGGCAGAATTCCGTCAGAACCTCGCGTTCAGCGCGAAGCCAGTCGTTTGGGCCGTTGCCGCCAAGAAAACCTGCTGCCAACCAGAGGGAGCACGCGCTCCGGTCGATCTGCGGTTGAATCCACAGATGGTCTTTGGCCGTAAAACCGGTCCGCACATCGGCCCGGTTCTGAACCTTGCAGCTCATCTTCCGCCCCCTTCAGTGACCGACACTTTCTGCCGCATCCGCATTGGAGATGGCTGCTCGGGGTCCAAGTCGTTTCCATTGGTGTCCACAGACAAGATGCGTAATGCCCTGCCGCCCGTGCGGATATTTCGGTTCCTGAACTCTTTGAAGAAACGGATCACCTGACTCACGACCCGGTACGAGTTCCAGCACCGTTCGCACACGCCGTCTTCTGCGACCCAGGTTGGATGGGAGGTTTGGATCACTCCGATCGTGGCTTGGCGGATTACTTCGCGTTCCGCATTGATGTGAACATGCAGTTTTGCCCAGGGGCACGCTTTCCCACATAGGGGACAAAAGGATTGAATCAGCATTTTCACGTTGGAGCCTCCAAGACTGGATTAAGTGAGCCGCCGGGGTTCGGCACATTCTGGCTGGCGTGCGGGTCATGGATCCATTCCGCGTCAACGACGCATTTGTATTCGTACCGGCCCGGCGGCAACATGAGGCGCTTTTCCCACCGACCATTCTGGCTGCGTCGAATCAGGCGCAGACCGGCCGTTGGCCAGCCGCTGAAATCACCGTACAGACAGACCTCCTGTGCCTCGGGAAGCTCCAGCACAAAAGTCACTTCAATGCGTTTCGAGTTGACGGGAGTTACGCGAAGACGTTGTTCTCTGTGATTAATTGACTTCGGCATGAAATTCCTTTCGCCAGACAAGCGATGTCAGTGTTTGATTTATTGGTTCAAGGTCCGTATGCGTCAGCCAGACGTTCGACCTGCCAATGGAGGCGCTTGCACCGTTACCCGCGGGCGGAGCCTTGGAAGTGGTCGCGCCCGCCGGTGCCGCCTGGTTCCGCGGTTCGATTCTTTCAAGCGAGGTTTTCATTTGCTTTCTTCGCTGTAACGGCAACCGCCCATTTGCCCGAAAAATCTTCCGTCCATTTTAACTGACAGCGTGAACATTAACCTCGTATGAAAACTGAATTAAATTCTGAGAGCGGGCCGGGTGGCATCAACGATTGTTGCTTTCAAGAATTCAACGTGGCCTCGGCGCGATGAATGCCGGTTTTACCACCGGGCGCTTGGTGATTTGCTTTCCCGGCATGTCTGTCTCCACACCCATCGGCGTGTTGTGACCCGGGCGGAGATGCGAGCGTGGCGGGCCGTTCGAAGCTCGGTGTGCGTCACACCTGACACAGGAGCTCGCCCGTTTGCCGATTTGCCAATGCCGCCGGAACCAAGCCACCGGCATTGATCAGTTAACGCCGATCTCTTTCGTGGATTCAGCCTGCCATCCCACGGGATTGCCGTTGGGGAGGCTGACCAGTTCCGCCTTTGACGTATCAGAAGGAGGCTTCCAGTTGTCGTCCAAGTGGAGCTTCGTCGTTTGACCGCGCTCGATTGTGACCGGCACGCTGACCCAAAGGTAATCGTTCGCTTGCGCCTTCACCAGATACCTTCCGGCCGGCAGAGACACTCGGCGGGGAGCTTTTGCGTAGTACCCGATGGTGTTATTCACGTGCCTTACCAGCTTCCCGTGCAGATCATAGACATCATAATCGGTGTGCTGATACCAGGTGGGATTGTCGCCCTCACTGCGTCCAACCAGGCTGGAAAAGACTTGCAGCCCGCCCTCGGCAGCCATGCTTTCGCTGCCAATCGGATTCGGTCCGACGGGCGCAAGTGCAACCGGGGTTGAGGCGCATCCAACCAACAATGAAAGCAAACCGGCGCCCAGAAGGAAATGGACGTTTTTCATGACACTTCATTCCTTTCATTTTTGGAGAGGTGTCAGGCGGGAGTTTTAATCTGGCTCGTGCGCCCTCGAACGGAGGCAGACGTTTAGTCCGCAGCGTCTTCAGAAAAGGCCGCTTCAACTTGACGGAACCGGCGGCTTTCTCACACCTCTCCGTCTATAGTAATTGACACCCCGGACATTAACCGTCTCTGAACTCCGGATTAAAATGTCATAGGTAACCCGGACCAGGAGACCGCTCACCCGGCGGAAGCGATCCCCAAGTTGGAACGATTCCCATCGCAGTCGGCTTTTTAATTTTCCGTTCATGCAGGAATAATGTTCGGGGCGTCCAAAATAGTGGACGGTTCGGTGTCCAGGAGATGATCGAGCCACTGAAAGTGATGGGACGGCAAATGAACTCAAATCGTCATACCTATCCGGCCCGGCCGGTTAGAAAAAGAACCTGCCTGATGATCAGGCAGTGTTGAGGAGGACAAAGTTATGAAGCGCGTCATTGTCTCGGCCTTGGCCATCGGAACCGTCGTTTTATTGTTATCTTGTGCCACGAGAAATGCCGCGCAAACGGCCGACGGGCCATTCTATGACGCAGCCGTGACGGCTGCCGGATCGGTCAGCGATCCTTGGCCGCTGGTGTTCATCAGCGGCGCAAACACTTACACCGTTTTCGAGCCGCAATGCGACTCGTGGGATGGCCGCCAGTTCGTGGGCCGTAGTGCCGTGGCCGTCCAGCCTTATGGCCAGGCGCAGCCGACTTACGGCGTGTTGGGATTCAGCGCCATCACGCTCGTGAACAAAACCACGCGCACGGTCACGCTGGCCGACGTAGAAGTCACGGGCACGGATTTTCCTTCCGCCCACGGTCAAATGCAAAATTATGCAGCGACGCTGCGCCAGGTTTTTTCCGAACGCGCGCCGTCACTGTCGCTGGATCGTCTGGAAGGCAGTTTGACCTACGTCCAGCCGCAGAAGGCGGAACGCCTGATCAACACGCCGCCGAAGATCATCATTGCCACCCGGCCGGCCGTGCTGGTCTATCTTGACGGCCCACCCGCCTGGCGTCCCGTGCCGGGCACCGGCTTGGAACGCGCCATCAACACCCGCGTGTTGCTGCTGAAGGATCGGTCCGGCCGGTTTTACCTGCACATTTTCGACGGCTACCTTCAGGCCGATTCGCTCGATGGCCATTGGATGATTGCAACACGCGCACCCGACGGTGCCGCCGTGGCGGAGAAGCAGGCGCTGGATTCCGGGCAGGTGGATTTGATGCAGGGAACACCGAACGCCGTCACGCAGACGGAGCCGTCGTTGAGCACTTCGGCCATTCCGGACGTTTTCGCGGTCACGACGCCCAGCGAACTCATCACCTTCAGCGGACTGCCCGATTTTGCTTCCATTCCCGGCACGGACCTGCTCTACGCCGTCAATACCTCGGGCAACGTGTTCAAGTTGTTGACCGACCAGCAGAATTACATTTTGATTTCCGGCCGTTGGTATCGCGCTCCATCGTTGAATGGCCCGTGGCAGTTTGTGCCGGGCAATCAATTGCCGTCTGATTTTGCCAACATTCCGGATACCAGTCCCAAGGAAAACGTGAAGGCCAGTGTGCCGGGCACGTCAGAGGCGGAGGAAGCGCTCATTGCCAACAGCATCCCGCAAAGCACGGCGGTACCGCGAACCGACCAGATGCAAAATCCGCAGGTTGACGGCGCCGTGCAACTGGCAGCGATTGAAGGCACGCCGCTCCATTACGTCGTCAACAGTGCCACGCCCATTATCGAAGTGGATCCGCAATCGTGGTATGCCTGCCAGGACGGCGTCTGGTATGTCTCCACCTCCGCCAATGGTCCTTGGACGGTGGCGGCATCCGTTCCGGCGGTGATTTATACGATCCCGACCAGTTCACCCTTGCACTACCTCACTTACGTGCAGGTGTATGGCTCAACCCCCGACCTGGTTTATGAGGGATACACACCCGGTTACCTGGGAACGGAAGTCGCAGATGACGGAACGGTTGTCTATGGCACCGGGTATGATTACGCGCCTTGGATCGGATCGGTCTGGTATGGTCCGCCCGTCACCTGGGGCTGCGGCTTTGACGATTGCTGGACGCCGTGGTGGGGTTGGGGCTTCGACTGCGGGTTCGGCTGGGGCTGTGGATTTGCGGGATTTGGCTGGTGGGGCTGTTATCCGCCATTCCCATGGTGGGGAGGTTATCGGTGCTGGCATGATTATGGCCGTGACGGATGGAGGGATGGGGACCGCGGCGACTGGGCCAATACTGGCGCTGATTTTTACCACCATCGGGATACTTCTGGCGCATTCAGGGGAAATGATCAACGCGGGCGGTTTGCCGGCAATAGTTTTAACGCTGCCAACCGCCAAGGCCACAATGGCTGGACCGGTGGCTACGGGCGAGCTTACAATTCGCGGACTGGCCAACTCGCAGCCGGACAATGGGGGCGGGTGCAAAATGTTTCCGGCAGCGCTTGGAATCCAGCCGGCTCCCGGGTCTGGTCTGCGCCGAGACAGCAGTGGAATTATGGCGCTGGTTTTGGAAATGCTTACCGGCCGTATGTCGGTCAGAACCAACCTTTCTACTCGCCGAAGTTTGCCAGTTTGAACCGAAATGTCCAAAGCTACTCATACGGAGGTTGGCGTGGTGGGAATAGTTTCAGCGCAAGCCAACGGAGCGGAGGATGGTTCCACCGCATCGGCGGCTTTTTTCACGGCGGAGGTGGTGGTTTCCGTGGTGGCGGAGGAGGTTTCCATGGCGGTGGCGGCGGATGGGGTGGCGGCGGTCATGGCGGCGGCGGTGGTGGCGGTGGTCATCGTTGAAGTGGCAGGGCCGATGGCCAAGCTCGGGCTCGGCAGCGGCTGCATGTTCCAATACAAAACAGAATGGCGTTAGCGCTACCCCTGCCTCGCTTCGCATTTTAATTCGCTCTTCATCCGTCATTAATCTTCAGCGTGTCAATTAAGATGGAAACAGGTGGGTCAGGAACGCGAGCGATTCCGAGGACGAACAGCATGTGCGTCGCATCGGTAAGCGAAAACCTGATGCCGAAAATGTGGAAAGGATTCGTATGTCAAAAGCAATCGTGGGCATGAAAAAGCCGGGCGGCCACCCAGCCGCCGCAGCCCATCGCGAGGTGGTTTTCGTGTTGAACAGCCGCAAGGCGGAGGAGGTTTACCTGTGCGGTGACTTCAATGACTGGTTGCCAGACGGTCTGCCCATGATCCGGCATGGCGACAAGCGCTTGTGGGAAAAGCGGCTGCGTGCTGCCTCCGGGCCGATACGAATACAAATTCATCGTGGACGGAGTGTGGACGCATAATCCCGATGCCGGCAAAAATGTGCCCGAACATTTTTGGCTCGCTGAATTCCGTCATCGAGGTTCGGCCATGATGAACAGATTTCGCTCCTTGTTGTGAGTTTACCCATTAAAACAAGCTGAACGGTGAATTAAAATTTATTCAGAAACTTTCAATCCGAATAAAACTGTGGCAGAAGATAGAAGTTATGAAAACTTTTTCCACTTTGATGCTTATTATGGCAGGCGCTCTTTTGTCAGGTTGCGCCACCGAAAAAAATGGACTTGCTCTCGACACAGTGGGGCCGCCGCTGTCTCAACCGACGGCCGCAAATTCAACCAATGGCACACTGGTGGTTTATTCTGCTTATGAGGTCAATGCCGACTTCAACCGCCGTGATCCCTATCGCCCGGAGTATTCCGACTACAGGATTTTCAGCACCGATGGGAAGCTGCTGCGGAAAATCCATAATAATTCAGGAACCATTCTTCAAGACCCGGTGCCGGTGGAACTTCCGGCGGGAAAATATCGTGTCATTGCGCGCGCCAATGGCTATGGGTATGTAACCGTTCCGGTAATTGTTGAGGCACAGCAAAGCACTATTTTACACCTCGAAGGCGGCGGTTCCTGGCCTGATGAATCGGTGTTCAATCAAACCAACGCCGTGCGTCTGCCGGGCGGGCAGGTTGTGGGATGGCGGGCGCCCGAAGAACATCTGTCCAAGCTTTAATAGCCGGGGAACTTCAGGCATCGAACGTCGAGCCGGTGGACTTGTTCTTGTTGGCCGGTGCGTTCGACCAGCCGTGCGAAAAGGGAGGCTTTCATGGCCCTCTTTCCCAATGTTACGAACGGAAGCGGCTTGTCACTCAAATGTAACAATTCCGCCCCATGGTTGTAACAACGGGTCTCCAACGTGTTGCCTTGCTCAAGATGGCAACCGAGAATAAAAACAAGAGACGGAATTCAACCAAACTGGTGCTGTTTGCCGGCGCGGCAGCCATGGTCGTCCTGACCCCTCAATCCCGTGCGCAATCGTCTTCCGATGCCCTGATTGACAAGCTGGAACAGAAGGGAATCCTCTCTGCGGACGAGGCCAAGGAATTAAGAGCCGAAGCGGCTGAGGAAACCACCAATTTGGTCAATCGGCTTCCGGCCTCCAAATGGATCCTGGCGGATTCCATCAAGAGCATAGGTCTGTTTGGCGACATCCGGCTCCGTTATGAATACCGCGGCGTAGACAACCCCACGCCGAACAACCCCGGGTTGGGCGGCCCGACCAGCGGCGCGACGGGGAACACCTATTATCGAGAACGGTTCCGTTACGCTTTGCGTTTCGGTTTGCGGGGCGACCTGTTTGATGATTTTAACTACGGCATCCGCCTGGAAACCTCCAACAATCCGCGGTCGCCGTGGGTCACATTTGCTGATGACACCGGCAAGAGTTCCACCAGCCCACTCAGCGGCACGCCGACGGACAAATCCAGCGATGGCATTTACATCGGTCAGGTTTACCTCGGCTGGCATCCAACCGATTGGTTTGAAATGACCGTAGGCAGGATGCCCATGCCGCTCTACACAACGCCAATGGTTTGGGATAACGACATCAACCCCGAAGGCGCATATGAAAAATTCAAGTATTCCGTCGGTGATTTTGATTTGTTCGCCGGCTTTGGTCAGTTCGATTATCAAGATCCCAATCCCGCTTCCGCGTTTCCCTCCAGCGACACCTTTCTGCTGGCCTGGCAGGCTGGCGGCAGTGTGAAGTTTGGCAAGGACATGTCCTTCAAAATCGCGCCGGTGCTTTACACCTATACCGGCCAGGGAAACACAACCCTTCCCGGCGCCGTGCCCAATCTTGACAGTCCCTATTACCCGTTCGTCGGACAGGGTGATGTAAACGGACTAAATGGCGGCTACAATCAAGCAGGCATCAATGACCTTCTGGTGCTGGAAATACCCATGGAATTTGACTTCAAGATTTACAACACCGTGCTGGGCACGTTACAGGCGCGGCTGTTTGGCGACATGGCCTATAACTTCTACGGCGACGACCGCGCACGTGCAGCGTATCAGGCCGGAGGCGGTTCCACGGGCGCGTTTCCGGGGCTGTCTTCCGCGGCGACGGGTCAGAACAAGGCTTACCAGGTCGGCTTTGGCATCGGCAGCCCAAGCCCAGTTTATGGCCCAATGCAAGGCCTGGTTTATGGTACGACTTCCAAGAAAAACACTTGGGAAGCCCGGTTTTATTGGCAGTCCATCGAACAATATGCTCTGGACGTGAACCTCATTGACTCCGACTTTTTTGAAGGCCGTGCCAACCTTCAGGGTTTTTACACGGCATTCGCCTACGGCCTTACAGACGCCATAATCGGCACGGTCCGCTACGGTTATGCCAACCAGATCAAAGACAGTCTCGGCACCGGGGGCAACAACCTGGATATTCCGGGCATCAACCCGATCAGAAATTACAACGTGTTGCAACTGGATTTGACGTGGATATTTTAAAATGAACCGGCAGCCAATGGCTGCTGGCCATTTTAACTTAAATGTAACGTGAACAATAAATGCACGGCTGATTAACTGTAATGAAAATGAAACAACTGATTTTCTTGTTCATCGGCAGCGGTTGGCTGCTCGCCATGCAAACCGGTGTGAACGCCCAGACACTCATCAACGGCGCCGGCTCGACGTTTGATTATCCGGCCTTCACCAAATGGTTTGAGGCCTACGGCAAGCTGGACCCGAACGTCCGCTTCAATTACCAATCCATCGGTTCCGGCGGCGGGCAGAAACAATTGCTCAACCAGACCGTGGACTTTGGCGCTTCCGACGCGCCGATGACCGATGAGGCGATGTCCAATGCGCCGGGCAAAATCCTGCACCTGCCCGTCGTCGCCGGCGGCGTCGCCATCATCTACAACCTGAAGGGCGATCCGAAATTGAAACTGGACAGCGACGTCATCGCCAACATTTATCTCGGCAACATCACCAAATGGAACGATCCGAAAATCACGGCGTTGAATCCGGGCATTGATTTGCCCGATTTGCCGATTGTTCCCGTGCATCGCTCCGAAGGCAGCGGCACGACGTTCATCTTCACGGACTATCTCAGCAGCGTCAACTCCGCGTGGGCGGACACGGTGGGCAAAAGCACGTCCGTGCAATGGCCGGCCGGCATCGGCCTGGGCGCCAAGGGCAGCGAAGGCGTCGCCGGACAGGTCAAACAACTTCCCGGCGCCATCGGCTACGCCGAACTGGCCTACGCCGACCAGAATAAAATGCCTTACGCCGACGTGAAGAACGCCGCGGGCAATTTCATCTCCCCCACGCCTGACTCCGTCAGCGCCGCGCTGGCCACCGCGAAAATTCCCGATGATTTCCGGTTCTCCATGGTCAATCGCGCCGGGCGACAAGGCGTATCCCATCGCCGGCGCGAGTTGGGTTCTGGTTTATCAGCAGCAGAAGAACGCCGAACATGGCAGGAAACTCGTCGCCTTTTTGAAGTGGGCGGTCACGGATGGCCAGAAAATTTCGTCCACGCTCGACTACGCGCCCTTGCCGGACAACGTCCAAAACCGGGAATTGGACCTGATTGGCACAATTAGATGCTGACTTCGCTCCGCTGCCCGGTAGTTTTATGGGCGTGAGCCGGACGAAGAGCGCAGTTCCTCCCGCTCTTCGTCCTTTTGATTTTCAAGCAGACGGTAGGGTCGCGCTGCCGCGCGACTAGGCCGACCGGCAGGTCGGCCCTACCTTCGGGATGCGTAAGATGGAAAAATTGAAACGTGAATGAGTCCGCTCCAGTGCGACCGGCTACCATGCAAACGCGTGGCGGGTCCCGCTTTGGCGACCGTGCCTTTAAATGGCTGACGCTGGTCATGGCGCTGGTCGTTTTCGCCCTCATCGTGCTCATCGTTCGCGAACTCACGCAAGGCTCGCAGCTGGCGCTGCAAAAATTTGGCTGGCGCTTTCTGGTCAGCAGCGACTGGGACCCGGTCAACGACGTGTTCGGCGCGCTGCCGTTCATCTTTGGCACGCTCGTTTCGTCGGCCATTGCGCTCATCATCGCCGTGCCCATCAGCATCGCCACCGCCGTTTATCTCACCGAACTCGCGCCGTTATGGGTGCGCCAGCCGCTCATCATGTTCATCGAACTCCTCGCCGCCGTGCCGAGCGTCATTCTTGGCCTCTGGGGAATTTTTGTCATGGTGCCCTGGCTCCACAATCATCTCGTTCCGGTGCTGAGAAGCACTTTTGGTTTTCTGCCGCTTTTCCAGGGACCAAACTACGGGCCTTGCATGCTGGCCGGCCGGCATTATCGTCGCCATCATGATCATCCCCATCATCACGTCGGTCTCGCGCGAAATTCTGCGCTCGGTGCCCGGCTTGCAACGCGAGGCGGCTTACGCGCTGGGCGCAACGCGCTGGGAAGTCACCCGCATCGCCGTGTTGAGTTATGCCAAAAAAGGCCTCTTCGGCGCGGTGATTTTAGGGTTGGGCCGCGCGCTCGGCGAGACGATGGCGGTGACCATGGTCATTGGTAATTCGGCGCAAATCTCCGCGTCACTGTTCGCTCCCGGCTCCACGCTGGCCAGCGTCATCGCCAACGAATTCAATGAAACCACCGGCAACCTGTATCCGAGCGCGTTGTTTGAACTCGGCCTCGTGCTGCTCGGCGTGACCGTGGTGGTCAACATCTTCGCGCAATTGCTGTTGAAAACGTTCGCCGGGCCGTCCGTCAAACCCCAAAACTGACATGCCATTTACGATTTACGATTTACGATTTACGATGGGGTCAACACGGCGTGGCTCCTGCCCAAGCCGGGTCAAACCGTCAATCGTCAATCGTCAATCGTCAATCCGATGACCGCCCCCAACCATCGCTGGCGCAATTTCAAGAACGCCGTCGTCCAGACGCTGACGTTCGCGTGCGCGATTCTGGTCATCACGCCGTTGTTGCTGGTCTTTTATCACCTCGTCAAACTCGGTTTCAGTTCCATCAACCTGGCGTTCTTCACCCAATTGCCCAAGCCGGTCGGCGAGGCCGGCGGCGGCATGGCCAACGCCATTGTCGGTACGTTCATTTTGCTGGGGCAGGCCGCGCTGTTCGGCGTGCCGGTCGGCGTGTTGGGCGGCGTGTTCCTCTCTGAATACGGCTCGTCGCGGTTGAATTGGTGGATTCGTTTCGCCGCCGACGTGTTGAACGGCGTGCCGTCCATCACCTGGGGCATGGTCGTTTGGACGCTGCTGGTGGTGCCGATGCACAGCTTTTCCGCGCTGGCGGGCGGCGTGGTGCTGGGCATGATGATGATTCCGCTCGTGATGCGGACGACGGAAGAGGTTTTGCAACTGGTGCCCGGCGGCTACCGCGAGGCCGCGCTCGCGCTGGGCATCGCCAAGTGGAGGACCATCGCGCAAATCGTCATGCGCACCGCCCTCAAAGGCATCGTCACCGGCGTGCTGCTGGCGCTGGCGCGCGTGGCGGGTGAAACCGCGCCGCTGCTGTTCACCGCCTTCGGCAACCTGGGTTGGGCGCACAGACTGACCGAACCCATTGCCGCCATGCCGCTGCAAATTTTCATCTACGCCATCTCGCCCTACGACGACTGGCACCGGCAGGCCTGGGCGGGCGCGTTCGTGTTGCTTGTGCTCGTGCTGGCCGTCAACATCGGCGTGCGTTTCCTCACCCGCGACCGTTTCAGCCAGCGCACTTGAAACAGAAACCGCCATGCCCCCGACCACCAACCAGACACTCAGCCCCGAACCGGAGACAGAAATCCGCGGGCGCTCCCGGCGCTGACCGTGCGCCACCTCTCGGTGTCTTTCGGCGGAAACCAGGTGCTCAAAAACGTGTCGCTGGACATCGCTGCCCGCGCCGTCACCGCCATCATCGGGCCGAGCGGCTGCGGCAAATCCACTTTTCTGCGCGCGCTCAACCGGATGCATGAGCTGACTCCCGAGGCGCGTGTGGAGGGCGAAATCCGGCTGTTCGGCGAGGACATCTATGCGCGCAACGTCGAACCGGTCGTGGTGCGCCGCCGCGTCGGGATGGTCTTCCAAAAATCGAATCCGTTTCCGACGATGTCCATCGTTGACAACGTCACGGTCGGCCTGCGCTTGAACGGCGTGCGCAACCGCAGGCTGCTCGCCGAGCGCACCGAACAGTCGCTCCGCATGGCGGCGTTGTGGGACGAAGTCAAGGACCGCCTGCACGCGCCGGCCATCAGTTTGTCCGGCGGCCAGCAGCAGCGCCTGTGCATCGCCCGCGCGCTGGCGGTGCAGCCGGAGGTGCTGCTCATGGATGAACCGGCGTCCGCGCTCGACCCGCTGGCGACGGCCAAGATCGAGGATTTGATTCTGGAGTTGAAAAAGGATTACACGATTGTGATTGTGACGCACAACATGCAGCAGGCGGCGCGCATGTCGGATTACACGGCGTTTTTCTATCTCGGCGAACTGGTCGAATTCGGCCCCACGGCGAAGATTTTCACCAGCCCGTCGCAAAAGCGCACGGAAGATTATGTCACTGGCCGGTTCGGTTAAAATTAAAACTTTAATCTTAATCTTGATCTTAATCGTAATCGTAATCTATAATCCCGTTTGCAATTCGTCGTGGCGGTGGCAGGATTTAAGCTTATCGATTACCACTTGAACTTGAGATGAGGCGGAATTAAAATTATGGAAACCCACTTCGAGATGGAACTGGACGGTTTGAAGCAAAAGCTGCTGCTGATGGCCAGCCACGCCGAGACCGCCGTGAATCAGGCCGTGCAGGCGCTCGTCCAGCGCGATTCCGACCTCGCGCTGCAGGTCAGGGAAAACGACCGCGTCATTGACCAGTTCGAGGTGGAGATTGACGAACTGGTCATTCAACTGCTCACCAAGGCGCCGCTGGCCACCAACCTGCGCCTCGTCACCGTGGCGATGAAAATTTCCCAGAACCTCGAACGCGTCGGCGATGAGGCGGCGAAAATCGCCAAGCGCGCGCGCGATTTGAGCCGGGAAGCGCCCGTGAAAATCAATCTGGACCTGCCGCGCATGGCCGGCATGGCGCTCGACATGGTCAAGGCCGCGCTTGACGCGTTTGTGAACTGGGATTCCGCCGCCGCCCGCGCCATCATCCCGCGCGACAAGGAGGTGGACGCGCTCAACAGACAAATCCACGAGGCCCTCGCGCAGCACATGGTGGCCCATCCCGGCACCATTGGCCGCTGCCTGAACTGGATGGTGGCCGCCAAAAGCCTGGAACGCATCGCCGACCACGCCAAAAATGTGGCCGAGGAAGTCGTTTATCTCTGCGAAGCCCAGGACATCCGTCACGCCGGAGCGAAAGGGCAGGCTGCGCTCCCGACTGGCGCGTAACAGAATGCCGCGGTGAATCTGCCAAATATAACATCCAACATCCAACATCCAACATTCAACTTCCAATGAAGGGAACGCGCGCCACTTGGATGTTGGGCGTTGGATGTTCAATGTTTTTCGACCCGCCGTTGCTAAACTGTAGCGCGGCAAGTCGGCGGGCAAGGTGGTGGTCCCACCCGGTAATTTTTATTTGACGCTTTGGATACGCCATTTCCCGCCGATTTTTTTCAATTCAAAGGTGTAAAAACCCGTCACCGCATCGCCCGCAAACCATCGGCCTACCGCTTCAACTGTGCCATCCTCAGGGTCCAGCGTGTCCACACTTAGAATCATCGCCGGACGGTCCGCGTCCCGATCCAGCGGCGATCGTCCCGGGCGCATCTCCACGCGCAACAAGGGCTTGATGGGCGGAACGTGTCCCGGGAACCGTTTCATCAGCGCCTCGGTTTCGGCCTCTCCAGTCTGAAGGAAAACCGCCGAATACCCGCCGTCGTCTCCGAAATGACGCTGCAATAACCAGCCGAAGATTTCCGCCTCAATCTGGATGCGGTCTGGTTTTTCCAACGACTTTTTGGGCGGCGGTGCCGGGAGTGAATCATTCCTGATGGACTGCCGCGGGATTTCATCGCTAAACACAATTGTCTCCCGGTCCGTCGCACAGCCGGCCAACATCAGCACGAGCAGCAGGCCGGTGGCAGGGATCAATTTGATTTTCCTGATCGCGGCCGCGCCCCGTTCAAGTGGGTGGGAGCCGGTGCAACGGCTTCCCAATGGCCGGCAACCATTTTCACCGGGCTGAAGCCGGGAGCTAATGAGAATTGTCCGGCCCCGGTTCAAAACTCGAGATGCGCCCGCGTGCGGACGGGAAACGAGATTGCCTCTTGACATGTATCCGTCCAACAGATTTGTGGCGGTTTCATAGACCTGCCCCTTCCGTGGCCAGGCCAACCTTGGTGATGTCCAATTGCCGGAGGACGTCCAGCACGTAGATCATGTTCTGATAATCCACGTCGTCGGCGCCTTTGACCACCACGCTCAGGTCGGGATTGTCGGCCTGCAATTGTTGCAGTTTGTCCTTGAGCGCGGGGATGGTGACGGATTCGTCGTTCAAAAAGGTTTGGCCCTTCGCGTCCACGACAATCTTGTTGATTTTGGGTTTGGGCTGGTTGGTCCTGGGCGGCGGTTTGCCCGAGGGCAGCGTCATTTCCAGATTGTTCATCATCTGCGGCGTCGTGATGATGAAAATCACCAGCAGCACAAACACCAGGTCCAGCAGCGGCGTGATGTTCAACTCGCTGAGCGAACTGTGATGGCTGTGCGAAGTCTTTTTCACAACATCACTGGAGGATGGGTTCGGTTTCTTCCTGCACGTCGAAGCGCACGACACGTGTGATGGGAAATTTGTCGGCGGCGGCCGGTCCATGCTCTTCACCGTGTTGAAGGCCTGCCGCACCGAATCGTCCCAGCGCTTGTTGCCGGACTCCTTCTCCAGACCGGGTCGCTGATGTTGCCCTTCGCGGTCCACCGTCACCTCCACTTCCGCGACATAATCGTCGTCGGCGATGTTCTCGGGCCGGTGCCACTTCGACCGCAAGGCGTATTCGACCTGAGCCTTTGTAAAGCTGCACGGGATCGGAACTGGTTTCCACGGCCTTGCCGCCCTCGAAGACAAACGACGGCAATTCCGCCGCCGGCGGCGCGACGGTTGGGCGAGCGGCAACGGTGGGCGGCGGCTTCTTTGGGCGGTTCGAGCTTTGGGCGTGGCAGCAACTTTGGGTTGCTCGATCTTGGGCGGTTCGACCTTGGGCTTTTCCGGTTCCTTGGGTTTCTCCGGCGGCTTTTCCTTGACCATCTCCACCGAAATTTTCTTGAATTGCTTGCCCAGCAATCCCTCGCGCGCGGCAAAATAAAGCAGCGTCAGCACAATCAACGCGTGAAAGACCAACGAGATGAGCAGGTTCACCTTCGACGAGTTGCGCTTTTTGCGCGGTTGGGTGTGCGGCAGCATGTCAGTTCCGGTTGGCGGTTTCGGTGGCCAGATCCACTTTGGCCACGTTGGCCTGCTGGCAAACATCGAGCACGGCGCGGATTTGCCGGTATTTGGTCTGGCTGTCGCCGCGCATGATGACGTTCAGGTCCGGGTCATCCGTGCGCAGGCCGATCAGGGTTTGCAGCATGTCAGAGGCATCGGCGACTTGCTTCTTGTTCAAATACATCGTGCCGTCGGCCTGAACGGTAATGTAATTGGCCTTGCGCGGCGGGTCTTTTTGATGCTTGGCGGCGGTGGGCAGTTTCAAATCCAGATCGTTGACCGGCGGGATGGTGGTGATGATGAAGATGACCAGCAGCACGAACGCCAGATCCAGCAGCGGCGTGATGTTCAACTCCGTCAGCGACTCGATGCGCGGACTTGCGAACATTTCTTCATGCTTCAACGAGCGCGGCGGCTTCTTGCTCTTCAATGCGCCGACGATGTGCCCGGCCAGGCGCTTCGATGGCGTCCGGCGATTTCCTCGATGTCAGCGGACGTTATCCACATAGACGTGCTCAATCTGGGTGGCGTAACGGCTGGCGAACCCGTCCAGTTCCTGGGTGATGGCGCGGATGGTGGTGACCATGAAATTGTAGGCGAACATGGCGGGAATGGCGACGAGCAGGCCGGTGACCGTGGCGATGAGCGCGCCGGCCACGCCGGGCGCCATGGCCGTGAGGCTGGCGGCGTTGCTTTCGGCGATGCCGGCGAAGGTGGCCATGACGCCCCAGACCGTGCCCAGCAGGCCGATGAACGGCCCGCCCGCCACCGCCGTGGACAGCACAATCATGCCTTTCTCCAGTGCCATGGCCTCCGCGGCGGCGGCCTCTTCCAGGATCACCTTCACCGCCTCGAACGACGCCATGCTGATTTTGACCGTCGATGGATTTGGCGAGATAATCAGTGTTGGTGTGCTCCACGCCTTCCATCGGGTTCACCCGCCTGACGGATTGGACCTGCACCGGATTGTTTTTCAATTGATACGCCAGTTCATCCGCGCCGCGGATGTAGAGCTGGTAGGCGGGCGCGCCGTCGAATTCTTCGCCTTTGCGCTGGATGTCCAGCGGATCGCGCGTGGAGTTGTAGGCGGCAAAGAACTTTTTGGTCGCCTTCCGCGCGATCGATCAACTGGCGGAACTTGGTGATGATGATCGTCCAACTGAACAGCGACAGGACCAGCAGCGCGATGACGGTGATCTTGCCTTCGGTGGTGGCGTTTTGGATGGCGTACACCGCGGCATTGGCGGCAAACAAGGGATGAACAAACATGGTGGTTATAATGGTTGGGTTGAGGTTTGTTTTCGGGACGAACTCGGCGGTGAACTCTTGGCTGGCAAAATCACAGTGACGCGGCCGACCTTTTGCGCAAGGGCGACCTCCTTTTTCTTCTTTTTCTTGTCGTCGTCTTCGCCTTGATCGGATGAAGTAGCTGTCTGGTTGGCATCCTGGCTGGAGGCGGCTTGGGAGGTGGCATTGGCGGTTGTGCCTTTGGCGAATGTGGATCCGCCACCGTTGGCATTCGCAGATTGAATGCTTGTTGGATCAGCAGTCGGCGCGGTAACGGTCGGTGCAATAAGCTCGCTGGTAGGACCAATCGGGCCAGTCGCCTGAATGCTGCGTCCAAGTGCAATGACAATAATTGGGCCGGTAGAGTCCAGGACGATATTGTGTGCGCTGAATATGACACCTTTGATGCCGCCGGTGGCCTTCAGCACGGCGTTTTGTGCAATGATACCGGAAGCGCCGGTGTCAATGCTTCTGCCCAGAACCAGTATCGGGTTCCCTTGAGCGTCGGTATAGGGTTGGCCGTTGGCATCAAGCGGCTTGGCAACATTTACCGGATTGCCACTGGAATTGAGGTAGGGTTGGATGCTGTCGTTGACGAACTCAACGATCTGCTTCGAGGCATCCGAAGTTTCCACATAAAGCGGATGTCCGCTGGCATCAAGAAGCGGATTGCCATTGGCGTCCAAGACTGGCGTAAGCGAAACCGGCAGGCTGCTGCCCAATGGCAATACTTGGATGGCTGAACCCAGGGTGACAACGTTCTGTGCGCTGAACACCGGCACGGGCGTTCCATTGTCAAGGGTTCCCGCCAAAACCCGGTTTCCATTCGCGTCCTGCAGTTCATAACCGGCCAAAACTTCCACGGTTGCATTTGGGCTGTCCACCCCATTTAGCGGCACCTGAATGATGCCGCCAAGACCGGCGCTGATGTCTCCTTCGGGTGCCTCGACCAAAATATTGCCGACGGTGTTATTTTGCACCGGGAAAGTAGAGCCAGGCAGTGGCGGCGGGAAAGTCGTTGCGAGAATTCCACTCCCGGGAATGGCTTCAGTTCTGGTGATAAACTTGATGCGAAACCGGGTTCTCGTAAACGTCTTCCACAGCCACATAACCGTTCGCGCCGGTCCCGGCGTCAACGTTGCCGTGCAGCGATTCCACCGTGACATTGCCGCCATTATAAGCCGCGATGCGCGAACCATTGACGTTGATATCTCCGTTGGCGATGACGGACACATCACCCCCGCTGGTTGAGTAAATGCCAAGTACAGAAAAGGCATTGACGGTAAAAACTGACGAGCCGGCATTGACATCTCCGCCGGCGTTAATTGAGACATTGCCGCCATTCAAGGAGGCGATGGAGGTGGAATACATATCCAGATCGCCGATAAGGTCGCCGTTCGCGGTTTCGCCAGCGGCGGGGTTTCCCGTGGTGGTGACAGAAATATCAGCCCCACTGTCGAACACGCCGCCATTGCCAAACAAGCTGGCGAGCGGGTAACTGCCGCGAACCGTGTAAAGCGCTACTCCCAGCGATTGGATTCCGGCCGAGGTTCCAAGGTCTATGGTCCGCGCCGTAATGTCGAATTGTCCGCCACCGCCAAGGATGTACCCGTACGAACTCGCGTTATACGGAAGTGCGCCCAAAGCGTTGTATTGAGCCAGCAACGCGTACGCCACGGTGCCCGGGGTGGTCGGATTGCCCAGGACAGAAACGGGGTTGGGAGCCGGCAGTGGTATCGTATCATACGGCGGGTCTTCCCATTGAGGAATGCCGTTGATGTATTGTTGAACCGGCAGACTGTTCAGCAGGTTCAGGACATTGAGGAGGGTCGTTCCGGGAATGTTTTGATAGGTCAGTGTCTGGGTCGTGGGATTGTAATAAAAACTCGTGGCCAATGTTGTTGCCGAAAGCGAAAGACTGTTGTTCAACGCCTGGGCAAGGACAGACAGGTCGGGGGCTTCCGCGCCGGGAACCTGGCTCAAATCAATGGAAGTGAATGCGCTCCGGTTGATGATGTCACCGGCCACATCAATGCTGGTAACACCCGGGTCAACCGTAACCGTGCGAGCGGGTCCATCCGCTTCCGGTACCTGAACTTGAAAGCTCGGAGCTGCGGACAGGTTCATGCCTTGAAACCCGCAGTTGTTCATGTTGCCGCCCACGTTGATTTGCGCCGCCTCGGGGACAACCAGATTGACGAGGTCCATGTCGCCGGCAATGTCCAATTCAATGGGGGTGGGATTGTTGAGATGAACCGGCGTGGCGGCGTGGTCGTTCACACCAAAATTGGCGGTCGTGGTGTATTGGCTATGGCCGGCATCCGAGACAACCAGATTAAAGAGTTGGGGGGCGCCTTGAACGGAACTAAGATCGCTGACCAGGGAGCCGGTCGTGTTGATGGTGAGACCGCCTTGCGGCGATGGGAAAAGGGTGAGGCTGGTCGGCGAACCCGGAGCTCCCAGCATGACACCGCCGGCGCCCGCCGTAATATTCAAGGTGGAGGGATAGATGACGGGCACATTATTATTGGCACCGGACGCGCGTGGGAGCGCGACGGAGGCTCCCAATTGCACCAGGTTGCCGGCGGACAAATCAACATAGTCGCCGGGCGCATAATTGAAGTTATGGTTCAAAGAGGTTCCGCCGCTGATGTCAAAATCGCCATTGGGATTGCGGACTTCCTGCAAAAGGATGTTTTGCGCCGCAGCCACATTCCAGCCGCCAGTGATCAAGCTTAAGGCCAGACCGTTGTATGATAGATCCGTCCCCGCACTGCCGGAGGTGCCCAGCACATAATTCCCGGATGAATCTGTGACTGGATTGCCATACGCGTCCATTTGAACCCCGGCCAAAATGCTGCCGGTGCCGTTGGCCACGAGATAATGGCCGGTCACATTGCCACCGGCCACGATGGTCACATTCCCCGGCTGGGAACCATAAGCGCCGGCACCTGCCGTAAGGTAATCGTTGCCATTGTCGGGTGATTCTTGATTGCCATCGTAATAGTAAACCCCTTTGCCGGGCAGCACACTGGTCACATTGCCACCCGCGATGAGCGTCACGTCGCCGCCCGCCGCCGTGCTGATGCCGCCCAAGCCGTTTTGCAGATTATAAGCCGCGCCGAGGGATCCCGCGTTGCTGACAAAATGGTAACCTTGCGCATCGGACCCGGTATCAATGTTCCCCGCCAGGGCATGGGCGTTGATGCTGCCGCCACCCGTTGTGATGACATATCCGGAGCCGACGAGAATGTTCTGCCCGGCTTCCAGGTTTATATTGCCGGCCGCGGTTTGTATGGACCCGCTGCCGCCATTCAGGAGGATGCTGCCCAGGCCGTAACTGATCGCGTTATTGACATATCCGGCCTCGAGGTTCACCGACCAGTTGTTGCCATCAGAGATTGAAGAACCGTCTTGCAAGGTGATGCTATTGCCTGCTTCCAAGGTCAATTGCCCACTGGTCTGACCGCTGCTCGCGCTCAAATTCCAGGCCGTATTCGCATTGAGCGTGATGGTCCCTGAGGCCTGCAACAAAATTTGTGAAAAACCGGCAAAGGCTGTGTTGACGTTCACCATGCCATTTGCACTCGACGTGCCCAGTACAATGTTCACCGGGTCGAAGAAAAATTCCCCGCCGTTCCAACCCGCCTGCGCGCTCGCATCCATGCTCGAATTCAGCGACAGGACATTTGGCGCACTGATCTCAATGTTGCCGCCGTTGCCGCCTTGGGATCCACCACTCACGTCAATTTGACTGCCAACACTGTCGCGGAAATTGTTCCCGGATTGCAGTGTCACGCTGCCGCCGGAACTGCCCCCCACAGAATCGTCACCCTTGGCAATGATTTGCGAATCCGCACCGAGGTTGAGCTGGTCGGAGGCAACGAGTTCAATCACGCCGCCGACATTTTGCACCGAGTTGGCCTGGATGAAGCCATTTTGATTCACGACCTTTGCGTTCATTTCAATCGTCCCGGCATCGGCGATAAGAGTGCCGTAGTTGTTCACGGAACCTTGCGGCAACGTGACCTGCATGCTCATGCCGCGTCCGTCCGGCCGTTCGCTCAACAGCACTGTCTGGCCAGACGCAAGGCCGACCGTGCCGCCGGGCGCTTCGATGTCACCGTGATTTTCAATGTTGTTGGCAATGAGAAACGCGGAGCCGCCATTGCCTACGTTGATTTGGCCGTAATTCACGATGCTGGCCAGCGGCGGCGGGCCATTAAACTCCCAACTGCCGCCGCTGTTCTGCGGCGGGAGGCAATTCGCCGTGGACACGATGAGACCGCCTGTCCTGACGAATGCATTCGGGCCAAAATAAAAGCCGGCGGCATTCATCAGCACGACCATGCCATTGGCCTGCAGGCTGCCATAAATTTGTGAGGCATTGGCGTCGTGGATGTTGTTGACCACGACGGAATAGGCCGACGGCTGATTGAAAATGGTGGTTTCACCGGCAGCGATGTTGAAGCTCTGCCAGTTGAGGAACGCACTTTGCGACGTGGTAACGGTGAGCTGCGAACCGCTCTGCTGCGCCGTGGCCGTGCCGGAAGCCACCGACATGCCGGTGGGATTGGCTTGTGTGCGCCAGCCGAAGCCAAGCCACAAAACGCTGACCAGCACGCGCCAATGCAAATGATCGAAATGCCGAATTTTCATAAATGGCCGTCCCCTGAACTCTTGCAAATTTAGGCCACTGGCACGGGGCGGCACGTTACAAATCGGTGACAAATTGGAATTCATGTCCGTTTAGAATTGGGCGCCGACGCCGAAATAAACGTGCAGATTGCGTCCGGGTGAGAATCCGGGTCTTCCGGCCGGATCCATCAGCGGAAACGCCACGGTGAACCGCGCATCCAAGTGACTGCCAATGTTGGCGGCAAGGCTGAAACCCGTGCCCCAAAAACTCAAGCGGGAGGGATTGCCGGGAAGGGATCCGACCGGCAACCCGTTCAGCGAAGCAACTTGGACGAAATAATTCCCGTCCAAAAGATGAAGTTGGCCGTAATCCATGAACACCGAACCGCGAACCCAGAGTGGCGTGTTGTCATCCACCATGCCGATGTTCATCAATGGCGTCCGCGGCTCAACCGAGACGCGCCAGCCGGTGTCACTATACGCATCGCCGTCCAGGTACCCGCGCACACCGGCCGAGCCGCCCATGGCGTATTGTTCATTGCTGAATAACCGGGTGTTGGCCCATTGACCATCCGCATGAAGTTTAACCGACCAGTCGTGGTAAATCGTCTGCACCCGGTCAGCGCCCGCTTGCACGGTCACATAATGGGCGTGCGCTCCATTGGTGGTACCCATGGCCTTGGCAAAATCGCTGTTGTCGGAAAAATACGGCATCACATTGAAGTTCACCTGTGCGTTAAAAAAGGTTGTCCCCAAACTATCTGGCATCGAGCTGTTCAGCCCGATATTGAAAGGGAAATAGTCCAAGGTGGCATAGCTGGTTGGCTCTGATTGGGGAGCGGGGGTATCATCTATGACTAATTGTCCCTGCTGGTTGAAATATTGGGTTTCAAAAAAGTTTTCATTCGTATTGTAACTGGTTTGCCGGTAGCGTTTGAAGTCGGCGCCAAAGGACAAAGTCGTGGTAACATCTCCCATTTGCCGCAGCGGGACGGACAGCCTCAAACCGAGGTCTTCATTCAAGGTGATGTTGTGTCCGGCGCTATTGGTTGTTATTGAAAGTGGATGATAAACCACACCCGAACCATTCGTGGCTGCGGTGTCCACCAGAAAATTTTGTGGACCTCGCTGCACCCCGCTGTCGGAAACCGAGCGGCTGGCATAGAAAGTCAATTCCGGCTGGCCTGTGGACGGCGGGAGATTGAACTGGTGTGTCACTTCGTTGTAGCCGAAGCGGCCGGGATTCGCGTCAATCTGTTCCTGCACCGATGTCACCTGGCCCAGCGGCATCCGGTAGTAGCCGCTGTAATTGGCAATCTGTGGGTCGTCGAACGGACTGAACCAGTGATCATGATTGCCTTCAATGGAGGTGGGCGAAAAACTGTATTGCAGTCCAACCTGGTGTTCGAGTCCCCATAGATTGTCGTATTGCGCATTGAAGGCAGTGCGCATGTCAGGTGTGTTGGGCGTGTACAGGTTGTTCACCTCCAGCCGCACGTGCAAAGGGAAGCAGTCCTTGACCTTGAGCGTCAGTTCGCTGGTGCCCGGCTCGGGACCGGGGCCGATGACCGGATAAATCTGGCGGTCGCGGCTGGCGTTGGCGAGGTCCAGCTCGCGCTGGAATACATGCGAGTTGAGCAGCATGTTGGTGTGCAGGCTTGGCAGGGCGCGCATCACATTGTTGGAACTGAAATAGTGGTTGCCGGTAACATGGATGGCCGCGAGGCGGCCTTCCGTCACCTGTACTTTCACCGTGGCGTTGGTGAGCTTTTGCGGCGGCAGGCCGATGGACACCGTTACGTAGCCACGCTCGCGATACGCCATTTGCAAGTCCGTCAACGCCGCGCGAATCCCCTCAAAGGTGACATTCGTCCCAAACGCATCGGGAACATTTGTGAAAATTTCGCCGATGTCAGCCAGCGGAAGAATGGAGTTCCCCATGACCAGATATTTTTCCACATCGAACCTGGGGCCGGCGTTCGTGGAAAGCATCCGTGGGTGGGCCGCCTGTCTTTCCTGCGCATCCAGTTCGGCCATTTTCTGAAACAAGGCGGCGCGCGCTTTGGCCATCGCCGCACTATTGCCCGCCGGTGAATTGGTTTGGGCGAGGGCAGGCAGGGAGAAAACCAGGCCGAGGATAACGAACCAGACACTGGCCCGCGCCGCCGAACGCGCGAGCCGGCGGGGGGAAGCGGGGGAATTTTTGTGGAGATTTTGCTGGCGCCATTCGCTCGGTGTGAGGCCGAAACGTTTTTTGAACATGGCGTTGAAGAGTCCGAGGTGCCGGTAACCGCTTTCGTAGGCGACGCTGATGATTTTGGCGTTGGCATCCGCGAGCAGTTGCCGCGCGCGCTGGAGCCGCAGTTCAATCTGCCGCGCGCGAAAGGGCACGCCGAATTCCTCGCGGAACAGGCGGCTGAAATGGCGTTCGCTGCAATGAAGCTGCCGGGACAGGTCGCTTAACGTACACTCGGAAAGCTCGGCCTCGGTCATCTGCCCGACCAATTCCCGGAAATGATCGCGGAGTTTGTTGCCGCCAATGGAAGCGAGCGCCGGGGACGTGAGCCAGCCGGCGATGGCGCTGGCCCAAAGCTGAAGCAGCGCGCAACGCATGGGCAGCCGCTCCGTGTGCGATTGCTCGGCCAGGCGCGCGAATTTTTGTCCGATCGGTTCATCGGCGGTGAAAAAGGAGACGGGCAAGGGAGGTTTCCTGGGGGCGACTTCCAATTGATGCCATTCTGTTACAGTGAGCAAGCCATTTAGGTACTGTGGCAGGACGATAAAAAATTGCAGTTTCAGCGGTCCGAGCTGGCTGGCCCGAATGACGCCGTTGGCGATGCGAAGGGCAATCAAGCCGTCGCCGCCGGCCAGTTGCCGGGTTTCAGCGCCGTGTTGCAGCCAGTAGCCTGTACCCTCGGCCACACGCGCCATCAGCCATCCATGGCAACGGGGAATCCACTCGGCAGAAGGCGGCAAGGTCAACTCCTGCAAAATGAGATGGCGCTCAACCGTCATTGGGCTAAAGGGTGACGGCGGATTGTGACAATCACATGTCGGACGCGGGACAAATTTGTGACAACCCAAATGTTCCGCATTTATCCAGGAGCCTCAGCTTTATTCTTAAACAGCTTATCCTATTTGATTTGGCTGGTTGACATGAATTCGGCCTCCAGTCAGGTCTGGGTGAGGATAAATTATGTTCCACTCCTTCATTCTGACCTTGGCTTTCCTTGCACCGCCTTCCGGGCTTCAGCGGCGTTGGCGCGATTGACTTGGGCGTCTGCGCCAGTTTTTTCGACCAACCCGAGCATGGCATCGGTCAACGAACCGGCATAATAATAGGCGATGACATCGCGGATGGAACTGAAAGGCAAACCCAATGTGCGAACGCCCGGCCCCGTCAAGCCGTGAGTTACGGGCATTAGAAAGGCGCTGATGAGTAACGGACACCAGCGCCTATACGCCCCCAGTTGTTCCATCGCAGGAATGCTATCGTCCCTGAAAGAGAGGAAGGCGCCGGTGGAAGGAAGCACCGGCGCCCTTGCGTCAACGCCTTAAACCTCAAGGCATAATTTTGCTCAAACTAAATCATTGAAACGGCGGGAAGATCGTTCCACCCACCGACGGACGGGTATTGACCATCGCGGCCAGGGGGATGCCGGTCGCGCCGCTGGGCTGGCTCAATATGATTTCATTTTCAATACTGCCAACAGTGACCACGCCGCCGTTGTTGAAGCTTTGGGCGTTGAACACTCCCATGAAGCTGCCGGGCGTGTATTCGTCGCCCAATTGGAAGTGCGAAATGTTCTGTTGTTGTCCGTTGGGAACAGTGGGATGAACCAGGACTTCAAAGCCCCACAATGGATAGTAACCCAGGGTGATGGGCGAGTAGTCGTTGGTGCCGCTATTGCCATGGATGCCTGCGCCAGCCGCCGTCGGCCAGATGCCATTGTAGGAGATAACATTGTTCCAGTTGGCAGTGCCCGCGCTCTTGGCGTCGTTGATGGACAAATAGCCAATGGCCTGGTTGGCGGCGTTGCCATTATTAAGTGTATTCTTGATATCACCACCACCGATATAACCATATCCCCAGTTCAAATTCACATTGCCGAGACCCGGGCCTTCCGTGCCGATAACGCCGTTGGGAGAGAAGCCGTAGCCGGTATTGGCAAGAACGGTGGGAGTATAGAAGAAGTTGTTGGTGTAGTCGTAGATATAGATGCCGACTGGATCGTTGTATTGATAGTACGCACCGGCAGTTTCACAGCGGCGGGTGCCGGAGTCTTTGGTGCGTTGCATCAAATAAACAAACGTGTTGGTGTCCGTAATTTGGCCCGTCCAAGCCGAGAGCGGAATGCGTCCAGCCTCGATGCCATATTCAACCTGTTCCCAAGTGATGTTGTTGATATTGGTCACTGCGCCAACGGATGCCGATGATTTGACCCAGACGAACGGCTGAACACACACGTTTTCCTCAACGAAGTTGCCCGAGGCGGTATAAGGGCTGGCGACGCCGGACGCATCGGAAAAGCCGATGGTGGGGGCGTTCGTGACATAAGCGCTGCAATTCTGGTTGGGGGTGCCGGTAGCTGCAGCGAAAATGAGCGGGACGGCATTTTCCGTCGTCTGCAAGCCCTGAGTCGAGCCGGTGAAGAAGCCGTGGACGGTCAACGTGTCGCCTTGGAGATTCGTAAGCGTGCTGACGGGGCTGCCGGTCATGACCCAGGAAGATATGCTGGGAGCCGAGCTGGCCGAGGGAGGGCTGGATAGGGTGGTGCCGCCGTGATTCCCGTCGGCGTAATAAATGGTGGGGTTATCGCTGACAAACAACTTGGTGCAGGCGTTATAGACGTTGGCGCGGAAGGCTGTGGAACCGGTGATATACACATCAACGGTGGTGGCGGCTAGGCGCGGCGAGACACCGGCGAAGCCAAGTGCCAGGGTGAGGAGTAGCGTTTTTTTCATATTTTTGGTTTTTATTTTTGGTTGATATTGTTTGTTAAAATGTATTGCTGGTTTGATGGGTTGGTTTTATTTATTGGGCGGTGATTATGTAAAATCTGGCGTTATCGGTGGTCGTGTCAGTGATGGAGTGAAGCGAAGTATCACCCGTGCTCAGGGTGGAGATGACCGGCCACGTCGCTATGGGTGCGGTCAAATTATTGGTTCCAAGCAGCGTGTAAGTGCCATAGGTGCCGGTCTGGTAAACGATGGTGGTGGTGTTGCCCACCCGGCTGAAGGAATTTATGACCGGAATGCCAGTCGGATAGGCCACATAGTTCATCGCGCCATTGGTTGAAAACTCGAAATAACCCAGATATATACCCGACGCATGGCCGCTGGTGGGCGTCAACTGATAAAAATCAGAGCGAACCACCTGTCCCGAAGTGATGAAGCTATTGGTGGTGGTATTTTCCGGGTTGCCCTCAAAATAACCGTCCCAATCGCTGCCATACGCACCAGCCAGGGCCACGTGATAACTGTTACCGTCCGGGTAATTGTTATTTTCGCTGCCATCACTATTGTCCTGCTCGACCACGGCCGTGGGCGAGCTGACCGCATAGACATTGAAGTTCAATTGATCCAGCGCACCGGGCGGAACGGTTGCCATGCGCGCGCCGACGGCTGGCTGGGAGGAGGGGCTTTGGTCCAGCCACGGGGTGGTCTGACTGTTCAGGGAAGTGAACGGCCGGGGCCTGGTTATGAACAGCGTACCGTCGTTGGTCAACCAGGCGAAGGCCGACCAAGTGACGCTGTTGGTGCCGACGGCAGCGAGTTGGGTGCCGGTGTATTGGGTAATGGGTATTACCTGATTGGGAGCTGCATTGGTGAGCGCGGAAATCGGGCCGGCGTCAACGACCATGTCGTTAAGTCCCTCCCGGAAACATACCAACACATCCCCAACCGCATAATTGGTGATCGTGCCGGCCATGATTTCACTGGCCGCAAAACCTACGAGCAAAGCAATCAGTCCAGTCTTTTTGTTTAGCATAGAATTTTACCTTTTTTTATTTAGTTACCGTGATTTCTTAAAAAGCCTTCCATTTTACCGTGCGAACATCTTATCGGTTGTTTTGCCCGCCAACCTCCAGAAACCAGCCAGCCGCACTCAGTTTCGTGACGGGGTTTACGCCGTTTTCAAAGCTCAGACAGCCGCGTCACCAAAGGCTTTTGAGCGCATTGTTTCAGGCAGGTGACATCTCAATCGGGTGCGTAACCAGAATGTGACGGGACATTTTTCGCGACACAGATGGAATCAGGCGTGCCCGATTTTTTCCGGCCAGATTTTTGCCGGTGCCCGCCTCCGAGTGATCCCATTCGACGTCCCATTGGCTTGCGTTACAAATCACTCAAGACATCGACGCCTTCGCGCAGCACATGGTGGCCAACCCCAACACGATTGGCCGGTGCCTGAACTGGATGGTCGCCGCCAAAAGTCTCGAACGCATTGCCGACCACGCCAAAAACCTGGCCGAAGAAGTTGTTTATCTCTGCGAAGCGCAGGACATCCGCCACACCGGCGGCAAAGGGCAGACAGCCGATAAGAATTAACGATTCACCGGCCGGATTGGGTCTCGGGCAACGGCAGGGTTCGCTTCTGCAACTCAATGGCACCCAGTTCAACCGTCGAGTCGTCGTCCTGATTTTTCGCTTCCGGCACGGTGAATTCCTGCGCCGAGGCGAACAGGGTCCACGCGCGGCTATTTTCGTCCAGACGCACGGTCGGCTGGAAAGTAAACTCGTAATTGCCCGGCAAAACATCCTCGGCGCGGAAAGTCCCGTCCGCCGCGACGCGGACGGAAAAGCTCCGGCGATTATTCATGGCCGCCTCGACTTCGGGTGATTGATAAAATGCCTGCCGTTCCGCATCCGTTTTCAATTGCCGCGCCTTTTCAACAATCTTGAACGTCGGGGTGGTGATGACGCCCATGCCTTTTTTGAAATCCACCGGCACGTCGCCACGGAAGTGAACTTTGCCAACGACCGTGCGCCCCGTGCCGCCGACATTGGTCACGATGGTTTCGCCGGGTTTCACGTCCACGGTCGCAAGCTGGCTTTGCGTCCAGGAATTTTCGCCGGCGGGAATTTTGCGCCACAGCGACCGCTCGCCCGGCGGCACAAACGCGAGGACAAATTTCCCATTTTGATCCGTCCGCGCTTGGAATGCCTGGAAGTCATACATCAGCGGTTGCAACACCGCCGGATTGGAATTGGTGAGTTCGATGACACTATTCGTCTGGCCGGTTCGACGAATTGTTTTCCGATTCCAGCGCGGCGTGGCGGCAGACACATTCACAAATTCATTCGTGCCGAGATGATGGCCGACGCGCAGCGTCCCTTCGATGCGGCCGAATTTTTCCAGCCGGATTTGCGGCGACGCTTTCAATTCGTCCAGCGAAACCTGCGCAAATCCATCTTCGTTGACCGCGACCACCGCCACCGCTTTTTCGAACAGCGGCAAATCAAAACTGCCGTCCACACCGGCATTGACCAACAATCCTTTCTCGCGCAGACCGCTCGAAACAAACGTGCCGCGGCCCAGATTCAAATTAAACGGCCCCTCCGTCAGTTGCAGCGCCACTTCGGCGTCGGCGGCGGGCTGGCCATTCGGCAGCAGCACAAAACCTTTCACATGTTCGCCGGGAACGGGCGTCAGCGGCGGCGGTTCGTAGGAATTTTCGATTTCCGCCGTGCGGTCCGGCGCGGTGAGATTGACTTCCAATGTTTCGCCCGGTTTCAAGTTCACCTCTTGAAGCGGATGGCTCATCCAGCCGTGACCGTTGCGCATCGGTTCGCGGCGATAGATTTGCAAATCCCCCGACGGCACATCTTTGAATTCAAAGTGGCCCCGCGCATCGGTGTCGGCGGGATTCCACAAACTCAAGCGCACATTGACAAAACTCACATGCAGCGTCTCGTTGGTGTCCGGCCCGGACGCGCCTTTCAAGGTGCCAACGATTCTGCCGTAAGGTTCAAGCGTGACTGCGGAATTCGTCGCCAGTGATTCCAGGCCGGCCATGACAAATCCATTCGAAGACGCGGCGGCGAGCAGTTTCGCGCCGAACATCGGCTTGAACGAAAAATTTCCGTTCGTGTCTGTCACGCATACCGCGCCGGAGCGATTTCCTCCGAAGACGGACAACTCGCGTTGAGAATTGAATCCCGCCTCATTCATCGCACCGGTCAACAGAACAACGGTTGCGCCCGCAGCGGGCTTGCCGCCTGGAGTCACGATTGTTCCGGCCGGCCCCGCGCCCTTTTTCAGTGTGAAATCCATATTTGTCGCGTCGCACGGCTGAATGTCAGCGCCTGCCGGCAAATAATCGTCGGCCTCAACTTTGAGCACGGGCTGGGTCGTTCGCTTGCTGATGTAAACCGAATAAACGCCGTTGCTGCCTTCCACAGCGCGCAACGTGCTCCAGCCGGTTTGACCGAACTGATCCGTTTGTCCCGGCGTGACGCGGAAATTTTGTACCGGCTGTTTCGTATCGCTGTCGAGCACGCGCCCGGAAATTTTCCAGTCGCGCGAATGATCCACCACGCCCTCCGCGCCGCGCAACGGGCGTTGGCGGATTTCATTGTATTCGGGATCAACGTGGCTGTAATCCGGCTGCGGGTCCGGGCCTTTTTCCAGCAGGAAAACCAAATTCGTGATGTCGTGGTCCACACGGCCAGTGATTTGAAACGGATTCATCTGGTCCACGCTCAAATTCCGCGCCGAGACATGATAGCCCTTCACCCGCGCGCTCAGACTGATCAGTTCGTTCGGAAAGCCGGTCGTGTCAAAGTTTCCATCCTTGTCCAGGGTGATTTCCATCCCGTCCCACACATCCTCGCGCGAAATGAGCAAGCGCACTGTTGGCGGCAAAGGCTGGCCGTTCGCAAGCACCACCCGGCCCGCCAATCGGTGCGCAGGCGCGGCAATCAAATCGCCCACGTCAGTCGTCTCGCCGTCCTTGCCTGAATGGATTTTCCGGATCGGCACCGCGCCGAATTTCTTCATTGAGATCATGCCTGTGTAGATCCAGAAATCCACGTCCGGCGGGATGTTGACGAGCGCAAACTTTCCTTCTGCGTCCGTGCCGGTTCCAAAATGGCCGGCGTAAACTCCGGCCTGTCGTTCCACGCCCGAAATACCCACGCCAACACCCTTCAACGGATGGCCGTCAAGCAACACACGTCCGGTGATGATTGCGCCCTCGGTCATCACAAGCTCGTTTTGCTTGCCAACTGGAAGTCTGCTGAAACTTTTGTCCGCAAACGTCCGCGCCGAAACTTTCACGTCCATCATGTCGAACGGTTTTTTCGCCGTGATCAGAAATGCTCCGTGCTCATCTGTCACTGCGAGCGGATCAATACCCGGCAGCGAGCCCCAACTGCCGCCGCCATCCTTCGTCTCAATGCCTTCCATTTCCACGATTGCGCCTTCAATGGGCCGGCCCTGCGGGTTTACGACACGCCCACGCAGGCTGCGATCCGACGCGGCGTCGGCGGATTCAATCGGTTCCAACTCGATCTTCACCGGCCCTTGCGCCGGGTCCACTTTGGAGATGGATTCGGGCTTGTAACCTTTTGCGACGGCGAGTACTTGAAAGGTAAGTTGCGGATCGAGCGATTCGATTTTGAAATTGCCCCGCGCATCCGCCCGCGAATGTTTGACGCAATCCGCATAGCACGACGGGCAGAATGTGCTCGTGCCCGTTTTCGGCGCGGCGGTGGCGATGAAAATGTTCGCCGGCACCGGCAGCGGCCCGCCGCCCTTTGCGGAAACGGTGCCGGTCAAATCTGGCCGTACAGCCGCCGACGTTAGGAGGCTCTGACCATTTGAATTGGCCAGTTCCGAAGATTGTGATGTTTGAGCCTCGTTACCTCGGCTGCCACGAACAGGCTTTTCCGTTTGCGCGTCGGTCAATGCCACCGCCGCAACGGCTCCAATTAAAACCACCGCCAGCACCGACCACCGGCCCGGCCGGCGGAAATTTGCAATCATCGAAATGCGCCGGCGCATCTGTTGTTTGTCCTCCAAAACGCCGACCAGCCCCGGAATTGCGGCCGGACAATTCAGGTTTTCCAGCAGCTTGACGACCGTTTCGCCGTAGGCCGTGCCCAGGTTGTCGCCGGCGCGCAGCAGCGCGAGTTCGTCGCACGCCAGTTCGCGGTCGGCCCGCAGCCGCGCGAAACCAAGCCACAGGAGCGGATTGAACCAGTGCAGAATTTGCAGCGCCGTCACCAGCCAGTTCAGCCAGAGATCGCCGCGTTTCACGTGGGCGATCTCGTGCAGAAAAATGTAGCGCAGTTCGCGCTCGGCAAATTGTCCGCCGAACCCGCGCGGCAACAGCAGCCGCGGCCGCAGCAGGCCGAACAGCGCCGGACTTTGCACCGCGTCGGTCTCAATCAGTTCAATCCGGCGCAGAACTCCGAACTCGCGCCGGCAATCGTCCAGCAGCGTCTGCAAAATCGGATCCGCCGTCGCGGACGCCCGCTTCAGCTTTCGGTAAAAGCGAAGCCACTGCGCCGCCACTGCGCCGCTCAAAACCAGAACGCCTGCGAGCCACAAGCCGGCCAGGCCGGGTATCAAGCAATCGTCGAAGCTCCAAGAATGTTCCGGTGTTGCGGCGGCGCCGGAAACCAGAGCCGGCGCTGTTTGATTGTGTTCCGGCGCGGCCATCATCGGCGGCGGAAACGTTTCCACTTTGGATGATTCCATTTTTGCCGGTGAAACGGCAAGCGGAGAAGCTTGAGCCGGGTTGACTTTCACTGCCGCCGGTTCGACGGGCGTTGAATAACGCGGTCCTTCAACGTGGATGTTCGGCTGGAAGAAATTAAACACGCTGACTGCGCTTTGCGGGCTGAACGGCAGAAGCAGCCGCGCCAGGACGATCCACCAGAGCGCAAACCGCCAGCGGCTGGTGAGTTGGCGGCGGAAAAGCCATTGCACGGCCAGCACCAACAACACCAACGCGCCAGCCTGCAGCGAATGGTTCAGCAGCCAGTTGAGATTTTGTTCCAGTTCCGGGTGGGCGTTCATTTCTTCTCCTTTCGCTTGAGCAAGTCCTTGAGTCCGGCTATTTCCGCCGGCGTGAGTCTCCGGTTTTCGACAAAGTGCGCCAACAGCGGTTGGAGCGAGCCGCCGAACACACGGTCGAGAAAAGATTCGCTCTCGGCTGAGACGCAGTCCTGCTCCGTGACGAGGGGATGATAAAGATAGGCGCGGCCATCCTTCTTGAAACCGAGCGCGCGCTTCTTGACGAGGCGCCCCAACAACGTCTTGATGGTTTTGGGATGCCAGTCGTCCCGGGCGGCAAGCGCTTCAATAACCTCCTGCGCCGTGACCGGCGACCGGGTCCAGCAGATCTTCATGACTTCCCATTCGGTTTCTGAAATACGCGGAGTTTGGCTCATAATTATCCGATTACACATGTAATCCGGCTGAAAGATTACATCTGTAATCAATGTCGGGCAAGGAAAAACTCAAATTTTTTGGCTTGCCGTTCCTTTGCTGGTTGCTGGAAAACCGGCTGGCGATGGCAACCGCCGGGGTGCGTTGCCCACTGTGCCGGCGGTGTGGGCAGGGAAGTTGTCTGTCTCTGCGCAGCGCAGGACAGCCGCCACACCGGCGCAAAAAGGCAGGAGACGCCCGTGCCGGGCGCATAATGCCTCCGGCAGGCAAAAATCCGCTTGCATCGCGCCACCGCCGGCATTAAGGTGATTTCGTCATTTGACGAAATAACAAATTATGCGCGAGTTCATGTCCATCACCAAAGCGCTGGCCGACCCGAACCGGGTGCGGATCCTGTTGGCGCTGCGCCGCCGGGAATTGTGCGTGTGCCAGATCACCGAACTGTTCGGCCTAGCCCTCTCCACCGTTTCCAAACACCTTTCCATCCTGCATCACGCCGGGTTGATTCAATCGCGCAAGAACGAGCGCTGGGTATATTACCGGCTGCCCGGCACAGCCGCGCCGGCAGCCGTGCGAGAAGCGCTGGATTGGGTGAAAAAATCTCTCGCCAAAACCAATGAAGCTGTTGCCGACGCGAAGAAATTAAACCAGGTGCTGAAAACCGATCTTGCCGAAATTTGCCGCCGCCAGTGCCGCTGATGGATTGACCAGACAAACTTTTATGAAAACGGACACCACCGATTCTCAACAAACGGTCCATGAAATGGTGCGCAAGGGTTACGCCGCCATCGCGACCAGCAAAACTTCAAGCCAGTCCCCCTCGTGCGGCTGTGGCGGCGCAAAAATCACGCCGCAGGATTTGGCGAAAAAAATCGGCTACTCCACCGAGGAGCTGGCCGCCTTGCCCGACGGCGCGAACATGGGGCTTTCCTGCGGCAACCCTGCCGCGCTTGCGGCGCTTAAGCCGGGCGAAACCGTGCTCGACCTCGGCAGCGGCGGCGGTTTCGATGTGTTCATCGCCGGCCGCAAGGTCGGCCCGACCGGGCGCGCCATCGGCGTGGACATGACGCCGGAGATGCTGGCCAAGGCCCGGCGCAACACCGCGAGTTATCGCCAGCAAACCGGCCTGGACAACGTCGAGTTTCGGCTCGGCGAAATCGAGCACCTGCCCGTGACGGACAACAGCGTGGACGTAATCATTTCAAACTGCGTCATCAACCTCTCGCCGGACAAACCGCAAGTGTGGCGCGAAATCGCGCGCGTCCTCAAGCCGGGCGGGCGCGTGGCCGTTTCCGACTTGGCGCTGCTGCGGCCTCTCCCCAAAGCCGTGCGCGAAATGGTCGAGGCGGTCATTGGCTGTGTCGCCGGCGCCGTGCTGGTGGACGAAACCGAGCGCATGGCGCGCGAGGCCGGATTGACGGACATTGTACTCACGAAAAAATCCGATTTCCTCAAGGCCAAGGCGGACTGGAATGACCCGCTTTACCGGAAAATCGCCGAACATCTGCCGGCGGGAACCGAGGCTGCCGATTTCGTCACCAGCCTGGAAATCAAATGCCGGAAGGCGGGTGGTGAATGCTGTGGCAGTGAGTGCGGCAAGGCATGAGCAACGCCGCATTCAATTCGAAACAAAACGAGGAGCGCGGACAGCTTTGCCTGCGACTCCCCGGAGAATCAGCGCCCCAACACGCGGACAAGGCTGTCCGTGCTCCTGTTCCCAAACGCCTTGCGTTTTTTGAGCGTTATCTGACGCTCTGGGTGTTTCTTTGCATGGTCGCCGGCGTCGCGCTCGGCAAACTCGCACCGGGTTTTAGCGCTTCCTTGAGCAAACTCGAATTCGGACAAGGCTCGCACGTGAACGTGCCCATCGCCGTGCTCATCTGGCTGATGATTTATCCCATGATGCTCAAGGTGGACTTCACGGCGCTCGGCGGCATCGCGCGCAAACCGAAGGGCCTGGCGGTGACGTTGTTTGTGAACTGGCTCGTCAAACCGTTCAGCATGGCGTTGCTGGCGTGGTTGTTCATGCAACATCTCTTCGCACCGTGGATTTCATCCGACCTGGCGAAAGAATACACTGCCGGTCTTATTATCCTTGCCGCCGCGCCTTGCACGGCGATGGTGTTCGTGTGGAGTTACCTCACCGACGGTGACCCGGTTTATACGCTCGTGCAGGTGGCGGTGAACGATCTCATCATGCTGTTCGCCTTCGCGCCCATTGTGATGTTTTTGTGCGGCGTGGCCAACGTGGTCGTGCCGTCAAAGGTGCTCATCACGTCGGTCGTCGTGTTCATTGTCATTCCCCTGGCGGCGGGGTGGCTCACGCGTACCGCGTTGCTGAAATCGCACGGTCAGGATTGGTTTGAGAAAAATTTCCTGCCGAAATTCCATCCCGTCACCATCTTTGCACTGTTGCTGACGCTGGTGCTCATCTTTGCCTTCCAGGCGGAAAACCTCACCACGCGCTGGTTCGCCGTGCTCCTGCTGGCGGTGCCGATTGTCATTCAGGTCTATTTCAATTCATCGCTGGCCTATTTGCTGATGCGCCGGTTCAAGGTGCCGCACAATGTTGCCTCGCCGGGCGCGCTCATTGGCGCGAGCAACTTCTTCGAACTGGCCGTGGCGGTGGCCATCACGCTGTTTGGACCCGGCTCCGGTGCGGCGCTGGCGACCGTCGTCGGCGTGCTGGTCGAAGTGCCGGTGATGCTGTCCGTCTGCCACGTCTGCAACCGCTCGCGCGACTGGTATCAATTGGAGATGACGAATGACTAAATCCGAATGACTAAAGAATTACCAATGGCCAATGCCGAAACGTCCATTATTGGTGCGGTCACTTCGTCATTCGAGCTTCGTTATTCTTTAGTCATTAGGGTTTCGTCACTAGACATTCTCTGGTTCCATTTCCTGGTCAATGTCCAGGAACCTCAAATTGCTCTATGACAAATCCAGCCAAACCCACCATTTTGGTTCTTTGCACCGGCAACTCCTGCCGCAGCCACATGGCCGAAGGTTTTCTGCGGGCGGCGGCGGGAGAACTCGTGAATGTCCAAAGCGCCGGCTCAAAACCCACGGGCTACGTTCATCCGCTCGCCATCAAGGTTATGGCCGAGGCAGGCATTGATATTTCCGGTCATCGCTCCAAACACCTGAAGGAATTTTTGGAGCAGCCGATTCATACCGTCATCACCGTTTGCGGCAACGTGGACGCTGCCTGCCCGATTTTCCCGGGCCAGGTGAACCGCCACCACTGGCCCTTTATTGATCCCGCCAAGGCAACTGGCACCGATGAAGAAATTTTAGCGTGTTTTCGTCAGGTCCGGGACGAAATGCGCCGTGTGTTTGAGGCATACGCGGCCGGGTTGCAGGATGCCAAGGGAATGGAAAACATCGAACATTGAACATCGAACACCGAACGTCGGAGTCCGCGCGACCGACAAGACATTCGATGTTCGACGTTGGGCGTTCGTTGTTCGATGTTATTCAAACTGTTCGCCCGCTTTGAGCGCATGACCTGCCAAAAACTCCGCCGCGCTCATGCGCCGTCCGCTTTCGGGCTGCAATTCCAAAATCCGCAGTGCGTCCTCCCCGCAGGCGACAACAATTCCATTTTTGTCGGCGGATAAAATTTCGCCGGGTTTTCCGGAGCGTTCGACAATTTCGGCCTTCCAGATTTTCAATAGATGCGGCGTGGCAGGTGAGGTTTCCGGCTTGTTTCGAACAGGCAAGATGCCTGTGCCACTAAAAAATGTGAATGCGCCGGGCCACGGCGTGAAGGCGCGCAACCGGTTCCAAATCGTTTTCGCGGGCCGGTTCCAGTCAATGCGTCCGTCTTCCTTTTTGATCTTGGGCGCATGGCTCACGCCTTCGACGGGTTGCGGCCGTAACTGGATTTTGCCGGTGACATACTCAGGAATGGTTTCCACCAGCAATTCCGCGCTGAGTCGCGCCAGCCGGTCGTGCAGCGTGGTGGAATCGTCGGCAGGTTGAATCGGCGTCCGCCGTTGCGCGACGATCTCACCCGTGTCCAGGCCCGCATCCATTTTCATGATGGTGACGCCGGTTTCGGTGTCGCCATTGGCAATCGCCCATTGAATCGGCGCCGCGCCGCGGTACTTCGGCAGCAACGACGTGTGGACGTTCAGACAGCCGTGCCGTGGTAAATCCAAAATACTCTGCGGCAAAATCTGTCCGTAAGCGGCCACGACAATGAAGTCGGACTGTAGCGTGCGGAGTTCGGCGATGAATTTTTCGTCACGGGCGCGCAGCGGCTGGAGCACGAGCAAACCCAGCCGCTGTGCCAGCGTTTTGACGGGTGACGATTGAGGTTTGAGTTCACGGCCCTTGGGCCGGTCGGGTTGCGTGACCACGGCGGTGATTTGAAATCCTTGCGAACGCGCCAATTTTTCCAGACTGGCGCAAGACAATTCCGCCGTGCCCATGAAGACGATCCTCATTTATGATTTACGATTTACGATTTACGTGCGGGGTCATCTGCCGGTGCCAATCGTAAATCGTAAATCGTGAATCGTAAATCTTTCAGCGAAGTTTGACGACGTGATTAAGGATGTCCAAGAGCACCCGGGCCGGCGTTCCGTCGGCATTGATGCGATGAACGATTTCTTTGCCGTAAAATTTGATCACGGGCCTGGTTTCCCGCTCGTAAGTTTTCAAGCGGTTGCGGATGACGCCGAGCTTCGTGTCGTCCAGCCGGTTTTCCTTGATGGCGCGGCGTTGCAGGCGGGTCACGAGATTTTTCTGGTTGGCGCAGGCAAGGTAAAAGACGGCGGCCACGTCCAGCGCGTCGCTCAACATCTCGGCTTGCGCCACGTTGCGCGGGATGCCATCGAGCACGAGCGTGTCCTCGGCAGGACGAAATCGCCCGGTCTTCGTGCTGGCGTCAATGTACTGCCGCCAAAGCTCAACCGTCGGGGCATCGGGCACCAGCCGGCCGCGGCTGGAATAGGCGATGAAGATTTTGCCGAGCGGGCTGTCCGGGCGCAAGCTGCGGAACACTTCGCCGCAGGCGCAATGGAAAAAACTTGGAATGGTGCCGAGAATTTTTCCCTGTGTGCCCTTGCCCGAACCAGGCGCGCCAAACAAAAGAATCGTCCGGTATTTCATAAAAGGTTGGTAACGGATGACAAATGGTACGGCGTTCCCGCGTCACGTATCCTTATGTTTGAGTTGAACCTCTTGAATTTCCCCGAACGGCACCATCACCTCCTGCCGCGCCGCGCCATGCACGACCTCAAAGTGTATGTCGTTGGCGGCAATGCGCGTGATGCGTTGGACCTCATACTGCCCGCGCGGCGTTTTAACGAGCAACACCATGTCCTTGTCCCCTTCACGCCGGATGAGGCTGAAAAAGCCGGGAAACTTTGTCTCAAAAAACCGGTGGTTGAACATGAACTGTCCGCGATGGAAAATCTGCGGGGCGGGTTTCTCGGTGGGCGGCGGCGTCTGCTGCCACGATGATGAGGCAATGTGAATGCCGCCCGGCGGTTGCGCCGGTGTCGGCGCCGGCGCGGCGCTGGGCACGGCCATGGTTTGAGGGGCAGCTTCGGTCTCCTCCAGCGGTGCCGTGCTCTCCGCACCTTGTGTCGGCATGGACAAAAAAATGATTGGTCCCAAAATCGGCAGCACCGCCGCCACCCCCATTACCACGCCAATGTGGCGCGAGCGAAAGACGGCGATTTCCATCGCCGCATAAAGATTCGCCCCGTAAATCAGGAACATTACAACCAATCCCACCGACGACGAAAACAGCGCGGCGAACAACGGGGATTTCGGCGGTGCCTCCAGCCGCGAAACCTCTTGAATTTTAATTTGCTCCTTTGGACGCTGTTCAGCCGGCGGGATGATGAACGGACTGACGAACGGCCTGATTTTCGGGTTTTGCGCCAGTTGCTGCATTGACCCCTGCGAAAACATCGTCCAAGTCACGTTGGTATAAGCGTCTTCCGGCGTGCGGATCAGGACGCCGTTGTCGTCATATTTGACGACGTCACCGGAGACTGACGAGCCGTCGGTCAATTGATATGTGTCCGCGCCCGCGGCCAGCAACAGCCCGCCCAGCCAGAATCCACAAATGATTCCCAGGAATTTGCGCACGGGGCTTTTCTAGCAAATGCTCCCGCGCCGCGAAAGCAAATTCAACGCGCCGAAGTATCACAAAGGCGGGTGGGGCGGGCGTGCTCGCGAGCCGGACCCAAAACCGTGGCACCGGCGTCCCGCCGGTTTCCGTCTTCGACCTTCGATGTTCGCGCTGACTCCAGGTGTTAGAGTAGCGATGTTTTTCACCGCCGGCTGCGGCCTCAGATTCATCATGCTGGACAGGTTGCGCGAGTATAAGTTCGGATGGTCTATTTTGGTCCGTGAAACGGCAATGATTTTTACTGCGTGACGTTGCCGAGTTCGTCGAGCAAATCTTCCACGACCCAATTTGCCCGCGTCGCTTGCAAGTTGTCCGCCGCGGCGCCGTGCTGCCAGACGGCGTAACGAAGTGTCCGGCCAATGTCAGTTTGCAACGCCGGTTGCGCCAGCAATCCGGCGATGAAACCCGCGAGCACGTCTCCGCTGCCGCCCTGTGCCAGGTGCGGATTGCCGGACGAGTTCACAAAAATTTCGCCAGCACCCCGGCCAATGAGCGTTTGATGCCCCTTGAGTGCGACCCAGCAATTACCGAAGCGCCGCGAGATTTCGCGCAAGGCCTGCACGCGGTTCGATTGCACCTGCCGCGCCGTGGTGTTGAGCAAACGCCCGGCCTCGCCCGGGTGCGGCGTGATGACACGAATCCGCTCCTTGGCCAAAGTGTGCGGCGTAAGCCAGTCCAGTGCGCTCGCGTCCACGATGACCGGCAATGTCGAATCACGCCAAAGCCGCCGCGCGATGGCTTTCAGGTCGTCCGGCAAATTCGGGGCGGCCAGACCGGGTCCGATCAAAATCGCGCTGGCGTCGTCGAATAATTTTATTTCCGGCTTCCACACATTCGCCATGACCGCCTGCAGTTGCGAGGCAATCGGATGATAAACGTCCTCTTGCGTGAAGAGCGTGATAAGACCGGGCTGCGCGCGTTGCGCCCCGTGCGCGGCCAGAACCGCTGCGCCGTGAAATCCAAAACTGCCCGCGACCATCACCAGATGTCCGAACGAACCTTTGTGGGCCGCGGCCGCGCGGCGTGGCGGGAACCCGGTGAAATCCTCCGGCAACGTCCAATTCAAACCTTCTGGTGATGCAGGATGCGGGCAGGGAACCAGCCCGACGTTGGTTGCCACTTCAAGTCGCCCAACGAACGGCCAGGCATTTTGCGCGAGCAAACCGGTTTTGGGCGCACCGATGGTCAAGGTGATCGCAGCTTCGATTGCCGCGCCCAGTACTTCGCCGGTGTCTGCGTTCAGGCCGGATGGCACGTCCACGGCCAGAACGGGAAATTTTGATTGATTGACCGCCGCGATGAATTTCTTCCAATTGCCGTCGAGCGGACGGTTCAAGCCGATGCCGAACAGGCCGTCAATGATTAACGTGGGACAGGCTTCCAGCCTGTCTCGATTTGAAATCGAAGAGTCAGAGACAGGCGCGACGCCTGTCCTGCGCCGGAATTCGGGCAGCGCCGTTTTTGGATCGGTCACGTCAAGAACTTCCACTTGCCGGTCGCGCAGATATTTGCGCGCGGCGCGGGCGTCGTCGCCGTTGTGCCCCTTGCCGGCCAGAATCAAAATGGCGTCGCCGGCGCGCGTGAGCTGCAACGCGCGTTCCGCAATTTTTTCGCCGACACGCCGGATAACCTCGGCTTCGGTCTGGCCGGCGGTCCAAGTGGCGCGTTCCCATTCGCGCATTTGGGCGAGGTTGAGGACCGGAAGGGACATTTATGATTTACGATTTATGATTGATGATTGTTTCAAAAGCACGCGACGGGACAAATCATAAATCATAAATCATCAATCATAAATCAAAATCGTCACCGGATTGTCACGTGGTTGTCACGGAAATGAAATTGTGTGACGATTGCGGGCGTGATATGCAAACGGGCGTGAAGCCGCGAATTTTAGTGGTGGATGACGAACCCGAAGCGGTGGAACTGGTCGAGTTCAACCTGAAACAGGCGGGTTATGCAGTCATCACGGCCGTGGACGGCGCGGAGGCGTTGAAAAAGGCCCACGCGCAGCATCCGGATTTGATCATTCTCGACGTGATGCTGCCGGAAATGGACGGTTTTGAGGCGTGCAAAGTGTTGCGGCTGGACCCGGCCACCGCGCGCGTGCCCATCATCATGCTTACCGCGAAGGCCGCCGAAATTGACCGCGTGCTCGGCCTGGAGCTCGGCGCGGACGATTACCTGACCAAGCCGTTCAGCCCGCGCGAACTGCTGTTGCGCATCAAAAAAATCCTTGCCCGTGGCCAGACCGAGGATAAGCCTCGCGACCAGTTGCGTTTCGGCGATCTGCTCATTGATGTGCCGCGGCATCTGGCAAGCTGGAAAGCCAGGACGATTGATTTGACGGCCACCGAGTTCAAGCTGCTCACCACGCTCGCGCAACGCGCCGGGCGCGTGCAATCGCGCGACCATCTGCTTCGCGATGTTTGGGAATACGACAGCCTGATTGACACCCGCACGGTGGACACCCACATGCGCCGCCTGCGCGAGAAGCTCGGCCCGGCGTCGAAGCATCTGGACACCGTCCGTGGCGTCGGGTATCGGTTTGTCGAGTGAGCAGGAAACATCGAACCTCGAACATCGAAGATCGAACTCCGAAAGATCACGTTCGATGTTCGGCGTTCGGCGTTGGTTGTTCGGTGTTTTCCCCTTCTCAATTCTCCTGCCCATGTGGTCCGTCCTGACCATTCTGGCCATCGTCGCGCTGGTGGCGGTCCATTTCTGGTGGCGGCGGAAATTTCTCCGCCAGCAACGGCAGGTGCAGATCGAGATGGAGAATTTCCAGCGGCACCAGCAGCAGACGACGACTGATGCCAAAGCGCAACAGCAGGTTTTGTTCAACAGCATGCTGGAAGGGCTGCTGCTGCTGGACCGCAACCGCCGCATTTATCTCGCCAACCGCGCTTTCAAAAATCTTTTCGGCATCAAGGCCGAGTTGCGTGGCAAAACCATCATGGAGGCCCTGCGCGTGCGCGAACTCGCGGAGATCGTCGAGCGCGTCGAAGGGGAGGGGCAGATGTTCGACTACGAATTGAAACTGCCGGACCTGAGCGAACGCTGGCTGCAGGTCAACGCCGCCGCCATCTCCAACTCCGCCGGGGAACGCGAGGGGACGATTCTGGTCTTTCACGATTTGACGCGGCTCAAGCAGCTCGAACGCACGCGCGAGGAATTTGTCGCGAACGTCAGCCACGAACTGCGCACGCCGCTCTCGCTCATCAAGGGCTACGTGGAGACGCTGCTCGACGGCGCGCGCAACAATCCCGAAGTCGCCGAGCGCTTTCTCAAAATCATCGAACGCAACGCGCAACGGCTGGATTTGCTCATCCAGGATTTGCTCACGATTTCCGCGCTGGAGGCCGGGCGGGTCAAATTGAACCTGCAGACAGTTGAATTGCGTCCGCTGGTCGAAAAAGTCTTGGGCGATTTGAAACCGCCGGCGGACAACAAAAGCATCAGCTTCGTCAACCAATTGCCCGACCTCATCGCCACGGCGGACGTGGGCCGGCTCGAACAGGTCTTCGCCAATCTCGTGGACAACGCCATCAAATATGGCCGCACGCAGGGCACGGTGACCATCGGCGGCGGGAAAACCGGGGACGGGAGGATTGAGGTTTTCGTGCAGGACGACGGCCCGGGCATTCCGCCGGAATCACTCGACCGCATCTTCGAGCGGTTTTATCGGGTGGACAAGGCGCGTTCGCGCGAACAGGGCGGCACCGGCCTGGGTTTGTCCATCGTCAAGCACATCGTGCAAAACCACGGTGGCAAGGTCTGGGTGAAAAGCGAACCGGGCAAGGGCGCGACGTTTTTCTTCACCCTGCCAAACGGATAAACTATTTATGGGGTTCGATCACAAAAAATTAAAATTTGATGCGCATGGCGTGCCATATCTTAAGGCTATGGAAATTGAGGCCATAGCCTATGAACTTCTGGAAAAATATTGTCCGCAAGTATTAAGGACTGCAACTCTGACTCCAGTGCTGGACATCATTGAGAAACTTAAAGAGAAAACAAAGTTGAAGAGCGCAATTGAAGATTTGGGAGAAATCGAAGGCAAAAAGGTTTTGGGCAAAGTTAGTTTTGCGCGAAGGACTCTGTTTCTGGATAAATCGTTACTTGAAGAGAGAAAGATTCAGTTCCGGTTCACGGCAGCACATGAAATTGGCCATTGGGTTTTACACAGATACAAGGAACTTAAGCTCGAAAATCAGAAACTAAACACAGAAGAGCTCACTGATGATGAAGGCAGCATTTGCAGACTGGATCAACGAACGCCAAAAGAGTGGATAGAACGCCAAGCAAATGTTTTTGCCGCTTCCCTAATCATGCCCCGAAACACATTTCACGACGAACTTGTTCGCAGCCAGAAAGAAATCGGGATTTTAAGAAACTTTGGGATCGTTTTCATAAATGACGAAAACTACAATCGAAAAGATCGAACCATGATTCTGGCGATTTTAAGCGACAAATTCCAAGTATCCAAGCAATCAGTGGAAGTCAGGCTCAACACTCTTAAACTTGTCATTGACGAAGGAAGAAAAGCTGGCAAATCAATTGCGGAAATGTTGAAAAATGCACTGTCGTAATAAATTTCTTTTTTAGCGCGCACGGAATTTTTACACTGCCGCCATGGTTCACGTTGGCATCGGCTACGACGTTCACGCGCTGGTCGCGGGACGCAAACTCACCCTCGGCGGCGTCGAAATTCCGCACCCTAAAGGCCTCGACGGCCATTCGGACGCCGACGCGCTGATGCACGCGATTTGCGACGCCATCCTGGGCGCGCTCGGCGAAGCGGACATCGGCCACTTTTTTCCGAACACCGACCCGCGCTGGAAAAACGCGCCCAGCAAGGTGTTTTTGCAGGAAGCCGCGCGGCGGGTGGCCTTGCGCCAGGGCAAAATCGTGAACGTGGACGCAACGGTCGTCGCCCAGGCGCCGAAAATTTATCCGCACATCCGCGAAATGAAAATCCACATCGCCGAAGCGCTGGGCATCAACGTCCAATACGTCGGCGTCAAGGCCACGACGAACGAGAAAATGGGATTTGTCGGACGGGAAGAAGGCATTGCCGCCATGGCCGTGGCGGGCGTGGATTTGCCGGAACGATAGTGAAACGTGAAACGTAAAATGTGAAATGCGGAACGAGCGAATGATTTTCTTCACGTTTCAGGCATCACGCGTCATTTAACCATGCCCAAGGCTGAAATCAGTTGGAAACGGGTGACCGACGACGGCGTGAAGCTGCAGGTCTATGCCCGGCGCGTGAGCCGCGATTGGCTTTTTTTCCAGCGCGAAAAGCGTTTCGACCAGTGGCGGCCCGTCCCGGAACCGCCGCTGGAGGATTGGCTGGAATTGCTTGACGCGGTGCAACGGCTTATCACGCGCCGCCGCTATCAGCCGGCCGACGAGGAACGTCTGCGCCGCCGGATTCGCGAGCGGTTTCCAGAGGCAAAAGTTTGACGCCCTCAAAGTTTGGTGTCGTCGAGCGATTTGATTTCGGGGAAAAATCGCGTCATGAGCGCGCGGCAATGTTGTTCCACCTTGCGTTCGAGAAAGTCGCGGTCAATTTCCCGGAGAAGCGGAACCGTCCTGAGATTGTGAAATTCATGGGTGCGGTGCAGGCGGATGACCCGGCGCGGCAAACCGGCAAAGTCCGCGATTTCATAAGCGCGCCGCCGGATCTGGTCGGTGCGGACGACAAACAACCGCTCCGGCGGGACCGAGGCCAACACCCGGCTGTTGCGCGCCGCCCAGGATGAAAGATAGGTATCAAGCGGCCGGATTCCGCCCTTCTGCAAAGCCTGCTCTTCCAGGGCGTGGACAAACGGTCCGGGGCCGTACACGAAGTTTGCCCACTTGGACCATGCCTCTGAAGTCGGCGGTTGCAAGTCGTCATTCATCCGGGAATTCGTCCACGTATGGCAATCGCGGATGGACAGCACAAAACGGGCATCGGGAAATGCCTGCAGCAGGAGGTCAATAATCTGCAGATTGACTCCGGACGCGTCCACTTCCAGCGCCATTTCCCGGTCGCGCGCGCGCAGCCACCCCACCATCTCTGTTTCGCTGATGCGTCCGCCGCGCCAGTCAATCACCTTGTCAATCAGTTGCGGAGCTTGCGGCTCGTGCCGGGCGCGAACCCGGCGCGAAAACATTTTTGCGATCGAGTGCGTGCCGCTCTTGCCCATGCCCACGCCGTAAAGCCGCACCCGCCTCATGCGATACGGTCCCAGAACCAGCCGTTTGACGGCAAAAGCGGCGTCCTCGCAAAAATTCGTGATGGTTTCCAGCGACATGACCTGTTCTGCACCGTGCGCGCCACAGCTTCTCAAGGTCAAAGCTTGAGGGGAAGTTAAAATCCGGGTCCATCCGGAATTTTGATTGCGGGGAGCATCCACGTTGGGGAATTCGCCGCACGGGAGGAATCGAAAAAGAGCCGACATGAAACGATTGCAGCGCTGGTTCGTCACCGTGCTCACCGAAGTGTCAAGTTAGCTGCCAGCTTGACCATCCACCGGTTCCGCAAAACCATCCGTTTGAATAGCTGGACAACGTTGAAGCCGTCAAGTAGAATGCGTTTTGTTACTTGTGAACGCAGACCGACAACCTGTTTCTAAAAATCAACTGAAAATCTCAGACGCCATGAACATAATTCAGAAAAGACTGCAATACGTGCTCGCTTCAGCTTTCATTGGTTGGCTGGCGATTAATTCCGCCGTCGTTTCAGAGGCAGATCCGTCAATTGCGAGCACCCGCAAATCACCCGACTGGCTCCGGAGTGCGGTCGTGTATGAAATCTTTCCACGCAATTTCTCCGAGGAAGGGAATTTCAATGCAATTACTGCCCGGTTGGATGAATTGAAGGATCTGGGTGTGGACATTCTCTGGCTCATGCCAATCCACCCGACCGGCGAAAAGATGAAGAAAGGCTCCGTCGGAAGCCCTTTCGCGGTGCGCGACTTTTACGCCATCAACCCCGACTATGGCACCACCAACGATTTCAAACGCCTGATCGAAGAAGCCCACAAGCGCGGCATGAAATTGATCATAGACATCGTGGCCGGTCAGACCGCCTGGGATAGCGTGCTCATGGAGCAACATCCGGAGTTTTACCTGAAGGACACGAATGGAGCGATCATTCCGCCCAATCCTGCCTGGACGGATGTGGCCGGGTTGAATTATGCGAATCCAGATGTGCGCCGCTACATGATTGACATGATGAAATACTGGTTGAAGGATTTCGGCGTGGATGGGTACCGTTGTGATGTGACCCCTACGGTGCCGCTTGAGTTTTGGGAAGCGGCCCGGACTGAACTGGAGAAGATCAATCCGCAAGTCATCATTCTCGCCGACGCCGGGGCCAAGCCGGCATTGCTTTCCAAGGCCTTCGACGTGGATTCCTCCTGGGGCCTGATCGGCACGGTGAACAACGTCATGAGCAGTGTGGTCCCGGCCAGTTACATTAAAGAGGAGTGGGTATCCATGGATCAGCAGTTCCCCAAGGGGGCATTGCATTTGCGCTTCACCGACAGCCACGAGGAAATCCGGGCCGTGGCGCGTTTTGGCATCACGGGCGCGCTCGCGGCGCAGGTATTGATGTTGACGCTCGACGGCGTGCCGCTCTTTTACAATGGCATGGAAGTCGGTGACGCCACCGAGTCTGCCGACCCGGCCTTGTTTGAAAAAATGCCGGTGTTTTGGCACCCCGGCGGACGCCCTCCGCTGCGCGACATTTACCGGGATCTGATCAAGCTTCGCAAGCAATACGCGGCGTTCTACAACGGGGAGGTGGTCTGGCTTGATAACACGGCCTCGGGACAAGTTGTCAGTATCCTGCGACGGGATGCGAATGATGAGTTCCTCGTCTTAATCAACTTTTCAAGCTGCCGCGTGACCGGGTCGGTTGAATTGTCAGATGCAAAAGGCTTTGAGCCGGTGAAAATCAGCGGCATGCCCAACCCGGTTGACCCCCTCCTCCCTGACTTTAACCTCAGCGGCTACGGATGGTACATTTATCATCGGACCGTTCCTAAATGAGGTTGAGAGAGCCATTGCGGGACTGACCTCAAGACCTGTGGGGCAGTTGGTTTCCTTGCTCCGGTGTTGGTTTGCGACGTTTGAAATCGGGCGTTGCCCAAGAGTTAGACGGCCGCCGATCATACGCCCGTCAAAGGTAATAAATGTGCCCTGCGTGGCAGGGCCGGTTTGCTATCTCTCGCCGCAACGCTGCCGGGAAAATGCGAACCGAGTTTCGGTAATGACGTTTATGAATAATGAATCAGCGTCCGGGCCGGTAAAGAAAATCCTGGTGGTGGATGATGATGAGATCATTCTTAAAACAGTTTCTCTGAAACTGCAGGGGGCTGGCTATCAGGTCTTCACGGCGTTGGACGGGGCGGGAGCCGTCGCCGCCGCGCGCAAGGAAAATCCCGATTTAATCTTGCTGGACATCGGTTTTCCGCCGGCCGTGGACGGCGTGCCGTGGGACGGCTTTCGCATCATGGATTGGTTCCACCGGTTGGACTCGGCGAAAAAAATCCCCATCATCATCATCACCGGCAGCGAAGACCCCAAAATCAAGGAACGAGCCGCGAGCAGCGGCGCCGTGGCGTTTTTCCACAAACCGATTGACCACGACGATTTGCTCATGGTGGTCCACTCGGCGCTGGGCGGTTAGGCCGAAGATAAGATAAACCGGGACGATGGCCGGGGGATTGCCCCCACGAGGATGGCAATGATTTTTACATCTGAATGGTTTACCGCGACATCAGGTGGGATCGGGTTAATGTGAAGCCCGATTCCTGAAACACCCGCCGAAGCAAAGCAAATGCAATTAGGAAGGCTGGAACCCCAAAGAAAAGGTCTCTGCAACATCTTTTTGACTTATTGTTACCGGCGTTTCGCCATTTGCCCTTTTCGTCCCGATAAGCCATGCCAACAAAGCCGACGCCTTGAACCATGACAAATTCAGTTAGAAATGGCGACCGGCTGTTTTTTTTCATTGATGAACAGTGATTCTTCGTGTGCCGCCCGCGTGGTTTCCATGCCCTCTTTTCGGATTCAGTCAGGGTGCTTAACATATATTTTAGAAATTCATGGTGAGCAGGCACTTGACAACTGCCGCAAAAATGGCAAGCCCGGCAACTGCCGTTTGGGGCATGTCGCAGGTCGTGCGGTCTGCGGGCGTTATGCCTTGAAAAACGGGGGCCGGAAGAACATGCTGGATTTCGCTTGAATTGTCCGAGCCATTTCTTCCCGTGGTTGAACCGGATGCCCGGAAGGGTCGTGGCAGCGGCGCTGGTTTTTGGTTTGATGTCTGGTGGAGCGTCGGTCTGCCATGCGCAAGTTTCAAACAATGGGCAAAGTTTGCGGGCGAAAAGGGTGTTGATGATTTTCAGCGCGGCCAGAGACCTGCCGGGGAACGTCATGATGGAGCAGGCCGTGCAGACGGAGATGCTGGCGCACAGCACCAATCAGATTGAGTTCTTTACCGAAAGTCTGGATGCAAACCATTTTCCAAAGGCCAGCTACTACCGGGAATTCGAAAATTACCTGAAGGACAAATACACCGGGCAGAACCTTGATCTGGTGATGGAGTTCATGGGGCGAGACTTCACGCTGGCCGACGAGCTGCCGTTGTCCGTGGTTTCCAATCTGCCCGTGGTTTTTGTGGCGGTGAGCGAGCTGGATGTGCCAAGCATGCTCGGCCAGCGTCCCTTCACGGGCATTGTCCAGCGCTTCGACATCCAGGGGACAATAAAATTCATCTTTCAACTGCAACCGGAGACGCGCCGGGTGGTGGTGGTTGGCGGGATGTCAAAAACGGATCAGATCGCGCTGGACCGGATCAAGGAAGCCGCCGCGTCTTTGAACGGGGTCAAATTCGAATTCTGGACAAACCGTCCGATGGCGGAAATACGTGTGGGCGTCGCATTGTTGCCGAAAGACAGGGTCGTGTTGCTGTCCCCGGTGGAGCGCGACGTGACCGGCCAGCCATTCTATACCGCGGAGGTTGCAGAAATGTTGGCTCAATCCGCCAGCGTGCCCGTGTATGTGCTGGGGGCCGGATTGATCGGCAGCGGCGCACTGGGTGGCTCCGTCGTGAATAATGAAAGTCTGGGAACTTCAGCCGGCAAGCTGGCGACGCAGGCGCTTGCGGGAATACCCGTCAGCCGGATACCCATCGAAGTGCGGACGAACGGAACCCTCATGGTTGACTGGCGCGCACTGGAGCGCTGGAACATAAAACAAAGCCGGTTGCCGGCGGGTTGTGTGGTCCGCTACCGCCCGCATTGGAGGTGGGAGGAGCATCGGACATTGATTCTGTTTATCGGGGCAGTTTTACTGGCGCAGGCGATAACCATCGCGGCACTGCTGGTGCAACGGAGGTTGCGCCGACGGGCGGAAGCGGAAATTCAACTGCAACGGACGGAACTGGCGCACGTGGCGAGGGTTTCAACCATGGGGCAACTGTCCTCGGCGCTGACCCATGAGCTTAACCAGCCGCTGGGCGCTATTTTACGAAACACGGAGGCGGCGGAAATCTTTCTTCAGAGCGACGGTCCCAATCTGGAGGAAGTCCGGGCGATCCTGACCGACATCCACCGCGACGTCAGCCGAGCAGGCAATGTGGTTGACCGGATGCGGACATTGTTCAAACGGCGGAGTTTGGTATCAAGCCGTTTGGATTTGGGCGATCTGGTACAAGACACCGTCGCCTTGGCGCGACCCGATGCCGCAGCGCGGCAAATCAAATTGTCCGTGCAAATAGCGCCGCGCTTGCCGGCGGCGCAGGGAGACCGGGTGCAATTGCAACAGGTATTGCTGAACCTCATCCTGAATGGGTTGGATGCAATGGACACCATCCCCAAGTCCCGGCGGTCGTTGGTGGTGCGGGTTGGGGAAGCAGAGGATGGGAAACTGCAGGTGGCGGTAAACGATCATGGCGCCGGCATCGCGCCGGCCGATGCCGCTCACGTCTTTGAACCGTTCTTCACCACGAAACCCAACGGCATGGGCATGGGTCTGGCCATTTCGCGGACCATCGTCGAAGCACATGGCGGAGACATCCGGGTGAAAAGCAACGAGCAAGGAGGAACGACGTTCACGTTCACCCTGCCACGGATGAAACAGGAGAAGGCGAGGAATGGTGGCTTGCCAGCCACCCCTTGATGGTTAAATTGAAGTCATGACTGCCACGCTTCCCTGCCGGTCGGGCACGGTTTTCATCGTGGACGACGATGCGTCTTTCCTGAGGTCGGTGTCCCGTTTGCTGCGCGCTGTCGGTTACACGGTGCAGGCTTTTGAGTCAGCGCAGGAATTTCTGGACCGGCTCGCCCCGAAGGTGTCCGGCTGCGTCGTGGCCGATTTGCAGATGCCCGGGATGAACGGGTTGGCCTTACAGGAGGCGTTGAGAAAATCCGTGAACCCGTTGCCGGTCATCTTTCTGACCGGTCAAGGTGACATTCCGACGTCGGTGAGCGCAATGCGAAGTGGAGCGGAGGATTTTTTGACGAAGCGCGCCCGGAAGGAAGAGTTGCTGGCGGCGGTGGAGCGGGCGTTTGAACGTGACGCGCAGGAGCGGCAAGAACGCGAACAGTTGCGGAATTTGCGCCGTCGTTTTGATGAGTTGAGCGAGCGCGAACTGGAGGTGTTGGAACACGTGGTGCAAGGCAGGATGAACAAGCAAATTGCCGCCGACTTGAACATAAACGAGCGCACCGTAAAATTGCACCGGACAAACATCACGAGAAAATTAGGCGTGCATTCGGTGGCTGAACTGACGCGTTTGGCGGATGAAGCCGGATTGTTCACGAGGTGGACAGATGGCCAGACCAATTGATCTGACTCGCTTGGACAACTTCGTCCGGGCTCGCGCCACCTCGCAAGCCAATGCTTGCATCAACAACCTGCGCCAGATTGACGCCGCCGTCAATGAATGGGCACTGGAACGAGGGAAAAAGACCGGTGACGGTCCTGCCAGCCTGACCTCAGATTTAACACCCGACATCAAGCTGAATGCGAATGGTTCAATTCCCGAATGCCCGGCTGGTGGTTCATACACCGTGGGCACGGTGGGAGCCACGCCGCAAGTCACCTGCAACCTCGGCAACACAGTTAATCTGCCGCACCAGTTGCCATAATTGGAACTTGGTTTGTTGCTTGAGACAAAAGCCCGAGGCGAACGCCCCGGGCTTTTTTGTGGCTGCGATTCTCAGGCAACCGGACTTTCACTTCTCTCCCACCCGGATTCCAGCGTCGGCACAGCCGATTTGAAGTCGGAGACTTCTTACGGCGTTGCCTACGGGATGAGGAGAATCTCCGGGCGCAACTGGCCGACAAATTGGCTCGGCAGTTTGGGATCAATCGAGCCGGTTACAAACTTTTCCGAATCCACGTGGCCGTCGCAAAAGACGACGTTCGCCTTTTGCGAATGACGGAAATGGCCGTTGGGGTAGTTGTTGGCGCTGGAATAATTTGTTTCCAAATCCAGATAATACCATTCTTCGAGCATCGGGTTGGCGGGCGAAGCGGGAGCTTGAAAATTGTTCACCTGCGCCGCGTCGGCGAACAGCGCGGTTTGCGCCGGTTGGCGAATCCTTGAAACATTGATCGGCGGTTTTGCGGTTGGCGTGGAAAGGTAAAAATTGTAGCCGTAACTGAACACCACGCTGTCGGCCTTCAGTTTAAATTGGGCGAGTGCATAATCCAGCGAGGGACAAAGCCGCACATCGCTGCCGTTGAGATACGGATCCATCGCGCCATAAGACAGATCAAACGGGCGCTGGCCCTCCTGTCCCGGACCAATCCAGCCAAACCAGTAGATTGCGCCATAATTGGTCGGGGCAAAGACATACCTGAAACAGTTCCCACTGTTGTCGTCCCAATACGATTCGGCCGCGACTCCCAGCTGGCGCAAATTGCCCATGCACTCCGCCCTTTGCGCGGACAACTTGCTCTGGTTCAGAACCGGCAGCAACATCGCCGCGAGAATCGCGATGACGGCAATGACGACGAGGAGTTCAATAAGCGTGAAACCATTTCTGATTTCCGATCTCCGATTTCCGATTAAAGGCTGGAATGGCTCGTTCATGCGCTGGATTCAGCCGGCAACAAATCGCAAAACCAAAATCCTTTCGTTCGGCGCGCGCCCGCCGCGGGACAAGCCGGCGACGAATCAGTCCGATGCGTTTCTTCAAGCGGGCGATAGATTTTTTCGCCGATTTTGAATTTCACCGGCTGTTTAAAAATCGGACCCGCGAACGCGAACGAATGAAACTCTCCATTTTCACCGCACGGATCCACATTTGCCGGCAGCGAGCGGATGAATTCCTTATCAATGTTCCGGCCCACGGCAGTTTCATCGAGATAGGCGTCGTTCGCGCAACAGATGACCGTGCGGAAGCCAAGCGCGAAAAATTCGCGGATGAGTTTGCGTGAATCCACCTTCCAGATTGGAAAAACGCCATGCATCCCGATGCGCGCCAGGTTTTCTTCGCGCCAGCGCTTGAGGTCTTCGAGAAAAATGTCGCCGAAGGCGCAGCCGGTGACGCCGCGCGCCTGGTGTGCGAGCAGGCATGTGGACATTTTTTGCTGATACTCCTCGTTGGAACTGCGCTGACTGACGAAGATTTTTTCCAGTGGCAAACCGACGGATTCCGCTTGCCGGTCGAGCAGTTCCAGCCGGACGCCGTGTATGGAAACGCGCTGGTAGTGCTCGTTGCAGGTCGTTAGCAATGAGACGATTTCGTAGCGGTTGTCCTGCTGTAACCGGTTCAGCGCGAGCGCGGAATCCTTGCCGCCACTCCAGCAGAAAACGATTTTTTCTTTCATGGTCAGGCGGTGGTTGGCGCGGGTTCGGCCAGCGCTGGCCAGCGCTTTTCAGCCAGAGCCAGGCCGCCGAAGAGCAGCGCCGAATACAGCAAGTCGCTCACCAGCGTGTTGCGGAAGAACGGAATGCCGGCGGCAAAACAGTTGGCGAGACCGGCCAGTGTTTTCGGATACAGGTTGTCCAAAGCCCAGACACCGAAATTGGTCAGCACGAAAAACAGCAGCGCGCCCGCGACAGTTGCGAAGGCAAGGCGTGGAAAAGTTTGCCGCTGCCGCAGCCGGAAACCGAGGCAGACAATCAGCGCGAAGCTGGCGTAAACGACCGGTGTGATGGAATAAAAGCCAAGCACGAAGTCGCTCGCAAACAGCCCGGCCAGCGGCACAAGGAAAGCCGCGCGTTTGCTGGCAAAGCTCGCGCCGCCGAACAAGGCCAGCGCGGCAACGGGCGAGTAGTTGGGCGGATGGGGAATCCATCGGGAAATAACGGCGGTCAGAATCATTCCGGTCAGGACAAGGAATCGTGTTTTGTTCATGGATGTTTTTGGGCTGGTTTTTTGGTTTTGCAGTTTCACGGACGGTCGGCGCGGACGCGATAAAAAGCCTTGTCTGCTGGCGCATTCGTGTCGGGCAAAATCAATATGTCACCGGTGCCATTTGCAGTTGAAACGTTACTCCACAAAATTAAATCTGTCGTGCGTTCGAGTGTGTAGAGCCAGTTGGTGTATGTGCCGCATTGCACCTGCCAGATGCCGTTGTTGAATGCGCCGGCCATATTCCGCACCGGCGGAGGCAGCGTAACGGCGAGGTTGCCTACGACGCCTTGCGCAGAGATGGAATCGCCCAAGCCGTCGTCCTGATAGCTGTTGATGGAAATCGTGTCCACCCGGAAGTCAGTGAAAGGATAAACGGTATTGGTCAAGTCCAGTGGATCAATGATGGTCACGCCCGAGGTTTGCTCGAAATTCGTCATGGTCGTCACCATCGTCAGGTTTGAAGCGGTGTAAGTCATCACGATATGATACCAGTCGCCAAGTGTTGGCGCGTAAATGGCGTAATCACTGTCCCCATTCCAATTGAAGTCACTATTCGCATCTACAAAGATGGGCCACACGGTTGACTCGGAATAGGCGGTGGGCGGAAAAAAAGTGAACTCGACCAAATCGGGGGAGTTTTCGCCGGTGCTGCGATTGAAGTTTGTGCTCGTGGCCTCGGCCAGGTTCAAAAAACCGATGGCCAATTCAAAACCGTAGCCGCTGGCTTCCGCGTCATTCAATTGCAAATCAAACGCGAGACTGAAATTATCGTCACGCGTGAGAATCGTGCCCAGCGGGTGATAAAAATAACTGTTGGATTGGGACGAATCCCAGGTGACATCGAGGTTTTGATTGGTGGAATCCCACTGGAACAGGTTGGTGTCGCCGAATATCTGCCAGCCGTCCTGTGACGGATTGTTGGTGAAATTTTCGGTGATGACGGTCGCGTGGACGACGGACCAGCCGGCCAGCGCCAGCGAAACGAACAATGTTTTTTTCATGTGCTGATCTTTCAATTTTGTTCCGCAAAAAATCACGGAACGGTTTTTGGTTGAGAGACCAGCGCGAAGCCTGAAGACGATTATTCATTGCAGCCGCAGGCTTCAGCCTGCGCCGCGCAACTTAAAAGTTGCGGCTACAGCGCAAAATGGAGTTGCGGCTACAAAACGAAAACGCCTTCAGACCCCGGCAAAACGGAGAATGAAGGCATCCAACGAATCCTGGCGGAAACTGTCCGACAGGCTGGCCTCATCCTTCTCTTTGACGGAGAAGTTGATTGATTGGTTGAGGGTTATTAGTTGAGGGTTGAGGGAAGCGCGCTTTTACGCTTTCAACTCTCAACACTCAACTTTCAACTCTCAACTGTTTCAATCAGACGAGCGCAGCCAAACCGATATCCTGACTTCGGCCTCATACCGCCTTCCCGCCTTCCCGCCGCCACTCATGCACGCATGAAGTGGGGCAGTGGCCCTTGGGAATTTGTAGCCGTTACAGTGGCGCAACCGTCCCGGATTTCCACCGGGTTCCCTGACGTTTGACTGCGATGGCGGATGAACAACGTTCATCCATTTCAAAGAACAATTCGTTTCTACGCCCAAAACCAGAGTCTGCCAAGGAATTATTTGTAAAATTTTTCCCGTGCGATGGGAATGTATTTGCGGGCTTTACGTCCCGGCTGTCCGGCTGGTAAGTTGAAGGCGCAGAAACAATGACCAGCAACCCGGCTCCAACGCATGGTTGAAGTTGAAGCACTCACCAAACTTTACGGCGAGTTCGTCGCCGTGAATGAGCTTTCATTTTCGATTCAGCCCGGCGAAGTGATGGGCCTGGTCGGCCCGAACGGCGCGGGCAAGACCACCACGCTGCGTTGTCTGGCCGGGATCATTCCGCCCTCGCGCGGCACCGTGCGCGTCGGCGGCCACGACATCGTCCGCGAACCGATTGCCGCCAAGCAGCAACTCGCCTTTTTCACCGACGAACCGCGCTTGTTCGATTATCTCACGGTCTGGCAGCATTTGAATTTCGTCGCCCGGATTTACCAGGTGGCCGATTACGAAAAGATTGGCCGTGAGCTGCTGGAGGAGCTCGAAATCGCAAACAAACAGGACGCGCTGCCCGGCGAACTTTCCCGCGGCATGAAACAGAAGCTCGCCATCGCCTGCGGCCTGCTGCACTCGCCGAAGGTGATTTACTTCGACGAACCGTTGACCGGGCTGGATCCCCTCGGCATCCGCCGGATGAAGGATTCCATCCTGAAACGGGCGCGCAACGGCGCGGCCATCATCATCAGTTCGCACCTGCTGCACCTGGTCGAGGAAATCTGCTCGCGCATCCTGATTTTGAAGAACGGGCGGAAGATCGCCGATGGCACGCTCGAGGAAGTGACCCGGAAATTTTCCGAACAGCCCGGCGACGCCAATCTCGAGGAAATATTCTTCCGCGCCACGAGTGAACCCGGCGCCACCGCGCCGGCCGTTCCGCCGGTGCTGCCACCTTGAAACGAACGATGATCGCCGCGCTGCTCTACTTGCAATACCACACAGTCCGCAACCGGCTGGTCACACGGTTCAAGCGGCTCAAGAAGCCGAAATACCTCGTCGGCGCCATCGTGGGCGTGCTCTATTTCTACTTTTATTTCTTCCGCTACCTGTTTCGCGGGTTCGGCGGGCGACCCGGGGTGAACCTGACCTTGCCGCCGGAACATCTGCAGCTTTTTGAATCCGTTGGTGCGCTCGTGCTGTTTGTCATCGTGCTGCTGGCATGGATTATTCCCCATGAACGCGCCGCGCTGACGTTTACCGAGGCCGAAGTGGCGTTTCTGTTTCCCGCGCCCGTCACCCGGCGGACTCTGATTCACTTCAAGCTCCTGCGGTCGCAGTTGGGAATTTTTTTTACCACGCTTGTGTTCACCCTGTTTTCCCGGCGGTTCGGCGGCAATGCCTGGATTCACGCTTTTGGCTGGTGGCTGATTCTCTCAATGTTGAACCTTCACTTCCTCGGCTCCTCTTTTGCCCGGACGATGCTGCTGGATCGCGGCATTTCCAACCGGCTCCGGCGGCTGCTGGTCTTTGGATTGGCGGCGGTCATGGCCGGTGCCGTTCTGGTTTGGGCCAGACGAACGCTGCCGGAACTGCGTTCTGCCGACGTGACCGGCTTCGATGAGATCCTGGCTTACGCGCAGCGGGTTTTGACGGCCGGCCCGGCGCTGTATCTGCTCTATCCGTTCCGGCTGGTGGTGCGGCCATTTCTGGCGCAGGACGCCGCGGCATTTTTCGTGGCGCTGGTTCCGGTGCTGCTGCTCCTGGCGCTCCACTACCTGTGGGTCATTTATTCCGACGTGGCCTTCGAGGAGGCCTCGGTGGAAGCTTCGCAGAAACTGGCCGTGCGCGTCGCCGCGGCCCGCGCCGGCAACTGGCAGGGCGCGAAGAAAAATCAAAAGGCCAGACGCCCATGGTTTAAGCTGGACGCCACCGGGCCTTCCGCCACGGCGTTGCTCTGGAAGAATCTTATCGGCGTACGCCAGGTCTTTTCGATTCGCCTCTGGATTTCCATCGTCGTCGTTGTGGTTGTTTTCTGCGCTGTGTTTGCCGGGAACGCGCAAAGTCATGGCGTTGCCATCATCCTGGCGTTCCTGATTGCCATTGCTTTGGGTTATTCGTTGTTGCTGGGCCCGCAACTGTTGCGGCTGGATTTTCGGAACGACCTGCCGCTGGCGGACATCCTGAAAACCTTCCCGCTGCGCGGCTGGCAGATTGCCCTGGGCGAAATTCTTGCGCCGGTGGCTGTGCTGGCGGTTTTCCAGTGGCTGTTGTTGCTGGTGGGCGCCGGGCTTGTCTTTTCTCTGCCCGTCAAAGTGGAAACCCTGTTCCTGGCCATTGCCCTCGGCGCGGCGATCCTGCTGCCGGTGCTCGATTTGCTCCTGTTGCTCATTCCCAACGCCGCTGTGCTGCTGTTCCCGTCCTGGATTCAAACCGGCAAGGACAGTCCGCGCGGCATCGAAGCCACCGGCCAGCGGCTCGTTTTTGCCCTGGGACAACTGCTCGCCTTGCTGTTGGCGCTCCTGCCCGCTGCCGCCGCGTTCATGGGCGTCTTTTTCCTGTTGTATTTTGCGTTCGGTCCAGCCGCTGCCGTGCCGCCGGCGGCGCTCGCGGCGACCATTGTTCTGGCGGTGGAAGCCGGCTTGGGCGTGATGGTGCTCGGCAAACTGTTCGAGCGATTTGATGTCACGGAGGAACACACGAGTTGAAATTTTAATCGTCCTCGTCTTCCTCCTCGTCCTCGTAATCGAAAACGGACAATCGAGGACGAGGACGAGCACGAGATGTGTTCCGCGCTTGCGCGATGACGAATCCGACAACATACTTCCGCCCTCAAAATTATGAGCCAGACACCCATTCGCGTTGCGGTCACCGGCGCCGCCGGCCAGATCGGTTACTCACTCCTGTTCCGCATCGCCTCCGGCGCGATGTTCGGGCCGGACCAGCCTGTCATTCTGCATTTGCTCGAAATCGAACCCGCCTTGCACGCCTTGCACGGCGTCTGCATGGAACTCGATGACTGCGCATTCCCGCTGCTGAAGGGCATCGTGCCCACGGCGAACCTCGACGAAGGTTTCCGCGGCGTGAACTGGGCGTTGCTCGTCGGCAGCGTGCCACGCAAGGCCGGCATGGAACGCAAGGATTTGCTCGGCATCAATGGCAAGATTTTTATCGGGCAGGGCAGGGCGATACAAAAAAGCGCCGCCCGCGATGTGCACATCCACGTCGTCGGCAATCCGTGCAACACGAACTGCCTGATTTGCATGAACAACGCGCCCGACGTGCCGCGCGACCGGTTTTTTGCCATGACGCGCCTCGACGAAAACCGCGCCAAAGCCCAGCTCGCGAAAAAAGCCGGCGTGGACGTGACCGCCGTCAGCAACGTCGTCATCTGGGGCAATCATTCCGCCACGCAATATCCCGATTTCTACAATGCCAAAATCAACGGTAAACCCGCCACCAGCGTCATCACCGACGAAGCCTGGCTCAAGGGTGAATTCATTTCGACCGTTCAGCAGCGCGGCGCGGCCGTCATCAAGGCGCGCGGCTTGTCCAGCGCCGCCAGCGCCGCGAACGCAGTCGTGGACAGCGTCCGCTCGCTCATCGAGCCGACGCCCGCAGGCGACTGGCACAGTGTCTGTGTCTGTTCTGACGGCAGCTACGGCATTGAGAAAAATTTGATCTGCTCCTTTCCGGTTCGCAGCAACGGCCGGAAAATCGAGATCGTTCAAGGTGTTGCAGTGAATGACTTCAGCCGCGCAAAAGTTGACGCGACGGTAAAGGAATTGCAGGAAGAACGCGCCTTGGTCGCCGAACTTTTGCCGAAATAGAATCGGAATTATTTTCTACGCCAACTTTCTGCGCCAGAAAACGACCGTGGCCAATCCCATGCCGATCAATGCAGCCGTGGAAGGTTCCGGTACGGTTGCCGAAATGCCAACTTGAGCGGCGAAATAAGGCGCCGCCTGCCAGCTTGCCATGTCGGTCGAATACATGGGAGTGCCCAGACTCCAACCGGCGATTGACGCATAGCTGCTCGTCTGTGAAGCGCCCGCCAGGAAAACCGGGAAGCCATTTTGGACCAGTCCGGACCAGATTAAAATCCAATAGGTTGTCGAAGGATCCAGGAGGACTCCGGATGCGGTGTAAGTGCAAACGCCGCTGGACGTGGGATCCGAGCCCGTCAGCGGCGCCAGGCCGCTTCCCGGTACGCCGCCGTTGTTGTTGTAAATTGAAACGTGCAGATTGTTCCCGCTGGACGTCCCCGTCACCAGCATCATCAACTGCACGGAATCCAGCGTGTATGGCGAATTCGTCGGTCCGGTCACAAAAGGCTGCGCCATCCAGTAGTTGGCTCCCAGGCCAACGAAAATTGGATTGGTTGATCCAAGGCTGGACACAAAAAGCGTGCCTTGTGCATTCACCATCGTTGCCGCAGCGAATGCGAACAAACCAAGCACGAATCCAACGATATGAATTTTGCTTTTCATGTAAAATACGTCGGTGAAACCAAGTAATAGCAAATGAGATGCCAGGGTTCCGCCGGCGGTGCGCTTCTTGCCGGCTGTGCTTGCCGGGCTTGCCGTCCGGGCCGGACATGCCGGTGAAATACGCGAGTGCTTCATTTATGTTCACCTGCCCAAATTGTGGAAGCACGCTGAGATGCACACAGGGGCCGAAGGGTTGTAGCGTCGTTGGCGCACCTGGGTGGCACGGCGGTTGGCGTCGCGCTCTGGTTGGTCTGGCGGAAAATTGAATTGGAACCTGCGGGCGACCCGTAAAGTCGGCGGATTGATTTTGCTTTTTAGCGCCGCATTGCCAGCCGCGCGATTTTCTGTCAGCTTCGCGGCGTATGGCTTTTGATTCCTTCCGCGATTTTGTCAACGCCCTCGACCAGGCCGGCGAACTGAAACGCATTTCCCAGCCGGTCGCCACCGAGCTGGAAATCACCGAGCTGGCCGACCGCGAAATGAAATCGCCGAACGGCCCCGACGGAATCGGGGCAGGCGGCAAAGCGTTGTTATTCGAGAAACCGACCGTGAACGGCCAAGTCTCACCGTTTCCGCTCGCCATCAACACGATGGGTTCCTGGAAGCGGATGGCTATGAGCTTGGGCGTGAATTCCGTGGACGAAGCGGCCGCCGAACTTGGCTCGCTGATGAAAGCCAGGCCACCGACCAGTTTCCGCGAAGCCATCAAATTACTCGGCCAGGCGCTCGATCTGCGCCATGCCAAACCGAAAATCGTGAAAGATGGCCCGTGCAAGGAGTTCGTGAAAAAGTTTGACGCGCCACCCACGCGCAAAGAACTGTGGCCGGAAGCGATGGACATCAACGTAGCGCAGGCGTCCCGCCTGCACGGGCAAAAGGGAAATGAAACAGAAAGCAGCCGGGACGGCTGCGCCACATTGTTGAATTTTCCCATCCAAAAATGCTGGCCTTTGGACGGTGGTCGTTTCATCACGCTGCCGTGCGTCGTCACCAAAGACCCCGACACCGGCGAACGCAACGTCGGCATGTATCGCATCCAGATTTACGACGACCGCACCACCGGCATGCACTGGCAGCTTCAGAAGGTCGGCGCGCGGCACGGTCGGCGTTACTACGAAACCGGCACGCGCATGCCCGTCACCATTTTTCTCGGCGGCGACCCCGTCTTCACCTTCGCTGCCACCGCGCCGCTGCCGGACGGCCTGGACGAATTTCTGCTCGCCGGTTATTTCCGCAAGAAATCCGTTGAACTCGTCAAATGTGAAACCAATGACCTCGAAGTTCCCGCCAACGCCGATTTCGTCATCGAAGGTTACGTAGATCCGAAGGAACCGCTGCGCGAGGAAGGGCCTTTCGGCGATCATACCGGCTATTACACGCTGCCGGAGCCGTATCCGGTCTTTCACGTCACCGCCATCACGCATCGCAAGGACGCGGTGTATCCGGCGACGATTGTCGGCATGCCGCCGATGGAGGATTTTTACATCGGCGGCGCGAGCGTGAAACTGTTCCTGCCGGTCTTCAAGATGAACTTCCCGGAAATCGTGGACATCGCGCTGCCGGCGGAAGGCGTGTTCCATAACCTCGTTTTTGTGAGCATCAGGAAGACCTACCCGATGCAGGCCTACAAAATCATGCACGGCCTCTGGGGCATGGGCCAGATGATGTTCACCAAATACATCGTGGTGGTGGACGACGACGTGGACGTTCACAACACCCGCGAAGTCCTGTTCCGTCTCTGCGCCAACACCGACCCGCAGCGCGACAGCATCTTCACCAAAGGCCCGCCGACGTGCTCGACCATGCCACCAGCGAGATGGCCATCGGCAGCAAACTGGGCATTGACGCGACAAAGAAACTGCCCGGCGAAGGCTTCAAACGCGCTTGGCCGCCGTTGATTAAAATGGATGAGGCGGTGAAGGCGAAGATTGACTCTTTGTTCAATCGCTGACGTGTCGCATTCTCTCGTTCTATGAATCAATCCCGCCAATATGCTTACAACCTGCCGTGGCGCGGGGCGGTTACTGGGTCACTCTTCTATGCTGGCCTATTTGTTCTCATGGTTCACTTGGCCAAAGAATTTGCGGGAGTTCTTTTTGCTGGCTTGGTTGTCTTGAGCGCGATGTTCGTGATTTTGGCGGTGGCGATGTTGGCTCGCCGCCTGGTGTTTCCACGCGTGCTCGAATTAACTGATGATGCCGTTTTGTTTCCGCACGGATTTCCTCGAACACGCATCACTCGCATCCCTTTCACGGAAATCATAAGGATGTCGTGGACGCGAACTGGTCTCTATATGGTTACGGAAAGAGGACATTTTGAAATTACATCTTCACATTTCAAAGAAATCGAAAGCTACCGAGACGCCACGGATTTCGTTTGCGCCAAAACATTTTTCGTGATGCCCCGGCAAGACAAACAAGGGCCGATGGATTGGATGTCGGGAGGTTTTCCCGAACCCATTCTGCGCTGGAAAGAACCAATAGAATGGCCGCGCTATCGGACACACCTGGTTGAATCAAGACCGCTATTGCCGCGCCTTGTCAAAGCGCTCTGGTTTTTTGTCCGCTGTTTTGCCATTTTTCTCATCCCTTGGTTGCTCTTGCGCCTTTTTCGCGTGCCCACCGCGCCAGCCGTTGGCTACGTCTGCCTTGCCGTTGCCGGCGCGTTTCTGATCACTTTGTTCTATCAATGGTTGGCCAACGTTTGGCCCGTTCATTGCACCGAAATCAGCTTTCGGGATAATGGGATTACCCAATTCTTCGGCAAACAAACTGCGGATTGGAATTACCACCAATTTTCCGGTTGGGGCATAGTCGAGAAGGAGTTTGAAGGGCGTACCTTTTCCATCCTCCTTTTACAAGGAAGATCCCGAATTGTTGCACTCGCCATTCCAGACACCGACATCCGTGATCGGCTTGTGCAAATACTCCATGACAAAAAGATTCCGCAATTGCCGGATCTCAAGCCGCCGTGGGAACTACGTCCGTAACCGTCAAGAATCTCATTGGGATTGTTTGACGGTTCAGGCCTCGGGCGGCGGCAGTATTTCCAGCCCGAATTTTTTCGCAATCTCCATCACGCGCGGGATGTCCAGCGGTTGCTGCGGACTGAAGGTTCCAAACGCGCCTGACCGCCGTTGATCATGTTGAATTTGCAGGGGCTGAAGAAAATTGATGCGCCGTTTGAAAAATAGTAGCCTTGCATCCGACAAAAAAATGGCAATTCCTGAAACAACTTCTGCCGAAGCCTTCGAGCGTTATGTTGGCGGGAAATGTCTGGTGGCTTGTCGCGGCAAAGCCTGGCGAGACATCAAAGCCTGGATCATCGCCCCGCCGCGTAACGTCGAGATGGTGTCGCTTCCCTCCGTCAGCGAACCGTTCCTCGCCTGGACCATTTCGGGTGACGTCGAGTTTCAGGAGCGGGAAGGCAAACGGCCCTGGGTCACGCATCGGATCAAAAAAGGGTCTTTCTTTCTCACGTCGGGAGGTGCTCCTTACGATTGTCGTTGGAAAGCGGTGACTACCGCGCCGTTTGAAACCATGGCGGTGTTCATCGAGCTTCCGCTCCTTCAGCGCGCCTTGGAGGAGGTGTTCGGGGCCGATGCGGCTCACGCCCGGCTGCGGGATATTTCAGCGTTCACGGATGTTACACTGAATTCGTGGATGGAACGCGTGCGCGAGGAGCTGATGCGCCGTCGCGCAAGCCCCATTTTCCTGCAAGGCATCGCGCAGGCCATTGCCATTCATCTGGCTAGAAACTATGCCGAAACGGCCAACGAATCGCACAGTGGCAGCCCGTCGCTGCCCGGTTACAAGCTTCGACAAATTACGGACTGGATGTCGGAACACGTCGCCGAAGAGTTCAACCTTGACCGGCTGGCGGGCCAAGCTGGCTTGAGCAAGTTCTACTTCAATCGCCTCTTCAAGAGCGCGATGGGCATGTCACCGTCCCGCTACCATATCAATTTGCGGATGGATGAAGCGAAGCGCCTGCTCCGCGAAACGAAGAAAAGCGTGGTGGACGTTGCCCTTGACGTGGGGTACGCCAATCCCAGCCATTTCGCGCAACTTTTTCGGAGAGAAACGGGCCTTTCCCCAAGCGACTACCGTCGGCAACGTTGACGCTGATTGGTTTCAACGCAAAGGCACAGCGCGGCCAAGCCCCAACCAAAGGAGCGCGGACAGCTTTGTCCGCACGTTTCTATCCCAATGCAGGCGTCTCGCGGACAAGGCTGTCCGCGCTCCGGGAAGACCTTTGCCGGACGCGACGATGTCATGAGATAGCACCACACGCAGAGATGCAAAGTCGAACCACGAAACGCACAAAGGCTATCCCTCTCCGCCTCGACCGGGGAGCGGGTCAGGGTGAGGTGTCGAATATCAAATTACCGTTCGCTTGGAGTACCGCCTCACGGGGCGGGTTCCGCCAGCAATTTCTGGACGACGGTTTCGACGTATTGAGGTTGCAAGCCGATCGCGCGGACAATGCCTTTACGGTCAATGACGGCGTAGGTCGGATAATAGTGCACGGCCCACGCTTGCTCGGTTTTCAATTCAGGATCGCGGGCGGCCGGGTATTCAATGCTGTGTTCCTTGGCGTTGGCTACAAACTGTTCCTGACCATGACTGGAGGTGCAAACGCCGATGATGACCAGTCCTTTATCCTTGTATTTTTTGAGGAGTTCGTTGTTGTGGGGAATGGCCCTCATGCAGGGGCCGCACCAGGTGGCGTATAAATCCACGACGATGACTTTGCCCTTGAGGTCGGTGTTGGTGATGCCGCCATTGATCCAATCGCTGACGTGGAAGGCGGGCATGGGTTTGCCTTCGAGGGCGGCGTGGCTGGCGCGTTGCTCCAGTCTGTTGTCCCAAGTCCAACTGTCGGGAAATTCACCGGCGGAAGCGGGCAGCATGCCCCAAATGAGTGAACCAAAGGCGATAAGAAGAATATTCTTCGTGCTCATGCCGCACGGATTATCACAACCGGCGTTGGCTGACAATAGTGAATCTCTCTGCCGGGCGGAGGAATTGAAGTCAATCGGAGTCCGGGTTGATCACCGTCCCGCTGCTATATCAATTTACGGGTGAATGAGGCGAAACGCCGGCTCCGCGAGACGAAGAAGAGCGTGGTGGAAATCGCGCTGGACGTGGGCTATGCCAATCCCGGCCATTTCGCGCAACTTTGCCTCCGGGAAACCGGCCTTTCTCCAAGCGATTACCGTCGGCAGCGTTGAAGCGGCCACACGGCAGATGGGCAGAACTTTTCAAATTCAACTTGCAGGACGCTCCATCACCATCTCAACTTGCATTGAAATTGGCTGCTCCGAGTAATGAACACCCCGATTACGCGACGCTGTCCATTCGTCAGTCAAGCCGCAGTCATCGGCGAGCGCGCGGATATTCAAACGCTCAAGTAGTTCAACCGTTATGGGTCGTTTCGCGTCGGTGAAACTGAGAGCTTCAAGAAACTCCTGACACTCCTGTGAATTGAGAATCTCTGCCACGACGCGCGCTTCAGTTTCGTCGTCAAACGGAACGAAGTAACAAGTGTCGTCAAAAAGCACAGGCTTCTCCTTGACCGGGCCGATGAGCGCGAAGCGCGGGATGCGGTGCAGCCCTGACACTGCAACTTTCCAAGGTGCAAAGGCGTAATCGCCGATGCCGAAAAGCGCGAATGGAACGCGGTTGCTATAAATGGAACTCTTTCGCGCCTCGAACAATTTGCGGTGTGAATTCAGGTAGTTCCAAGTGTGCGGCGCGGTCTTTGCAATGACACTGGTATCCTCGCCGACTCTGCGCTGCGTCACGATAACGAACCGCTCCGGATCAAGGCGACCGTTTGCAAGGTCAGAGCATTTTAACAGTGGAAAAAGGTAATCCGGCTCGATGCTGACGTGTTCGCCAAGTTTGTTTTCCAGTCCGCGCCCATTGGTTCGGCGTAATTCCATGACCGAGGCGCAATCGTGCTTCACGCCTGAACGCCACTGATACGGGCAAAGCCCCTCAAGATGCTTGAGCCTCCGATATGTGCGAATGTCAGAAACCAAATCCTGCCCGGCCAGACCGAGAGTAGTTGAGCGTCGTTTTGCGGAGAGGCTATCGAAGACATCCGCCTCGGAAATCCCAGCTTCGCCGGTGCGAGCAAGTAAAAGGCACGCATCAACAGACGCGCCAAAATATTTTTTGGCGTCAATTCGGCGGAGCGAAGCGGCAGCAATTCGTCCGTCATTCTGCCACGCGAAGCGTAACAGCTTTCGAGCCGTTCCTGTCTTGCAAAGCATGGCGATGGTTGCCGAACGCCCCCGCAATGCCTTTACCAAGTGAATCAGCATCCATTCTGAAATATCGAAATTAGATTTGCCTGTTCGCGCTTCAATGCCTCGGAATCCCTGAAAGTTCTCTTTCGCAGGCAGGTTCGAACCGTTCATTGCGGAGACTGTGGCATTCGTGACCCACGGCAGATTTCCAAGGACAAGGATCGAGCCGTGAATTTCTGCCAACCCTGCTTCCCAATCATGGGCGAAGAAATCCCGCTGGCCAATGGAGGCGCGCCTCGCTGCCCCCGCCGAAACCAACGCGGATTTGGACTGCGCGACGTAGTCAGTGTTGATGTCCCAGCCAAGCAGTCGTGCTTTTGGGAAAGTCTCCGCTGCCGCGACAAGAAATGCGCCGACTCCACAGGTAGGCTCTAGGATTGATTCCGCCTTGACTCCCTGCTGGACAAGCAACGCGCAGACCTCACGCGCTAACGCCAATGGCGTCTGAAAATCACCAAACTCAATCTTGGCTGTCGCGCTCATACCAAACGTAGAATGCCCTCGACGTTGCCGGCTTGTTTGATGACGCGTTTATACTGCAACCGCCATTGGCGTGCGTTCGAAATAGTCAGGTAACCGACTTGCGGCGGGTTGCTGATGATTTCCTCAGCCAGTTTCTCACACTCAAACTCATCAACAGGCAGATTTCGTTCTTCAAAGTAAGCAAGAATGTCATCGCTGTTCGCGCCATCTTCAATCATGCGGCGCAATGCGACAGTCATCGAGTGGTCAGCGGTTTTCTCTTTCTGGACGAATATCGTGTGCTGAATGTCGAGCAGGCCTGTTTTGTTGGCTGGATCGTCTCTCTTCTCGTAAACGAAAATCAGCAATGAGTAGCCAAGTCCGTAAATCTTCTGGCGGGCGTTCTTGAACGGGCAGGAGGACTGTGGCTGCCGAATGCTTGTCGTCTTGATGTCCACGTCGAGTCCAGGAAAATCAATGCCTTTTGCCGCACTTCCTTGGTCATACTCGTAGCGAGTTTGTAGATACGCCTGAAACTTCTGCTCCAAATATGTGCCAACAGCTTTTCCGTCAGTGACACCGAACAACGAAGGTTCTGGCCATTTCGACTCAACTTGCGCGAACGAGATAGCTTCTTGTTGAAGGATTTCGACTGTGAGCTTGGTTGGCATAACCGCGATTGTGTCAGATTCACGCTTTCGCGTAAAGCTCGCTGTCTTTTTTGCTGAGCTCGCGGGAATTTTCACTTTCGAGCAATCTCGCAACAGGTGGAGCAAGAACACGTGCGACAACCGTGCCCGGGTGATGTAAAGTCACTTCAACATTGAACTGAAAGAAAGGATTCGATTATGCAAAAGCGCAAACTGGGAAATAGTAATCTGGAAGTCTCCGTGGTTGGGCTGGGCTGCATGGGCATGAGTTTTTCCTACGGTCCACCCAAAGATAAAAAGGAGATGACCGCACTGCTTCGGGCCGCCGTGGACCGCGGCATTACATTCTTTGATACCGCCGAGGTTTACGGGCCGTTCACAAATGAAGAACTCGTCGGCGAAGCCCTCGCTCCGTTCCGCGGCCGGGTGGTAATCGCCACCAAGTTCGGGTTCGATCTCAGTGGCAGCGATAAGCGGCCCGGTGCGGCGGGCCTGAGCAGCCGGCCGGAGCGCATCAAGCAGGCCGTCGAAGGCTCACTCAAGCGGCTCAAGGTTGATGTCATTGATCTGCTCTATCAGCATCGGGTTGACCTGAACGTGCCCATCGAAGACGTGGCGGGTGCGGTGAGGGAACTGATTCAGCAAGGCAAGGTCAAGCACTTCGGCCTGTCTGAAGCCGGCGTGAAAACCATCCGCCGCGCGCACAAAGTCCAGCCGCTCACTGCTCTTCAGAGCGAATACTCGCTTTGGTGGCGACGCCCGGAAGCCGAAGTGATCCCGACGCTCGAAGAACTCGGCATTGGCCTCGTGCCTTACAGTCCGCTGGGGAAGGGTTTTCTCACGGGAAAGATGGACGCGCAAACGACCTTCGACAGCTCGGACTTCCGCAGCCAGTTGCCGCGTTTCACGCCGGAAGCGCTCAAGGCGAATCAGACATTGATTGATCTGCTCGGCCAGATCGCAAAACGCAAGAAGGCGACGCCGGCCCAAATCGCACTGGCTTGGTTGTTGGCGCAGAAGCCGTGGATTGTTCCCATCCCGGGCACCACGAAGCTGCATCGCCTGGACGAGAACATTGGAGCCGTTTCCGTCGAACTGACACCGGACGACCTCCGTGACATCGAAAACGCCGCATCAAAAATCACGGTGCAGGGGGCTCGCTATCCCGAAAAGCTGGAGCAACTGACCGGGCGCTAACTTTGGGTGGCGGAGCACCACCGCCCTGCCGTAATCTGATTTGGCAGGGCGAAGCTGCTGCTTCGCCAAGGCGGCGCGGCAACGCCAGCCTGCCAACAACAATGAGGACCAGGAAAAGAGTGAAAATTATGAGCAACAACATCAAAGGAAAAGTCGTCGTCATCACGGGCGCGAGCAGTGGACTGGGCGAGGCGACCGCCCGGCTTCTCTCCGCAGAGGGCGCAACGGTTGTGCTGGGCGCACGGCGTGTCGAGCGCCTCAAGTCATTGGCAGATGAGTTAACCGCCAAGGGCGGCAAGGCGCTCGCCGTCGCCACCGATGTCACCCACTGCGACCAGGTGAAGAGATTGGTGGATGCAGCCGTCCAGAAATTCGGGCGCATTGATGTCATGATCAACAACGCCGGGCTGATGCCGCATTCGCCACTGGAGCGCCTCAAGATTGACGACTGGGACCGGACGATTGACGTGAACATCAAGGGTGTGCTGTATGGCATTGCCGCGGCGCTGCCGTATATGAAGCAGCAGAAAGCCGGGCATATCATCAACGTCTCCTCGGTGGCCGGACACAAGGTCACCCCGAACGGAGCGGTCTATTGCGCGACCAAGCACGCCGTGCGGGCGCTAACCGAAGGGCTGCGCACGGAAGTAAAGCCTTACAACATCCGCACGACGATCATTTCACCGGGCGCGGTAGCGACAGAATTGCCGGACAGCGTCACCGAGCCGGATATTGCCGAGCGCATGCACAAGTTCTACAAGGACGTCGCGATTCCGGCCGATTCATTCGCGCGGGCGGTCGTCTTCGCGATGAGCCAGCCGGACGACGTGGACGTGAACGAAATCCTGTTCCGTCCCACGCGCCAGGAGCTGTAAGTTCGTAGGGAAAAATGAATGACAAAAATGGAATTATGCCGTTGACGGAGGAACAATGGACTACGTGTGAATTTTCTCCCTCTCCGCCGCGCAGCGGGGGAGAGGGCCGGGGTGAGGTGGCGCGTTCCTTATTCCCCTCGCCCTGACTCTCTCCCCGCTTGGGCGGGGCGATGGAAACTTACATAACTCCGAATAGAAATGTATTAAGAAAAGGAGTTCAAAATATGGAAATCAAAAGAAATGGCTCACAGCCATCCAACAAAGGACCGGCCGACTGGTTCACCGGCACGGTGCGCATTGACTCACCGTTCAAGGGCAGCGATCCCGCGCGTGTCACCGGCGCAATCGTCACGTTTGAGCCCGGCGCTCGCACCGCCTGGCACACCCACCCATTGGGTCAGACCCTCATCGTGACCGCCGGTTGCGGGCGCGCGCAGCGCTGGGGCGGCCCGATTGAAGAAATCCGACCGGGCGACGTGGTCTGGTTTCCGCCGGGCGAGAAGCATTGGCACGGTGCTGCACCAACGACGGCCATGACGCACATCGCCATTCAGGAACAGCTCGACGGTAAAGTGGTTGAGTGGATGGAAAAGGTCAGCGACGAACAATATCAGCGCTGAACAAGGCAAAACAGAAAGGATTCAAAAATACAAAAGCGCAAGCTTGGAAACGGTAAACCGGAAGTCTCGGCTGTCGGGTTGGGCTGCATGGGAATGAGCCTCGGCAGCGGCGGGGTTTCCAGTCCGAATTTTTTCGCAATCTCCATCACGCGCGAGATGTCCTGCCGTTGTTGCGGACTAAGCACCGATTTCCTCGAAGAATTTTCATCTTGCCCCAAGGCGCCTTCGCGTAAACTATTGAGAATGAAAACGCACTTTGCCCGAAAAATTCCCGGCGCGGTCACGGCTTTGCTTGCCGCCGGCGTGGCATGGAACAGTTTTGCCGCCGAATTGACTTATCCCATCGTTGGCACGGGACAGAAGCTGTGCTACGACAATTTCCGCATCATCGCCGTCCCGTTGCCGGGCCAGGCGTTTTACGGACAGGACGCGCAGCATCCGGGCAACGCGCCTCATTACCGCGACAACGGTGACGGCACCGTGTCGGATTTGGTCACCGGCCTGATGTGGGTGAAGGCGCGCGGTGAAAAGATGTCGTGGGACGACGCGATGGCCGGCGCCAAAGCGTGCCGCGTGGGCGGCCATGACGACTGGCGCGTGCCGACGGTCAAGGAATTGTACTCGTTGATTCAATTCACCGGTGAATGTTTCGGGCCGATGGCGGGTTCGAAGCCGTTTCTCGACACGAATTATTTCGGTTTTGTCTATGGCGACCCGGCGCGTGGCGAGCGGGTGATTGATTGCCAGGATTGGAGCGCGACGGAATACGTCGGCACCACCATGAACGGCCAGCCCACGGTGTTCGGCGTGAATTTCGCGGACGGCCGCATCAAGGGCTATCCGAAATTTGATCCGCGGCTGCGCGGACCGCACAAGCTCTATGTCCGCTACGTGCGCGGCAATCCGGCTTACGGCAAAAGTGATTTCCACGACAACGGCGATGGCACGGTCAGTGACCGGGCAACGGGTTTGATGTGGTCGAAGGCCGACAGCGGCACAGGCATGAACTGGCCGCAGGCGCTGGCGTGGGTGCAACAGTTGAACGCAACGAATTACCTTGGCCACCACGACTGGCGGCTGCCCAACGCGAAGGAACTGCAAAGTCTCGCGGACTATTCGCGCATACCGGCCATCGCGCCGGTGTTTCAAATCAGCCGGCTGCCGGACGGCGAATACCCATTCTTCTGGTCGAGCACGACTCACTTGGACGGGCCGCCGGATCGCATGGCGGGCGCAGCAGTTTATTTGAGCTTCGGTCGCGCATTGGGTTGGATGCAATTTCCGCCGGGCCGCGGCGAATTTCAATTGCTGGACGTCCACGGCGCGGGCGCGCAGCGCAGCGATCCGAAAGTTGGCGATCCCAAAATGTTTCCGCACGGGCGCGGCCCGCAGGGCGACGTGATTCACATCTACAATTTCATGCGTTGCGTCCGCGACGAGGCGGACTGATCGTTTCAACGGTCCGTGAACGGCTTGTCGCTCTGTCTTGTCCGCCATAACCTTGGTGACGGCGGAAGCCCGGCAAAGGCTGATGCTCGCGAGCCAAAAACCCTGAGTGCGCGGACCTGTCCGCGCTTTCGAGGCGGCGAGATGCCGCTGCAGTCCAAGAATTCAAATCGCTTCGTCAGCAGCCTCGCCCCATCCGCTGCGCCTTGCGAAGTCGCGCTCCGGTTTTTCGGCACCTCGCCTCGGCGGGGTGCCGGTATCCGGCCCGGCAAAAGCTGTATCAAAAAAGCCAAAAAACAGTTTGACACTTATCTTCTGAATCAACAATTGTGATGCCATGATAACTAATTTGAAAAATGCACAGCGATTATTCTTCGCGGCCCGCGGCTTCCTGGTGACGGGCGCGGGAACGGTCATGATCGCCGGCTTCATTTGCCTGGCTTCCCTGGACGCGGCGGCTGCCGGAGATACCAATGCCCCCGCGGCGACTGCTTCGATGACCAAGGCGAAGAACACTCAACCTGCGGCCCAACCGGACAAAAAGGCTGAGGCCCGGCCGAAACGGGAACTTACCGGTGCCGAGCTTTACGCCATCCACTGCAACCGCTGCCATGCCGAGCGGTATCCCGCCGAATTCACAGACGGCCAGTGGAAAACACTCATGCTGCACATGCGGGTGCGAGCCAATCTGCCCGCCAAACAGGCCAGGTTGATTTTGGACTATCTCCAGGACGAGAGCGGCCACTACTGAACTGACAGGGACTACCACCATGAAGAATCAATCCGTAATTTGGGGAATCGCCGCCGCCGGCTGTGCCATGACCATTGTTTGCCTGCCGCAAGCTTCGGCGGCAGTGAGCGATGAAGATTTCAATGCCTTGAAAAAGCTGGTCACTGAGCAAGGCCAGAAGATTGAACAACTGGAAAAGACAAACGCCCTCGACCAGCAGCAAATCCAGCAATTGCAGCAACAACTGGGACAAACCCAGATCGTGGCAACGAACGCGGCGCAAAAGGTGGAAACCTTGAGCCAAATCCAGCCGACTTATCCGCTGCCTAATCCGATTGCCGGCGCAACGCACAATTTCATGCTCGTGGGCGACGCCGAGGTGCAATTTGGCAAAACGGCGGGGCAACACAGTGGATTTGCGTTGGCCGATTTCGCGCCGATTTTCCTCTTTCGGGCGAACGACAACGTCCTGTTCGAGGCCGGGTTTGACACCACGTTGCAGAACGCCGGCGGCCCTCCGGGCACCGGCGGCGGCGCGAACACCTCTTTCAGCATGAGCTTCGGTCAGTTGGATTATCTCCTCAACGACTACGTGACGGTCATAGCCGGCGACATGCTGCTGCCGTTGGGGACCTATAACGAACGAAACGCGGGCTGGCTCAACAAAATACCGGACGCGCCGCTGTTGGACGATCAGATCCTGCCGGGCAGCGGTGTTGGCGCTCAATTGCGTGGCGCGGTGCCGGTCGGTGAAGACGGCCAGATGCTGACCTATTCGGTTTACGGCGTGAACGGACCGGGTTCCGTTACCGGGACGGGGACAGCTTTTCAGACTCCCGGCGATCCAACTTCGGGCCCCAATCTGGATCTCGGCAGCAATGTCGGCATCCTGGGCGATGGCACGCAGCAAAATCTTCACGGTAATCCCAGTGGCGGCGGCCGCATCGGATGGTTCTATCCGTGGAAGCTGCATCACGATATCGAGCTGGGAATTTCGGGCCAGTCCGGCGAATGGGACGACGCGGGCAATCACCTCTGGTCGGCGGCGGTGCTGGACGCCGCGGTGCATCTGGGTCCCTACGTTGAAATCAAGGGCGAGTATGCCAACACCTGGTATGGCACGGATGACGCCGGCACAATTCATCCGCACGGATGGTGGGTGCAGGCGGGCTACAAACTGGCTGGTTTGAACCTCAATCTGCCCTTGGTGAACGATGTGGAACTGGTCGGTCGTTACGACGGGTTAAACGACGGTTTGGGAACCAAGACCGACCGGTACACGACGGGCTTCGTCTATTACATCAACAACACGTTGTGGTTTGAAGGCGATTACGAATACTTGTCCAGCCACGGCCCTGCCGGCCTGCCGCCCAACGACTTTGTTTTGCAACTTTCCTACGGATTTTGATGAAAGCGCTATTTATGCAGACTCCACCACAATCTAAAGCATGGCGTTGGGCACTCGTGCTGGGTTTCCTGGTGCTGAGTGCGGCCACAGTTTACACGCAGTCAACTTCATCCCCAAACGCCGTGGTTAAGCCGGCGGAAACGGGCGGCATGACTTCCGTTGTTTCCACCAATCCAACTTACCTTCACGACATCCTGCCGCTCTTTCTGGGCAAATGTTCCCGCTGTCATAATGATCAGACCACGTTCCTGCCCAACTGGCTGGACTACAAAACGGCTTATGCGCACCGCGCCGAAATCAGAACGTCGTGTGTGGAACAGTTGGAAGGAGCAATATTTCAAGGAATCCATGCCCGTGGCGAACTGTCCGGAATGCCGGACCATCACCGAGGGCGACCGCGCGCTCATCAAGGATTGGGTGGACACCGGCGCGGCTTATGGTGTCCCGCCAATAACCAGCGTCGCCAAAAACAAAGGCGAACGTATTGAGTATGGGAAGCGCCTTTACACCATCACGTGCGTGCCTTGCCATCAGGCCAACGCTCAGGGAATTCCCTATCGGTATCCGCCCCTGGCGGAGTCTGACTACCTGAACGCGGATAAAGACCGTGCGATCAAAGTTCTGGTCAACGGGCGGCAAGGTCCCCTCATGGTCAATGGGCTGGGTTTCACCAACAGCATGCCAAAATTCCCTTTGACCGACGAACAAATCGCCAACGTGCTGACCTATGTCTATAATTCTTTCGGCAATTCAGGAAATGAAGTGACTCCTGCGGAGGTTAAAACTGCCCGCGCGGAGAAAGTGGAAACCACCGCGCCGCCAGCGATAAACAATGCCGCCCCGAGTAAATTTGAATAAGCGGAAGAAATTCTTTATCGGCGAACCGCCAGAGTTTGCGTCTTGACTTGAGCGTAAAGCCGGGACGCATTAGTCTTTCCGGCATTGAAACAAATTCACGTTCCCGGGATTAAAGGACCATTTATGAAACGCAAAGCATCGGCAGTCTGGCGCGGCAGTTTGAAGGACGGCAAGGGCAGCCTCTCCACCGACAGCGGTGTGCTCAAGGAGACGCAATACTCGTTCAGCACGCGCTTCGAGAACGGCATCGGCACGAATCCCGAGGAACTCATCGCCGCCGCCCATGCGGGCTGCTTCGCGATGGCGTTCTCGGCGGAACTGGGCAAGGCCGGCTTCACGCTCGAATCCATCTCCGCCACGGCGACAGTCACGCTGGACAAGACCGACGCGGGCTGGACGGTCACGGCGTCGCATCTGGACGTGTCGGTAAAAATTCCCGGCGCGGACCGGGCAAAGGTTCTCGGGGTGGCCAACGTGGCCAAGCTCGGTTGCCCGATTTCGCGTCTGCTCAAGGCAAATGTCACAATGGACGCAAGGCTGGAAGGGTGAGTTTTCTCACGGCGGCTCCGGGTTTGAACGGAGAATCCGCCTTTGCCATGGCTTCCTCTTCCGTCAGCGTCTGAACGCGGCGAGTTGGTAGTTCGATCCGTGTTCAGCCGGTGTAATACCAAAGTGCGTTCAATATGCTACGAACTGCCCCTCACCGTGGCCCCTCTCCCCGCCTGGCGGGGAGAGGGTGTCCGCAGGACGGGTGAGGGGCATTTGTGTCCGATTGAAGGCAAATCAGTATAAAATCACCGGCCACGCACATTATGGTCTTGCGTTACCGCGCGCGTTGACCATGCTTCTGGAAACCTGACTTTTTAACCATCATGAAAAAAATCCTCTTCTTCTTCTGTCTGGCTTGCGTCAGTGCCTATGGCCAGAAATTTCCCGATCTGGCGTTGACGCCGCCGATGGGCTGGAACAGTTGGAACAAGTTCGCGGATAAAGTGAACGAGGACCTGATCCGGCAAACCGCCGACGCGATGGTTTCCTCGGGCATGAAGGACGCGGGATATGAATACATCAACATTGACGACACCTGGGAAGGGGAACGCGACAGTCAGGGTTTCATTCAGCCTGATCCCAGGAAATTCCCCTCGGGGATGAAAGCGCTGGCCGATTACGTTCATTCCAAAGGACTCAAGCTCGGAATTTATTCGGACGCCGGCGCAAAGACTTGCGGCGGAAAGCCCGCCAGCCGGGGGCACGAATACCAGGATGCGCTGACCTACGCCCAATGGGGCATTGATTACCTGAAATATGACTGGTGCGGTTGCGAAGATTTGAATGCCAAAGGCGCCTACACCACCATGCGCGATGCGTTGCATGCGGCCGGGCGGCCGATTGTTTTCAGCATCTGCGAATGGGGCAGCAACAAACCCTGGGAGTGGGCCGGAGCGGTGGGCAATCTGTGGCGCACGACCGGTGATATTCATCCCTGTTTCGATTGCAAGGAAGATCACGGCACGTGGTATTCCTGGGGAGTTCTGCAAATTCTGGATCAGCAGGAAGGGTTGCGCAAGTTTGCCGGCCCTGGACACTGGAACGATCCGGACATGCTGGAAGTCGGCAATGGCATGACGGTGAATGAGGATCGCGCGCATTTTTCAATGTGGTGCATGCTGGCGGCCCCGTTGATTTCGGGAAACGATCTGCGAAACATGTCAAAGGAAACCTCGGAGATTTTGCTGAACAAAGACGTCATCGCGGTTGACCAGGACAAGCTGGGGATTGAGGGGTTCCGGTATTCGTCAGACAGCATCCTGGAGGTCTGGTTCAAGCCGCTGGCTGATGGAGACTGGGCGATGTGTGTGCTCAACCGGAGCACCCGGCCGCAAAAGGTCAGGTTCGATTGGAAAAACAAAAAAGTCAGCGATGATCTTTCCAAAAGGGAAGCTGGGTTTGACACAACCGTGTACCGTGTCCGTGACTTGTGGACAAAGAAGGACCTGGGAACCACGGAAGAAACTTTGAACGCCGAGTTGCCGGGCCATGATGTCCTGATGTTATCCATTTTAACAACAAACTCCCATTTTGGCAGGGCTGAAAGCAGTCAGATGCCCGCGCACTAGCCTGTCTTTGCTGCCTTGCGCAGCCCCGGCGCGTCCTGCGCAGCCCTACGCGCAAGGCCGGGCTTGTGGTGGGCCTGCGCGAAGTCGAAAAACGAAAGCGGTCAGAAGTTTGCTGCGAACAACACACTGATTTGAAAAGCCTACCATTGACCACAGAGGATATTCCGCCAGACTGAACTTTTAACTTGACTTCCAAAAGGTAAAACCCGACCTTGAAATTTGTGCAAAGTTCAACTGTTCAAACTGCGCAGCGCCGGCCAATCCCAGTAGGGGTGAAGGCAGCTCGGATAATCGCGCTTGGTACGATAATTGCCGCAATAGTTGGTGGGATAATTACCTACATAATCCAAAGTCAACATTCCCCCACCGTCACAAAAACCACAGCGGCAACAACCGCACCGGCAAGCGACCCCAATCCGACCAGTGGCAAAAGTCCTAGCTTATGGAACCAGCAGTGGTATTTAAAAGTCACTAAAATTGAGGTTGTTCCAGACCAAAATGTTTCCTCGCCCTTAAAAGCAACCGACATTCCCTACAGGCTAAATGCCGAAGTTAATGGCTCCATAGTATTCTCGTGGCCAACCCTCTCAGCCTACTGCATTGGACCTGATACAGGCCCCATCGTCGAAAACATTGCCTTACCCGTTAATCAAAGCAGCTATACCGTCAGCTTTTACACCTACTCCGCGCGCGCCTTATTAAGCAGTCTCAACGCTTATCTGGCCACTAGCAATGGATTTACTAGACAAGCAGCAGCTTTCACCGCTACCAATCCAATTTTTGGACAACCATCAACTCCCGTCATCATCAACTCAGCTAATTTGCCTTTTCACAGTAACGCTCAAGCTCCACTACCACTATTCTCGCAACAAGACCCGAATCAATCCGATATTGGCCACGTGACAATATATTACGAAATCACGACCAACACACCTTGACCAACTGTTCTTTCATCATACAGATGTTCCATTAGATGAATCAAGACTACGCCCAGGCGCGGCGGCGCGGGCCTGTGGCAGGCCAACACGAAGCCGAAAAATTCGGCTTGTGATTTCACCGGGTGCGGTTGGCCAATCCCGAAATGAAGCGAGCCAATTTTGCTCTGGCTTCTTTGAGGTGCATAATGATTTATTGACTGAAAACCAACCCAGCAAAATAGACTTGTAGTTTAGAGGTACTTGAATAGACCGAAATTTGAGAAATCAAAAATGGGGCATGGAAATTGGTTGATACACTCAATGTAGTAGCACTGAACCCTGAACCGCACGCAGTAAGGTCTTGCGATACAATTTCCCAGGCATTCCATCCGTTGCTCGCTTTTTGTTCTAAAGTCCAACCGCTGGCATTCAAATTCGTTTCCGCCAAATCCGCAAAAAAAACTATGGTTAATTTTTCAGCAGTTTCTCCGCCGCCAACATTTGTCACTTGTAAAAAAATATCCCGTGATTTTTGAAGGGTAACAAGTGAGCGGTCAGAAAGATTTGATCCGTTTAAGGCAACCGAAAATCTTGGTCTTTCGGAATCTAGGCCGTAAAGAGCATTTGTGAACTGTGTGAGCATCACGCCGAATTGTTCCAAATTTGTCGGCGTGCTGGCTAAAACATTGCTGATTAAAAAAGACATTTTTTCTGGTGCCGACTCAAAAGAACTCAATCGCTGGTCAGCAGAGATTTTTTCGGCGGTCAATTTCGCAATCTCTGCATCTTTTTCACGTTTGACCTCATTGAAATCAGTTTTATTGTCATCAATTGTTTTCCGCAACTTGCGAACGTCATCTCCAATTTGGTCTATCCTTCCAAGTAAAAATGAATTGGAACTGGAAAATCCGATTTGAATGTCTGATATTTTCTTGTTGGCTTGGTGGTCTGCCGCCAGCCAGCTAGCCACCGCTACAAGAGTGGCGATAACAAAGAATAAAGCCCAACCCCTTCTCATGCCCTTGCCCTCCTCGACAAAAAACTGGACGATGTGTTTAACGGCTGGACGTTCCTCGTAAAGAATTTTCTGAGCAAGCAAAAACAACTTTTTAAGTTGTGAAGGCGCTTGTGGTTTTTCTGGCAAGCCGTCTGGCATACGATTAGAGCATCCCCAAAAACTTGAAACCCGTCAATTCAGCTCTCACCGTATGCGAAGGGGATAATTCCGTTTTGCTTTGATCGTTCAATCATAATCTAACAACCGGCGCGCAGTCAGGGTCATCTCGTCAGCATGGCCATGCTTCCAGGAACAAACCCGATGGCAAAGAATCCGCGCGTGCCGTCCGATTTTTACCCGCGTGCCCGCCAGCGCAATCGGCAAGGTGGCGGAAAAGCACTTGTCCGTTAAAGCTCGATTACTATAAAGTAAACAACATTCTGATGTTGCGGCTTGACAAACAGTAATGGCACAGGCGGGAAATCGAGAGTTCACTCCGGAAACGTTTTTTTGCTTGTCGTTGCCCGGCGGACGTTGCAGCATCCGCGCAACCGGTTGCAAACTCCAAATCAAAACCAAGAATACTATGAACCATACCAAACGTTTAACTCTGTGGTCGTGCGGATCGTTGATGTCGGCGCTCGCGCTGTTTCTGCTCGTCGGCTGCCAATCCAGCAAAGAACAGTCCGAACCGTCCGGCGGCAAAATGACAACCGCCACCGCCCCGGCGCCGGCACCCGCCGTGACGGCCGAATCCTCGTCCACACCGAAGGCCATCCGCATTGATGCCGGTGCTGCCAATCCATACACGGATTCCGAAGGCAACGTCTGGCTGCCCGATCAGGGCTTTGCAGACGGAGACACGGTGGATCGGGGAGACGATGTGAAAATTGCCAACACAAAAGATCCGGCGATTTACCGCACCGAACATTACGGCATGACCTCATTTTCCCAGAAAGTTCCCAACGCCAAGTACATCGTGAAACTTCATTTTGCCGAGACTTATGAGGATATCACCGGTGCGGGACAATGCGTCTTTTCCTTCAATGTCGGCGGGCACGAAATCAAGGATTTTGATGTCTATGCCAAGGCCGGCGGCGCCCTGCGCGCCTACGTTGAAACCGTGAATGCGAATGTCACGGACGGCAAACTCGACATCACCTTCACGCCCGACGTTCAAAGCCCCGAGATCAACGGGATCGAAATCATTCCGGCACCATAACATTCGGCGTCGGGAATTTTTGCATGAATCCAGGGCGGTTCATGTTTCTGGCTGTTTCCGTTTCTGCCGGAGTGTTGCGCTTCGTGCCGAATTCCAAAGGCCAGGTCAGAACCGCCACTGTTCCATGAATTTGGGTTTGTGTTGAGCGGTGCGTTGCAGCATTTTGGGTGAAACCCAATTGCGAATTACAGAACCCAAAGGGAATTTATGCAAAATGCAAAATGTTTGATGCGCAGTTTACCCGGTTGTTTTGTTGCCGTGCTGGCCCTCGGCTTGTTTGCCGGCTGCAAAACAGAACCTTCCTCCAGCCAGGCGACGTCCGCGCCGCCCGCCACCGCCGTTGCGCCGGCTGCCGCCTCAGTGCCTGCGCCCATGGCGCCACCCGTCCGCATCAAAGCCGGCCTGACCAGTTCGTACACGGACTCCGAGGGCAACGTCTGGCTTCCCGATCAGGGTTTTGCCGACGGCGACACTACCGATCGCTCTGAAGACCTGCAAATCGCCAACACGAAAGACCCGGCACTCTACCGTACTGAACGCTACGGCATGACTTCGTTTTCGTATCCGGTTCCCAACGGCAAGTACATCGTGAAACTTCATTTTGCCGAAACCTTTGACGGAATCAGCGGACCGGGCGATCGCGTGTTTTCGTTCAATGTCCAGGGCCATCCCTTCAACGATTTCGATGTCTGGGCCAAGGCCGGCGGTCCCAATCGCGCCTACATCGAAACCGTCAACGTGGAAGTCACCGGCGGCAAACTGGACATTACCTTCACGCCCAAGGTGGAAAATCCCGAGATCAACGGAATCGAGATACTTCCAGCATCCTGAGCGGGCGCCCTCGGGGCGGTGTTTTGCCGTGGCGCATCAAGGGTTGACGCTGGCCGGCGGACGTTCTATTTGATGTCCGCTGAAAGCCATGAAAAATGCGCTGGTGGATAAGAAGACGTTGCCGGGCGAAGGGCAACTGGCTCCGCGGCTTGACCGGACGTTCAAGTCGGCCTGGCGTTCCTACCGGCGGGCGTTCAAACGGTGCCAGAAAAAATTATCCAGGGCGACCGTTCACCAGTTACGCGTGGAAACACGGCGGCTGCTGGCGTTGGTGGACCTGTTTGAACCGCTGGTGGCCGGCCAGGCCGCGGATGAACTTTCCCGGCTTGCCATACAGCCGTTCAAAACCTCCGGCCGATTGCGTGATGCGCAGGTGATGTTGTGCGACGTGGAGCGGCGGCTGCGCCGGTTTCCGGATGCAAAACGTTTCAAAAAGGAACTGCTGCGCCGGGAAAAGCGTCTCGGCCGGCAACTGGGGCGAGAACTCCGGCGCACGCGGCTGAAACCGTTGAAGAGCCGGATGGACGCCCTCCGCCAAGAGTTGCGCGCCGCCGTGAAGCCGGCGGCGGGGTGTCACCGCGCAAGGGTTCGTTTGTTAAAAGGCGTGGACCGGGCGTTTGCGAACGTGGTGGCGCGCCGACGGAGCATTGTCCCGACGGAACCGCACGCCACCCATCGCACGCGCATTGCCTTCAAGAAATTCCGCTACATGGTCGAGCAGTTGCGGCCGTTGATACCCGGTCTGGCCGCCGGTTTGCCCGGCAAACTGCGCGGCCACCAAAAGTTGATGGGCGACATCCAGGATTGCGAGACGCTGCTGGCGGCGCTGGACAAGTTCATGCGCGAGGAAAAGGCCGAGGCCCGCCGGCTCCGCGAATTCCGCGCTGCGGTCAAACGCGACCACGCCATGCTTATGGCGCGGTACCTGCGCCGTGCGGATGAGCTTCTTTCTTTCTGGAACCCCACCGCCAAACTCCGGTGACGAGCGGGCGGGCTTATCCGGGTTCTTCGATCCGCTCAAAATCGCGGGCCGGTGCGGTGCCCGCCTTTTCGGAAACTCTTAAGCAAACGCGCCCGCCGGTTTGTCGGAGGGCGCGTGTGAGAATGATCGTTTTGCCAGGGCAAGGCGGTTCAAAGCACTTTCTTTGCCCCCTCCGGCACATCCACTTTCGTCGTGCCAACGTCCTTGATTTCAACGGTGGTAGCGCGGTCAAGGTCTATTTCATTGCCGTTGAAGTCCACCTTGCCTTGCACCCTGTATTCATATTTCGCGAGCAGGCCGTCTTTGAGCCAGAACTTCGCGGAGCCTTTGGGATTGGTAACGGTCCCGAACCTGAATTGCGCCTTGGCGCCGGCTTCGGTCAGGTCGCCGGAATAAACGTCGCCATCCTTCGTGAGTTCCTTTACCAAGGCTACCATGTTTGTGGCTTGTGCGGCCGGGACCTTGAAATTGCGCACCATGCCGACGATAAACCGGGTGGGACCTTCAGTGCCAATGCCGTTAGCGTCAATTTCCATATTGGTCAGCGACTGCCAGTTGCCATCGGGGTCGGTGACCGCAGTCTTGCCGCCTTTCATCACGATCTCGGTGGTGATGTCACCGAAGGACATTTTGACGTAAGTGGCGCCGTCCTTTTCGGTTTTGCCTTCGGTTGGCCCCGGTTTGAATTGGGCGCTTTCCGGGACGACCACGGTCTGTTCCCAACTATAACTGGCGGTGGCGGCGAGTTTTTGGGCCGCAGCCAGGATGTCATCCTTGGGACTGGAATCCGCCGCGAAGAGCGGACCCGCCAGCAAGGCCAATGCGCCGAACAAAATATTTTTCTTCATGGAAATGCCTTTGGTCTGGTTTGATGCAAAGTTACCTTTGGAACGGGGGGCAACCTACGCCCAACGGGCTTTTGAGGCAAGACCGATTCGGCGACGGCAAAGAAGTTGCTCACTGCATGTTCCTGCGGCAAACTTTATCGGTATGACCGTTGCCGGAACACAACTGAATTCGCTGCGCTTGAGCGGCGGGGAAAGCCGACGGCTGGCGCTGGTGCTCGCCCTGTCGCTGGCGGCGCATTTGTTGACGTGGGGCGGTTACGAAGCCGGAAAGGATTTCGGCTGGTGGCGGGTTTGGCACTGGCCAACGTGGCTCCAGCACTTGACCCAAAGACTGGAAACGGTCCCGGTGCCGGTTGTGAATTACGAACCGCCGCTGGAATTTGTGACGGTTGAACATCCGTCAACCGAAGCGCCCCAGGAGGCAAAGTATTTTTCAGACAAGAATTCGCGCGCGGCGAACCCGGACGCGGACAAGGACACCGACATTCCCAAATTGACGGGGAAACAAACCGACATGCCGAAGGCGGAGGATGTGCCGCGCCCGGATTTCAACAAACCCCAACCGGCCCCGGCAACGCAGCCGGAAACACAACCGCAACTGGCGATGAACGCCGGCGATTTGACCCTGGGCAAACCGCCAGACTTGCAACCACAAACGCAATCGCAGGAGCGCCCGCGCACGCTCCGGCAGGCGCTCGCGCAACAGGCGAACCGTCTGCCCGGTGTGCAAATGAAGCAGGAAGGCGGGGTGCATCGCCATGCGTTCGTGCCGTCGTACGACGTGAAATTAACCGGCTTCGGCGAATATGACGCGCGTTTTTATGAAGCGGTGTGCCAACGGTGGTTTGATTTGCTGGACAGCCAAAGCTTCGCGCAGGACCGCACCGGCAAGGTGATGCTGCGATTTCACCTGAATTACGACGGCAGCATCTCGGATATGAGATTCGCGGAAAACACGGTCGGCGATTTGCTGGGGTATGTTTGTGAAAAGGCCGTGACCGACGCCGAGCCATTTGAGCGCTTTCCGAGCGATATGCGGCTCAAGCTCGGCAATTACGCTGACGTTCAGTTCACATTCTATTATTATTGAATTAAACCGCGCTGCGGCCGAAGAATTTATGGATACACTTGTTTACCTCCTGCTGGGACTGACCTCGGTGGTCGGGCTGGCGTTCATCGTGGAACGCGCCTTGAGGTTGCGCTGGCAAAAGGTCGTGCCGGCGGAAATCACCGCGTCGCTCGCGGCCTGCAATTCGCGCGACGACGTGAAAGCCCTCTGCCGCGTGTGCGAACAAAAACCGTCGCCCCTCGGCCGCCTGCTGCTGCTCGCGTCGGATCATCTCGACTGGCCCAAGGACGAAAACGTGGATGCGTTGCAAACGGCCGCCCGCCACGAAATCGTCCGGCTCGAACGCGGCCTCGTCGTGCTGGAAATCATCGTCGGCATCGCCCCGTTGCTGGGGTTGGTCGGCACGATCATCGGCATGATGGCGGTGTTCGGCGACATCGGCCAAGCCGGACTCAACGACGCGGCCAAGCTGGCTCACGGCATCGCGTTGATTCTGCGGGCCACGCTCATCGGCCTGCTCATTTGCATCCCGTCCCTTATTTTCTGGAGTTACTTCAGCAAAAAAGTCGAGGTGTTCGCCGTCGAGATGGAGGCGCTTTGCGACGACTTCATCCGGCGGCAATATGCGGAGGCGAAATGAGTTCAAAGTTCCAAGTTCAAAGTTCAAGGTTGCCGGGGAAACTTCAGCGTCTGAAACCTGGAACCTTGAACCTTGAACCCTGAACTGATTTATGCGCTTCCTTGTCCGCAAACGTCGCACCACGCCCGCCGTCATCATCGTCGCGCTGATTGACGTGTTGATCGTGCTGGTGATTTTTCTGCTGGTGACGACGACGTTCAAGCAACAGGCGGCGTTGAAGCTCGCGTTGCCCGAATCGTCGCAGGCCAAAAAGGCCGGAGCGAATGAAAAACCGCCGTTCGTTGTGGACATTGATACAAATGGTCTCTATTCCGTCGAAGTGGGGGGAAAACCACCGCTGCCCGTAACGTTTGCACAATTCCGGAGCGAATTGATTGTGCAGGCATCAATGCATCCCGATCTCGTGCTGGCTATCCGCGCCGACGAAAAGGCGCCGTGGGGCAAAGTCGTGAAGGTGCGCGACGCCGCCGCCGAGGCGAAAATCAAATCCCTCGTCGCTTACACCAAGGAACCCGGCAAGCAGTAGAAAAACAGACGAGTTCCGGGTTTATCCGGCGATTGTTTGCTTTATCGGATTTTCCGCGCCCGTCGCCGGTCGGAAGCGTCGGAAGCAATAGAAAATCCCGCAACCCGCCAGCGTGACCAGCGAAATAATGACGCCCAGATGGAACCGGCGGTCTTCGTAAACAAGTTTTACCTGGTGTGAGCCGGCGGGAACTTCCAGCGCCTGAAAAGCGTAATTGGCCCGCCAGAGCCGCGTCGGCCGGCCATCCACATACGCTTGCCAGGGATGATAATACGTTTGCGCCACCACCAACAAGGTTGGCGCCGCAGCCTCGACGCCGGCTTCGATTTGCTGCGCGGCGTATTTGACCGGTGACAGGTTTGCCGCAACAACGTTGCTCGCGGTGACGAGCGATTTTGCTGCCAGCGGCAGATAAACTTCCTGGCGCGGGTGGAAATCCGCGTTGGTGAGCATCTGCAGGGTGGTCAGGTCGTCGGCAAACCGCGGCTGTTGTCCGGCAGTGAGCAGCGGCAGGAACGTCGTGCGCGCCACCCAGTCGTAGCGATTGGTTTGCAGCATGAGGGTCTGCGACACGCCGAGAAAATCCAGGAACGGGCCGGCGGGCCGGCTGTCGTCGTAAAAATTGTAAAACAGCAGGGCGTAATCGCTCAGGTAGAGCGGGTAAAAACCGTCGCACTTGGGAATGCCGTCGAGCAGATTGCAATCAGAAGTAAGGGCAAACCGCCGGACCAGGTAGTCCGCCGTGACGTCGGGAAGGAACGAATGGATAAGCGCGTCACCCGCGACGGACGGAACCTCTGCGCGCGCCGCACCCAATTGCGGCGCGGACCAGTGGCGCGGAAGATCGGGTTTATAAACCGCGCGGTTGACGGTTGGCGGCATCGGCATTTGCCGGAACAGATCCAACCAGACCAGCAACAGGAACAGCACCTGCCACCACCGGCGTGATTTGAACGTCGGAAGTCTGTTCATGAAAAACCAGATTGCGGCGATGGCCGTGAAGAAAACCGCGCGCATTGCACCGTTGACCAACACAATCCTTCGATCACCGTCCAGTGGCGAAGACCGCCACTGCCAGGCGGTGAGGCCGAGGATCAACGCGACGGTGGCAAACCAGATCCAACCCCAGGCCCAGCCGACGGATTTGCCGCCGGCATCAGACGATTTTCCCGACAGGGCGCTGGCCGCCAGCAAGGGCAGCACAAAAACCACCAGGATTACAAATTTGATCGGAAAACGCATCAGACTGATGGCGCTGACGTGTCCCGACAACCAGCCATAAACCGGCGTCGCCTCGCCCAGCGCTAGGACCAGGGCAAGCGACGCGAGCGCTGCCAGTAGCCAGACCCGTCCACACCGCGCCCGCCACAGCGCGCCCAAGGCCAGCACCGCCGTGGCCGCGCCGGTGTAGTAGGAATTGGTCCAGAACTGGTTGTTCTGCATGAAAACGCCCTGATAGGAACGACAATGAAACAGCGGCACGAAGAAATTGGCCCAGCCGGTCGCCGGCATCGGCCACATCCCGGCGGAAATATCCTGCTGCCGCCGCGAATAATCCAGCAGGTCGAAGAATGGCAGCAATTGCGCGGCGGAGAGGCCGCTGATCAACAGCACGACCAGCCCGGCCCGCAGAACGATTTTGCCGCGCGGAAATTCGCCGTGGATGAGTTCCGCCAGGTGCAACACCCCGAGCAACACCCACGTCAGCAACACGGCCTCCGTCCCGCCGGAAAGCATTTGCAGTGCGCCAACACAGGCGGCCAGCGCGATGGTTCTTCCGCCCTCGCGCCAGGCGCGTTCGGTGAGCCACACCACCCACGGCATCCAGCCCAAACCCGCAATCGTCGCCGGCCAGATGAGACTGTTGAGCATGAGTCCGTTGAAGGCAAAGACGATGCCGGCAAAGGCGGCGGCCAACCGGTTGTGCGTCCAGCGTTGCGCGAGGACAAACATTCCCAGACCGCCCCAAAACAAATGCAGCAGACAGAACACACCCAGCGACCAGGACAGCGGCAGCAGCAGGTAAAATAACGCCGGAGGATACAGGACCTGTGTGTTCCATTGCGCCAGAAACGGCGTGCCACAATTGTTCAGCGGATTCCACAATGGGATTTCACCGTGCCAGAAGCTTTCGCGGAAATGATATGCCGTCGGGTAGGAAAAAATGCCGAAATCCCGGTAAATGAACGTTTGAAATCCGAACCAGACCTGCGGGTACGACGCCAGCGTCAGCAACGCCAGCAACAAAGCAAACCGGCGCAGGGTCAGCCAATCGTCGCGGTCCGCGCCTTCTGTGCCTGTCACCGGGTTGCTGGAAATCGGCATGGCCAACTTTATGCGGGAATGAACTTCCAGCCCAAGCCAAAAATCCGCGTGACCGCTTCCGACCACGGCAGCGGCTTCTACCGGCTCGAAACGCCGTGAAGATTATTTGTAGCAGCGGACGTGAGTCCGCTCCATCTTGCAATTTGAGCCGACTCACGTCGGCTGCTACGGAAATTATTTCATCAACTCTTCCGCGATTTGCACCGCATTAAGCGCCGCGCCTTTGAGCAGTTGATCGCCGCTCACCCAGAAACACAAACCGTTGTCGAGCGCGCAATCCTTGCGGATGCGGCCGACTTCGCAGTTGTATTTCTCCGAGGTGAACAGCGGCATCGGATATTTCTTGTTCTCCGGCTCGTCCACGAGATCGAGTCCGGGCGCTTTTTTCAAAACGGCGCGCGCGGCTTCCGCGCTCACCGGCTTTTCAAATTCCGCGCTCACGGCAATCGAATGTGAACGATAGACCGGCACGCGCACGCAAGTGACGCTCGCCTTGAACGTCGGGTGATGCATGATTTTGCGGCCTTCGTTTTCCATTTTCATTTCCTCCTTCGTGTAGCCGGTCGGCAGAAAAACGTCCACCTGCGGCATCACGTTGAAGGCAATTTGATGCGGAAAAGCCTGCTTCGTCACCGGTTTGCCGGCGACGATTTCGCCCACCTGCCGTTTCAATTCTTCCATCGCTTTGGCACCAGCACCGCTGACGGCCTGGTAACTCGAAGCAAAAATGCGTTTACAGCCGAACGCGGCGTGTAACGGGTAGAGCGCCATAAGCGTGATGGCCGTCGTGCAATTCGGATTGGCGATGATGTTCTTGTGCCATTTCACGTCGTCGGCGTTGATTTCGGGAATCACCAGCGGCACGTTGGCGTCCTGCCGGAACGCGCTGGAGTTGTCCACCACCACGCAGCCGGCCTTGGCTGCGATGGGCGCGAATTCCTTCGAGATGCTGCCGCCGGCGCTGAACAGCGCGATGTCAATGCCGTTGAACGAATCCTTCGTCAGTTCCTTGACCGCGAGGTCGGTGCCGCGAAATTTGAGTTTTTTGCCGACCGAGCGCGCCGAAGCGAGCAGGGTCAGTTGGCCCGCCGGAAAATTCCTCTTTTCCAGCGTCTTGATCATTTCGATGCCGACGGCGCCGGTCGCGCCGACCACGGCCACGTGCGGATTTCGGTTCATAAAGGGAATGGATTATACCAGAAATTGCGCGCGCGTCAATCACACGTCGCCGGTTGTGCATAATTATTTTCGATTTCTCATTGACCCCAGCCGGCACTTCTGACGAGATGATAGGCCATAGTTGTTTGAATGCCTAAAGTTGCAATCAGAAACGGGAACGGCTCGCGGGCGGGCACGACGAAGTACGACGCGCACCATAAGGTGCTGTCGCAAACCTACGGCGCGTTCGCCGACCTGCGCCGCGAACTCTCCGACTCGAAGGAAACCGTCGGCGGGCGCGAAGACATTTTGAAAAGCTTCGCGATCTGTCCGGATTCGCAGCGTTCCTGGCTGTTGCTGGAGGATTATTTTGAAAAGTTGTCGCTCTCGCGCCGCGATTTTCCCGACACGAACTGGTGGCCGCGCCTGCTGAACATCCAGGGCAAGGCGCGGCTCGAGGAACTGGCGTTTCTCTTTCTTCGCGCCAAACGTCCCGTGCCGCCGGAATTGCAGCCGTACGCCAGCCCCGACCGTTTTGCCCGGGCCGAGGAGGCCGAGCAGGAGCAAAACCTCATCCGCGAGCTTGAAAACTGGCTGTCGCCGCCCGCCCTGCCGCTGCTCGAAACGCCCCGCGCCACGCTCCGGGTCGTCTGCCGGCCACAGCCGGACCAGGAGGAGCCGTCGCGGTATCGCCTTGCCGTGCAGTTCCTCCTGCTGCGTCCGCGCACGGGCGAAAAGGCGCGTCCGCTGCGCGACCTGATTGATCTGGTCGTCCGCGCCACGCACGAGCAGGAGCTTTTTCCACCCGCCGACTGGGAATTCATCCAATGGATTGCCGACACCTATCGCCATCATCCCGACGGCGCGGACACGCTGGTTTTGTCCGACGCCGAATTGCTGCAATGGCTCACGCGCTGGGGCCACACGCCGCGCCTCGAATGCGACGGCCGGCCGCTCCGGTTTCAGGGACAAATCGCCGTGCTCACGCCGTATCTCGACAACGGCGACAAGGAACTTTCGTTCACACACCAGATTGAACTGCCCGGCGGCAAAAATCATTCCATCGCCGACGTAAAATTTTTCAACCGCCAGTCGCCGCTCGTGCTCCTCGACAACACCTTTTACCTGGTGCGCAATGCGCCGCCGCCCAGGGTGCTGAAATATCTGGCCCGGATGCCGTCGGTGCCCGTGCGCAAGCTCAGTCATCGCCTGCTGCTGCACCTGCGCAAAACGCAGTCCAGCCACGGCGTGGACTGGGAGCGGCTGTGCGTGGCGCATCCGGCCAAACCGCAGTTCATCTTTGAGCTGCTCGACGACACAGTGCGGTTGCGTTTGCTCGCCCGGAGTCAGCGCGATCAAAGCGTCTGGTCCTGGAACGGCCATGAATGGCAGCGCAACAGCACGGGCGTCCCGCCGGTTCGTCCCGACAAGACCCGGCCGGAAACCCACGGGCAGGATGCCCGCGCCACCAAACCGGAAATTCTCGACGACCCGCGCCTCGAACCGGCGATGCAATGGCTGCAAAAACTGGATTGGTTCATGCAGGAACCGGGATTGTGGGTCGGTGACGCGAACGAAAATTTCCTCGGCGCGCTGGCCGGCGCATGGGCCGAACGCCCGGGCGAAGCGGAATTTCTCGGCAACCCGGCGTTTCACCGCTTGTTCCTGCAACCGCGCCAGCTCAAGCCGCGGCTCATCGTCAAAGGCAGCGGCATTGACTGGCTGGCCGTTTCCGCCGAATGGGAGGCGGAAGGACTCAAACTTTCCAAAGCCGACCTCGAGCGGCTCGCTGCGGCCACCAGCCGCTTCGTCAAGCTGCCGAATTCCGGCTGGGTGGAATTGGACACCGCCGCCGTGCAGGGCGCGCACGAGGCGATGGCCGAGATGGGCGTGGACGGCCTCATCGCCGTGCCGCAAAAGGTCGGCCTGGAGCACGTCGCGCATCTGGACGAAAGCGAGTTAAAGCGGTTCGCCGATTCCCCGGAAGCCAAGGCCTTGCGCGAGCGTGTCCGCGATTTCAAAGGCGTTCCGTCCGTGGACCTGCCCAAAAACTTGCAGGCCGAACTGCGGCCGTATCAAAAAGACGGCTACGACTTTCTCTGCCACCTCACGCAAATCAAGCTGGGCGGCATTCTCGCCGACGACATGGGCCTGGGCAAAACGCTGCAGGCGTTGGCCTGGCTGGCGTGGCTCAAGGAGCGCCACACGAAAAATCCCAAGCCGTCGCTGGTCATCTGTCCGGCTTCCGTGCTGCACAACTGGCAGCGTGAGGCCAACCGGTTTACGCCCAATTTGAAGGTGCTCGTGCTTGAAAGCGGCGCGGCGCGGCACAATTTGCGCAAACAGATTCCGCAGCACGATTTGATTGTAACGAATTACGCGCTGCTGCGGCGCGATCTGGAGGAACTGCAAAAATTCGCGTTCCGCGCGGCGATTTTGGACGAGGCGCAGTTCATCAAAAATCCCGGCGCGCAGGTCACGCAATCGGTCAAGCAGCTCAAATCCGAGCATCGCCTCGCGCTCACCGGCACGCCGCTCGAAAACCGGCTGCTGGATTTGTGGAGCATTGTGGATTTCATCCAGCCAAACTACCTCGGCAATCAGGAACAATTCGCCGAAACCTACGAACCGCGCGCCCAGGTTGCCGACGAAACCACACCGGTGGAACCGCCCGCGCGCGGCGAAAAGACCGAATCCGTCCAGCGCATCGCGCGCAAACGGCTCTCGGCCCGGCTGCGCCCGTTGCTGCTGCGCCGCTTGAAGAAACACGTCGCCAAGGATTTGCCCGACCGCATCGAACAGCGGCGCGATTGTCCGCTCGGCGACGAGCAACGAAAACTGTACCTGGCCGAGTTGCGCCGCAGCCGCGACCAGATCATGACCGCCGTCAAGGAGCAGGGCCTCAACAAGAGCAAGATGCACGTGCTGGCCGCGCTCACGCGGTTGCGCCAGGTCTGCTGCCACCCGCGGCTCGTCGGTAGCGACACCGCATCGGGCAAAACCGAGACGCTCTTCGAGTTGCTCGACCCGCTGATTGCGGAAGGCCAGAAAGTTCTGGTCTTCAGCCAGTTCGTGCAAATGTTGAATCTGCTCGAAAAGGAATGCCGCGAGCGGCAAATCACCACGCACGTGCTCACCGGCCAGACGAAAGACCGGCAGCAGGTCGTCAGCGCGTTCCAAAGCGACACAACGCCCGGCGTGTTTCTGTTGAGCCTGCGCGCGGCGGGCACGGGTTTGAACCTGACCAACGCCAGCTACGTGGTGCTGTACGACCCGTGGTGGAACCCGGCGGTGGAGGCGCAGGCCATTGACCGTTCGCATCGCATCGGCCAGACGCAGACCGTGAACGCCTACCGGCTGATTGCGCCGGGGACGGTCGAGGAAAAAATCTGGGAATTGCAGCAGAGCAAGGCGCAGACGATTGCCGACGTGCTGGGCGAGGAAGGTTTTGCCCGCAGCCTCACGACAACGGATTTGGAATATCTGTTCGCGGAAGACTGAGCCAAATTGTTGAACCACGGATGGACGTGGATGAACCTAACGCGGCTTTCGCCGCAACCACAACGATGAGCAGACAGGCCGCCGCCAGTGCGATAGAACATTGGTGTGAAAATCAAAGTCACTACCAAAACCAGCGACGCCCCGTCGCCCTTTGTAACCCAACACGCTGCCGATGTCATCGGCGTTCTTTCCGGCTTTGACCGACTGCGTCTCATGGCCACCTTGCGCCCACTGTATCAGCCCAGCCTCATGATGAGGTATCTGAGCCGCACTGGCATCCTGCTTAAGCATTTCGCCACCTTTGCTGCCGGTTGGACCGAGCGGGTGCGTGCTGCCGCCCATCAACTGGCGGAGCAATCGGGCCGCCCACTGACCTGCCTGCATGGCAGTTCCCAGCGCAAGGAACTGTTGGCGCGCGCGTTGGCGCGCCGCGACGGTCTGAGCAGCGGACTCATCGGTATTTGGAGCGTGGTCGAACCTTGCTTGACTTATTTCGTGCGGCGGGATCGGGCACAAAAGCAACTGGTGCTGCGCCTGGAACCGGGCAAGTGTCTGCACTATTACTTCTATTTTCTGCACGAACAACTGGGCCTGTCGCACCTGCGTCTGCAAACCTGGTTTCCCTTTGCCCTCCACGCCTGTATCAACGGCCGCCATTGGCTGGCCAGCCAACTCGACCAGGCGGGCATCGGTTACGTGCAGCGAGAGAACTGTTTCACTTGGATTGAAGACGTGGCCAAAGCCCAAGCTTTGGCCCGTGCTCAACTCCAAAGTCGCTGGCCGACTCTGCTGCAACCCTTGGTGGAGCAGTGCCATCCTCACGCGGCAGAGCTTTGCCAACCGCTGGCCCTGACCTACTACTGGAGCGTGACCGAAAGCGAATACGCCACCGACGTGATGTTCAAAAGCCCCGCCACGCTGGCCCGGCTCTATCCGGCGCTGATCCAGCAAGGCATCCGGCACTTCGGCAGCACCGACGTGTTGCGCTTTCTGGGCCACAAGACCCAAGCCAACGGACGGGTGCATGGCAATCATCAAGGCGAAGTGTTGAGCAGCCTCAAGCATCGGCCCGAAGGGTTGCGCCTCAAACACCAAGCCGGCGGCAACTCGATCAAACTCTACGACAAACAAGGCAGCGTGCTGCGCGTCGAAACCACGCTCAATCAGCCCCATCAATTTCGCGTCTTTCGTGCCAGTGAGCGTGACCCCGAAGGCAAAAAACGTTGGCAAGTGTTGCGCAAGAGCATCGGCGACCTGCACCGGCGGGCTGAAATCTGCGAAGCGATCAACGGCCGCTACTTGGAAGCCCTGGCTAGCGTTCGGGCCGGACAGAGCGCGGGCGAAGTGGCGCGAACGGTGTGCCAGCCGGTGGAGAAGGCCGGGCGGCGACATCGCGCGCTCAACCCGTGGTCGGAGCCGGACGCAGCGCTGTTGGAGGTCCTCAGCCGGGGCGAATGGACGGTGAGTGGTTTTCGCAACCGGGACGTGCGAGCAGCGTTGTATCCAGGCCAGGCCGATGCGACTGAGGCCCATCGCCAAAGCGGACGAGTTACGCGGGCGCTGGCACGTCTGCGGGCACACGGGATTATCAAAAAAGTCAGCGGCAGCTACCGGTACCAACTCACCCGACAGGGTCGGCAGATCGTGACCGCGCTCTTGGCTGCGCGCCAAGCAGATGTGGAAAAACTGATGGCTTTGGCCGCCTAAACTCTTTGTCAAAAATGCGTGAACTTTCGTCATTGTATTACAGATTTCCTTGACGCGAATTTTCTGCAAGCCCGTCAGGGCTGGCATCTTTGTAGAATATCGCAATTAAAAAAATCTCAAGCTGCGTAGCAGCGACATTATCGGAAGATGCCGCTCCTGACGGAGCTTGATTTGATCTTGGATTGGGTTCTACAAAGATGTCGCGCCCACGGCGCTGGGGAGTGCGGCAACATGTTGCGGCTTTCTTTGACGCGATCCCGCCTCGGCGGGACGTTGAACCAACTGGTCTCGCCGGAATCTGATGAAGGCGGAAGCGCGGACGTGCCTGCCCGCCAAAGTGAAACGACGGCGGGTCCGCGCACTCCAAATCCGCATTCCGCATTCCGCATGGGCAACTTGTCGCGCCGAAATCAAATGCAGGCGGACGGGAACTCTTTTCCTGAATTCATTTTGGGATGGACGACGGGGGGCAAGGAGCGTTTGAATGTCTCCACTGCATGAAGGTGAAACCATGAAGCTGCCATTCGCCGACGAAGCCGATGTTCCACAGGCAAAGATCGTGCTTTATTTGTTGAACCCGGAGCATCGGCGAGGCAAAGGCAAAGCGCGTTTCTTTGCGAGCCGAGGATTCAGCACGAACAACTGGCAGGTAATGGCTGCTGCGTTGCGGCAACATGCCGCCGAAAATGAAATCGCCAGGGAGGAAACCACGCCACTTGGGGTTCGCCTGGTCGTGGAAGGCGCGATGGCCATGCCCAACGGCACAGTTGCCGAAATCCGTTCAATATGGTTTATTGAGCATGGCGAACGGACGCCGCGGTTTGTAACCGCTTATCCGCTGAAAAAGAAAGAAACTGTATGATCAGAGAATTGGACGACGTGATACTGGCGTGCGACCTGCCCGAACACGGTTTGAATGCTGGCGACATTGGCACGGTGGTGCTGGTGCATCGCAAAGCGGCGGGTTACGAAGTCGAATTCACCTCTCTGGACGGCGAGACGATTGCGGTCGTCACGCTGTTGCCCCATCAGCTTCGGCCGGTCCACCCAGGCGCAATCGCCCACGCGCGCGAGCTGGTCGTGCGCTGATCCTGGTTCGCAAAGCGTCTTGGAGGTGTGGTGGCATGACATCGCTTTCCTCGACGCGACATATCGCGTCGAACCAACTGGTCCCGCCGGAGTCCGACGAAGGTGGAAACAACGGCAGATCAGCGTACTCCGCACTCCGTCCACCCTCCGTAGCAGAGCTACTGCGGAGGACGGGCACTCCGAATTCCGCATGGGCAACTCCTCGCGCCGACTCTTCGCACGAAGCTTGGCGATGACGGAAATCAGACTGGTCGCGCTGAAATCACATGAAAGCGGATGCAGGCGGACTTGTCGCGCACTCCGCAATTCGCAATTCGCAATTCGAAATTGTCATAGCTCTTTTCCGGTATTCATTTTGGGATGGACGATTGGGGCAATTGGCGTTTCAATTCCACTATGCTCTTTCGATCGTTTCGTAGATGAAGATAAAATATTTAGGACAGGTTTAATGGACGACGAACTCGACACTCTGGATTTTGAGAAGTGCTTTTTAGCAGAGTTGCTCACCATGATCGGTGATCGGCTCGTCAGGCTGCAAACTTTTATGGACCCAAGAGATCCCGAAGGCACCTCCGATGTTTTTGACCCAATGGAACATCTTGCGGGCGTCGGAATGGTTGCCGCGCAACGCTATCTCGCTTCAATCTGCAATTGGCTTTCCGTTCCGAAGGACGATGCGATGAGTTGGGGGCCACAGAAGAAGGGCGTTGCTGTGGCGTCCATCGTGAACGCGGCAGCAAATTATTGGAAACATGTAGAAGATGGAGATGGTGCTATTCGCCAACCGACGCGAGATACCCTTAAGCAGATAGGCGTCAACCTTGAATCCGGATATTGTGTCTCGAACGCGCTTTATGAATGCGGATACAAACATCTTTCAGAGCTTGAGACCTCTGAAAAAGGCCATGTTGGTTGTTTGATTTGATGTCATTGCCCCTGATCAACGGAATATTTGTTCGGCGAGACTCCGCCATCGGCGGTTCCATCCCCCACGATCGGCGGTTTTGTCCGCTGGACTGCCGTTCTGAGTTGTTTGATTCATGCTCCGGTCAAAGTCGCCAGCCGTTTGAGGTTCCAACAGACGCATTTAAACTCCAGTTCCAACCGGTTGGGGTCCCGCCCTACATACCGCACCCGCCGGTAACCCGTGCAGCGTTTCCACCAGCCAAAGATTCTTTCGATCCCGCACCGCAGTCGGCTCAACAGCTGGTTGACCCGCACCGTCGCGTCCCGCAGTTTTTCCCCACGGCTGGGCTTGCGCAAAATCCCGTTGGCGATGCCGTGCTCACCGCACCATTGGCTGCGGGCTTCACTCCAGTAAGCCTTGTCCGCCACCACCATTTCCTCGTCGCCTTGGACCACCGTTTCAAACTCCCGGCTGTCATGCACGTTGGCGGCCGTCAGCGTGACCTGTCGGATCAGTGTGTGCGTTTCATCCGCCGCGACATGTGCTTTGTAGCCATAGTGCGGCTGGCCTCGCTTCACGGTGTAGCCCGCATCGCTATCACCGCCAGCTTTGTCCTCCTTGGTCGGGGCGCGACGAGCCGCCTGCAACAGCGTCGCGTCCACCAGCGTGCAGGTTTTGAGGAGGAAGCCCTTTTGTTCCAGTTGCCGGTTGACCAGCACCAGCAGCTCTTCCTGCAAGCCATGTTCGACCAGCCGTTGCCGGAAGCGGACCAGCGTTGTTTCGTCGGGCACCTTGTCCTGCAAACCCAAACCCACAAACCGCCGCCAACTCAACCGGTCGGCCACCAGTTCCTCGCACTGCGGGTCCGAGAGGCCATAGCAATGTTGCAGCAAACTCATTTTGAAGAGGGCCAGCGGCGGACAGGGTGGGCGTCCGGTCGTCGCCGGATACATCGCCTGCAATGCCTTTTCGATGGGCTGCCAATCCAGCGTGCGGTCGAGCCGTTCGAGAAAATCGTTGCCAGGAGTCGTGATCATCAAGCTGTCCAGCAGCCCCATTTGTGCGTTGGTCGTCGTTTGCATATTCCTCTGACGCACAGTCAAATCGTCCGTTCAAAAGAGTTTTGCAGAGGTCTCAGCTTATGAAGGATCTGCTCGCTTGGCGTGATGCCGTTATCGAAGAGGCGAAGATAAAAAATGCATAACTGGGCTGCAATAATTCGTATTACGGACTAACATTTTGAAGACAACATGAAAGCGAAATTGTTCGGCTGGACACTTTTATTTCTGTTGATGCTGCCAATCACTCCATTGTTTGGGCAAGCGCAGGAAACTAATCACCCCGCCGATAAATCCAACTCGGTGCAATCAAGTGCGGTGCCGGTTGATGAAGCCACAGCGCAATTCGAGGCAACCAAAGTGAAGGCCGAGACGGGGGATGCTCAGGCCCAATACAATCTGGCCGACTGCTACGCCAGTGGCCGAGGCGTGGCGAAGGATAATGTGGAGGCGCTAAAGTGGTATCGCAAAGCCGCCGATGGGAACAACGCCGAGGCCCAATTGACTCTGGGCTCTTGCTGCGCCAATGGCTTCGGCGTGGCACAGGATTATGTCCAGGCTTACAAGTGGTTTACCCTCGCTGCCGCGCAAGGTGAACCATTGGCTAGAGTCGCTCGAAATAACATTGCCCCTTCTATGACGCCTGACCAAATCGCTCAAGGGGAACGGCTTCCGGCTGAATTTCATCCAAGAAAAGAAACGCCAGGTTCAACTTCTGAGTTCGAAGCAACTAAAGCGAAGGCCGAGACGGGAGATGCTCAAGCCCAATATAATCTGGGCATCTATTACGACCAAGGCCAAGGCGTCGCGCAGGACCATGCCGAGGCGGTCAAGTTGTATCGGGAAGCAGCAGACCAAGGTTTTGCCGAGGCACAAAACGAGCTCGGCTTGTGTTACATCTCGAGTGGAGAAGGTCTAAGCTTGGCGCGGGGCTTTGTTGAGGCGGTGAAATGGTTTCGGGAGGCAGCAAATCAAGGTTATGCCGAGGCTCAATGTAATCTTGGCCGTTGCTACCTCTTCGGTCGCGGCGTGTCACAGGATTATGTCCAGGCTTACAAGTGGTTTAATCTCGCTGCGGCGCAGGGAAACACCAATGCCAGTTTGTTTCTACCTGCTATTGCCTTACGCATGTCTCCAGAAGCTATTACCGAAGCAGAGAGATTATCCAGTGAGTTTAAGCCAAGCCAGGCAGCAGAGTCAGATTCTACGGTTTCTGGCGGAAAGGCTCCTGCTTCCATGCCAACTGCCAGAGGCACGGGATTTTTCATCACGGACGATGGTTATTTGATTTCCAATTATCATGTGGTCAAGGATGCGACGAAGGTTCGTTTGCTCACGGGCGCGGGTTTGATTGACGCCAAGGTGGTTCAGGTGGATGCGGCCAATGATCTGGCTTTGCTCAAAAAGAAGGCAGAGAAGAATGGAGAAGTTTGCAAGCCGCTGCCCATTGCGGCCAGTCGCACGGTGGCTCTGGGCGGCACGGTAGCGACGGTCGGTTTTCCCGACATCGGTTTGCAGGGGTTCGCGCCCAAGCTGGCCAAGGGGGAAATCGCATCGCTGTCCGGGGCGGGGGATGACCCGCGGTATTTTCAAATCAGCGCGCCGGTGCAGCCGGGCAATTCGGGCGGGGCGCTGGTGGATGAGCGGGGCAACGTGATCGGCATCGTGTCGGCCAAGCTGGATGCGGGGGCGGCGCTGGCGGCGAGCGGGGCGTTGCCGGAGAATGTGAATTACGCGGTCAAGAGCAGTCTGCTGTTGAGCTTCCTGGAATCTGTCCCCGATGTTTCAGCCAAGCTCAAAGCGCCGGTCACGGCTGACCGGAAGTTTGAGGATGTGGTGAGGTCGGCGCAGGATGCGGCGGTGCTCGTCCTCGTTTATTGAGTAGCAGCCGACGTGAGGAGGCTCATTCTTTTGGCCGGAAGAAATTTGGATGGAGCGAACTGACGTTCGCTGCTACAAGCGGCGGTGCTGGTGCTGGTGTATTGAACTTGGAGTGCGGCAACATGTTACCGTTTTCCTCGACGCGACATGTCCACCCTCCGCAGTTCTGCTACGGAGGACGGGTCGCGTCGAACCAAATCGCGGACATGTCCGCGCAGTCCAAGATTTTCGGCTCGCGAGGACGCTCGCCCTACCGGGCGCCGACATGTCTGCGCACTCCAAAGGTTACTGCAACCGCATCGGCAACTGGAAGATGTTGAAATAAAGTTCCGAAAGGGTTGACCCGGTGTGTTCGCTCCGCACGTCCGGCCCGAATTGCAGGGTCGCCGCGGCGGCGAAGTTGTGAATCACCAGACAGTAGGTGCTGTTGACCATGATGCCCAGCAATTCGCCGGTACGGCTGAAAACCAGATCGCCGCGCGAAGGATTGAATTTCCCGAACAACGGGCGCCACAGGCTGTGATCCACTTTGACGTATTGCGGCGTGTTCAAATCAATCTGAAAGTTGCATTCACCGTAAGAACTTTCGTCCGTGGCCACCGGCACCGTGTCCTGAAATTTGTAGGGGTCAGACGAAATGCGATAAACCTTGCCGCCGAGCCGGCGGACATCTTCCGGGCTGACCGGCATCATCACCACGCGCGGGTCTGCCTTATGAAAGGACAATGAATGAATGGCCACCTGCGCGCCATTGCCGGCCAGTGTGCCGGTGAGCGAGTCCCAATCCGTGCCAGGGTCCCACAACTTCAGCGGCGTGTCCTGCACGTGGCACAAGGCATAAGTATTGGTGCCATCGGTCACCAGCACCGTTTTGGTTTCCCTGTTGTCGCTTGAATTCATGCCTAGAAAGCCGGAACGCGAGGCCAGAATGTTTGCCTCGATCCGGTTGGAAACAAATTGGCTGAAAATGGCGTTCGGCGCCAGGGGCGTGTTCGCGCGGATTTCCTGGGTCAACTGGCTGGAGTTGGTCGCCAACGATTTGAAGCCCTCTGCCAGTTTGGCATTTTCCGTTCGTTGGGCCTGGACCTCCTGTTGCATCAGGGCGGCGCGTTCGGCGGCGGCGCGCTTCTCCGTTTCGGACAACTGGAGTTGCTGGGCCAGTCGCTGTTGCTCGGCCTGGGCCAGCAGGTTGCTCTGGGTCAATTGATCGAGTTGCCGGCGCAGGGCGGCGGCGAGTTCCGATTGCCGTTGGGCCTCAGCCTGGGTCGCCGCGAGCTTTTGTTGTGACTGCGCGGAAGTATCCTGCAACTGGCGGTTCAGGCTTTCGAGGTTGGTTTGGGCGGCGGCGAATTGTTGCTGCAATTGCTGGTATTCCTGCTGGCGCGCGTTCAGTTGCGCCTGCTGCCGGTTCGCGGCTTCGTGCGCCGCCGCGAGCTGCTGCTGCAATTGCACGTGCCCCCGGCGTTCCTCTTCGAGGGCCAGTTTCATGACGGCGGCAAGGTCCCTGCCGGTGTCCGCCACCTCGTTGGTCGCCACCGTCACGTTGACCGGCGGGCGGGTGTTTTCGTCGGCCATCCGGTTGATGTCCGTCGAGAACGTCAGCAGGCTCAACAGCAGAAAATCGCAGATGACGATGAGGATGCTGCGGTTCATGACGGCAGGACGGGCGTTGGCATGGAAGCCGGGGCACCAGCAGTATCAGCGGCGCCGGCTTCGGCTTCGAGCAGCAATTTCCGGCGCGCCGGGCGCAGGTTGAAAATTTTGAAGATGACCACGAAGATGATGCCGAACGACGTGGAGGAATAGGCCGCCATCAGGCTGAATTTAACCAGCCCCATGGAAAAGATGATGAGCGAAATGATGGTGCCGACGAAGCCGAGATAAAGGCCGGCGTCGAACAGATGGTCTTCGTTTTCAAGGAGCTTGAGTTTCATGCGTGGCGGCACCCGTTGCCGGCGGATTTCCGCCAACTTCACGAGGCACGCCATGTACAGCAGCGCCTGCAGCACGAAAAACACCAGCAACGTCAGTATAATGGTCGGGTTCATAATGGTTTGTTTAATGCCAGCGATTCCGACAGGGACCGCGCCGCCCGCCATGGGCAGTTGCAGTCGAAAGGAGAATCCCCCTTTCTGGCTCTCTCGCGCGAGAAACGGCTCGCTCAAGAGCAAGACCACGAGCAGAAAACCCAGCGAAAATAAAAACTCACGGACCAGGTGGAATCCGCGCACCTGCAACGGTCGTTCCAAAAAGGATACGGCAGGCCGCGCAAAATGGAAAGCCCCGGCCAGGAAAAATCCGCCGAGCAGGTAGCAGAGCCATTTCAGCGTCAGGGCCAGCCACGGCGTTTGAAAAGCACAACCCGCGGCAAAGTAAAAAAACGCTCCGAACGGATCGAATGCAGTCACGCGCCGTTCCAGATCCGAATTGAAAAGCCGCTGGCCGCGTTGCGCCAGCTCGCTCACTCCGCCCGCGCCGTCATGCAGGCTCGCGCGCAGGTCCTCCAGCCCGCTCTGGCTGAATTTGGCGAGATATTTGGCGACCGCGGCGGGTTTGCCCGACAGTTGCACCGCCGCAAACAGCACGGGCAATTGTTCGCCGGCGTTGCGGACCTGGCCGGCCAGTTGGTGCAGCGTCCCGGTATCCTGAATTTGCGCGACAAACGCCACGAGCTGGTCCCAGTTGAGCCGATCGCCCAACGACAGGAAATCCATGAGCACCTGCTCCAGCGGCTCCGAATTGCCGCCGCGGTTGGCCGCCGAAGCCGACAGGAAAATGGCGTCACTCATGCCCGCCGTCAAATGCCCGCCATCCAGCAACAATCCGCATTCCAACAGCGCCACATCAAAGGCCTGCCCCGAAGCCGATGACGACGGCGGAAAAAGAATGGTGTTGTTCAAGGCACGCGTTCGCAACAACTCCATCACCACGGAAGATGACGAAACGCGCAGATGGGCCAGGGCCGCCTCGCGGTTTTCCTGATGGATGATGAAATCGGTGAATGGTTCCGCGCCGGCCTCCGGAGCCTTGGCATTGCCGCCGAAAAGATTTTCCATGGGCGAGTCATCGCCCCACGCCAGCGCGTCCGGATACTGTCGCGCCTGATTGGTCACCGTCTCGCCGAGCCGGTCCCAGCCGGGAATTCCCGCGGCCCGCGCCGCCCGCATGAGCATTTTGGCCGCGCCCAATTTCTTCGCGCCCGCCAGGGCCTGTCCTTGCTCAAGCAGAGCGGGACCGTTCCTGCCGGCCTTTTGGATGACGCTGGCGTCCACTGCCCGCAGATACGCGGGTATCAACAGGCCGCCAACGAGCATCACCAGACCGAGGATGGCACAAATTAAAAAGCCTGGCCATCGGACCTTCATTACATCACCTGGAACAACTTACCTTGTGGCGTTTTAGACTACATATCAAAAGACCCTGTTCAAGGCGAAAAAAACGGGTGATTGATTTGCCGAAAGATTGAGGCGGCGGCGATTTATTCGTATCGCAACGATTCAATCGGGTCGAGGTTCGCCGCCTTGTAAGCCGGATAAGTTCCGAACACGACTCCCACGATGGAACAAATCACCAAGCCCAGCACAATCCAGTCAACCGGGATGGCCGGTGGCACTTTCATAAACCAGGCGAGGACGTTGCCGCCGAGGATGCCGAGCACGACCCCAATGACGCCGCCGACTTCGCACAGGACGATCGCTTCCATGATGAATTGCGTCATGATGTTCCGTTTCTTGGCGCCGACGGCGCGGCGGACGCCGATCTCGCGCGTCCGCTCCGTGACCGAGACGAGCATGATGTTCATGATGCCGATGCCCGCCGCGATGAGCGCGATGGAGCTGACGACGGTCACGCCAATGCGCACAGCCCGGGTAAACGAATCGAATTGTTCGATGAGCGAGTTGTTGGAAAAGAGTTCGAAATCATCCGGCGCGCCAGGTGGGACCTTGCGAACGGCGCGCAGGATGCCGCGCACCTGCTCGACACAATCGTCATAGCTGGCCGCATCACGCGCCTGCACCAGGATGGTCAGGTCGTCCCACCAGCGTCCGTAGCGGTTGAGCGCCGTGGTGACGGGGATGATGGCAAAATTGTCCTGATTGCCTTCCAGCGACCCGCCCTTGGGGGCGAGCACACCCACCACCGCGTATTTGTAACCGTTGATTTTGATCTCTTCGCCCATCGCCGAGCCAAACGGGAACGCCGTTTTGGCCAGGGCGCTGCCGAGCACACAAACTTCCCGGGCGTTCTCCACGTCGTCTTCGGAAAGGATGCGGCCGTCCTCGACGTCCCAGTTGCGCGCCGGGAAACTGCCGGGAGTTTCACCGTACAATTCGGTGGTGGGCGCTGTCTGGGCAAAGCGGGTCGAAATCTGTCCGCGCCAGAAATCGCCTTCGATGCCCACACCGGCGGCCAGTGTGGCCCTCTCCTCCACCCGCCGTCCCTGTTCCAGCGTGACATAGGGACGCCGCCAGTATTTCTGCCAGTCGCTCGAATCACCAAACTGGGCCTCGGGCCAGCGCTGAATGGCAAAAGTCTGGCTGCCCAACTGGCTGAGTCCCGTTTCCGCGGTGCGCTTCAACACGCGCATGGCGGTCATGACGACGATGATGGAGAACACGCCGATCAACACGCCGAGCAACGTGAGTGCCGAGCGCAGCTTATGCGCCGCCAGCGCGTTCATGGCCATGAGAAAACTCTCGCGTACCTCGGCAATAATCAGCGTGGTTGCGGGTTTGGTCTTCATCGGTTTGCCGGGCGTGATGCGTGAAACGTGAAACGTGAAACGTGATGGGTGGTGCGTGAATGCATGGTTAAGCCAGTGGAATGTTCTGGAACAATTGCGTCAGCTCATCGCGATCGAAAGGAGATGCCGTGTCCGGCGTTGTCAAAGAAGTTTGGTAAGGGGGGCTGTCTTCGCGGAGGAGCGAACCGCGCTGATCCGGAACCATCGTGAGTAGCAGGCGGATGATTTGGGTCGAAAGACGAATCCGATGTTCTGCGACTCTCTCGCCGAGCACATGACGGCCATCGTAATACCAACCACGGCTCTCGCGTGCTGAACCCAAACCATATTCGTAAAACCGGGCGCGGTCTTTGCCTGTGCCTCGTGAATAGCCCTCGGCCACGTTCGCTCCAATCGACCTGAGAGCCCGATAAAGCTGATCCGAAAGTCCGAGCGTGCGTTTGTCTTTCATCAATTTGCTCACGTCATGCCAGCCCAAGTCCGCAGCGAACAATGCCAGCCGATAAACCTCGACTTTCCAAAGTGAATCGCCCGCTATTTCCACCGGCACCGACTTTAACCATTCATCATAACTCATAACCGGCCTCTTTCTCGCACCTCACGTTTCACGTTTCACTCGTCACGTTTCACGCCTCATTCGCTTCTCAAGGCCTCCACCGGGTCCATCCGCGCCGCGCGCCAGGCCGGCAGGAAACCGGAAATCACCCCCGTCAACAACGACACGAGCAAGGCAATGATGACGATATTTACGGACAGAGTGGCCGGGAAGAGCAGGTGGGTGACCGCCAGCGTTACCAGCCAGGCAATGCCCAGTCCGATGATTCCGCCCATCAGACAGATGCAAGCGGCCTCGATCAGAAATTGCAGCAAAATGTTGCGACGCTTGGCGCCGATGGCCTTGCGCACGCCAATCTCGCGTGTCCGTTCAACCACCGAAACGAACATGATGTTCATGATGCCGATGCCGCCGACGAACAGCGCCAGGCTGGTGACGAACAGGCCAACGATGGCGATGGTGCGGGTCTGCTGATGGAACCATTGCACGATCTGGTCCTGCTGGTTGATGCCGAAGTCATCCCCCTCGTCGGGCGCCAGGTGCCGGATGTGGCGCATGGTCTGGCGCAATTCCTCCCGGGTTTCATCCAGTTGCGTCAGTTCATTGACCTTCACCTCCACCCGATCAATGGTGGGACGATTCCAGATGTCCGCCAGAAATTCCCGGATCGGAATGATCACCCGCTCGTCCAGGCTCCAACCCAACATCTTCCCCTGTTTTTCCAGCACCCCGACGACTTGAAAGGACTGGTTATTAATTTTAATCCGGGCGCCCAAGGGTGAATCCCCACGAAACAGGTTGGTGGCCACGTCGCTGCCGATCACACAAACCGGTTGCCCGCCTTCGGCATCCGCGGCGGTCAGGAAGCGGCCTTGGGCCACATTCACACCGCTGGTTTGCAAATAGGGATCCGTGGTGCCGATGACGAGGACGAGGGTGGCGCTCCTGGTTTTGTATTGCAACGTCTCCCGGTCATATACCGTGGGGGCGACGGTCGCGATGGGGGCGAGCTGCCGGGCCAGGGCCTCGGCTTCCCTCAGCGAAATAGGCCGGCGTCGCTTCTGGGCTTTGAGCCAGTCGTCATAGGAGCCGCTGAACCAGCTGTATTGTTGCACGTAAAAAACATCCGCGCCGATCGAGGAAATGCTTTTGATGAACGCCTGGTCCAGTCCGTTAATAGCCGCGCCCATGAGGGTGACGGTGACGATGCCGATGACGATGCCGATGGTGGCAAGCGCTGAACGCATCTTGTTCGCGCGGACGGCGTCCCACGAAATGCCGAGACCTTCGCGGATTTCGGCGAAAAATTTCATGGTGGCGTGAGAATTTTCAACGACGATTTTCCCCTCACCCGGACCCTCTCCCTCAGGGAGAGGGAACAGCAAAGTTCGTCACCTGAAAAGTTCGACACCGCCCGATTCGCCGACCGGCTGGCGACCATTCCCCCTCTGCCGGGGGAGAGGGCCGGGGTGAGGGTGGCAGTAATATTTGTTTTCACAAAACTGTTTAGCCGTGGGTTGTCGCAGTAACCTTGGTTTCATGCTGCTTCTCGTCACTGGCAATCAGCCCATCGCGAATGCGGATGATGCGGCGGGCTTGTTTGGCGATGTCCTCCTCGTGCGTGACCACGATGATGGTGTTGCCTTTCCGGGAAAGCTCCTCGATCAAGGCCATGATTTCCGCGCCGGTTTTGGAATCGAGATTGCCCGTCGGTTCATCGGCCAGCAACAGGGACGGCCGGTTGACGAGGGCGCGGGCGACGGCGACGCGCTGGCGCTGGCCGCCGGAAAGTTCGTTGGGCTTGTGATGAACGCGGTCCGCCAGGCCGACCTGCGTGAGTGCGTCGAGGGCGATCTGGCGGCGGGTTTCCGCCGGCACACCGGCGTAAATGAGCGGCAGCTCGACGTTATGCAACGCGTTCGAGCGCGCCAGCAGGTTGAAGGTCTGGAAGATGAAACCAATTTCACGGTTGCGGATTTCCGCGAGTTGATTGTCGTCCATGTCGCTGACGCTGACGCCATTCAATTCGTAATGGCCGGAAGTGGGCGTGTCGAGGCAGCCGATGAGGTTCATCAGCGTGGATTTGCCGGACCCGGACGGGCCCATGATGGCGACGTATTCGCCGCGCTGGATTTCGAGCGACACATCGCGCAGCGCGTGGACGGTTTCCGCGCCCATCTGGTAACGCCGCGAAATATTCTGGAACCGGATCAGGCTCATGTTCAGTGATGCGTGAAACGTGAAACGTGAAACGTGAGGTCGGTTGGCACACCGCGCTTTTTCACGCATCACGTTTCACGTTTCATGACAACTTTGTTATTTTGTCTCCGCGGTCGCGAGTCCCTTTTTAATTTTGGAGCCGTCCTTTAAATCGCGGCTGATGGCGCGGTAACCGCCGGAGACAATTTCCTCGCCATTGGTGAGGCCGTCGGTGATCTCCCAGTAATTGTCGTCGCAAATGCCGATTTTCACCGGCACGGCCTTTACGTGATTGCCTTCCACAACAAAAACAACGTCCAATGGTTTGGTGGATTCCTTGGTCTTCGAGGCTGAGGCGGCATTCGTGCCCGACGACACGGTATTGGTGCCCGAAGTATTGGCGGCCGCGAGATTGGTGGCGGCGGCATTGGTTCTGCCGGCTTTCGGCGGATCCATTTTCTTCGGCGTTGGCGGGCGGGTGGTGACGCTGGCCAGCGGAACGGTGAGCACGTTGGTGCAATACTTGGTCTCGATGTCGGCGCTGACAGACATTCCGGGGCGGAAATCTTCCTTGTCGGTCAAACGGATGCGCACTTGGAACTTGGTGGCTTCCTGCGACTGGCTGCTGCCGGAAGAGCCGCCGGCCTGGTTGCTGTCTTTCGATGAACTGGCCACATCCGTCACCACGCCGGCGAACTTGCGGTCCTTGAACGCGTCCACATCCAGCCGCGCCTTCTGGCCGGGCTTGATGCCCACCACGTCCATCTCACCGATGTCCACCCGCGCCTCCATCTGGTTCAAATCCGAGATGACCAGGATTTCAGTCCCGGCAAATTGCATGGTGCCCAAGACACGCTCGCCGAGCTGCGAGTTCAATTTGGTGATGGTGCCGTCGAGCGGGGAAACAACCGTCGTTTTGTTCAGCGAATCCTGCGCGCTGTCCACGAGCGCCTTGGCGACGTTCACCTGGTCGTCGGCGCTGTCGAGTTGCGCCTTGGCCACGTCCCGGGCGGATTTGAAGCCGATGAAATCCGATTCCGAAAGCAGCTTCTGGTGGAACAATTCCAGATTGCGGTCGTAGTCCGCCTGGGCTTTTTCCAGGTTCGCCACCGCCGAGGCCTTGGCGGCGAGCGAGGATTCGTAGCCGGCCTTCGCCTGGTTGACCGCGGCGATATAAATGTCCGGGTTGATCTTCACCAGCAGATCGCCTTTCTTGACCTGCTGGCCTTCCTTGACCGGCAATTCGATGATTTCGCCGCTGACTTCCGGGCTGATGGTGACCTGCACGACGGGCTGGATTTTGCCGTTGGCCACCACGATGTTGGTGAGACTGTGGCGGGCGACCAGTTCCGTCTGGACTGTGATGGCCGGCTCGCGCTTTTTGAAAACGGCCAACAACACCAGCGCCACCAGCACCAGTCCGATGACTGAAAAGATGATGATCTTCCGGCGTTTTTTAGGCTTTGCCATGATCTCTGCTATTAAGACAAGGTGAACGGAAATTTGTTTCGGGGAATTATATTTTAAGGCCGCTTTTACAATGCCCACTGTCCCAAACCGATGGCGATGAGCAGCAATTCAATCAACACCCAAAAGCCGAAAACAACCGCAAAGACCCTGGCCGTGGGCGCGCCCGAAACTTTGGCCAACCCGATGGCCAGCACCCCCGTGTGCCAGAGATAAATGATGTTGGCCGCGCCGAGCAGGAGGTGAACGCGATTTTTCGGATCAAAATCATTTGCCAACAAGGCGAGGCTCGGTCCTGCATAAAGCCGGCCGAGGATTACGGCCAGCAGCGTGCCGACGACCATTCCGAGGACAATGATGACGGAAGACAACCCGGCGAGTTCCACGGCTTTCAAATAATCAAACCGCGCCTTGAGGAGCCAGCGTCCGAGCAGCCACAACACCAAGGCCCACCCGAACAGCGAGACGAAACTATAGATGACAATGCCAACGCTTCCGAAAACGGCCAGCATCGTCGGGCCCATAAACTTCTCCATCACCTGCAACGCCTGGTCTTCCTGGGCTTGGGTCAATTTGCCTTGTTGCACCAGCTTGTCCATGGCCTTGACCTGTTGGTCGTGAACGGTCTGTTGAATGGCCGGCTGGGCGAACATGATGCACACGGAAATCGCCCCCACCATGGCGTAGATAATCACCGGCACGAGCCAGTTGGCCACAGACGGCGGAGTTGCCTTGACCTCCTCAAAGACTTCACCGGGAGCGGCAAAGACATTCAGCAGCCGCCCGGCCAGCGAAGTCGTTGGCGCTGGCGTTCCGAGGGGTGGCGGTTCGGGCATGGATGGGACTGGTTCCACAGATTTAGTCTGGTTTATCCATTACTTAGGCAAAATCCAGCCGAAGTTACAAGAAAAGTCGGCAATTTTTTTGATTGAACAGCATTACCGGGAGGGATTTTCCCCATTAGTCGGGCCGTGCCGAGCCTCGTTGAACCGCAGCATTGAGAACGCAACCATCGCAGCGCGGCTCCTGATGATTTCACTTTCCATCGCCTTCGTTGCAGCCGTTGTGAGCCGGCTCAAATCTCTACCCGGCCATAATGAGCGGACTGACGTCCGCTGCTACAAAACCATTTCCTGAAGATACGAGTCCTGACGGCCCTTGAAATTGGTGTTAATTCACACAATTTGTGGCAAAGAGTCCGTTTTCAATCATCGTCCGTCGCTTTCACTGCCCAGACCGGATACGGCACTTGCGAGCCTTTCATCGCGCGCCACAAAATGCGGTTGAACAAATCTTCCGGACATTGATCTTCCTTTTCCAGCGGCAACTTTGCGGAAACGTACGCGTCTTTGCGCAATTGCGAATCGGAGATTTCCCGTGGCGATTTGTTCATTTCATCCAGTGGCACCTTGTTAGTCACCGCGTCGAACGGTGTGAAATCCGGAGTACCGGTAAAACAATCGAACATCGGCGTGGCCGTCGCGTCCATCTGGTTCATCGGCGGCAGGCCGAGCATCAATTCCATCGTGCGCAACACGCTGGTCTGGTTGTATTGCGTGTGGACAACCGCGCCGCGTTTGGTGTAGGCGCTGGCGACGTAGGCGGTCGTGCGGTAACCGCTCACGTGGTCCCAACCACTCTGCGGATCGTCCTCGATGGCGAAGAGGCAGGTGTTCGTCCAGAATTTCGAATGGCTGACGGCCTCGACGATTCGGCCGAACGCGAGGTCGTTGTCGGCCACCTGCGCTTCGGGTGTGGGCGAACCGAATCTCGTGCCGCTGGTGTGGTCATTGGGCAGCCACATGATGACGAGGTTCGGCAGATTGTCCGCCGCTTCAAACCGATTCAGCTCCTTGATGAATTGCGCGGCGCGCCATACGTCCGGCACATCCAGGTCCCAGCCGATGGTATTCGTCAGGGTGTAAGGCCGCAACGCCTCGATGTCCGGCTCGCTCGTCAACGCGATTTCGTCCGTGCCGTTCACAAAATTGCGGTAACAATCGAGGAAGCCTGGCTTGCCTTTGCGCGCGGGGTCCTTCCAATGTTTTTTGTCGGAGGTGAACTCGCCCAGGTCGCAGACCGTCCGGCCGTGTGCGAGGGCGTCGTTCCAGATGAACCCCGCCGGCGAATAGGCCAGCGCGTCCCGGGTGGTGTCGCCGTCGCCGCCGCTCGGATAACTGCGCGGCCAGCCGGCGAACTCGCGCTCCAGGTAATCCGTCCCGATGCCGCTGTCGGTCCAGTTGTGGCCGTCGGCGCTCAAGATGCTGCAGCAATACGTGTTGTCCAGTAGCGCAAAATCGTGGACGAGCTTGTGTTCGTTCGGCGTAACGCGTTCGCCGAACGCGCACAGATCGGCATTGCCATTGCCCGCCTTCACGTCGCCGAGCACCTGATCGTAACTGCGGTTTTCCTTGATGATGTAAATGACGTGCTGGAACACGCTGGGTTCGCCGACGCGTTCAGGCACGGCCCGGGCGGGCTGGTTTTCGCGCGGCGGCAATTTCGCCTGCGCCAAAAGCGGGTACCGCAAATCCGCCAGCGCGGTCGGCGTGAAGGCGGCCAGTTCTTTGGCCGAGGGAACAGGCACCAGCGAGAGCGAGCCGGCGTATTGCTTGGTGTTGAACCCCGCACCCTTGCCGAATCCCCTTCGCGGCCTTTCCATTTTCGCGCCGAGGTTCTTGATGTTCGCGACATAAATTTTGTCCTGGTTTGCATCGAACGCAATCGCGCCGGGAAACCAGCCGGCGGGAATCAGGCCGAGCAATTTCGATTTGCCGGGTTTGAAACGAAACACCGCGACCGCGTTCTGGGTGCCGTTGCAAACAAAGAGTTTTTTCCCGGATTTGTTGAATGCGAGCGCGTTGGGCTGCGCGCCGAACAAATCGGCGGGATTCTGCCGCGCGCAAATCGTCTCGACGATTTTGTCCGTGCGTGTGTCAATAACGCTCAACGTGTCGCTGCCGGAGTTGGCGACGACGAGGAATTTTCCGTTCGGCGAAAGCGCCATCGCGCCGGCGCGCGGGCCGGTCACAATTTCCTGAATTGGGTGGGGCGAGGCTACTGACGAGCCGGTGTTGTCGCGGCTCGCGAGGACGCTCGCCCCACCTGCTTCTGCAAGATCAATCACCGACACCGAGCCTTCATTCGCAATGGAGCGATCATCCACGCGAACCTTTGTTCCTTGTCCCGCCGGGCCGGTGACGCTGTTCGCGTCGGGCCGGCGGCCGCCCGGGTTGCTCACGTAAATTTTTTTGCCGGCCAGCACCACGTCAAATGGAGCGACGCCCACGTCCCATGTCCGCAAAACTTTCCCGGTCACGGCGTCGAGTTCAACGAGATGATTGGAAAGGTTGCCCGCGACGTAGAGTCGCCTGCCGTCGCGTGAAACGGCGATGCCGGCGGGAATTTCCGCTGCGCGCAGGGGCGCATTGGCCGGCGGCAGCGCGATGGAAAACAGCGGCGAAACTTTCTGGTCCTTGCCGACGCCGAAAACCTTGATGTCACCGTTGACGTTCGCCATGTAAATCCGCGAGCCGTCCGGCGAAAACGCCAGGCCGGTGAAACTCAACTGCGCCTTTTCGTCCGGGTTGAGAATTTCCATGGCTGTCGGCGTCTGTTCCTGTGCTCCTCCGGACGGGAGAGCAACGCGCTGAAAAATCTTTCCAGTGGCCGGATCCACCACGATCAATTCATGCGTCAGCCCGGCGGTCACGAGAATCTTGCCGTCGGGACTCAACGCCAGCGCGTTTGGCCGGATGCCCGGCAGTTCGACCTGCGTTCCAGCGGGCGTGACGAGTTGGTTGGCCGGCGTGACCAGGCCGTTCGTGTCGCGGCCGACGGTTTCAGTCGTGGCGTCAAAATCCTCCCCGCGCAACCCGCTGACGGAGAAAATGAGATTGAATCCGACAAATGCGCAAAGCCCGAGGCAACGGATGAATAATTTCAGTTTCATTCCGGCGAATAATGACAGCAACGTCCGGTCGTCGGCAAGTTACATGACGGCAAAATTTCGGAGCGCGGACGGCCCGTCCGCGAGTTGCAATCACAAGGATGAACGGGCGGACAAGCTGTCCGCGCTCCTGAAAATCACGCCACCGCCGGGTCGAGCCGTTTGTCCGGCAGGAGATAATTGCGGATGTAGTCGCTCACGGCATCTTCGAGCGGAGTGACGCGCGCGGTGTAACCGGTGGCGCGCAGCCGGGCCAGATTTGCCTGGGTGAAATACTGATATTTATCGCGAATCGCTTCCGGCATTTCAATGAACTGGATGTTTGGCTTCCGGTTCAGGGCGGCAAAAACCGCGTTTGCCAGATCATTCCATGTCCGCGTCTGGCCGCTGCCGATGTTGAACAGGCCGTTCGCCTTCGGCGTCGCCGCCAGATGCAACGTCATGGCCACGGCGTCCTTGACGTAAAGGAAGTCGCGCTTCTGTTCGCCGTCGCGATAGTCGGAGCGGTGACTCTTGAAAAGACGAATGGCGCCGGTCTCACGCACTTGCCCGAAACTTTTGTGGACGAGCGAACGCATATCGCCCTTGTGATCTTCGTTCGGGCCGAAGACGTTGAAATATTTCAATCCGACGATGCGGTCCAAAAATCCGGCGCGCCGGGCGTGCAAATCAAAAAGGTGCTTCGAGCAACCGTACATGTTCAGCGGGCGCAGCCGGTCGAGTTGCGAATCGTCGTCTTCCATGCCCGCCGAACCGTCGCCGTAAGTCGCGGCGGACGACGCATAGACGAAGCGCGGTTTTTGGCGGTGGGCGGTCCGGGTGAGCGTCCACCCCGCGAGGGCCTTGGTGAATTCGTAATTGTTGCGGATGAGAAAACCCGCGTCGCGCTCAGTGGTGGACGAACAGGCGCCCAGGTGCAGCACCAAATCGAACTTTCCCAGCGCGCCGCTTTGCAGCCGTGGCAGCAGGTCGTCGGCCTCGACGTAATCGGCGAATCGGAGCGGCGTGAGATTGCGCCATTTTTCGTCCGTGCCGAGCCGGTCGCAAACGACGATGCGTTCGCAGCCGCGCCGGTTCAGCGCCCAGACCAGCGCGCTGCCAATAAAGCCCGCGCCGCCGGTGACGAGCACCCGCGCATCGGAAAATTCATTCGGCTTCATATTTCACCCACGGAGCGCGTCAAGCATGACGCGAACCAATCTGGAATTCAAGTTAATGCTGTGTCTGCCGGTGAGGTGGCGGGACTCCCGGCGTGCCGCGGCTTCGGCACTGCCGGGCCAATCTGTTTTTAACTTTCGAGCTTTGGGCGATATGATTAGCGAGCTACAGGGTCCGCTTCGCACAAGAAACAAACAGGTTGACGGCTTCCTCCCCTTTTGCGAACACTTTCATTGCATGGCATCAGATTTCCTCAAATTCTGGGCTGGGTGTTTTCTCGCCGGGTGGAAGTTTGCAGATGGTATTATCAATATCATTGGAACGCTTGCATTGCTGGCTTGCGGTTATTTGTTATGGAGAAAACGAAACGCGCTTCGCCACGCCCTGGAGGAATGGTCTGTGAGATGGGCGATCGGAATTTTCGCCGTGGCGTTTGCAATTTCTACAATCTGCATTGCCCCATTTCTAAAGTTCCAAGAAGCGGACAAGCGTAAAACGACACAGGAAAAATTCGATTTTATTAACCAAAACCGGCCATATTTAGAAACAGAACTTGTTGTTGAAGGATTTGATTCCACCGCGATTCATTATCATTTTGATGTTCAGAACACTGGCAATCTTCCGGCTTATTTGAACACCCAAGAACAAAAATCAGAATACATAATATTTCCGGATTTTCAGGTTACAAATAGATTTTTAGCACCCCACGGACACATGCAGATTCCTTCTGTGCCGGCATTTATTACAAATGATACGCCGCTTGATTTGTACGTTTCCTATCAAGCGAATTACCAAGGAACGAATTTAACCTTCAATGATCTTTTTCATTTCCGACTCACGAGAAAGGTGGGCAACCAATATCCGCAAACGGACTTTCCTCAATTGGTTGGCGACCCGGTGCGCGGGACAAATACAGCAATAAGTTATCTCAAAAGCATTTTGAACCTTCCATTTGCGGGGTTTCTATTACAGGTCAAAGATGGAAAAATCCTCATAGCATCAACCAATCGCTTGTTTTTATACAATTCAGAGTCAAGAATCGTCATATTCAAATCCATATCAGCAAACGGAAGCGCAATTGTGCTTACCAGTGAAATTAATACGAATTCAGGCCAGCATGGTTGGCACTCGGTCACGGTTGATTGGGATACAAATGGAGCGGAGTTGTATGTTGATGCCAACCACGTTTCGGCCCCCGCCCATTGGCCAAAACCTACACCAGCAGGAAACGATTGAGATAATGAAACAAACACTGGCTCGTTTCGCAGCCCGCACGATCTGTGGCACCATCACCGAACTTTGGTATAAATTCTGCTAACCCTGTTAAATGTTTGCGTTCAGCACTGCGCCAAGTCCGAATGAACTTTATGCCATCTGCAAAAATCTTTGGGCTTATCACGATCGTCAGTTCGGCGATCCTGATTGCACCGCCTGCTTTTTCTCAAACCGCACCGGCGACCAGTTCGGTGCCACCGCCGGATTTAGGCAAAGCGCCCGGGGCGCCGGTGGATGTTTCCGGTTTGCCGGGCGGCGGTCCACGCCCACTGGAGGTTACCGGCGGATTCAACGTCAATGCGGATTCGCGCGAGCAGGTGCGTGAATTTTATAACGCCGTTTACACCTCGTCGGAGGGCGTGGCCATCAATTCCACGGCAGTCACGACCAACTGTTTTCCGGGCACCAATGCCACTACGTTTCAAAACGCAACGTTGTGCCGCATCAACTGGCTCCGCGCCATGGGCGGCGTTCCGGCGGCCATAACCTTCAATTCGAACGAGTCCACGCAAGACCAGGCGGGCGCGCTCATGATGTCGGCCAACAATACCCTCCAGCACGTTGGCATACCGCCCTCGTGGAGCTGTTTCACCATTGCCGGCACCAATGCCGCGGCCAACTCGAATCTCGCCCTCGGCTCCGATGGCGCGGACGCGATCACCGGCTACATCTGGGATTTTGGCGCGAACAATTACGAGGTCGGCCACCGGCGCTGGATTTTGTATCCGCAAACCCAAATAATGGCCGCGGGCGACGTTCCCGCGGAAAGCAGCTTTGAAGCGGCGAATGCAACCTGGGTTTTTGACGCCAACTTTGGTGGCCCGCGCCCGGCCACGACCAAACCGTACGTCGCCTGGCCGCCGGAAGGTTTTGTGCCGTACTCGCTCGCTTTTCCCCAATGGTCGTTCGCGCTGTCGAATGCGGATTTCAGTGCGGCAACCGTCAGCATGACCAGCAACGGCGTGAGCGTGGTCGTGACCAATCAGCCGTATTTGACCGGTTATGGCGAAAACACCATCGTCTGGGTGCCGATGGGATTGGATCGCGACGAGCTCGTCCACGACCTTTCCGTTCAGCGGCACGGACACGGTCTATAGTGTCACCGTAACCAACATTACCGTGCCCGGTGGCAGCAACGTCGGCTTCACTTACAACGTGACGTTGTTTGATCCTTCCGTGCCGGGGACGGATTATGTCGCCACCGTCGTCGTCGGCACGAACACGCCTTATCTCAACACCGGCAATCTTTACGTCTGCGTGCCCAGTTCCAACCCCAACACCACCGGTTACCAGTGGCTCACGGCACAAACCACCAACGGAAATCTGACGGACAACGCCACCAACGGCTTGGCGAATTTTACGATTTCACCAACGCCGATTTATTCGGTCATTACCAATCCGCCGACCGGCTCCGGCAAATGTTTTCATCTGTGCCACACCAATCCCGTGTCCCAATATTTGCAGCTTAACGAAGTGCTCCTGCCGGCGACCAATACGACGTTTTCGTTCAAGAGTTACCTGGGTTATGCAACGACCGACGAATCCGCGCACGTGCAGGCTTCCACGGACGGCGGAGCCAACTGGCAGGACCTTTTCGTCGAGGTCGGCAATAACGGGCAAACTGATACCGTGTTCACGAATCGCTCGCTGTCATTGTCTAATTTTGTCGGTCAATTGACGCTGCTGCGCTTTAACTATGCCTTTACCAGCGGCAGTTACTATACTGGAAACGATCCCTATATTGGCTGGTGCCTTGAAAACATCGTGGTGACAAACGTGCAGCAAATCGTCGGCATGGTCACCAATTCCACCGCCTCGACGAATTTCACCTTCACGCCCACGCAGGCCGGCAATTACGGCCTCGCCGCCGCGCCAGTGTTGTTCACGCAATTCCCAGTGGGTTGGGGACCGTTCAAACTGGTGACCGCCATTACCAATCCCACCCCGACCATTGTTCTGGGCCAGCCGGTGTTGACCAACAACCAGGTGTTGCTCAACTTCACTGTCAATGGCGGTTCGGCCACCACCTTCCACCTGCTGCAAACGACGAACTTGATGGTGCCGTGGATTACGAATTCGACGGCGACGTTCACGACAAACATCCCGGGCAGTTCATATCGCTTCACCGTGACCAATAACGCGCCCATCCGGTTCTACCTGATCCAGACGCCGTAACGCGCCAGAGCGCGAAATTTACTGGTTGACGTGCACCACGGTCGCGGGCGGGAAACCGTTGAACCAGGTCGAAGACGCATGACTGTAGGCGCCGATTTGTTCGCTGTAAAGCAGGTCGCCCAATTGCAGGTCGTCCGGCAGGTTCTCCGCCATTGAAACCACGTCCAGCGCGTCACAGGTCGGGCCGAACACCGAGCAAATCTGTGTCGGGCCGCGCTTGAACGATTTCAGATGGTACTGGCAATGGTCGAAGATGACGCCGGAGAAGGTGTGATAGACACCGTCGTCAATGTAGTAGCAGAGTTTGCCGTCGCGCACGGCCTTGCCGATGATTTTGGAGACGGCGGTGCCGGCGGTGGCGCAAAGAAAACGGCCAGGCTCGGCCAGAATCTCGAATTTTTTCGGCAACGCCGGATCCTTTTTCGGGAACAGCCGGTCAAGCTCGCGGTTAATGACCTTGGCCAGTTCGCGGAACGGCTTGACACTCGCGTCGTAAGGCGCCGGAAAACCGCCGCCGATATCGAGCAGGTTCATCTTGGTATAACCGCGGTCGCGCGCCTCCTTGAAAATGTTCGCAGCGAGGTTGATGGCGGCGACATAGTTCTTGAAGTTCGTCGTCTGGCTGCCGACGTGAAAGCTGATGCCCTCAACCGTCAATCCGACCTTGTCCGCCGCGAGGATCAAATCCACGGCTTCGCCGGGCGCGGCGCCGAACTTGGACGATAGCTCGACCATTGCGCCGGTGTTGGGCACTTTCAGCCGCAACGCGAGACCGGCTTGCGGCGCGTTCTTTTTGATTTTGCGGATTTCCTCGTAATTATCGTAAGTGACGAGCGGTTTGTATTGGTTCAACTCCTGCAACGTCTCGTTCGCCTTGGTGGGATTGGCGTAGATGATTTTATCCCAAATCCAAGCCTGCCGTTCCTTGTCGGGCATGTCCTTGATGTACTCATGGACGATGTGGAATTCCGGCATCGAGGCCACGTCGAAACTCGCTCCGGCGTCGAACAGCGTCTTGACGATGGCCCTGTCGGGATTGGCCTTGACGGCGTAATAGGCCTGGATACGCGGCAGGTATTTTTTGAACATCGCGTAGTTGCGCCGCAACTCATCGTGGTCCACCACGAACAACGGCGTGCCGTTTTGCTCGGCCAGCTTTTTTAGCGTGGTGGGAGTAAGCATTTTTTGAATTTGGCGATTAAAGCCATAAAATCAATGACTAATGACTAAATCCTGATGACTAAAGAATAACGAAGCTCAAATGACAAATCCAATCTTGCGGCGTCCCCGGTTTTGGAATTCGCTATTGGGATTTCTTTCGTCATTCGGATTCAGGAATTAGTCATTTTCTCCGGGTTCAGTCTCCGTCGGTGATCAGAAAATTTTTGAACTGCCAAGGGTCGTTCCGGTCAATCTGCGGCTGGTTGTGTCCGTTGAACGCGTTGGTGTAATGCTTCAACGGCGTCCAATCGGACGGCTTGGAAATCCATTTGCCCAGATACGGCTTGGAAATCTTCAAGATGTAATCGTGCGGCAGGTCGTCAGGCACACAGACGCCCCTGGCCGGGTTCTCAATCATCCACATGACCGCCGCGATGACCGAGATGGCGACCTGCATGGTGGTGGCGTTCTGGTGCGGCACCAGCCGGCGGGATTCCTCGATGCTGAGGTCGCTGCCGATCCACCACGAGTTGTAGGCGTGCCCCATCAACAGGGCGCCGAGGATGTCGGAGCCGCTGATGATTTCGTCGTTGAGGATGCGCTGGTTTTTCTGAAGCTGGTAGTTGTAACCGCGGAGTTCGTTCAACGACGCGATGGCCACGTCGGCTGGGCAGTAGGCGTAATGCACCGTGGGCCGGTAGAGGGCCTTGCCGTTTTCCCACACCGTCAGCCGGTCGGAAATGGTGAACGCCTCGCCGTGACGCACGACCATGCCGAGGATGCAATAATCAGGCACCCACGACGAAACCCAGGTGTTGATACCCATGCGGGCGAGGCAAATCTGGTTGCGCGGGCCATCGGTGTGCTCGTAGGCCAGCGGCGGCAATTCCTTCTCGTGCGTGCCCCAACCCATCTCAGCGGTGGTCGTGCCTTCCTCGCGGAAACCTTCGACGCTCCAGGTGTTGACAAATTCGTCCACCTGTTTGGGTTGGTTGGTGATTTGCGTGTCGCGTTCGCTGCAATGAATCACTTTCACGCCGAGTTTCATCGCCAGGTGATTGAACTTTTGTTCCGCGATGAGCTGGCGGATTTCGTCGGCGGCCGGGCCGGTGACCTTTTTGTTCTTGATGGCACGGTGGCCAATGTCAATCAGGCCCTGTTTGGTGAAATGCGAGATGAGCCCCGGATTCGCGCCGTGTTCGAGCACCGCCGATGGGCCGGGTTTGCTCCATTTAGAAATCATGCGGCGGATGTTCATGTGCCGCCAGTACAGCGTCATTTTCTGCGGCGTGGCGGCCCAGGCATTCTCGTAAGGGTCCCACAACTCAACCGACGTGTTGACGTAGAGCACACCGCGGTCGTGGCACCACTGGAGGATTTCGCAACAATCAATGTTCCACGCCAGGTCAATCAGGACGTCGCCCGCCTCCAGATATTTGCCCAGCAACGCACCCAGGTTCTCGCGCGTAACGCGTTTGTGGACGAATTTCACGCCGCGCTTCAACCACGGCGCCAGCACGTCGCGCCGGTCCTCGAAGTCCATGACGGAGATGCGGTGGAGTGGCAGTTTGAGGTGCTTGACGAGGATGGGCAGGGCGCATTGCGCGACGGCCCCGTAACCGACGAATAAAATTTTGTTCCTGAATTCCAGCATGGCAAAATTGTTTTGGCGCGGCACTTTGTCCGAAAATTTTTCGCGATACAAGAGTTTATTGAAGAAAGGCGGTTTGCAATTTCCGCTCTCATTTTCGTATCTGTCCGCGTCCTCGAAATTCCCCCGGCCAAAAGCGGGACCAGGAGCAGAACAAAGCGATGGAGAAAAAAGATTGATTCAGCGGACCGTTACCAAATCCGGCTTCGCCAGTGAAAGATCGCCCCGGGCATCGCCGTCGAACCTGGCGCGGACGATGACATTGTTGGTGCAGGTGGTGTTGTTGACCCGGAAGGCCGCGCCGCCGCAGTTGCTGGCAATCAGGTTGGTGAACGAATTATCCACACACGCGGTCCGGGGGGCGGGTTGCCAGCCGCGTGAAGTCAGTTTCCCGTCGTCTGCCATGTACACGCCGTAATGGCGGCTGTTAAAAATGGCAATGTCGTGAAATTGATTGTCGCGACTCGCACGCATGAAAATGCCCAGGCCGTTCGCGGTCAAAACGGCGTTGCTGATGACGTTGTGATTGAAAGCGAGGTCAAGCGAGATGCCGGCCCCGGGATTGTCGTGGAGGCAAAGCTTCGCGAACAGGCAATCCACCGTCTGGTAACAGGCCAGACCGTCGAACTCGTTGTCGTACGCGGTCAAATCCCGCACCGTCAGCCCCCGCACGCCCCGCGTGGTGACGAGACCACCGGAACGGCAGCGGACGCAAGTCACATGCTCCACGACTGAGTTGCTCACGCTCTGCACCGTGATTCCGTTGTTGCGGATTTCCGAGCCTTCGCCCCGAAGCCGCCAAAGCTCGCGTTGTTGGTGATAACGGTTGCCGTCAATGAAAAGGCCGGTGACGCGCAAATCCTTCACGGTTCGCCGTGGATTGTTGATGGGTTCACCCAAAATGATCACCGGGCAATTGGCGCCGTCCGCAAGGCGCAAGACCGTCGCATCGCCGGAACCGCGCAAAGTCAGATGATCACGCCCCAACACAATGGGCTGACTGACCTCAAATGTTCCGGGCGGCAGCACGACCTCGCCGCCGCTTTCCGGCAGGCGGTCCAGCGCCTGCTGGATTTGAGCGCCGGTCACACCCGCGGATAATGTCACAGTCACCGGTTTTGGCGCGGGTATTGGGGGGTCAATCAAACTTACCGTCGAAAGAGTCAACAAGCACCAGCATAAAGTGTCTTTTGCGATTTTCACTCTTCTGACTTGATTTAAGCTCATTTTCATACAAGCGGGACGGCTTCGACTCGTTTCCGTCCCCCGGTGTAATTTCCCACAGCGCAAGCAAATTTTCAGCCAACAATGGGTTGTTTTTTGAAGATTTATAAGTTGCACCAGCCGCAAAATGGCCGATGTTAACAATTGAGTGGTTTACCAGTCTCCCCATGCACATAATTTCCCCCGGCGGTTGAATTTCTTTCGGGATTTCCCGGCGGCAACGAAGCGGTTATGCTCTGTCCGATTTTATGACGAACGTACAGTTTGCAAACGCATCAAGCCCGGTCGCAGCCGGCTACGCCATGCCTGCCGAATGGGAACGGCACGAGGCCACCTGGCTGGCCTGGCCGCATCATGAGGCGGATTGGCCGGACAAGATGGAGGCCGTCCGCTGGGTCTATGGCGAGATGGTGCGCAAAATTTTACCGGGCGAACTTGTGCGTGTTCTAGTCCGGCACAGGGCTGAAGAGAAACTGGCGCGAAGTTATCTTCAGCGCGCAGGCTGCGATTTGAAGAAGGTTCAGTTCATCGTGCATCCGACGAACCGCGGCTGGCTGCGCGACAGCGGACCGATCTTCGTGAAACGGCGGACCGGTAGGGACGCGCTGCCGCGCGTCCAGGCCGACCGGCAGGTCGGCCCTACCAGCCAAACCGCCATTGTTCATTTTCATTTCAATGCTTGGGCGCGGCACGATGACTGGCAAAAAGACCGCAAAGTGCCGGAGATGGCGGCGCGCAAGCTTGGCCAACGGCTCTTCCACGCTGAGTTCAACGGCGAGCCTTTCGTCCTGGAAGGCGGTGGCATCGAAGTGAACGGTTGCGGCACGTTGCTCACGACCGAAGAGTGCTACCTTCATTCGAAGATTCAGGTCCGTAATCCGGGGCTGACGCGGGCGCAATACAACGAGACGTTTAAAAAGTATCTCGGCGCGAAAAACGTGTTCTGGCTGCGCAAGGGCACGGCGGGTGACGACACGCACGGACACGTTGACGACGTTTGCCGGTTTGTGAACCGGAAAACGCTCGTCCTCATCCGGGAAAAGAACAAACGCGACGCCAATTACCGTCCGCTCACGGAGAACTGGGAGCGCATCCGGGATTTGCGCTTGGAAGACGGCTCAAAACCCGAAATCGTGCCGTTGCCCATGCCCGAACCGCTTTATTTCAACGGCCATCGGCTGCCGGCGAGCTACGCGAATTTCTACATCTGCAACGCCTGCGTCATCGTGCCGACGTTCAACGACCCGAACGACCGTGTGGCGCTCGGCATCTTGGGCGAATTATTCAAAGACCGGCCGGTGGTCGGCATTCACGCCGTGGATCTGGTGCTCGGTTCCGGCTCGCTGCATTGCCTGACGCAACAGGAATCAGCGTGAAATTCAAGTTGGAGTTCAAGCTTTAGCTTGTGCGGGTGCGTGAAAAGCAAAATTAAAATGGTGTTTTGCCCGCCCTCATCCTGACCTTCTCCCCCGGGAGAAGGAACAGCAATCGCACGTTTCTGATTTTGCGGATGAGCGTCCGGCAAATCCAGTCGCGCAAATGTTCAGGAAGACGGTGGACGGTTCTCCCTCTCCTGGAGGAGAGGGCCGGGGTGAGGACGGACGTTGAAACAAACTTCGTTCGCCCCTGAACGTGGCTTGGTTTGTTGTTCAACTCGCTGCATTGCCTGACGCAACAGCAGCCGGCGTGAGTTTTATTTCGGATAATGCTCGACACCAGCCTGAAAGCAGGCTAGATTCAGCCTATGAAAATTGCCAGCCGCCCTGGTTTCCGCAGGCCGAAGGCCAATTCGCAATCGCAGATATTCACGTTAAGCAACGCCAAGACGTATCTGGGCCGCTTGCTGGAAAAGGCCAGCCGGGGTGAAACGGTTTATATTGTCCGGGGACGGCAGCGGTTCGTTTTGCAGGAAGTTCCTGAAATTGAGCCAATCCCCATCCGTCCGCCGGGGTTTTTCGCCAACACCTACAGCCGCGCCGAAATTCAAGCGGACAATCGCTTGGCCAAAGCGTCGGTGGTCCGCACTCCCAAGGACCTCGAATAAATTGTGAAACAGTGGGACATTTTCATGTTCCCGTTCAGCAAGGAACGGCGGCATCCTGCCGTCATCATTTCCAACGACGAAACCTGCCAGAATCCCGACATCGAAGAAGTCAATGCCCTGCTTTGCACCTCGGCCAAAGTGAACCGCAGCGCGAAATCCACCGAAGAAGTATTGGACGAGGCCGACGGGCTGGATTGGATAACGATGGTTCGTTGCGACAAAATTCATTTGCTGCCCAAGGCGCGCTTTGACGACCGGAAAGGCCGGGTCACCGAAGAACGCCGGCACCTGATTGCCCGGAAAATGGTGGAAGTGTTACGGCTGCCTCTGCATCGCCGGTAAGCCATAAAATGAAAGCGCCGTAGGCGCGGCATATTTGTAGATTTCGTTTTGTAGAAATTACAAGCTCCGTCAGGAGCGACATCGTCAGATGGCCGGCGGAATATGCCGCTCCTACGGAGCCTGAAATGGTTCTGGGATGTGATTTCTATAAATATGTCGCCCCGATGGGGCTGGTTTATGTCGACTCGGTGCACCACCTGGCCGCCAGCCGGCGGATTTTTTCTCGACAAAATTTTTACTGGGCGCAAGGTCAGATCTGTGAAATGAGCAAAAGCACGCGAAGCTCGTCCTCAAAGCCTGCCGTAACTTAAAAATTATGTTTGAATCTTTCAAATCTGCAAAAACTATGGAGAGGGAACTGCGTGAGTGGCTCTTCAACGATGTGGTCAGGGATCTCGGTGAAGATGCTCTCAGCGAAGATGGCCGCGAAGAAGCGCGAACTATTGCTTATTTTGCAGACGAACGAGAATTGGCAACAAAAGTTTTGGGCAGGACATTGTCACTGGAAGGGGAAAATGAATACAACTTCAAGATGACTGGCAAGGCGGCATCGGTTTCTGAAGTCCTTCGATGGACAAAGGGAAACAAACTTGCCCGCGCTTTCGCAAAAGCCAATGGCTGGGAAATTGAGTGTGAAGGAAGCCCGGCATTTGGATATACTTGCCGTATCAAATAATCGAAAAGCTTTCCGTTTTCATTTCACTTTCTGGATACGTATGTGCTTCACCGCCTCCACGCACCGTCCGCAAAGCGTCGGGTGCTTGGCGTTCTTGCCAATGTCCATTTCCCAATGCCAGCAGCGCTCGCATTTTTTGCCGTCCGCGTTTCCAACGCGGCTGAATTGGCAAAAAAATTTATTCCCTGCTTTCCATGCTCCCCGAGGATTTCAAAAGTAAATTGTGACTCTCCCAATAATTCCTGAAAATCGCTTTGCAATTTAACAACTGGAGCAGCGTTTCCGCGTCACGACCGCCATAGCTTTTGCTTCAAGAGATTTTCCAATAATCTTTTTGTTTTAAAGCCTCCAAGCCCGGCAACGCGCCAGCGTCGCAAATGCAAAAAGCCTACCATGCCAATTATGTTTCTTCCGGCGTTGTCAGAAACAGTGTACTGGATTCCAAAGGGCTGCGATGAACGGACGGCACAGGTTTGGCCGGCACAAATTCCCATGCTTCGTCCGCTGTGAATGACAGAATCGGCGCGAGCATCTGGCAAAGGCCGGTCAACAGCCGGTGCAGCGTGGTCTGCGTCGAGCGGCGGCGATGCGAATTCGCCGGGTCGGTGTAAAGCCGGTCTTTGATGACGTCGTGGTAAATCGAAGAAAGCTCGACGGCAATGAACTGGCTGACCTTTTGATAGACAACGTGAAATTCGTAACCGTCGTAGGCTTTGATGACTTCCTGCTCCAGTTTCGAGAATTCGCCCAGAATCCAGCGGTCGAGGCCGGTGAGTTCGTCTTCGCGCACGGTATGTTTTGCCGGATCGAAGTCGTAGAGATTCGAGAGCTGGTAGCGCAGCGCGTTGCGGATGACGCGGTAGGTCTCGGCGACCTTGGCGATGCGTTCCTCGCTCACGATGATGTCGTTGCGGAAATCCTGCGACGAGACCCAGAGCCGTACGATGTCGGCGCCCCATTTTTTCACATAGGCTTCAGCGGTCTGCGGTTTCTCGTAACTGCCCTGTTTGCTCTTGGAAATTTTCTCGCGGTCGGCATCCACCACGAAACCGCAAGTGACCACGGTCTTGTAGGGTGCCGCGCCATTGCCCGCCAGCGACAACAGCAATGATGATTGGAACCAGCCGCGGTGCTGGTCGCTCCCTTCGAGATACATGTCAGCTTGCCACAGGAGCGCGGACAGCTTGTCCGCGTGTTGATTGAGTTTGGCGGAACTCGCGGACGAGCCGTCCGCGCTCCGATGTAAAAGTTCGTCCCGCCGCATCAAAACGGACCGCGAAGACGACCCGGAATCAATCCACACATCGAGCGTGTCGTTGGATTTGGCGGCGGCATCGGCGCCTTTCCAATCTTTCGGCTTCACGAGTGACCACAGTTCGGCGGCAGACTTCTCGAACCAGACGTTCGAGCCGTGTTTTTCAATCAAGTCCGCGGCGTTACGGACGATTTGGGCGTCGAGAATGGGTTCGCCTTTCGCGTCGTAGAACGCCGGAATCGGCACGCCCCACGTTCGCTGGCGCGAGATGCACCAGTCGGGACGAGATGCGACTGCGCCAATGATTCGGACTTCTCCCCATTTAGGAATCCATTCTACATCATTTGTAATTGTAAATTCGGCTAGCCAACGCAACGTTGCCAATCTGTCATCACGATCAGGCATGTGTTGGTTGAAGATTTTCCGAGTGTTATCAGATACATGGTCAATCTCGATGAACCACTGGTCCATCGCGCGGAAGATAACGGGTGTTTTGCTGCGCCAGCAATGAGGATAGCTGTGGTGATAATCTTCCTGATGGAGCAGGGCGTGTCGGGCGCGGAGCTCATGCAACACGGCCTCGTTCGCATCGCTTTTGCCGTGTTTTTCGAGAATGGACTTGCCAACCATTTCCTTTGGCATCTGTTGTTCGACTGGCAAATCGTTTGTGTAGGCAAACTTGCCGTCGTCATCCACGGGCGAATAAATCGGCAAACCAACCTGCGAACCAAGCTGATAATCTTCCAGCCCGTGGCCGGGAGCAATGTGAACGAAGCCCGTGCCGGTGTCGCTGGTGACGAAATTGTCGCCGGCGTAAAGCTTGCCGACGCGGTTCGGGACAAACGGATGTTGGTATTGAAGCCTGCTGACATCGCCTGTATTGACGGGTTGTTCGGAGTGATTGCTCCAGCCGCATTTTTCCGCGACGGCAGGCAACAAGCCGCGAAACAAAATATAATTTTCGTTGCCGATGCGGACTTGGATGTATGAAAACGTCGAGTTGTACGCCACGGCAAGGTTTGCGGGCAGCGTCCACGGTGTCGTTGTCCAAATCAGCACAAACGTCTTTGGCTGCCCAACGACGGGAAATTTTACGTAGATGCTGGGGCTGACGTGATCTTGGTATTCAACTTCGGCCTCGGCCAGCGCGGTGCGACAGGGGATGCTCCAATAAACCGGCTTTTTGCCGCGATAAACAAATCCCTTTTCAACAATATTGGCGAACAGGCGCAATTCCTCGGCTTCGTATTCCTTGTTCAGTGTCAAATACGGATTGACCCAGTCACCCAGCACGCCCAGGCGTTTGAATTGTTGACGCTGGATGTCAATGTACTTGCGGGCGGAGGCTTCGCAGGCTTTACGAATGGTTGCAGCATCGGCGCTGGTGTCGCCAGCCTTGCGCATTTCCTGGGAAACTTTGAATTCGATGGGCAGGCCGTGGCAATCCCAGCCCGGAATGTAGGGCGCACTGTAACCGCGCAGGGTCTTGTATTTGACAATGATGTCCTTGAGAATCTTGTTCAGTGCGGTACCGATGTGGACATCGCCGTTGGCAAACGGCGGACCGTCGTGGAGGACAAATTTTTCCTTCGCTTGAGCGCGACCCGATTGGATTTTCCCGTAAAGTTTCGCGGCTTCCCACTTTTTCAGCCGGTCCGGTTCCCGGGTGACGAGGTCAGCCTTCATCGGGAAATCGGTGCGTGGCAGATTCAATGTGTTTTTGTAGTCCATTTGGCTTTCCAGAAGCACGGAAACTAACAGCCACGAAAAACAGTGTCAATGAATGGACTTTCCGGGTCGTGTCCTGATTCAAGAAGCGCGGCATTTATGCCGCTTTACCGACCGAGGCAGTTTGCGCGTTGAAGCGGGCTGAAGCCCGCGCTCCAAAGGCAAATCAGGGCATTGCCACTTTCCCGTCAGCGCCGGTGAGGCGATGTCGGAAAGAAAAACCGGGCCAAGCGGCCAGGAGATGACCGAGAGGCCCGGGGAATTTCGAATGAGTACAACGTAGGATCACGGAGAACTCCGACCTGGTTTGTACCGGAACTCAGATCGAAAAACGGTTGTTAAAAATTCAAAGAACCCTTGGCAGCAACCTCCAATTACCGCTGCCGATACCGAATTAAATCACAGCCACTAATCTATGTCAATTGGCATTTGCAAAGTATAAGCAAATCATATTCAAGCTGATTTCTCAATTAAAACGCGGGCTTAAATGACATCGCCCTGCAATTGGCGCGGACAAGGACGATGGGTATAGCCAACCAGGTTGATCTGGATTGGAATCATTATACGGGCGGGAAAAGCCCATAAAAACAGCCCATCAACATCCTGCTTTTACTGGCGGCCAACAACTGGCGGGAGAATGCTGGAGCCGCTCCGACAGCTTTTCACTTCCCGCAAACCGTCCGGACAGTTAGGGCCGACAGTCCAAGCCCGTTGGCCACCAAGGGGTAGTGGCTTCATTTGATGTTGGCAGGCGCGGCGTTGTTCCGACCCACGGCGATGCGGCACAGCGCCGCCGCCACCGATTCGCACACTGCCCGCCGATGCAGGGGTTTGGCGAAACCAGCCTGCGGCTCATTCAAATGGAAGGTGCCAAGCAATCCGCCCGGCGAAGATTCCTGTTTACAGCGGCGTGTTGGGTGATAATATCGAGCCACAGACAAACCGAGGACGACGGCGTGAAGAAAATCGAAGCGATCATCAAGCCTTTCAAGCTCGACGAAGTGAAGGCGGCGTTGGCGGCGTTGGGTGTGCAAGGCATGACTGTTTCCGAGGTGAAGGGGTTTGGCCGGCAGAAGGGGCACACGGAAATCTACCGAGGCAGCGAATACACCGTGGATTTTCTTCCCAAGGTCAAAATCGAGATCGTGCTGGCTGATGGTTTGGTTTCATCGGCGATGGACGCAATTCTGAAAGGTGCGAAGACCGGAAAAATTGGCGATGGGAAAATCTTTGTGAGTCCGGTGGAGAACGTCGTTCGCATCCGGACCGGCGAAACCGGCGAGCAGGCTGTGTGATTGCAGCGCCGCCGGTGTTGTAGAGCAAAAATGTTGGTTTATTTGACAAGAAAGGGCATGTGAATAACTCGTGAACAAGAGTTAATATGTTCTCCTAGAAACTTTCGGCCCAATGCCATAAAAATGGCCGCGTTGTTCGAAGTTGTTTCCAGGCGTTCAAACATTTTGGTAAAATTGCGGGCGGAAATTTCGTTTTTGAAATTTGTAACTTGTTGTAAATCAGTAGGTTATTTTAAGTGTAAAATGAATTTTTTGGCGAACAGAGATGATTTAGCGGCTGCCCATTCGGACCGATTGCTCTTTGCCAAAGTGAGCGCCTGCGGAAATTGGCGATAAACGCTGATTTCGGGGCTAGGTGAATAAAAGGCTTAAAAAACAGGCTTTTTGACGAAACACATGCAGCTTTCAGCGGAAAAAATTTGGAATTCAGCGCAGGAGCAACTTCGCTCCAAGTTGAGCAAAGACACTTACAATATGTGGTTCGCGCCCTTGCGCGTTTGTGGCATGGACAGCGGCCAAGTGACCCTCGAAACGCCCAACGAATTTTGCGAGCTTTGGCTCAAGGACAACTATTTGAGCCTGTTGCAGGACGCCGTGGCCGTGGCCGCCAGCCGCCAATTGCAGGTAAAATTCAAAATCGGAACGGGAACTGCCCCGGTGGCATCGGTTCCGGCTTCCGCACCAGCCAGGGCAAAAACCGCCGAATCATCCCATGAACGCCCGCCCAGCAGCGGCGATCTGCCTTTCAACCCCAAAAACACCTTTGAATCGTTCGTGGTCGGCAACAACAATAATTTCGCTTACGCCGCGGCCTTGGCGGTCGCGCAAGTGCCGGGCAAATCCTACAATCCGCTCTTCCTTTACGGCGGTGTCGGTCTGGGCAAGACGCATTTGCTCCATGCCATCGGCCAATACGTGGTCAGCAACAAAAAGGGCGCGCGCGTGGCCTATGTCTCCTCCGAAAAGTTTACCAACGAATACATTGATGGAATCCAAAACAACCAGCTCGTCAAATTCCGCAAAAAATACCGCCAGACGGATGTGCTGTTGATTGACGACATCCAATTCCTCGCCGGCAAGGAACGCATTCAAGAGGAATTTTTCCACACCTTCAACACGCTGCACGAGGCGCGCAAACAGATCGTGCTGACCTGCGACCGTCCGGCCAGCGAAATTCAAGGGCTTGAACACCGTCTCGTTTCGCGCTTCGAATGGGGGCTGGTCACCGATTTGCAGCCGCCGGACGTTGAAATGCGCCTGGCCATTCTCCAAAAAAAGGCGCAGATCATGGGCGTGAGCCTGCCGGATGAAGTGATGAATTTTCTCGCCAATCGCATTCGGACCAATGTCCGCCGGCTCGAAGGAGCGCTCATCCGCGTCGCTTCCTACGCCTCGCTTACCGGGAAAAAACTGTCCATCGAGGTCGTGGAAGGGTTGTTGCGAGAAATTCTTCATGAAGAGGGCCGGCTGACCGTCAGTATCGAAGTCATCCAGAAAAAAGTCGCCGAGCATTATGACATCCGCCTCGCTGACATGACCAGCAAACGCCGGCCGGAAAATATCGCGTTCCCGCGTCAGGTCGCGATGTACCTCTCCCGCCAGATGACCGAAAGCTCGCTCAACACCATCGGCGAAGCCTTCGGCGGGCGCGATCACGGTACCGTCCTCCACGCCTGCCGCCTCGTCAAAGACCGCATGGAAGTGGACGCCAACGTCCGCCAGGTGGTTCATTACCTGGAAAAACAGTTGAACCGCTGACCGTTTCCGCGCTCGACACCCGGCGTGCGACCCTCGACATTGCTACCGTGCCCGTCATCGAAGTCAATGGCCTGACGAAGGCGTTTCGCACCTACAAAAAGCGACCGGGATTCGCCGGTGCGGTCAAAGGGCTTTTCCATCGTCAATACGAACAACTCGTCGCGGTCAATGACGTCAGCTTCAAAATCGAACCGGGCGAACTCGTCGGTTTTCTGGGTCCCAACGGCGCGGGCAAGACGACCACGTTGAAAATGCTCGCTGGCCTGCTGTTTCCCACCAGCGGCTCGGCACGCGTGCTGGGGTATGTGCCTTGGGAACGCCACGACGGCTACCGCCGCCAGTTTGCGCTGGTACTCGGGCAGAAAAACCAGCTTTGGTGGGACCTGCCGGCGCGCGAATCGCTCGAATTGAACTCAAAAATCTACGGCATCCCCGCCGACCGCTTCGAACGCACCGTCGCCGAAATGAGCGAATTGCTCAATGTTCGCGACAAACTCAATGTCAGCGTCCGCGAACTTTCCCTCGGCGAACGCATGAAAATGGAACTCATCGCGTCGTTGCTCCACCAGCCCAAGGTGCTGTTCCTCGACGAGCCGACCATCGGCTTGGACGTCGTTTCGCAAAAGACCGTCCGCGAGTTCATCCGCCGCCACAATGCCGCGGAAAAGACGACCATTTTGCTCACGAGCCATTACATGGCCGACATCCAGGCGCTTTGCGACCGCGTCATCATCATTGACCGCGGCAAGATCTTCTTCGACGGCCGGCTGGGTGAAATTGTGGACCGCTTCGCCGATTTCAAGCTGGTGACCATTCAGTGTGAAAAGGCGAATGATTATCCGGCGGAACATCTGAATCGCTACGGCGACGTTGTGGAGAAAAACGCCGGTTCCATCACGTTCAAGGTCAAGCGCGACCGCGTCATCGCCGTCTGCAAATCGTTGCTCGACGATTTGACGGTCACCGACATTGACATCCAGGAAGTGCCGATTGAAGACGTCATCCGCCAGATTTTTGCGCGGTGAATCAATCGCACGGCACGGTCCGGCTCGACGCCCAATCGCGCGTTTCCTGGACTTTTTCGGCCATGACGACCGAGAGCGGGCGTGTCTGCCGGATTTCCGAGAGCAAATCCTGTTGCGTCAATGTATGTTTTTGCGCGTGCGCCGTGTACATGGCGGACACGACGGCCTGCTCGATTTCTGAACCCGAGAAGCCCTTCGTGGCTTCCACGAGCGCGTCCAGATCGAATTGCGCCGGGTCGAGCGAGCGTTTGACCAGATGAATCCGCAAAATGTCCCGGCGATTTTGCGGCAACGGCAAATCCACGAAAAAGATTTCGTCGAAACGCCCTTTGCGCACCAATTCCGGCGGCAGGCGCACGATGTCGTTGGCGGTGGCGACGATGAAAACCGGCTTTTTGTGTTCGGACAACCAGGTCAAAAACGTTCCCAACATGCGGCGTGACAAACCATCGTCATCTTCCTGCACGGCCACGCCTTTTTCGATTTCGTCCATCCACAACACACAGGGGGACATGACTTCGGCGGTTTCAAAAGCCTTGCGCAAATTGCGTTCCGTTTCACCGTAGTATTTGTTGTAAAGCACGCCGAAGTCGAGTCGCAACAATGGGACGCCGAAAATGGCGGCGGTCGCCTTGGCCACCAGGCTTTTACCGCAGCCCTGCACGCCGAGCAAAAGAACGCCGCGCGGCGGGTCGAGATTCAATTCGTTGCTGTCAAAGAAAAAATCTTTCCGCATTTCGAGCCATTGGCGAAGCCGTTGCATTCCGCCGATTTCGGAGAATTTCGTTGTCTCGTATTCAAACGACAGGACGCTGTCGCGTTCGAGCAATTCATATTTCGCCCGCATGACTTCGGGCATTTCCGACTCGGAAATCACGCCGTCGTCCTTGATGGCTTTGTAGGCGAGCCGCCGCGCATCGGTCGCCGTCAGCCCAACCAGATTGCGCACGAGCAAATCAATCGCCTTGTTCGTTGTCTGCACGTCGCGGCGGCCGTGTTCCGCGCCCCATTCGCCAGCCACGTCATAGACGATGCCGCGCAATTCCTCGGGTGACGGCAGCGGCAGACGGAACCGCGCGGTGAACGGCTGAAGCTCCGCGGGAATTTTCAGCGCGAAGCCGACGAGCACGACCGTCGAATAATGTTTCGAGTACGTCAGCGCGATGTCCTTGAGAAAGCGCACGTGGACCGCGTCTTCCAGATACGGATGAAAATCCAGCAGCACAAAGAGGCAATTGTTCGAGGAATTTTTTATGTAACTCAGAACTTCCTGCGATTTGGTGACGGATTGCGGCGGCTGATCCATCGGATCAAACGCCTGCAAACCTTCCGTGACCGTCCAGCGAAACGCCTTGCGTTGAAATTTTTTTGCGATTTCCCGCACCACGCGGACGATTTGCGGTTCTTCGTTGCTTTCCATTGCGATCAGCGGTGTCCGCGAACGGATGATCGCCTCCAAATCGCGCAGCGGACTTTCCGTGAGCGGCGCATTGGTCCAAGCGGACGTGGTGGACGGCAAATTCATTCCAATGGTTCACAAGGCTCGCGTAATTAAAGCCGGGTTCAAGGAAAAAATCTGGAATCGCGCCAGCAAACGAATTAAAACGCCGCATGGACACATTTCTCGAAGTGGCGTTTGAACAAGGCGAAAAGGGCTTGGCAGAAGGCGGTGTTGTCATCGGCGCGTTGTTGGACTAGGATTCGGCTCCAGGATGAAATGCCCAAAGTGCAATGTTGATCTCCAGACACAAAGTGATCGCGGAGTGGAAGTAGAAACCTGTCCGGCCTGCAAAGGAATGTGGCTGACCCCGGCCGAATTGGATCAACTGGAGAACGAAGCCTTCAGTGATGAAGCCAACAAAGGCTCGCTTTATCTGGTTGCTCACGAGACCGAATTGAAATGCCCGGTTTGTTCCGCGGCGCTCAAGCGATTCGATTACCGGTTCTTTGATTTGGAACTCGATTGTTGTCCCGAACATGGTTTCTGGCTGGATAAGGACCAAGACGACCAAATTTTGGAATTGATGCGTGGGGAAGAGGAACGCGTTGAAAGAAAGTTTGGGACGGAGAGTTCCTGGGCAAAATATATCAATCACTTGCGTTCCCCGACTTTCTTCTCAAAGGTCAAAGACCTGTTTGATCGGTAGCGAGTGGATGCTTTCCTGCAAGCTGCGGTTGACGAAGCCAGAAAAGGGCTGGCCGAAGGCGGCATACCCATCGGCTCGGTGCTGGTGCTCGACGGCCAAATCATCGGGCGCGGCCACAACCAGCGCGTGCAGCGCGCCAGCGTGATTCATCACGCGGAGATGAACTGCCTCGAAAACGCCGGACGGCTCAAGGCATCGGTTTACCAGCAGTGTGTGCTTTACTCGACGTTGTCGCCGTGTCCGATGTGCAGCGGCGCGATCTTGCTCTACAAAATTCCGCGTGTGGTTATCGGCGAGAACGTGACGTTCCAAGGTCCGGAAGAGTACGTCCGGTCACAGGGCGTGAAAGTGGAAATCCTGAACGACCCGGCGTGCATTCAGCGCATGCGCGATTTCATCAAAACAAAACCGGAACTTTGGAATGAAGACATCGGCGTGTGAATGTTTGTCGCAGATGACACATTTGCGCTAAAATCTGTTTCAACGTACTCCCTCATCCCAGCCTGCTCCCCAAGGAGAAGGAGAATGTTTCGCCGCCTTATACTACCTTGAGCATGTAATTGCATCATTCTCGGTTGCGGTAGCGTTTGCTTGTTCAACCAGCCAAGGGTGAGAAACCAACCTCCGCACGGCTTCGGCATTTTCACATAGTGGCCGCAGTTCCTCGCTGATAGCTTCCTCCAAATCGGTCATCGCCTGCCACAACGCATTGCCGATCCGATCCTTGATTATTAAGTCTCGCATAAATGAGTAACAATTGGTTACAAAGAAAGCTCGGCCTGTTGCCAGAAGGCGCGGATCAAGGCGGGGCGGCGTTGACTGCGCCGCAGTTGTCGCCGGGCTTCGCGTCCCAGGTGCCAAAGGTCTTTGGGGCAGAAGTTGGCCAAAGCATGGCTTTTGAGATGGCCCCAGATGTATTCGACCGGATTGAGTTCTGGGGCGTAGGCCGGCAAGCGGGCCAAAACGATGTCGCCTTGGGTCCGCTCGACACAGCGCCGCACCGTACGACTGCGATGCACTGCCAGCCCGTCCCAGATCACCAGCAGTTTGCCGGGAATCTGGCGGCGGAGGTGGCCGAGAAACTCCGCGGCCTGTCGGCCTTTGATGCTGCCGCGATAGAGGCGAAAATAAAACTCCCACCAGGTAATCCCGGCCAGGACGGAGAGTTTGCCCCAGGAATGACTGAAAACCAGTTGCGGGGTCTGCCCTTTGGGAGCCCAAGTGCGTACGACACTGGGGCGCTCCGAAAGACCGCTTTCATCAACAAAGACAATCGTTCGGCCTTCCTTCAGGGACTTTTTTTTAGCGCGGGCCAAGAATGTTTCTTCCAACGGGCAATCGCCGCTTCATCCCGTTGCACCGCCTTGCCCGCCGGTCGCTGTATGCTCCAGCCCATCCGGCCCAACACTCGCCAGACATGGCCTGGATGCAGGCGCACGCCGCTTTGGCGGTGGATCAGTTCGGCCACGCGCGGCAACGTCCAGAGGTCGTTGAGGAAACCGTGGGCTTGGGCGCCCTGCAACAGAGCTTTCTCCAGTTGTTGCTGGTCGCCCGGCTTGAGCTTGGGTCGGCGCCCCAAGGGGCGGCGCTTCCACGCCGCGCCACGAACTGATTTGCGTTGTTGTTCCCAGCGCATCGCCGTGGGACGGCTTACGCCACACTGCCGACCCACTTCCGCCTGGGAAATTCCCCGGCCCAAGAGTCGCATCCCTTCACGCCGCCGCTGTTCCATTCCGTCGAGGTCCCGCTTGGTTTTCGTGCTCATGCGGGAAGAGTGTGTTACTCATTTATGCGAAAGTCAATAGGTCACCGATGGCCTCCGTCGGATTGAGTTCCGGACTATACGCCGGCAACGCCACCAGATGCACCCGCGCTGGCACGGCGTGCAACTCCGGTTTAGGATGAAACCCGGCTTGATCCCAGATGACAATGTGTTCGGCTTCGGGGTCACTCGCTGCCAGATGGTTCAGAAACAAGCCGCTCATCTCCAGGCTCACTTCCGGGAGACACAAAAACTCCGCCGCATTTTCCCCGTCCACTTCCAGCGCCGAGTAAAGATAACCCCATTCATATTGGGTCCGATACGGCACCGTCGGACGCACGCCTCGCAGCGTCCAGCACTTGCGCACCACCGGGATCAATCCGTAACGGTGTTCATCGGCCACCCACAGGCGCACCCGCCTTCCACCAGCCACGTTCAAGCTCGCCAACCGTTCGCAGAGCGTGCGCTGAAACTCCTCGGCCGCCGCCGCGTCTTTTTGCGCGTGGGTCTTGCGCGGCACTTTCAAGACCCCGCCCAATTTTCCCAGCCAATAATAAATCCCGGGCAACTTTAATCGTATCCCATGTCGCACCCGCAGCCACTGCTGAATCTCCTTGGCCCGCTTCCACTGACCGGATTGCAACCCCGCCAGCAGTTCCGTGCGAGCCGGGCCATGGACTTGGGGCACGGCCCCACCACCGTGCTGGCGCTTCAGCAGTCCCGCTACGCCGCCAGCTTTGAGGGCGCTCATCCAGTCGAAAAACCGCCGCTGGCTCATGCCCAACTGCTCGGCAATCTGCGCACTGGTAAACTGCCCGCTGGCCGCCAGTCGCGCGGCCAGCAACCGTTGTTGACTCTTCACCTCCTGACAGGTCCGCAACGCAATGGCCACGTCCGCCGCCAAATCAGGCCGGTTCAAATGGTATCGTTTTGGCATACCCATCGAGTTTGCCAGCATCCTCAGAATAACGCAATCTCAAACTATAATTGGTATTATTGGAAAACCTGCGATTGGATTTACCGGATGGCCATTCGGAAAACCAAAAGCGAGCAATTGCTCTTCCTTCCCCCTGGGGGAGAAGGTCAGGATGAGGGCGGACAAAAAACTTTATTTCCACCCAACTATTTTCACGCCGCTTCCGCGTCCTGTTTGCGCCGGACAATCGGCTTGCTTTCGCCGCACACGACCGCCCGGGTGATTTTGACGTGGATGATGTCGCCGCCGTCCGGCGCTTCATACATCAAATCGAGCATCAGCTTTTCGAGCAAGCTGCGCAGGGCGCGCGCCCCGGTGCCTTTTTTGTGCGCCTGCGACGCCAGCTCGCGCAGCGCGTCGGGCGTGAATTCCAGCTCAACACCTTCCATCGCCATGAGCTTGGCGTATTGTTTCGTGAGCGCGTTCTTCGGGTCGGTGAGAATGGAAACCAGTTGTTCATCGGTCAATTCCGCGAGCGTCGTCACTACCGGCAACCGGCCGATGAATTCGGGAATGAAACCGAAATTCAACAGGTCCTCAGGCTCGGCGTGCGGTAAAATTTCGTCGCGTCCCGTCCCGGCGCTTTTCGACGCTTCGCCAACCGCGGCAAAGCCCATCGTGTGCCGGCCCAGCCGACGTTGAATGATTTTTTCCAGGCCGACGAATGCGCCGCCGCAAATGAACAAAATGTTCGTCGTGTCCACGCGGATGTATTCCTGTTGTGGATGTTTGCGACCACCCTGCGGCGGCACGTTGCAAACCGTGCCTTCGAGAATTTTGAGCAGCGCCTGCTGCACGCCTTCGCCAGAAACGTCGCGCGTGATGGACGGGCCGTCGGACTTGCGCGCGATTTTGTCAATCTCGTCCACATAAACGATGCCGCGCTGGGCGCGTTTCACGTCGTAATCCGCGTTTTGCAGGAGCCGCAAAATGATATTCTCCACGTCCTCGCCCACGTAGCCGGCCTCGGTAAGCGTTGTGGCGTCGGCGATGGCAAACGGCACGTCGAGGATTTTGGCGAGCGTGCGGGCGAGCAGCGTTTTGCCGGAACCGGTCGGACCGATCATCAAAATGTTGCTCTTCTCGATCTCAACGTCGGCGTGTGGATCGGGAGCCGCGGGCTTCGCCGTGCCTTCGTTTTCCGCCGCCGGTTCGGGCTGGATGCGCTTGTAATGATTGTGCACCGCGACAGCCAGGGTCTTCTTCGCGTGGTCCTGCCCGATGCAATAGCGGTCAAGCTGGCGTTTGATGCCCGCCGGTTTGGGAACGGTGAATTTGGGCTGTTTTTTCTGGCTTTGAAGCTGGAGTTCGCGGTCGAGGACGTTTTTGCACAGGATGATGCAATTGTCACAGATGTAAACGCCCGGCCCGGCGATGAGCTTGCGCACTTCCGCGTGCGATTTGCCGCAGAAGCTGCACATGGTGAGGTTGGCGGGACGGGCCATGGGAATTTACGATTGCCGATTTACGATTTACGATTCCAGTGAGCCAGGAATTGTTGCGCCCGTGCTTCTGACATAAAAATTATTCCAACTTCATGCCTTCTCCGACGTTTTTTCCGCCAGGCCGGCGATTTCCTTGCGCGATTGGACGACTTGGTCCACGAGGCCGTATTCCTTCGCTTCCTCGGACGACATGAACCGGTCACGGTCGGTGTCGCGCGCGAGTTCCTCGTCCTTGCGCCCGCAATGTTTGGCGAGGATTTCGTTCAACCGGTCCTTGAGCCGCAGAATTTCCTTCGCCTGGATGCTGATGTCGGAGGCCTGGCCCTGTACGCCGCCCCACGGCTGGTGAATCAGGATGCGTGCGTTGGGCAGGGCGTAACGTTTGCCTTTCGTGCCCGCGGCAAGCAGCACGGCCGCCATGCTTGCCGCCTGGCCGACGCAATAGGTGTTCACGTCGCAGGTGAGATATTGCATCGTGTCATAAATCGCCAACCCGGCCGTGACGCTGCCGCCCGGCGAATTGATGTAAAGATGAATGTCCTTTTTGGCGTCGGACATCTGGAGGAACAGGAGTTGCGCGATGATGATGTTGGAAACCGTGTCATCCACCGCCGTGCCGAGAAAAATGATGCGGTCAACGAGCAGGCGCGAATAAATGTCCCACGTCCGCTCGCCGCGACCGGTCTGCTCAACCACAATCGGAACCAGAAAATTTTGCATGGGTAAATAACTACTCCATTTTTGGCGCAAGTAAAGGCGGGAAAGTCTTTTTATCCGCGAATTTCGCGAATTGACGCGAATTGAATCTGGAACGGCGAGTGGGGCGAGCGATCTCCGAGCTGCGTCTCGTGGCGGATATTCGCCAATATTTACACCGAACGACTCCTCCTTCTCCGCCAACGCAGTTGGGGGAGAAGGCCGGGATGAGGTGGTTCGTCAATCAGAAATAAATGATTTCATCGCTCCCGTGCCTCTGCGACCAATTTTTTCCAAATAAATCTGAACGCGCTCGCGAAATCCTCCGGCTTTTCGGCTATCCAACTTAAAATCTTTTCCGGAGCAAACCAGCCACCCGTCTCGATTTCATCGGGATGCAACCGGAACGGCCCTTCAGCCTGGCAGCGATAAACCCACACAAATTCCGCATCTGTTTCCGGGCACGCGGCGATTTTGAAAAGCTTTTGCAGTGGCGGCGACGCCCTCGTCGCCACGGCTCCGGCTTTCACGGCCAATCCAATTTCCTCGCGCAATTCGCGCACCGCGCAGGCGTCATAATCCTCGCCGGAATCCACGTGGCCGGAGGTCGAGGAATCCCATTTGCCCGGCTCGCGGTCCTTGGTCATCGAACGTTTTTGTAGAAACGTTTCGCCACGCAAATTGAAGACGAGCACGTGCACCGCGCGATGTTTCAAGCCGAGCCGATGCACTTCGCTGCGCGGCTGGCGATCAATCACCTCGTCGCGTTCGTTGACCACATCAAAAATTTCCTCGGGCATATATTTGTAGCCGCCGATGCGAATCGGCGGAAATTTCCGCGCTTTCACACGCGCGGCTACGACGAAAGCTTTTCCGTTAACCTGACAAATTGTTCCAAGCCCAACTTCTCGGCGCGTTCCTGCAATGGAATTTTCAATTCGGCAAATGCCCGCTCCAGTTTTTCCTCCGGCCAGTCTTCGCGCAACAATTTCAACATCATTTTCCGCCGTTGCGAAAAGACGTGTTTGACGATTTTCACGAAGGTTCCGCGCTGGCTTTCGGGCAAGAGCAGTGTTTGGCGGCGAGCCAGCACCACACAGGCTGAATCCACGTCCGGCTCCGGGAAGAAGCAGCTTGCCGGAATCCTGAACCAATCGCATGGTTCGTAGTCGAGTTGCACGAGCAATGTCAGAATGCCGTAATCTTTGTCGCCGGGTTTGGCCATGAGCCGCCGGGCCACTTCGAGTTGCAGGGTTGCTACCATCCGTCGCGGTCGTTGGGGGGATTGCGCCAATTCGACCAGGATCGGCGATGCGACGGAGTAGGGCAGGTTGGCCACGAGTTTCCAGTCGCTCCAATCAGGTGGGACAGGCATCCTGCCTGTCTCTGATTTTGCATTTTGAGACGGAGACAGGCTAGAAGCCTGTGCTACTTTCAAGAATTCCAACGCGTCGGCGTGGAGCAATTTTAATTTCCCCTCACCCGTCCTATCGGACACCCTCTCCCCGCTTGGCGGGGAGAGGGCCGGGGTGAGGGGTTTGAATCTTTTGCGCAAAAACTCCACCAACCGGACATCTTTCTCAATGGCCAGCACTTCGCCAGCATTTTGCAGCAGCAACTCCGTCAACGGGCCAAGTCCAGGCCCGATTTCGAGGACTTTGTCGGCCTTTGACAATTCAGCGGCCTTGATGATGCGCCGGAGTTGGTTGGCGTCGTGGAGAAAATTCTGGCCGAGGGATTTCGTGAGTTGAATCCCGCGCGCCGCCAGCAATTCCCGCATTTCGGACAGTTTCATCCGGAAAAATTTAACCACGGATAAACACGGATGCACACGGATAAAAGGACTGGGGATTTGAGTTTTACGCGCCACCTCACCCCGGCCCTCTCCCCCAACTTCGTTGGCGGAGAGGGAGAAAAGCCGGTGACATTTTTGGTGTTCAA
>CAWHAH010000008.1:0-136736 GCA_963827205.1 uncultured Verrucomicrobiae bacterium
TTCCAACGTGTCGCGCCAGTTGGCGACGAAAAACCTGGAGATCGCCACCAGCCGGGCGGTGCCGGATTGGCTGTCCTTGAACAAGGAAGAGTTCAAGGGCACCGTGATGCGGATTCCGACGCGTGAGGAAATCCAGCCGATTGCCAACGAACAGGCCGTCGTCGAATTTTATTCCCGTTAAAACAGCAAACAATACAAAAACAATTATACGGACCCCGGTGGCTGCCGGGAATAACGGCGCCGGGGTCAGATTAAAATTGTTGAAAGGAAAACATGCCAGCACGTCTAGGACGATTCGAAATGCCCAAGCGGTTGACGAAGGAAGATTCAACCGCCACCGAAACTTACGCCAAATTTGTGGCCGAGCCGTTTGAAACCGGCTACGGCCACACCATCGGCAACTCGCTGCGCCGCGTGTTGCTGTCCTCGCTGGAAGGCGCAGCCATCACCTCGATGAAGGTGGACGGCGCGATGCACGAATTTGCCACGATTGACGGCGTGGTCGAGGACGTGACCGACATCGTGCTGAACCTGAAGAAGATCAAGTTCAAGGCGCACTCGCGTGATGAGCAGACGCTGTTGCTTTCCGTCAACAAGGAAGGCGCTGTCACCGCCGCCGACATCCAGCTCAACCAGAACGTCGAACTGGTCAACCCGGACCAGCTCATCTGCACGCTCGACAAAAAGAAGAAGTTCGAGATGGAATTGACGGTGAAAATTGGCCGCGGATTTTGTCCGAGCGACGAAAACAAGAAACCCGGCCAGGCCATCGGTGTGGTGGCCATTGACTCGTTGTTCTCGCCGGTCACGCGCGTGCGTTACGCCGTGGAGGCCGCGCGCGTCGGCCAGCGCACGGACTACGACCGGTTGATTCTGGAAATCTGGACGGACGGGCGCATTTCACCCGACGACGCGCTCACGCAGGCCTCGGCGATTTTGCAGCATCACCTCGACGTGTTTGTTGGCTACGACAAGAACGCGGTTGAATTCGAGGAGGCCGTGGACAAGCAGGACGAGGAGAAGATGAAGATGAAGAAGCTCCTCAACATGAGCGTGAACGAAATCGAATTGAGCGTCCGCGCGGCCAACTGCCTGAACAACGCGAACATCACCAGCGTTGGCCAGCTTGCGATGAAGACCGAGCAGGAAATGCTCAAGTATCGCAACTTCGGCAAGAAATCGCTGAACGAAATCAAGGACAAGCTCCAGGCTTTGGGCCTGTCGCTCGGCATGAACTTCGAACCGGGCCTGCTGGACGCGCCGGTGAAGGATAATCCGGTGAACAATTAAGGCCAGCCTATGCGACATTTGAAGCGAACGGCCAAACTCGGTCGCAGCCCCGAGCATCGCAACGCGATGCTGGCGAACCTGGTTTGCAGCCTCATCAAACACAAACGCGTGACCACGACGCTCGGGAAGGCGAAGGCCGCGCGGCCCGTCGCTGAACGGATTGTCACGCTCGGCAAACGCGGCACCATCTCCGCCCGCCGCGTCGCGGCCGCCCGCTTGCGCACGCGCGGCACGACCGAGCAACTTACCAAGGACGAGCGCCGCAAATGGCGTAATCAGGAGGATGTCGTGCGCATTCTGTTCGAGGAAATCGCGCCCGCGTTCAAGGAACGCAACGGCGGCTACACGCGCATCATCAAAATGGAACAGCGCCAGGGTGACGCTGCCCAGCGCGCGATTCTGGAATGGGTGGATTATACACCGGCCGCGCCGGTAGAGGAGGAAACGGCGCCCGCCGAAGAGACCAAGCCGGCAGGAACCGAACCGGCGGAAACCGAGGCTGAGAAAAAATAGGACGGCTGCAAATTTTCACGAGCCCGCTCGCTCCGAGCGGGCTTTTTTGTCTTTGGAGTGCGGCGGGAAGCGAAGCGCCACGCCGCTTTTACTTCGACGGTCCGCTTGTGAAAGCGGTGTCGCCGCTGCGCTCTGCCACCGCAGTCCAAACGCTGGCGCCCTGCCAGGCACCCGCGCATTTCGCGAGGCGCTTGGACTACGGTTTGTTCGCCCTGCCAAATTGCTGTGGACAAAGGACCGGGCCGGACATAAGGTCAATTCCCTGAAACCCAACAGGTTGCGAAATCTGGAGATAGGCTGCGAAAACGGCCTGTTTCGCGGCTCAGGTAAATGTTAGCCCACTTTTGTGCATCATGAAACGTTTAGTTATTGGGATTGGTTTTGTCGTGCTTCTCGTCTGCGCAGTGATGCTCGGTGAGCTGATTCAGAGCGGATTCTTCTGCCACTGCACTGACAGCGCTAATGCGATTCTGAATAATCTGAGCCAGATAAATGCAGCCAAGGCACAATGGGTTACCGAGCATCCAGGCGCCAAGGTTGCAGAGTTTAGCCAGCAAGATTTATCCCCTTATCTAAAACCCGATTTCTGGAAGAGACCAGTCGCGGGCGAGATTTATCTCATTCACAGGCCGGGCGAACCCGCCGAAGCACTGATGACGAGAAGCATAAAAGGGATCATATCCGCAGGCATGAAGTTACGCTTTGGTCCCGCAGGAGATGTTCAGTTGCGACCGAAAACATCGCCTTGGTGGCCTAACGGCGCGCCAGATTTTTACCCGGCGATCTCTGCGGAGCCGTCAGCGCAGGAAGAGAAGTAAAACTGGCTTTTTCATTTCTATGCTGGATTAAAACCCCCCAATCATGCCAGACAGGAACGCAAATGACACCACGATGGCGATGACCAGCGCAATTATCCACCACAGCCAGGAAATTCCGCGCGGCTTGGTCCGACTTGGAGTCGGGCCAAATTCCTCCTTCACGAATTTGTCGTAATCAAATTCCTCGTCCGGCAACCCTAGATTGTCAGCGTGCGCTTTTTCCGACCAGCCGGTTTGTTCGTCCGAACCGCATTCGGGACAAGCCTTGGCATCCGGCGGGACTTCCGCGCCGCAGTTGGGACAAATCTCGGGAGGCATTTTCAAGGCTAAGGGCTAAAGGCTGAATGCTAAAGTGATGGAAGCGAACATTCGCTTTTTGGCCTTTAGCCTTCAACCTTCAGCCTTTGTTTTCATCCTCCGGCGCTTGTATATTCCTCATCCGTCAGCAAGTCGAGTCCCATAAGGATGTAATCGTGCGAAACGGCCTGCATGTCCTTGACGTAATTTTCCAGGCGCAAAAGCTGGCTGAAGCCGAGCAGGGCGAACATCTTGATCGCCCCGGCCTGTTCGCCGATGAATTCCGCCTCGACCCTTTCCAGACCCACTTGGCGCGCGATGTCCACAATTTCGGAAACCAGCGCGCTCGCCAGACCGCGCCCGCGGTGTTGGGGGTGCACCAACACGCTCACGCGGCCGATATGCCGTCGCCAGCCGCCGAGTTGCTGGTGCAAGGTCGCGTCACCGATGATTTTGCCGCCGATCAGCGCCACCAATGGCAGGTTGCGGCCGTAGTCAATGTTCCGGCACCAGTCGCGGATGACTTCGATTTCCGTCACGCGATGTTTGATGAACATCCGCTCGGGTTCGGGGATGCCGAGAAACAATTGATGAAAATCCTTCTCGTCATCACGACGCAACGGACGCAAGGTCGCTTCCGTGCCGTCTTTCAACGTAATGACTTTCGGAAACTTCTGGAGTTCGAGTTCAATGCTGAATGACATGGCTTCCTTTCCCTTTCGCCGATAATTTTTGCCACACACCGCGTCGGCAGTCAATCATTCCCGCCGGGTTACCTGCGGATGCCGGTGATGTGTTTTGCGAACCGGCTGTTGATTTCTGCGGGGTCCAGACTCCAACGCGCCGCCAGCAGCGGGACTTTTTTGGCATTGGCTTCCACGTTCTCAAAGGTCGCCGGATTTTCGCCATAGGCAAGACATTTCAGGCCCAGTTCAATCTCCGGCAGGGTCTTGGCGCCTTGGTTCCAGACCGTTTCGCCCGCCCACGCATACGCGCGCGTCACACAGCCCTCGTCCAGCCGCGCCCAGGCGTGATGATGCAAAATCCCGTTCGCATGGAAAAACTGGACATGCCCCAGCCGGCGGCTCAACGTGATCAGAAAATGAAAACAAGCGTCCACGTCGTCGCTGGGATTCGGCAAACCCGGACCGGTGACGATAACCCAGCCATACACCTGCGGGCTGATGAAAAAGTCACGCCCGCCCGTCATGCCCTCTGACCACGAATCCAGCGTGGAACGATTCAGTCCCAAAGCGGACTGAACGGCTTTGGGGTTGACCGAGCGGATGGCCAGCCAGCTTGTCGGACGTTGGAGAAAAGGTGGAAAAAACAAAATGGAATTCTGGTTCCGCCGGCCGCAAGTTTGAGGCCAAGATAATATGCGCGACGATGCAGCGCATAGATCAACGAAAGATAGATGATGCCCATACCCAGCGCCAAACCGAGCAGCGCTAGCAACATCAGCGGAATCGTGTCCGCGAAACTCATGGGCTGAGTTTACACCCATACCCGATATGAGTTCAATGAAAATCTGAAATGAACGAGCCTGTTGCACAAACCAGCACCCCATCGGAAGCGGTTAAAGCAGAATAACGATACCGTCTTAATTGATTCGATTTTCCTCAAACTACCGGACGCAATACGTGTAGTGGCATCAACTACCGGTCAGCAACAGAATCGCCACAGCGATGACGGTGGTGAGAATGGTGACGGGGATGCCGATTTTCGCATAGTCCCAAAATCCGATTTTGATATGGTGGCGGGCGGATTCGACGACGATGATGTTGGCCACGGAACCGAGGATGGTCAGGTTGCCGGCGAACGTGGTGGCCAGCGCCATGACCTTCCACATGAGTTCAGGATTGGCAAAACCGGGAATCCATTTGCCCGCCACGAGCACGAACGGCACGTTGGAAAACACGTTCGAGCCGACCACCGAAAACCACGCCAGGTTCCAAGCCTGCGCCGCGGCGCTCGAACCAAACACCCCGTGCAGCCGCTGATAAATTTGGTCCGGCAGACCGGTGCTGGCGAGTCCTTCGACCACGACAAACAGGCCGGCGAAGAAAAACAAAAGGTTCCAGTCCACGTGTTTGAACACCTCGTGTGTATCGCGACGTGCCAGCACCATCACCAGCGCCGCGCCCGCCAGCGCCGTCCACGAAAGATTGAATCCAGCCAGAAATCCGGCAAACACCAGCACCAACACGCCGAAGGTCAGGCCAATCAACCTTCGGTCAACCCGGCGCGGTACAGTTTCGGCGGGTTGAATCGAAGCGGCGCGAAGGGTGTTGCGAAAGGCGAAACGGAGGATGGCGAATTCGACTGCCAATCCAGCCAGGGAAACAGGCAACAGCGACAGGGAAAAATTCGCAAACGGGATTTTTGACAAGTGGCCGATGATCATGTTTTGCGGGTTGCCGACGAGCGTGCAGGCGCTGCCGATGTTTGCGCTCATGGCCAGCGCGAGCAGATAGGGCAGCAACGGCAGCCGCCCGCGCACCACGACCGTGATGACCAGCGGCGTCAGCATCAGGCAAATTGTGTCGTTCACCAGCAACGCGGACAGGATGCTGGCCGTCAGTACCAGGTAAAGAAGCAGGCGCTGCGGTGTTTTAGCGACGCGCAACACCCAGTCTGCCGTCCATTCAAAAAAGCCTGCGAGATAAAGATACGCCGAGATGAGGCTCATGCCGAGCAACAGCACCAGCGTATCGTAATCCACGGCGCGGTAGGTTTGTTCAGGCGTGAGCACGCCGCAGGCGACCATCAGTACCGTGCCCAGAAATACAGCCGCCGGGCGGTTCAAAGGCAGAATGTGTAATTGTCGTCCGCTGAGCAGAAGGTATGTCAGGGCGAAAATTGCAATGGCGACAAATTCCTTTGAGTGCATGGAGAAGTTTAATGGTCTTGGAATCCGGTCATTGGAGCCGCGAGTTCGCAACGACTTGGAGCGCGGACAGCCATGTCCGCGAGTTCCACAACCGGGGCCCGTGCGGACAAAGCTGTCCGCGATCAGAGCAACGGTTCATGGGAAGAAAGCCTCGTTGCCATTATGTTTCTTTGCGCGGAAAGAGCGGCGCGGGTTCGCCGATTTTGTGACCCGGGTTCAGTCCGCCCCACTTTGCTTCGGAACATTTGTCCGGTGCACCGGTCAAACCAAGTTGCGTGTAAATTTTCGTTGCTGTGCCGGGCAGGAATGGCCAGAGCAGAACGGCCAGCACACGGCAGGTTTCGGCGAGGTTGTAGAGCACCTCGTCGAGCCGTTTGGCCTGCGCCGGGTCTTTGGCCAGATTGAATGGTTTGGTTTGCTCGACGTAGCGATTGCTTCGTTCAACAAGGTACCAAATATTTTGCAATGCAGCCTGAAGCTGATTTTGCTCAAGAAAGGTGCATGTTGCTTTAACGATTATGGCGACTTCGCTCGCCAGTTCATTCGAATATCGCAGGCACGACCCCGTTGCGATAACGTTTGAGCATCGAGAGCGAGCGGTTGACGAGATTGCCGAGGCCGTTTGCAAGTTCGGCATTGTAACGGGACTTGAATCCGGCGTCGGTCCAGTTGCCGTCCGGGCCGATGTCCAATTCGCGCAATACATAAAATCGGAAAGCATCCAACCCCCATTCGTCAATCACCGCGATGGGATCAACAATATTGCCGGTGCTCTTGCTGATTTTCGCGCCGTCCTTTTGCCACCAGCCGTGAACGAGAATTTGTTTCGGCAATGGCAGGCCCATCGCCTTGAGCATGATCGGCCAGAACACGGCATGGAATTTCAAAATGTCCTTGCCGATGACGTGGATGTCGGCAGGCCACAATTCAAGTTCGGAGTTCGGAGTTCGCCCGTCCTCCGCAGTGGCGCTGCTACGGAGGGTGGAGAGTTCGGAGCTCGAATGCTGTCAGAACGGTTGCATCACCGTGGGCGGCGGGGATGCTGATGTAGTTGACGAGCGCATCGAACCAGACGTAGGTCACGAAATCGTTGTCAAAGGGCAGGGGAATGCCCCAGTTCAACCGCGCCGCCGGGCGTGAGATGCACAGGTCTTCGAGCTGGTTGTTTTTCAAAAAGCCGAGGACCTCGTTGCGCCGGTAATCGGGTTGCACGAACGATGGATTGGCCTCGAGGTAATCAATCAGCCATTGCTGTTGTTCGCCCAGCTTGAAGAAATAATTGTCCTCCTTCAGTTCGATGACTTCGCCATAGCTCGGGTCGAAAGTCCCGTCTGGACGACGGTCTTTGTCGGTCAGGAAAGTTTCCTCTTTGGTTGAATAAAAGCCCGAGTAGGTTTGTTTGTAAATCTTGCCGGTTTGGAACACCTTTGCGAGTCCAGCCTGGACGATGGCCTTGTGACGCGCCTCCGTGGTGCGGACAAAATCATCGTTGGTCAGCTCCAGTTTTTGGGCAAACGCCTTCCAATCCGCGGCGAGTTGGTCGCAATAAGCCTGGGGCGTTTTACCTTCGGCAATGGCGGCCTGCTGGACTTTCTGGCCGTGCTCATCGAGGCCGGTCAGGAAGAAGACTTCCTGGCCAAGACTGCGCCGCGACCGCGCAATGACGTCCGCGACAATTTTCTCGTAGGCATGGCCGAGGTGCGGCTGGCCGTTGACGTAATCAATCGCGGTGGTGATGTAAAACCGTTTGTTCATTGTCGAACGCATAATCTGGCTGACAAAGGCGGTGTTGGCAATCTCGCTTGCGGTAAAGCGGGCAATGGCTACATTGCTTTCATGCTGCCGGATGAAAAAACCAGCCCGGAACAGGTTGCGGTGTTTCGCCGGATGACGCCGGAACAGCGGTGGCGCGCCGCGCACCGGCTCTACTGGACGATGCGCCGCCACAAGGCCGCGTTCCTCCACAGTCAGCATCCCGAATGGCCGGCGGAACGGGTCGCGGCGGAAGTCCGCGAGATTTTCTCACATGCCCGAACCTGACTTGATCGAACTCTTTGCGCAGCCGCTGACCCAGGCGGGCATCCGGTATCTCATCAGCGGCAGCGTGGCCGCCATGCTCTACGGTGAGCCGCGTGTGACCCACGACATTGACTTCGTGGTTTTTCTCCGTTCCGAAGACGGGCCCCGGCTGGCCGCGATTTTCCCGCCACCGCAATTCTACGTTCCTCCAACAGCCGCCATTTTGGAGGAAATGGCGCGGGAACGGCGTGGTCACTTCAACGTTATCCATGCTGACTCCGGATTGAAAGCTGATTTCTACACTGCTGGCCGTGAGGAATTGCACACTTGGGCGTTCCGCAATGCCAGGTCCTATCCCATCGGGAAAAATTCCATCACGCTCGCGCCGCCGGAATACGTCATCGTTCGGAAGCTGGAATATTACCGCGAAGGCGGCTCGGAAAAACACCCGCGCGACATTCGATCCATGCTGGCGATCTCCGGCGACCAGATTGACCACCCCGCATTGCAGGACTGGATCACCCGGCTCGGTTTGGAAACCGAATGGCGGCGGGTGACGGGATGATTTTGAGGCATAGCCGGGATGCAACTGGCCGTTCACGTAATGAATGCGGTGGTGATGTAAAACCGTTTGTTCATTGTCGAACACACAATCTGGCGCACAAACGCAACAATGGCAATCCTGCGCCCCAAATCACGCGGCAATCATACTTGCGATAAGGCCGTTATCGGTTAAAATGTCTATCGGCTGTGGCGGAAAACCAGCTGACAAACAAAAACCGCATGCACAAAGAACTTTCAGATTTCGCGGCACGATTGTGCGGAATCATTCTTTCGGAGGGCCGCGTTCCACGAGGCCCTGACTTAAAAATCGAAAATCGGTGCTCGTGTAACTCGCCCCTCCGAGATTCGCCCCTCCGGGAATTTGATGCGCTGGCCCTCGAACTCTTCGCGCTGCAATTCAAATACAACGCCGCCTACCGCAAAATCTGTGAAACACGCGCCCTGACGCCTGAAGTCGTCCGACATTGGACGCAGATTCCCGCTGTGCCGACGGCAGCGTTCAAGGAATTAGAGCTGACCTGTCTGCCGCCTGGCGAGTGCATGGCAGTTTTCCATTCCAGCCGGACGACGGGGCAAAAACCCAGCCGCCATTATCATTGCCCGGAGTCATTGAAACTTTACGAGGCATCATTGCTGCCTTGGTTTTTTGAAAATGTCCTGCCCGATTTACGATTTACGATTTACGATTTACGATTGATCTGTCTTACGCCGCCACCCGCACAAGCGCCGCACTCCTCCCTTGTTCACATGTTTGAAACGATGCGGCAGAAAATTGCTGCGCCGGAATCGGTTTTCGTTGGCAAAACCGCAGCCGACGGTTCCTGGACTTTGAATTTTGACTCCGTGCTCGCCGCGCTTAACTCGTCACTCGTCACTCGTCACGCGTCACTTCTTTTGGGTACGGCATTCTCATTCGTTCATCTGCTGGATTCTCTGGCGGAAAACAATCTGCATTTTGATATGCCCTCGGGCTCGCGCGTAATGGAAACCGGCGGATACAAAAACCGTTCGCGCACGATGCCGAAAGCGGAATTGCACGCACTCATCACCGAGCGCCTCGGCATTCCGCCCGAAAACATCATTTGCGAATACGGCATGAGCGAACTCAGTTCACAAGCGTATGACCGTGTGGCGGGTGACACGCTTCTCCCTCATCCCGGCCCTCTCCCCGAGGAAAGGGAGAATGATCGTCAGTCGGCTGGCGTAATGGCAGTGACTGAAGATTTCGAGGAGCGACCTTTGCTGTTCCCTCTCCCCGGGGGAGAGGGTCAGGGTGAGGGGAAATGCGCCGTAAAACCTCATTGTTTTCACTTCCCTCCATGGACGCGGGCGCAAATTGTTTCACCGGAAACGGGACGTGAAGTGGCCGACGGCGAGACCGGTTTGATTCGCGTCTTTGACCTGGCGAACGTCTTTTCCGTCATGGCGATTCAAACCGAAGATGTGGGCGTTCGCCATGGCGAAGGCTTTGAATTGATTGGCCGCGCGCGACTCGCCGAACCGCGCGGCTGTTCGTTAATGGCAATATGAATTTAATCCGCGAATTTCGCGAATTACCGCGAACAACAAAAACAATTGGCGAAAATTCGTGTAATTAGCGGATAATTGTTTTGAAATGAACCTGCCGAACTATTTTCTCGCCGATCTGCCGCCGGAGGCGACGTTGTCGCCGGCCATGATTACCGAGGCGTGCCAGACGTTGAAGCGCAACCGCGAACGCTATCTCGCACAACGCACGACGCACAATCTCGTGCATCTCCTCGCCGAAGTTGCCAAAGGCTGGTTGCAAACGGACAACCGCTTCCGAAAACTCGCGTTGGCATCCGGCCCGGCGGAAACCGGTTTCTCGCACGCAACACTCGCAAAAGGGCTCGACAATTTCTTCCGCCAGTTTTCACTCGAGAATTTGCAGGCGCTGCTGGTTCAAGACCTCGGCGAGGATTCATGTCACGTGTCACATGTCACGGGTCACGATTTCCGTCACTTGTCACAGGTCACTCGTCACTTTTGGCGCGGACCGGAAATGCTCATCCATATCGCGGCAGGCAACATTCCGAATCCCACGCTGACGAGCATCGCGCTTGGTTTGCTGACGCGGTCGGCGCAGTTCGTGAAATGCGCAAGCCGGTCGGCGTTTTTGCCGCGGCTGTTCGCGCATTCGATTTACGACGCCGACCCAAAGCTCGGCGCGTGCCTCGAAATTGCCGAATGGCGCGGCGGCAATGCGGAATTGGAGACGGCGCTGTTTGCGGAGGCGAATTGCGTGACCGCAACAGGCAGCGACGAATCCCTCGCCATGATTCGCTCGCGGTTGCCGGTTCACACCCGGTTTCTTGGTTATGGCCATCGCGTCAGTTTTGGTTTTGTGGCGAGGGAGATTTTGACCGGAACCCATTTGCGGCGGGTCGCCGCGCGAGTGGCGGACGACGTGGTTGCCTGGAACCAGCTCGGTTGCCTTTCGCCGCACGTGATTTATGTCCAGTCCCGCGGCGAAGTCCTGCCGGAAAAATTTGCGGAACTGCTCGCGGACGAACTGGAACAGCGGGAGCAAACCGAGCCGCGCGGCGAACTGGCGGCGGAACACGCCGCCGCCATCGCGTCGCGCCGCGGGATTTACGAGGTGCGGGCAGCGCATTCTCCCGACACGCAAATGTGGCATAGCAAAAACTCGACGGCCTGGACGGTGGTTTTTGAGGCGGACGCACGATTTCAAATGTCGTGCCTGAATCGTTTTGTTTATGTGAAAGGCGTGAAGGATTTGGACGAGATGCTGCAAAATGCCGACGCCGTGCGAGGCAAAGTATCTACGGTGGGCATCGCCGCGCCGGAAGACCAGACGGAAGGGTTGGCGATGCAACTCGCGCATTGGGGCGTGACGCGGGTGTGTCCGCTCGGCCAGATGCAAAATCCGCCGCTGACCTGGCGGCACGATGGCCGGCCGGCACTCGGCGATCTGGTGACGTGGACGGATTGGGAAATGTGATGAGTCAGTAGTTTGTAGTCAGTAGTCAGTAGATTTTTGATCGTCGCCCTTGTGCTGCTACTGACTATTGACTATTGACCACTGACTTTTGAAAAAATGAAAATGGAATTGCGAAAGGCGTTTCAATTTGAGGCGGCGCACCTGCTGCCGCATTTGCCGAAATCGCACAAGTGCCGGCGGCTGCATGGGCACAGCTTCAAGGTGGAAATCGTCGTGGCCGGCGAATGCGATGCGAAGCTCGGCTGGCTCATGGATTACGCGGACATCACGGCAGCGTTCAAACCGATTTGGCAAAAAATAGATCACCGCTATCTCAACGGAATTGCCGGTCTCGAAAATCCGACGAGCGAAGAAATTGCGGTTTGGATCTGGAAGAGATTGAAACCAAAATTGCCGCTGCTCACCGAAGTTGTCGTGGCCGAAACCTGCACGGCGAGGTGTGTGTATCGCGGGAAATAGATTTCATTTTCGGAGGGACGAGCTATGCGAGTCCCTGACCTTAGGTTTCCAACTCCAAAATCCGAATGGGGACTTGTGTAACTCGTCCCTCCGACTTGTCCATCCGAAACTCTACGGTGAATAAACCATATTCGTGCCGGTGACCGGGTCTTGCGGAACAGCCTTTAGATAATCCGGCACCAAATCGGCCACGCTCGCGGGCGGATGACCTTTTTCCAATTCGTAGGCGCGGGCGGCGAGGTCAATTGTCAGTTGCCGGCTCTTCATCTGTTGTTTGTTGAATTTTTCCTCGCCCTTTTGCAGGGCTTTGTTCATAGAGTTGCGTGTTATCAATCTGCCAAGTTCATTCCGCAACCCTGGATAGGACCGGCGCGACCAATTACGTTCCTGCTGCATGACTTGCTGCCACGTTTGGCCTTGTGCGTCGTAGGTTTCCAATGCCGCGGCGGTGTCGCGGCAGGATTTTGCGTCCAGTTGGTCCACGAGCTTTTGTAAACCCGCGACGCCGATGGCTTCAATGGCCGTGCCGACCAGTTGGTCAATGACGACTCCGCCGCGCGCGGATTCGGCGCCCAGGTGAATGGTGTCCAGGTAAGACTTGGCCGCGTCTCCGGGGCCGCCTTCTATTTCCGCCAGCCTGCCTTCCGCTGCCAAAATCTGTGCCAACCGTTTGAAGCTGGCGAGGTCGTTGAGATGATTCGCCATGTAATTTTCCGAGAACTGGAGCGGCACACGGCATTGATTGCTCAAACCGGCTTGTAGTAATCGCAACGCTTCGGCGTTTGTCGCGACCAGTTCGGCCAGTGGCTGCTCATTCGTCTGATCGTAACCAGCCATGCTCTTAATCACTCGCCCGGCCTTCACCAAATCCTCATAGCCATTCGGATTGGGCAGAGGCGCGAGGGGTGGCAGTGGCTCGGCGGTCCAGAAAAGCAGGAGACCCAGGAAGAACAGGAACGGCGAAGCCAGAATCAAAAGCGTAATCAGCCAGTTACGGGTTTTGGCGGTCATACTGACGGCAGCTTGGCAAAAAACCGGGCGGCGTCAATCATTCAGATGTTGACGCGGCAGAGGCGGAGATTTATCAGGCCATCATCGAACAATTCCGCGCCGCCGACATTCAGATTCCCTTCCCGCAACGCGAGATGCGGTTGCTCAATCACCTGTAAACCGTCAGACGGTCGCGTGCGCCTTGCCGTGGTGCATCTCGGCGTGGACTTTGGCCACGCCGTTGGCGAGCGCGTCCCAATCGGGTTCGCTCGTTTCCCAGCCGCCGCTGAACCGCACGGCGCGGACAGCTTGTGTGGTCTTGAAGCCCATGGCGGCAAGCACGTGCGACGGCTCTTCCTTGCCCGTGGTGCAGGCCGAACCGGTGGAGACGGCAAAGCCCGCCTTGTCGAGCTTCACCACCCATTGATGTTTGCGGTCGCCTTCGGGCATAAGCGCGGAAACGGTGTTCCACAAGCGCGGCTGGTTGGCACCCACGATGGTCGTGCCGGGCACGGCGTGCGAAAGCTGCCGCTCAAAATTGTCGCGCCACACGCCGCGCAAGATGTGCTGGCTATTGGCGATCTGTTTTTCGCGGATCGTCAGTGCCGCGAGCATCGCGACCATCGTCGCGACGTTTTCGGTTCCAGCGCGCCGCCCGCCTTCCTGCTGGCCGCCGAGCAACAGGGGCGTGACGTGACTCCGGTGCGGCACTTTCAAAAAGCCGATGCCACGCGGGCCTCCGAATTTGTGCGCCGCCCCGCTCAAAAAATCGCATTCACCCAGACCTTTCGCCGGCATTTTGCCGAGCCATTGCACCGCGTCGCAAAAGAACGGCACTTCGTATTGCCGGCAAATCGCCATCACCTCGCGCCACGGCTGAATGACGCCGGTTTCATTGTTCGCTGCCATGACGCCGACGAGGCCCGGACGCGTGTCGGCCAGTTCCGCCGTAAGCCAGTCCAAGTCAATCACACCTTCGCGCGTAACGGGAATCATTCGTGCGCGCTTGCCGAAATAATTCTGCGCTGATTCCATGACGCAGGGATGTTCAATAGCGGAAACCCAGACTTCGCGTTTGGCATCCAGCGTATGGGCAAAATGGTGCAAAACCGTGTTGTTCGCTTCGGTGGCGCCGCTGGTCCAAACGATGTCCAACGGATGACAGCCGATGAATGCGGCCAGTTTTTCACGCGCATCCGTCATGGCTCGAGCTGCCTGCGCTCCGAACTGGTGCATGCTGGACGGGTTGCCGCCGATTTTTTCGGTCGCCTCCAGCCAGGCTTCGCGCGCCTCGCGCAACACCGGCGCCGTGGCGTTGTAATCAAAGTAAATCATCAGCCGGATAAGATACGATGGGCGGCAAACCTGGCGAGTTTTTTGTGGTGCGTGCTTTGTTTGGAGTTCCGCGTTTACGCGGGCCGCCTGAAGGCGGAACTCCGAACGACACGATGCGGATGCTTTGTTGTTACCAGCGCGTGTAGAATTTTCCGGTGTGCGGCAGCAAAAGCCAGCCGGTTCATTTGGGCCGCTGTTTTCCAGACACCTATCGTTTCGGAGGGGCGAGTTACACGAGTCTCTGACTTCGCTTTTTCTGAATGGGAGCTCGCATAACTCGCCCCTCCGAGATTCGCGCGGAATGCTTCCAGCGTGATGCGGTAACGTGTGATGGAGTGTTTTACGGTGCAAAGCGGTTCGGCGTTGGACAATTCAAAGCCAAGATTCTTTGCCGCGCGGACAACTAACCCATTTGTAGCAGCCGACGTGAGTCGGCTCTGACTTTTCGTACGGAAATAATGAGCTGACTTACGTCCACTGCCACCTTGGCTTGGCGCAATTTCAACATTCGGAAACTCCCACAAATGCGTATTCACCACACCGGCGGGCCGTCGTCGGACAAGAAAACGCCCCTTCCGCTCGGCGATAAAGGCAACAAAGTGGCGGGCCGCAACTGGCGTGCGCTTTCCGAAGTTGGGCAGTTCGTTCACGCGATTTTCGCGAAAGGCAGCGCAGAGTTTCTTAACCGGGCAAATCAAGCACCGTGGATTGCGCGGTGCGCAAACCAATGCGCCGAGTTCCATCAACGATTGGTTCAAAAATGAATGGTAGGGCGCCGTGTCCCCACCGCGCCGCGGCGGGCTGGGGACAGCCCGCCCTACCAATTCTTCCGCCAGCTTCCAAAGCCGCGCGTTGGTCTTTTTCTCACGCGGGTTTTGAGAAATACCGAACATGCGTGTCAGCACGCGGATGACATTGCCGTCGAGTATCGGCACCGGTTGGTCGAAGGCGATGCTGCAAATCGCGCCGGCGGTGTAACGTCCAATGCCCGGCAACGCAAGGACGTCGTCAAAGTTCTCCGGGAATTTGTAGGAGACGACGTGCTTGTCTCGCCGCAGCCGGGCGAAGGCGGAAGGAATCTCTAATTTCTTTTTAATTTGAGTCTCGTTATCCGTCTGCGTTTCACTTCGACGCGACAAGCCTCGACTCCTACTGGATTTTGAAATGGCGTCTTGCCGTGTGACAATTTGTTGCGCGGCCTTCCGCAAATTGCGGGCGCGGGTGTAATAACCCAGTCCTTCCCAAAGCTTGTGGATTTTGTCCGGGCTGGCATTCGCGACAGACTTGATGGTCGGCAGTTCGCGCAGCCAGCGTTTCCAATACGGAATCACGGTTTTGACCTGCGTTTGCTGGAGCATGATCTCGGAAACCCAGATTGCGTAGGGATCGCAGGTGCGCCGCCACGGCAAATCACGGGCGTTTTCCGAAAACCATTTGAGCAACGCCGAAGCGAGCCGTTTCAATTGCCGATTGCCGATTGCCGGTTGCCGATTTGGTGTCGCCATCCGCCGGAATTATTGCCGCAAAGAATCACAAAAGCCGCAAAATTCCATTGGTAGTGGCACAGGCGTCCCGCCTGTGTGGTTCAAAAATCGGAAAGCTTAAAAACTCACGGGCGGGACGCCCATGCCACTAAAAACTTTTTGTGTCTTTTGCGCCTTTTTGCGGCTATTTGTTTCCCGTGCAACCGCTCAGTTCCTACACCTGCAAGCTTACCGACGCACAGGCATCGGCGCTCGACGCGGCCTTGCGCGCGCGCCACGGGAAACCGCGCACGGTGCCTTATGCGCGGTTCGCGTTCGAATCCGAAAAAGCCAACGTGGTTTTTTACGAGAGCGGCAAACTGGTGGTGCAGGGCAAGGGCACGCAGGAATTCATCGAGTTCCTGCTCGAACCGGAGATCCTCAGACAGGCGAAACTGGGCTACGAAACTGTCCTGAATCCCGAATTACTCGCGCCGCGCATCGGTGTGGACGAGAGCGGCAAGGGCGATTTCTTCGGGCCGCTGTGCATCGCCGGCGCTTACATCAACGAAAACGTCGTCAAGGCATGGAAGGATGCCGGCATCCGCGATTCCAAAAACATTTCCAGCGACAAGAAAATCTCCGAACTGGCGGAGCGCGTTCGCAAGACGCCCGGTTGCGTGGTGAACACCGTTACGATTGGCAACGAGGCATACAACCGGCTTTACGCAAAGATGAAAAGCGTGAACGCGATTCTGGCATGGGGCCACGCGCGCGTGATTGAAAACCTCATGGGTCAGCGGCATCAGATGAATCCCGTGCCGGTCAAGGCCATCAGCGACCAGTTTGCGTCAAACAAGGAAGTCGTGGCGAAGGCGCTCATGTCGCTGGGCCGGGAAATTGAACTGGTGCAGCGGCATCGTGCGGAAGAGGACCTGGCGGTGGCGGCGGCCTCGATCCTGGCGCGTGACGGATTTGTGAAAGGCCTGGCGAAACTGGAAAAGCAATTTGAAATGGAATTGCCCAAAGGTGCTTCCAGCGCCGTGGACGAAGTAGCAAAGAAATTTGTGGCGGAGCAAGGCGCGGAGAATTTGCCAAAAATCGCCAAGGTCCATTTCCGCACGGCCCTGCGTGCACAAGGTTTGCCCGAGCCGCCGAAAAAGGAATGGCGGCGCAAATAAGTTGGAGTTCAGGCTTTGGCTTGGTTGCCGCACAAGCTAAAGCCTGATCTCCAACCGGCGGACAAGCTGTCCGCGCTCCGATTAAACAATGAAACCCAATTTCATCGAAGTGCCGGACTGCGAGCCGATTCCGATTCTTTACGAGGACCGCTCGGTACTAGCCCCGTCAGGGGCGACATCTTTGTGGAACCCGGACGGAAAAAAGATTTTCAAGCTCCGTCAGGAGCAGCATCTTCCGGTCATGGCCAACACCTACACGCAAATTTACATCCACGTCGTGTCCGCCGTCGAAGGCCGGCAGAACCTCATCCGCCCGCAACACAACGACGAGCTGCAAAAATTCATAACCGGCATCGTTTCCAGCCAGAGACAAAAATTAATTGTCATCAACAATATGCCGGATCGTCTGCATCTGCTCGTTGGATTGAGACCTGATTCATCGCTCTCGGATTTGGTGCACGATGTGAAGGCTGGTTCTTCAAAGTTCATCAATGAGAAGCACTGGGTGAGGGGGAGATTTTCGTGGCAGGAAGGGTTTGGCGCGTTTTCATATTCGCGTTCGCAACTCGGCACGGTGATTCGTTACATCGAGAACCAGCAAAAACATCACGCGAGGAAATCATTTCATGAGGAATACGTCGAGTTGCTGGAAAAGTTCAACGTGGATTACGACCGACGATACATTTTCAAAACGGACGACGAATGATTGTTGGAAGCAGAATATGCCGCCCCGACGGGGCTTGGAATTTGTTTTGGTTTTGGTTTCTACAAAGATGTCGCTCCTGACGGAGCTTTAACAGCGAAGTCGGCCTTTTCAATTTTCAATAAGTTTTGCCGACGAGTTGGCTTTTCATTAGAATGAACTGTGGCTAAACCCAATTTCATCGAACTGCCCGGCTGCGAGCCGATTCCGATTCTTTACGAGGACCGCTCAGCGCTGGCGATTGACAAGCCGCCCGGCTGGATGCTCGCGCCGGTGGCGTGGCAGAACACGTCGCGCAATTTGCAGGCGGCCATCGAATCCTCCATCGCCGCGCATGATTTCTGGGCGCGGTCGCGCGGACTGAAATTTCTTCGCCACGTCCATCGCCTTGACGCGGACACGAGCGGCGTTTTGCTTTTCGCCAAAAGCCCCGGCGCGGTCGAAAGGTTTTTCGATTTGTTCGAGAGCCGCAGAATGGAGAAAACATATCTGGCCGTCGTGGCTGGCGAGCCGAAGCAAAGTGAATGGACGTGCGAACTCAAACTCGCGCCGGACAAAAAGCGATTCAGAAAAATGAAGGTGGATTCACGCTATGGCAAAAATGCCGAAACGCATTTCAAAATTCTGGAGACGCGCGGAAAGTTTACTTTGGTTGAAGCCAAACCGGTCACCGGCCGCACGCACCAGATTCGCGTTCATTTGGCCGAATCCGGTTTGCCGGTTGTCGGTGATGAGCTTTATGGAACTGGAAACGCTAAATTGGCTACGGATAGCAGGAGCCGACGTAAGGAGGCTCATTTTAAAGTTGGAGAATTAGAGCCTTGTCACCTCGGCTCCTACAAAGGATTGGACGAGAAGCAACTCGGTTTGCGCGCCGTGAGACTGGCCTACGTGGATCCGTTTACAAAAAGGCGCGTGGACATCCACGCGCCAGCGGAAAAGTTTCTGAAGGAATTTGGGTTTTGAAAAAATAGACCCTCACCCGTCTTTCAGCCACCCTCTCCCATCCGACGGGAGAGGGAATTTAATCCGCGTATTTCACGCTGCAGCCGTAGGGCTTGGTCTCGGTAACGGTCACCGGCTTGCCAGCCAGCAACGCGTCAATGGCCGCACTGACGTAGTTCTTTGCCTTGCTCGGGTCGTGGAATGGATCGGGCTGGTCATCAATCGCGCCGTCATAGACCAGCACGCCGTTCTTATCAATCACGAACATGTGCGGCGTGGTTTTCATGCCGTAGAGATGGCCCACGGTGCCGGAGCTGTCGTCAATCCACGCGGTCACATCCATTTTTTCTGCGGCCATTTCCGCTTTGGCCTGTTCCGGCGTGCGATGGCTGAAATTTTTCGGGTTCACGGAATTGACCAGCAGCCACACGACGCCTTTGGCCGCGAGGTCGCGTTGCAACGCCTGCATCGCGCCGGTCTTGTATTGGTTGTGGCAATACGGGCAGTCGGAGTTGTAGGATTCGATGACGACAATCTTGCCCTTGTAATCGCTCAATTTGACCGTCTTGCCATTGATGTCCGTGGCCGTGAAATCCGGCGCAGGCTTGCCGATTTCGACCGCCTGCACTGCCAAGGCCAATACCATTGAGGTCAATAAAACAAATGCTTTTTTCATAGGTTCAGAATTGGTAATTGTTCGGTTAAGAGACACCAACCTACGAGATTCCGTTCAAAAGTCAACGTGCCGCCCAGTCCAGCATAATGGCGATATGCCGCAGCGGAGAGTGGCGCAGGCCTCTGGCCTGCATGCATGATTGCTGAAGTTTGCAAGCGGGACGCCTGCGCTACTCTTTCAAAGCGTCAACGTGCCGCCCGATCCAGCGCATCCAGCACAATGCCCGGCGTCAAAACCGCTGGCAGAACCATGGGTTCGGCGTCAGGATTTTTCGGATAAACCAAAACCAGCGGCACACCAGCGCGGTTGAAACGATTCAGTTCTGCTGTGATGCTGTCGGGGAAATGCGTGTAATCGCCGACCAGCGCGACGGCGTTGATTTCCTTCAACTTTTTGCGGACAGACGGGATTTCGATGGCGATTTTTTTGTTCACCTGGCAGGTCAGACACCAGTTGGCGGTGAAATCCACCAGGACGGGCCGGCCCGCCGCGCGCGCTTGCGCGACCGCTTCCGGGTTCCACGGCTGCCAGGCGATGCCGTCCGGTGACGTTTTCAACGAATCGGTGGTCGCGGTAACAATCGGTTCGCGCCAGTGCAACTGGTTTTCGAGGGCGAAGGCGTAGCCGCCGACGGCCAGAATGAAAACGATGACGAGCGCGATACCCTTGCCGGCGCGGCCGCGTTGGACAAACTCGCCGAAAATCCACGCTGCGAATGCCATCAGGACGAGAAAAACGCCGAGCCACAAGACGTTGGTGCCGTAATCGTCGGCTGCAAGATTAAAGAGCCACACGGCCGTCAACAACATGGGAAAACCCATCGCGATTTTGAATTTTTCCATCCACGCGCCGGGCTTGGGCAGAAATTTCAGCCACACCGGGTTCCAACTCAACACGACGTAGGGCGCGGCGAGACCGAGTCCGACGAACAGAAAAATCAAGATAATCAACGACGATTTTTGCGCAAAGGCAAAGCCGAGGGCTGGCGCCAGAAACGGCGCGGTACAGGGTGTGGCCAATGCCGTTGCCAGCAACCCATTGAAAAATGCGCCCGCCGCGCCTTGTTTGGCGGCGAGTTGCCCCGCCGCACTCAACGTGCGTCCGCCCAAGGTGACTTCGAACACACCGAACAAATTCAACGCCACGAGCGTGATGAGGGTGGTGAGCACAACGATGAACTCCGGGCTGCCGAACTGCATGCCCCAACCAGCGTGGTGTCCGGCGGCCTTGACGCCGATGACGATGGCCGCCAACGCGAGAAACGACACCAGCACGCCAGCGGCGTAAATCAGTCCTAGCGCGCGGACACGGCGCGGCTCATGTTGGGCGTGATTGATGAAACCGAGGATTTTCAATGCGATGACCGGCAGCACGCACGGCATGATATTCAGAATCAGTCCGCCGATGAAGGCGTAGAGTAGCATTTTCCAGAGCAGCTGTAAGGGTAGCGCAGGCGTCGCGCCTGTCCCCACATTTTGGCCGGAGAAGTTAGAGACAGGCGCGACGCCTGTCCTACTCACTGCTTCGCCCGCCGGAGCTTTGTCGCTGACGGGAACTTTGACAGTGAATCCCGAACGCGTGCGGCCGCTTTCGATGGCAATCACGCCGCTGATTTCTTTGGGCCAGTCACCTTCGAATTTCTGCACGAGCTTGCGCAGACGAACTGTGCCGGGTACCGCAGGGATGCTTTCAGTCGCCCCTTGAACGTCGAATTGGTCACTGGCGTTGGGAAAGAAGTCAACGTTTTCAATTTTCGGTTGTATCCTGCTTGGCTCAAATGCACATTCAATTGTCAGCGGGCGCATATCACCCTTTGCCGGTTTTTCCCACCAAGCGTGGACGGATAAGTTGTTGGCCGACTTCGGAATCTTGCTTTGCCAGGATTGGATAAGCGCAGCATCGGCGGAAGTTTTGGTTTCGGTCCCGATGTTGAGGGTGGCTGCAACGTCGCCATTTCCGGGGATGCAGGATTCCTTGCATTCGAGCCAGGAAACTTCCGCTTTCAAACCGAGCGGGCCGGCGGGCAGGTTCGTCGCGAGCTTCAGCAGCACGATGAGCATGACCTCGTCGTTGTAGCCGTAAGTGGTCACTTCGGCGGGCGGCAATTTTTCCGGCAACGGCCATTGGATTTCACCGGCAGTGACGCCGGGCGGAAGTTGCCATTCAATTTTGGTGGCCATCCCGGCTTCACCGGGGTTTTTCCAATAAGTGTGCCAGTCCGGCTCCATTTTCAAATCCACGCCGGCCCAAATCGTATCGCCGGGCCGCACGGTGTCAGCGGACAAAAGCAAATTCACCTGCGTGTGCGCAGCGTTTGCGGTGAATGCCGCAAGACAAAAGCAGGCTATAAAAAGAAATCCGGTGCGTCGCACACGGATTAGATGCCAGATTTGAAGAAGCGTTTGAAGCTATTTTCGGTGACAGCGCAAAATGCAACCGTCAATTTATCTGAAAATCATGCGACTCTGGACGCTGCATCCGAAATATCTCGACGCCCGGGGACTGGTGGCGCTCTGGCGCGAGGCGTTGCTGGCGCAAAAAGTCCTGCGCGGCGAGACGCGCGGCTACCGGCATCATCCGCAACTCGTCCGGTTTGCCAAAACGGAAAATCCGCCCGCGGCTCCGGCCACTTACCTGAAAACCATTCACGCCGAAGCCACGCAACGCGGTTACCAATTTGACGGTTCAAAAGTCGGTCACGGATGTTTTCGCGGGAAAATGAACGAGACTCGCGGTCAATTGCGTTATGAATGGTTGCATCTGAAACGGAAATTGGGGAAACGCGATCCCAAACGACTTCGCTGTTTGGCGTCCGTGAAAATTCCCGCACCGCATCCGCTGTTCAGGATTGTTCCCGGCAAAGTACATGAGTGGGAGAAGGTGAGGTAGCAGCGGACGTCAGTCCGATCAAATCCCGCTGAGAATAAGCCGACTCACGCCGGCTGCTGCAAAAAACAGATGCCTCAGGCATAGCGCGCGCGCAGGTTCCACTCGTTCAAAAGTGCCTGGGGAATTTCCGAGAGAAACCGCGAGGGCCGTTGCATCCCGTCGCCGCCGGAATTGCTGAAGCTGGCGCGCATCAGCGGGTAGCTCAGGTAAAGCTCGGTCCTTGCGCGGGTGATGGCCACGTAAAACAACCGGCGTTCCTCCCCCTCGCCTTCATCGCTTTCCATCGAGCGCGAGGAAGGAAACAACCCATCGCATAGCATGATGACGAACACGGCGTCGAATTCCAGTCCCTTTGCCTGATGAATCGTCGAGAGCCGGATTTTGTCCGCGTCGGATTTTGCGCCCCGGTCGTCTTCGGCCTCGACATTGGTGAGCAGGGCCAATTGCGTCAGAAAATCTTCGACGGAATTGAATTGGTAGGCAAAGACCGCGAGTTGTTCGAGGTCTTCCAGACGGGTGCGGTAGTTCGCAAAGTTTTCCTTGAGATAATCGTCGTAGCCGGCGTCAATCACCAGCCGCAGCATCTTCGCGGCGCTGTTGCGGACGTTTTCATCTTCAAGCTGGGAAATAGTCTCGATGAATTGTTTCCATGCGGTCGTTGCCTTTGCCGGGACGGATTTGGCGCAAGACTGAAGCGCAGCGGCCAAAGTCTGACGAGTGCCCCTCGCCCCATCCCTCTCCCCGCTGGGCGGGGAGAGGGTGGCTTCTGGCCAAGTGAGGGGTTTATTTCCCGCCATCTTCGATCTTCCATCCTCCAACTTCGCGGAAAAAATCTGGAAGATTTTTTCCGCTCCCCTGGCGGCGATACCGGGCAGCAGTTGCGCGAGCCGTTTGAAGGCGAGTTCGTCCTGCGGATTGGCAACCAGCTTGAGATACGCCGTGGCGTCCTTGATATGTGCCTGCTCGAAAAACCGGATGCCGCTGGTAATGGAGAAGGGGATGTTGCGCTTGGTGAGCTCAAGCTGCAATTCGAGCGCGTGGAAATGCGAGCGGTAGAGCACGGCGATCTGGTTCATGCTCACACCTTCGTCGTGCAATTCCATCACGCGCTGCGCGATGAACACGGATTGTTGCGCGGCGTCCATGCACGCGACCAACGCCGGTTTCAGGCCGGATTTGCGCGCCGGCGTCAGCGTCTTGGTGAACTGGTTCCGATTGGCGGCGATGGCGGCATTGGCAACTTTCAGAATTTCCGGCGTGCTGCGGTAATTGGTCTCGATTTTAAAGACCTTTGCGCCGGGATAACGTTTGGGAAATTCCAGGATGTTGGCAAAATTCGCGCCGCGCCAGCCGTAGATGCTCTGCGCGTCGTCGCCCACGACCATGACGTTGTGATGCCGCCCGGCAAGCAGGTCAATGAGGTCGCTCTGTAGCCGGTTCGTGTCCTGGTATTCGTCCACGAGGATGAACTGGAAGCGGCGCTGGTAGTGTTCGCGCACGTCGGCATGCTCGCGCAGCAGCCTGAGCCAGAGCGCGAGCAAATCATCGAAGTCCATCGCGTTGGTCGCGCGTTTGCGGGCGATGTAACGCTTCTGCACATCGGCGACCTGCCGGGTGATTTTCTCGAAGTAATCGAATTGCCGTTCCAGAATTTCTGCGGTGGACGTGTGCGTGTTGACCGCGAGCGAAAAAATTTCGCAAAGGACCTCGGGCTTCGGGAAATGCGACCCTTTGGTCTCGATGCCGGCGTCGGCGATGCACGCCTTGATCAGGTCCTTCGCGTCGTCGCGGTCGAGGATGGTGAAATCACGGCGGTAACCGAGCCGGTCGGCATGTGAACGCAGGACACGCGCGCCGATGGAATGGAACGTGCCGCCCCAGAGCGACGCGAGTTCTTGGCCGAGCAAGCCGGCAACGCGGCGCATCATTTCGCCGGCGGCCTTGTTGGTAAACGTCAGCAGCAGGATGCGGTCGGCGGGGATGCCTTGTTCGAGCAGGTAAGCGACGCGATAGGTGAGCGTACGGGTCTTGCCCGAACCGGCGCCGGCAATGACGAGCGCCGGCCCGGGCGGCGCGGTGACGGCGGCGAGCTGCTGTGGATTGAGTTCGCGCGCGTAGTCAATTTGCAGATGGACGGCGGAATAAAATGGTTCGAGAACGTAATCGCGCGACATGGGCGCAAATTGAAAAGGCAAAACGCCGCAGACGAAAGGAAAATCGTGTGAGAAAAATTTGAACCACGAAATACACGAAGGACACTAAAAATTTAATCCGCGAATTTTGCGAATTAACGCAAATTCTCGGTGGGGTGAACGCCGCCGCGAGCGGTAATTCTGGACTGTGCAGACATGTCCGCGCTTCCAACGCGGCGACCTGTCGCCGCAATCCCGGACGCTTCGCGCGTGCCGAACATTCCGAATTTCCGCTAACTTTTGGACGGCGGCGCCCTCTGCCGGTCTTTCCATGCGAAAAGCAACAACACCACAGTAACGATGGCCGTGATACCAACGCAAACCGGCGCGAGATATCTGGTCCAGCGGCAGTGAGCCTTTTGGGAACAAAGGCAATTCCGCAGCGATGATGTCGTCGCTGCCCGGAAACGGCGCTTGTGCGATCACCTTGCCATCCCAGGTAACGGCTTGCGAGATGCCGGAACTGGCCAGGCGGAAAACTGGGATGCCGTATTCCGCTGCGCGCACCGGCGCGACGCGGGCATGAAGTTCGTGCTCGTGCCGGCCCCATGTTTCAACGTCCATCGTCGGCACGATGAGCAGTTGGGCGCCCTGCCGCACGAGTTCGTCGGTGACGCGCGTGTAGCTCAGGTCGTAGCAAACGCAAAAGCCGATTTTGCCCCACGGCGAATTCCAGACTGTTTGTTCCTTTGCGGGCAGGCCATCCTTGAAAAATTGGATTGGCACGCACTTGACCTGTTGGAACACGACTTCGCCGTTCGTTCCGACCACAAAAGCAGTGTCGTAGAAATTGGTGGTGCCGAGCAATTCCTCGCCGCCAACGACCAGAAAACGCGAATGCTCGCGGCACCAATTCTTGAGCGAATCCGGCACCGGTCCGTCCAGCGTGTATTCGCTTAACACGAAAATCTGTGCGTCTGGATTTTTGGCCAGTGCATGATTCAGAACTTTGGGAAGGATATTTTCGTTCGGGAATTCCGTTTGAACACCGGCGATAGATAATGGAGGAACAGGCCTTTCAAATCTGACTGCAGCCATAAGTTGAAGAAAAAACGCCAAGCCGATCAGCAAGCATAGAATGATCACAAATGCCTCAATAAAAACTCGTTTGATCCGGGTTATGCAGAAAAGAATCGTGGCCAGGGAAACGATCAAAAAACCGACGCTGTACATTCCAAAATTGTCGAACCGAATGAGGGAATAGTTCGGGAAAGCATACCCGATGTTCAGCCACGAAAATTTCAGATAGTAGAGTTCGCTGCGAAAATACTCCACACCCGTCCACACGATTGGAATCAGCCACCAGACTTTTGCCTTACCCCAGCGCCGGATGCAGCCGCAGACAATCGCCGTGAACAGCCCGATCCAGAACGCCAGCACCAGCCACAGTACGATTGCCCCCGGCCCCAAAATATTCCAGAAGAAATACAATTGCGGGGCGTAGCAGAAAAATCCCGTCGCCAGCCCGAAATAGAACGCGCGGCGGACAGTGGGTTGATCGGTCAACTGAACAAGTCCCAGGGCATAGCCGAAAATCAGCAGCCCGGCAGCCGGGAACCGGATTGAGGCATAAGCCCCATGGAAACTCGCGACCGCGACGGCCAGCCACAGAAATGATTTTCCCCAGCCGAGGGTTTTTGCGGATGGCTTTTGAAAATTCATCGCGCCGTGAATTGACTTCATTAAAGTCGTTCGCCAAAAATTATGCCATGCAAAAACTTAGCGCGGCCAAGCCGCAACCCAAGGAGCGAGGACAGCTTTGTCCGCACGTTTCTATCCCAATGCAGGCGTCTCGCGGACAAGGCTGTCCGCGCTCCTGGAAAACCTTTGCCGGACGCGACGATGTCATGAGATTGCACTGCAGGGTATTGCTCGCATTCCACGAGGGGCAGACGCGATGAATGAATTTGGCAAATTTCTGGTGCTGGCCGGCTTGCTGCTGGCGGTGGTCGGCGCGCTGCTATGGTCGGGCGTTGGCAAAGGCTGGCTCGGTCGTTTGCCCGGCGACATCAATTATTCCAAAGGCGATTTCAGTTTTCACTTCCCGCTGATGACCTGTCTGATTTTGAGCGCAATTCTGACGCTGCTGTTGTGGTTGTTCCGAAAGTAAACCACGAAATACACGAAGCACACGAACGCTTATCGTGTGGGCTGCGTTCAATAGGCTCATCCCTTTCGTGTCCTTTCGTGTATTCTGTGGTCGGTCCCCGTTTTCCTTATTGAATTTTCCGGCGATTCCTTCTACATTTCCGTGCATGGAACAGACGCAACCGTCGCAATTGGAGCAATACATCCCGGTGCTCATGCTCTTGGCCGCCGCCATCGGCTTCGCGGGCGGGACACTCCTGATTTCCGTCCTGCTTGGCAAATACGGCAAGCGCACCAAGGCCAAGGACACCGCCTACGAATGCGGCAAGGACCCCATCGGCGAAGGCAACGCACGGTTCTCCGTGAAATTTTATCTCGTGGCGATGCTGTTCATCCTGTTCGATATCGAGGTCGTGTTCCTTTACCCGTGGGCGGTCGTTTATCGCGACATGCTGGCCGACCACGCCACGCGCAACCTGATTCTCGGCTCGATGGTTACGTTTCTGGCAATCTTGTTTGCCGGTTACCTTTACGCGCTTGAGAAGAAGGCGTTTGATTGGAAGTCGTGAAACGTGAGGCGTGATGCGTGAATCGTCTGTCACGTGTCACCCGTCACCCGTCACTTGTCACGATATGATTAAATTCGGCACCAGTGGCTGGCGCGGCATCATCGCGCGCGATTTTACCTTCGACAACGTCCGCCTCGCCACCCAAGGCATCGCGGAATATCTGAACTCGTCACTCGTCACTCGTCACTCGTCACTGGTCATTCTGGGTTACGACACACGGTTTCTTGGGCGCGAATTTTCCCTCGCCGCCGCTGAAGTGCTCGCCGCCAACGGACTCGAACCGCTCCTGTGCAATCGCGACACGCCTTCGCCCGTCATCGCCCACAACATTCGCCTTCGCAAGGCGGCAGGCGGCATCAACATGACTGCCAGTCACAATCCAGCGGAGTATCAAGGTCTGAAATTTTCCACGAGCAACGGCGCGCCCGCTGCGCCGGAAGTCACCAGACAAGTCGAAGCGAACATTGCCCACATCCAGTCGCAAGGCTGGTCATTCAAGGGCGCGGTCATCGGCACGTATCAATGCCCGACGTTCGATCCGCAACCCGCGTATTTCAAACAGCTCCACAAACTCATTGACTTCGCCGCGCTCAAAAAGGCGAAGCTCAAAGTCGCGATTGATCTGGAGTATGGCACCGGTCACGGTTACCTCGATAAACTCCTCGAAAGCGTCGGGGCGAAAGTCACCGTCTTCCATAACGAACTGAATCCGTTGTTCGGCGGGCATCATCCTGAACCGAGCGCCGAAGGCATGGCGGAGATCAGCAAACTCGTCCGCAGCGGCAAGGCGCAGATGGGTCTCGGCCTCGATGGCGACGCCGACCGGTTCGGAATTGTGGACAAAGACGGCACCTGGCTGACGCCGAACCAGATTCTTGCGCTCGCGTTGTATCATTTGAAAAAGAACCGCGGCTGGACGGGCGCGGTCGTGCGCACGGTGCCGACGAGCCATCAGGTGGATGCCGTGGCGGAATTGCTCGGCGTGAAAGTCCACGAGACACCGGTCGGCTTCAAATACATCGGCGCACTGATGGAGAGCGAGCCGATTATCGTCGGCGGCGAGGAATCCGGCGGCCTGAGCGTCAAAGGCCACGTGCCGGAAAAGGACGGCATCCTCGCGTGCCTGCTCATGGCCGAACTCGTCGCCACCGAGAAAAAATCGCTTGGCCGGATTTTGAAGGAACTTTCGAAACAGACTGGTGAATTTTACACCGACCGCATCAATGTCTCGTTTGCACCGGAGAAAAAGGACGCCTTGCTGGCCAAACTCGGCAGCGGCCTCCAGAACATCGGCACGTTCAAGGTGGAAAAATTCATCACCACCGACGGCTACAAATATTTGCTGCCGACCCGCGAATGGGTGGCTTTTCGTGCCAGCGGCACCGAACCGCTCATCCGCTGCTACATTGAGGCAAAATCCTGGGCCGGGCTGAAAAAACTCCAATCCGCCTGCCGCGAGTTGTTGGCGGTGTAAATTCATTTTAGGGTGGACGAGCGGGGCAAGGAGCGTTTGGCCGTCGCGGAGCGACGCGATGACAATAGCCCGGCATTTCAATGCCGGGATAAATCCGGAAAAATTGCCAAGTCCCGCAGGGACGGCTGAGAAATACCTCATGCATACGACGACGGTAATTACGGAAATGTAATAATTCAGCCGTCCCTGCGGGACTGGTGGCCGTGCGCGACAGCACCCGGCGTTGAAACGCCGGGCTATTGTCGGGTTGTCCCGTTGGGACGGAGCAGGGCGGGCAGTCCTCTGCCCGCCGCGCGTGCGAATGCAAAAAACGGCGCGCACGGAGTGACGCTCCCTACCTGAAGTTTGAGCCGACTCACGTCGGCTGCTACGGCGGAAATGTTTTCACAAATTCTCGTTCAAGATTTCCGTGGGCCGCGGAGTTTTACCACGTCCGCGTGCGCGAGCACCACGTCCGGGTCGCGTTGCAACGCTTCATGGTAGTGCCCGGAAAATCCTTCGCTGATTTCCGATGCAACCAGCAAAAGTTTCGCCTGCTGCTCCAAAGCCTCAACTTTGGCCAGGGTCAACGGCTCTTCCGCGTCCAGGACTTCATCCATGGCGACGATGAGCTGGGACAGCGGGCGCAACCAGGCGAACCACGGGTCGGTAGTGAGCAGTTGCAGGAAATGGTTCGGCGATTGGATTTTGCCGATGGTCTTTTCGTAACCGATCCGCTCCGAGTCCACCAGCGCCTTGTGCAGTTTGAGCAGGGCGTGGCGCAGTTCCGTCAGGCGTTTTCGGGCGCCTTCAGGTTCCGCTGCAGTTGTCATTTTCTTTTTCATCAATCGGCCCTTCGCTCAGGGCGACTCCTTTCTGGCCTTCTGGGCGGCGATGGCTTCGGTGAACCAGAGAACTTCATCCAGAAATGCCGCCGCGCGCTTTTCGTAAGCGGCATCATTGGGCGTCCCATCCTCCTGAAAACTGTCATGCACGCGGGAGACGGACAAATTTTCCGGTATCGGAACCGCGCCCATGCCGATTGTCACCAGACGCAGTTGCGCCAGACAGTTGATGCCGCCAAAGCCACCCGCGGAAACCGTCACGATGCCGACCGGTTTGCGTTCGTATTCCGGCAGCAGATAATCCAGCGCGTTTTTGAGCACGCCGGGATAACCGTTGTTGTATTCCGGCGAAACGATGATGAGCGAATCCGCGCGGGCGATTTTGTCGGCATATTCCTGCAAGCGCGGCGGCGGATCGTCGCGGCGATGCAGGCGTTCCTCCATGATGGGAAAATTGTATTCCAGCAGGTCGAGCAATTCCGTGGTAACGCCTTGCCGCGGTTGCAAGCGCGCGAAGACAAAGCGCGCGACCTTGATGCTTTGCCGATCCCGGCGCGTGCTGCCGACGATGATTGGGATGTAAAACATGGACATAAATCACCTTGGTCAATTCCGCCGGATTTTGCAGCGAGTCGGTTCGCGATGGCAAGCTGCGTTTTACAATCTCGTGAAGTTTAGCTCTTCCAGTATTTGCGAGCGCCGAAGCGGAAGATTGCGACTCCTGAAGTCACGGCTTGTCATGGACGCGGAATAGCCGCGGTATTTGTCAGAGCGGCGTCACGAAACGGCAAGCCTGACTGGTAACACGCGATTTGTCGCTGGAGGTCACCAACCAGCGCGGTGTTGCTCCGGGCGCTGGCCAATTGCAGCGCCTGTTGAGCGGTCGAAATCGCTTCGGGAAATTGTTTGGTCTCCGCGTAAGCAGCCGCCAGTGTTTGGAGAATAATCGGGTCTTCGCCCCCGGCAAGCCGGTTCAACTGTTGAGCCAATTCAATGGCCTTGCTGCCGTTGCGGACGGATGCCTGCGGATGGGTTGCCAACCGCCAGGCCAGATGGTTGCATTGTCCCGCGTTGCCGGGGTTGATTTCCAAGGCCCGCTCATAATGAGCAATGGCTTCGTCCAATTGTCCTTTTTGGAGAAGAGCATAGCCAAGGCTCTTGTGCGCCGGTTCGAGGTTGGGGTCGGCTTTCAAGGCCTGTTCGTACTCGGCAATTGCTTCTTCCACTTTGCCCTTTTGGAGAAAAGCGTTGCCAAGATTGAAATGGGCCAGGTCGTAGTTGGGATTGATTTTCAAGGCCTGTAGAAACTGGGCAATGGCTTCGTCCGATTTTCCCTGTTTATCAAGGGCAATGCCAAGGTCGAGGTGGGCCATGTCGGAGTCAGGATTGATTTTCAAAGCCTGTTGATACTGGGCAATGGCCGCGTCCACTTCGCCCTTATGGAAAAAAGCGTTGCCAAGATTGATGTGGGCCGTGTCGGAGTCGCGGTTGATTTTCAAGGTTTGGAGATATTGGAAAATGGCCTGGTCCCATCGTCCCTTTTTGGCAAGGGCAATGCCAAGGTCGAGGTGGGCCGTGTCGGAGTCGGGGTTGATTTTCAGAGTCTGTTGATACTGGATAATGGCCTCATCCACTTTGCCCTTTTGGGAAAGAGCGTTGCCAAGGTTGAAGTGGGCCAAATCGTAGTTGGGGTTGATTTCCAAAGCCTGTTGATATTGGGTAATGGCCTGGTCCAATTGTCCCTTTTTGGCAAGGGCAATGCCAAGGTCGAGGTGGGCCATGTCGAAGTCGGGGTTGATTTTCAAGGCCTGTTGATATTGGGCAATGGCCTCGTCCAATTGTCCCTTTTGGACCAGGGCCATGCCTAGATTGTTGTGGGCTAGGTCGTCGCCGGGGTTGACTTTCAGGGCTTGTTGAAACTGGGCAATGGCCTCGTCCAATTGTCCCTTTTGGACAAGGGCAGTGCCAAGATTGTCATGAGCCGAAGCATAGTCGGGGTTGATTTTCAAGGCCTGTTGGAACTGGACGATGGCTTGGGTCCATTGTTCCTTTTGGACCAAGGCCATGCCCAGATTGTTGTGAGCAACATCGGTATCTCCTGAAACGGCCAGCGTATGCTCCCAAAGCGTCGTGCTGTTTTTCCAGTATGAAACCTGAGTGCGCGCGCAGAGAATCAAAGCCACAATCACGGCGAAAGCCAGGCTTCCCACCAACCATCGGCCGTGCCGCCAGCCAGCGACCAATTCGGTCGCTACCCAGGCAATGATGAGATACAAGCCGATCTGAGGCAGGTACGTGTAACGATCCGCATGGGCGTAGCTGGATATCTGCACAATCCCGATCACCGGGATCATCATCCCCAGATACCAGAGCCAGCCGACGATGAGCCAGGGATACTGCTTGTGAAATGCCCAGACCGCTCCGGATATGGCCAGCAGCAACCCCAATGCCCCGGCCACCTGCCAGAACGGCAGATAGTTCACCGGGTTGGGATAATAACACGCCAATCCCGATGGATGGATCATCTGCCAAAGGTAGGTTACGTAGGACACCACGGCGTTTTCCATCCGCAGCCCGAAAGGGAGTTTGTCAGCAGTCAGTTTCTCCGGAACCAGGACTGTCGCCACACACGAGCCGATCGTCAGCACAAACAGCGGGATTTTCTCGGCCACCCGCCGGAGCAGAATCCGGGGGGAGCCTGAAAGACGGTTCAGCGGCCAGTAATCCAACAGCAGGAGGACGAAGGGCAGTGTCACCAGCATGTTCTTGGAGAGCAGTCCCAGGGCGAAGCACAGCACCACGGCGCCATAGCGGATCATCGAGGGCGGGCAGCGCACATAGCGGACGTAGGCCCCGAGCGTCAGCATGAAAAAAAACGCGCTCAAAACGTCCTTGCGTTCGGCAACCCATGCCACCGATTCCACCCGCAATGGATGGATCGCAAACACCGCCGCGACAAACGCGCTGCGCCACAGGAAACCCGTCATTCGCCGCAGCACAAGGAAAAGCAGGATCGTTGCTGCCCCATGCAGCAGGAGGTTGGTGAAGTGATGGCCACCCGCCTGCAGCCCGTATAACTGGCAGTCAAGCATGTGGGTGAGCCAGGTCAGTGGATGCCAGTGGCCGATGTTGCCATAAGTAAACGCCCACTCAACTCCCCGCCAACTCAGGCCTTGGCTGACCTGGGCATTGCCGTACACATAGGCCGCATCATCGTAGTTGACGAACTCGTATCCCAATGTCTGGCCGAAAACCAGCCAGACGGCCAGGGCCAGACCGAGGCAGATGACCAGGCTGAAAATCTTTTCCGAGCCGCCGGCGAGAGTTGAGGAGGTTCGCAAGCCATCCGGGGAAGGATGAGGCGCAACAGTTCCCCAAACGGCTTTTTTCCCCGGTGTTTGGTTCATTATCCGAACTTCAAAAAATTTTCGCCCGCTGGTTACAAGGTTTCTAAGTGCGTTTTAAAAAGTCGCCATCTCAGGGTGTGGCGTTATGCGAGGGCCGGGCGGCGCCAGGCATCAGACCGCCGACGCCCGGCGCGGATTGGCTGATAAACTCACGGCGTGAAATTTTCATTGCGGTATCTCCAACGTCCGGCAAAGGCATTTTTCCCGCAAGCGAAATTTTCACGAACTGCCAATCAAAATTCCTGCCAGAAAAACCAGCGCGCCGCCCAGCGCGACCTGCAACACTGCGGACACGAGCGGTGTGTCCATGAATTTGTGCCGCACCCAGGAAATGATGCTCAGTTCGACGAACACGACACACACGGCAACGGCGGTCGCGGTTTTGATGTTGGGAATCAAATAAGGCAGCGTATGGCCGACGCCGCCAAGCATGGTCATCAGGCCGCACACGAAACCGCGCGCCCACGGATGGCCGCGACCCGTCAGGCTGCCGTCGTCGGACAACGCCTCGGCGAAGCCCATGCTGATACCCGCGCCGACACCGGCGGCCAGTCCGACCAGAAAAGTTTGAAAACTGCTGTGCGTGGCGAACGCGGCGGCGAACAGCGGCGCCAGCGTCGAAACGGAACCGTCCATCAATCCGGCCAGTCCCGGCTGCACGACTTGCAGCAGGAACAGGCGTTTCGCCCGCGATTTTTCGTCTTCGCTGAGTTTTGTCTGCGCAATTTCCTCCGCCACGTGCGCGTGGTTCCGCTCTTCCTCGGCCAGGTCGCCGAGCAATTGCCGGATGCCCGTGTCCGTGGTGCGGCGCGCGGCGGCTTCGTAAAAGCGTTTTGTTTCCACCTCCATGGTCTCGGCGGTTTTCTGGACGGTCTTCAATCCGAGCGGACGCACGAGCCAGACAGGTTTGCGGTCAACGAAGCCGCGCACGTCCTGCCGCCGGATGTGCGGCACATGATCGCCGAAGCGGCTTTTGTAAAGTTCGAGCAGGCGGTGACGATGGCCGTCTTCCTCGTGGCGCATTTCGCGGAACTTCGCGGCTTGCTCGGGATAATTTACGTGCAGGCCGTCCGCGAAATCTTCGTAGATGCGGGCATCTTCCTCCTCCAGCGAAATGGCCAGGGCAAGAATTTCCTGTCCGGTAAGACTGTCGAACGTTTTCATAAATCAGGATTTAATTGATTGTAAATCGTGAGGGTAGGGCCGCGCTGCCGCGCGGCCTTTTTTCGATTGATCACGGTGGCGCAGCAGCGCCGCCCTACACGTAGCAGCGCAACGTTTCATAAATACGGCGAAAACAATCGTGCCGTGGCGTCGCGTAATTTTGCCGGCAACGACCGCCCGTCCACTTCAGCCAGCGTCACTTCGCGCGCGCCGCGTAGCTTTTTCTCGATGACCGCCGTCAATTCATGCGCGAGATCGCGTCCGTAACATTCCACGTTCAGCTCAAAGTTGAGCCGCAGACTGCGCGCGTCCCAGTTGGCCGAGCCGAGCAAAACCCAATGCCCGTCCACAATCATCAGCTTCGAGTGGTCGAACGGCGGCGGCGTGAGCCAGAGACGGCACCCGCGTTCGAGTACCTGCCACCACATCGCGCGTGACGCCCAATGAACGCAAGGCAGATTGTTTTTGGCGGGCAAAATGATGTCCACGCGCACGCCGCGCAGCGCGGCGAGATTCAGCGCGGAAAGGAGCGCAGTATCCGGCAAAAAATACGGCGTGAGAATTTGCACGGACGTTTGGGCCTCGGCCAATGCGGCGAGCAACGTCCAGCGCAGCTTTTCAAAATCTGCGTCCGGACCGTCGGTAATGACACGCGCGATGGTGTTGCCACAACTGCTGGGATGGGGAAACCAAAGGTCGCCGTCGAGGATTTCGCCGGTGCAAAACGCCCAGTCATTCGCGAAAGCTTCCTGCAATTGGGCGACCACCGGACCGCCGACGCGGAACTGCAAATCCTGGACGGGACTTCGTGGTTTGTCGGCCAGCACATTTCCGTGGCGGATGTTCATGCCGCCGGTGAAGGCGATTTTCCCATCCAAGACCAGCGATTTGCGATGGTTGCGGAGGTTGACGGTGGCCACGCGCCACGGCGCGAGGGACGGCAGAAAGCGCACGGTGTTCACCCCGGCGCGCCGCAGTTTGTGCGTGACCGGCGGCCACGAGTAGCGCGCCCCGGCGGAATCAATCAGCACGCGCGCTTCGACGCCGCGGCCGACGGCGCGGCCAAGGGCCTCGACAAATCGGTGTCCGCTGGCGTCGTTGTCGAAAATGTAGGTCGAGAGCGAAACGGATTTTTGCGCGGATTCAATGGCCGCGAGCATCGCGGGAAAGGCTTCGTCGCCATTGACGAGCGGCTGGATTTTGTTGCCGGTGGTCAACGGGCGCTTTACAATGCGGCTGACGGCGCGCGCGAGCATTTTCAGATGTTCCGCGCCCTCGTGTTGCGGTTCGCCGAGGTTCCGGGGAACCGGGCGGCTGAAAGTTTTGTGGACGCCGAGCGAAACGGCGCGGCGGCGGATGCGGTTGACGCCGAGCACCAGATAAAGGATCGGGCCAAGCACCGGCAGCAACCAGATGAAGCCGATCCAAAGCGTGGCGGCGCGGGGATCGCGTTTATGGAGCAGGGCATGAACCGAGGCGAGCAGGGCGGCCAGAAAATCGAAGCCTGCAGCCAGGTGCGGCCAGAACCGGGAGATTTGGTCGAGCCAGTTCATTGCTCGCCTTTCTTTATGACGAAAGCGCGCCGCGATGCAAGCGCCGTGTTGGAAAAGGATTTTCCGATGCTTTCAGTGGGTGGCAGTGCAGGAAACCGGATTCTTCGGGTGCAGCTTCAGTATCATGGATGCAAGCATGACAACCGCCCTCACCCCGGCCCTCTCCCCCGGGAGAGGGAGAATCGTTCGCCGCTCCTTTGAAAATTGATACGACGGGATTGGCCGGACGATCATCCGCAAAACCAGAAGGAATCGAAGGCTATTTCCTCTCCTGGCCGCCTTCGCCCTTGGCTTCGGCGCGATCGCGTCGAAGCGCAGCGAAGACGGAGGGGAGAGGATGAAAGGTGAGGGCGGACGTAAACACTCATTCCACTACAAAACCCAACCGCCGTGCGGAGGCGACGCTCAACACGGCGGCCTGTTCCAACACATTTCGCCTGAAATCAGGCAACCGTGATGCTCTTGTCGAGGTAAACGTCCTGAATCAGGTTCAACAATTTGACGCCTTCCGCCAGCGGACGTTGGAACGCCTTGCGGCCGGAAATCAAACCCATGCCGCCGGCGCGTTTGTTGATGACCGCCGTCTTCACCGCCGCCGCAAGATCGCCCGCGCCCTTGGATTCGCCGCCGGAATTAATCAACCCGGAGCGGCCAGCGTAGCAATTCAAAACCTGATACCGGCAGAGGTCAATCGGATGGTCGCTTGTCAATTCCGTATAGACGCGCTCGTCCGTTTTGCCGTAACTGCCGGCGGCGGCAGCCATCGCCTTGTACCCGCCGTTGTTCTCCGGCAATTTCTGCTTGATGATGTCGGCTTCGATGGTGACACCGAGATGATTGGCCTGGCCGGTCAGGTCGGCACTCACGTGATAATCCTTTTCCTTGGTCTTGAACGCGCTGCTGCGCAGGTAGCACCACAGGACGGTGGCCAGGCCAAGTTCATGCGCGCGCTTGAAGGCCAGGCTGGTCTCCACAATCTGCCGCGTGGATTCGGGGGAACCGAAATAAATTGTCGCGCCCACGGCGACGGCGCCCATGTTCCACGCCTGCTCAACCGATGCAAAATAGACCTGGTCGAACTTGTTCGGGTAGGTGAGCAGTTCATTGTGGTTCAACTTCACGAGGAACGGGATTTTGTGCGCGTATTTGCGGGACACCGCGCCGAGCACGCCCAGCGTGGAGGCGACGGCGTTGCAGCCGCCCTCCATGGCGAGCTTCACGATGTTTTCGGGGTCAAAATAATCCGGGTTCTTTGCAAAGCTGGCCCCGGCGGAATGTTCGATGCCTTGGTCCACTGGCAGGATGGACATGTAACCCATGCCCGCCAGCCGGCCGTGGCTAAACATCGCCTGCAGACTGCGCAACGTCTGCGGATTGCGGTCGGACGGCGCGACGATGCGGTCCACGAAATCCGGTCCCGGCAGGTGCAGCCGTTCCTTCGGCACGGTTTTACATTTATGTTCAAGCAAACCTTTGGCGGAATCACCCAACAATTTCTCAATTTCAGCGTTCATAATTCAATCCTGTCAATCGTTCGAAACTTGCGACATTCACTGTTGTTCAAGCGCCAAACTTAAACGGTTTTGACGCGGGCGGCGCAAGCACAATTTTCCTTTGGACAAGGTAACGACCGATGCCGGGCGCGGCTTGTTCCATTTTGTTTTTTAGTCACCGGATTTTGCGCAGACGCCACAACAGCCAAGGAACGAAGTGGCGATATTTCAATGAGTTTCAGAGGCGACCAGTCTCAACCCCCAGTCGTCATTGGACAGAAAATTCGGCAAATCAATCCAGCTTATACGTTGGCCTCCAGCAGGCCGTTTCATGGCCGGATTCTTTGGCATCGCATCTCAAACGTCAAACCGCAAGCCGGCGTTCCTTGGCGCTGGACGAAGGGCGGTTTGCCCGATTAACTTGGCACGGATGAGCAACAACGATTCCGAGGCGAAAACCTGCCCCAGTTGCGGCGGAGAGATGGGATCGGCGGAGAAACGCTGTCCGCGTTGCGGCCGGCCGATGGGCAAGCGCGGATTTTTCTTCTACGCGTTTTGGGCCGGGCTGTCGTTGATCGTGGTGGCGCTGATCGCCTGCATTTTTTACACCGGGTTTTTGATGTTGAACCGGATGCTGTGAGGTGAACGGAAAATTTTCCCTTCGATTTTACCGTTCGGGATCAACAGCCGCCCGTTCCAAACTTTCCGGCGGTCTAGTTTGACGTGCCTGCGGCGCGCCTCCGGTATTCGTCCAGCATCGCCGCGGTGGCCGAGGCGCCGCAACGGGTTGCGCCAAGGTCGCGGACTTTGATGAGGCCGTCGAGGTCACGAACGCGGCCGGCCGCTTTGACCTGCACCTTCGCCGAGACGCTCGCGCGCATGAGCGCAAGGTCGTGTGCGGTGGCGCCCTTGTAGTTGTAGCTGCCGTCGTTCTGCTTCACGAAGCCATAGCCCGTGCTCGTCTTCACCCAATCGGCTCCTGCGCGTTCGCTGAGCTGGCAAAGTTTCCTTTTGAAATCATCGCTGCTCAATCCGGCGCCGCCCCTGGTCAGGTAATCGTTCTCGAAAATGACCTTCACCTTCGCGCCGCGCGCGTGCGCCTCGTCGCACACGGCTTTGATGTCGCGCTCGACGTAATCCCAGTCGCCGCTCAAGGCCTTGCCGGGGTTGATGACCATGTCAATCTCGACGGCGCCGTCTTTGCAGGCCAGCTCGGTTTCATAGCGTTTGACTTCGGTGGCACTGTTGCCGTGCGGGAAGCCGATGACACAGCCAACCAGGACATCCGTTCCTTGCAGCAGCTCCACGGCGCGTTTGACGGCGTAAGGTTTGATGCAAACCGCCGCCACGCCGTATTTCGCGGCCAGCTTGCAGCCGTCTTCCAACTCCTGATCCGTCATCGTCGGATTCAGGAGTGAGTGGTCAATCATCCTGGCGAGTTCTTCGTAAGTGTATTTCATGGTGTTGGTGAATTTTGGAGATTAAAACGTGAATCGGACTGAGGCGAGCCTGATTTCAAGGCGTTAGAGCGGCTAGGTGCGCAGCCAACAGGGAGGATTGGAAAATGGACGGGCAGGATGCCCGCCCAACGCCCCTCAATTCTCAACTTTCAACTTCTATTTCGCCGGCTGAAGTTTTCCGCGCAGGACGTGAATGAGCGCTTTGACGGTGAGTTCGATGAAGAGAAAGGGTTTGGCGATGAAGTCGTTGCCGCCAGCCATCATGGAACTCGTGCGATTATCGAAGTCGCTGAGGACGGTGACGAAGACAACGGGAGTTTTTTTGTATCCGGGCAGGTTGCGCAGTTTGGTGCAGAGTTCATAGCCGGTCATGCCGGGCATGTCCACATCCAGAAAAACAAGGTCGAACGGATTTTCGGAAAGGAGCTTGTAGGCGGCGTTCGGGTCTTCGACATTAACAGATTGGAGCTGGGCCTTTTCCAATGCGTAAACGATGGCGCGGCGGGAAATGGCTTCGTCATCCACGACGAGGATATTGGCCGGAGGCATCTCCTGTTTTTCGGGCTGGATGCCGTGTTCAAACAGGAAGCCGAGGAAATCCACGCCCGCGGCGACAGTACGCAGGGTGGAGGGGTTGATGTTCTTCGGTTTTTCGTAAAGTTCCTTGAGCAGGGCTTCGAGGGCGGCGGACATCTGGGCAATGGTGAGCAGTCCGGCAATGGCGGCGTTGCCGTTGAGCGCGTGAATGCGGCGGTAGAGTTCGTAAATGTGCTTAAGACGGGTCACTTCGTCCTCAGCTTTGATGAGGCTTTGCAGGCTGGCGCGCAGGGTGGCGAGCGTCGCGGGGAGGCTTTCGACGAATGATCTTTGCAGGGCAGCCTGGAAGGCGGCGTCGGCCGCGGCATCGGCGTCAGCGTTGGCGTTGGCGATCCTGGTTGTGGCGGTTTCTCCAGCGTTGGCCGGGCGCGTCTGCGGCGTCACGCCGCTGGGGCCAATGGTGTTGCACACCACGTCAACCACTTCCCGAGGCGAACAACTGGCCTTGGAAAGACATTTGTTGGCGCCGGCCTTCCACGCCAGTTGAACCATGTTGGTCAGGTAGGTGTTGGAAAAAACGATGATGGGCAACTTGGAAAACTCCGACTCGCTGCGGACTTGCCGGATGACGTCCACGCCCGACATCTTCGGCAGCATGAGGTCGAGCACGATGAGGTCGGGCTGAAAAGAGCGCATGGTCTTCAAGCCGGTTTCGCCGTCCAGCGCAACCTCGGTCTGGTAACCTTGCGCGGCGAGCTTGTTGCGGTAAACCTTTGCCACAATCTGGTCGTCTTCGATGATGAGGATTTTTTTCATGAGTGGGAAATAGCTGGCGTCGCAGCCAGGCTCGGCAGCGCCGCCAGAAAATTCTGGATGAGTTTGAATTCGTGGGCGGCGTTTTCGCAAAGCTGTGCCGCGTTGGTGAGCGTCCCGGACGCGCCTTGTTTTTCCAGATCGCGGAGCAGCGGCACGAGCCGGGTCATGCCGAGGGTCGCGCTCGCGCCGGCGCAACTGTGCGCCACGCGCCGGACTTCATCGGCATTCTGGGCACGGGCGGCGGCCTCGAGTTGCGCGAGTTGCTGCGTGGTTTGTTTGAGGTAAAGCTCGATGAGTTCGCGCAGGCCGTTCGTGTCGCCGTCAACCAGGCTGTTGAGGCGGTCCATATCCACGGGCGGTTCGGTGGCAGGCGGCGGCGACGCGGCGGCTTTGACGGCGAGCGCGGCCTTGGCTAGGTGCGTCGTGCCGTTTTGCGGTTTCCAGCGTTCAATGACCTGGCGCACATCGGCAGGGCGGATGGGTTTGGCAAGGTAATCGTCCATGCCGGCGGCGAGGCATTTTTCACGGTCGCCCTGCATGGCATGAGCCGTCAAAGCGACGACGACGATGCGCGAGGAATAATTGGGTGAGCCACTCTTCTGCCGTTCGCGGATGATGCGCGTGGCTTCCAGACCATCCATTTCCGGCATCATCACGTCCATGAGAATCAAATCATACGGCTGGCGATCCAGCGCGTCGAGCGCTTCGCGTCCATTGGTCGCGAGGCCGGGTTGATAGCCGAATTGTTGCAGGATGCGCGCGGCGACTTTCTGATTGATGGCGTTGTCATCACACAAAAGAACGCGCATCGGTATCCGCTCGGCCAGCAATTGCTCCATTGGGGGCGGCGGGGCCGGGCTGGGGGCGGCTTTGGGGTTGAGCAGGGCGTTCGTGAGCACCTCACAAAGTTGCGCGGGCTTGACCGGTTTGGGAACGGTGTGCCCGAACACCAGGTGCGTCTCGTTGGGCGTTTCGGAGTGCAGACCCATGGGCGCGAGCAGGACCAGCGGCATCATGGCGCCGACGGGTAATTTGTGGATTTCCGAGGCCAGGGCCACGCCGTCCATACCGGGCATTTTCAAATCAAGAATGCTGAAATCAAAAGTTTCGCCACGACGGAGCAGGTCGAGCGCCTCCTGCGGATTTCCAACGCCACGCGAGATCATTCCCCATTTGGCGGTTTGTTCGACGAGACTGCGGCAACTGGTCGGATTGTCATCCACAATCAAGACCCGCAGGTCGGCGAGCCGGGGTTGGCGGATGTTGAGCGCGGACAACGCGGCGTTCGGTTCAGCCTGGACATTCACGGTAAAATGGAACGTCGAGCCTTCGCCCGGCGCGCTTTCGGCCCACATTTTGCCGCCCGCGAGTTCGACCAGCCGCTTGCTGATGGCCAGTCCCAGGCCCGTGCCGCCGAAGCGTTGCGCGGTGGAAGCATCCGCCTGCGTGAACGGTTTGAACAGCCGCGCCAGGCGGTCGGGCTGGATGCCGATGCCCGTGTCGCGCACGGAAAAGTGCAGGTGCAGCAGCGCGCGGTTCTGGCTTTCATCCATTTTGCTCGAAAGCAATTTGACTTGGACGAGGATGTCGCCGTGTTCGGTGAATTTGATGGCGTTGCTCAACAGATTGGTGAGTACCTGGCGCAGGCGGAGCGAATCGCCCTCGATGAAGGCGGGAACGTCGTTATCCGCCTGATAAACCAGGTCGAGATCTTTCTCAAAGGCGCGCACCGCCAAAAGGTCGAGTGAATCCTCGACGCACGCGCGCAAATCGAAGGGCCGCGAGTCCAATTCCATCTTGCCGGCCTCGATTTTGGAAAAGTCGAGGATGTCGTTGATGATGTTCAGGAGGGACTCGCTGCTGGTGTGAATGGTTTCGAGATAACTGCGCTGCTCGGCGGTCAGCGGCGTTTCCATGAGCAGGCCGGCCATGGCAATGACGCCATTCATCGGGGTCCGGATTTCGTGGCTCATGGCGGCAAGAAAGTCGGACTTGGCGCGCACCGCCGCCTCCGCGTTGAGGCGCACCTCGTTCACGTTAAGGCCGTGCTGGTCCAATGCATCGTGCCGGCGCTTCGTGTTCAGATGAGCCAGCAGGCGTGCGCGGGTGACGGCGTCGAAGGGCTTGTTCAGGCATTCGGTTGCGCCCAATTCAAATGCGCGCAACTGGCTGACCGTATCATTCACGGCAGTGAGGGCGATGGCAACGGTGAAGGGCAGCACGGTTTCGTCCTTGAGCCAACTCAATACATCGTAACCATGCTGGTGCAATGATTCCAAATCCACCAGCACTAGGTCGCGGTTTTGCTCGTGAATCAGCCGGAACGCTTCGTTCGCATTTTGCGCGAAGGAGAGCGTGACGCCGTCCTGCTCCAGAAGATTCGACAACACCGCCGGCATCTGCGGATCATTGCTGACCAGCAAAACTTGAAGCGCCGCTTGATTCATAACTGGCTGTCCCGTTGTGTCCTGTACTGCGTGTGTTCTGAACCCGGACAAATACAGCAATTTTCATGCTGGGCCAACCCGAATTTTGCCGCGGCGGGAAGTCCGTTTTTAAAGAATTATTGCTGGCCCGGCGCATTAGCGATAAACTGGAGCCATGCTGGAAACGGTGCTAGAACCCGGCACGGCGGACCCTGCAGCCTCTTTTCACGAGAGGCAGCGTGCCGCCTATCGCTTCATGCTGCTGGCGCGCCTGTTGGACGACAAACTGGCCGCGCTTTATCGCGGCGGCAAAATCCATGGTGGCGCTTTTCTCGGACGCGGGCAGGAAGCCCTGAGCGCCGCGCTCGGTTTGTCGCTGAAAAAGGGCGACGTTTTCGCGCCGCTCATCCGCGACGCCGCGGGCCGGCTGGCCTTTGGCGAACCGGTGCTGGACACCGTGCGCACGCACCTCGGTTCCGCGCTCGGCCCGATGCGCGGCCGCGACGGCAACGTGCATCGCGGCAGACCGAAGGAAGGTTATCTCCCCATGATCAGCCATCTCGGCGCGATGATTTCGGTTGTGAACGGGGCTTTGTTCGCGCGCCGCCTGAAGGGTGTCACCGGCACCGTTGGCGCGGCTTCCGTCGGCGATGGCGCCACGTCCACCGGCTCGTTTCACGAAGCGCTCAACCAGGCCGCCGTCGAAAAATTGCCGCTCGTGCTGGTCGTGGCCAACAATCATTACGCCTACTCGACGCCGAACGAGCGCCAATTCGCCTGCCGCGATCTCGCCGACAAGGCCATTGGCTACGGCATCGAAGTCCAGACGGTTGACGGCACGGATTTGTCCGCATGTTTGAACGTAGTCGGCAGCGCCGTCGGCTTGGCGCGCGCCGGCCGCGGACCGCAATTGGTCGTCGCCACCCTGCTGCGGCTTTGCGGCCACGGCGAACACGACGATGCCGGTTACGTTGACCCGAAATTAAAAAAGTCGCCGGTGGGCCGCGACTGTTTGAAGGTGGCCGAGGAACAATTGCTCCGGCAGGGTCAGGCCGACGCGGCACAACTGGCCGTGTGGCGAAATGATGCCATTCACGAAATCGAGGAGGCCATTGCCCGCGTGCAACGCGAACCGGCGCCGGACCCGTTTGCCGAGGACTGGCGGGCGATTTCCTCGAAGCAGTTGAGCGAAGGGCATGAATAATTTCAGAACATTCAACATTCAACTCCGAACGCCCAACATCCAACGGTTGCGCGAACTGAAGCATTGGATGTTCGATGTTGGAGGTTCGATGTTGGATGTTTGCTTTGCCATTCCACAATGAGCATCACGTATTTGGAAGCCATCCGTGAAGCGCAAGCCCATGCGTTGCGCGACGATCCGCGGGTGTTCATTTATGGACAGGACGTTGGCGCGTTTGGCGGAGCATTCAAGGCCACAAAAAATCTGGCGAAGGAATTTCCCGGCCGCGTGCTTGATTCTCCCATCAGTGAAGACGCCATGATCGGCCTGGCCGTCGGAGCGGCGATTGAGGGCCTGAGGCCGATCATTGAAATGCAGTTCGCGGATTTTTCCACCACCGGTTTCAACCAGATTGTCAACCAGGCGGCAACGCTTTTCTGGCGCACCAACGTGCCGTGCCCCATCACCGTGCGCTTGCCGGTCGGCGGCACGCCCGGAAGCGGGCCGTTCCACAGCCAGTGCCTGGAATCGGTCTATGCGCATTATCCGGGTCTGGTCGTGCTGACGCCGGCGACGGTTGAGGATGCCTACAGCATGTTGCTCGAAGCGGTGGCGATTGACGACCCGGTGATTTTTTGCGAGCACAAGTTTCTTTATTACCATCTCAAGGCCGAAAAACTGCCGAGCGAGGCCCTGCCGGTGGGCAAGGCCCGCATCGCGCGCGAAGGCCGCGACATGACCATCGTGGCCCACAGTGCGATGGTCCAGGATGCCCTGGCGGCGGCGGCGGAGCTTTCGCCCGAGGGCTGGGAAGTGGAGGTGGTGGATTTGCGCTCCGTAAAACCGCTCGATACCGACACGGTGATGGCCTCGGTGGCACGGACGGGACGGCTGCTGTGTGTGGGCGAAGCGTGGCCGTGGGGCGGCGTGACGGCGGAAGTCATCGCACGCGTCACGAGCGAAGGTTATGGTTTGCTGGACGCGCCGCCGCAACGGCTTAATGCCAAGGACACCCCGGTGCCGTATCATCCGAATTTGTGGACGGCGCACCGCCCGACCACGCGCAGCATTGCGGCGGCGGCGAGAAACCTTTTGAGACTCTGAAAAATTATGCCGCAAATTCCCATTATCATGCCACAACTGGGCGAGTCCATCGCCGAGGCGAAGGTTGTCGATTTTCTGGTCAAACCGGGCGACACCGTCGAGGCGGATCAGGATTTGATCGAAGTCGAGACGAACAAGGCCACCATGGCGGTCACCTCACCGTGCCGCGGCCGTTTGGAGAAACTCACCGCGCAACTGAAAGAGAGCTACCCGGTCGGCGCCGTGCTCGGCCAGATTGAAGCCACCCAGGAAGAAGCCGTGCGATTGGGATTGGATGTCCCGGTGCCGGTGAAGACCTCCGACACCGACCGGCTGGCGAAGGCGGACGGGAATGGCGGAAAGAACCGCGTGCAACCGACCGTGCGCGGTCTCCCGGTGCCGGCGAACGCGGCGGGCGCGAGCTACCTCTCGCCGCGGCTCAAGGCGCGGATGCACGAACTGGGTTTGAGCGCCGCCGACCTTGCAGGCATCGCCGGCAGCGGCGCGGCGGGCCGCGTGACCGTCGAAGACTTTGAAAAGTTCATCGCCCATCTCGAAAAGCAAAGAATGAGTCAGGCCTCGACGATGCGTGTGACGGTGGCCGACGCCATGCGACGCAGTTGGACGCGGCCCATCGCGCACGTCGGTTTGCCGGTGCGCCTCGACCCGCTGTTCGCTTATCGCAAAATTGCGAGGCCGAAGCCCGGCCCGGCGCTCTGCGCGTTGCGCGCGCTGGCGGTGGCGCTGGCGGAAAACAGCGCGCCCGCGGGACGATTGGTCGGCAGCAAAATCGTGCATCCGTCTTCGATTGATATCGCCTTCGCCGTCGAAGCCGAGGACGGCGTGTTTGTGCCGGTGATTCGCGATGCGGACAAGCGGTTGCTGAAAGATTTGATCAAGCCCTACAACGAACTGGTGGAGCTGGCACGCTCGCGTAAGTTGCCGCCGGACGCCACCGGCGGTTCCATTGCCACGGTCACGAATTTCGGCACGTTTGGCCTGGAATGGGCGACGCCGATTCCGCTGCCGGAACAGGCCCTCGTGCTGGGGATGGGTGCAGCGCGGCACAAACCGCATTGGGACGGCGTCAAGGGTCAGTTCGTGCCGGTGATGGAAGCGAACATGACGTTGAGCTTCGATCATCGCGTGCTTGACGGTGGCGCGGCGGGCCGGTTGCTCCAGCACGTCTCGGATTTGATGGCGCATCCGGAAAAATTGTGATAGGAGGGCTGGCATTTTGCCGGCCCATTTTTTATTTGGGGACGGCGAAACGCCGTCCCTCCCAACTATTCTTTACCTCAAATGTCGCGACGATGGGCCGGTGGTCGGAGGCGACACCCCAATTGGACATGGTCAAAATGTAAGTGCCGTTGGTCAGCCAGTCGCGCGCCATCGCCGCACTGAACAAAATGTAATCCACGCGGCTGTAGGTGTCTTCCTTGCCGTAATACTCCGTCCAGGTGACGTTGCGCGGGTCGAAACGCGAATCTTCATTGGCCGCGTTGTCACCATTGCGTTCAGCGGGACGGGTATCGGTAAGTTTGAATCGTCCCCGGCCGATGACGGCTCTAACGGCGTCGGAGTCTTTCACGTCGTTGAAATCGCCAAGCACGACGAGTTTGGCATTCGGGTCGTTGGTGAGATGGGCATCAATGATGCCTCGCAGGATTTTGGCTTCTTCGAGGCGTTGCTCGGCTTCATCGGCTTCGGGCACGGGCCGGCGCGATTTCAGGTGCACGGCAATGAGCGTGAACGTGAAGTTGGTGTTCACCTGGATTTCTACTTCGGCGAAACCACGGCTGACGCGGAAGCGGCGGCCGTCGAGCAGATACATGTCGTTCGTGTGCGGATGGCGGGCGACGATGGGCAGTTTGCTCAAGACGGCGACGTGAATGTTTGTATCCATGCCGCTGACATGTTCCCAATACGGATAATCCAGTCCGCCAGCCTTGAGCGCGCTGCGCAATTCCAGCAATGCATTGGTGCTGCCCATCTCTTCCAGTGCGAGCACGTCAGGATTGAGCGCGCAGATGCTTTCACAGACCTTGCGCTTGGCTTCGGGTGATTTGACATGCGAGCGCGATTCCGTCGGCTGATCCAGATAATTTTCGACGTTGTAGGTGGCGACGCGGAAGGTTTCGGCGCCGGACGAAACGAGAGAAACCATTGCCAATGTCAGCGCGGGAAGTCGCAGGAAAAACCGTTTGGGCATGAACGGCTAATAATCGTCGCGTCGCGGCATGTCAAAGAACATTTCTGCATGGCGCTCAAGCAGGTCAACGCTGCTAAAGCTTGGGCATGAAAGTTGCGGTTTTTTGAAGGTCGGGTTAGATGTATATGCGACCTGTGCAAAAGACGTAATGAAAAAAAGCTTCATACTTTTATTTCTGGCGGGCGTGTTTTCCTTGCAGGCAGGCGATTTGGACACCATCGGCGTCACGGTTTTAAGGCAGGTTGACCCAACTTTGACTGGCAGCGGCGTAAAAGTGGCGCAGCCGGAAGCCTCGGACCCTGGCGACGATGATTTTGAAGTCAACCCTGGTTATGTTGGCCAGCCGACAAATTTGTTCACCTACATTTCAACCAATGGCGCAACTGGCACGGGTTTTCCGAACAGTGCCGGCGTTGAATCGGGACACGCGGACAACGTTGGGATGCATTTCTACGGCATTCCTGGTGGCGTCGCCACGAATGTCAGCCACGTGGATAATTACGACGCGGATTATTTTTACAACCACTATATTGGTAACAACTCACCGCTGTTCAATCCCACCCGCGTGGTAAATCAAAGTTTTGCGTTTGCAACCAATGATGAGTCCGCCGTTGATCCCGCTTACGACAATTATGCCGCGTATCGCAACACGATTTTTTTGTCGGGAGTTGGCAATGGCGGGATCTATCCCATCCTTCCACCTGGAACGGCCTATAACAGCATTGGCGTTGCCCTCTACTTTTCACCGCCTTTGGTTAGTGGTCCCACGGTTGATGGGCGTTGCAAGCCAGACATCGTGGCGCCGGATGTGGCGGATTTGGGAAGCGAAGCGGACAGTTATGCCATTCCTTATGTCGCGGGCGCGGCGGCGATTCTGGTGCAGGCGGCCAATCGCCGCGACGGCGGCGCCAACACCAATGCCGCGAGCGATTTGCGCACTGTCAAGGCGCTCCTGCTCAACGGCGCAATCAAACCCGTCGGCTGGACCAATGGCACGGCTTCCCCGTTGGACGCGCGTTACGGCGCGGGGCTGGTGAATGTTTTCAACTCGTGGGAGCAGTTGAAGGGCGGTCAACATGCCTTCATTGAATCCACCACCGTCGGCAGTGGCGGGGCGCATCCGCCCGGTGCAAATACCAATAACGAACCGGTGCTCGCCGGCTGGGATTACAATACGAACTCGACAACGACAGCCACCGATACGGTCAAACATTACTATTTCAATTTGCCGGGCGGCAATTCCTTCACGCTCGCGGCAACCTTGGTTTGGAACAAACAATACGAGGCGACCAACATCAACAATTTGAATCTGTTCCTGTACAACGCGGCCAACAGCAATCTCGTCACCTGCAGCACGAGCATGGTGGACAACGTCGAACACGTTTTTCTGCCGGCTTTGCCGGCGGGCCGATACGATTTGCAGGTGTTGAAAAGCGGCAGCGTTACCCAGATTTCCACGAATGAAACCTACGCACTGGCCTTTGAGGTTTTCGTGCCGCTTGCATTGCCCTTGACTGTCGGCTTGGCAAACAGCAACGCGGTCATTTCCTGGCCGGCGGAACCGACCAGCTTTCAACTTCAGTCAGCAACCAGTTTGAACCCGCCGGTTTCGTGGACGTCCATCACCAACGCCGTGACGATCACCAACAACCAGAATGTCGTGTCGTTGCCCGTCGGCAGTGGCAACCGATTTTTCCGTTTGGTAGGTCCTACGTTTTAACGTAACATCCCGCCGGGGCCTCCAATTTTCCGCAGAGAAATTTTGCCAAAATCCGCAAAGCTGCTAGAATTGTTCACATGCTCAAAATCGGCCGAAACGGACTCGTAACGCGCGCGGCGAAACGAAACGCCGCCGCGGAGCCTTTGCACGACATCCAGAGCAAGCGCGACCACCGCGAGTTGCCGATTGACAAGGTGGGCGTGCGCGGGCTGCGGTTTCCCATCCAGGTGCGCGACAAGGCGCACAGCATCCAAAACACGGTGGCCACCATCGGGATGTTCGTGGATCTGCCGAAGGAATTCAAAGGCACACACATGAGCCGGTTCCTCGAGGTGCTCAACGCGCACGGCAGCGTGATTCACGTGGAAAACATCGGCGAAATCCTCCATGCCATGCAGAAGAAATTCCATGCGGCCACGTCACATCTGGAAATTGAGTTCCCCTATTTCATGGTCAAAAAGTCGCCGGCATCGCGTCTGGAGAGTTTGATGGATTATCTGGCGCGCTTCGACGCGGCGGCGTGCGGACCGGAAATTGATTTCATGCTGACCGTCAAGGCGCAGGTTACGACGCTGTGCCCATGCTCGAAGGCGATTGCCCGATACGGCGCGCACAATCAGCGCGGGCTGGTGACGGTGGCGCTCCGGTTCACGAAGCCGGTCTGGATCGAGGAGGTGGTGGCGATGATAGAAAGCTCGGCCAGTTCGGAGCTTTACGCCCTGCTCAAGCGGCAGGATGAGAAGGCCGTGACCGAGCGTGCGTATGAAAATCCGGTGTTTGTCGAGGATTTGGTGAGGAACGTGGCGCTCAAGCTCAACGCCCATCCGCTGGTGACCTGGTATAAAGTCGAGGCGGAAAATTTCGAGAGCATCCACAATCACAATGCCTACGCGTGCATTGAAAAACGCTGAACCGCATGGCGCAATTTTTTTGAAGATTTTAGTGGCGCATTTAATGTTCTTTGCTACATTCCCGCCCCTTTGATGGACCGGGAATTGCTATGAAAGCCGGAAACCAATTTTGGAACTGTGATCGAAATGAGTAAAACGATGAAAAAACCGATGTCCGCGATGCCGCAAACCCCCGCTACGGCGGCGGCGATTCTTGGCCGGCCGATGGCGAGAAAGAGCGCCCCCAGCGCCGGGCCCAAAAAAATCAAGCCCGAGTGGCAGAAGTATTACCAGCGTTTGCTCGAATTGCGCGAGCAGTTGCTCCACCAGATGAACGGGCTGGCCCAGGAGTCCGCGCAGGAAGTGCCCGGCTACAGCCTGCACATGGCCGATTCCGGCACCGACAATTTCGACCGCGACTTCGCGTTAAGCCTGCTTTCGTCCGACCAGGACGCGGTTTATGAAATCGAGGAAGCGCTCAAGCGCATCGAGAAAAAGACCTATGGCGTCTGTGAATTGACCGGCAAGCCCATCCCCAAGGCGCGCCTGGACGCCATTCCGTGGACCCGATTCCGGGTGGAAGCGCAGGCGCAGTTGGAACGCGACGGCGCCTTGCGCCAGCGCCGATTGGGCGCGCTCGGCACGATTGACAGCGCAGCGGTGGCCGAAGTGGAGGGTGAGGACGAGGAGTCGGAGGAAAAAGCCAAGGAGAAGGAGTAATCTATGCCGCGTGAAATCATCACTATCGAATGCACCGAGGCGCGCAAGGAAGGCAAATCACCCTCGCGCTATACGACCACGCGCAATAAAAAGACGCAGACGGAAAAGCTCGAAATCAAAAAGTATAATCGTTTTCTGCGCCGCCACACCCTCCACCGCGAAATCAAATAACTATGCCGCGCAAAACCCACACCGAGAAGCCCGAACGCCGCGGCCAGCGCCACGGGATGATGGAAGCCCGCACCCCACGGCCCAAGCCGAAGATTGACTTCATTGCCGATGCGCTCGATTATAAAAACACCAACCTGCTCCGGCAGTACGTGACCGATCAGGGCCGCATCCTCCCGCGCAAATACACCAACATGCCCGCGCATTATCAGCGCCGCCTGACCCGCGCCATCAAGCGCGCCCGCCAGATGCTGCTGATGAAGTAATGCGAGCAGCGTGAAACGTAATGCGTGAAGCGCGGCGGAGCGGTCTGTGGCTTTCACGTTTCACGCTTCACGAGTCAAGTAAGCTGCGTCTCGCCTTGCTTTTTCCGGTTGCGCGTGAGATTTTTCAGGAGTGATGAAAGCGCACCAACATTCCCACCCGCACAAACGGCAGGAATTGTCCGCACTCACCGGCCGCCTGCGCCAGCAGGCGCACAAAATCACCGGTCCGCGCCAGGCCATTCTCAAAGTTTTACGCGCGCATCCGCATCCGCTTAGCAGCCGGGAGATTTTTGCCGCCCTGCCCGGAGGCCTTTGTGATCTGGCGACCATTTACCGGTCCATGCACCTGCTCGAAGAAATGAACATGGTCAAGCGGTTTGATTTCGGCGACGGCGCAGCGCGGTTTGAACTGGTGGGCGAAGGCGACGACGGCCATCATCATCATCTGGTTTGTACGAAATGCTCGGGAGTCATCGAGATTGACGAGTGTTTTCCGGCGGAAATTGAAAAGCGCATTGCCGCCCAAAACAAGTTCAAGGCCGTCAGCCACAAACTGGAATTTTTCGGCATCTGCCCGGATTGCCAGTAAACTTGTCGTCCTGAAACAAAAAGCCGCGCTCGCGCGCGGCTCATTTATTTATGATGGGCGAGTACCTTTAGACCAGTTCCTCCTGCCAGTCACCCAAATGGAGATACTCCCTCACTTTCCTGCGTTCGTAACGGTTTTTCAGCGTTTTTTTGGGCTGATGATCCAATTTACGGAATGGATGTTTTGGATCCCGAACGGCTTCTGCGATGACTTCCATCATTCTTTTCATAATACAACTCTGGTTGTGGAGTTGTGCAGGGCCTCGCCTTCCTTGCCGGCGAGATTCCGCTGCCCGCACTCCTGACTATGAGACCGAACCCGGCGCCGGTCATTCAAACTTCCCCACCGAATTTTCCCTGGCGTAATAAAACGAACCCGAACGCCACTCGTTCTCGGTTCTGGCGACAGCAAGTTTCAAACCAAGTCCCCCAAAAATCGTTTGCACCCGCGAAAATTCCGATTTCAATATGCCCGCCAGCACGAGCGTTCCGCCGCGTTTTAATACCGCCGTGATTCTCTGCCGTTCCGCCAGCAGCAACGTCGAAATCAAATTTGCGCATACCAGATCATATTGTTTTACCGCGTGCATCGGCAGTTTTGCCACGTCTCCGCGGGTAATGCTCAGCTTTTTATGAACCTTGTTCGCCCGGGCGTTGGCACGGGCGACCCGGATCGCCTCGGGATCACAATCGAAGGCGTGCACGGGTGAATAGCCGAGTTTCGCCGCCGCAATCGCCAGAATTCCCGAGCCGGTGCCGATGTCTAAAAATGATCGCCGTGCTTCAAATTTTCCACAACGCACCAGTTCGTGCAGACAAAAGGCCGTCGTCGGATGCTGGCCGGTGCCAAAGCCAAGGCCGGGATCGAGCACGACGACAATTTGCCCCTTGCGCGGTTTGCGCCGGCTCCAACTCGGTTTAATCAGCAACGATTTCCCTTCGGAGGGACGAGTTACACGAGTCCCCAATTTCTTTTGCGAAGAAAGGGACTCGCATAGCTCGCCCCTCCGACTATTGAGTTTGATTTCAACGGGCTTGAAATGCCGCTTCCACGATTCCGCCCAGTCCTCGCGCCGGATTTTGGCCACAATGATTCTGCCGGGAGCGGTGTTAAGCCCGCAGCTTTCGATTCGCTTCAATCCGGCGGAAATTTTTTCCCGGGCGGCTTTGGCCGGTTTTTGTTCGCAAAAGGCGGAAACGGTGCTCAATCCGGTTTTTACCTGGAACCAGGATGAAGCCGGGCGTTCCAGCACCGAGCCGAGCAATTCGGCGATGGCGTCTTCGGCTTCAGCCGTCGCGGTGACAGAAATCCGCCAGAGTGATTTGCGTTTCACTTTTCAATTCCTTCTCCTCCTCGTGCTCGTCCTCGAACAAAAAGGCGAGAACGAGGACGAGAACGAAGGACGAGGACGATCGTCAAATTAAATCACGCCACGGCGTAAAATTGAGCAATTCCACCTCGGCCATGTGCGGATGCAACGCGACCTGCGTGACGCTTGCATACTCAATCTCGAAATGATTGGTCTTCGGCAGCGGCACGTCGAGGAGAATGGCAAGCATCATGCGGATCACGCCGCCGTGACAAAAGACGGCGACGTTTTGTCCGCGATGCCGCCGGGCGATTTCGCGCAGGCACGGCTCGACACGGGCGCGGAACGTTTTGCCATTTTCGCCGTTCGGCGCGCCTTGGTGTTCGATCTGGTCGAGCCATTCGTAGGCGCTGAAACCAAACCGTTCGCTGACCGCCTGCCAGCCCAACCCGGTCCAATCGCCGAAATCCAGCTCGCGTAGCGCGGGCAAAATGGTTTGCGGCGGCCCGTCCTCTCCACCCTCCTTAGCAGAGCTGCTGCGGAGGACGGGCGTAGCACTGCGGAGGGTGGACGCGCCGTTGTTCAGAAACGGCGCCAGCATCTGTTGGACGCGCCTCATCGGACTGGCATAAATGGCGTCAATCGTTTTGCCGTGCAGATATTGGGCCAGCGTTTTGGCCTGTTGTTGCCCGCGCGCCGAAAGGTTCATGTCAATGCGTCCGCCGAACGTGTGCTGATGAGGTGGCTCGACTTCCCCGTGGCGAATCAGCAACAACCGCGTTGGCGGCGACGATTCGGGTTTTTGTTGCGGACGATTCGAGGACGATATGGCTTTCAAATTCGAGGGGGTGTTCATGCTTCAGCGTGTCGGGAATGAATTATGGCTTGGACGCGAACAGCGCCTTTTCCTGCGCCGCCACCAGTTCGCGAATGCCCGCCTTGCCGAGCGCGAGCAAATCGTTGAGCTGTTGTTCGCTGAACGTGGCTTCCTCACCGGTGCCTTGGACTTCGATGAATTCGCCGGCGGAGTTCATCACCAGGTTCATATCCACCGTCGCGGCCACGTCTTCGGTGTAACATAAATCCAGCAGCGGCTGGCCGTTTACGAGGCCGACGCTCACGCCGGCAACGGCGTGCAAGACCGGGTTCTCGGTCAATTTGCCTTCGAGCAAAAGATTTTGCATCGCCATCGCCAAGGCGACATAGGCGCCGGTGATGGCTGCCGCGCGCGTCCCGCCGTCGGCCTGCAATACGTCGCAATCCACCCAGACCGTGTGTTCGCCCAGTTTTTCGAGATTGAGCGCGGCGCGCATGGCGCGGCCGATGAGCCGCTGGATTTCCTGCGAGCGCCCGTCAACTTTCCCCTTGGTGCTGTCACGCGGTTTGCGTTCCAGGGTGGAGTAGGGAAGCATCGCATACTCGGCGGTGAGCCAGCCGCCCTTCACGCCCTGCTCCTTCATCCAGCGCGGCACACCGTCCTCGACGGTCACACCGCAAATGACGCGCGTGTTGCCCCATTCGATGAGCGTCGAGCCGGTGGCATGCGGCGCGATATCGTTTTGAAACCGGATGGGCCGCAATTGGTTCGGGTTGCGGCCATCGGCGCGCGCCGCGGAGGAAATTGCCGGTTGCGATTCAGCCATAAACGCTGGCGATATTAAACGTGAATCGTTTCAAGGAAAAGAAAAACCACGCGAATTAACGCTGATAGACGACTAAAATCCCAGAATCAAAATATGACTGACGATGTGATGCAAACGTAGTTGGCGACTTGGGCAGTGAGGGATTTGCCGGCGCGCCTCCTTGCGGGTCAGGTGGCAAAGCTGTTGAATTGCACGACGGAGGACGTTGCTATTCTCGTCAGTGCGGGGAAACTGCGGGCGCTGGGCAAGTCCAGGCCGAACGCGGTGAAATTCTTTAGTTCCATCGAATTGATGACCTTGCTGGCTGACGCTGATTGGCTGGATGAGGCGACGAAAACCATCGGCCAGTTCTGGCGGCGAATGCGCTGAAGTGGTTTGCAGCGGTCGAGGTCGTCCAATTGGCCACTGACAGGGATTGGTTCCACAAGGCGACGAAAGAGGTTTCCAAACACTGGCGGGAGAAGCGAGAGCGGCGTCAGGTCGGGGACTTCTCAAACAGCAACGCCAGTTAGACCCTCGTTTCATTTGCCTTACGCAAGTAATTGCAAATGAGTCAGATAAAAATGAAAGTTTTTTGAAAGAATCGGCGTGCGCCTGCGAGTTATCTACGAGAGAACGAAAATATCTATTGAAACTCGAATTCACTGTGATTAGATTATGAACACAACCATTCACCCCTATCGTTATTCCGTGACCGGCGCGGTCTGTGCCGGAGCGGTCTTGCTGACTGGCTTGAGCACAGCGGCACAGAATCTGTTTTTGTCGAATTATTACACCGGCAACATCTATGAATTCACGCCGGGCGGAGTGGAAAGCACCTTTGCGTCCGGGTTGAATGATCCTATGGGCCTAGCCTTTAACAGCGCAGGTAATCTGTTTGTGGCGGATCAAGGCAGTGGAAATATCTATGAATACACGCCAGGCGGAGCGCGAACTACCTTTGCCTCGGGGTTAAATCATCCTTGGGGATTGGCGTTTAACAGCACAGGTAATCTGTTTGTGGCGGATGCAGGCAGTGGAAATATCTATGAATACACGCCGGGCGGAGTGCGAAGCACCTTTGCCTCTGGATTGAATAATCCTTTAGACCTAGCCTTTAACAGTATAAGCGACCTGTTTGTGGCGAACATTGGCACCCCCGGTCCTGGAAGTATTTATGAATTCACGCCGGGCGGAGTGCAAAGCACCTTTGCCTCCGGGTTGGGCAGACCTTATGGACTGGCCTTTAACAGCGCGGGCAATCTCTTTGAGGCAGATAACCTTATGAACTTCATTTATGAATTCACGCCGGGCGGAGTGGAAAGCACCTTTGCCGGGTTGAATGCACCTATGGGCCTGGCCTTTAACAGCGCAGGTGATCTGTTTGTGGCGGATCCATACAGTGGCAGCCTCTATGAATACACGGCGGGCGGAATGCGAACTACCTTTGCCTCCGGGTTAAAATACCCCGGTTATCTTGCCTTCCAGCCCGTGCCGGAACCGTCGGCTTTGGGATTGCTGGCCATCGGCATCGCCGCATTCGTCGTCCGCCGCTACCGTTGTCATCCGTAAAAGTTTCACCTAAATCTTCACCTAACCCGCATATTTCATCAGACTGACGAGTTGAATTTTGCGGCGGCAAAAGTTGGCAAAGAGATGCCGATGACGGTCTAAACAGCCAGTTTTTCAACACGTAGGCACACGCCCCCTTACCCCCGTTGTTTGTCGGCGTGCCGGGGACAGCACTCACCGCGACTCAACCGCTATCCAGCGCCGCAACCACCTGACGGAAAATCGCCTGATACGGATAGCTGCTGCTCAGTAGCAAACGTACCTTCCGTGTATTGCGCAAAACCACTGCGCCGATCTTAAGAAGCTTCAGCCGGATGGTGCCCACCTGCGCCCGCGCCAGTTCCGTGCCCGCCAACGCCAGCGCCCGCAGCCGCTCCATCAACACATACGCGCAACTGCTCAAGAGCAGCCGGAACTGGTTGGCCCACCACCCATGACAACTGGTCCGATCCGCAAACAGTCCCAACTGCTGCTCCTTGATCCGGTTCTCCATCTCCCCGCGAGCGCAATAAACCTCGTCATAGAGTTTTTGCGCGTCGCCGGCCAAGTTGGTCACCACAAAACGCGGATTGCTGCCCTGGTCGGTATGCTCGGCCTTGACCAACACCCGCCGCTCTTTGTCCCACGTGTCCGCCGCATACTTCACCTCGCCAAAGAGCCGCTGCTTTTGTTGCTGCGACTGGAAATCACTTTGCGCCTGTTCCCTGAAACTCTGCGCCAAACCCAGCACCCGTGCGTTCTTGGCCAGCCCCACGAGGTAACCGACCTCATGCCCTTCGCACCAACGGAGCATACGCCAGCGGCAAAAACCCGAATCCCCACGGAAAATGATTTTGACCTTCGGCCACGCTTGCCGCAGCCGCGTCACCAGAAACTTCAAAGTCGCCCAAGCGTGCCGGGCCGAGTCAATGTTGGCTGGCCGCAAATAGGACACCAGCAACTGTTCCCCGCAAAACACATAGAGCGGCAGGAAACAATAATCACCATAGTAACCGTGAAAGAAACGTCCCTCCTGCTGCCCATGCACCCGGTCATCGGTCGCATCAAAATCCAGGATCAACTCCGCGGGCGCTGGCGCAAACGAAGCGATGAACTGATCGACGATCACTTGATGCACCGCCCAAGCCACTGGGCGGTCGGCACGGTTCTCCAACCGGCACAACGTCGGACTGGAGGCCAGCGGTTGGTCGCGTTCGACCGCCGTTTGCCAAACCAGATCGTGACGCAACGTGTCGTGATCGTTGAGATCTTCATAACCTTGAGCCAGCCCGTAAATGCGCTGGCGCACCAAACTCAAGACCGGATGTTCGATGCGCTCTGGAGCGCGCGGATCGGGCAGGACTTTGGCCAGGGCTTTGGTCAGACCGATGCGCCGGTCGGTCTGGCGCAAGAGCACTATGCCGCCATCGCTGGTCACGTCCCCGCCGGTGAAGCCGGCGCTGACCGAGCGCTTTTTTACGGCTGGAAAATGGAAGAGTTCGGGGTTACAAACTGTACCCGTCGCAGCGGTGTATTTCGTATTCATTTCAACCCAATAGACATTGGGCCGAGATCACCGTTGCGACTTCTTTCAATGAAATTTTCGGGCTAACGAGCACTAAAAGAGCGGTAGAAGTGGATTGGGGGAGCAATGGGCGAGCGGTCGAAATAAGAGCTTGAACCCCTGTAAAATAAGGCTAGGATAAGCCTTGAAACAGTGTGTGTTACGCTCGGAAAGGCAAAGCTTCCTCGTTCGATCCCGACGTTCGCCGCCCTTGGCAGTCACTTCTTTTGTTCAGCTTCAATGCTGGCAAAAAGATTTTCCAGGCTGTTCAGCGGCGTGTCCCGTTTGGGATTTAAAATCTGCCGGATATATTCAACGGCATCGGGGATGTTCCGGATGGATTTGGGCAGGATCGCGCCGGCGGCGTTGGCGTGGCCGCCGCCTTGGAATTTTTCCGCAACCCTGAGCGCCTCGCCATCCCGGCTGCGAAAGCTGACGAAAACCAGGTTCCCCCTGCGGAATAACGTGACCAGGACCGGATATTTCGTTGCTTTTTCCTCGAGTAATTGGTGGACAACGAGGTTGTTGTTGCCCACGACGGTGTCCACGAACCCCACCATGGGGCTGAGTTCCGTGACGTTGTTTTTGCTCCACTCGAAACCGAGCGGGTTCTCGACACGGCGTTTCGTCGCCATCACTTCCAGCAGCGGATGGTCGAGCAGCCTCTCAATTTCGCCGTTGATGAGCGCGTGCAGGTTCCAAAACTGATAGGTTTTGACCAGACTCGCGTAATCGCCGGCGATGACGAAGTCGGGATCGTCCTCCAAAAACAAATCGGCGACGTTGTTCAGATGCACGAGCCGATCCAGCGTGGGTGAGCCGAGGTCTTGTTTCCTGCAAAATTCGTAGCATAGCAACGCGGCGGATTTGTTCACGTCGTGAATGAGCCGGGCGAATTTGGGCGGAGTCTCCGTGACGTGATGGTCAAAGACGACCCATTCTGGTTTGTCGAGGCGCGGTTCGAAGGTGAAATCCGCGACCCAGGCGGCCCTTTCGTGCAACTCCCGCTGTTTCCAAAAGTTGTAGTGGTACGCCTCCAACGGGGCGTCCACCCCGAAACGTTTTTTGGCGAGCCGTTGCAACAACACGCCCGCGAGCAATCCGTCAAGGTCGCTTTCGTGGGTGATGATGAGTTCGGGTTTCGTCAAATCCGTCATGGCGGCAGAAGGTTAATTCAAGCGAATGTCTGTGGCGAGCGGGGAATTTTTTGGGTTCCTGATCATAATCCCGCTCGCAATCGTGATCGCCAACTGAAACAGCGTCAGATTAAGACGATGATTAAAATCAGGGAGTTGTAAAATCTCTTTGAAATCCGCCTCTTTCTTCGCCAGAATTCACTTTCGCTTTGGATTCTGAATTCCGCAATCCGCTGGCGCGGCGTAGCGCAGCGAAGACGGCCGAATTCTGCAATCCGCATTTGAATGAAACGCACGCATCATTGCAACGAATTGCGCCCGGCGCACATCGGGCAGATGGTCACCTTGACCGGCTGGGTCCATTCCCGGCGCGACCTCGGCGGCCTCATCTTCATTGACATCCGCGACCGTGAAGGCCGCACCCAGACTGTTTTCGATCCGTCCGATCTGCCCAAGGAACTTTTCGAGCGCGCCGCGGCGCTGCGCAGCGAATGCGTCATCCGCGCCACCGGCAAGGTCCGCCAACGCCCGGAAGGCACCAACAATCCCAAAATCCCCACCGGCGAAGTCGAGGTGATGGTGAAGGAACTCGAAGTGCTCAACGTGGCCGACGTGCTGCCGTTCCCGGTGGACGACCCCGAAGTGGCAAGCAAGGTGAACGAGGAATTGCGCCTGAAATACCGCTACCTCGATTTGCGCCGGCCTGAGATGGCGCGCAACCTCCGTCTGCGCAGCAAGGTCGCGTTCGCCACTCGACAATACTTGGACGAGCAGGGGTTTCTCGAAATCGAAACGCCCGTCCTTTTCAAATCCACGCCCGAGGGCGCGCGCGAATTTCTCGTGCCGAGCCGTGTCAATCCCGGCCAATTTTACGCGCTGCCGCAATCGCCGCAGCAGTTCAAGCAAATGCTCATGGTCGGCGGCATCGAGCGCTACTACCAGTTGGCCCGCTGTTTCCGCGACGAAGACCAGCGCGCCGACCGCCAGCTCGAATTCACGCAGATTGACCTCGAAATGTCGTTCATCGAACGCGAGGACATTTACCACTTGATTGAAGGGCTGCTCAAACGCATCTGGAAAACCGCGTTGAACCTTGACGTGGCGACGCCGTTCAAGCGTCTTACGTTCGAGGAAGCGTTGAACCGTTACGGTATTGACAAGCCGGACACGCGGTTCGGCATGGAACTGGTGGATTTCACGGAGGATTTCCGCGCCAGCAAGTTCAAGGTGTTCAGCGGCGCGGTCGCCGCCGGCGGCGTGGTGAAGGCGCTCAACGCCAAGGGCCTGGCCGGCGCGACGCAGGGACAGATCGAGACGATGACCGAATATGCCAAGGGCTTGGGCGCAAAAGGCCTGGCCTACATCAAGATTGAGGGCGGCGAATGGAAATCGCCCATCGTGAAATTTTTCAGCGACGCCGAGAAAGGCCGCACTGACAGACGAAACTGGCCATCGAGGAAGGCGATTTGATTTTGTTCGCCGCCGACCAATGGCTGAACGCGTGCGAAGTCCTGGGCGAAATCCGGCGTTACTGTGCAAACGTTCTGAAAGAGCAGGGGAAGCTGACGATTGATGCGAACCGGTTCGACTTCCTCTGGGTCGTGGATTTTCCGCTGCTCAGTTTCGACAAGGAACAGAACCGCTGGTATTCGAGCCATCATCCGTTCACCGCGCCGGTGGCCGAGGACATCCCGCTGCTCAAGACCGACCCGAAGAAAGTCCGCGGCCAGCATTACGACGTGGTGGTGAACGGCGTGGAACTCGGCGGCGGCTCGATTCGTATCCACCAGCCCGACGTGCAGAAAATGGTGTTCGAGGACGTGCTGCAAATTACGCCGGAAGAAACGAAGCTGCGTTTTGGTTACATGCTCGAAGCGTTCCGCTATGGCGCGCCGCCGCACGGCGGCATCGCGCTCGGCTTTGACCGTCTCTGCGCGATTCTCTGCGGCACGCCGAGTATCCGCGACGTGATTGCTTTTCCGAAGACCGCGAAAGGCACGGACTTGATGACCGATTCGCCCGCCGCCGTTACGCCTCGCCAATTGCGCGACTTGCATATCGAGGTCAAAGCGGCGAAGAAAGAATAAGAGGGGAGCGCACGCGCCTCGCGTGCCGTTTCCAGCGCCCTCGCTGGAAACATCCGGGAATGTGTTCGACGGGGCGCCGAACACGACAGCCGGGACGGCTGTGCTTCCCAAAATCTTTTTGGATGGACGAAGCGAGCAAGGTTCTCCAGCCTGTCAGCAAAGTCACCGCTTATGAACGATAGGCAGTACTGGATAGTCTCTCCGAATGTCAAAGATGACGAAGATACGGTTGAAGGTTGGAATAAATTATCCCGTCGCCTTCGCGTAGCCTTCATGGGATATGGACCTAATAAGTCGGATCACATTTTGGGCCGGAAGTTCGCTGGCACACAACCGTCGCACATTTCCGGTATACGATGGAACGACCGCATAATTATTGCCAGACGACATGATTGGAAACCCCAAATTGTTGGGTTAGGGATTGTCCGAGGTGAATTCAAAAGGAAAACATTTAAGGCACTTTCGTCTGAAACTGTATCCCTACGGAACGTAGTTCCATTCAAATCGTTCAACAGGCCACCTTCAGGTGTTCCGCTTATCAAAGTCCTTCAACACTCAAAGGCGCTAGTCCAACTGCATCCAGAGAAACGGATCCATCGCAGAATTTGCGAATGGATGGAGGGCCAACTTACTGGTAAAGGCAAACCATCCTCCAAAAAGGGAAGCATCTCGATAAATTCAAAGGGCATTCAATCTGATCTAGTAGATTTGCCGAAACTCCATCAATCCCAGTTCATCGTCCGGAGGGTACGCCAAATTATAAAAGCGACAAAGACCGAAGCACAATTGTTGGAAAGTTATAAACAAGCCTTGGGAAAAAAGGGCCGCAAGCTTGAGGTGGCAAAATATGAGAGACTTCGGTGTGACGGGTACGAAAAAGAAAGAAGAAACTTGATCGAGGCCAAAGGTTCAATGGGGCGAGAATTCATTAGAATGGCAGTGGGCCAGCTTTTGGATTATGCTTTCCAGGCAAAAGGAAACCCACGGTTGCGCGTTAGCCATAAAGCAATTCTTCTTCCGAGAAAACCGTCTCCTGACATTGAGAGATGGCTGACGTCGTTAGGAATCAATATCGTCTGGCGTGAAGACACAGGCTTTTCAGACAATACAAATGGAATGTTTTCCTAGAAAACGCCCGAGCGTATTGTTAGGAATATGCCGCCCCGACGGGGCTAAAATTTTATTTTGGTTGTGATTCTACAAAGATGCTGCGCCTACGGCGCTAGGAAGCGCTTGACATTTGAACCCTCTATTTAGACAATGTCCAAAGATGTCCAAAGTGCATTTCGCAGGCTGGACATCGCGAACAGATGCAATTGACAGTCAAAGACGTAGCCGGATTGCTGAATATTTCTGAAAAGACAGTTTATCGCTGGATTGATGAGCGGAAACTGCCGGGTTATCGGTTGAGTGGACAATACCGGTTCAACCGCGCCGAACTGTTGGAATGGGCCACGGCAAACCGCATCAATGTTTCGCCGCGGATTTTTGAAGAACCGGAAGGCGGCTCATCGCCGCTTCCTGAATTGTCCGACGCCTTGGAGGTGGGGGGAATTTTCTATCGGCTGGCCGGTAAGGACAAGCCGGCTGTTCTCCGCAGCATAGTCGAGGTGCTGCGGTTGCCGGACAAGGTGGACCGCGAATTTCTGCTGCAAGTGCTGCTCGCGCGCGAGGCTTTGGAATCCACCGCCATCGGCGATGGCATCGCCATTCCGCACGTGCGAAATCCCATCGTGCTGCATGTGCCGCAGCCGGTGGTGACGTTGTGTTTTCTGGAAGCGCCGGTGGATTTCGGAGCGTTGGACGGACAACCGGTGCACACGCTGTTCACGCTCATCAGCCCCACCGTCAAGGCGCACCTCCATTTGCTGTCACGTTTGGCGTTCGCGTTGCGCAATCGCGATTTCAAGGCACTCATCATTCGACAGGCCGGACACGATGAAATTCTGGCTGCGGCCCGAGCCATCAGTAACAGTCTGCGGTCTTCGACCGTGACGGCCAAGAAGGAGGTTGTTGCGTGACGTTGTTGCTGTTTGCGATGGCCATCCTGCTTGTAGGCGCGGTGGCGGTGTTGTTGCTGAGTCGGACAGGTCTGAATTGGTCGTGGTTGGCCACAGGGTCGGTGGTCATCGCAGCAGGATTAGGTTCTATTCCGGCGGTTCAGGCGTTGCTGGGTGGCCCGGTCGAGCAACTACATTTGCCGTGGTCAATGCCGTTTGGCGAATTCTTTATCGAGCTGGATCCGCTTTCGGCTTGGTTTCTAATACCGACTCTCCTTCTTTCGGCGCTATCGGCAATTTACGGCGTGGAATATCTGCGGTCGTGGGAGGGAAAGCGTTCGCTCGGACCGGTCTGGTTTAATTATTGCCTGCTGGTGCTGGGCATGGTGCTCGTGCTGGTGGCGCGCAATGCCGTGTTGTTCCTGGTGGCCTGGGAATTGATGGCCCTGGCGTCGTTCTTTCTGGTTATTTTCGAGCACGAAAAGGAATCCGTGCGCGAAGCGGGCTGGATTTATTTTGTGGCCACGCATCTGGGCACGGCGTTTCTGCTGGCATTTTTCCTGTTGCTGGCGCGCGAAACCGGTTCGATGGATTTCGATGTCTGGGCGAAGCAAGGCATTCACGCGCAAGGTTTGGCCAGCGTTCTGTTCCTGCTGGCGGTGATTGGATTCGGCACCAAGGCCGGGTTCATGCCGCTGCACGTGTGGCTGCCGGAAGCGCATCCGGCCGCGCCCAGCCACGTCTCCGCGCTGATGTCGGGCGTGATGATCAAGACGGGAATTTACGGGTTGCTGCGCGCGTTCACGTTTTTAGGCATGCCGCCGTTGTGGTGGGGGTGGGGACTTATCACCATCGGGGTGACTTCGGGCGTGCTGGGCGTTTTGTTTGCACTGGCCCAGCACGACCTGAAGCGGTTGCTGGCTTATCACAGCGTGGAAAACATCGGCATCATCGCGCTGGGCCTCGGCGTTGGCTTGCTGGGCATGAGCACCGGTTCGTTCGTGCTGATTGTGCTCGGATTCGGCGGCGCATTACTGCACGTGGTCAATCACGCCTTGTTCAAAGGATTGTTGTTCCTCGGCGCGGGCGCGGTGTTGCACGGCACCGGAAAGCTTGAAATTGACCACCTCGGCGGGCTGCTGAAGCGGATGCCGTGGACGGCGGTGACTTTTCTCGTGGGCGCGGTCGCGATTTCGGGTTTGCCGCCGCTGAACGGGTTTGTGAGTGAGTTCATGATTTTTCTGGGCGCGTTCAAAGGCGGCATTTCCACCGACGGCCCAATCGCCGTGCCGTTGCTGGCGGTGATTGCCGCGCTGGCGCTCATCGGCGGGTTGGCGGCGGCGTGTTTCACCAAGGCATTTGGCATGGTGTTTCTCGGCGAGCCGCGCAGCGAACATGGATCGCATGCGCACGAAACGGGCTGGGCGATGCGCCTGCCCATGCTGGCACTGGCGGCGGGATGCGTGCTAATCGGTTTGTTCGCCCCCGCCGTTGTCGGCTGTTTGCAGCCGGTTTTGGAAAATGTGACGGGACAACGGGCTGAAATCGTCAGTGAATACTTGATTTCTGCGACAGGCCCGCTGGCCTTTGTTGTCATCGGAGCCGTTGCCTTTCTGTTGCTGTTGTTTGTGTTGATTTTGTTGCGACGCGGTTTGCTGGCGGGCCGGCAAGTGGAACAGAGCGTGACGTGGGGATGTGGTTACGCGCAGCCGACGGCACGGATGCAATATACCGCCTCGTCGTTTGCCCAGCCGTTGACGGACCTGTTCCGTCCACTGTTGGGTACGAGGAAAAAAGTCGTGCCACCACGCGGCTTCTTCCCCACTGAAGCGGCGTTGGAAACCGTGACACCTGACCTTACGCACGAGGAAATGTATCGGCCAATGTTCGAGCGCCTCAACGAATGGCTGTCGCAGGTGCGCTGGTTGCAGCACGGCAAAGTCCAGCTTTACGTGCTTTACATCGCGGTGACGTTGATTGTGCTGCTGGTCTGGACATTTCGTTGAGCCATGAACGCGCTTTCTTTCATCCCGTTGCTGCTGGCGCTCGTGTTGTCACCGTTGCTATTCGGTGTCATCAACCGCACCAAGGCAATTTTTGCCGGACGACACGGCCAGCCGTTGCTGCAAACGTATTTCGATTTGTGGAAACTGTTGCGCAAAGGCGCGGTCTATAGCGCGACAACGACTTGGATATTCCGCAGCGGGCTGATGATTGGCCTGGCGGCAGCGCTGATGGCGGCGGCGTTGATGCCGCTGGGGAATTTCCCGGCGCTTGTCGCGTTCCCGGGTGATTTTCTGCTTTTTGCCGGTCTGTTGGCGCTGATGCGGTTCTTCACCGTCGTTGGGGCCTTGGACACCGGCTCGAGTTTTGAGGGCATGGGCGCGAGCCGCGAGGTTTTCTTCTCCGCGCTGGCCGAGCCGGCTTTGTTTATCGCGCTGGTGACGCTGGCGCGCCAGACGGGAGAGTTGTCGCTTTCGATGATGTTCAGCCCGGCTCCGGGCGCACATTTGCTGGACTCCGCGCCGGTACTGGCGCTGGTGGTCATCGTGCTGATGGTTGTGTTGCTGGCTGAAAACGCGCGCATACCGGTGGACGATCCGAACACCCATCTCGAATTGACGATGATTCACGAAGTGATGGTGCTGGATCACGGCGGGCCGGACTTGGCGTTCATCCTTTACAGTTCGGCGCTCAAACTATGGCTGTTCGCGGCGCTGGTCGTCGGAATTGTGCTGCCGGTCACGAACAACGCGTGGCTGGACCTGCTGCTGGCCACCGGCGGAATGTTTGTCGTCGCCGTGATCGTGGGCGTCATTGAATCCACCATGGCGCGGCTGCGGCTGGTGGTTGTGCCGCAATTGCTGGTCGGCGCGGGCGCGCTGGCGGCGATGGCATTTCTGTTGGAGCTGACGTTGAAAACGAACCACGCACTATGACCACCAATCTCATTCTCGTTCTCGTGGCGCTGACCAACCTGAAGTTGCTCGGGTCGAGCCGGCTGGGCGCTTCAATTCGCGTCGTGGCACTGCAAGGCGTGGTGCTCGGTCTGCTGCCAATTCTGGCGCATCTGCAAAATTTGTCGTCGCACTTCGCGCTGCTGGCATTGGGAACCATCACGCTGAAAGGCGTCGTGTTCCCGTGGCTGCTCTTTCGCGCGGTGCGGGAGGCGGAAGTGGCGCGCGAGATCGAGCCTTACGTCGGCTATGTGGCGTCGCTCGTCGCAGGTGTGCTGGCGCTGGGCGTGTCGTTCTGGATGTGCACGCGGCTGGCGATGCCGGAGGACATCGCCTCGCCTTGGCTCGCGCCGGTGGCGCTCTTTTCCATCTTCGCCGGGTTGTTTTTGATTGTTGCCCGCAAACGCGCGTTGAACCAGGTGCTGGGATTTCTGGTTCTGGAGAACGGCATTTACACGTTTGGAGTCGGGGTCGTTGCCGAAACGCCGTTTCTGGTGGAACTGGGGGTTCTGCTGGACGTGTTTGTGGCGGTGTTGGTGATGGGGATTGCGGTTTATCACATCAACCGCGAGTTCGACCACATCGAAACGGACCGGCTGGACCGTTTGAAAGGCTGACGGTTGATGAGACACGAAGCATTACTCTGGTGGCTGGTTCTGGTGCCGACGGTGACGGGCGGATTGACGCTCCGGTTGCGGTCGGCGCGGACCATCCTGCGCGTCCTGTGCGTCGGGGTCGGCGTCACCGTGGCCCTGGGCTGGTTTGTGGCGGGAAAAGTTCTGGTTTCGGGATCGGTATCGGCAGGCGCGGAATGGTTGTATCTGGATGCACTGTCGGCCTACAACCTGGGCGTCATGCTGCTGATTTACGGACTATGCTCAACCTACGCCGCGGTTTATTTCGGGGTGGAACTGCGGGAAGACCGGCTGACGCTGAAACAGGCGCGGCAGTTCGCCAGCTTGTGGTGCGGCGCGTTGGCGGCGATGACGCTGGTGTTCATCTCCAACAACCTCGGTATCATGTGGGTGGGTATTGAAGCCACGACGCTGCTGACCGGTTTTTTGATTTGTGTGCATGTGACGGGCGAATCGCTGGAGGCAATGTGGAAGTATATTTTGATTTGTTCCGTCGGCGTGGCGTTCGCGTTCATGGGGACGCTGCTGGTCGGCGCCTCGACGCACGGGCTGGGCTTGCGCGCGCCGGAGGTTCTACTGTGGACACGGTTGCAGGCGCACGCCGCGTTGTTGGACCCCGCCTGGCTTAAAGCCGCCTTCATCTTCCTGCTGGTCGGTTACGGCACCAAGGCCGGTCTGGCCCCGATGCACAACTGGTTGCCGGACGCGCACAGCCAGGCGCCCGCTCCTGTTTCGGCGCTCTTTTCCGGGTTCATGCTGAACACGGCGTTGTATTGCGTGATGCGTTACGTGCCAATCGTCGAGGCGGGCACGGGCAACACGGGTTGGGGATTGCGGCTTTTAGTCGGGTTCGGCCTCTTTTCAATTCTGGTGGCGGCGGCGTTCATTGTGCTTCAACACGACCTGAAGCGCCTGCTGGCATATCACAGCGTCGAGCACATTGGCATCATCACGCTCGGCGTGGGTTTGGGCGGCTTGGGAACGTTTGCCGCGCTGTTCCACACTCTCAATCATTCACTGTGCAAAACGCTCGCCTTTTTTGCCGCCGGCCGGCTGGGGCAAACGTTCGGCACACACGACATGCGCCGGCTATCTGGCGCGATGCGGGTGGCGCCGGCATGGGGGATGGGATTATTTGGCAGCCTTCTGGCGTTGATTGGCGTGGCGCCGTTCGCGCTGTTCATGAGCGAACTGCAAATTCTCAAGGCGGCCATGGACAGCGGGGCCATTCTGGCGCTGGTCTTGTTTCTGTTTGGAGCCGGGGTGGTTTTTGTGGGGGCGTTGGGCCATGCCATTCCGCTAGCTTGGGGAAAGGCAGACCCGACCGTCCCGCCGGGCCGCGCTGGAATGCTGGAGACATTGTTGGTCGTGCTGCCGCTCGGGTTGTTGCTGGTGTTGGGATTGTGGATGCCGGAGCCGTTGCAGACAGCCTTGAACGCCGCCGCCGATGTCATCCGCCACGTCAGCCCGGCACTCACGGCTTCATCGGGAGGAGCGACACCATGAGTGCTTATTCAATTGCCATTCTTCGCAACGGGGAGAAAGTGAACCTTACCGACCTGCCGCCGATGGCTTTCGACGAATTCCGGGAAACGATCTTGTCGGCGGTTGAAACCGGGGCGCGCCTCAGCGCCTTGTTTGGCGCCAAAGTTCAAGAGGCGGATGTCCAATGCCGCCACGCAGCAGCGGGCTTGGGCGATGTTCGGTTGTTCGCAGTGCTGGCACAGGAGGCGGCAGGAACGCTGGCCGTGACCTCGACGCAGGTCGGAGACACGTATCCCGCATTAACTCCGGATTGCCCGCAAGCGCACTGGTTCGAACGGGAAATCGCCGAGCAATGGGGCGTCCGCCCCGAAGGCCATCCGTGGTTGAAACCGATTCGATTTCATCGTTCCTACTGCAAAGGCCGCGATGCCTGGAACCGTTCGGCGGAAATTCCCATTCAGCCGGGCGTCACGGATTTCTTCACAATGACCGGTGAGGAAGTCCATGAAGTTGCAGTCGGCCCGGTGCACGCCGGCATCATCGAACCGGGACATTTCCGTTTTCAATGCCACGGCGAGAAGGTTTATCACCTGGAAATCTCACTCGGCTACCAGCATCGCGGCGTTGAACGCGCGCTCATCGGGGGCCCGGACAAGCGGACGATTCCTTACATGGAAACCCTCGCCGGCGATACGACCATCGGGCACGCGCTGGCGTATTGCGAGGCGGTCGAAGCCTTGGCGGCCTGCCGCGTGCCGGCGCGGGCGCAGGCGTTGCGCGCCATCGCCCTCGAACTGGAACGGCTCGCCAATCATACGGGCGACCTCGGCGCGCTGGCCGGTGACGTCGGATACCTGCCCACGGCGAGTTTTTGCGGACGCATTCGCGGCGATTTTCTGAATCTGACGGCACTGATTTGCGGGAACCGGTTCGGGCGCGGGCTGGTCCGGCCCGGCGGCGTTTTATTTGATCTCGATGAAGCCCGGCAGGCGCAGTTGGAGGAACGTTTGGAGCAGGCCCGCAAAGACGTGACCAACGCGGTGAATTTGCTTTGGGATGCGCCCTCGGTGCGCTCACGATTCGAAAATGCCGGTCCGGTATCGCGCGAGACCGCGTTGGAACTGGGACTGGTCGGCTTGGTGTCGCGCGCCAGCGGCATCGAACGCGACGTGCGGGCGCAGTTTCCTTCGGGCATTTACCGGTTCGCGCAAATCCCCGTGTCCTTGTATCACACGGGCACTGTCTTTGCCCGGGCGCACGTGCGGTGGATGGAAATCCAGCGTTCCATCGCGTTCATTTTCGACCAACTCAAGGCATTGCCGGACGGTCCGGTGCGTGCGGAAATTGGCCCGCTTGCGGCCAACCATGCTGTGGTGTCGCTCACCGAAGGCTGGCGCGGGGAAATTTGTCACGCGGCCTTGACGGATGCTGCGGGGAAATTTGAGCATTACAAAGTGGTTGACCCGTCGTTTCACAACTGGATGGGGCTGGCGCAGGCGTTGCGCGACCAGCAAATATCCGATTTCCCGCTGTGCAACAAAAGTTTCAACCTGTCGTATTGCGGCCATGACCTGTGAAAATTATGATTTACGATTTATGATTTACAATTTGCGTGCTGCCGGGCGTTGGCGCGTCAATCGTCAATCGCAAATCCAAAATGGAATGACATTATGCTAAAAGCAATCCTGGCCCGCGCCCATCAAGGGCATCGCACGGTCGGTTTTCCGAAGCAACCGCCGGTGCTGCCCGACCGTTTGCGTGGCCGCCCGGAAATTGATACCGCAAAATGTCCGGACGGCTGCCGCGTCTGCGCCGACGCCTGCCCGACCGGGGCAATTGCCGTGGATGCAAACGGTGTGCGACTCGATCTCGGGCGTTGCCTCTTTTGCCCGGAATGCGAGCGCGCCTGTCCGGAAGGGACAATCAGGTTCACGACAGAACATCGTCTGGCGGCCTCGCGGCGAGATGCGCTGATGCTCGGTGAAAAGGAATTTCAACTGGCCAGGGCGCTCGACGAAAAGTCGCGCAAACTATTTGGCCGTTCGCTCAAGTTGCGGCAGGTGAGCGCCGGCGGCTGCAACGGTTGTGAGGCCGACGTGAACGTGCTGAATACGGTGGTGTTCGACTTGGGACGATTCGGCATTCAATTCGTCGCCTCACCGCGTCACGCCGACGGCCTGCTCATCACCGGGCCGGTGACACAGAACATGGAATCGGCCTTGCGCCAGACCTACGAGGCAGTGCCATCGCCAAAGTTGGTGATTGCTGTGGGCGCGTGCGCCATTTCCGGTGGGCCATACCTCGGCCACGCCGAACAACAGAACGGCGTTGACGGCATGATGCCGGTTGATCTTTTCATTCCCGGCTGTCCGCCGCATCCGATTACAATTTTGGACGGATTATTGCGCCTGTTGGGCCGGATGGATTCGACTTGCGCAATGCCGCCAACTATGAGATAACCATCACGGGCCTATGAATGAATTACTACAAAATCTAATCACGCTTCAGTCGCTCGAATTCGGAGAAATCAAAGAAAAAAACGCCGGGGCAACCATCACGGAACTGCGCGGCAAAATCCCCGCTCAAATCCTCGCCCACTACGACCGCCTGGTGGCCAAGGGGAAAAAGGGCGTGACTGCCGTCCGCAACCAGGTCTGCACCGGCTGTCACATGCGCGTGCCCATCGGCGTGGTCACGACGTTGATGCACGACACGGACATTCAGATTTGCGAGAGCTGCGGCCGGTATCTTTATTTGTCCGACTCGACTTCGCCGGCTGCGCCGGCGGGACCCGCCAAACCGAAACCGGCCCGGAAGGCGCGAAGTCCGAAAAAATCAGTGCAACTGGTTTCAACCCCGGGTCCGGAGATGTCGCTGGCCATGGGCGAAGCCGCACGAACTAAAATGCAGCCGGGTCTTCGTTCAATCCCCGGTTGAGAGCTCCGCCGATTGCACGGTCATTCCTGGGTGAAATAACTCAGGTTTTCCAGCTCGATGGCGAGGTTGACGTTGTTGACCATGACCTCTTCGGGCACGGAAAGCACAATCGGCGCGAAATTCAGAATGCCCACGATGCCGGACTGAATCAGGTGGTTCGCGACTTCCTGGGCCACGGCGGCCGGCACGCTGAGAATGGCCATTTTGATGTTTTGTTTCCCGACAAATTCCGGCAGTTCGTCCATGCCGTAAATCGGCTGCTTCGTTTTCTTGTCGCGCTTCCGGCGCGGGTCAGCGTCGAATGCGGCGACAATTTCAAAACCCTCCTTTTCAAAACCGCGATACGACAGCAGCGCGAGTCCGAGATTGCCGACGCCGACCAGAATCACCGGTTGCAGGCGCGACGTGCCGAGTTCGTCAGCGATTGTTTTGGAAAGCGCCGCCACGTCATAGCCGAGACCGCGCGTGCCGAACGTGCCGAAATACGCGAGGTCCTTGCGAAGCTGGGTGGACTTGACACCAGCGGCCCGGGCGAGCATCTCGCTGGAAACGGTGCCGATGCCGTTCTCCCGCAGCCGCACGAGGCAGCGCAGGTAAAGCGACAGGCGATAAATCGTCTTGCGCGGAATGGCGGGGCGTCCGTTTTTTTTCAAGGGCGCAGAGATTAAGCAGACGAATGTTGAATAGCAAGTGTGCGAATGCAAGAATGCGAAACGGCCGTGTTGACTCAGGATAAATGTTACCGGGACGGGGAGCTGGACGAGGGGTTTAGCTCTTCGTTGACTCAAGATCGTGGTTACCCAAGCAACGAACATGAGTCGGCCCAGCAAACGGGAGTATTTAACCAAAATCCACGGTCGTTATCAGCGCGCCGGTCGCGAGCACAAAAGCCGCATTCTGGACGAGTTCTGCGCCATTTGCGGTTATCACCGCAAAGCAGCGCTGCGACTGCTTAACCGCTCAGTGCTCCAGCCGCCCCGGCGCAAGCCAGGTCCCCCGCCGACCTATAAGCCAGCGGTGGTGCTGCCGCCACTCAAAGCGATCTGGCTGGCCAGCGATCAACTGTGCTCCAAGCTTTTGCAGGCGGCCTTGCCCGAATGGCTGGACTTCTATGAACAGACGCACGGGGCCTTATCTGCGCCGCTGCGTCAGCAGTTGCTGACCATCAGTCCGGCCCAGATCGACCGGCTGTTGCGGCCGGTGCGCGTGCGTTATCCACGCCGAGGCCTGTCGGCCACCAAACCGGGCACCCTCTTGCGCCATCGCATTCCCACCCGCGGCGGTCCGCCGGATACCACCACGCCAGGTCATATCGAAGCCGACACCGTCGCGCATTGTGGCGACACCACGGCCGGCAATTTCGTCTATTCCCTCACGTTTACCGACCTTTACAGCGGCTGGACCGAGTTGCGCGCGGTTTGGAACAAAAGCTCCAGCGCCATCCTGGACCACTTGCGGGACATCGAGAACCAGGCGCCTTTTGCTTTGAAAAGCTTCCATGCCGACAACGGCAGCGAGTTCCTCAACTGGCCGCTTTATCAATACCTCACCGGCCGGCCATGGCGCCAGGTACCCTTTACCCGCAGCCGGGCCTATCGCAAGAATGACAACGCCCACGTCGAGCAAAAGAACTGGACCCATGTGCGCCAACTCTTCGGTCACGATCGCTTCGAACATCCCCAACTGGTCGGGCTCATGAACGACCTCTACGTCCGGGAATGGAGCCAGTTCCAAAACCACTTCCGCCCCACGCTCAAGCTGCGCAGCCGGGACAAACGCGGCAGTCGCACTGTGCGTCGGTATGAAAAACCGCAGACGCCCTACGCTCGGCTGCTGGCCAGTCCCCAGATCAGTCCGAAGGTCAAGGCGCACCTGAAGGCTCAACACGCTCAACTCAACCCCTTTGCTTTGAAGAAAAACATTGAACAGAAATTGCGCCTGTTCTTCACTGCACAGAGTAACCTCCAACCTGAGGCAACGTTGTCATGACTGACTCCCGCCCCGGGTAACATTTATCCGTGAGTCAACACGACGGCCAGCGGCTAGTTGGAATGCGGGGTATCTAAAATAGCCCTGATTTGATCCGTTCGACTGGCCAGTTTATAAGACCAACGCCCAAACTCGCCATGCGCGTTCACGGCGGAACACCAGCGTTGCGCGGCTGCCTGTTTGACCTCCAAGAGCGGATCATAGCCCTTCGTCTCCAAAACGAGATAACGCTCATCAGGCGTGTCCAAACGGATGATAAAATCGGGCTGGTAATCGTGCATTTGGCCGTTATGGAGATATGGGATGGCGAAGCCGAGACCGGCATTCTTCACAAACGCACGCACGGTTCGATGCGTGTCGATGTAATATGCCGTGGTCTGTTCCCACTTCCGTGTGTCCGCAACTATGTAATCACGCCGGTGGAATCGTAATCCTTCTCGTTCTCGTCCTCGTAACCGCGCATTGACCGCGGATGACGCGATGAACGCGGATTCATTTTGAGGCAGGGATATACCGCCGGGGCATCCGTAACTCGCAACTCTCAACCAGTCGGTCTGGGTGGACTCCGGGTTCAGCGTGGAGCGAACCGGGCAATCGCCGTCCGCAGGGTCTCAAGTTCGAACGGTTTGCAAATGAAGGAATCAACGCCTCCCAGCGGGCACTCGGAAGTCTGAAGTTTTTCGGGAAAGGCCGTGAGCATCACGACGGGCTGCTTGGGTGAGCGCCTCTTGATGGCCGCAGCCAACTGATCGCCTTTCATCTCCGGCATAAAGTAGTCGGTGAAAATCATGTCGAACTTGCCAGGCTCAAACAGGGCCAGCGCCTCGGCGCCGCTTTTGGCCTCGTCAACGACGTAACCGTCGCCCTGGAGAAGTATTTGGACGGTATAGCGTACGAGCGGTTCGTCGTCCACGACCAGTATGTGTCTTTGCTTTCCAGTGCGTTCGTTCATCCTAGCCATGGACGCGCAATTTCTGTGCCAGTTCTTTTCCTTTTGGTAATAGTGTATCAGGGGGTTGACGCGGGACCAACCGCACGGCGCGAACTTAATGCCCACCAAGGCGGACACCGCGGCGTAGCGTCCCTGGATTTGCGCCTTTTGCGGCTGAAACAGCATCTCACACCGCCTTTCTCCCCGAAGCGGAGAAGGAGAATCGTCGTCAGCCTGTTTTGAATTTGTGTGACGCCCTAGCATCAAAAATTCCATTCTGCAGTACGACGGTCTGCCAACTGCCACCAAGTTGGACACTGCGTTCACCGTTTGCCGGCCAGATTTTTGGGGAGGTCTTCGCGATTGACGAGCCATGGATCGTTCAGCATTTCCGTGACGTTCGTGTTCGACGCCAGGCTCCATTTCGCGTTCCAACTCATGAAAAAGACCGTGCGCGGAAAGTCTGTCTTCACACCATCAAGAAAGCGCCGGTAATCGTAATCGCCGGGCGGATTGCTGGGCGAGTGCGGGCCGAATTCCGTGAACCCGAACGGCTTGGGCAGCCGCGCGACCTCCGCGTAGCCGAGGATGTGATTGGTGTCCACGAAATCCGTGTAGGCATCAAGCCCGACCAGATCAACGTAGCGGTCGCCGGGATAATACACGGCGGTGTTGGTGCGGTGATTGGGCGCATAGACCCAGAGCAGATTGTCCAATCTTTTGGTCCGTGTGAAATAATTGAATTCCTGTCGCCAGAGTTTTTTGAATGTTTCCGGGTCCTTGCCGTCCCACCAGAACCAGTCGCCGTTCATTTCGTGAAACGGCCGCCACAGGACCACGACGCCGTTGGTTTGAAGCTGCTGCAAGCCCTCGGCGATTTGATCCAGCTCGTGCAACCAGCGCGCGTGCGTTTCCGTGCGGGTGTCGAGCAGGGTGTTCAGATCAACGTCGTTGTCGCGCAATCCGCCGGACGGCGCATTCGTCCGTGCCGGATTGTAAAGATGCGTGCTGAGCGTGACGAGACCGCCCTGCTGCCAATACTCGATGGCCGCTTGGTTTGGGGCTTCGGTGCTGATGCCACCGCGACTGGCATAATCTGCGCCGAAAATTGCCGGCCAATGGCCGGTCTGGTCGTGAATGTCCTCGAGCAGACGCAGATTGGCGCGGTCGCCGAAATTGGAAAATTGCCCGGACAAAAGGCGTTTGTCGGAGCGCCCCTCAAGGCTTTGGAAATACTTGAGCACGGCTTTGGTTTGGGCGTTGGCGTGGGAATTGGCGGGCGACTGTGGCGTGCGGCAGCCAGAGGCAAAAATCATTGCGAGCAAGAGGCAGCAGAGTTTTTTCATGGTGGATTTGGTTGGTTCTTCGATGTTTTCAACGGGTGACGGGGCGTGAAACCGGACTTTTCGGGTGCAGCCATGACCTTATGGATGCAAGGATGACATCCGCCCTCACCCCGGCCCTCTCCCCCAGGAGAGGGAGAATCATTCGCCGCTCCTTTGAAAATTTATACAACTGGAATGGCCGGACGCTCATCCGCAAAACCAGCAACAATCGAACGCCATTTCCTCTCCTGTCCGCCTTCGCCCCTGGCTTCGGCGCGATCGCGTCGAAGCGTAGCGAAGACGGAGGGGAGAGGATAAAAGGTGAGGGCGGGCGTAACCCCTCATTCCAGTGAAAAAGTCGAGGAAGCATTTGGTTAGATGGACCAATCATCCTGGTTTATTTTCCGAACAAAGCTTCATGCATTCCCGGCAAAGGCCGCTGGTTTTTCTCGTCCCAATATCGGAACAACGCGCCCCAATCCCACATCGCCCAGCCGAGCTTCTCCGCGTCAAGCGCTTGTCGAAACGCGGTAATCTCGCGGAGCCGCGATTGCGCGTCAGCCTTGATGTAACAGCCCCATTCGCCGACGTGTATCGGACGACCATAATAGTCCGACCATTCCCGCGCCAGTTTCAATTTGTCCACGAAGGCCGATGGGCCGGACGGATTTTGGGCGGTGGGCAGGGTGTTGTAGGCATAAATCCAGTCCAACACCCACGGGTTCAACTTCAGCGACGGGTCGGGCACGAGCGGTTTGGCGGGCGGGCCGGGATATTGGATGCCGGTGACCTGCGTGTCCTCGCCGGCCCAGGTGGCGCCTTGATGTGTGAAATAAAACGGCTCGTAACAATGGACGGACACAATCAAATTATCGTCGGGTGGAAGAACAAGATTTTCCAATTCGTCAATATTGCCCCAATTGCCCGGCTGAACAAAGATCGTGCGGTGCGGATTGGTTTGGCGGATTTCGGCGATGAGCCGGGCATAAATCGGATTCATCACCTGCGTGGTGGCCGCGCCGTTGGGTTCGTTCAACAATTCAAACGCGAGCGAGCCGGGAAAATTCGCATAATGCGCCGCAATTTGCCGCCAAATCGCCAGCAACTTGTCCGTCTGCGCGACGGGATTGGTGGTGAACGCATTGAAATGGCAGACGTTGATAATGACCGCGAGCTGATTGTTCAGCGCATTGGTGACGGCCCAATCCGCCTTCGCAAAAATTTCCGGTGAAATTGTGAAGTCCGGCGCCGGGCCGGTGTAATGTTGCCAGCCAACCGGCACGCGCACGTGATCAAATCCCTCGGCGCGCATGGACGCAAAGTCCGCCGCGGAACAAGTCACATTCCAATTTTCGCCGGGGGGCACTTCCAGATAATTGCCCAGGTTGATGCCATGCAGGAACAGTCTGGCGGCGCGGTAGGCGGGCGAATGATGATCGGTGAGCCGCGGCATCTCCTTCGGATTCGACGGAATAAACGCTCTACTGTCGGCGGCGGGAGCACAGCCCACACATGCCGTCAGCGCCACGATCGCCAAAGGAAACAAAGCAAATGATTTCATATCGGGCCGTTGTGTTGGCTGCATAATGCTCATTTTGCAGTGCTAGGCAAGTCATTGAAATGTGGGGCAAAAAACAGACTCGCCTAGAAAGCCGTTTTCACTCAAAAAATTATTGCGCTCGTTCCCAAGCGGCGGATAATTGCCATCACAACTTGGAAAGGGCATCGTGTGCAACACCTGCAAAAGCAACGCGGCGAAACGGGCCGAATGGACCACCGCCAGCCACGTGGGAAAGCACACGCCCGTCCCCCAAGCAAATCTGGCAACGAGACCAGCCTCATAAAAGAATGGTTGTGTTATAATTATGAAAATCAAATGCCATAAAAATTCGAGTCAGGGAAAAGTTAATTCCAACTTAATCATTTTTGTCGTCGTTTGTGTCATCTTTCTTTTAATGCAGTTTTCCTCTTCCAATTTTGGCGGTTGTCAGGATGCTGCTGTCCCTGTAAACACAGAACAAAAAACAGATAATCAGCAACCATCTACTTCGGTTTCTTTAGAACAGACTGGCCAACCTCCGGTTGTGGCAGAAACAGGTCGAGGATTTGTTTTAAGCCAGGCAATTTTGGCCGGTGACAAGGACACAGTTGTTGCTTTGTTAAACGGGGGAGCAGATCCAAATTCTGATGATGGTATGGGCGGCCCTAAACATTTATACATGGCGGCACGTTGGCATCAGACCGAAATAGCGAAAGTTCTGCTTGATAAAGGGGCTGATGCCAATTGCCTTTATTTAGGAATGACACCGTTAGACATTGCGGAAAAAATGGGCTACGATGATCTCGTTACGCTGCTCTCAGACCACGGCGGCAAAACAGGAACAGAGGTTGACTCACACAGTGAACAATTCAGTGTTATGAAAAAAACCTACCCAGTATCTTTTACGAAAGATAGTAACGGTTACGATTGGCAAAGGGCTGACTCCGAATCAAGGCAACGGTTTTGCGAAACCACTGCCGCTGCGATAAACAAGGAATTCGGCCGAGACTTTACAGCGGATTTTTACTATAGTGCCTTAGATAGTTTTTACAATTCATCAGACGCAAACATTCTTAAGGAAAATATTCACAGTGTTGTTGGATTAACCACGTCCGCAGCCATCGGGAGTCAATGAAAGTCGAAAAGATTCGGCGCTCAGAACCAGGCCGCGATGTTTTGATTCATTTTATTTATGGCGCGATTCACAATCTTCCCCGCTCTAAAAGAAGACGTGAACCAAGGCTGGATTTGGATTCATAAGAGCCAACTTCCCTCCGGAAGTCCCCAAAGAAGTATTGTCAAGCTTTCGGCCAGTGACACTTCAAAATATGTCTATTGTGAAGCGCGATTCATCGACGGCGACTTCGAGTATGATTACAATCCCCCGGATGACAATAACGACGACAAGAAATCATGCCGCCTTAAACGGTGCCGTCGTAGTCGGATTGATGATCCGAAATCAACATTGGTCGCGGCTGAATGGTATCAAATACGTTTAGGAGTAGAGAATGTCACTGAAGCTGAAATCAAAGTGACACCCGCCAATCACTGTTATGGACACATTCGTGCGTGTTTGGATCATCCACAAATCGTGGTTCGGCTTGCTACCAAGCTTGGGTTATTGGGCGTGGCGCTCGGCCTTATCGGCATCATCCCCGTCGTACATCGCATCATTGATTTCATTGTAGGCGGTTAAGCTACCATGACATTCACAGAACAGATAACTCCCTACACTTGTGGCCTTGCTTGCTTGGAGTCCTTTTACCGCGACCATGGCAACCCAACCACACAGCAATCCTTGTTAAAGGAATTTCCAGCTAAGTGTTTCGTGGGTCGCATACTCGACGGGCGCGACATTTCGGGCGCTCTTGCACTTCACGAGTTCGCAGACCTTTGCGTTCATCTTGGGCTTGAGCCGGTAGTTGGCCGCGACTTTCGGCCAGAGGTCACCATCCCGTTCATCCAAAGCATCCAAGTGCATCAAGCCGTCATTTTCTTCATCACGCATTTTGGCGGTGGCCCTACACACTTTGTTCGTTTCTCACGCATGACCGGCGCAGACGTGTTCGAGGTTCTGAACCCATCCGGCAATCCACCATTTCTTCCAATCACTTGGCAGCAGTTCGTAGCTTGGGACACCTACTTCGTTCGCATCACCTTACCCAATGAACTCAGTGACGCCTAATACCTGGACAGGCTGCAAATTTTCGCGGCCTTGCGCGCCAGCTAAACCGGTATTTCCCAGCAGTTGATAACCATCGCGCCGCCGAGCAGTTTGATGACGCGGACGTTGGCGAGTTCCAGTTCACGCATCTTTTCGGCCACACCAGTTGCGCCAGATAGTTTTTTCGGCTGAAAAATCAGGCTCGCCAAACATGGCATTTTCGCCGATGCTGTGCGTTGGACTGAATTATGTTTACCGGTACTTACACTGCGATTGTCACCCCGTTCAAAAATGGCGTGGTGGACGAAATAGCCCTCAACCGCCTGATTCAGTTTCAAATCAAGGGCGGCGTGGACGGCATTGTGCCCGTCGGCACCACCGGCGAATCGCCGACCGTGGATTACGACGAGCACATCAACATCATCGCGCTGGCGGTCAAGTTCGCCCGCGGCAAAATCAAAGTGCTCGCCGGCACCGGCGCGAATTCGACCAAAGAGGCGATTTATCTGACGCAACGGGCCGAGGACGTGGGCGCGGACGGTTCGCTGCAGGTCGCGCCGTATTACAACAAACCGTCGCAGGAAGGGTTGTTCCAGCATTTCCGCGCCGTCGCGCGCGCGACGCGGCTGCCCATTGTGCTTTACAGCATTCCCAGCCGTTGCGGTGTCGAAATCGGCGTCGAAACGGTCCGGCGGCTGGCGGCGGAATGCAAAAACATCATCGGCATCAAAGAGTCCGGCGGCAGCGCCGAAAGGGTTTCGGCGTTGCGCGCGGCGCTCGGCCCGAAATTTGAAATTCTGTCGGGCGACGATTCATTGACGCTGCCGTTCATGGCGGTGGGCGCGCAGGGCGTCGTCAGCGTGGCGTCGAACGTCATTCCGCGTGAAGTGGCGCAGATGGTGAACGCATTTGCGCGGGGCGACGCGAGAAAAGCAGGGCAGTGGCACGCGAAATTCACCCCGTTGTTCAAGGATTTGTTCCTCGAAACCAACCCGGTCCCCGTCAAGGCCGCGCTGGCGATGATGGGTGTGATCAAGGAAGAATATCGGTTGCCGCTGGTGCCGATGAACGCGGTGAACCGGGCGAAGCTCAAAGCGACGTTGAAGGCGTGCGGGATTTTGAAATGACGAATGAAACGTGAAACGTCAGGCGTGATGGACTTTTCACGTTTCACGCATCAAGCATCACGACCATGACCAAAATCATCATCACCGGTTCGAAAGGCCGCATGGGCCGGGCATTGGTTTCGTGCGCGAAAAACTTTCGCGAACTCGAAGTCACCGGTCAGGTTGACAAGGGCGACGACCTCGGCGCCGTCATCGCCAACGGCGACGTGCTGATTGATTTCAGCGCTCCCACGTTTACAGCGGGAGTCGCCGCGCTTTGCGCCAGCCACGGCAAAGCCCTCGTCATCGGCACCACCGGCCACACCGACACCGACCAATTCGACATTTCCAATGCGGTTGCCAAAATTCCCGTGGTGTGGGCGTCGAATTTTTCGACCGGCGTCAACACGCTGTTCTGGCTCACGCGCAAGGCGGCGGAAATTCTCGGCCCGGCCTACGATCTTGAAATTGTCGAAATGCACCACCGCCTCAAGCGGGACGCGCCCAGCGGCACGGCCAAAACTTTGGCGGAAATTCTCGCGCAAGTGCGGAGCTTGCATCTGGCCGAGGCCGCCCGGCATGGCCGTGTGGGCATGACCGGCGAACGCGCGCCGGGCGAAATCGGCATTCACGCCATTCGCGGCGGCGACGTGGTGGGTGATCACACGGTCATCTTTGCCACGAACGGTGAGCGGCTCGAACTGGCACACAAGGCTTCGAGCCGCGACACATTTGCCAACGGCGCGTTGCGCGCGGCGCTCTGGGTCGTCAAACAGAAACCCGGCCTTTACACAATGCAGGACGTGCTGGGGCTGAAGTAATTTACGATTTATGATTTATGATTTCTCTCCTCTTTGTGCGTGATCAATCATCAATCATCAATCATCAATCATCAATCATAAATGGTTTTTGTTGCTCTCGGTTCCAATCTGGGTGATTCGCGACAAATCGTCTTGGACGCGATGGCACAGTTGCAAAATTTGTCCGACCAGCCGATTCTCAAATCCTCGCTCTGGCAAACGTCGCCGGTGAACTGTCCGCCGGGGTCGCCGAATTTCGTGAACGCGGTTGTCGGACTTGTGCCTCGTGCCGGCGAAACGCCGGAATCGCTGCTCCAAAAGCTCCGCACACTCGAAAATGAGGTCGGACATCGGCCAAGGAAAGTCTTGAACGAACCGCGACCGCTGGATTTGGATTTAATCGCGTTTGGCGCGGAGACGCGAAACTCGCCGGAGCTCACATTACCGCATCCGCGCGCACACGAACGGCGGTTCGTGCTTCAGCCGTTGAACGAAATCGCGCCGGATTTAATTTTGTCAGGGCAGGGGAAGACAATTTCGCAATTGCTGGCGGAACTGCCGGCTGGGGAAAGTCTCATCCGGCTTTAGGTCGTTTGCCAATTTCGGTTGGTGGGTCCGGCGCTGCTGCGGCGCACGGCGGTGCAGCAGCACCGCCGCTACCGGATCAGAACGCTACGCAACCTTGAATGTTTCCCCGAAGATCCGTTTGTATTCGAGCGCGACGTAGCGGTCGGTCATGCCGGCGAGGTAATCGCAGACGGCGCGGTGGAGTCCGGCTTGGCGGCTCCGGCGGCGCGCGCCTTCCCCAATTTCACGCGGATGCGTGAGGTAATACTTGAAAAGGCATCTGAGCATCCGCACGGCGCGCAGGTTCGGCTGATACACGACGGGGTTGTAATAAAGATTTTTGTAGAGGTAATCGCGGAGTTCGAGGTTCAACTCGCGGCGTTCGGGGCTGTATTGCACCAGCGCCTTCGGGAAACGCCGCACGTCGTCGGCTGACTGAACGTCCGCCGCACGAATGAGGCGTTCACTGTTTTCAACAACGTCCTGGATTTGCAGGTCAATGAGGTTGCGGATGATGGAATAACGGCGGGATTCGTCGGGCAAATCGCCGTGTTCCTTTTTCACCAGCCGCGCGGCGTGCGCCCAGAGTCGGACCTTGCGGATCAAATTGTTTTCCGAGAGCAATTCCGAGTCCAAGCCGTCGTCGAGGTCGTGACTGTAATAAGTAATTTCGTCGGCGAGGTTGGCGATTTGCGCTTCGAGCGAGGAATTTTTCGCATCAAAACCCTTGCGCCGTCCGGGGTGATCGTAGGCGGTGTAATGTTTGGCCAGCCCCTCGCGGACCTCCCACGTCAAGTTCAGCCCGGGGAATCCGGGATATTTTTGTTCAAGTTCCTCGACGATACGGAGGCTGTGGCGGTTGTGTTCGAAGCCGCCGTGATTTTTCATCAGGCGCGCGAGGGCGGCTTCGCCCCGGTGCCCGAATGGCGAGTGGCCGAGGTCGTGCGCGAGGGCAATGGCCTCCGCCAAATCCGAGTTCAACCGCAGCGGCGTGGCGATGTTGCGCGCGACGGCGGCGACCTCGATGGTATGCGTCAGGCGGGTGCGAAGGTGATCGCCGGTGCCGTTCAGAAAAACCTGCGTCTTGTATTCGAGCCGGCGAAAGGCGCGCGAATGGATGATGCGGTCGCGGTCGCGCTGGTACTGGGTGCGCCAGGCAGGCGGCGGTTCGGCATGGTCACGGCCGCGGGTGTCGCCGCTGAACTGGGCATAGGGCGCTAGAATTTGGCGTTCGATTTGTTCGAGTTCCTGACGGGTGCGCGGCATGGCTCAGATTTGTAACGGGTGACAGGTGACCTGAAATGCATCTTGATGGCGAGCAGTTTTTTCTGCCACCGGTCACGTGCAACGCGCCGCCTCAATCCGCCAGCAGTTTTTGCACGGAAATGCCGCGCAATTCAAAGAGCCGGTGGATCACGTCCTCAATCAGGTTGTTCGGGCAGGACGCGCCGGCGGTGATGCCGACGGTGATTTTGCCGGACGGCAGCCAGTCGCAGGTTTCAATTTCCCTTTTGTCGTGCTGGTCGTAGTGGCGGATGAGTTTGTCCGATTCCATTTTGGCCGCGTTCTTGATGAAATAGGTCGGCAGTTTGGCCTCACCCATCTCGGCGAGGTGCGACGTGTTCGACGAATTATAGCCGCCGATGACGATGAGCAAATTCATGGGTTCGCGCAGCAGTTTCTGGAGCGCGTCCTGCCGGTCCTGCGTCGCGCCACAAATCGTGTCAAAGAAACGGAAATGTTCCGTGATGTTTGCCGCGCCGTATTTTTTCTCCATCGCAGCCTTGAAGCGGCGTTGGACCTCCTCGGTTTCGCCGCGCAGCATGGTGGTCTGGTTCGCGACGCCGACGGCCTGTAAATGGAGTTCGGGATCGAACCCTTCCGAGTACGCGCCTTTGAACTTCTCCAGAAACTCCCGTTTGTTGCCGCCGCGGACGACGTAGTTGCAGACGTAATCCGTCTCCGCTAGGTTGAAAACGACGAGGTAATGTCCGCTGCCGTAGGCGCGCGCTTGTGAACTGGTGGCCTTGGTTTCCTCGTGCCATGCCTTGCCGTGAATAATGCTGGTGACGCTGTCTTTGGAGTATTGGCGGACGCGTTTCCAGACGCTCATCACGTCGCCGCAGGTGGTGTCCACCAGCACGCAACCCTTTTCCTCGAGGCGCTTGCGGGTGCCCACCTCGGTGCCAAACGCGGGAATCATCACCACGTCGCCGGCGTGCAGCCGCGTCATTTCTTCCTCAGTCGGTTTGGGTGAAATGATCTGGATGCCCATGTTGCGGATCTGGTCGTTGACTTCCGGGTTATGGATGATTTCGCCGAGCAGGTAGATGGGTTTGTCGGGCGGGAAATATTTTCGCGCGGCGTAGGCGAGGTCAATGGCGCGCTCGACCCCGTAGCAAAAGCCGAACTCTTTCGCGAGCTTGACCGTGAGGCTGTCCGCGGAAAGCACGCAGCCGTTGGCGCGGACACGCTCGACCAGTTCGCTGCGATAATGCGAGAGCACCTGGGCCTGCACGGCTTCGAGAATGTCGGGCCGGCGGAGGTTGACCTTTTTCTGCGCTACGGGCGCTTCGGTTGACATGGCAGGGAAAATGTAACATGGCAGCCGGCATCGTCCAGCTTTGAATCTTAATCTTGCTCTTAATCATAATCTTAATCTCTGAAATCCCCCGGCGAAACGCTTTCGTTTCGGGAACGAGTTCAAGATTAAGAGGACGATTAAGATTAAGATTTGGATTTGCATTGCGGAGCCGGCTGAATCAGCGGATACTTCAGTCTGCGCGTCGGAGCGTAGCTCAGCTTGGTAGAGCACCAGCTTTGGGAGCTGGCTGTCGCAGGTTCAAATCCTGTCGCTCCGACCATTTCCCCTCTTTTGACCCATTGTGACTCGCTGAGACAAACAGCGACTTCAGCCCCACATCTACAGGAGAATTTTCACTTTTGCTTGTCAGTGGGGGAGTGACAGCAAATGACCCGTTTTGACCCGCTGCGACCGAATTTTGTGTGGCTGGTGGTGTGTCATCTTTTGACGGACCCGGCGAGCAGTGGAAATTCAGTTTCGCAATCGCCTCTTTCAACATTCTGACGGCTCTTCTGTCTAACTAGCATCGCGATATGAGCGCAAGCACCCAGCCGGCAGCCGAAACAAACGGGGAACCCCCAAAATTTGATTTGAATCGCCTCTATCAGGAACTGGCGTGCAGCCCTGAAGGGCTGGATGCCGCCGAGGCAAAAAAACGACTGGAGCAATACGGCCCCAACGCGCTGGAGGAAAAGAAGCAGAGCGCGTTGCTCAAATTTCTCGGCTATTTCTGGGGGCCGATTCCCTGGATGATCGAAGTGGCGGCAGTGCTCTCCGCCATTGTCGGTCATTGGGTGGATTTGATCATCATCTCGGTCTTGCTCCTGTTCAACGCCGTCGTGGGTTTCTGGCAGGAACATCAAGCGGCCAACGCGGTGGACGCGCTCAAAAAACAGCTCGCCCTCAAGGCGCGCGTCAAACGCGACGGCCAGTGGGCGGAGATTGATTCAGTCAATCTCGTGCCCGGCGACATCGTGCGCCTGCGCTTGGGCGACATCATTCCCGCCGATGTGCGGCTCACCGAAGGCGACTATTTAAGCGTGGACCAGTCGGCGCTGACGGGTGAATCGCTGCCGGTGGACAAGAATGTCGGTGATATTGCCTATTCCAGTTCCATCGCCAAACAAGGCGAGATGGTCGCGCTGGTGACCGCCACTGGAGCCAACACCTTCTTTGGCAAGACCGCCAAGCTCGTCTCCTCCGCCAAATCGGTTTCACATTTCCAGAAAGCGGTGCTGACCATTGGCGACTATCTCATTTACCTGAGCCTGGGGCTGGCGGCGATTTTGATCCTGACGATGCTCTTTCGCGGCGAGCCGGTGCTGACGCTCTTTCAGTTCGCGTTGATCCTGGTCGTGGCGGCCATCCCCGTGGCCATGCCGGCGGTGCTTTCGGTCACGATGGCCATCGGGGCCGTCGTGCTCGCGCGCAAGAAGGCGATCCTGACGAAGCTGGAATCCATCGAGGAAATGGCCGGCATGGACATTCTGTGTTCGGACAAGACGGGAACGCTCACGCAGAACAAACTCACACTCGGCGAACCGGCTTTGTTCGGCGCGAAGGACGGCCAGGCGTTGATTCTGGCCGGCGCGCTCGCGTCGAAGGCGGAAGACCGCGATGCGATTGACCTGGCCGTGCTCAACGGATTGAAGGATTCCGCCGCGCTGAAAGCTTTCAAGCAGACCAAGTTTGTTCCCTTCGATCCCGTTCACAAACGCACGGAGGCGGAGGTACAAGATTCAGGCGGCAAGTCCTTCAAAGTGACCAAAGGTGCGCCGCAGATCATTCTCGACATGTGCAAGCCGCCGGAAGACCTGGCGAAGGCGGTGGACGCAAAAGTGAACGAATTTGCCCTCAAAGGTTTCCGCACCCTCGGCGTGGCGCGGCTGGAAGGAACTGGTGCGTGGCAATTCCTTGGGCTGCTGCCGCTGTTCGATCCGCCGCGCGAGGATGCCGCCAACACGATTCGCGAGGCGAACGAGCATGGCATCCACGTCAAGATGGTCACGGGCGACAACACGGCGATTGCCAAACAGATCGCCGGCCAGTTGGGGTTGGGCACCAAGATCCACACCGCCGATGAGTTTTTCAAAGGCACCTCGGAGGATGACGATATTTCTCCGAAAGCGGCCGCCGCCGTGGAAGCGACCGAGGGTTTCGCCCAGGTGTTTCCCGCGCACAAATTCCAGATCGTCAAGGCGCTGCAAAGCCTGGGCCACATCGTGGGTATGACCGGCGACGGCGTGAACGACGCGCCGGCGCTCAAGCAGGCCAACTGCGGCATCGCGGTCAGCGGCGCGACCGACGCGGCTCGCGCTGCGGCCGCGCTGGTGCTCACCGCGCCGGGCCTTTCCGTCATCGTGCAGGCCGTGGAAACGGCGCGGAGGATTTTCGAGCGCATGAACAGCTACGCGATTTATCGCATCACCGAAACCATCCGCATCATGTTCTTCGTGGTGGCGGCGATGATCGCATTCAAGTTTTATCCCATCACCACCGTGATGATCATCCTGCTGGCGCTGCTGAACGATCTGCCCATTCTGACCATCGCCTACGACAACACCTGGCTTGATCCCAAGCCCGTACGCTGGGATATGCGCCGCGTGCTGACGCTCGCGACCGTCCTGGGCCTGATCGGCGTGGTCGAGACGTTTGGTATTCTGGTCATCGCCAAGGAATGGTTTCAACTCACCACCGACCAGATTCAATCATTCATCTATCTCAAGCTGGCGGTGGCCGGGCACCTGACGCTCTTCGTGGCGCGCACCCGGAAGCCGTTTCTCACCAAACCGTATCCCGCGCCGATTCTGCTGACCGCCATTCTCAGCACCCAGGCCATAGCAGCGATGATTGTAGGCTTCGGTTGGCTGGTCACGCCCATCGCCTGGAAATACGTGGGCTTCGTCTGGCTTTATTGCCTGGTCTGGATCTTCATCGAGGACTGGGCCAAACTGCACGTGTATCGTCACTTGGAATTGAGCGCAAAACGGCACCTCAAGTTCCTGGAACAAATCAAAAGGCCGTTGCAAACGCATGTTCCTTGAACGCAGTCGCCAACAACCGTGTCCTTGTTTTAATAAATGAAAATCGAGCCGAAATCATTCCGCGTCCGCGAAGGCGAACAGGTCAAACTCAAAAAATGGCCGACAAAGACCAAGAAGTTTTACAAGTCGAAGGAGGATTACAAAACCATCCTCGAAACGCACATCAAGCAATTGAGCGCGCGGCAAAGCCTGCTCTACGCCGTCAACCGCTATTCGCTGCTGTTGATTTTTCAGGCAATGGACGCTGCGGGCAAGGACGGCGCGATCAAGCACGTCATGTCCGGCGTCAATCCACAGGGCTGCCAGGTTTTTAGTTTCAAACATCCGAGTGCCGAAGAACTGGGACACGATTTTTTGTGGCGCACGACCCGCTGCCTGCCTGAACGCGGCTACATCGGCATTTTTAACCGTTCCTATTACGAGGAAGTCCTCGTCGTTCGTGTGCATCCCGAAATTTTGCGCGCGCAGGAACTGCCACCGGAATCGCTTAACGACAAAAATTTTTGGGAACACCGTTACCGCTCCATCAACGATTTGGAAAAGCATCTGCACCGCAACGGCACGCGGATCGTCAAATTTTTCCTGCACCTTTCAAAGGAGGAGCAGCGTCGCCGATTTCTCGAACGCATTGACGACCCGGAAAAGAACTGGAAGTTCAGCCCGTTCGATCTCGCGGAGCGGAATCGCTGGAAGGATTACATGAAAGCGTATGAAGACTGTTTAAGCGCGACGAGCACCGATCACGCGCCGTGGCACGTCATTCCCGCCGATGACAAGGAAAATGCGCGGCTCATTATTTCGCAAATCGTTCTCGACACGTTGAAATCGTTGAAGATGAGTTATCCTGAGACCAGCAAGGCGCGCCGCAAAGAATTGCAGGCCATCCGCAAATCGCTTGCAAAATGAATTGGTTGCAATGGATGAATACCAAAGCTCACGACGGCGCGGCCCGGTTGCGGAAATGGCTTCGAGCGTTCTGGCCGCAAGGTCCGCTGGCCATCGCGCTCGCGCTGGTGGGCGTGCTCAATATCGTGGACGGTTTGCGGCTGCCCCTGACGGTGTTGCAGCGGATCCGCGCGCTCAATGGGCTGGGCGAATCGCTGTCCGCCCTGGGCGGCTCGGCGCAGGTAATCCTGGGAGTGATGCTGCTGCTGGCTGGCGTGGGACTTTTGTGGCGGCTGGTCTCCGCGTGGACGTTCTCGTTTTTGTTGCTGGTCATCACCGTCGGCGTCAACGTCGCCCAGTCGCACTGGGGCGGGAGTCTGGCCCTCCAAGGCGTGCTGCTGGGCGGCTTGTTGTGGGCGAAGCCTTACTTCACGCGCCGGACGGTTCTGGCCCCGCTGGTGTTTTCGTTGAGCAGCATCTTCGCCGTGCTGGCTTACGGTGTGTTTGGCAGCTACCTGCTGGGAAAAGGGTTTCAACCCGAAATCCACGATTTCGACACGGCCACTTATTTTGCCATCACCGCCCTTTCCACGGTCGGTTTCGGCGATATCGTGCCGGTCTCACCCGAGGCGCGCTGGTTTGTGATCTCGCTGCTGGTGATCGGCCTGGGCGTATTCGCCAGCGCCATCGCTTCGGCGCTCGGCCCCAAAATCTCGGGCGAACTCAGCCGGCTCTTGAATCCAAAGGAAAAAATCATGGAATCCAAAGATCATGTCATTCTCGTCGGTGACGGTGCCATCGCGCGCAACACCGCGGACGAACTCAAACAGCGCGGGGTGGCCTTCGTGCAAATCGTGGCCGCCAAAAACGCAACCGATACCTCCGGGGCCGGCCACCAAATCATCGAGGGCGACGCCACGAGTGAAGCCGTGTTGCGGCAGGCGGGCATTAAAAACGCCCGCATGGTGATTGCCGCGCGCGAAGACGACGGTGAGAACGCCTTCATTTCGCTGGGCGCGAAGGACCTCAATCCGAACGTGCGGGTCACGGCGGTGGCCAGCTCGCCGTTTTCGATCCGGCGGTTGAAGCTCGCCCGCGCCGATCTGGTGTTCTCGCCGGCGGCGGTGGGCAGCCGGTTGTTGGCGGACCTGGTGGAAGGCAACCAGATTTCGGCGGCGTTTCAGGATTTACTGGAAGGCCATCCCAAAAAAGTTTAAAGAGATGAAAATCAGTCCCCTTGCAGGAAAACCGGCCGACCCATCCAAACTGGTCAACGTGCCGAGGCTCATCACGGCCTACTATGCCGAAGTGCCCGACCCTGCGGTGCCCAGCCAGCGGGTGGCCTTCGGCACCTCCGGACACCGTGGATCAGCACTCGACAGGGCTTTCAACGAGCAGCATATCCTTGCCATCAGTCAGGCCATTTGCCTTTACCGCAAACAGCAGCAGATTGACGGCCCGCTGTTTCTCGGTCTGGACACGCACGCGCTTTCCGTGCCCGCCCTGACCAGCGCGCTGGAAGTGCTGGCCGCCAACGGAGTGGAAGTGATGCTTGCGGACGGCGATGAATACACGCCCACGCCCGCCATCTCCCACGCGATTCTCACGCACAACCGCGGGCGCAAGAGCGGCCTTGCTGATGGCATTGTCATCACGCCCTCGCACAACCCGCCGCACGATGGCGGGTTCAAATACAACCCACCCAACGGCGGGCCGGCGGAAACCGGGGTCACGGGTTGGATCGAGACGAAAGCGAACGAGTTCCTCGAATCAGGCCTCAAAGGTGTGAAGCGGATTTCTTACGAAAAGGCCCTGCGTGCGGACACCACTCACCGGCATGATTACCTCGCCGCCTACGTCAGTGATCTGAGTAGCGTACTCGACATGGAAGCCATTCGTGGCGCGAAGATCAGTCTTGGGGTGGACCCGCTCGGCGGCGCCGGAGTTCATTACTGGGGCCGGATCGCGGAGCGCTACGGCTTGAACCTGACCGTCGTCAATGAAACCGTCGATCCGACCTTCCGCTTCATGACGGTGGATTGGGACGGGCAAATCCGCATGGACCCGTCGTCGCCCTACGCCATGCAGCGGCTGATCGGCCTCAAAGATCGCTTCGATGTCGCGTTCGCCTGCGATACGGACCACGATCGCCACGGGATTGTCACCCGGAGCGCGGGCTTGCTGCCGCCCAATCATTACCTGACCGCCGCCATTTTCTACCTGTTCCAACACCGGTCGAATTGGCGCCCGGAAGCGGCGGTGGGCAAAACTCTGGTCAGCAGCCAGATGATTGATCGGGTTACGGCCAAGGTCGGCCGAAAACTTTGCGAGGTGCCGGTCGGTTTCAAATGGTTCGTCGAAGGACTGTTGGACGGCTCGTTCGGCTTTGTCGGCGAGGAAAGCGCCGGGGCGTCTTTCGTCCGCCGGGATGGCAGTGTGTGGACGACGGACAAGGATGGCATTGTGCCGGCGCTGCTGGCGGCTGAGATGACGGCCCGGATGGGCCGTGATCCCGCGGAAGTTTACTCCGAACTGACTCGTGAACTTGGCGAGCCGGTCTATGACCGCGTTGAGGCGCCGGCCACGGCGGAGGGAAAAGAAATTCTGAAGGGGCTTTCTCCCCAGCAGGTTCGGCAGACCGATTTGGCTGGCGAGAAGATTAAGTCCATCCTCACCCGCGCGCCGGGCAATGGCGCGCCCATTGGCGGGTTGAAAGTGATTGCTGAGAATGGATGGTTTGCAGCCCGCCCGTCCGGGACAGAGAATATCTATAAGATTTACGCCGAGAGCTTCCGTGGAGCGGAGCATCTGCGCCGCATCCTGAAGGAAGCGCAGGCCATCGTAACCAATGCCGTAGCCGGGGCGCGACGCCAGGCGGAGCCTGCACCCCTTGCCAAGAGAAAGAAAAGACCATGAGCAAAGAAACACACCTCAACACTGTTTTTTACAACCTTCTGCCCACCGGGGTCGAAGGCATTGATTCCCTGGCCGAGTTGGCGCTGGATATGCGCTGGTCGTGGAACCACTGCGCCGACGAAGTCTGGCGGCAGCTTGATCCCGCGCTGTGGGACCTCACCCATAATCCTTGGGTCGTCCTGCAAACGGTGTCGCGCGACCAACTCAAGAAGGTTTTGGCCGAGCCGGGTTTCCGCCAAAAGGTCGAGGACCTCGTCGAAGCCAAACGCCAGGGGGCGAAGACCCCGGCGTGGTTTCAAAAGAACCATGCCAAAACTCCCCTGACCTGCGTGGCTTATTTCAGCATGGAATTCATGTTGAGCGAAGCGCTGCCCATCTACTCTGGCGGGCTGGGCAACGTGGCGGGCGACCAACTCAAGGCCGCCAGCGACCTGGGCGTGCCGGTAATCGGAGTCGGACTCCTTTATCAGCGGGGCTATTTTCGCCAGGTGATCGGCCAGGGTGGGAACCAGCAGGCCCTCTATCCGTACAACGACCCCGGCCAACTGCCGATCACTCCAGTGCGCGAACCGAACGGGGAATGGTTGCGCCTGGAGGTGAAGCTGCCGGGCTACTCCGTCTGGTTGCGCGCCTGGGAGGTGCAGGTCGGCCGCGTGAAACTGTACTTGCTCGACAGCAACGACGCGGCGAACTTTCCGGCCCACCGCGGCATTACCAGCGAGCTTTACGGCGGCGGCCCCGAACTGCGGCTCAAACAGGAACTGGCCCTCGGAATTGGCGGTTGGCGGCTCCTGAAAGCCCTCGGCCTCCAGCCGCAGGTCTGTCACCTCAATGAAGGTCATGCCGCTTTCGCCATTTTGGAACGCGCCCGGCATTTCATGGAAGAAACGGGCCTGCCCTTCGAAGCCGCGCTGGCGGTCACCCGGGCCGGCAACCTCTTTACGACCCACACCGCCGTGCCGGCCGGGTTCGACCGGTTCGCTCCGGCTCTTATAGAACCGTACCTCGGCGGTTACGCTCAAAGGCTCGGTATCACAGCCCACGATCTGTTGGCCTTGGGCCGGTTGAACCCGAATGACCCTTCCGAACCGTTCAACATGGCGTATCTGGCCATCCGCGGGAGCGGCGCGGCCAACGGCGTGAGCCGGTTGCACGGCCAGGTGAGCCGGTGCATTTTTGCGCCCTTGTTTCCGCGCTGGCCGGAAAGCGAAGTGCCCGTCAAGCACGTCACCAATGGTGTCCACGTGCCCAGTTGGGACTCCGCGGCGTCCGACGAACTCTGGACGGAAGCCTGCGGAAAGGACCGCTGGCTGGGGACGAAGGACACGCTGGAGCAAGACATCCGCCGCGTGCCCGACACGCAACTGTGGCAACTGCGCACGACCAGCCGCCAGGCGCTCGTTGACTACGCGCGGGACAGGTTGGCGCGGGAATTGGCCGTGGCCGGCGCATCCGCAGATGCCGTGGAGTGTGCCAAACATCTGTTCGATCCGAACGCCTTGACGCTGGGTTTTGCGCGGCGTTTTGCCACCTACAAGCGGCCCAACCTGCTGCTGCACGATCCGGAGCGGCTGTCGCGGCTCCTTACCAACCCGCAGCGCCCGGTGCAACTCATCATCGCCGGCAAGGCCCACCCGGCCGACCAGGCCGGTCAGTACCTCATCGAGGAATGGGTGCGGTTCATTCGCCAGCCCGCCATACGGCCTCACGCGATTTTCCTCAGCGACTACGACATGCTGCTGACCGAGCACCTGGTGCAGGGAGTGGATGTGTGGCTCAACACGCCCCGGCGCCCCTGGGAAGCCAGCGGCACCAGCGGCATGAAGGTGCTTGTCAACGGCGCGCTCAATTTGTCGGAATTGGACGGCTGGTGGGCAGAGGCCTACGCGCCGGAAGTGGGTTGGGCGTTGGGTGATGGTCAGGAACACGGCGACGACCCCGCTTGGGACGCCGCCGAAGCCGAAGCGCTCTACAAACTGCTCGAACAGGAGGTGGTCCCGGAGTTTTATAATCGTGACCCCAATGGCATTCCCACCGGCTGGATCTCGCGTATGCGTGAAAGCATGGCGCGCCTGACCCCCCGCTTTTCCGCCAACCGCACCGTGCGAGAATATACGGAAAAATATTATTTGCCAGCCGTGGCCGCCTACCGGGAGCGCGCGGCGGATAAAGGCGCCCTCGGAGCGCAGATGGTCAACTGGTGGCAGACTCTGGAACAAAAATGGGCGGGCCTGCGCTTCAGTGAGGTGAAGATTGAATCCGCCGGACAGAAACACACATTCGCCGTTCAGGTGTTTTTGGACGAAATCGATCCGAACACAGTGCGACTCGAGCTTTATGCCGAAGCGAGCAACGACAATCCTGCGGTGCGACAGGAAATGAAACGTCTCCGTCCATTGGTCGGCTCGGTGAACGGCTACGTCTATGGCGCGAGCGTGCCCGCAACCCGCCCCGCCACGGATTATACCCCTCGAGTGGTGCCTCATTTTCCACAGATCGCGGTTCCACTGGAAGCGAGCCAAATCCTTTGGCAGCGGTGATTTTATAGGAGACAACTATGGCAAACGAACTTTCGCAACAACGATCTGAAATCGGGATGGTCGGGTTGGGCGTCATGGGGCGCAATCTGCTGCTGAACATGGCCGACCACGGCTTTTCCGTGGCGGGATATGACAAGGACGCAGGCAAGGTCGAAGCTTTGCGCCAGGAATCAAAGGAGCGCGATGTCCGCAGCGCGGCCGACATCAAAGAGTTTGTCGCATTGCTCCGGCGACCGCGCGCCGTCATGATGCTGGTGCCGGCAGGCGCACCGGTGGATTCGGTCATCAAGGATCTTCTACCACACCTGCAACCGGGTGATCTCATCATTGACGGCGGCAATTCCTATTTCAAAGACACCAACCTGCGCGCTCGCACCCTGGCCGGGAAAGGCCTTCAATTCCTGGGCGTGGGCGTGTCGGGTGGCGAAGAAGGAGCGCGTCACGGCCCAAGCATCATGCCTGGCGGGCCGAAAGAGGCCTATCAGCGCGTCCGTCCCGTTTTCGAAGCTGCCGCTGCGAAGGCCGGCGACGACCCGTGTGTGGCCTGGCTGGGTCCCGGTTCGGCGGGGCATTTCGTGAAGATGGTCCACAATGGCATCGAATACGGCGTCATGCAGCTCATCGCCGAGACCTACGATCTGATGAAACGCGGCTTGGGATTGAACGACGACGAGTTGCACAACGTGTATAAGAGCTGGAACCAGGGTGAGCTCAACAGCTATCTGGTCGAGATCACCAGCCATATCTTTGGCAGAGTGGACGAGAAGACCGGCAAGCGGCTGGTTGACGAAATCCTCGATGCCGCCAAGCAGAAGGGCACCGGGATGTGGACCTCGCAAAGCGCGATGGAACTGCAAGTGCCGATTCCGACGATTGACGTGGCAGTGGCGATGCGGAATTTATCCGTGCTGGAAAACCAACGCCAGCAGGCCGGCGCGGTGTTCGGGCAGCCGGGCCGCCGTTTCAAGGGTGGCCGTGAAAACTTTCTTATTCAACTGGCCCGCGCGCTCTATGCCGGAATGATCATCACCTATGCCCAGGGGATGGCGGTGCTGACCGCGGCTTCGGTGGCGTACGGTTATCGCCTCGACCTTGAAACGGTCGCGCGCATCTGGCGAGGCGGATGCATCATTCGCGCCGCTTTGTTGGAGGACATCCGCGCCGCGTATCGGAGCCAGGCCGGCCTGCCGAATCTGCTTCTCGACGGAGCGCTCTCGGCCAAAGTGAAAGCCCGCGAAGACGATTTACGTGGCGTCGTTTCAACCGCGGCAAGATTGGGTCTTCCGGCGCTCGGGTTCATGATGGCTCTCGGCTATCTCGATGGCTATCGCAGCCCCTGGCTGCCCGCCAATCTGATTCAGGCCCAGCGCGATTATTTCGGTGCGCACACCTATGAGCGGACCGACACCAAAGGCACGTTTCATACGGAATGGGAGAAGGCGTGAGAATCATGAAAACGAATGACCAACTCGAACCGACGGTGTTCGTCATTTTTGGCGGAGCCGGCGACTTGACCTGGCGCAAGCTCGTGCCGGCCTTGTTCGACCTCTCGCAGGACCGCAGTCTGCCCGCACGGTTTGCGGTCATTGCGGTTGACCGCATCAAGCTCGGTGATGACGCGCTGCGCCGACGATTGCACGATGGCGTCAATCAATTCTCCCGCTTCGGAAAATCAATAGCCGCCGCCTGGAATCAGTTCGCGCCTCACATTCACTACCAGCGGGGTGATTTCAAGAAGCTGCAAACTTATACGGCCTTGGGTCAACAATGCGCAAAGCTGGAAAAGGAATGGGGAGCCAAAGCCCATCGTATCTTCTACATGGCCACGCCGCCGAGCATGTTCGGCGAAATTCCAAAATATCTCGGCAAGGCCGGGCTGGCGCGCGATCGCGAATGGTCTCGGATCGTAATTGAGAAACCGATTGGCTACGATTTGGAATCGGCTCGCGCTTTGAACGCCGTTCTCGCCGCCAGCTTCGACGAATCCCAAATCTTTCGGATTGATCACTATCTCGGCAAAGAAACGGTGCAGAACATTCTGGCGTTTCGTTTTGCGAACCCGCTCTTCGAGCCGATCTGGAACCGGCGCTACATTGATTATGTAACCATCACCGTCGCCGAAACCGTGGGCGTCGAGCACCGCGGCGGTTATTACGATCACGCCGGCGCGCTCCGCGACATGGTGCAGAATCACCTGATGCAACTGCTTTGCCTGGTGGCGATGGAGCCGATGGTCTCCTTCGAGGCCGACGAAATTCGCAACAAGAAGGTGGACGTGCTCCACGCGGCCCGTCCGATTCACCACGACGCGGTCCCTCAATCTGCCGTGCGCGGACAGTATGGTCCCGGCAACCTCACTGGCAAAAAAATGCCCGGCTATCGCGAGGAAGCCGGTGTGGCATCCGATTCCCGGACGGAGACGTTTGCGGCCTTGAAGTTGTTTATTGACAACTGGCGCTGGCAGGACGTGCCGTTTTACCTGCGCACGGGCAAACGCCTGCCGCAACAGGCGTCGGAAGTTTCCATCCAATTCCGCGCGGTGCCGCATCAATCCTTCCCGCCCGAGGCCTCCCTTGGTTGGCAGCCCTCCCGGTTGATCCTCTCGATCCAGCCCGTCGAAGGCATCGTGTTGGGTTTTCAGGCCAAATATCCGGGGCCGAAGATGCAACTGCGGCCGGTGGACCTGCGGTTCAGTTATCGCGGGAGCTTTGCCGCGCCTTCACCCGACGCCTATGAAACGCTGCTGTGGGACGTCATGAAAAACGACGCGACGCTCTTCATGCGCGCCGATCAGGTGGAAGCGGCCTGGCAGTTGTTGATGCCCGTGCTCGAAGTGTGGCAGGCCACGGCGCCGAGTGATTTTCCCAATTACGCCGCCGGCACCTGGGGACCGGAGAATACCCAGGGACTGCTCGCTCCGGGACATCGCTGGCCATTGCCGACCGAGTTGGTGGCCGTTGGCAAGAAGAAGGGAAAGAATTCGTGACTCAACATAACATGAAGACTCAGATCGAATATACAATCGTCGCGGTACCCTTTCACGCCGATGCCGCAACTCATGACGAGCTGGCGCGGAAAGTGAACGAAAAATTAAGCGACGGGTACGAACTATATGGTCCACCGTTCCTCAGCGAGGAAATGATGTACCAGGCAATGACGAAACCCATTCTCCAGACTTCCCCACTCCCGGCCAAATGAAAAGGACCTCACCCATCATCTGCCTGTTCCTGGATATCGGCGGCGTTTTGCTCAGCGACGGCTGGACGCACGAGGCCCGCCAGGCGGCGGCGGACCGGTTCAACCTCGACCTCAAGGAAATGGAAGACCGGCATCACCTGACGTTCGACACCTACGAGGTCGGCAAGCTGACGCTGGAGGAATATCTCCGCCGGATCGTCTTTTACCGGAAACGCCCATTCACGCGGGAGGAGTTTCGGGAGTTCATGTTTGCACAGTCGAAACCGTTTCCGGAGATGATCGAACTGGTCTGCCGGCTCAAGGCCCGGCACAAACTCGAGATCGCCGTGGTCAGCAACGAAGGGCGCGAACTGAACCTGCATCGGATCAGGAAATTCAAGCTGGATGCGTTCGTGGATTTTTTCATCTCCTCCTGTTTCGTCCACTTTCGAAAACCGGATATTGATATGTACCGTCTGGCGCTGGACGTCGCGCAAGTGCCCGCTGGACAGGTGGTTTATATCGAAGACCGGCCCATGTTCGTGCAAGTCGCGGAGACGCTGGGCATCCGCGGCATTCAGCACGTCAATTACCAATCCACCCGCGAGGCGCTGGCGGCGTTTGGATTAAAAATGCCATGAACACTTTTTCATGAAAACAGACAAGGCCAATGTCCTGACGATTAACGGCGGCTCGTCGAGCATCAAGTTTGCATTATTTGAGGCTGACGAAACGTTACGTCGAATTCTTGCGGGACGAATTGAAGGCATCGGCCTTCCGCAGGGCAGCTTTGCGGTGAAAGGATCGAATGAGGCCGATAATTTTTCGCGCCAAATCGTTGCGCCGGATCACACGGCGGCAGTTGCGGTGTTGATGGATTGGCTTCAGGAAAAAATCGCACGCGGCACTTTGGCGGCGGTGGGCCATCGCGTCGTGCACGGCGGGCCAAAGTATTGGAAACCGCAACGCGTCACGCCGGAAATGGTCGAGGAATTGCACCAGCTCAGTCCGTTCGATCCCGAACACCTGCCGGAAGAAATTCTATTGACCGAGGCGTTTCACCATCGGTTCCCTGATTTGCCGCAAATCGCCTGTTTCGACACGGCGTTTCACCACGACCTGCCGCGCGTGGCGCGGCTGCTGCCGATTCCACGGCGTTACGATGCGAAGGGCGTCCAGCGTTACGGATTTCACGGGTTGTCCTGTGCGTATCTGATGGAAGAACTTGCCCGCGTGGCGGGCGCCAAGGCTGCGCGGGGCCGCGTGATTCTGGCGCATCTCGGCAACGGCGCGAGCATCACCGCGGTGCGCGGCGGCAAAAGCATTGACACCAGCATGAGTTTCACGCCCACCGCCGGTCTGCCCATGAGCACCCGTTCAGGTGATTTGGACCCCGGACTGGGCTGGTATCTTTGGCGCGTCGAGCAGGTGACGGCCAGGCAATTTCACCACATGATCAACCACGAATCGGGTTTGTTGGGGATTTCCGAAACCAGTTCCGACATGCGCGAACTGTTGTTGCGGGAAATGAAGGATGTTCGTGCCGCTGAAGCCGTCGCCCTGTTTTGTTATCAGGCAAAAAAATGGATATGCGCCATGGCCGGGGCACTGGAAGGTTTGGACACCCTGGTCTTCGCGGGCGGCATTGGCGAGCGCGCGCCCGAAATCCGCGCGCGGATTTGCGACGGGCTGGAATTTCTCGGAATTGAACTGAACGGCAAACAAAACGCGGCCAACGCCGGCGTGATTTCGCGGAAAAGCGGTCGGGTGGCTGTCCGGGTCATACGCACAGACGAGGAATGGATGATCGCCAAAACGGTTTGCAGGGTTTTGAAGCTGAACCGGACACAAGCGCCGTAGGCGCGGCATCTTTGTAGAAAACCGTTTCCCCAATAATTTCCAGCTCCGTCAGGAGCGACATATTCTGTTATGCTTCGCCGCTCTTGAGATACGCCGACACAATCCGGTTCAACTCCTTCACGTGCACCTCGTTCAGGTAATTCTTAGCCACCGTGACATCCGACTTCAAAATCTTCCCGCGCGGCGCGTGCTTCCACGTTGTCAGCCCCATGTAAATCCTCTTCGCGTCAGCGGAGGCATGAATCAATTCCTCCGCCGTCCGCCCGGTGATGGCCCAATGCAGTTTGTTTTGCACCGAGGCGAAAAATTCCTTCGTCAACGGCGCGTTCGGGTCGTAATCCACCGCCAGCGCGTAGAGGTCCGTGATCTTCTGGTAAAAGCGCCGTTCGCTGGCCCGGATTTCCCGGATGCGCTCCAGCAGTTCATCGAAATAATCCTTCCCGAACACCTGCCGGCCCTGTTTCAACCTCTCGTCGTCCAGCACAAAGCCCTTGACAATGAACTCGCGCAGCGTTTTGGTGGCCCAGATGCGAAATTGCGTGGCCTGATAGCTGTTCACGCGGTAGCCCACGGCGATGATGGCGTCCAAGTTGTAGTATTTCGTCCCGTATTTTTTCCCGTCCCCGGCAGTATGTTCCAAAATGGAACTAACTGAATTCTCAACCAACTCGCTGGTTTTGAAGATATTCAGCAAATGCTTGGTGATGGCCGGGCGCTTCACACCGAACAATTCCGCGAGCGCCTTTTGTGTGAGCCAGACCGTTTCGTCCCGGAAAAACACGTCCACCTTCACCGCCCCGTCCGGCGCGGTGTAGAGGATGAACTTGCCGCCGGAGGGCGCGGGAAGATTGGACGAGGATTGACTCATGTTTTTGCCTCCTCAAATTTTGCAAGGCGGTGTTTCTGATTTCCCTTTGCCATACGGAATGACAGGCAGCGTATTCCCGACGCGACGGGTTGAAAAGCCTGGAATTAACTCGACCGGAAACAAAACACGGCCAACGCCGGCGTGATTTCCGAAAAGGACGGCCTGGTGGCTGTCCGGGTCATCCGCACAGACGAGGAATGGATGATCGCCAAAACGGTTTGCAGGGTTATGGGGTTGAACATTGGAAAGGAGAAGTGAAATGAAAATGAAAAAAAACAAACGTGTGGCTGGCCCATTGTCGCCCGATCTGCTGCAGAGAATGGACGCCTATTGGCGCGCCGCCAATTATCTGTCCGTCGGCCAGATTTACTTGTACGACAATCCGCTGCTCAAGAAGCCGCTCAAGCGCGAACACATCAAACCGCGCCTGCTCGGCCATTGGGGCACCACGCCCGGATTGAATCTCATCTACGTCCACCTCAACCGCGTCATCCAGGAGCAGAACCTGAACGCCATTTACATCACCGGCCCCGGACACGGCGGGCCGGGCTTGGTCGCGAATGCCTACCTCGAAGGCACCTACAGCGAAATTTACCCGAACATTTCGCAGGACGAGGCCGGGATGAAGAAACTGTTCAAGCAATTCTCTTTTCCCGGCGGCATTCCCAGCCACGTCGCGCCGGAAACGCCCGGCTCGATCCACGAAGGCGGCGAACTCGGCTACTCACTCTCACACGCATTTGGCGCGGCGTTTGACAATCCCGATCTGCTGGTTGCGTGCGTCGTCGGCGATGGCGAGGCAGAAACCGGCCCGCTTGCCACAAGCTGGCATTCGAACAAATTTTTGAATCCTGTCCGCGATGGCGCGGTGCTACCCATCCTCCATCTCAACGGCTATAAAATCGCCGGGCCGACCGTGCTGGCGCGATTGCCGCACGACGAGCTGGATTCATTGCTCCGCGGTTACGGTTATAAACCTCATTTCGTGGAAGGCGATGTGCCGGCCAAGGTGCATCAGCTCATGGCGGCCACACTCGACAAGGTCATTGGCGAAATCAAAGCGATCCAGCAAAGAGCGCGCACAAAAGGTTTCAAGGAGCGGCCGCAATGGCCGATGATTGTGTTGCGCACGCCCAAAGGCTGGACTGGTCCGAAAGTCGTGGACGGCAAACAGGTTGAAGGGACTTTCCGCGCGCACCAGGTCCCGATGGGTGACATGGACAAACCGGCGCACATCAAGATTCTCGAACGCTGGATGAAGAGTTATCAGCCGGAGAAACTTTTTGACAAAACCGGCAAACTGCGTCCGGAACTGGCCAAACTCGCGCCCGCAGGCGACCGCCGGATGAGCGCGAATCCGCATGCCAACGGCGGATTGTTGTTGCGCGACCTGCGCATGTGCGACTTCCGCAATTACGCCGTCAAGGTGCCCAAGCCCGGCGCCGTGACTGCCGAGGCCACCCGGGTGCAAGGGCAGTTTATCCGCGATGTAATGAAACTTAACCCGGACAATTTCCGTGTTTTCAGCCCGGACGAAACCGCGTCAAACCGATGGAGCGCCATATTCGACATCACCGACCGTTGCTCCACGGCGGAAATTCTGCCGGGCGACGAGCACGTTACGCCCGATGGCCGGGTGATGGAGATGTTGAGCGAGCATCAGTGCGAAGGCTGGCTTGAAGGTTATTTGCTCACCGGCCGGCATGGATTTTTTTCCTGCTACGAAGCGTTCATACACATCGTGGACTCGATGTTCAATCAGCACGCGAAGTGGCTGAAAGTGACGCGGCACATTCCGTGGCGGCGCCCGATTGCGTCCTTGAATTACCTGCTCAGTTCGCTGGTCTGGCGGCAGGACCACAACGGTTTCAGCCATCAAGACCCTGGCTTCATTGACCACGTGGTGAACAAGAAAGCCGAGGTCATCCGCATTTATTTGCCGCCCGACGCCAACACGTTGCTGTCCGTGACCGACCATTGCCTGCGCAGCCGGAATTATGTCAATGTCATCGTCAGCGGCAAACAGCCGGAATTGCAATGGCTGGACATGGATGCCGCCGTCAAACATTGCACGGCCGGACTGGGCATCTGGGAATGGGCCAGCAACGATCGTGGCGGCTCGCCCTGTGAGATAGGTTCAATCCGCACTTCCGCCGCTAGTCCGTCGTCTATCTCATGGGGCGAGCCTGACGTGGTAATGGCTTGCGCGGGAGACGTGCCGACGCTGGAAACCCTGGCAGCGGTGCAAATTCTCCGGGAACATTTTCCCAATTTGAAAATCCGCGTGGTCAACGTCGTGGACCTGATGACACTCGAGCCGCGCAGTGAACATCCGCACGGATTGACCGACCAGGATTTCGACACGCTGTTCACGAAGGACAAACCCATCATCTTCGCGTTTCACGGGTATCCCTGGCTGATTCATCGTCTGACTTATCGCCGGACCAATCATCGGAACCTGCACGTGCGCGGATACAAGGAAGAGGGCACGACCACGACGCCGTTCGACATGGTGGTGTTAAACGACTTGGACCGTTTCCATCTCGTCGGCGACGTGATTGATCGCGTGCCGAGCCTCGGTCCGCGCGCCGCGTATGTTAAACAATTCATCCGCGACAAGCTCATTGACCACAAGAACTACATCCACAAATATGGTCAGGATATGCCGGAGATTCGCAATTGGAAATGGAACATTACGCGGAGTCGTTGATGTCCCGGTGCAGTTGTTCAGCGACAGACAGAGCGCCGGCTCGTAATTTACTGCTGCAGAATTCTTGAACTGTGCCGCAGCTATGGGAATATATTGGCGACGTGTTTGCTTTAACATCATCCGGTTATTTCGGGAAACTGCCTCCTAACACCCGCAACATTCTACAGACCTGTCTTTATGGGCTGGTTGCAGGTTTGGCGGTGGTCGCATTTCAACTGCTGATCAATGTGTTGTATAACGCGACCTTCGTTCGACTGGCGGCGCAATCATCGCTGGCATTTCTGGTTGGTAGTTTTGGTGTGATGGTAACCACCGCACTGGCGGCCGGATATCTGCTGAATTCATTTTGCCAGGAGGCAGCCGGCAGCGGTATTCCGCAGGCCAAAGTGGCTTTCTGGAAAGATTTTGGCGTCATTCCGTGGCGTACCGTGTGGGTAAAGTTCTTGGGCGGCATCTTGAGCATCGGTGGGGGAAGCAGTCTCGGCCGGGAAGGCCCGAGCGTGCATGTCGCCGCCGGGGTGGCGTCACAACTGGCGGGCTTGACTGGCGAGGCGAAACAAAACCGGCGGCGCGCGACCGCGGCGGGCGCGGCCGCAGGCTTGGCAGCGGCCTTCAACACGCCGATTGCAGCGGTGACGTTCGTGCTGGAGGAAATCATTCAAGACCTGAACAGCAACCTCCTCGGCAGCGTACTGCTGGCATCGGTGATTGGCGCATTGATCGTGCATGGTCTAGTCGGCCGGCAGCCGGCGTTTTCCATTGCAAATATCGAAGCGCCGACATGGCGGGCGTATGTGTTGACTCCATTCGCCGCCGCGCTGGCGAGTTTTGCGGGAGTTTTCTTTCAGAAAGCGACGCTGGATTTGCGCGCACAGCAGCGGCGTGTGGCCAGAGTCCCAGGCTGGCTTAAACCTGCCGTCGGTGCAACGCTGGCCTGGGGCATTGGCGCTTCGGTCTTTCTTCTTACCGGCCACCTCGGCGTGTTTGGCTTGGGTTATGGCGATCTAACCGCCGGGTTGAACCAGCAGTTGCCTTGGGATATTGCCGGAATTTTGCTGTTCGCGAAATTGCTGGCGACCGTTCTTTGTTATGGCTTCGGTGGTTGTGGTGGGATTTTTTCGCCGACGCTATTTTTCGGCGGCATGAGCGGACTGCTGCTGGCCGGTGTCGTCGGGTTGGTCACTCCGTTGCCGACCGAAGATACGCTCACGCTGGCGGTTGTCGGCATGAGCGCTTGCTTGGGCGCGGTCGTGCGTGCGCCGGTGACGGGCATCCTCATCGTGTTTGAAATGACGCACGAATTTTCACTTGTGCCGGCACTGATGATCGGTGCGTTGGTCAGTCAAGGCATCGGGCGTCGCATGACGCGCGCGAATTTCTACGACGCCATTCTGGAACAGGATGGTTACAAACTGGAGAAACTTCTCCCGCCACGGGACATGCGGAGCTGGCAAAAGCTGCCCGTCTCAACAATTGCGAATTTTCAGCCGGTCGTTCTAAACAGCTTGGAACCAGCGGAGGTGGAGAAGATTTTGAAGGTTCACGCGTTCGCTGGTTTTCCGGTAATGCAAGAAGGTAAACTGGCAGGCATCGCTTCGCGCACCGAATTGACCGAAGCGCTCGCCGAAAAGCGTGCCCCTAAACTGGCTCCGGTTATTCGCTGCGAAGCACGCCAGACTATTCGCGAATTGCAGGCTCTGCTCATCGAATCACCGACGGGCATGGCGATGGTATGCGATCCCACGGACGGCAAATTGCTTGGCTTGGTCACGCTGCACGATTTGCTTCGGGCTCAAAAAAACGCCGCGGAGAGCAGTCTTTGAACTGGGATGACTTTTGCCTTCACGGCCATTTACTAACAGTTCACTGCCCCTTGAGTTTTGGATTGAGCGATGAGATTTGGGAGTCCCAGATTGCAGTCGGAGCCTGACCACCTGTGGCCGTGGCTGTTTTGGGCCGCCAGGCCTCATTTAATCACAAACGCAAACAACAACACATGGAGATTGAATATGAAACTGAACATCAAATCATTCGCACTGACTTGTGGCATCGTCTGGGGATTGGGACTGTTCTTTCTCACGTGGTGGTTCATCGCATTTGATGGAGCGACGGGAGAACCCACACTCATCGGCAAACTTTATCGTGGATATACCGTTTCTCCAATCGGCAGCGTTATCGGGTTGGTATATGCATTCTTCGACGCCCTGATTGGCGGTGCCATATTTGCGTGGCTTTACAACATGTTAGCAAGTTGTGCTGAAGACAAGAAGGTGAGCCGGCCATGATGCCTAATGCTGGCTATTTGCCAACTCCGCGTGAATCGCCACCTCATGACAGAAAATGGCCCTTACCTAAGGGCCATTAGGCCAGTTAAGCCGCCCGGAAGCCGCAGCTTCGGCGGTTGGCAGCAAACTTGGCGCAGACCAAATCAGCGAATCACTCGTCTGGACATCGCCCTTGCTGCCAATGGCTTTAACAAAATTCGTTCCACCAGACAATGTCACCGGCCAGGTAAAAATGCAATTGGTGCTGGAGCGAGCCCCCTGCGAAATGCCGTTCAAGAAAAGTTCGACCGAATCACAGTTGGCATAAACCTTGGCCGTAATGACGTTGGTCAGCCGGTTGGTGAAAGTATGTCCCGTGATATAGACCATCGGATTGGTCGTCCAGTTGGCTTTGTAATAGTAGAAGGCGTCCTTGCGCACCTGCCGGTCGTATGTCACCAGCCCCTTGTCATTGCGTCCCGGCGTGTCGCCTTCGTTGCGACCGGCAACCGCAAAATCGAACATATTCCAGACAAATTTGCACCAGAGAAATGGCCGCGCCTGCATCTCCTGCCAATAGGTTTCGTGAAAAAGATTCTCATATTCTTCAGGATGGTAATGGCCGGAATTTTCCGGCTCCCGCACCGGGTCTTCACTGTGTTGGTAGATGCTGGCACCGGCGCCATATTCGCTCACGCCAATGCAACGGTTCGGGTAATTGAAGTGGATATTGTCAGCCCAAGGGCCAAATTCTCCGAGCTTGCCATCATACCAGCCAAAATACCGGTTGATGGCGTTTAATTCGGTGCACCAATTGGACGGCTCGTCGTCTCGCGTGTTGGCGGCGGAAGTGGAGAGGCGCGTGGGGTCTTCCTGCGCGACGAGCCGGGTCAGTTGGCGGACGAGATTGACGGGCCTTGGCCCGGGATTCATGGTAATCTCATTGAACACCCCCCAGCAGACGACCGACGGATGATTATAGCGCTGCCGGATAAGTTCGACCAGTTGCTGTTTGGCATTGGCGTAAAACGCGGGCGATTCGGTGATGCGGTTAACCAGTGGAATCTCGCTCCAAAGGATTATCCCATTTTGATCCGCCAATTGATAAATATAATCATCCTGCTCATAGTGCGACAGGCGCACGGCCGTGGCGCCAATTTCCTTCAGCAGCATGAAATTCGTGTTCCGCTGCGCGTCGGTAATGGCCCAGCCACGGTCCAGCCAGTCCTGATGCATACTCACGCCGTGAAGATCATAATGTCGTCCGTTCAGAAAAAACCCCTTGTTCGCGTCCACACTGAAGTGACGGAAACCCAGCGGCTGGACAACCACGTCAACCGCCTTCGAGCCTTTCCATACCTCGGTAAAGGTCCGGTATAAATACGGGTCGGAAAGCCCGTTCCACAAATGGGGCGTGGCAATCGTGGTATTGGCCACAAGGTTTGTTGCCGTCGCCGGTGGAAGCGCCACGACATTGGTGAGCACCGCCACGATATTTGTCGCCGCGTCGGTGAGAACAGTGCGAACCGTGACCGTTTGCGCCGTCGCCGTGGCATTGGAAAGAACCGCCGTCACCTGGAGATTCGCCGAATTGGAACTGACCCCGGTCGTCTGCAAATAGATTCCCGGAGAGCCGTAATCCAATGGCGAGATTTGCACCGGGTCAGTCACCAGCAAATGCGCATCACGATACAATCCGCCGAAAAAGGTGAAGTCGGCCGACAACGGCGGAATATCTGCATTCATGGCGTTGTTGACCTTCACCGCAATTACGTTGTCCATCCCGATGTTGAGATAAGGAGTAACGTCAAAGGCAAAGGCGGCGAATCCGCCCCGATGTTCGCCGACAAAGCTGCCGTTGACATAGACATCGGTCACGGAAAATGCGCCATCAAATTTCAAGAAGAAATGGCGGCCCGCGAGGCTCTTGTCCGGCGTGTAATGCCTGCGGTACCAGCCTGCGCCACGATAGTAATTTTTCACGCCGTCTTGCCCGTCCAGATTGTTCCAGGTGTGCGGCAAATTCACATTTGTCCAGGACGAATCATCGAACCCCGTGGCCTGCGCGCCGGAGATGTCCTGCCGGATAAACCGCCAGTTGGCATCCACAATCAGATCCATCCGGTGATTGGCGGGAGGAGTGTAACTCCGGCCTGCCAGCGAAAGCGCCGTGCAAAAAAGCAGCAGCCAGGCCAAAGACGTTCGCCTTAACAAAGCGGCGGTTGCGGCAATAAAAGGATGACAAACAGATATTCGGTTCATTTCAACGATGTTCGTAAATATTTTGCAGTTCACATCAAGCCTCAACCAAGCCAAAGAGGACATCAGATGACACCTGAACGGGAACAGTATAAAGACCCCGGGAATTCTGCTCATCCCTCTTTCGAGGGGTGATAAAGCGGCCTTCAAAAGGCCAGGATACCCGGCGAGGAGCCGCCAACGGCTTCACAAGTGGATGATGCCCCGTTGAAGCGCCGTCGTGACGGCTTCCGTCCGATCGGCCACCCGAAGTTTTGCCAGGATACTTTTCAAGTGATCCTTCACCGTATGTTCGGTAATCTTCAAGGCGTCGGCGATTTCCTTATTGGCCAGCCCCTTGGCCAGTTGGTTCAATACTTCCACTTCGCGGGACGTTAATTCTTCCAACGATTTCCGCGAGGCAAGCTGGCTGGCGACTTCCTGGGGAATCCAATTTTGTCCCGCCGCCACGGCCCGCAATGCCGGGAGAAGTTTGTCGCCCGTGGTGTTTTTGAGCACGTATCCTTGCGCCCCGGCATGGAGCGCCCGGTAAATGTCTTCATCGCCATTAAAAGCGCTCAACACCAGAATTCGCGCCGCCGGAAATTTGTTTCGGATTTCCATCGTGGTCTGTATCCCGCTTTTGCCCGGCATTCTCAAATCCAGCAATGCGAGATCGGGATGATGTTTGGCAAAGAGTTCGAGCGCTTGATTGCCATCGCTGGCTTCCGCCACCACTTCCATGTCCGGCTCCGTGTTGACGAGCGCCACCAGGCCCATCCGGACGATGTAATGGTCGTCGGCTATCAATATGCGAATCTTCTCGGATTTTTTCATGTGACAACCACGCTGTCAGTGGCCGATGGGGATTGAGATGCCAGTGACGGATTTAACGGGATTTCAACGCGAAGCGATGTTCCTTCCTCCAGTTTGCTGGAAAGGATAAACCGGCCGCCAAGCCGTTTGGCGCGTTCGGACATGCCGAGCAGGCCAAAATGCCCTTCGCTCGGTCCCCCGGCCTTTTCAAGGTCGAAACCCGTTCCATTGTCCTTGACCTGCAAACTGACCCCCTGGCGTTCGAATTGCAGCTCTATGTTCACATGGGTTGCGCCGGAATGTTTGATAATATTGGCGAGCGCCTCCTGTCCGATGCGCAAAAGATTTTCTTCAACGACTTCCGGCAAGGATTGCGGCTCGCCCTTGGTCTCAAAGCGCACTTGAACATTCGTTCCAGAAGTGATCTGCCGGGCGCCTTCGGCCAGCGCGGTGGAAAGATCAAATTGCTCCAGCCCGCGGCTGCGCAAATCCCAGACTGACTGGCGGACTTCCACCTGACTTTTGGCCATCAGACTCCGGGCCAATTCGAGATGGCGCACGGAGTTTTCTGGACTGCGATCATGCAGCTTCGACGCCGCGTCCAACTGCAAGGCAATGCCCGTGAGCGTTTGCTCGACCGTATCGTGAAGTTCCTGCGCCAGGCGCGTTCTCTCCGTCAGGACGGCCTTAAACTGGACTTCCGATTCCTTGCGGGCCGTAATTTCAAACTTCAGTTGCGCCGTTCGCTCCTTGACCCGTTCTTCAAGCTGGTCGTTGGCCTGTTGCAACGCCCGTTGCGCTTTTTCGCGTTCAGCAACAAGGAAATTCAGGGCGGAATTTTTCCACGAAAGCATGACGCTCCAGCTCACGATCACCAACAGCAGAGAGCAGACGATCACAAACCCAATCCAAAGACGCTGCGGCGTCAGCCAGCTTGGTCTCTCAATGATCGTCACATCCTCGGGATTCCCGATGAGGATTTGGAAGGATTCCAGTTTGCCGTCGCTGTCAATTTGCGTGAGACAAATCCCGCTCACTTTCAAAACGCTTCCGATGGGAATCGCCGCCAGCGTCGCTTGACCTGGCAGATAATTGACCGTGGCGGTGAACGTGAAATTGCTGGTTTGCAAAACCATGGTGGTCGCTCCCGGAAGAGCGGTTCCAAGCCGCCCGCGGTTGACGGTAAGTTCGATCAGCCTGCCCGAAAGCGAAATGTAATCCGCATGGTAAAGGCCGCTCTGCAACTCTTCGATGGTCACGGGTTGGGGTTTTGCCGGGACCTGAGGTGCGCCCGTGTCCCGGAAAACGGCGTCCTGCAAAACGGGAAGATAATTTTCAAAACTCAAAAAGCCGACGGCGTCAACAAGTTGCCCCGGGACCAGCTCCGTTCGCTGCCGGCTCTGAACTCGCAGGCCGAATGTCCGGTCTTGTAAAAAAACGTATTCGCCCGGCTTCTGAAGGGTAACCACCCCACGGACATGTACCCTTTGCGTGAGCGAATTCCCCCGCCGGAATTGCGCGAGTTTGTCGAGGGGAATCGCCGGAGTGTCAAACGGGTTGAGCGACTCGGATTTCTCAACCACGAGATCCGCCAGATCCGGAATATAAACCTCCACGGCCACCAGTCGCCGCAGCGGACGGTTGTGAGCTTCGGCCGCCGTGCCGCGCACCAGCACCTGCGCGCCAACCAGTTTTTCAGGTTGAAAATCGCGGGCAACCGACAGATAGGCCCGAAACCGGTATCCGCCCGTGACCAGGTCCATCGTCAATCGCGAACCATCGTTCCGCGCGTCCCGGACCGTGCCCGCAATCTCGATCCGCTGGCTGTCTTCGGCACCTGACATCAATTGTTCGATGGAGACTGGTTTTGCGGGCGGCAGGGGCGCGGTGCCAATTTTACGCACGCGGGGCCCCGTTACCGTCGGGGCGAAAGCGCCGGCATAAGTTATCCCCGAAACTTCAACCACGTCACCGGGTTCGGGACGGCGGCCATTTACGTTGTCCACGAATACGCCGCCGGTTGAATCCTGAACGAAAAACCGCCCCTTCAAGACCGGATCGGCGGCGGTAACCACGCCGGTCAAAGAAACCTTGAGAAAGCGTGAAGCCTGTTCCGCCGGCAAGGAAATGACATCCACAGCGTTTGTCAAAAGCCCGCCAGATTCCTGCGCCCGCCCGACCGGCGTGACAACGATGAGTCCAAAGAAAAGAAACCACCCGAAGACCCACACGAGCCGCAACCCTGCGCGTTCGGGCCGGCGGGCAGAAATTTTATGATGGTTTACGATGCCCATAATTACAGATTTTGGCCTCGTTGAAGTCCAGATTATTCTTCGAGTACGGAAAACGGCCCACATTGATTGAAGCGATTATCCGGCCCGCGCGGCCAGCGCGCTCAAATCTCAATCCGCGGGTGGGTGCGTCAATATCCATGGCTGGTTTGGGGAGATAGTTAATGGCTGGTTTCCGGTCACGATCGGCGAATGAGCTTATTGTAGCTGAATCCGATAAAATCCTTCCGGCCCGGCAGGCGTGTTTGTAAAGGGCGAAGTTGCCCCGATGACGTTGGTCCATGGACCCAGGATGTTCGTGGCGGATTGAAGCGTGCCGTAGGGCCAGTTGAGGATGAAGCCGCTGGACATCATTTGAACCGAGAAAACCAACGGTGGATTGACCGTCACCGTTACTGTTCCGGGTGATGAAGTCAAACCGCCAACGGTCGCGGTCACGCTGTAAGTCCCGGAAGCGCTCGGGTCGGCCTTGATGATGGAAGGATTCTGGCTGGCCGAAGTAAATCCATTGGGGCCGGTCCAATTGTAAGTCGCTCCCGCAACGGTCGAGGCGGAAAGATACAATGTCATGCCCGCATACATCGGATTGTTGTAGCTTGCTACGGGCGGCGGAGGTGGCGTCGGAAGCGTCGCGCGGGCCTCCGTGGGGGAGTTCGCCGTTTCGCCCGCCGGGCTGATCAAAGTCGCTGCCGAAACGACGTAGTAATATGTCGTCCCGTTGACCGCTGTTGAATCCGTATAGGAAGTCCCTGTCACCGCTCCCGGCGTCGAAATCGTCGTGTAAGGTCCCCCGCTCACAGTCGAACGTTTGATGTTGTAGCTGGCCGCGCCCGGCAGGGCATTCCAGGTCAATGCAACCTGATTGTTGCCGGGCGTGGCCGACAAACCAGCCGGCCCCGCCGCTGATTGGCGCACGCTCTCCACGAAACTCGAGTCGCCCCCGCCGAGGTAAAAGCGAAAGTCATCGAACCAGCCGGCGAAGCAACGGGCGCGGTCCAGGCGGTTGCACAGGAACAAGGAAGCTGCGTTGCCCAGGGGCACCGTTAAATTGGCCGCCGCGGTGGTGCTGATCAGCGCTACCGGAGTCGCGTCAGTGCCTTCATAGAGTGTAATGTTGGTTCCATCGTACGCCATGGCGACAAATATCCACGTGTTCGTGGGCAGGCTCGAGCCAAATGATGCGGTTGCCTGAACGGTGTTGACAAAAAAATACAAATCGGCGGCGTCCTGGAACTTCATGCCGATGGAATTGGCGGTGCCGCAATCGGTGTTGGTGCTGTTGCCCAAAATGAACATGCGCGGACCGATGTTCGCCGGCAAGTAGTACAACTGCCTCATCCACATCGTGACAACGAAGTTGGTGACGTTTCCAAAGCCGAGGGCGGAGTTGGTGACGGCCGCAAAATTCCCGCTGACACCTGAACTCCCCTGGTTGGGATTCATGGAGAGATTCAACGCCCGGTTGGGATTGGTCACGCCGGCCACACCGGAATTCGCAGGCCCGTGCAGATTCGTCGTTCCCCCGCTTTGATTGATCATTTGCAGGGCGACATTTACACCGCCGCCGCTGGTGTCGCCGGGTGTGGTCGCGCCAGGCCCGGCATCGTCAAAGGCAAAACGCACCTTGAGGGTCGGGCCATAAGGTATGTTGCCGACTACGACGGTCAGCCCGGCGCTCGTTGTCGTGGTCCCTTTGGTGGCCTGGAATGCCAGGACATAGACTCCATTCGTGCTGAAATTCGCGGTGGTGTTCAGGGCGTTGGCGTTGCCAAAAGTGATTGTGCCCGGACCGGAGAGTTGAGTCCAACTGGTCGCCAGCGGCGGCGGCGAACTCAATTGATTGTCGGTGGCGGTGGCGGCCAGTTGCAGGGTCGCATTCGTGCTGTCCAGAAAAACGGTCGAGGCCGCCGGGTTGGTAATCGCGGCACTGGGAGGCAGGACAGGCACAACCCAGATCAAGGAATCGGCGACATGGGTGTTGCCCTTGGTGCCGACCGCGGACACCAGGTTGGTGCCTGACTGTAACATCACCGGCCACGTGAAAATGCAATTAGTGCCGGACGTGGTTCCTTGTGAAGTCCCGTTCACAAAAAGCTCGACCGAATCGCAGTTGGCATAAACCTTGGCCGTGATGACATTGGTCAGCCGATTGGTAAAGGTGTGGCCCGTAATATAAACCATCGGATTGGTCGTCCAGTTGGCTTTGTAAAAGTAGAAGGCGTCTTTGCGAGCCTGGCGATCGTAAGTGACCAATCCTTTGTCATTGCGTCCCGGCGTGTCGCCCTCGTTCCGTCCATCCGAGGCGAAGTCGAATTCGTTCCAGACGAGCTTGCACCAGAGAAACGGGCGGGCGGCCATCAGTTGCCAGTTGGTTTCATGAACGAGGTTCTGCCATTCCTCGGGATGGAAGCTGGTGGCGGTGTTGGCGGGGAAAGTCGGATTTTCGCTGTGCTGGTAGATGCTGGCCCCCGCGCCATATTCACTCACGCCGATGCAACGGTTGGGATAATTGGCGTGGATATTGTCGGCCCAGGCGGCGATTCCATTGAGCGGACTTGAATACCATCCGTAATACTTGTTGAAGGCAATGAGTTGGGTGTAAAGCGTCGAAGGGTCACCATCGCTGGTGTTTGCGGCAGCGGTCGAAGGACGCGTCGCGTCTTCCTGCGCGACCAGTTGGGTTTCCTGGCTGATGAGATTTGTCACAGGCGGACCCGCCTCCAGTGTAATTTCATTGTACACACTCCAGCAAACCACCGAAGGATGATTGTATCTTTGCCGGATCATCTCGCGCAGTTGCTGCAGTGAATTGGTGTAAAACGCGGACGAGGCGGTAATGTAATCAATAATCGGGACTTCGCTCCAGACGCAAATGCCATTTTGATCCGCCAATTGGTAGGTATAGTCGTTGTGCTCATAATGCGAGAGGCGTATGAAAGTGGCGCCAATTTCCTTGAGGAATATGAAGTTTGTGTCCCGTTGCGCGTTCGTCAGCGCCCAGCCGCAGTTAAGCCAGTCCTGATGCATGTTCACCCCGTGCAAGTCATAATGCCGGCCGTTGAGGAAAAATCCGTTGGTGGGGTCCACGCTGAAATAGCGAAAGCCCAGCGGCTGGGCGACCACGTCCACTACGCTCGCGCCATTCCACACTTCCACAAAGGTTTGATAGAGATATGGATCAGTCAGGCCGTTCCACAGGTGCGGATTCGCAATGACCGCGCTCGCCACGACATTGGAGACCGACGAGGCTTGAAGCGTCACGATATTGGTCAGCGTCGTCACAATATTCGTGGCGGCGTCCGTCACGACGGCGCGAACGGTCACTGTCTGCGTCGAGGCCGTCGAGTTGGAAACGACCGTGGTGACCTGGAGATTGGCCGAATTGGAACTGACATCCGTAGTCGTGAGATAAACGCCGGCCGAACCGTAATCCAGCGGCGATACCTGTACCGGATCCGTCACCAGCAAATGCACATCGCGATAGATGCCGCCCCAGAACGTGAAATCCGCATCCAGCGGCGGGAGATTGGTATTGAAGGAATTATTCACCTCGACGGCGATAACGTTGTCCGCGCCGGCGTTGACGTAAGGCGTGGCATCAAACACGAAAGCCGCAAAACCGCCTTGATGCTCGCCCAGATAATTCCCGTTGATCCAAACGTCGGCCACCGAGAACGCGCCGTCGAATTTCAGGAAAAAATGGCGGCCCGCATAACTGTTGTCCACCGTGTAATGAGTTCGATACCAGCCGATGCCACGGTAATAAGTCGTGCCGGGCCATCCTGTCCGTCGGGAATGTCCCAGGTGTGCGGCAGGTTCACGTTGGTCCACGACGAATCATCGAAGCTGGTGTTAGTCGCGCCGGAAACATCCTGCTGGATGAATCGCCAGTTGGAGTCCATAACAATATCCGTTCGGTGATTGGCGGGAGGAGTGTAAGTTTTGGCATTCAAGGATGCGGCCAAAGCAGGAACAAACAGGCCGGCCAACGAAAGGAAACAGCTCAACTGAACCGGTTGAATTTGGCGCAATTGCCTCATGGTCAGAATCCAGGTTCAAAATCGTTGTTCCCCCAACCGCCGGAACCGATGCCAATGTCAAATGTCCAATTATTTGTATTGATGGAACTTCCGTCGAATTCGCCGCTCCATGCCAATTGCCAGCCTCCATAGGCTGTTCCAAAACCGCAAATGAACATTCCCGTAACCAAGCGCCAGATAGAAACAGGCCTCGAAGGTAATTAAATGTCTTGTACCAATGAACACCGCGACACCTTATTTTGGCCCAGCATTGAGGCGACTCCACACAGTTTCATTGCCGTAGGATGCGTGAAATTCTCTTTCCGGATGGTGTGCCTCCTGTCACTATTGCGGTATCATATAAGATGCGTCCAACTTTTTCTGCAGCGTCCCGGTAAAGTCCTGGCTGTCTTGATAGAAATACCATTTCCGGTTGGTCAGGTCCCAAGTCGTCAATAGTCGCATTTGGGTAATTTTGATCCATTGGGCTGACCCGTCCACGAAGACCTCATTGCCTCCCGCGGGAAAGGTCGCCAATGCCCCCATCCGGTGCGGTGGCAGGTCTGAATAAGCCTGGACATCGTACATCGTGGTTGGCTGACCCCAGCCATTTTCGCACTCGACCACGGCATCGGCTGCGATCACCCACCACGGTTTGGAGGTGTTGAGATTTATCGGGCTAAAAGAAGGCATAACGCCTATCGGATTCTGCCAGTTGGTCCCGCCGCCGAGATATTGATAACCAATATCCCATTGATTATAGGTAGTACTGAACAATGGAAGCGAGGGGCGGTTGGGGCAGGTCCAGATAGACGGGCCGTTTGTGTTTACCGCCACACTCAGCGAACTGAACGCATCTGCGTCCGGCGGGTTTATGGCATTTTGCACAAACGTCTGAGTGCCGGGTTGGGGGCGTGCGTGGATAACGCTTCCTCCATTGTCGCCGGCGTAGGCAATCGTAACGGTGCCGATCTGCCTCAAATTGGCCAGGCACTGGATTCGCCTGGCCCTTTCCTTGGCGCTGGCCAAGGCCGGCAACAGGATGGCCGCGAGAACGGCAATAATGGCGATAACCACCAGCAACTCGATCAAGGTGAAACCAACTTGACCGGCGCTGCTGGCCCGCCTTGAAACACCTCCGCCAGTTCGACTGGCGGGTAAGCTTGATGTTTCAAGCAGGGCGGCGTTTGTGAAGGTTTTTTTCATTTTCAATTTAATTATATTTTCCTTTGCCAGCACTGTCAAATAAAACCGACTAATGGATTGCAGATCAGCTTGACTGGCCGGAACGACCCGCTGGTCGTCCGGGGCCGCGCAACCGCGCGGCCCCGCCGACAGAAAATCAAACTGACCCACTACTTGGCCATTGCTGCTGTCTCAAAGTCTTTATTGAACCGCCAATCGGTAGAACCGGTGGTTTTGAGTTAAGGTGTCATTCACCGACAGGACTGCGCCATTACCCGGCACTGGACTCCCCAACGGTGTCCAAGTGGCATCGGTCAGATTATTCTTCCAATAGACCGTGTAATTAAGTCCGGATACCGTTGGGAACGAAAGGGTGATGTTTGGCGCACTGATTGATGCGGTTATGGCAGGCGTCAAGGGCACAAGCATGAAGAAGTTCACATGTTCGTTCCAGTCACCCGTCATTTGCAACGTCTCGACTCCACCGAGGGAAAGGATGACCGGCACACCGTTGGAGGTGAGCGGCGCATATTGCCAGGTGGCGTAACTGTTGCCCGTGGCTTGGAAGTAACCCAATACGTTGGACACCTGCATTGTCGTTCCGAATCCGCTGGTCACTTGCGCGCACTGGAAATTGGTCAAGGTATTGCCCGCCGACAGCCGGGCATAGACCAGGTAATTCCCGCTGGGATATGTGCGGGTGTAGTTAATCCATCCACTATTGGTCAGATTAAGGATGTCGTAGTCCTGGATGTACGGATTAACCTGCAGCAGTTGGGCATCGAGATATTTCTGCCGGGGCGCGTCGCCGGTGACTTCGACGGGAATAGTATCATTTATCCGATAAAGCGTCGGGATTGGGAGAACGTTGAAAAACTCCCAGGAATAATCAATCGCAGTCGCCGGAGAACTCCCCGAATCGCCCTGTTGCTCAACATAACTGTTGGCTGCCGGAACGGAAGTGAGCGTCGGATTATCAATGTAACGCAGGCCGCTGCCGCTTGGAACGGGGCTTAGGGTGGGATCAAAGTCAAAATCTTCCGCTTCCCAAGTATAGTTATTCGGACTGAAAGTGTCAAAATTCACCGTCGTCGTGTGCGTTTGGTTGTTGTTATCGGTGACGGTAATGACGGCAGTGTAAGCCGTGTTCGGCTGCAGTCCCGGATAACTCACGTTAAAACTGGGAGACGCGCCGCTAAAGACCAATTGGGAGGAGATATCGGTCCCGTTCAACGTCACGTGAATGTTGGCGGTGCTCAAGCCGTAAGTCGGACTGCTGGCAACAAAGGAGAGGGTGTTGGTCGGCTGCATGAGTGTGAACCCGTTCGGATACACATTGTCAATCCGGGGGAGGTCGGTTCGGGGGGCGACCAACATGTAAAAGTTGATGTTGATTCCGTAGGTGCCTATGTTTGGTGTTTCCGTTTGGTTATACACCAAATGGGTGTCCCGGAAGGTATTCGTGCCACCCAAGGTCAACTGCGCATAGTTGCCAAATCGGTCAATCAAAGGCGTGTAAAAGTAAGACGAGTAACCACCGGTTGACGGAATGGCAAACGAGCCGACGTGCCGGGTCACCTGATTGGTGGTGCCCCACCCGGCGATGACTTGGGACCACGACGAGTAAAGCGTGCCCAGGTTGGCGCCGGAAGCCACGCGGGCATACAGATTGTATGTGCCGCTGGGCCATGTCTTGGTGTATTGCTCCCAGTGGCCAGGCCCGAGGAAGCCGACATTGTAATCCAGCGTGCCGGGCGTAAACTGCCGCCGCGCGGAATCGGTGACGGGGGCGGTGGCACAGGGATCGTTCGTGCGGTAATTGGAGAGGGTGGCGCCGGCGTAATTATTTTGAACGGGTGACAGCCCATTGTTTAAATTGTTGCCTTGCTCATCAATGAAGGTATCCCCTACCTGACCCTCATAACTGTTATTGGCGGCATGAAGGGGAAATGTGGGCACCGGGTTATCAATGTAACGGAAGCTTTCCGTGTCGCCAATTAAGGTGCTTAGGCTGGGATCGAAATCGAAATCCTCCGCCTCCACCTGCAGGACGGGGTTCCACGTGTCAATAGTGAGCGTGGCATTGGCCCTGGCGCTATTGCTATCGGTCACGCTAATGACCACGGCGTAGGTCTGATTCGTTTGTAACCCGGGGTAACTGACGGTCCAGGTGTTGGGTCCACCGTTGAAGACCAGACTGGAGGTGACATTTATCCCGTTGTTGGTCAGCGTAATGTTTGCGGTGTTAATGCCGGCCGGCGAGCTGGCCGTGAAGATCAACGTGTTCGTTGGCTCAAACAGAAAATTGCCATCCGGATACACGTTGCTGATGGTGGGCAGATTCGAATTGGCCGGCACGAGCATGTAAAAGTCCGCGTTGGCCCCGCCGCCGGTCACCGCGCGCACCGTGGCCACAGTTGGAACGCCACCGAAGTTGAGGACGGCCAGAGTGCCGTTTTTGAGCAAGGGCACCCATTGAAAAGCACCGCTTCCCGTGTAGGTAAACGTGCCCAGTTGGGATAGCGTCTGGTTTGGGGTGGTTTGCCCGGAAACGACTTGGTTGAAGGTAACCGTCGAACCGCTGGAGGTGGACAAGCGGGCATATACGTTATAGTTGCCCGCAGGGAACGTCTTGGTGTAATTCTGCCACTCGGCGCTCGACCAGTTGCCAATCATGTGACTTTGGATGGGATTACCCGCTGCATCTGTGAGGCCGGTGGGGAATCTCGGCCACGGTAGTTCGCCCGTGATCAAAGGCGTCTGCGTATCAGTGCCAGACCCGTCGTCATAGCGGTAATCGGTGGCCTGATTATCGCCGGTGGACTGCCCCTTGTGCACGTCAACGCCTTCCGTGCCCTCCAACCCAAAATAGCTGCTGGCATCACCGTTCGTGGCGGTGTAATCCGGATTATCAATGAACTGGCCGCTGTTGTAATCAAATTCCTCTGCCTTGACGACGAAGTTGTTGGGGTTGAACGTGTCGAACGTCACGGAAGCGGTTCCGACGAGACCGATGGCATCGCTTGCGGTTATCACGGCGGTGTTGATGGTCTGCTGCGGCAGGGGGCTGTAGCTCGCGGTCACGGTCGCCGAGCTGCCCAAGGGGCCGCCGCTCACAATCGTCAATCCACTCGAGACATCATTCCCATTTAGGTTCAGGTCAATGTTGGTAATATTGAACCCGCTGGACGACTGGGCGGTGAACACCAGTGTGTTGGTGGCTTGCATGAGCGCCGTGCCATCCGGATAGATGCCGGTGATGGTCGGTATCTTGGGAGCGATTGCCTGCCGGATGCTTTCCACAAAACTGGCATTATTGCCGCCGCTGGCAACATTGGTGTAAAAGCGGAAATCTTCCATCCAGCCGTTGAATCCACGGGCGCCTTCATAGTTTCGGTTGCCAACGACAAGCGTTGAGGGATTGCCCAGATTGACCACCAGCCCAGGAGCCAAAAACTGGTTTTGCAACGTGGCAGCCGTCGTATCCGAGCCGGTAAACTGATAGATGTTGGTGTTATCATAAACCCAAGCGACAAAATACCACTTGTTTGTTGTCAGATTACTGGCATACGTTGTGGTGAGCGTGGAGGTATTAATGGAAAAAATGAATTGGTTTTCCTGCTGGAACTTTACACCGATGGAATTGGCGCTGCCGTCGTTTTCACCCGGAGATCCTCCGGTGCTAAGGACAAAGAGCCGGGGAAGCACGAACCCGGTGCCGCTTGGCGCCTTGACAGGTTGGTTAAACCAAAACGTTACCACGAAGTCGTGGATGGTGCCAGCGAGCGCAGCATCCCCTCGATCAGCAGCAGAATTGGCGGCACTGGCACTGGTGGGCGGATTCGCCGCGTTACCCGGCTGGGTTCCGCCGTCTCCGTTTGTTAAGCACATCGCCGCAACACCCGTAACGGGGCCATTCACCCCGGAACCGGCGGCCCCCTCAAAATCCGTGGAATTGCCGGCAGCGTTATACGCGCTCAAAATAACACTCAGACCACCAAGGCTGGTGGAACTTGGAAAGCTGGTGGTCACAGTGGCCGGCGCGTTGGTAAGGGGAAAGTACAACAGGTTGACGGGCGCCGCTTGCGCCACGGTGCCGGCCAGGAGGCAGCCAGCAAAGACGGCTATGAAAGCAAGGGCCATGCTTGTCCGGCCCTGTCTGGACGGGACGGCGTGACGAACGGATGGTTGGTGAACCTGGATGTTTTTCATGGGGTGTTGGAGGTTGGTTGATTTAATTTCGGGCTGGTGCATATGAAAAGACGCACATGAATAACGCTGACGGCATAGCACGTTCATACGAATTCAATATTGTTCGGTAATGGTTTACTGCAATTAAGCTAACGCTTTTTTTAAACCCTGACATCCCTCTTTCGAGGGATATGCCCACCTTCCGTCCGGCGCATCGCAAGGTAACGCTACCAATTGCCGACAACTGGTGGTTGCCGCGCTGACTTTCATTTTCGGCTCTCACCATCCCCACCTCGAGCACGCCCGAGACCGTTTAATCCGGGCCTCCAGCGTCCCCAGCCGGGGCATCGGCTTTGCTGGCCTTGCCGGCATGGTCCGGGCTTGATCTGGTTGCCGAAACAGTCAGGCCATTGACCACCCGGTTTATTCGTTTTAAGCAAGGTGTTGCAGGTAAGGCAGATTTAGATGAAAGTTTTTTGAAAGAATCGGGTTGGTCCTCGCGAGTTATCTACAGTAAGATGAAAATATCTATGTAAACTCGAATCGCCAATATGAAACCCTTATTGAAAAAGTGGCGAGCGTCAGCCATCGCGGCGGTCGTCGCGTTGATTGCTTTTCCGGCAGAGGCCTCTTTTATTCAACTGGTTTCGCAACACGACAGTTCCCTGCCACCTGTTATCGGCGGCGGTGGTTCTTCCCAGTTGCCGATTGTCAGTGCCGACGGGCGTTACGTGCTCTTCGCCAGCACGGCGAACAATCTGACGGTGATGAGCAACGGCGCGCCCATGCCCGTTCTGACCATGCCAAGCCTGAACGTGTACGTTCGCGATTGCGCCAGTAATGCGACCACCCTGGTCAGTGTCAATCTCACGGGAACGGGCGGTGGCAATGGCGATTCCCTCCCCGTCGGCATTTCCAACAACGGCCAGTATGTGCTCTTCGAAAGTGCCGCCAGCAACCTCGTGACGAGCGACACGAACAATGCTCAGGATGTCTTCGTCCGCGATTTGGCCAATGGCACGACCGCACTCGTCAGTGTGAACACGAACGGGGGGAGCGGCAGCGGCGCATCACGCGATCCGGCCATGACGCCGGATGGGCGTTATGTGGTCTTTGTCAGCGGCGCCACCGACCTTGTTCCGGGAGACACCAACGGCATTCCGGATGTGTTTGTTCGCGATCTCCAGGCGCAAACGACATCGCTCGTCAGTGTCGGCGCAACCTCAGATGCCATTTTGCTCAGTAGCTCCGAATCGCCCGAAATCACGCCGGATGGCCGGTACGTTGCCTTTTACAGCACCGCCACCAATCTGGTTGCCGGGGTAACCACGACCGGCGAAATCTATGTGCGCGATTTGGTTGCCGGGAACACCATTTGGGCGAGCGCTGACGCAAACGCCATCTTCCAATCCGTGGCCGGCGGCACAAACGAGGTTTCCTGCAATTTCAGCCTCAGCGCCGATGGACAGTTTGTTGGCTTCGAGGCCTGCACGAATCCTCCGTCAGGTCCGGAAATGAGCGGAATCATTCTCCGCTACAACGTCCAGACCGGTTCGACCGACTTGGTTTACTCGAATGCCGCCGTCCTCGTCGAAAATTTCGCGAATCTCCACAACCTGGACATGACGCCCGATGGACGATTCATTGCGTTTGTTGCCAATCTCGGGAATAGCTCGCTCACCAATACCGCGATTTATCTCTGGGACGCGCAGACTGGCACCAATACACTCGTCAGCCCGGATCAGACTACCGGCGGTCCGGCCATGGGCGTCTGTGATTCGCCGGTCGTCAGCACCAATGGACAATATGTGGCCTTCCTCTGCAGTGGCAGCAACCTGGTTTCAAATCCGTTGATTGGCCAGTATCATTTGTATTTGCGGGACGTGGAGGCGGGGATCACGACCTTGGTGGATGTGGATACCAATGGCATGGGTTCGGGAGTCAATGCCGTAACCGTTCCCAGTCTGAGTGACGACGGCAACACGGTCGCCTTCGATGCGCCCGATGGCGGCCTCGTGGCGAACGACCGCAACCACGATAATGATATTTTTGTCCGCAATCTGGTGGCACAGACCACCGACATGGTTTCCGACCACGATCCGTCGCTGCCGTCGCTGACGCCGAGCGGCGGAGCCAGCGCGCTCACGGCTTGTTCGGTCAGTGCCAATGGCCGATACGTCGCGTTTTTCAGCGACGCCGACAACCTGATACCCAACGACACGAATGGTTACCGCGACGTTTTTGTGCGCGACTTGATGCCTGGCACGAATATTCCCGTGAGTTTGAACACCAACGGCGTCACCGGCGATGGGATTTCCACGGGTCCGTCCATCAGCGGCGACGGCCGCTATGTCGCGTTCAGCAGCAGCGCCGACGACCTCGTGCCGAACGACACGAACAACGCGCAGGACGTGTTCGTGCGCGATTTGCAGGCCGGAACGACCACCTTGGTGAGCGTAAGCACGAATGGGATCAATTCCGGGAACGGCGATTCTTATTCGCCCACCATCAGCACCAACGGGCGATATGTTTTGTTCCACAGCAAAGCGGCCAACCTGGCTTCAGGTTCGTTCGGCAGCGGATATGAAAATCTGTTCTTCCGGGATTTACAGACCGGGGCGACGTATGCACTCACTTCGGGTGGTTCCGGAACGGGTGTGTACGCAGCTTCAATGACGCCGGACGGCCAAAATATCGCCTTCTACGGAGTGGTTCCAGGAGGAAGTTCGGCAAATTTGTATATCTGGAATTCGACGCTGGCCGAACTGACTTACACCAACAGTGCGAGTTATTATTTGACTGCTTTGGACATCAGCCCAAACGGGCAAGAACTCGCATATATCACATGCCCGCCACAGGCAGAGGGGTTATACGCCGTGAATGTGGTTTCCAATGCCACTTGGGTCATTCAATCCAGCGGGGTGTTTTTGCAGTCGTGCGTGGGTCTGCAATTCAGCGGTGATGGGCGATTCCTCACCTACGCGATGGCATCGAACTCGATCGTGTGGCCGACTCAAAACGTTTATCTCTACGATTTTCAAGCGGGGACCAATCTCCTCATCAGCCAGAATCCCAATACGCTCCAGCCCGCCAACGGTGCTTCGGATTCTCCCGCCATCAGCGCCGATGGCCGGTTCATTGCATATCGCAGCGCCGCCACCGACCTGGTGGCCGGCAGCACCAATGGCATTCCGGAGTTGATTGTTTACGACCGGTTGGCCAACACGAACACCCTGTTAAGCACAGCCGCGACCGGCACCGCCAGCGGGGACAATCGGTCTCTGACACCGGTGTTCAGCGGCGACGGCCGGACGCTCGTGTTCGCAAGCTGGGCTTCCAATCTGGCCGCCGATGATTTCAACCATTTCAGCGACATATTTGCCTTCGCGTTCCTTTACGTAAACGTCACTTTGGGCGCTCCGGGCCAAGGACCGACCCTCAGTTGGCCCTACGTTTCCGGGCACAATTATCAGGTGCAGTATAAAAACAACCCGAACGACAGCTTCTGGCAACAGGTTATCGGCACCATCAACATCAGCGGGAACCAGGCTTCCTTGACTGATCCGGCTCCAGTTTCCAGCCAGCGATTTTACCGGGTGGTTGCGGAATGAACCGATGCCAGAAACCGCGTCCCGTGTAATGTCAGGCGCGGCACCGCTATGAAGAGAAAGACAAACAATATGAAACAAAACAGAGTTCGCCACGGGCTTCTGAACCAAACCAAACCGTGTGTCGTGCCACCGTTCCCGGCTGAACAACTGAGCAGAAGAAATGGGTTCACCTTAATCGAGCTTCTGGTGGTCCTTGTTACGCTCGCCATCCTAGCGGCCTTGCTGTTGCCGGCACTCGCGCAGACCCGACAAAACTCCCAGGTCATTGAATGCCAGGCCAATCAGAGGCAGTTGGCCGTCGCGTGGATGATGTATGCTCGCGACAATAGCGATAAGCTCGTGCCGATTGGCAGTTTGGCGTATCAACCGGGGGCGGCGGGTTACACGGGGAGTATGATTGAAAACCCGTTAAAGGATGTTAACCTTCGACCCGGGGGGAGTTTGGCTCAATTCTGTCCAGGGAACTTACGTAGCGCGCAAATGACCGCCAGCCATTACTACACCAACTGGATTTTAGCGGGATTGGTCTATCCTTATATTCAGAATGTGGGGGTTTATAAATGCCCGGCCGACCTTTCTGTGTGCCCCAACGGGGTGGCGCCAAACTTCGCCGTGCCTTCTGAACGCACCTATTCCGTGAACTGCTACGTGGGAGGCATGCAGTGGTGGGATCAGGCTTACAAACTCTATCGGAAACTGTCAGATATGAACCGGCCCGGCCCAGCACACACTTGGGTTTTTATTGAGCAAAGTGCAGCTTCCACTGACGACTGTTATTTTGCCTTGTACCCTACGGTACCAACTCTCTGGTATGACTCTCCGGCAGTTCTGCACGGTAATGCCAGTGTGCTGACGTACGCCGATGGACATACGGATGCCCATCGGTGGACGGACGGATATATGATCGGCGATAAGAATCCCCAGGTTCCGCCAGGCTGTAATGTTCCGGCTGATCCCAATTCCGGCGATTTGGCGTGGTTTCTTTCCATAACCACCGTTCACAATTAGCCGGCTGACGGAAGAAGGAATTCCCGAAAAGTTTTGGCCATTCGAGCCAGCGGCGTTGCTTGCCCTGAATGTCCGGCTCGCGGCATGATTGCTGCCGGCTTTCACTCGGACCACCAACAATCCGGCAGGACATCACCCCTTCGTGTTGCTGGCGAAAAATTTCTTCACTGCGCAAATCGCAACACGTTTTTCCATGACGACATTTTTGGGGAGAATTAATTTTGCCCAATAAAATCAGGCGTTTTCGCGAGGTTCCTTGCAGCAAAATCCCGCTTGGCATTGCCGCTGCTTAGCGCCCGGCAACGCAGGGGTACTCCAGCTTCCGCCGGAGTGCGGCCTGATCACATTGCAAAAACTATGAAGAAAATTGAAGCGATCATCAAACCGTTCAAACTCGAGGAAGTCAAGGACGCCCTCAGCGAAATCGGCATCGAAGGCATGACCGTGAGCGAGGTCAAGGGGTTTGGCCGCCAGAAGGGCCACACCGAAATCTATCGCGGCAGCGAATATACCGTGGATTTCCTGCCAAAGATAAAAGTCGAACTGGTCGTGGCCGACGGCCAGACCGACGCTGCCGTGGGCGCGATCGTCAGGTCCGCCAAAACTGGCAAGATCGGCGATGGCAAAGTGTTTGTATCCGGCGTTGAACAGGCCGTGCGTATCCGCACCGAAGAGAAAGGCGAATCCGCCGTTTGACCATCTAAACAACTTGAACCTTACTCAAACAAATAAAACCATGAAACGATCTCTTCTAACTATTGCTTTAATTGCAACCACCGCGTTGGGCGTGATTACGTCGCGCGCAGACATGGCCACCAACGCGCCCGCAATGGCGGCCACCAATGCGCCGGTGGCAGCTTGGACCACGAACGCGCCAACGATGGAACAGCGCATGGAATCCATTGAGGCCTATTTCCAAAACGCCGATCCAACTGCGCCTTACAAGGACACCAATGGCAACTGGACGGTGAACTTTGGGCTGGCGGGTAATATCATCAACACCAACCTGAGCAACAGCACGGGAGCCAACGTCTCCTTCCCCGGCGCCGGCCATAACGCCTGGTTGCTGACCAGCACCGCGCTGGTGTTGTTCATGACATTGCCCGGTCTGGCGTTGTTCTACGGCGGTCTCGTCCGCAAGAAGAACGTCCTGTCCGTGCTCGCGCAATGCTTCCTGATCACGGGTTTGACGACGATCCTGTGGGTGATTTGCAGTTACGGGATGATTTTCGGCGGTGACGGCACCGCTGGCGGCCCGTTGGGCATGACCCATGACTGGATTAAAGGCATCATGGGTAATCCTGGCGTTTGCTGGATGTTCAAGGGCGTCACCTCCGCACCGAATCCGGGCTACTCTTATTGGGTGTCGGAAAACGTGTATTCCATGTTTCAATTGATGTTTGCCATCATCACTCCGGCGCTCATCATTGGTTCAATTGCGGAACGCATGAAATTCTCCGCCATCTTCGTTTTCATGACCCTGTGGATCCTGCTGGTGTATAACACGCAAGGTCACATGGTTTGGGGCGTCAACGGCATGATGAACGGCTGTTGGAACTCGAACGCGACGATTAAAGGCTTGGACTTCGCCGGCGGGACGGTCGTGCACATGTCATCCGGTTGGTCGGGTCTGATATTGTGCATCATCCTGGGCAAGCGCCTTGGCTTCGGGAAAGAGAACTTCACGCCTCACAGCATTGTGCTGACTTATATCGGCGCTTCGATGCTCTGGGTCGGCTGGTACGGATTCAATTCCGGCAGCGCGGTGGCCGGTGATATTATTGCCGCCAACGCGTTCACGACCACGACGATTGCCACGGCGGTCGGGTCCTTTGTGTGGCCGATGTGGGATTGGATTGTGAAGGGCAAACCCACGGTGCTCGGTTTCTGTTCCGGCGCGGTGGCGGGTTTGGTGCTGATCACTCCGGCTTGCGGTTACGTGTTGCCCGCAGGTGCGATTTGGATTGGCATCGCCGCTGGCAGCATCCCGTGGTTCTTCTGCTACAAGGTCAAAGCCTGGCTGGGCATGGACGACGCGCTGGATGCGTGGAGTGTTCACGGCATTGGCGGAATGTGCGGTGCGATCATGACGGGTATGTTTGCCCGCCAGGCCGCCAATCCCAATCTGGCAACCTATCTTAGCAAGACTGTGACCGACAAAATCTTTCAGCCACAATTGTGGGAACAGCTTAAAACCGTGGGCGTTTCGCTGGTTCTGTTCATAGTGGGCACAATTGTAATTGCTTACATCACCAAGGCGCTGGTGGGCTTGCGTCCGACCGAGGAGGTGGAAATCGCCGGGCTGGACATCAACGAACACGGCGAAGAGGGCTGGCATATGGAAGGCTAAAAAAAAGCTCGACGCTGCGCCGGTTGTTGGCGAAAGTCACGCCGGCGCAGCTTTCGATTTTCGACTGCACTAACAGATAGATTAACAATTAAACACTTCACATCCTAAAATATGGCTACACCCAAGAGCGTTATTGAAATGGCAAAAAAGGCCGGCGCAAAAATGGTGGACATCAAATTCGTGGACACCTTCGGCACCTGGCAACACTTCAGTACTTCCATCAACGAATTGTCCGAGGAAACCTTCGCTGAGGGCATCGGCTTTGACGGCTCCTCCATCCGCGGCTGGAAAAGCATCGAGGCCAGCGATATGCTGGCCATGCCCGACCCGGAGACGGCCTTCATAGATCCGTTCATGGCGGTGCCGACGCTTTCCCTCACCTGCACCATCGCCGAAACCGGCACGATGGAGTCTTACAGCCGGGACCCGCGTGGCATTGCGCAGAAGGCGGAAAAATACCTCGTCTCCACCGGCATTGGCGACCAGGCCTTCTTTGGGCCCGAAGCCGAGTTTTTCATCTTTGACAACGTGCAATTCGATTCCAAGAGCAACGGCACGTTTTACAGCATTGATTCCGATGAAGGGATCTGGAACACGGGCCGCGACGAGATGCCCAACCTCGGCAACAAAATCCGTCACAAGGAGGGTTACTTCCCGGTCGCGCCGCTGGACACGCAGCAGGACATCCGCACCGAAATGGTGCTGACGATGGAACAACTGGGCGTGCTCGTTGAGAAACAGCACCACGAAGTCGCCACCGCCGGCCAGGCGGAAATTGATTATCGCTTCAGCACGCTCGTGACCGCCGCCGACTGGATGATGATTTACAAATATGTGGTCAAGAATGTGGCCAAGAAACACGGCAAGACGGCCACCTTCATGCCCAAGCCGCTCTTCGGCGACAACGGTTCCGGCATGCACACCCATCAGAGCATTTGGAAGAAGGGCAAACCCATCTTTGCCGGCAACGAATACGGTGGCCTCAGCAAGACGGCCCTTCATTATGCCGGCGGCCTGCTCAAGCACGCCAAGGCCCTCTGCGCCTTTTGCAGCCCAACCACGAACAGTTACAAGCGTCTGGTTCCCGGCTACGAAGCGCCGGTCAACCTCGCTTACAGTGCGCGCAACCGCAGCGCCGCCGTTCGCATCCCCACTTACAGCGACAGCCCGAAATCCAAGCGCCTCGAATATCGCCCGCCGGACCCGGCAGCCAATCCGTATCTCTGCTTTGCCGCGCTGCTTATGGCCGGACTGGACGGCGTCCAAAACAAGATTGATCCGGGCGAACCGATTGACAAAAACATGTATGAATTGCCGCCGGAAGAGCACGCGAAGATTCCACAAATTCTCGGCAGCCTGGAGGAAGCCATCAACGCCCTCGAGAAAGACCACCAGTTCCTGCTCAAAGGCGATGTCTTCACCGAAGACTTCCTCGAAATGTGGATTTCCAACAAGCGGAAGGAGCACGACGCCATCCGCCTGCGTCCGCATCCGTACGAATTCTTCATGTACTATGACGTATAATACGCGGAAAATATCCTGCTCGCCGCGCCGGCTCGTCTCGCCGTAGCCCGGCGAAGGCGGAAGCGCGCAGCGCGGAGGCGGGAGGTATCACGACGTGTAAAACACGCTCCGGAGGAGGAACCGGGGAAGGGCGCGGATCGAAAGGTCCGCGCCGTTTTTATTTCTCCTTTGGTGGGGCGAGCGCGATTTCAAAAATTCTGTGGCCGCCTGCGGGCTTGGTCTAACCGAACCGCGCTTGCGTTCTGGACTGCGGCAGCCCTCTGCCGCTTTTGGAAATCACGGCGCGTGAGAAAGCGGCAGAGGGCTGCCGCAGGCCAAAACCTCACGGAACTTTCCATCCACGCTTCCAGAACAAACCACAGTTTTATTGAAAACGCTCGAGCGTCCCCGCGAGCCGCTGCGCGGAAATTGTAGGAGACGACGTAAGGAGTCTTTAATTTTCGTTTTTCAGAATGAGCCTCGTGACCTCGACGCCTACACTATTTCAGTTGCGCTGCCAGCCCTTCGCCTAGCGCCACTGCCTCGGCAATCGGACGTTTCCCTTCGGCGCGTTTGGCCGGTCCATCGCGAAATGAGACTGCGCGCATCTGCATCCGGCTGCCGTCAATTTCGGCATACGCCGCCACGGGACTTTGGCAGCCGCCGCCCATCGCGCGCAAGAACGCCCGCTCGGCTATCACACATTGGAACGTGTTGAAATGGTTCAGCCGTTCGCAAATTTTGGCGATGCGCTCGTCGTCCGCGCGAATCTCTATGCCAATCGCGCCTTGTCCCACGCATGGCAGCATCACATCCGTGTCCAGAATCGTCGCCAGCAAACCATCCGGTACCGCGTCGCCTTCGAGCTGGCCGTCGGGTGTGACGCGGAAATTCAGCCGCGTCAAACCGGCCAGCGCGAGCACCGTTGCGTCCAGTTCACCGCGTTCGGCGACCTTTTGCATCCGCGTGGTGACGTTGCCGCGAATTTCCACGACGTTCAAATCCGGCCGCGCGGCGAGCAGTTGTTCCTTGCGCCGGGTGCTGCTGGTGGCAATGGTCGCGTTTGCCGGAAAATCTCTCAATTTCAAGTGCGGCTGGAAACCGCGTAGCTTGTCCTGACCCGGCGTCCAATCAGCGGAGCCGGTGGCAGCGGCGCGGGTCTCGATAAATTCGGCATCGCGGTAGATCAACACATCGCGCACGTCAGCGCGCTTGGGGGTGGCGGCGAGTTTCAAGCCGGCAGGCAAGTCGGTCGGCAAATCCTTCAGGCTATGGACGGCGAGATCGGCCTGGCCTTTGAGGAGCGCAACTTCGAGTTCCTTGGTGAACAGGCCCTTCGGCAGGCTTTCCCCCTTTTTCGCCATCGAAGCGGTTTGCAATTTGTCGCCGGTGGTCTTGATGATTTTCAGCTCGAACCGCAGCCGGGGAAACGTCTCGCGGCATTGTGCGGCAATCAGGTTGGCTTGGGCGAGCGCGAGCGCGCTGCCGCGCGTGGCAATGATGATTGGACGTTCGGGCATGCGTGTTACGTATTGCGTGTTGCGTCAAGTGTTTCTTCGGGCATGGGGATTTGTCGGAGCAGGACTTCCAGGTCCGGATTTGCCAGTGCGATTTGAGAAGCTGCTGGTTCCTCCTTCAAACTGTAACCCCGTTCGGATGGGATGATGTTCAACAATTGACGGATGATTTGCGTGAGGAGTTGCATCCGATGGCCGGCAACAGGTTCGGCAAGCACATGGCGGCCTTCAAAATACCAATTGCGCGCTTCACGGGCCGAACCCAACGAGTATTCGTAAAATCGTGCTTGGTCCTTGTGCGAACTGCGACTGTAACCTTCGGCAATGTTGGCGCTGACGGAACCAGCGGCAGAATAGAGCTGGTCCGATAATTTGAGCGTGCGCCGATCCTGCGTGAGTTTTGTCGCATCGTGCCACGCCAAATCGCCTGCAAACAAAGCGAGCCGGTAAACTTCCATCCGCCAAAGCGCATCTTCCGTTAAATCTTTTGGCACCGTCTTCAACCACTCGTGATAATTCATACGCCCTCCGTTCCCATCGGATTCTTGACGCAACACGCAACACGCAACCCGGCGCCAACCGCTTCCTGCCTTGCGTGTTCCAACAACACCTTCACTTTTTCGGCAATGATCGCTTCGCACCTCGCAATCTCCTCCTTGCGCAACCGCAGATAATCGTCGGCGATGGCTTGGAGGTCGTCAATGTTGTAAAGATATACGTTTTCAAGAAAATTCACCTCGGGATCAACATCGCGCGGCACCGCGATGTCAATGAGCAGCAGCGGACGGTGCCGGCGCAACTTCATCAACGGTTCAAGCTTCGTGCGGTCGAGAATGTGATGCGGCGCAGCCGTGCTGCTGATGACGACGTCAATTTTTTGAAACTCCGCGATCCAATCGCCGAATGGCACGGCGCGTCCGCCGAGCTCATCCGCCAGCGTTACCGCGCGGTCATACGAACGGTTGGCGACGATGATGCTGTGCGCGCCGCGTGAGAGCAGGGCGCGGGCGGTCTTTTCACTCGTGTCGCCGGCGCCGATGACCATCACCTCGCGGTCTTGGAGCGAGCTGAAAATTTTCTCCGCGAGTTCCACCGCGACCGACGCCACGGACACACTGCCGCGCTGGATGTTCGTCTCGGTACGGATGTGCTTGGCCACGTTGAACGCGCGTTGAAAGGCCTTGTTCAGCCGCGCGCCCGTGTGGCCGTGGCGATGAGCCAGCGCGTAAGCCTCCTTGAGCTGGCCGAGGATTTCGGTTTCGCCGAGCACCATCGAGTCGAGGCCGCACGCGACCTTGAACAGGTGATGCAGGCTTTGCGGTTCGGCCAGCATGTAAAGTTCATCTCCGATTTCATCCTGGTGGGGCGAGCGTCCTCGCGAGCCGGGATTGTGTTCTATAGACGGCTCGCCAGTAGTCTCGCCCCACCGGGCAAGAAAAGTTTTCAGTTCGGCAAACGCCCGGGCGGGTTCCAGCGCGGTTGCGGCATAGATTTCCACGCGATTGCACGTCGAGAGAATCACGGCCTCATCCGCAACACCCGATTCACGCAGCGACTTCAGTGCGTCAGGTATTTTCGACTCGGCAAAAGCGAATCGCTCCCGCAGTTCCACGGGCGACGAATGATGGCTCAGACCGAGGACAACAATGTTCATTGCGAAAAGGGGACACGTGACATGTGACAGGTGACAAGAGGCGTCCGGCACAAATTCGTTTCATGCCACGTGTCACACGTCACTTGCCACGTTGTTTTCATTGATGATGCAGGGGTGAAAGGAGGTTGGTGCCCCAAAAGGTCAGGAGCAAAAACATAAACGCGGCGATGATGCTGAGGGCAAAACCGCGGTTGGACGGCACGCGCATCCAGCGCAGCACCAGCAGCGCCAGATAAACCACCCACATAAAAATGGACCAGACAACTTTGGGATCCTGCCAGTAACCCGCATTTTCGGGGCGGGGCAGGTAGCGCCCCGCCTCGAGGCCGATGGTGAAAAGAATAAAGCCGGCGAGCACCAGCCAGCCCGTGATGGTTTCAAGCCGTTGAATCGGGGGCAGGAGCGACAGCACGGCGCGGAGTTTATGGAATTTCAGGTCATGCTGCTGGGTGAGGAACATTGCCGCCGCCACCGCGCCGAGACCGAACGCGCCATACGCCAGCAGGCTTGTCGCGGCGTGCAAACTCCTCAGCGCGCCGGAAAATTCCGGTTTCGGTCCCGGTGCCGGATCCAGTTCCGGCATGAGCGCAAACACGCCAATGGCAAACAAGACCGGCGACGCAAACGCGCCGAGAAAGCGCAGCCGCGGCAGCAGGCCAATGACGAGGAAGGCTGCCACAATCGTCCAGGCGACGAACGTCGTGGCTTCGTAAAGATTATTGACGGGGCATTGGTTGAGGGAAAAGCCGCGTTTGAACATCGCGGCCGTGTGGAGCGCAAATGCGGCCAGCAGCAGGAAATAATTCACGTGATCGTCCTTGCGAAAGCCCATGCGCCACAGGAAAACCGAATACACCGCGCTCAACCCGTAAAGCATCACGGCGAGCAAAAAGCAATGCCGGTCAGTGAACCAAGCCATGCTGACAGGTTAATTCAGGAAAACCGCCCGGCAAGCGGCAATTCGGGGAAGGAATTTAACGCAGAGACGCAAAGGTGCGGTGAATGCAGCCTATCCTCGTATTCGGCGTCATTTAGTAGTTTTGAAAACCACCCCAAACAAATCCACCTTGCCGTCTTGTAACTGAAATCTAAGACCGAGCGGCTCATATCTCAAAACCTCGAAATTGGGTTGTATGGGTTTTGCAGCCGTTGGCTCTCCATACGCTTTGATAACATCAGCACGACTGGAACCTATGCCAATGCCCTCTTTAGTGCGCCCGGCGAATGGGGGGCCGACACTTATGTTATGCACGACTTCTCCCTTACCAGGAATAACGTAAAGCCCATAATTTGTGTATTCCAAAGCTCCGTTAATTTCTGGAGAAACTGAATCTACTGCCAGGTCCGGCCTACCAAGCTCGGTTATAACTTGCTGAACCGTCATCCCTAAATGCACGGAACCAATAGCAACTCCCGGCTCAACGACAATAGACTCGCTTGATGACCAGGCATCATGTGCTGAACGCTTCGAGCAGGCGCCAGCAAGAAGGGCGGCTGCCACCAACAATGTCGCAACAGTATCTTGAGTGCTCATATATTTTTCGACCAAAGTGGTAGCCAATCGTCACGCGTGATGACGCCTAACCCGTAATGGAGGCTGTCCCGCGTCGGCGGGACAGCCTATCCTTTTTCATGGAAATGATTCTTAATCTGGCAAGGCGGTTTGTCCAGAGAAAGTGGAACTCAAAACAGGCTCGTGTCATCGCTTGTCAACGACGGCAAATTTCAACCTTTGATTTTCTTTGCCAAATCAGCCGGCAGCGATTTGCGAAGTTTGGGATGCGCTTCGACGAGCCGCATGATGTCTAGGAAATCCTTCTGCCGTTTGCTGGCGCGGCGCTCCGGGTCCTGCCAAGCCAGAATTTTTCCGCGCAGCGTGTCCGGCAAGCTTGCCACGCGCATGAGAATGCCGTGAATATCCGCCGGCTTCGAGCGTGCAGGAAAATCGCGGTAAAAATCTTCGGTGCTGATTTGCACGAGCACCTTCGACCGGCCTTTGAGGTTGACCGACCACTTGAATTTTTTGGCCTTGAAACCCACTGCCTGCAACGCCTTCACCGCTTCCTCGACTCGCCCGGCGGCGATGACCACATCCACGTCCGCTGTTGCCATCGGTTCCTTTGCCCAATGGTTGACCGCCAATCCGCCGATCATGCACCACGGGATTTCGCGGCGTTCCAGCGTGGCGATGAGCAGCGAAACATCGCCGCCGCCGCCCGCCGTCTGCCAGTCATAGAACTGCTTTTGAGTCACGGTGTGATTTTAAGGGAGCGGATTGGCCGGGCAAGCGGCAAGTGGGTTGGCCTTGGCATCTTAATCCTGATCCAAACCGTCATCGTAATCCTAATCTTCATTCCTCGCGATTAAGAATAAGAACAAGATTATGATTAAGATTTGGAGGGAACCTGTTGAATCCATGCCTTGCAATTCAAAAAGGGCGCTTTTATTCTTCGGCAGAGACGCACGCTGGTATGAGCTATACCATTCAATATCTTCAATCCGAAGGCGCGGCACAGAACTTCGAGGTCAGCGCGCTGGTTAACTGCATGGTGCAGGACGCCATCAAGCTCAGCGCGAGCGACCTGCACATCGAGCCGTGGGAGAAAGCCATCGCGGTGCGGGCCCGTGTCAACGGCGTGCTGGTGGAGGTGGCGCATCTGCCGCTGGAGCTCCTGGACAAAATCGCCATGCGCTTCAAAGTCATGGCCAACCTGGTGACGTATCAGGCCGGCACGCCGCAGGACGGCGCAGCGGTGGGCGGCCCGGAATTGGAAGGCGTGCAACTGCGCATCTCGATTTTCCCCACGACCCGCGGCGAAAAAATCGTCATCCGCCTGTTCGATCCGCGCGACCGGCGGTTTGATTTGAACACGCTCAATTTTGACGAAGCGGCGTTGAAAGGGCTGTTGCGCCTGTTGAAGCGTTCCAGCGGTCTGCTGCTGTTCACCGGCCCGACCGGTTCGGGCAAGACCAGCACCATGTATTCGGCCCTTTGCCACATCATGCAGCGCGACGGGACGAGCGTGAGCATCAGCACGGTGGAGGACCCGGTCGAATTCAATCTGCCGATGATCAGCCAGACACAGATCAACCCGGCTCAGGAATTCACCTACGCCATCGCTCTGAGAAGCATCATGCGGCAAGACCCGCAAATTATCATGGTGGGCGAAATCCGTGACCCGGAAACGGCGGCCATCGCGGTGCAGGCGGGACTGACGGGACATCTGGTCCTCAGCACGATCCACTCCGGCCGGTCGGCGGGCGCGTTCACGCGGCTCATCAACATGGAAATCGAACCGTTCATGCTGGCATCGGCCATTCTGGGCGTGCTCGGGCTGCGGCTGGTGCGCTGCAATTGTCCGGATTGTTCCGAAGCGTATGAACCGGAAACAAGCCAGCTCCGGGTTCTGCCCGAAGAGTTAAGGTCGGAGGCGCAGTTCCGGCACGGCATGGGTTGCCCGCGTTGCACCAACACCGGTTTTTCCGGACGCCTGCCCGTGACCGAATTGCTGGTCGTGAACGAACCATTCCGCGAAGCGATCTTGAAAAAAATGTCAACCTCGGCCCTCGAAGAAATTGCGATTGAACAAGGCATGAGAACACTCTGGCAAAACGGCCTGCACCGCGTCATCAAAGGCCAGACCTCCTTGGAAGAAACCGTGCGCGTGCTGGCGGCGGACATGATGTAACCGCAACCGGGGTGGTAATCTCAATCTTTTTCTTAATCATAATCTTCGTACCCGGCGATTAAGATTAAGATTAAGAATCAGGATCAGGAGGAGACTGCAAGTGTGACCTTGCCAACCGCCCCCGCGTTTTGCTCTAATCCGCCTGTGCTTAACCAACAGACCCTGAATCGCCCGGCGAGCTTTTCCGGCACCGGCCTGCACAGCGGCAACGAGGTGAACATGACCATCCTGCCCGCGCCCGCCAACAGCGGCGTCCGCTTCCGCCGCGTGGACCTCGAAGGCAAACCGGAAATCGAGGCGCGCGTGGAAAACGTCGGCGAAACGACCCGCTCGACGACACTTGCCAAAGGCAACGTGAAAATTCACACCGTCGAACACGTCCTCGCGGCGCTGGCGGGTTACGGCATTGACAATGCCGTGGTCGAACTGGATGCCAACGAACCGCCCATCGCCGACGGCAGTTCGCGCGAGTTCTGCAAAATCATCCAGGACGCCGGCGTCGCGCCGTTGGCCGAAAAGCGCGAGCCGTACTCGCCAGTCGAGCCGATTGAGCTGCAGATGGGCGAGACGACGATGACGTTGTTTCCCGATGACGCCTTCAAAATCACCTGCACGAGTGCAGACAAGAAGGGCCGGTTCACCCAGTTTTTCAGCACGGAAATCACGCCCAAGACCTGGGAGAAGGAATTGTCGCACGCGCGGACCTTTTGCTTTTACGAGGAAATCGAATTCCTCATCAAAAACGGCCTCATCAAGGGCGGCAGCCTGGAAAACGCCATCGTCATCCGCGACGACGCGGTGCTGACGGCCGAGCCGCTGCGGTATCCCGAGGAATTTGTGCGGCACAAGATGCTCGACATCGTCGGCGACCTGTCGTTGCTCGGCCGGCCGATTCGCGGGCATTTGATTGCCGTGAAGCCGAGCCACGCGGCGAATTGCGAACTCGTCCGACACATCGTCGCGCAAATGCAAAAGCCGTTGCGCGCCGCGCAGACGTTCGCCCCGCCGCCGCCCAAGGTCGCCGCGCCGGTGCCACTGGTTGCCGAAGGCGGGGCAATGGACGTTCGAGCAGATCATGAAGTTGCTGCCGCATCGCCCGCCATTCCTGATGGTGGACCGCGTTCTGAAAATCGAAGGCAACAAAATCGTCGGCGTCAAAAACGTGACGATGAACGAGGCCTATTTTCAGGGACATTTCCCCGGACACCCCATCATGCCGGGGGTGTTGCAACTTGAGGCGATGGCGCAGGTCGCCGGGGTTTTGCTTTTGCAGCTGGTTGAGTCCGCGAATCAGGTGGCGTATTTCATGTCCGCCGAGGACGTGAAGTGGCGCAAGCCGGTTGTGCCCGGTGACACGCTGATCATCGAAGTGGAGCTGACGAAGGCGCGCGGCAAAATCGGCAAAGCCAGGGGCGTTTGCAAAGTAGGCAGTGACGTTGTGAGCGAAGCCGGAGTCACCTTCATGTTGCGTGATGTGTGAAATGATTCATCCCTCGGCCATCATCCATCCCAAAGCGCAAATCAGTTCCGGTTGCGAGATTGGCCCCTACTGCGTCATCGGTGAACATGTGGCGCTCGGCGAGGTTTGCAAACTTCACTCGCATGTCATCCTTGATGGCTACACGAAACTCGGCAAGGAAAACGAAATTTTTCCATTCGCGAGCATCGGGTTGAAGACGCAGGACTTGAAATGGAAAGGCGGCGTCACACGCACCGAAATCGGCGACGGCAACACCTTCCGCGAATACGTCACCGTTCACAGCGCGACCGGCGACGGCGAAGTCACGCGCATCGGCTCGCGCAATCACATCCTGGCCTATTGCCACGTCGCGCACAATTGCACGCTGGGCAATCACATCATCATGTCCAACGTCGCGACGCTTGCGGGCCACGTGACCGTCGAGGACCATGCAGTGATCGGCGGGCTGGCGGCGGTGCATCAATTTTGCCGCATCGGCAAGCTGGCGATGATTGGCGGCTGTTCGAAGGTGGTGCAGGACGTGCCGCCATTCATGACTGCCGACGGCAACCCGGCCGAGACGCGCACCATCAACAAGGTTGGCATGGAACGCAACGGTATCGCCGAGGAGGCGCAGAACGCGTTGCGCCAGGCCTACAAAATCCTGTTCCGGGAAGGTTTGACGATTCCGAATGCGCTGGCAAAAATCGAAAGCGGACTGCCGGCGCTGCCCGAAATCAAACACCTCATCCAATTCATCCGGACCAGCGAACGCGGCATCAGCAAGTGACATGTAGGACAGGCTTCCAGCCTGTCTCTGAAACGAAAGGGCAAGTGGCGTTTGAAATTTTTGGTGAAGTTGCCGCCTTGCGCCCGACTTGCCACCCGGTTGAAACCGGCTAATTTCCTGCCATGCCTGAATTAAGCCGGTTCTACGGAATTATCATCCGCATGTTTTACGGCGACCATGCGCCGCCGCACTTTCACGCGGTTTATCAAGGCGAAGAAATCAAGGTGAACATCAACACACTCGAAGTCACCGAAGGCCGCATGGGCCGCCGCGCGCAGGCGCTCGTGCTCGAATGAGCGGCGTTGCACCGTGCCGAACTGCGGCAGGCTTGGGACCTGGCCAGCCGCAATCAAGAGCCTTCCAAAATCCCGCCATTGGAGTAGAATAAAGGCATGATACAGATCGTTTCCGCCAAACCGCTGCCGGGCTGCCGGTTGAAAGTCACCTTCAACGACGGCGTGAGCGGGATTTTTGCCGTTGAACCCGAACGGCGCGGGGGCGTGTTTCTGAAACTGCTGGACGCAAAAATTTTCAACGCCGTCACCGTCAACCCCGATTTCGGTTGCGTGGAGTGGCCGGGTGGTATTGACCTGTGCCCCGACACCATGCACGCGGCCATGACCGGCGCGGAAGTGGAAGTACAGCCGGCAGCGGCTTTGCGCGAGCAAGGCAAGAAATCATAAACCGCGAACGACGCAATTTCCACCTTGGCCAGTTTGGGCGCGAACCCCTGCAAACCGATGTCGGGAAAACCGACCGTCCCCACCATGCCGCTAAAATGTTTCAAGGCGGACAACTCGGAGCAATAATTTCAGCGCGGCGACGTTTGCGTAACGGATGAACTTGTTTCCTATTTGGCACTTTAGAAGAAATCTGTAATGCCAAGCATAATTGAACCAATCCTGGCGGCTGAATTTTATTCAGTGATCTGATTTAGCATAGCTTTGAGCTATGAAGTAACGCCCTCCCAAAGCGGCGTCACAGCCGCCGTACTCCGAATTTCGCGGTCG
>CAWHAH010000009.1:0-110426 GCA_963827205.1 uncultured Verrucomicrobiae bacterium
GAGGGAGCGCGCAACTTGGCACCGCCGTCTTTCTCCCTCTCCTCCCCAAAGGAGGAGAGGGGCGGGGTGAGGAGGCATTTTCTTTTCTTTTCAAATCCCCTCGCCCCGCTCGGGCGGGGCGAGGGAGTCGGTGGCAAAGTCAAGTTGCACCAGGTGCGTGGAAAAAACTGGAAATTTTCCAAAAATGGCGGACAAATAACGAAAGGATTTTTATGAACTACAAACTTCTCGGCAAATCCGGCTTGCGCGTTTCCGAATTGTGCCTCGGCACGATGACCTTTGGCGAAGACTGGGGTTGGGGTGCGAACCGGGATGAATCCCGGGCCATGTTCGACGCCTTCGCCGCCGCCGGCGGCAATTTCATTGACACCGCCGACGGTTACACCAGCGGCACCAGCGAAAAATTTGTCGGCGAATTTGTTGGTAGCGAACGGGAACGTTTCGTCATCGCCACCAAGTATTCCTTCAACTCGCATCCGGGTGACCCGAACGCCGGCGGCAACCATCGGAAGCACATGACCGAGGCGCTGCACGGTTCGCTCCGGCGGCTCGGCACGGATTACGTGGACCTTTATTGGATGCACGCGTGGGACGAACTGACACCAATCGAAGAAGTCATGCGCGCGCTCGACGACCTGGTGCGCGCGGGCAAGGTGCTGTACGTCGGCGTCTCCGACGCGCCGGCGTGGTGGATTGCGCGCGCGAACACGCTGGCCGAGTGGCGCGGCTGGACGCCGTTCATCGGCCTGCAAATCGAATACAATCTCATCGAACGCACGCCCGAACGCGAATTATTGCCCATGGCCGAGGCGCTGGGGCTTACGGTCACACCCTGGTCGCCTCTGGCGAGCGGCTGGCTCACGGGAAAATATGCGGGCAAGGCAAAGGAAGAACGGCGGCTTGACAAAACACCGCAATTCGCCAGGGCCACCGAGCGCAACATCGCCATCGCAAAGAAGGTTGTGAAAGTGGCGAAGGCCGCCGGCAAGACGCCCGCGCAGGTCGCGCTCAACTGGCTGCGCGCGCGGCGCGGCATGATTCCCATCCTCGGCGCGCGGACGCTCCGGCAGTTGGAAGACAATTTGAGCTGCGTCAAATGGTCGTTGAACACGAAGCAACTCGCGCAATTGGATGAGGTCAGCAAAATCGAACCCGGTTTTCCGAGGGATTTTCTGGACCGTCCGTTTGTGCGCGACTTTTTGCACGGCGGCTTGTTTGACCGCATTGAACATTGAAAGGCCCTCGATGACGACTCAACCGATTTGCCAAACGGCCAGCCTGTGCTACCAATGGATTCCATTATGAATACAACCTTCAAAGCTTACGCGGCGCCGGCCAGGGGCGCGAAATTGGAACCGTTTGAATTCAACCCCGGGCCGTTGCGCGACGAACAGGTGGAAATCCAGGTCGAGTATTGCGGCATCTGCCACAGCGACCTGAGCATGTTGGACAATGAATGGGGCCAGACGGTCTATCCCTTTGTCCCCGGACATGAAATCGCCGGCCGCGTAGTGGCCGCCGGCGACAAGGTGAAGGGTGTGAAGGTGGGCCAGCGCGTCGGGCTGGGCTGGTACGCGGAAAGTTGCATGAGCTGTTCGCAATGCCTTTCCGGCAATCACAATCTTTGTCCGTCGGCGGAGGCGACCATGGTAAAGCGGCACGGCGGTTTTGCCGACCGCGTGCGCTGTCATTGGGCGTGGGCTGTGCCGTTGCCGGACGCGCTCGACACGAAGAAATCCGGGCCACTCTTCTGCGGCGGGATCACCGTGTTCAACCCCATCATCCAATGCGAGGTGCAACCGACCGATCGCGTGGGCGTCATCGGCATCGGCGGGCTGGGTCACATGGCGCTGCAATTCCTGAACAAGTGGGGCTGTGAAGTGACTGCGTTTACCTCGTCCGACTCGAAGCGCGACGAAGCGGTGAAATTCGGCGCGCATCACGTCGTCAACTCGCGCGATGCGGCGCAACTGCAAAAAATCGCCGGCTCGCTGAATTTTATCCTCTGTACGGCCAACGCTACGTTACCGTGGGACGCCATCATTGGCAGCCTGGCGCCGAAGGGCCGGTTGCATATCGTGGGCGCGGTGCTGGAGCCGATTCCGGTGGCGGCGTTCTCGCTGCTGGCCGGCCAGAAGACGGTTTCCGGTTCGCCGCTGGGCAGTCCGTTTAATACCGCCCGGATGCTGGAATTTTCCGCGCGGCACAACATCGCTCCGATGATCGAAGTGTTTCCGATGTCGAAGGTGAACAACGCGATGGAGCATCTGCGCGCCGGCAAGGCGCGGTACCGCATCGTGTTGCAGAATGATATCCGGTGAGTTTTGGGGGCCATGAAAACAAAGGCGCTGGGAAACTCGGACCTCGCCATCACCCCCATCGGTTTTGGCGCGTGGGCGATTGGCGGCGACTGGGAATTCGGCTGGGGCGCGCAGGACGATGCGCAGTCCATCGCGGCAATCCACCGCGCGCTTGAGCTGGGAATAAACTGGATTGACACCGCGCCGGTCTATGGACTGGGCCATTCGGAAGAAGTGGTCTCCCGCGCGTTGCGCGAATGGAAAGGCGCGCGGCCTTACGTTTTCACCAAATGCGGCATGTTGTGGAACGCCAAGGGCGAAATCAGCTATTCCTTGCGCGCCGATTCCGTCCGGCGCGAATGTGAAGCCAGCCTGCGCCGGCTCAAGACCGACGTGATTGACCTCTACCAAATCCACTGGACGGCGGATGACTTGAACGAGACGATTCAAGGCTGGACCGCGCTCACGGCCCTGCAAAGGGAAGGCAAGTTGCGCTGGATCGGCGTGTCGAATGCCAGCGTTGAGGAAATGCAAAAGTTGCAATCCATCGCGCGCATCACGTCGCTGCAACCGCCGTATTCGCTCATCCGGCGTGACGTGGAATCGGCGCAATTGCCGTGGTGTGAGCGCGAAACGGTCGGCGTGATTGTCTATTCGCCGATGGCTTCCGGCCTGCTCACCGGCACCATGACGCGCGAACGCATTGCGTCGCTGCCAAAAAATGATTGGCGCAACAAGAACGACCAATTCAAGGAACCGAAATTTTCTCAGAACCTCAAAGTGGTGGAACGATTGCGGGCCGTCGGCGCGCGGCACGGCCGTTTGCCGGGCGAGGTCGCCATTGCCTGGACGTTGCGGCATCCGGCGGTGACGGGCGCGATTGTCGGCGCACGCAACGCCAAGCAGGTGGACGGCATCATCGGCGCGATGGATTTCCGGCTCACCCCACTGGAAATTGCGGAAGTCGAAGGCAAATAAAAAACTCGCCAGTGGTGCGGAAAAGAGGCAGAGGTTGACTTGAAATGTCCACGCCCGTTATTTATCTCATCGCCGGATGCAATGGTGCGGGCAAGACCACCTTCGCCCGGGAATTTCTGCCGAAGGAGGTCAAATGTCTTCGCTTTTTCAACGCTGACGAAATTGCGCGCGGACTTTCTCCCTTGGCTCCGGCAGCAGGCGCAATTCAGGCTGGCCGCCTGTTGCTCGAGCAAATTGAGAAATCCCTTCGCCGTCGCGAGACGTTTGGTCTCGAAACGACTTTGAGCGGTTTGACTTACGTTCATCTGTTGCGGCAGGCAAAGCGACGGGGCTACGCCGTGAAACTGTTCTATCTCTGGTTGCCGGATGCCAGCACCGCAATCCGCCGTGTCCGCGAACGCGTTCGCAAAGGAGGCCACGACGTTCCGGCCAGCGACATCCGCCGCCGTTTCCGGCGCAGCCTCGCCAATTTGGCCAGGCATTACCTGCCGTTGGCCGATGCTTGGGCGATTTTTGACAACAGCGGCGACACGCCGGGTTTGATTGCCGAATTTGGCAGCGGCAAATTAAAAGTGGTGAATCCCAAAATTTTGGGTAAACTTCAAACAGCCGGAGAAAGAAAATGAAAACGGTCAATGGCAAAGCAAGGCAATCGATTAGCCGCGACACGCAGGCCGCATTTCGCGCGTTGCGCCGTGCCGCGCGCAAGGTGCGGGCGGAAAACCACCGTTTGGGACTGCCCCTCATCGTCTGGAAAAACGGCCGCACCGTAGCCATCCCCGCCTGAAGACAGAATTCCGTCTCGCGACGTTTTGTTGCACCCGCCGACAATGCTTAAAACAAGTCATGGCCCAGAACAATCCGCCGATTGACCCCCGGGTCCGCATTGGTCACGTGCATTTGAAGGTGGCCGACTTGGAACGCGCCTTGAAATTTTACCGCGACGCGCTCGGCTTCGAGCTGACGCAGCGTTTTGGCCGGCAGGCGGCGTTTCTTTCCGCCGGCGGTTATCATCATCACATTGGATTGAACATCTGGGAAAGCGCAGGCGGCCCGCCGCCACCGCCCGGCACGACCGGGCTGTATCATCTGGCCATTTTGTATCCGACCCGCGCGTTGCTGGCCGATGCGCTGCGTCGCGTGCTGGCCGCGGGCATTGAACTCGATGGGGCCTCGGACCACGGCGTGAGCGAGGCGTTGTATCTGCGCGACCCGGACGGCAACGGGGTTGAACTTTATTGGGACCGGCCGAAAGAGCATTGGCCGCGCACGTCCGGTGGCGAACTGGCGATGTTCACGCGGACGTTGGATTTGGATGGACTGCTGCGCGCAGCGCCGGCAATTTGAGTCTCGCGCTGATGAAATTCACCCGGTCAATCGGCTTCTTTTCCGCGCTCTGGCGCGGGCTGGCGGTTTCTGCGCTGCTGCTGAATGGTTGCGCCGGCGCGGAATCGGCCACCAACCATCCGTTTGCCGGGCTAATTTATTATTCCGAGACGCGGACGAATCCGCCGACGCGGTTGTTCGTCGCGGAAGTGGATTTGACGAATCCGAAGTTGCATCTCCGCGTCGTGCCGGGCGGCGCCGACCCGGACGGCCCCGGCAAATGGCAGACGACGTTGATGGAGCCGACGAAAATTGCCGCGCGGGAAAAATTTGATTTGGTCGTGAACGGCGATTTTTTCAAAGCCCGCGGCGTCAACGACAGCGAAGGCACCAATTCCGCGTATCGCCCGGACCTCTGGTCCCTCGTAGAAGGCCCGGCGGTCACGGATGGAAGAATCTGGTCCACTTGCACCAACGCGCGGCCCTGTCTGGTCGTCCACAAAAATCGGTCGGTGACGATTGAAAGTCTGACCCGCCCGAACGCTGACGATTGGGAAGTCATCGGTGGCAACACGATGCTGGTCCGCGATGGGGTGGCGGTTCCGCACCAGACCCAGGTCCGCCACCCGCGAACGGCGGCGGGGCTTGACGCGGCGGGCACGAAATTGATCCTGCTGGTGGTTGATGGGCGCAAGCCGGGCGTGGCCGTGGGCATGAGTTACGACGAACTGGCGGTGGAGATGCTCCGGCTCGGCTGCCGGCAGGCGGTGAATCTCGATGGTGGCGGCAGTTCCGTGATGGCCATCCGCAATCCGGCCACGGGCGAATTTCACATTCTCAATAAGCCGACCGACGGACACGAGCGGCCGGTCGCCGACGTTCTGGGCATTTCCGTGGACAGGGCGGAACTGGTTGGAAAGCAGCGACCACCGTTGAACGTGCCACCAGTGACAGCTTCGCATTGACGCCGCTGGTGCTCGGGCACACACTCGCAGCCACCATGCCAGCCGGGTTCACTCACGCGCCGGATCTGGACGCGCTGCCGAAAGAGGTTGTCCGAGTGATGGGAAAATCTCACAATAGAAAGACTTGAAAACCCGTGCGAGAAGTTGCATAAACTCAATAAACAATGCGTAAGTTTTTGGCAAAACCGGTGCAGAAAAAAGCTCTGCTGTCGCCTTTTCGCTATCCGGGTGGAAAGACATGGTTGCGTCCGGTTGTTCGCCAATGGCTTCGCAAAAAAGTAACTGTTTTGGCTGAGGTCTTCGCTGGCGGCGGTGTGACTTCTATCACTGCGTTGAACGAAGGGTTAGCCAAAAAAGCTGTAATGATTGAACGGGATCGGAACGTTGCGTCTGTTTGGACAGGCATTTTAAATGGAGAGGCTAATTGGCTTTGTGGGCGTATAAAAAAATTCAAACCCACGCGAAAAAATGTCTGTAGAGCTCTTGAGAAACCAGCAAACAACATTCGCGAGATCATTTGGACCACATTATTGCGAAATCGTGTGAACCACGGGGGGGTGATAGCGCCTGGTGCTGGCCTTTTGAAAAAAGGTGAAGCAGGTCACGGGGTAAAATCCCGTTGGTACCCCGATACATTGAGTGAGCGGATAAAGGGAATTCAATTGCTTAAGGAACGAATTTCTTTTCGGAATGTGAATGCTATGGCTTGGCTGCGCAGTCAACAAAAAAGGAAAAGCAGAACGCGCATCGCATATTTTATCGATCCTCCGTACAGTTTAGCCGGCAAAAGGCTTTACACGTTTGGCTCTATCAATCATAAAAAGCTCTTTGAAATAGCATCTCGTCTTCGCGGCCGAGTGTTGATGACATATGATGACAAGGCAGAAATTCGTAAACTTGCACATGAATTCGGTTTCAAATATCGTCGGGTCGTAATGCGGAGCAGGCACCATGTAACCAAAAAAGAACTACTGATTTCTAAAAATTTTAAATGGCTCAAAAACAAACAGCCTCTGCGAAAGCAAAATTGCGGCTAAACGCCGATCTTAGCCCGCTGCCGGAGTCCGAACCCGTTCCAGTGGGCAAGCTTTATTTGGATCCCAAAAATCCGCGGTTGACTGGTGAGGAATATTCCGTTGCTGATCAAGAAAGAATTCTGAAGCGATTGTGGAACGAATTTAATGTAAGTGAAATCACTGATTCGATATTCGCGAGTGATCAGTTTTGGAGCCACGAGCCGCTGATCGCCGCACTTGAAGACGGAAAGCTCATAGTAATTGAAGGCAATCGGCGTTTAGCGGCCGTACAGCTTTTACTTTCTCCAAGACTACAGAAAAAGATTGGAGCATCTGGCGTTCCTCAAATCAGTGCCAAGTTGGCAAAAAACTTGGCCACATTGCCGGTGATTCAAAAGCCACGAAGTGCCGTATGGGATTTTATTGGATTCAAGCATGTAAACGGCCCACAGGAATGGGATTCGATTGCAAAAGCCGAATATGTTGCTCGCGTTCATGAAGACTACGATGTGCCACTTCCAGAAATCGCACAGGCAATTGGCGATCGCAATGCAACGGTTGTTCGGCTTTATCATGGCCTTAAAGTTCTCCAACAGGCTCAGAGCGCTCATGTCTTTAATTCCGCGGATCGATTTCATCAGCGTAAGGATTTTGCGTATTCGCACCTTTGGACCGGTCTTGGGTACGAAGGCATCCGCAAATTCTTGGGAATTTCAGACGGCAGCCGTTCGGAACGCAACCCTGTGCCACATACGAAATTACCAGCTCTTGGTGAACTTTGCCGTTGGCTTTATGGCAGTAATAAGGACCAAATTGAACCTCTCGTTAAAAGTCAAAATCCTCATCTTCGCCAACTTGACGAAGTTTTAAGGTCCAAGCGTGGAATTTCAGCACTCCGGCAGGGTCTTTCCCTTCAGCAGGCGGTTAATGCATCTCGCGGGGATACTCGCTTGCTTCTCGATGCTTTAATTTCGGCCGAACAGAATCTGCGTGAAGCTAAAGGATATTTTTCAACAGGGTTTAACGGGCAGCAGGAGATTCGGGAAACAATTGGTAACATTCACGCGCTCGCAACAAGCCTGCAAGCAGAACTCCAGACAAGCCCCCAAAAGTCCAAAAATTCCAAATGAAAAGGCGGTCACCGTTAATAACGGATAAGCCCAACGAGCTATTGGATTATTTGGAACTTTGTGCGTTGACTGATCCAGATGGCAACGGATCGGTTTCTCAATTAAAAAGTGATTTGGGGATAACAGGTTCTGAGGATGCATTGGACGACGAGGGACAGGATACAACGCCTATTTCCGAATATACCGAGGCCGCCATTGATGCGGCATTTACAGAAGCCGAGTACAGGATTCGAGCATGTACACCCGATCATTATCCGTTTGCGCTAGAACGAAAGGCTCTGTCCAGAAAAGACAAAGATTTATCTTCTGTGTACAGCTTCCTGCTTGGTCTCTCTTTGTTTGGTGAAGCGGCCGTTAACAAAATGGATGGGGCGAAATTATTCGAAGAAATATGTGCATGTGCTGCCCGTGTTTATTTTGGTTCTGCTGAAAGTCCGGCCGATTATCACATTTTTGGTTTTCCTCGACGAATTGGCCCCAAGGATTTTTGCCGCGCACTCGAAGATCTGTGCCTGAGAAAAATTGAAGAAGGCAAACCTGACAAAAAATTCCCGACATTACACACGATGAAAGATGCTGGCCTGGATGTCGTTACATGGAGATCATTTCCCGACCAACGTTCGTCCAAGTTAATCGCTTTCGGACAGTGTGCCACAGGAAAACATTGGTGGGGCAAGCGGCACGAACTTCAGCCCGGCGATTGGTGTCGAACTTGGATGACGAAAACGCCGCATGTAATCCCGCTGAAGATGTTTTTTGTCCCTCATTCAGTTTCAACCGACGAATGGGCGGAACTCGGATATCAGGCGGGGATTATTTTTGATCGATTTCGGATTTCGCACTTTTCAGAAAAGAATCTTCCAAAGATTTTGCGATCAAGTCTCCAAAAATGGAATAGGTCTGCCTTCACCGACAAGAAATTGTCTTTCACCGAAACGACGGACTAGTGCGCGCCGTTCCCGGCGTGCAGCGCATGAGACCCGGGACGCTGCAATTAATTAGCAAGCAGGGCTTTTTTGCGCGCAGTAATCCTTGTTCATCACGCCGGACTGCGAGCCCTGCCCATGTCAGCATCGTTTGACAGATTCGGAAACGGGTTTACTTGTTACCAATCGCCTGAAGCGGCGGGGTTGTAACATGAAAATTGCAGAAAAAGATTTTGGCGTGTTGCCAGGGATGGAGCAACACGAAGTTTGACTCATAGTCGCAAGGGGTGTAAAAGAGCAGCATGACGATTGAACTGCCAGATGTTCCTGCCGCCGGTCAGTTGACGCCGGATGAGATTCGGCTGGAATTGGCTTGCGCGTTGTATGCGCGCGGGCGCATCGGCAAGGTCGCCGCGACGCAGATGGCAGGCGTGGATTTCTTCACCTTCCAGCGCGCCTTGAGTGAGCGCCGGGTGCCGCTTTACACGGAGCAAATGCTGGCGTCGGACATCCAGTCTCTCAACGAAACCTTCTCCAAGTGATTGTCGTTGCCGACACGTCGGTGCTCATCAATCTTTGCCGCGTCGGTCAGGGCGGCCTGTTTAAAAATTTGTTCCACGAGGTGGTCATCCCGCCGGAAGTCGCGGCGGAATTTGTCCGTTTGGCGGGCAAGACCTCGCGTTTTGCCGGTCTGAAAATTCCACCCGGCATCAAGCAACAATCGCCCGCCAATCTGCTGGCCGCAGTGCTTGCCGCGCCGGGTCTGGATTCGGGGGAGGCGGCGGCTTTGTCGCTGGCGGTGGAAATCCACGCCGATGCGGTTTTGATTGATGAACGACGCGGCTACGAAGTGGCGGTTCAGCTTGGTTTGCGCACTCTGGGAATTCTCGGCATCCTGCTGCGCGCAAAATCCGCTGGTTTTATTCCTGCGGTCAAACCCGTTCTCGATGCTTTACAGCAAGATGCAGGTTTCTGGCTTTCCGAGGCGTTGCGAAAACAGGTTCTGACGGCGGCTGGCGAGAATTCTTGACGCAATTCACACCGTCCAAAATTCTGGTGCGCTCTCCGTCCCGCCAGTTTGACAGATCCCGTTTCTGGTTTACTGGTGTTTGAATCCCGAAAAGCGGGAGCGCGATTATGAGAATTGCAGAAAAAGATTTTGGCGTGTTGCCAGTAACGGATGAGTCGGCAGCGTTGGACGTTGAGCCCACAGTCCTCAGTGGGCCAGTGTCGGATGGCGCTTTGCTCGACGCGTATTCCAACGCCGTCGTCAACGCGGCGGAGACGGTCAGCCCGTCAGTCGTGAAGATTGACGTGCACAAGGGCGGCGACCAGCGCAATGGCCGCAACGGCCGCGAGAGCGGCGGCAGCGGGTCGGGATTTATCATCACGCCGGATGGATTTGCCCTCACCAACAGCCACGTCGTCCACGGCGCGGACCGGATTGAAGTCACGTTGGCCGATGGCCGGCATCCCGAGGCGCGAATCGTCGGTTCGGACCCGGAGACGGACCTGGCAGTCATCCGGATTTATGCGCCGGACCTCAAGCCGGTGCGGTTGGGCGATTCGAACCAGTTGCGCGTGGGCCAGCTCGCCATCGCCATCGGTAATCCGTACGGGTTCCAATATACCGTGACGGCGGGCGTGGTGAGCGCGCTGGGCCGGTCGTTCCGCGCGGCTTCGGGCCGGCTCATGGACAACATCATCCAGACCGACGCAGCGTTGAATCCGGGCAATTCCGGCGGGCCGCTCGTCAATTCGCGCGGCGAAGTCATCGGCGTGAACACGGCGGTAATTCTGCCGGCGCAAGGACTATGTTTTGCCATTGGCATCAACACGGCCAAATACATCGCCGGCTGGCTCATCAAGGACGGCGTCATCCGGCGCAGTTATATCGGCGTTGGCGGGCAGACGGCGAAAATCCATCGGCGACTGGTGCGATATCACAATCTGCCAAACGAAACCGGGATGTTGGTCATCAACGTCGAGCCGGGCAGTCCGGCGAGCCACGCGGGGTTGCGCGGGGGCGACATGATTGTGGAATACGGCGGACAAACCATCACCGGCATTGACGACCTGCACAAATTGCTGACGGGCGAGCAGGTCGGCGTGCGTTCGCCGATTGTCGCGTTGCGGGGGACAGAGAAGTTGCAGTTGGAAATCGTGCCGGCGGAATCCGGCGCGCGGCTGATGCTGAATTGAACTGCGGAAACTTGATTTTCCTGCGCAATTCTCAACGCAGAGACCTAGCGCGGCTCACGCCGCAACCCAAGTAGCGCAGACAGTATGTCTGCTGTATCGCGGATTGGTAATCCGCTGGTGCCACCCGCTTCGGACGCCCGGCCGACTGCCAGTCGGCGATACGGCAGGTTGCCAACCTGCGCTACGAGAAAGTATTGCGCCGCCTCAAAGTTGCGCAGGAAAATAAAATCTCTTGAGATAGCAGTGCAGAGGGCGCAAAGATTCGTGGAGTCGAATGTTCTTTGCGGTCCTCAGCGTTCTCCGCGTCTCCGCGTTAAAGTTTCCGATTGCCGGCTATCCTTTCCGGTCAAAGAACGGATTCTTGCCGGTTACACTCAACGGGATGCCCAGCGCTTGTTTGACCTTCGGCCCGAACACGCCCAAATCCAGGCACGCGCGGCCGATGGAATACATGACGCGGTTGTCAATGTGGAACCGGCCGGCCACTTCCGCCGCGGACGCCGTGGCGATGCCGAGGTCAATCGAGTTGAACGCGCAGATGCCGTTGTCGTTTTCCAGCGCTTCGCAGGTCGGTTTGCCGCAAAACCCGCAGTTCAGGCCAGCGGTGTTGGATTCCACGCCGATGACGACCAACGCCGGCGAATGCTCGATGTTCCCAGCGTCGCGCGCGATGCTGGGCCGGTCCTCCTTGGCGGCAATCTCGCGCATTTTGGCGATGACCTTTTGTTTCGTCGGTTCGTCGTCAATCGCGGCGGTTTTGATGTTGTCAATGCCGCGGGTTTTGGGCGCCGTTCGCGCTGCCGCCATCATCAACGCGGCGACCTGCAACGTCGCCGATCTTTCTAATTCTGACGAAGTTTTCATGGCGGAAAAATACAACCGCGCCGGTGGGAGACAAACTTTTTAACGTTGCCTGCGGCTTTGATGAACGTGACCGGACCTTAGTTCGAGGACATGGGTGATGCACGCAGGCATTTCCTTCGCGTGATGTGTCACGAAGATAAGCCTGGCACGGGTCTGGCCGATGACCTTGTCCACCGTGGCCAGAATTGCGAGACGATGCGCGGCATCCAGTCCCTGACAAGGTTCGTCGAGAACCAGCAGTTTCGGTTTTTTCACCACGGCCCGCGCCAACAAGACGAGTCGTTGGTCGCCCAGTGACAATTCGCCGAACGACGACCCGGCGCGATTCGCAAGTCCGAATCGGCGCAGCCAGCCACGGGCTGCCGCGCGTTGGCGGGACGTGCAAGGTTCGTAAAGCCCGACGGTGTTGAGGAAGCCCGAGCAAACAACGTCCAGGCACGACCAGCCGGCGGGATAATGCAGGTGCAATTCCGGCGAGAGCCAGCCGATTCGCCGGCGCAGGTGCCAGAGTGTTTGGGTGGTTTCAGGTCTCTGGCCAAAAAGCCGGAGGTCGAGCGCGTAAGCCTGCGGGTTGTCACCCTGAATCAGACTCAGCAAGGTGGTCTTGCCGGAACCGTTCGGCCCGACCAACGCCCAGTTCTCTCCCCGGCGCATCGTCCAGGTAACATCATCGAGGATGCGCTGGCGTCCGAGCCGGACGGTGACGTGGTTCAATTCGACGAGCGGCGCGGCGCGGTCTTGCGCAGTTCGAGCCTTCGAGGGCGAGCCGTCTTCGTTCCACTTCGCCGCGCCAAGGAACGAGGACGACGAGTTGGAACATGCCAGTTTCCGGGCCACCGGATGATTTAACATGGCGCGTCTGGATCCCTGCGCAATGATGCGTTGGTTGCGAACGAGCAGCAGATGAGTGGTCTGCGACGGAAGTTCGTCGGGACGATTGGTGATGAGCAGCACGGGCAACCCGGCGCGCATCAGCCGGTGAATGACCGTTTTCAGGCGCGCGCGGGTGGCGTGGTCGAGGCCGCCGAACGGGTCGTCCAGAATCAAAAGCTGCGGCGACCGCAGCAGCGTATGGACGAGCAGGACCCGGCGTTGCTCGCCGTTGGACAGGACGGCCAGTTTGCGTCGGAAAAGGGGTTCGATGCCGAGCCAGCGGCTGAATCGCCGGCGGTTTTCGCGAAACCGGCGCGGGTTGCCTTTGGGTGCGTCCACGGCAAACGGGTTGATGTCCTCGACACTGGTTTGGGAAAGGAACTGAGCCACGGTGCGGCGGCCTTCGCTGACGCCGCTGTGCCAGCGCGATTGGTAGAACGAGCTTTCGCCAGTGGCAAGGTCGCGTTGAATCTGCGGCGAGAGCAGGGCGATAGACTGTTCCGGAACTGCGTCGGGCCTTTGCATCTCACTGGCTTGGTCGAAGTGATAATGAATTTCTCCGCGCATCAACGGCGCCTTGCCGCACAGCGCAAGCGCGAGCAGTGATTTGCCCGAATTGTTGGGGCCAAGAACAGCCCACTGCTCGCCACGCCGCCACGTCCAGCAGGTGCGCGGGAATGCCGCCCGCTCGTTCCATCGAATCGTGATGTTGTCGAGGACGAGCAGATTGTTTTTGGGCACGTGAAATTGAGCCATATCCGTTGCGAGTTTATTGTGTTGGCGGAGCGAAAACAACGCCACCTGCAGAACTGCTTTGAATTTTCAGATTTGCAATTTGAACGGTAGGGCCGCGCTGCTGCGCGGCCGCGGACGACCAGCAGGTCGTCCCGACCAACCAAAGAACAGTTCACACCTCTACGGATCAAGATTGTAGCGGCGGTTCATGTAAAGCTCGTCGGCCACCTGAAAAATCGCCGCGGCATCCTTCTCCAATTCCAAATCGTCCGGCGTCGGCTGCGGTGTCAGTTCCAGATTCACGACGTGCGGGTCGCCGGCATAAAATTCGACGGTCTTTTGCAGGCCGAGCACCACCATCCGGTCGCGCGCGAACAACCCGATGTCGCGGTTGTGATTCAGCAGGGCATGAAACGTGTCGGGCGGGTCGTGCAGCAGGTCGCGCCCGAAGAACATGGATTTATACGGGCGGCCCAGCAAGCCGAGCACCGTAGGCGGCACGTCGAGCGAACAGCCGACGGCGTGGATGCGTTGCGGTTGCGGCACGACCGCCGGGCCGAGAATCACGAGCGGAATTTCATAGGAGAAAATCGGGATGTCCTGGCTGCCATAGACCCGCGCGCCGTGGTCGGCAATGACCACAAAAACCGTGTTCGTCCAGAACGATTCCTGTTTCGCGGCCTTGAAAAACTGGCCCAGACACCAGTCGGTGTATTTGACGACATTTTCGCGCGTCCCGTTCGGGGCTTCGGGGATGCATCCCGTCGGGTAGGTGTAAGGTTTGTGGTTTGAGACGGTGAGGATGAGGGAAAGAAACGGTTTGCCTTCTTTGGACAGCGCACGGCACTCCTCAATGGACCGCAGATATAAATCGTAATCGCACACCCCCCAGACGCTGGCAAAGGTCGGGTGTGCGAAATCGCCCTCGTCCACAATCCGGTCAAAGCCATTCGGCACGAAGAACTGCTTCATGTTGTCGAACACGGCGTGGCCGCCATACAGAAACATCGTGTCGTAACCGTCGCGCTTGAGGACGCGCGCCAGTGTCTCGACGTTTTCCGAACGGTTGCGATGCACAATCGCGTCGCCGGGCAGCGGCGGGAACGACGAGATGGCGCCTTCGATGCCGCGCACCGTGCGGTTGCCGGAGGCATAAATGTGGTCGAACAGCAACCCTTCCTCCGTGGCGAGCCGGTCCATTTCCGGCGTCAACGTGTTGGGGCGTCCGAGGCAGCCCCAGAATTCCGAGCCAAGGCTTTCTTCGAGCAGGATGACGACGTTGAGGCGCGGGCGGTTCGGATCACCGGCGATTTGGCGCGTGATGTCGTCGGGACCGCCAGTGAAGGTGGCGTTGGTGGCGGCCAGCAGCCGGTGCAGGCGCGCGTAGGCCTCGTCGCGCGGAATGGTTTTGTAAAAGGCGTGGTAATCGAGGTCGCGCGTCCAGGCGGCGGCGAAGAAGGAGACAGCGCCGTTATTGGCGATTTCGTTGAGCGTGCGGTCGTCGCTGACCTGCGGCGGATTCAAATTGATTGTCCGGGTCAGGCCGAAAAACAGAATCAGCGCGCCGGCGAACCAGAAAAACCGCCTGCCCACCCAGACGGGTTTGGTCCACATCGTGCGGAACAGCCGTCCGGCGAACCACATCCACCCGGCGCCGACGAGCAGGCAGCCGGCGACGACGGCGGGCACCGGATAGGCGTCCCAGATGTTGATAAAGACTTCGCGTGGATAGATGAGGTAATCCACCGCGACAGGGTTGAAGCGCGACTTGAATTCCTGGAAGAAATAAAATTCCGCCGCCAGCAAAAAGATTTGGATGGCCCAAAGCAACGTCATGAAAAACCGGAACCACAAGCGATGGACGAGCGAGGCGAACAGGCGGTTACCGATGAGGAAGCACCAAAACAACGGCGGCAGCATGAACCACAGGGCGGCGATGACGTCGCGGTAAAAGCCCGCGGCGAAGGCGAGCAACACATTCCACGGCGGCGTGGACGCAGAACTGAAATTCACCAGCAGCACGAGACGGAGGACCATAAAGACGGCCAACAGCGAGAAAAAGCAGAACGCCAGAAAATGGTAGCGCGAATGCGGTTTTCTCTGGAAGCGCGATACGGGGCGTCTATTCATCAATTTGGAATTCTGACAGGCGGAGCTTAGAGGCATTCAGCCTTTTGGCCAAGCCGGTTTTCAAAAATCGTGATCTTAATCTTTCTCTTACTCTTAATCATACTCTGCGGGGCGATTAAGATTACGATTATGATTAAGAAACTGCCGGTTCTGAAATCTCATAATCTTCATCCTGCTCTTAATCATAATCGGCGCTGGAGTGGATTAAGATTGCGATGAAGATTATGATTAAGGGGCCGCTGGCCTCACGGTTCAGATTTGACAGTGCAGGGAAACTTCGTGAAATATAGTGCGATTTCGGTTGCCAGAGTAGCTTAGGGGTAGAGCAGAGGACTCATAATACTAGGACTCACTTTTCACCATGTTTTATTAGGTGTCTTTTCGTGCTTTCGCCGCACAAACTGCCCGTTTGATACCCGGCTACGTGCTGTCATTTGTTACCATTTAACACGGAAAAACGGCTTGCGGTATCAAATCAGGTATCAAATGGACTTTTGCCCCCCCTCAACCACGTCTGGCCGCTTGCACCTTTCCCTAGCCAACGCAGCAACGCTGGCGGGCCATCGTGGTGCCAGTGGGGCAAAATCCCGTGGTCGCCGCCCACCTCAAAAGACCCAAACGAGGCCGCGCTCGCGCACGCGAGGGCTGGGCGCAGGGACGGGGCAGGCCGAAGGCGAAACCACCCCATCATGCAATACACGTGCCTTACTACCCCCCACCCAAAATCCACACTTGCCAGCGGCGTAAGTCGTTGATTCTATAGACTTAAGGTGTTAAAAAACTGCGTTGTTTTGGGTGTGCCGGGCTGGATGTTTACACCCCACCCCCCTCACCAGCCCAAATTATCTACGTAATCACCCCCCGTCACGCGCTGTTTTGGGCCGCCCCCCTTAACCCCAAGAATTGGCCGAGCTTAATCCGCCTTCTCGACCACCAGCATCGGGATGGGGTCGCGGCACCGGATGGCATGTGAAAATCCTAGCAGTTGCCTTGCTCCAAGTGGCTGACGTGCATCGGCACGACGCCAAGCCAGAGCCAGTTGCCCACGATGACAGCGGCCAGCCCGGTGATGATGGGTTTGGTTTTCATTTTATTCCACCAAATCCGTTCATTTCTGCGATTCCATCATGCGGAAGAAATTATGGAGAGCTTCTGGCAAGCTGGAGCCTGTAGCGCCACTATTGGCAGCGGTGCGTTTGCATCGGGCGTCTCCACACCAAACAGCAATGTCGCCGCTACGCTCAACGGCCATGCGCAACGGCTGGCGACAGACCGGACAATGCTTATTCAGCAATGACTTGTAGCGATTTCGGCGCTTACGTTCCGGCAGCTTATCAAATGGCCCCTTCACTTTAGAAAGCCCTTCATGCATAGCCATAGCCCAAGTGCTGTCGTGAATAACGCGGTAGCCGAAATCCTTTCGATAGCGATGTCGTTTAGCCATACCAAACTGGATTGGAAAATCTTACGCAGTTTGGCAAGGTCTGGAATCGGTTTGGGTTGAAGAAATGGATAACGTCATTTGATGTGCCGCGCTGTTCCTTGCCCGCCCGCTTCACAGGCAGGGTTTTCATGTCTATAAAATTGACGAGTTTGCCGCACTGGTAAATTTCGCAGAAATTGTGGTGGCATTGGGGACATTCAAAATGAAATTCAGTGTAAAAGTAGCCGCCGTGCCGGTCTTGCTGAACCATAGTGCCAACAGCCGGTGTTTTGCACTTTGGACATTCACTGGTCGTCTGCTCGCCATCTTGATTCATTGCAACAAATTTTCGGTGGTTTGTGCGCACCGCCAATCTTCTGTTCCACTCGGTAGCGGCTGCTGTCGTTTCATGGCCCGGCTGAAGGCTATGTCATGGGCAAAGAGTGAAACCCATTCCTTGGCCTCGGTGTAATCACCGTCGCTTCCGCCCACCAAAGCGTATTCCCCGTTCTCCCCCCGAATCAGCCTAGCATTGCCGAAGCGGTTGATGGTTTTTGCCGGTTTGATGATGTGGTTTATTTTCATGCGCCACACCGTCACCACACACGAATGCCGAAAAGTTCGCGGCATCTTTTTGTCGTGGGAATCCCTTTGCCCAGCAATGTTCGGGATGCAGGCTGCCAATCTGGGCAGAACAATATGCCCACGAGGCCCAGCGTTATTTCAAGAATTTGTAGCATAAGCCGTTTCCAATCTGGAACAGTTCTTGGCTGTTCGTTTCGTGACCATAGCCGGAAAACGGCGCTCGGACTATGGGGTGTTCACCCCATCGTGATTGGCGCGTGCAATCGCGTTTTGCTCCCACGACACAAGCAGAAACGTCATGGTTCAGGTGGCGCGTGAAATGCTTTTTTGTCAGTCGAGTTGCCGCGTCCTAGTATCTGGCGAAAACGGATTCGGAGAAGGCACTAATGGTGGGAAATTCGGGGATTGCAAAAATTTAATTGGGAGCGTTTGATGTTTGATTATGAGACCCGACAATCAATGCTTAACGCAAAACCAGTAAATTAACGCACAAAAAATCCCAACGCACGCCAGAATTAAGTTGCAAACAATCCATATCAAAATGAGTTTCTTGTTTGCTGCATCCATCGTTTCATCATCCACGCTGAATGCACCTATAGCGGTTTTATTTTGGGCGATGGCAGGGGGAATAGCAGTATTTACAGGACTTCTTTTGGAAAAAATGGCCGATTGGATGAACGAAAGATATTTGGGGGGAACATGTAAGCCACATAGAACCTTAGGGTTTGTTGGTTGGTGTCTTTTGATGTTTGGCATCCTTGTCGAAATTATTGTCTCTGGAGGAACGGCAATAGATAACTGGAAAATAAGCCAAGTCACGGCAGACAGAACAATAACAGAAGCGCAAACTAATCTTTTCATGTCATTGGTGAAGGGCCACCACAAAATTCCGGTTAAGGTTTTCGTTGGTATTGGAGGCCGCGAAACATTGCAGTATGCCATAAAAATAAGAAATTTGCTGAATCAGGCGGGGTTCAGCGCAATAACAAACGAGGGGGTTATTGAATTGGGAACAGACATTCAAGCCGTGCCAAGTGACACCAATTCCAACCCCATTGTCGTTACTAACTCTTGGGATATTTCCACGTTTCAATATGGCACTAACCACATTGCAAAATTTGATTTTAGTCCGCAGGTTGAAACCAATTCTTCGGCAGTATTTAATAACCTTAACATGGACTTCAAAAAAATTGGCATTGCGCCAGTTTTTGCAGAGGACACTAAGTTTTTGAAAACCGGAGAATTTGGAATTTTGGTTCCGGTGAGAAAGCAATTTTGACTCGCGCACATTTTCACTTTGTAGCATATTTGCGTTATGCCGAAGCAAGCCGAAGATTGCTGCGTGGATTAGCGCGTTTCTCGCCCAGTCCGGCTTTGGTTATTCGCGTTTTAGAGCGGTTTTGATTGTGTGGTGAAAATTCCCGAAAGGTGAATTTTGCCGGTTTGGCGGTTCGGTGGGTGAAAATTTGGCGTCAGGATTGCGTTAGAGCGGCGTTTCAGAAGTGCCCGGCTGTCGTGACATGCGGGAAAATCGGCTTCACGCTGGCTTCAAACATTCCGGCGAATCATTTTTGGCGTTGTTCACCAGAGGCGACACACGATAACAGTCCATGTCCTCGGTGGGATATGGACGCAACAACGATTTTACAAAATCCCCATTATGCCGGTCATCAATCCACCACTGCCAATGGTCGGGATGCAAAATCACCGGCATCCGGTCGTGAATTGCGGCGGTCATTTTATTCGGTGTGGTTGTAATGATGGTGAAAGTTTCAATCACTCGGCTGGGTGCGGGCTTGTCGCCATCGTCGTCGAAAATAAATTCACCGCTGCTGGGTGGTTTTATCCACCGCTCCCACAGTCCAGCCATGCAGAAGAACGATTTGTCCTTCATGGTGAACCGGAACGGTGTCCGGCTGCGTCCTGACAACTGCCATTCGTAAAACCCGTCAGCCACCACCAGACACCGCTGGAATTCAAACGGTTTCCTGAAACTGGTTTTTTCGGAAACGGTCTCAGCGCGGGCGTTAATCAGTTTGTCGCCGATGCTCTCGTCCTTGGCCCATGACGGAATCAAACCCCAGCGCATCAGCTTCATCACGGGCCGGTTGTTTTTCAGCACGATGACGGGGGTTTGCTGGCGCGGTGCGATGTTGTAACGGGGTGCAAAGAACGGGGCGCGGCAGATGAAATCAATCAGCGTTGCCAGTTCAGACAAGGTGCCCACGCAAGAAAAACGTCCGCACATATAACGGTGACAATATAGCGCAGGGGGTGGACAATGGCAGTCCAGTCAGGTTTGATGCGGCCTTTTGTAAAGGGTAAACAGTGTGTGGTAGATTTTCAGGTCAATATCCTGCACACGCCCATCACGCATCCCTGTTTTCTGGTAAAACTTTTGTGAAAGTCATTGTCTATGCCGATGAATCTGGCACGCATGACAAGGCCGGAAGATTGCCCGGTTCTGAAGTTGCGGTGATTGCCGGATATGCGGGGAAAGTGGATGGCTGGATTAAGTTTTGCAAGGATTGGCAAGCCATCCTTAAAAAGTATTCCGCCCCTTATTTTCATTTCAGGGAGTTTGCCGACGCTTCCGCCGTTGCGAGGGATATAAGACCAGCGACTTCCCAACACAAAAAGAACCCTTATTATGGCTGGACGCATGAAAGCCTTGATAATTTTTTCCGTGATTTGGCGAAAATTGCTGCGGGTGGTAGCAAGGAAAAGGTCGGCGGTTATGTTGACACACAGCGTTATGCGGAATTTCTAAAAGACAACCCAAACAAACAAATTAGGAACCCACAAGAAGGGTCTGTTTGGATGTTTTATGAAGCCATGATTGAAACCGTAAATTCAAAGTGGCCTAACTTTCGATGGCCAATTTCGGTTTTTTTTGACCAATCCGAAAATGACGAATGGCGAAATGCCATAACCAAAGTTCACCTTTCTTTTCGGAAAGTGCATTCAAGACTTAAAGAAATCACTTTTGCCGACAAAATAGACCAATGCCCCTTACAGGCGGCTGATATGCTCGCTTACCGTCTGCGCCAAATTGGGTCGAAGCATTGCGGATATGATAAGCAGATTCCCGATTCAATGCCCGAATTCGACCGCATTTTGTTTAGAAACGAAGCCAGCGAATTCCGCCAATTGTTCCCTAGCTAGGCAAGACTGTTAATTTATTCTATTCGTCAGCCCTTGAGTTTCCAATGAGCAAAAAATTGAAACCGTTATCTTCCGGGCTTGGATGCTGTGCGAGTCCGGTTTAGAATGGTGACCGTGGATAAACCAATCAAACCACTTGAACCGCCCGACAGCATCCATTTGAAGGCTGCCGAGGGGTGGTTGGGGCTTGGCGACCACATTGAGGCGAACGAGGAACTGGAAAAAATCTCACCCCAATTGCGCGTCCACCCCGACGTGCTGGAAATTCGCTGGCAGATTTTTGCAAAAGAAAAAGCGTGGGAAGCGTGCGTGGACATTGCCGGAGCCGTTATCAAGCTCGCACCTGAAAATTGTAATGGGTGGATTCACCGGTCATTTGCCCTGCACGAATTGAAACGCACACAAGAAGCGTTTGAAAATTTGTTGCCCGCTGCCGACCAGTTCCCCGACGTGTGGACAATCCCTTACAATCTGGCTTGTTACACAGCACAGTTGCAGCGTTTTGAGGATGCGCAACAGTGGCTCAAAAGAGCGAGGCAGATTGACGAACAAACTGTTAAGCGGGTTGCCATTGACGACCCTGATTTACTGCTGTTGTGGGACAACATGGGCGGGACTCTGTGGAAACGGGCTTAATTACATGACACAAATCCGCGAGCGACTGCCCCGTGGCCCGAACTGATTCAAAACCCGTCTCAAAAAGTCCCCAGCGGTTTTCTAGCGTTTCAACGGCAGTTTTTCCTCCGTGAATTGACGGCAAGGCAATGCTTCTTTAATCTCCTGCCATGCCGAGTTTGACCCTGAAGCCAACGCACAAGGCCGTAGCCGCCTACTACGATTCGCTCGCCAAATTTGCCAAGCTTGGCATCAAGCACGAAACCGCTGTTCGCTCTGCATTTCAAGAATTGCTCGAACACTGCGCCCGCCAGTTCGATTGGAAACTCGTTCCCGAATACGCCATCACACGCAAAGGTCAAGCCAACGCCAAGGCTGACGGCGCGTTGCTCGACAACTACGGCCTCAATCACGGCATCTGGGAGGCCAAAGACTCCGCCGACGACCTCGACAAGGAAATCAAAAACAAGTTCGACATTGGCTATCCCAAACAGAACATTCTGTTCTGGCAACCCGACCGCGCCGTGCTTTACCAGAACAGCGAGCGGTTTTACGAAGCCGACCTCAACAAGCCCGAAGACCTCGTCCACGTTCTTGCGTTGTTTCTCGAATTTGCGCCCCCCGCCATCGCGGAATGGGAAAAGGCAGTCGAGGAATTCAAAGATAAAGTCCCGCAGATTGGCGCGAGCCTGAAAGTCCTTATAGAGAAGGAACGCCAAACCAACAAGAAATTCATAACCGCGTTTGAAGATTTCTGCTCCCTTTGCCGTGGTTCGCTGAATCCCAACATTTCAATCGAAGCCGTCGAGGAAATGATTATCCAGCACATTCTTACCGAGCGCATCTTCCGCAAAATTTTTGCCGTAGCTGACTTTATTCAGCGCAACGTCATCGCGCAGGAAATTGAGAAAGTCATTACCGCGCTCAATTCCCGTGTCTTTAGCCGCGACGATTTCAGCAAAAGCCTCGAACATTTTTACGGCGCGATTGAAAACGCCGCCGCCACCATCACCGATTTCCACGAGAAACAGACGTTCCTAAACACCGTCTATGAACGATTCTTTCAGGGCTTCTGCGTGAAGGTGGCCGACACGCACGGCATTGTTTATACGCCGCAGCCGCTCGTGAGCTTCATGGTCGCCAGCGTCGAGCAGGTCTTGAAAGCGGAGTTTGGAAAATCCCTCGCCGACAAGCACGTTCACATCCTCGACCCGTTCACCGGCACGGGCAATTTTATCGTCAACATTATGCGGCACATTCCCAAGTCCGCGTTGCCGCACAAATATACGCAGGAACTTCACTGCAATGAAATCATGCTGCTACCGTATTACGTCGCCTCGATGAACATCGAGCACGCCTACTTGGATGCGACCGGCAAATACGAACCGTTTGAAGGCATCTGTCTGGTGGATACATTCCGCACACTAGAACCGCCGCAGGCCGAACTGGCATTTATCAGCGAAAAGAATTCCGAGCGCGTCAACAAACAGCGCAAAACTGAAATCCGTGTCGTCATTGCCAACCCACCTTACAATGCGTGGCAGACGGACGAGAACGAAAACAACCGCAACATCACTTACGGACGAATTGAAGATTTGGTGCGGCAGACTTACGGCAAGGATTCAAAGGCTCAAAATAAAAACTCGCTGTCTGACCCGTATGTGAAAGCGTTTCGATATGCGTCCGAACTTATCAAGGACAATGGTGTCATTGCTTATGTAAGCAACGGTGCGTTCGTGGATAGCCTCTCTTGCGATGGGATGCGGAAGAATCTTGCTCAGGATTTTGATTTGATTTACGTCCTCGACCTCGGCGGCAACGTGCGCAAAAACCCGAAGCTCTCCGGCACGACGCACAACGTCTTTGGCATTCAGGTGGGTGTTTGCATCACGCTCCTAATCAAATTGTCGGGCAAACCAAAAAACGCCAAACGCTCCGCTAAAATTTACTACCACGCCGTGCCGGTGGACTGGCGGAAGGAAAAGAAATACGAGTTCCTTGAAATCAAGCAAAGCGTGGAGGGCGTTAAATGGCAAAAGCTCCAGCCGGATAAAAAGCAGAACTGGCTCGACATGGGACTTCGTGAGGAATTCGATAATTTCCTGCCCATTGCCAGCCACGACATAAAGCCCGGAGCGGCAATCCAGCCAATCTTCAATGAGTTTAGCAACGGCGTGAAGACTCACCGCGATGCTTACGCCGTGAACTTCAACCGTGAGCGCGTGGCGAAAAACATGGAGGCGATGATTGATGCCTACAACGGCCAAGTGGACGCCTACCATCGGTTGAAAAAGAAACCCGCCAATGTTGAGGACTTTATTGATTACGAATCCGGCAAGATTGCTTGGAGTGAGTTGCTAAAGAATTCTCTGGAGCGAGGAATCAAAGTTGATTTCAACGAAGCAAGTATTCGTCGTTCAAATTACCGCCCATTCGTTTCAACTTGGCTTTACTTCGATTCCGTAATGAATGAGCGGCGTTATGGCTTTCCAGATATTTTCCCCAAGCATGATTCAAAAAACTCTGTCATCTGGCTGAAGGTCGGCAGTGATTGGCCGATGTTTGCCCTCATGTCAGACCGCATTTGCGACTTGATGCCGCAAGGTGGTTCACAATGTTTCCCGCTTTACCACTACGTTGAGGACATCAACAAAAAGAAATTTGAGCAGCGCGACAATATCACGCCCAAGGCGCGGACGCTTTTCCAGATTTTTTACGATGACGACACCATCACGCAGGCAGATATTTTCCATTACGTCTATGCGGTGTTGCATCATCCCACCTTCCGCACCCGTTTTGCCGAGAATTTGAAACGCGACCTCCCGCGCATCCCGTTCGTTGGTGTTGCCGCTGGGCAGAAAAACGCCAGTTTCTTTCCCCTTTCCGCCGTTGAGACGATGCAGGGCAACAACAAACCTGACCACAATCCCAAGGCCAGCGCGAATCTGTTCCACGCCTTCGCTGACGCCGGACGCAAACTCGCCGACCTGCACGTCAATTACGAATCGCAAAAAGAATTCAAATTGAAGCGCATCGAAAACAAAGAGGTAAAACTCGACTGGCGCGTGGAGGCGATGAAGCTCACCAAAGATAAATCAGCCATCATCTACAACGATTTCCTGACGTTGAGCGGCATCCCGCCCGAAGTATTCGGCTACAAACTTGGCAACCGCAGCGCACTGGAATGGGTGATTGACCAATACCGCGTCACCCGCGACGAGAAGGGCAGCATCGTCAGCGACCCAAACCGGCTGGATGATGAGGCATACATCGTGCGTCTCATTGGGCAAGTCATTACGGTGAGTTTGAAGACCATGAAACTCGTGAAGTCGCTCCCAACGCTCACTTCGCCTTGACGGCGATGAAGAATATGGACGATGAAATTTACAATCGGAAAACGGAGGGGACAGACAGATTTAAATCCATATTTCACCGCGCCTTCAACGGAGAATTATGAACCTGCAAGCATTTAAGCAGGCTATCCGCGCAGCCCTTTTGGAAGTTGAGAAGCCCCGTGAGTGCATGAAGTTGCAAGAGGGAGTTGTGACTGAGAATCCATACTGGGGATATTGCGCTCAGGCGACGGAAGCTGGTTACATTCTAGGGCAGGTTCTTTACGGTTCAGAGTTTCGGTTCAAACCTTTTAAGAACCATGTCAAAGGCCACGCATCTCATTACTGGCTTGCGAATTCTGAGAGGGGGAAGGAGAACGATATTTGTGACCTAACCGACCATCGCAGTGACCCGGCATTCAACTATTCTCAAAGGAAGCTTGCACATTGGATAAATCGAAAAAGGTCACGGGACGACATCAAGAAACCCAATGTGCTGAAAATCTATGACATCGTCCTGCAAAAACTACAAACGGGTGGCCGACGTTGAAGTCCTAAATCCTGACCTTCGCCGCGACCTCTTGGCCATTTGCCAAAGCCGCCAAGAAACGAGCCGCTGAAAACTGAAAAGCCTGTGAGCATGAAGTGTTACGTCAACGAGTTCCGACCACTGGCTCAGACGCTCGTAGGGCGAAACGCAATTGAGCAACACAATTTACCGCCGTTCATTGATGCGTCGTGTCGGCGCGAACCAGATTTAGAGTCTGATTTTCCATCCATCACTGCGCTTTGCCGTAAAGGACACTTTGCGCCACGTCTGCGAGAAGGAGATGTGGTCGCCTACATGACCAAAGATTTTGTGTATCCACCAAAGACCGCAAGCTCACGGCGTTTGGTGGCCGTGCTGAGGGTTGAGATGTCGTGGGCCTCACATGAACAGGCGGCGGCATGGTATCGGCATCAGGGCATCCCCTTGCCGAATAATTGCATGGTAGCGGGCAACGGGCCGATGCCCTTGGACAAAACGGACAGATATAAACCCAATCTCAGATTGTGGGACAGATACTATCGGCACGTTGCCGATGAGCACGGCGTCTTCAACGCCTGCCAGAAAATCTTTTGCGAACTTGATGACCCGCCCCGTCTAATGAATCCGCAGTTGTTAGAATGGTTCGGAATGATTCCCGATACTCGACGGCTGCCGCCCCTGCCGACGCATGATTTCGCAAAATTGCTCTGCTGGCTGGCTGAGCACCCAACTGCCACTGCCAGCCGCCAACACCTTGAAACCCTGTGGCAATCCCTGCCGCAACACGCCTTCAAAGGAGAATCGTGATTATGCTTTATCCGCCCTGTCAACTTTGTAAAAGAGCACCAGCATCATGCAAATCCCACATCATTCCGAAGCAGTTTTACAAGCGAATCCGAGGGGCAGCAAAACACCTCTATGAACTTCATGTGGAGAAAGGAGTTAAGCGGCGGTTTACTCAGAGTGGAATTTGGGAACAAGGCATCCTTTGCCCGAAGTGCGACGAGAAGCTTGGCGTGTTCGATGAATATGCCTACGGGGTGCTGCCGGAGAACATTGAGCAGAAACGGATAAAGTATCTGGGGCCGGGAGCTAGTGTTTATGAACTCGGTCTGATTGATGCAGACAAATTCAGGAAGTTCCTTGCCGCACTGATTTGGAGAGCCTCACGTTCAAAGCACGATTTGTTTCGATACATGGAAATTGGCCCTTACGATAAGCGGTTTGAAAACATCCTAAACGAAAAAGACGTATCATGGCTGAATCTTGTGGACTGCGTCTTCGTTCATCTCAAGCCCCCTCGATACGACAAAATTCTGCTGCCCCCATTCAGAAACAAGAATGATGGCGTAAATGTCATTCAGTTTTATCTTTATCCTTGGAAACTTCTCATCAAATTAGACAACCGACCGTTCGGGACAACATTTTCACCGTATGCCTTAAAGGTGGGAATTCCAACGTATGCCATGATGATGGCGTCCTATTCGCAAGGCGAGTTGCGGATGCTGGCAGACCTCCAGCGAAAGCTTAAAAAGCAACAGATATGACCGGAACGACAATCGAATCCCATGTCGCCAACACACTGTTTTTCTCGGCTCGTGAAAATGAAAATTTCATAAAATGTGCATCTCGTTTGGCACGCCGAAGGATTCTGAGTGTAATCATATTATATGACTAGAGACCTCTGCAAAACTCTTTTGAACGGACGATTTGACTGTGCGTCAGAGGAATATGCAAACGACGACCAACGCACAAATGGGGCTGCTGGACAGCTTGATGATCACGACTCCTGGCAACGATTTTCTCGAACGGCTCGACCGCACGCTGGATTGGCAGCCCATCGAAAAGGCATTGCAGGCGATGTATCCGGCGACGACCGGACGCCCACCCTGTCCGCCGCTGGCCCTCTTCAAAATGAGTTTGCTGCAACATTGCTATGGCCTCTCGGACCCGCAGTGCGAGGAACTGGTGGCCGACCGGTTGAGTTGGCGGCGGTTTGTGGGTTTGGGTTTGCAGGACAAGGTGCCCGACGAAACAACGCTGGTCCGCTTCCGGCAACGGCTGGTCGAACATGGCTTGCAGGAAGAGCTGCTGGTGCTGGTCAACCGGCAACTGGAACAAAAGGGCTTCCTCCTCAAAACCTGCACGCTGGTGGACGCGACGCTGTTGCAGGCGGCTCGTCGCGCCCCGACCAAGGAGGACAAAGCTGGCGGTGATAGCGATGCGGGCTACACCGTGAAGCGAGGCCAGCCGCACTATGGCTACAAAGCACATGTCGCGGCGGATGAAACGCACACACTGATCCGACAGGTCACGCTGACGGCCGCCAACGTGCATGACAGCCGGGAGTTTGAAACGGTGGTCCAAGGCGACGAGGAAATGGTGGTGGCGGACAAGGCTTACTGGAGTGAAGCCCGCAGCCAATGGTGCGGTGAGCACGGCATCGCCAACGGGATTTTGCGCAAGCCCAGCCGTGGGGAAAAACTGCGGGACGCGACGGTGCGGGTCAACCAGCTGTTGAGCCGACTGCGGTGCGGGATCGAAAGAATCTTTGGCTGGTGGAAACGCTGCACGGGTTACCGGCGGGTGCGGTATGTAGGGCGGGACCCCAACCGGTTGGAACTGGAGTTTAAATGCGTCTGTTGGAACCTCAAACGGCTGGCGACTTTGACCGGAACATGAATCAAACAACTCAGAACGGCAGTCCAGCGGACAAAACCGCCGATCGTGGGGGATGGAACCGCCGATGGCGGAGTCTCGCCGAACAAATATTCCGTTGATCAGGGGCAATGACATCAAATCAAACAACCAACATGGCCTTTTTCAGAGGTCTCGACTAATGATTTTAATGAAATATCGGGCTGGCTGAGTGCCAATGGAAACTTTTTGTTGGACACACTGCCTCAGGGCAGCGGCATCTGCCGCGTGGTGCCCATCGAGCCAGAGAAGTATTCAACAGGTTACGTCTCGACGGCAGGAGGTAGCTTCAAGCTGTCCGGCCAGAGCGGAAATTGGTATGGCACGTCATTCGGGGTGTCAGAAGCCGAAGTTCGACCGACAGGCTCGGCCACCTACGAGTATTCGTTGCTCAGACAGGATACCACCGTATGGAATATGCACAAGCTTCCTGAGCCATTCCTTTCTGCCATCCACTCAGACCGTGACCTGAAGAGCGGAAAGTTTCTCAAGTCACAGTTCGTGGTCGAGTGTCTCCAAACAATGAGCGCGGTCAGCGGTGCGAGTGGCATTTACTTTCCAAGCAGACAAACAGAAGGCGGTGTGCTGATTCTCGACCCTCAAAGAGTCAGCCTTGAAATTATCTATACTGGGCAAGCCCCGCCCGCAGGGGAATGGCAAGTTTAGCCGCTTTGTAGAACGGGGCAGTGCGAACGGCAATTCACCACTGTTTCCTTGAGCCGAGCGGGGCAGCACAACAAAACCTGAATCAGGCAGTGCGTTTGGCCTCGGATTTTTTCAGTTGCGCCTTGGGAAAATTTTACTTGTCAGGTCTCAGTAACCTTTCAACAGACACCCCCAGAGCCTTGGCAATTTTGAAAATGGTGTCTCGCCCCGTTAATTTCCCGGTTTTCTCCCAGTAGGCCAGCGTTGATTGTGGAACGCCCGTGATTTTGGAGAGTCCGTCCTGAGACAATCCTTTTTCCTTGCGAAGATGTTGAAGCCAAGCTCCATAGGAATCGCGGCGTTCTTTCGGTTTTCTGCCCATGAACGCCTATTGTAATTACCAACCGATTGTGCTTGTCATTTTACCAATGGATTGATATTGTAACTTCCGTCAAAATGAAAAAAGTCAGGCCACTTCGTCTGACAAAAACTGGCGAGCAAAGTCTTCCTCGGTCTCACAGGAAATTGATTATTGCGGTGTTGTTATTCGCAAGCACCGGGTTTATTCCTTCAGCGCAGATATTGCAGACCCCGTTGACAATCGCCTGTGTTAAGTCACTTCAAACCAATTCAACAACAGCAAAAACTTAGGAGCACAACATGAAAAAACATCTCTCAATCTCAATCGCAAGTATTCTGGCCGTAAGCGCCCCCGGTATCGTAAAAGCTCAGTTTTACATCACCGCTGAAATCGGTGGCGTTCCCAGCGTAAGTGGTGCTACGTTGGAGAATTTTGACGAGCCGTCACCGTCCATTCTGACACTTTCCGGTGCCGCTTCGCTTACCACGGGCACGAGTTCCGAAGGCACCGCGCCTTATTTCTCCGGTTCGACAGCGGCCTATTTTGGCGAATCCCCGACCACAGGCTACGATAACAGCCAATATGTCACCGTTAATGGGGGTACGGCGACACTCAGCTTTTCAACTCCGCAGAATTATTTGGGACTTCTTTGGGGGTCAGTTGATGCAGCCAACGTCCTTACTTTCTACGACAGTGCGAATAACGTCATTGGCACGGTTTCGGGGCCAGACCTTCCGGGAGTACCAATACCGTCTGGCACTGGCCCGGATGGAACTTATTATGTCAACATTACTTCCACGACCCCATTTTCGAGTGTTGTCGCCAGTAACCCCGGTGATTCATTCGAGTTCGATGATGTTGCTTACGCAATGGTTCCAGAACCGGCAAGCTGCGTTTTGTTTGGTGCCGGACTTTGCATTCTTGGTTTCGTGGTGCGGCGAAAAGCCGGGTGATTGCGCTGGTCTGGGCGTTTGTGAAGTGACTTTGCCTTGAAATTTTTCATCCGTTGTGGTAAAGTAGATTTGTCATCAGGAGCACTCGTTCGTAGTAACGAGTCACCAACCTGCTCTTCGGAGAGCAAGGTGGTTTCGCAAGTGTCCCGTGGACGCAGGCGGATGTGGAAAGCAGTGGCTTTCAACAAATTCTCCGAACGGCAATAGCCCGTCCCTGATGGACTGGGCTTATTTTTTTGCCGGACTCTCTGATGCGAGAACGAAAATCGCATCAAAATGAAAATAAATAAATCCGAACGCCGGCATCCTATTGCCGTTGCCCACCCCTCACCCCCTACCCGGCCAGATTTTTGCATCTACGGGTCTGGCACGGTTTTTCTTTTCCAACCGCTTACGGTTAGGGCGACGGCATGGCTGCAAGAGCATTTTCCAGCAAACAGCGACCATCAATACCTCGCCGAATCGTTGGCCGTTGGGCACCGCTATATCGCGGACATCATTCTGCTTGCGATTCGGAACGGGATGAGTCCACCGGCAGAACTGTTCGCAGAAGGGAGGGGACAATAATATGTGGTCACTTCCAAATATCGTTGCGATGAATGCCCGTGCTGCGGCCAACGCAACCGCTATCAACCGTGAGGCCAAACTCAAGAAGTCCGTTAAACACCCCTGCGAGTGCTGCGGCCAGCCGTCCACCCATCACGAAAAATGGTTTGATATATTTTCTAATTGCGCAAAAGGGGTTAGGCACCTTTGCCAGAAATGTGATGAGGATGGCCGAGGTAATGAGGGTTATTTTGTCTGTGATTCCTGCGGTCGTCTGATGGTGGAAAATTACACTTGGGAAATTTACAGGCACATTGACCCAGACAGCGATGAGGTTCAATGCCTGTCGTGCGCGGCCAAAAGCTATTTTGCCGATGACGCCAACCTGATTGACCCCAAACAGGTCAAGAGCGTGGTGTTGGAACCGGGCCGTGGTGAACTGTTCGAGGACGGTGTGCTGAACATCGCGCACGCCCCACACGTCCTCGGCGTGAAGCAGCCGGTGCCGAAGGGTATTCGGTTCGTGGACAACTACGAATTTGATAACACGAGCGGCAGGCAGATAAGTGGCGGCAATATGTTTTTTGACATCCAGCAGATGGACAGGCCGTTCTTTTGCGTGTGCGATGCTGGTTGGCAGTTTGCCGTCAGCGTCGGGATACATGTCCGCGAAAAATCTACGGCCCAATTACGGTTGGCAGCTTAAACGACTATGAGTGTTTCAAAAACGCAAAAAGGTTACGCCCTGCCAGATATGGCGATGATTGACCCCCGCAGCGGGCTTCGTTTGGCCCGTGTCTGGTTTCCTTGCGACCGGCGTGGCAACAAAATTGGCCCGTGGCGGCGTCCGCGCAAAGCGGCGGTTGCGATGTCAAAGCGGATTCTGATGGAGAAAGCCCGAATGACACCGCCATGAACACCCCCGCGATTCTCCCCGGCATGGAAGCCATTGTGAAACCATTCAAGTTTCCGGCCACCCCGCACGAGTTTAAAGTGACCGCCTTGCGCGAGTGTCCGACCCCCGACGCCATGCAGCAATGTGACACCCCCGACAAGGCGGTCGCCTACTGGAAGCTGCACATCGCCACCCATCCCCACTTCAACCCCGAATGTGAATGTCTGGCCGTGCTGCTTTTGAACACGCGCAGCCGGGTCAAGGGGCATCACCTTGTCTCCATCGGCACGGTGGACACAATGTTAGTGCATCCCCGCGAGATTTTTAGAATCGCCATCGTGACCGCCGCCAGCGCCCTTGTGGTCATGCACAATCACCCCAGCGGTGAAAGCAACCCGTCTGAGGCAGACATCAAAGTGACGAGGGATTTAATCCGGGCCGGTCGGTTTCTAAAAATGGAAATCCTCGACCATATTATTATCGGTACTGGTAATTTTACGTCACTACGCAAGCTGGGTTGTTTCGACCAATAAAGGCATGAACGCAAACAACGAACTGAATGTGGATATTGTCGTAAGGCGGACAGTGTCGCTGATTGATAATGGCCGCGTTTATTCTAGGCTGGGACTGCCGACCAAAGCGTTGGCGTGTTTTGAAAAAGCCGTGGCAATTTGTCGCCATCTCAGTGCAAAGTCCGACCTTGTAGCTCTGAGTCTGGCGCAGGCGCTGGATAACAAAGCCAACGCACTCGTAGATTTGGAGCGCGTATCCCAAGCGATTCCGGTTTATCAAGAAGCTATTCAAATCCAAGAAAATAACCGGCATGGTGACGGGGAGCCAGAGGAAATCCGGGACATGGCCATTTCAGTTATGAACCAAGGCCGGGCGTTCATGCTGCAAGGGCTTTATGACGAAGCGCGCGACTGCTTCCAAAGGGCCATTGCGAGCTTTAGAGCCTGCGGCACCTGCCAAGATTTGGCTCTGCTCTTGGTCAACTATGGGGATTTGAGTTTCCGGCAGGGGAATCTCGATGAGGCGGTGGCAGTTCTCAGCGAGTCTGTAGCCGCATGGGAAGCCGTCATCGCCAACGGTGCTGAAGATTTGGTCGAATACGCATACGCGCTTTTCAGTCTGGCCGATGTGCTTTACCATCTGGGGCGCTACCGCGAATCACTGGAACTGGCTGACGGGGCCGCAGTAATCCAGCGTGACATCGTGAATTATACCAACGCCACCCTAGACCGGAATGATTTGCGAGCCATTCTGAAGCTGCGTGGCGACGTGTTGAACAAGCTGGGAGAAGGGGGGCAGCACAGCAAAGGCCGTGATTGAAAATGGCAACCGACTGCTTAATACTGGTCGCACGTTCATACAAATTGTGAAACTTTATCACGGGACAACTGAAAAGATTGGCAGACAGGCTTTGACCGAGGGGTTGAAGCCAAGGAATGTGACCGGCAAGAGCAATTGGAAGCACACGGTCGAGAGCAATCCGACACTGATTTATTTGACCAACGCCTACGCTCCGTATTACGCACTTAACTCAGTCAAAAATTTCAGAAAGGCAAAGTTCGCCATCGTTGAAATTGAGACAGATTTATTGGACGAAACCAAAATGCGCCCCGACGAGGACTTCATTGAACAAGCGACCCGCAGGGATGAAAAGAACAAAGCTGGCATCAAAGGAAAGACGATGTACGGGCGCGTAAAATATATCCGCGACCGCATAGACGAATTTTCAGAGTCTTGGAAGCTGTCGGTCGAGCATCTTGGCAATTGTGCTTACAGGGGCGTCATAAAGCCTGCGGCGATTACAAGGGTGTCGGTGGTGGACATATCTAAATGCCGGGAGATGTGCTTTGAGGCGATGGAACCCTTAATCACGCTGGCGAATTACAAAATTTGTGCAGCGCAATACCGGTTGTTGACCCAGTGGTTCATGGGTAAGCAGGTCACGTTGGAAGAATGGTTCCAATCTCAGTCAATTAACCCGGAATCTTATTTGAATGGAAAGGAAAGGGCGTCTGCCATCAAAACCATGTCCAAGAGACTGTCCAATCAGAGTTGCATCGAAATCATTTCCGCTAAGTGATGCGGATTTGGCTTTTACTCGCACCGCTGCTTCATTGCCCACCCGCCGTCCAAAACGAGGTGACGTGATTCCAAGTCGTGGAAGATTTTTTTCTGGCAGCCGGACTACTATGATTTAAAATTGCCGCGTCTCTACCAGTAGTAGAAACAGGGAGGCGGTCGGCAGTGAGAGTAGTGTGATTTTACCCGCTCAGTGTCACTCCCAAAGTGACTAGGTGCCGACCACCGAACCATTTCTACCTGAGCGGGTTTTTTTCGTCATTCGTCAAAAGGCGAGCGGAAATTGAAAGCCCCAGAGACTAAACGCCGAAAATCTGTTTGAAACGGCGTCGAGATAGTACGGGCCAAACGCGAACGCGAAGGCAGCCATAGGGCGGTAATACCGGGACTCGTAAATCAACACAGCGATTCAGTGGCAACCATGCGGCTAGAACCCGCTTGCGACCCTGAACAGACCTGTGGGCAAGATGCACTCCTTGTGGAGAGTCTCCCAAGCTCTGGGGTGGCGACAACAGAAGTGCAGCCACGACCGTCATTGGCTATAGCAAGCCAGAGGCGATTACGCAATGGGCTTACAAGATGACCGCAGCCCGCGAGCAGAGGCAACGTAATTGCAGCGTGTGGAACCCAAACGGATTCCTTAATCGAGTCAAAGTTCGGCTCCATTCAGCGCACCACTTCCGGTTTTGGCGGGAGTGGTGTGTTTCCAGCCGTTTTCCTTCTCGTTCAAAGTATCCACTCCGGCCAAGAAGCTGATGCAAACCTTGATGGCCAAAATACCCAAGATTGAGCAACCATCAGTTAAACCTGAGCAACCACACAACCCAACAGGCGAAGCCTGCTGAGGAAAACCACATTGGTCGTAGGTTTAGTGGGAAGCTACAAGATTACAAAGCTGCCTATTGACTTTCCCCACAAAAAACCAGTAAGTTTCATAATTATGACATTAACCATAAATCTATCGTCACAGGAACTACGCCTAGCAGCGGCAATAAAGGGAAGAATTCAAAGGCTTGAAAATCAGTTTCACAAACTTTTGGGTTCATCCGAACCGATTTCACAATCCGTGCCCAAAAAGTGGAAAAGGCTATCATTGAAGCCGGTCAAGAAAGCCAGACGCAAGATGAGTTTAAAGGCGCGGGCCAAAATTGCGGCGGCAGCTAAGGCGCGCTGGAAAAAGGCCAAGGCTCAAGGGAAGAAGACGCTGTAAGCCAGCACCCCCATCGTGGCCAGAACCTTCTTCTTCACAGGGATAAAAGGGACACCTAGCCGTCAAAAATCTGCTGATTTTATGAAGTTTTGGTTTGGTATGCCCGTTGCTGGCAAGCGGGCGTGCCAAGAACCGAAGATTCCAGACTGTTGCGCCTCTTGTCCGTGCCAGAGAATGTCCGTTTTTTGCTGATTCTCCTGCTGTCGGTGGCCGCGACTTCGGTGTTCGGACAGGAAAAGGTGAAGATTTTGGCGATGCTTCGTTACGACCAACCAGCGTTGCGGACGCCGGTGGTGGTTCGCGCTGATTCGGTAGCCAACTCCTTTCGTAACGTTTCGATTCCCCGCCTCCAGTACCGGGTGGCGGGGTTGACGCCCGACAATCAAAATGCCACCGGTTTTGCACCTGATGCCCTTCTCGAAGAACAGAGCAATTCCAATCAGGGCGATTTGTTTCAGCTTGTTCACAAAAGATTGAGTGCGGCTGGGCGGATGGGCAAGTGGATGGATGTTGAAGCCGGATACGGAGAAATTATTCATGGCGAATTCAGTATCGGGGAAAGCACGGTGGAATTGCAGCGACCGGGTTGTGCCTATCTCAAGGCCAGCCTCAGTTTTTGATTCGCCCAAATAGTTGGCGCTTCGTCGTTCCGCTTCGCGGTTGACAACCCCGGCCCGGCGTGGCAGTTCTCGTCGTTGGGCGGCAAAAGCGTATGAAAAAGTGCACCTATTGTGGAAAGGAATACTCCGATGACGCATCGGTTTGCGCCATTGATGGGGAGCCACTTCGAGATGTCGTTCCTGTACCACCAACCTCTCCGCCCCCACCAGTTTTAGGCGAATCGCCGACTACAAATCGTTTTGGCGGGTTGGCGGCAACCTTCAGTGTTCTTGCTCCATTGGCTGCACTTTTCGTGGTCATCCTTTGCGTTTATGGTGGCATTAGACTCAGAACGATTGCTGTTGTTGGATTACTTCCGATGCTGCTGATTTTTTCAGGTCTCGTCCTCGGTGTTGTTGCGTTAGCCATGACCAAGCAACACGAGCGCAAGGGCGTTTTTGGCAAAGCACTCGTTGGTATCATCCTCAATGGACTTTTGTTAGTCTCACTCGTTGTTCTCCCTCTGTTGTTACCACTCGCGTTGGGACATAAATACCCCACGACGCCGCAAGGGCGGCTCGATAGGGCAACGAATAAATTGGCGGCGGCGTCAACAGAACAGGATAGGTTTTACGCATTGGACGATGCCGCCAAAGAAAGTTTTGAAGTGGGCAAAATCGGTGACGCCAAAAATTACGCCACGGAATTGCTTACGCTTGCTCCGAAGTTCCGAGGAAATTGGAATTACGGCAATGCCATCCAAGACGGGAATCTGGTTCTCGGACGCATTGCAGTGCGCGATGGGAAAATCGAAGAAGCCAAAAACTACTTACTCGAAGCTGGTAGAAGTCCGGGTTCTCCGCAAATGGATAGTTTTGGCCCCAATATGAGTTTGGCAAAAGATTTACTGGAGAAAGGCGAACGAGATACGGTTTTGCAATATTTTGAGCTTTGTCGCAAGTTTTGGGCGATGGATTATGGCAAGTTGGACAAGTGGAGTCGGGAAGTAAAGGCTGGTAAGATGCCCTATTTTGGTGCGAATCTGGTTTATTGATTTGAGTCATTGCTCCAACCCAAGAGTGCTTGGAATGCTAACCCCGTGCTGCCAGCGGCGGCCTCAGATTGCCAAACCGCCCCTCTAACAACCCACTACAACCACCCAGTTCAGCAAAAAAGGGCGTTTGAGGGGTGGGGCTGTAGTGTGTGACCACCGATAGGCTTCTGATGCGCCCCAGACCTTAAAATCGCCGACCCAGCCAACCATAAGAACGCAGTGACCTTCTGGGCGACTAGGTGGCACTGGACGGGGGGCCGAACCATGTTTGGAGCTTAGAAGAATTCTTTGGTTTGCATTAATTGGAATGCACTTTAACCACGTCTTTTAGTTCCTCGCCGGTGGCGAAACACTTCCATTTGCCATGTGCGTCCAAAACCCCTAAACACCTGTAGCCCTTGCACTGAATCCAATGTATTTCTCCGGGTTGTGGCGTTGACATATACGTGTCAATTTTCTTCTTCCGAAATGGAACGTTGCAACCCATTGCTACAAATCGTTGATTTTGTCCGTCATTTTGAGCTTACCCTATGCCAATTCGGTCTGTGTAACCACAGGGGAATCCAGCCTACGGCCCAGCCAGCGGCTGGGGGCGCATTGTTGTTGCGGGCGGGCACTAAAAACCCGTCCTGAGGCCAGCCAGCTTGCGAAATCATGCTGCCGGTCGGCATTTCGGGCACCGTGGCGAAAATCACTTGCACCGCTGGGGCGGCGGGTTCAGGGTTGGAACGTCACAAGCATAGGAAGCAACAACTGGAGAATTGAATATGAAATTGAACATTAAAGCATTCGCGTTGACTTGCGGCATAATCTGGGGACTGGGGCTGTTTTTTCTAACTTGGTGGTTCATCGCATTTGATGGCTCTACTGGAGAGCCTACACTCATCGGCAAGGTGTATCGTGGTTATACGATTTCTCCAATCGGCAGCGTCATAGGGTTGGTATATGCGTTCTTCGACGCTTTGATTGGCGGTGCAATATTTGCGTGGCTCTACAATAAAATAGTGGGTTCTACCGAAGGCAAGCAGACAGGGGACAAAAGTGCCTAACTCTTATTTTGACCTGACCGTCAACCGGCAAAAATCCAAAATTTCACCCCACAATAACCCAGACCCCCAAACCAACTAAGCCGGAAACCCTCGTGAAGGGCTTATTGCCGACCACGTTTGGAGCTTGGCAGAAATCGTAAATCTGATAAATTAAGCTTGTGGCTATAACGCTTAAAGGAATTGTTCAATCTAAGCCGCAACTGCCAGACAAAGGTCGGGGGCCTATAGCGTTCTTTTTATATCGGGAAAAGACGTATGACGAAATTTCCTGCGTAAGTTCAATTCTCTTCGACACGTCAACGAAATGGAAACGAGGCGATAAGATGGTTCTCTATGGAAAATGGGAACGCGTTCTGGTTTCTGGGCAACCGCTGCCGCTTTTCATTTTTAACTCCGCCATCCGTCATGCTCCCTAAAATTCAAAACGGCAGTGCCTTAATTTGAATTTTCATTTTCGTTTCAAAAGGAAAGCGATTAGCATGAGTATGCAGAAAAGGACTGCGAATGTTATAATCCTCGTGGCAGTCGAAGCATTTTCAATAGTGTAGCTGGCTGTATTGGCTGCAATCACTTCACCCTCGCCTTTTTGATTTGATAGGAAACGCATCTGTGCATCTGTTCAACCTTCGCCTGAAGGCGGGCTAAATAATCTTGTTTATTCACCACAGCGTTTAACCAGTTCCTCAACCGTCCATGCGCTATTCTTGACGCCAGTCGCTTGTGCGGGCGTCATGCGAATTGCACCGTGAGATTTCACGAAATTATAGTGGCAGAAATTCAACGCGACCGCAGTCTCAAAATCTTCAAACTTTTTACTGAAAGCATTGCTGAGGCGCAATTAGGCGGCTGGGGGGCGCAAAATGGCACCCAAAACTCACAGTGGGGTGGTGCCTTGATTTTTGATTTGGGCCGGTTCACGTTGAGGGTGAAAGCCCATGAAACGGATTGCTGTTTACTGGCTGGTTGGGGCAGTTTCGACATCATTATGAAAATATCATTCATCGCACTCTTGTTAGCCGCGACCATGTTGTCCGGCTGCGTTTCGACCGGCCCTGCGATTTCCAAAGACACGATGGGCAATTTGGAAGTTTACGTCACAGCCCCACAGGGCGTTGACGTGCATCCGGCGCAGATTTATGTGGATGGCATCTTTGTTGGGAATGTATCCGAGACCCTGCCGGTGCTTTATCTCAAGCGCGGAAAGCATGTGGTCAGGGTCGAGCTTGCGGGCATGAAGACGTATGAGCAGGGGATTGATGTTTTGGGCGAGCCGAATCACCAATTTTTATACGTGCCGCTGGAGAAGAAGTGAACCAGACAAAAACCACGATGCTTAACCCCGCGCAGCCAGCGGCGGTCGCTGTTTTCGCCGAAACAACCGTGCGTGTTCAAATCGTTAAACATACAAAAAAGAAAGAAAAGTGAACCTAAAGCAGCAACGCATCTGCGCGGCGGCTGTAGTTATAGTTTTCTTAGCCGTTTTCGGAGAGGTGGTTTACGCTGGGGAAAACCACATCAGATTTGACTGGTATTCCGTCATAATTGAATCGGCAATAATCTTCTTGCTGTGGTTTGTCTGTTTTCTCGCACTTAAAAAATGAAGCCTCAAAACCAAATTAGGGCACTGCCCTCGCGTCAAAGGGATTGCAGGTTTAATTTGCTTGGGCTAATTTACGAACGGATGGTTTAGTGAATTACAGTTACGCCACATCTGCTATGAGACTTTCAACCTTTATTGTCGGCTTGGTGGTCGTTGCCACCGCTGGTTGTGCGAGTCGGCAACTTTACTTTCCCACTAGCGAAGAACAATATATTCAAGCAATACGCGACCAAAAAAGTCCACCCCCAAGTGCGAATTTGGGCGAACCGTGGCTTCAGCCGGGTTGGTATGGGTCGTGGACAGTGAAACCCTAACCTTTTGAAGCATATCATCAAATGGCTGGCGCTAACTGTGGTGGTTTTCATTTTTATCGCCGTTCTTTGGCTCTGTTGGGTGTGGCATCGCACTGAAGATATGGGGCTAGCCTACGAGCGTGTTCAGAGAGGCGATTCAGAAGCGCGAGTCGCGGAGTTGTTCGGTCAGACTCCATACGTCACCACAGATTTTGATACGAACACTAGCTGGGATGGCGTGTGGGCAGACCGGACGAACGGTGTCACAAGTGTTTGCCTTTTTCATTTTTATCCACCATTTTCCGTCTGTGCCGAGTCGTGGGAGATTGGTTTCGATGACCACAGCAATGCGGTTAAGAGGTTTCATATTCTTTCACCATGAGCCGCGCCCCTAACACCGCCCCGGAACCACCGCCCGTTGATTTTTGACCGAGCCATGAAGACCAAGAGAAAGCCAAAGTTCAGAGTATTTGGTGCGCGTTGCCCGAAGTGTGGAAGTTCGGACACACATCTTGATTTGACAGCCGTTGAGAATTTGAAGCGTGTGCCTGTTTCGGCCATCACGAGCAGCGTCCTTCCCGGACTCGGCACGCCGGTTCGGATGCGCTGCGAAAAATGCAAGGCTGGGTTTTTAGGATGATTTTTGGGATTTGGACGGGACGTGGCCTCGCGCAGCCAGCGCCCCAAGCATCAGGGCTTGACTTTGGGCGGGTGGGGTTGAACTTTGATTCGTAAGACCACATCACACGCTATGAAAACGAACCATGCAATTGTTCTTGGTGCCATCTCTGGTCTGGTGGTAGGTCTCGTCATGTTTTTGGTCGCCTTATCTCTGCGAGACCATGAGGGTTCAGTATTGATGACGCCATACAAGGCGCTTAACATGCCAGCTCTATGGGTGTTGGTTCGATTGCACGGCCTATTTTATGTTTGGCAGTCATTCGCCGGGTTTTCCCAAGTGTTGGCGGCGTTCGTGATTTATTGGGCGTTGCTAGGTATCTTGGCGGGATTAGGCTTGCGAGTATTTTGGAATCGGAAGCATCAAGTCTGTGCTGCCTAACACCTGTGCTGGCGCATCTAACGGCCAGTGGCAAATTTTTCAGCGAACCCACAAACCTGAACCGGAACCCCATGCGAAGCCCTGTGGGCCGCGAGGCCGTCCAGAACCCCACTAGAATCCGACCTGCGCAGCGGGGGGACTGGGGACGACCGCTGGATGCGGCGATGGGGGGTGGTGGCCGTTTGGTGGGGGGCTGGAAAAATCGGCGGCCAGTTTTAATCAGCAAGGTTTGTGGGGGTGAAGCACGGAAACGTCCCAATTGCCATGCCAGCACCGCACTGGGCGGCTGGGGGCGGCAACAACGTCCCACCCACCCGCCAAAAGCCCGCCGTAAGCCACACCAGCAATTAAAATGACGCATTAGCCGCCATTTTCAGACCATTGGGCAGCAAACCGGCCAGCTTTGCGCACCAAAGGTGTCAGGGCGACGAGATGGCACTAGGCGGGGAAAAGGGCTTATTGTGCCGCTTTCAAAAACTCCAGCTCAGCCGCTGCACTTTGATATTCTTCAAAAGATTTCTCGTCCGTGGCCAAACACTTCTCGAAATAACTTAGTGCGGTTGTTTTGTCACCATCAATGAGCCGCTTTGAGCCAGCATAAAAATACGCTTCACAATGTTGCCCATTGTCTTTCGCTTTGTCAGCATTATCAGCCGCCTTGAAAAAATCGGGTTCGCTCAATTGTCCCGTGAGAAAGCTGCTGATTTTTGACGGCCAATCATCCAGCTTTCCAGTTTTGCGATTGCCCCAATTGGCTTGTAATTCCTTGGTCGCAGCTTCCTGTTCGCCCGAACGTGCGCGAATGAGCCAAACACGGTAATAGGAATAATCTTGGACTTCCGAACCCAATTCACAGGACTTGCGAAAATCAGCCAGCGCCTCAGAGAACTTGTGTGAATCGTAGTAAAGACAGCCCCGATTATGATACGCCCGTCCATTGTTGGAGGCCATTTCAATGGCTTTGCTGTAATCAGCAATCGCACCACTCATATCGCCTTTCTCTGCCCTGACAGAGCCGCGACCACTATAAGTTTTGGCTTCAGGTGAGATTTCAATGGCCTTGGTGTAATCGGCCAGCGCACCGTCGAGGTCACGTTTCTTCTGCTTTACACAGGCGCGATTAAAATAGGCCCACATCAAATTGGGCTTGAGTTCAATGGCCTTGTTAAAATCGGTCAACGCACTGTCCAAGTCGCTTTTGGCATACCTCAGACGACCGCGATTGTAGTAAGCTTCATAAGAATCTGGTTGGAGTTCAATGGCTTTATTGATGTTGGCAATCGCACCGTCTAAGTCGCCTTGTGCTTGCTTCACGTCGCTGCGAAGGTAATAGGCGTTAACGAAATCGGGTTTGAGTTCAATGGCTTTGGTGAAATCAGTCATTGCACTGTCCAAGTCGCCTTTGGCATACCTTAGATGACCGCGATTGTAGTAGGCTTCATAAGAGTGAGGTTGAAGCTCAATGGCTTTGTTGAAATCGGTCAACGCACTGTCGAAATCGCCTTTTTGAGTTTTAGCATCGCCACGACCGATGTAAGCGTCAACCAAGTTTGGGTCGAGTTTAATTGATTTGGCATAATCGGCGTTTGCGCCATCCAAGTCGCCTTTCTTCAACTTTGCATTGGCACGATTGTAGTAGGCCACAGCATAATCAGGTTTGAGTTGAATGGCTTTGTCGAAATCGGCAATCGCGCTGTCGAAGTCCCCTTTCTGAGACTTTAAAATGCCACGACCGATGAAGGCGTCGGCATAATCAGGTTTGAGTTCTATGGCTTTGTTTAAATCGGCCAATGCGTTGACCGAGTCCCCAGTTTTATGCTCTACAGTGGCGCGATTGCAGTAGGGCATGGCATCATCAGGCTTGAGTTCAATGGCTTTGTCGAAATCGGCAATCGCAGCCTTCAAATCGCCTTTTCGAGCCTCTACATCGCCACGACCGATGTAAGCCTCAACCAACTCAGGGTTGAGTTGAATGGCTTTATTGAAATCGGCAATCGCCCCGTCTGTGTTGCCACTTTTAGCCTTATCAAGGCCGCTGTTGTAGTAGCTAGTTGCTTCATTAGTAAACCCAGAGGTGCTAACGAGAACTAAAATAGCCAGCAGCCAGGAAATTCTTTTTGTAATTTTCATAAGCGTTTTCCCATTATGTGGAGATTAATTCACGTCTCATCTGGAAGGTTGACGCTGCTGTCCGGTCTGCACCACTCAACAGCGGTGCGTAAGTTGGGCGTCTGTGCGGCTTCCATGACCTGATACTCTACAGCAATGCCCATTTGGTCGGCAAGAATATCGCCCGCGAGTAAATGTGGGGGTTTTTTGCAGAAAATTGAAAAATTTCAGCCCCCTAAAATCACCCTTCACCCGATTAGACTCAAAGGGCAACCAGTCCTGTTGTTCGCCTACCAATCTCCAAGTGCCGGGGATGCAGACAAAAATAGCCAAGGCTGAAACGACTGCTCCGATAACTGCAAACGATGTTTAAATCCACAAGGCATCGGGAACGAAGGTCATTGCCAGCTACCGGTTCCACTCGGCAGATTCAATGTGACGCGTGTGCGGGGGCACTCGCCCGAATAATCCCGGTTGCCGGTAAGAATACACCCGGTAACAGGGAGCAAGGCGATGTCGGCTAATATACGCAGGATAGATTTCATAGGTTGTATTAATCTTCCCATATTTTGAATGTGTCCGCTATGGGGTGTTCACCCCACAGGTACAAAGGAATCCAAGGTAGGGTTACACCCCATAGCCAAAGACCGGCCCAAGTCGTAGCGTGCACGTGGTAAACATAACCAAGAGAAAAGGAAAATTATATGTTGTGAGACCTCTGAAAAAGGCCATGTTGGTTGTTTGATTTGATGTCATTGCCCCTGATCAACGGAATATTTGTTCGGCGAGACTCCGCCATCGGCGGTTCCATCCCCCACGATCGGCGGTTTTGTCCGCTGGACTGCCGTTCTGAGTTGTTTGATTCATGCTCCGGTCAAAGTCGCCAGCCGTTTGAGGTTCCAACAGACGCATTTAAACTCCAGTTCCAACCGGTTGGGGTCCCGCCCTACATACCGCACCCGCCGGTAACCCGTGCAGCGTTTCCACCAGCCAAAGATTCTTTCGATCCCGCACCGCAGTCGGCTCAACAGCTGGTTGACCCGCACCGTCGCGTCCCGCAGTTTTTCCCCACGGCTGGGCTTGCGCAAAATCCCGTTGGCGATGCCGTGCTCACCGCACCATTGGCTGCGGGCTTCACTCCAGTAAGCCTTGTCCGCCACCACCATTTCCTCGTCGCCTTGGACCACCGTTTCAAACTCCCGGCTGTCATGCACGTTGGCGGCCGTCAGCGTGACCTGTCGGATCAGTGTGTGCGTTTCATCCGCCGCGACATGTGCTTTGTAGCCATAGTGCGGCTGGCCTCGCTTCACGGTGTAGCCCGCATCGCTATCACCGCCAGCTTTGTCCTCCTTGGTCGGGGCGCGACGAGCCGCCTGCAACAGCGTCGCGTCCACCAGCGTGCAGGTTTTGAGGAGGAAGCCCTTTTGTTCCAGTTGCCGGTTGACCAGCAGCAGCAGCTCTTCCTGCAAGCCATGTTCGACCAGCCGTTGCCGGAAGCGGACCAGCGTTGTTTCGTCGGGCACCTTGTCCTGCAAACCCAAACCCACAAACCGCCGCCAACTCAACCGGTCGGCCACCAGTTCCTCGCACTGCGGGTCCGAGAGGCCATAGCAATGTTGCAGCAAACTCATTTTGAAGAGGGCCAGCGGCGGACAGGGTGGGCGTCCGGTCGTCGCCGGATACATCGCCTGCAATGCCTTTTCGATGGGCTGCCAATCCAGCGTGCGGTCGAGCCGTTCGAGAAAATCGTTGCCAGGAGTCGTGATCATCAAGCTGTCCAGCAGCCCCATTTGTGCGTTGGTCGTCGTTTGCATATTCCTCTGACGCACAGTCAAATCGTCCGTTCAAAAGAGTTTTGCAGAGGTCTCGTTGTATACAATTGCGTTCGTATTGGTCGCTCTGTGGCTGACCGGTCTCCTTATCGGTTTTGCGATGGGCGGGTTCATCCATCTCCTGTTGGCGGCTGCCATTGTCATAGTGCTCTTCAACCTCTTTTCTAGGCGCAAGCTGGCGTGATGGAGCGGCCAGTGATTTGGGCATCAGGGCTTGAGTTTTGTTCTGGCGAGGTTCAGTTTAGGTCGTTGGCGGCGTATGAGTCAAAAATTATGAAAATAAATAGATTTGACGGCGATAGGGCTGCGGAATTGTACGATGAAAAGGTTGGTCGAATTAGAACCAAACATATTATGGACGCTTTTCGTTTGGGACTATATCATAAATCTTCCGGGAAAAAATATAGAAATCCATTTGAGAAAGATAGTTTTAAATGGGTAGCCTATAAAAACGGTTATCGGTCTGTAGCCAGAAATAGCGGGAAACATTTTACGCGGATAACCCCATGAAAGATATGCCCGAAAATGCGGGGCTGCTGCCTACCGAATAATCTTAGGGTCTTTGCGGATTGCCAGCCAGCGTGGTTTTTTGACAGAACCCTCAACCCCTAAGCCGGAACCCCATGCGAAGCCCTGCGGTAGTCCGCCAGACCGTCCTGAATCCGAGAATCCGGCCCTGCGCAGCGGGAGACTGGTTTACCGTGACCCCCCCACGCACATCGTGGTTAGGGGGCAGAAGCACTGGCCAAGCTCGCGCATGACGATTTCCCGACACTTCGGTCAAACCAATATATGAACACGAGCACCAAACCTGACCCAGAGGCATTGGAAGTCTCAAAGGTAGTATTGCAAGCACTTCTTGAAATTCACAATTACCAGTCCTCACACACCGTGTGCGAGACGCGGGGCCAGAGCATCGAGGCATTGGTTGCCGCTGGCGCACTTTCACCGCAAACTTTCGCTCGCATTGGGAATCATCAAACCCGGTTTCACGGATTTCCGAGCCGGATTAGTTAGGACATTGCCGTGCTTGATGTTGAGCTGGCAGACAGAACGCCCCCATTGCACTTTGTCGGGTTTGCGGATGGACACGTCGAGCGCGTAGCGGTAGGCAAGCATAGCCAACCCTGACGGCGAGGCTGTGGGGTGGCTGGGGCGCGATGTTGTGCGGGTGTGGTGGACTGGAATCACAGGCAGCTTAAATCCAATTCAGTTTCCTGTGGACACGCCCCCGTTGCGGGAATAGGGTCATATCCACGAAACGGGACAGGCCGCATTACGCGCATGATACTCACCAAGACTCAATGCAGTCGTTTGTTGGATGGTTTGGAGAAGGTCGGCTGGCATAGACGGGGTGATTTTTTATATGCTCCACACGAGACCATGTGGCTGCTGATTTCAGAGCCGTGGAGTGGCGGTTTACAAGATTTCCATGAGCGCACGATTGGCAGGTTGCAGCTTATCAAAGGTATGCGAACCCATCAGTCAGTGAGCGAGTATCAGAAATGCGTGGACGATGTGACAGGTTTGATTCAGGTATTGACCGCTATGATTTTAGATGAAAGCCATGCAGCCCAACCCCCATTAAGCCCTGACCGTCAAGGGGCAAAAATCCAAAAATTCGCCCCACAATAACCCAGACCCCAAAACCCTGAGCCGGAAACCCGCGTGAAGGGCTTATTGCCGACTACATTCGGAGCTTGGAAGAAATCGTTGGTTTGCGTTAGTCGCAATGCTCTTTGATAACGTCGGTTAGTTCCTTGCTGGTGGCGAAACATCTCCATTTGCCGTCTTTGTCCACAATCGCCGAACACCTGTAACCGCTACATTGAATCCAATGCGTTTCTTCTGACGTTGGAATTAAGCGGCACAAGCACAGTTTCAATGAACGAAATTTTACAGGACATTTCATCCCCTTAAACCTAACGTCGGCAAAAAGCACTGCCAACCATAAATTGTCAGCTTGTCATGGTTTTTTGTTTCAGAGTGCGGGCGGCCAGTTTGGCACCGAGGGTGGGGATGGGGGGGTTGCTTCTTAATCTGCTTCGGGATGCTCTAATGGATTAACGATGATGCCGACGCAAGAGAGCTATCCCAAACATGCCGAATATCAGCAATGATAGGCAAGCTGGTTCGGGGACAATTATTGCCGGAATGTACTGATAGCCTGCCCCCCATTGAGATTCGACATCTGCCTGCGTGAAATCCAACTGATACAAATTGACATCATCGGGAAAAGTGAGTTGAAAGACCCCTCCTCCAGTTATTCTGTTGACAGTACCTCCCCAGACAAGCCACCCCTCGTTTAGAAATCCGTAATCAGCACCATTAAGAGTTTGAATCAAGAACTGGTTTGGTGCCAGTGCTGTCAAACCAAACCCCGGAGTCGTCGTCAAAGGCTCGCTAGAATAGTCAGGAGGACAATATATCCAAGTCTCGCCGGGATTTGCGTAGTTTAAAGAGAGGCTGGGCGTTCCAACAGTGCCGCTCTGTGAAGGTAGTGTAAATTGAATGCCAGTTAGTGTAACCTCAGTAAGAGCATCACCAGAAACCCAACCGAAGTTGCTGGAGACCACACCCGTTACTTGAATAAAAAGAACATTCGGCTGTGCGACAAGGGCATAAAAGTTGAACGTGCACGCCAATTGTAGTTCATAATCGCTTGGCATGTTGTCCGGGCCAACTGGATTCCCGTTGTAAATAAAGCCCGGAGGCAAGTTATACAAACCATTTGCGTAGTAAGACCCAAGAAGGTCATACCCTTGAAAGGTTATCACATCCAACGGGCTAACCGTCACCACCGGCGTTGACACCTCTCCGACTACGCCCGGATTAGAGGGTATTGGAGTGCCCTCCGAACCGCCTCCAAAAATATCCGCGTGGACGGTCAAGCTCGTGCCTGCCAACGCCAGCCCGGTTGCAATCAAAGAGATTAGCTTTTTCATAATTGTCGCCTCGTTTCCTTTCTGGTTAACAAACATTTCAAACAAGGATTCTTGTGGAAGGGCATAGTTGTGCCTGTCACAACCATGTCCTCTGCAAGCTGAGTTTGCACAATGACCGTTTGCCATAGTTACTGGAATTAAGTCTATCCCGCTTCGGGACATCTTTAGTCACTTTTCGGATATGAATCTTTTGTCTTGTGACGGACAATTTTGGGGCTTTGTTGTCGAGTTGCTCCTTATGGCGAAAAACCGGCTTTGGCCCAAGCCGCTGGACAAAATAAATCCAAATTGAGCCACTATCCTGCGGCCTCTTGCCTTGATTTTCGGGCAGAGCGGGTTCAGGTTAGGTAGGCGATAGGTAGCACCGCCATGATGAGACTCGTTCAATTTTGTCAGAGACATTACTATGCGGCCTTCGTGTTTTTTGGTGTCGGGGCTGGCATTGAGGCTGTCTCGCCGCATTTTTCGCCTGTTTTAGGACGCTGCGTTTCGATAGTCGGTCTGGTCTTGCTGGTTATCAGCGGCGTTGCAGTAGCGATAGGTCTCATCAGAGAGGGACGGAAGTTGCCACCAGATGATAAGGGCGAGCCACCAAAATGAGCATCCACGCCGCTTGGAAATTGTCAGGCGAACAGTTGGTTAAACGGCTTGCGCCAGAGTTTCCTGTTCGTGGGGTCTAACTGTGCGCCCCACCATCACTGCCAGCGGCGGCCTCAGATTGCCAAACCGCCCCCCCAATAACCCGCTGCAATCACCCAGTTCAACTAGAAAGGGCGTTTAAGGGGTGGGGCTGTGGCGTGTGACCACCGACAGGCTTCTGATGCGCCCCAGACCTTAAAATCGCCGACCCAGCCAACCATAAGAACGCAGTAAACTCAGCCGGTGTGCCTTGGGCACTCAATCATTTCCCGTCAAATGGATTGCACGTTGGATTTGCGGGGTTTAATATACGAACGGATGGTTCATTGAACAGTTGTTGGGCCACATTCACACTTTACATTTATGAGCCTATTTGAAAAACGAAAGAAGGAAGCACCAGAAGCCAGCAAGATTCTCCAAGTTACTAAAGCGCACCAAGCACAGGCAGGTGAGATTCTGGAAACCGCCAAAGCGCGCCAGCAAGTTTCCGGTGAGATTCTTCAGACCACCAAAGCACGGCAGCAAGTTTCCGGCGAGATGTTAGATAAAGCACGCCAGCAGCAAGAGGCAGCGGTACAGATTCAAGAAATGTCTCGTCAGAATCAGGAGCGCCACGCCAAACTGCTGGACAAGTGGGAGGAACAGGCACGGCGTTTTGACGCCATTCTGGCAAAGTGGGAGCAGATGCGATGACCATGTGGCCTAACCCACGCTGGGCCACCGGCGACTGCGCCTATGGCATGGATTCAAGTGAAAGATTCGACTGCACGACGGCCCACTAACCAAGAGGTGCGCCAAGTTGAGGACTACGTTCATCGCAAGGCGAAGCCACGTTTTTATGCAGACGAGAATTTTCCGACGACCGCAACTGCGCTTCTGAGGCGGCGTGGGGCGGATGTGCTTACCGTTCAGGAGACCGGACGACGGCGACATCCCGATGAGAACCATGCGGCAGAAGCTCTGCGGCTTGGCCGGGTTCTCATCACGTGTGACCGCGACTATTTAGATGAGCGTCGGTTCCCGTTGATACATTGTCCCGCGATTGTTATTTGTAGACTTCGGTCGAGGCAGTGTCCGCGAGATGCTGGACACGTTGAACTGCCTGTGGAGCATTTTTACTGCGCCACAGTTTTTCGACAAATGGGTTAAGATTGATGCGACCCATGACTGCTGGACAGAGCATATCCGCTTTTTGGATGGGAGCACGGCGCGGCACCGCTTTAGATTCTTTGCCGGACGACTACAAGAGTGGTGTGAGGATGGAGCCGAGATTTCACAGTGATGCACACGACCAACCAGCGTTGGGTCTCTGGGCGGGCTGCGAAGGTAAGAACGTAGCAACCCTGACCGGCTCGTTGGTGTGTGTGCTGGGGGGGGCAGTGGCAGCCAAAATTCACAGTGGGCCGGAATCACGGCAGCCTAAACCTCTCCCACTTTCCTGTGGACACGCCGCTGTTGCGGGAATAGGGTCATATCCACGAAACAGGACAGGCCGCATTACGCGCATGATACTCACCAAGACTCAATGCAGTCGTTTGTTGGATGGTTTGGAGAAGGTCGGCTGGCATAGACGGGGTGATTTTTTATATGCTCCACACGAGACCATGTGGCTGCTGATTTCAGAGCCGTGGAGTGGCGGTTTACAAGATTTCCATGAGCGCATGATTGGCAGGTTGCAGCTTATCAAAGGTATGCGAACCCATCAGTCAGTGAGCGAGTATCAGAAATGCGTGGACGATGTGACAGGTTTGATTCAGGTATTGACCGCTATGATTTTAGATGAAAGCCATGCAGCCCAACCCCCATTAAGCCCAGACCGTCAACGGGCAAAAATCTGAAAAATTTAGCCCCCCCAAAAATCACCATCCACCCGATTAGACTCAAAGGGCAACCAAAGCTGCCGCAACCCCACCTAAATCGCCAGACCGGCCACATCTGGTAAGCATTGGAATTTTCGATGATGGACATGGTTTTTTCAATTTGCCGCCAAAGACAGTGGGTGACAGAGTTCCAGCATGAAAATATTTAAGCTGAGTTCAGTGAAGTTGCGGCTGTTGATGTTCGTCATCCTAGGCTCCCTGAGCATGGGGTTGCTGCAACTGCATTTTGTGCTGTTTTGGCATAGCTATTACTCTCACTTCCCGTGGCTCGGCTACTCAAACGCTATGGCGCAAGGCCGCGTTCCGCCATTTTTCACGACCTCTCCCCGAAGCCTTTGGATTACGAAGATAGCTCTTTTCATCGTGCCGCTCGTTGCCTTGTGGTTCGCACGCGGGCGATATTGGTTGTCAGCACTAGCCATGTGGGCCGGAGTGATGCTTTCAGTTATGCTCATCTGGCTCGGCACAGCGCGACTACGTGAAGACAGCAACATGTGGCCGATAGACCTCGTCTATCTGTCGTTCATGACAGCCTTCCCGCTCTTTCTTGGGAGCGCAATCTGCCTTGTGATTCAAAAGGTGCTGAGCTACGCGGTTTCTGGGCGAGCTACGAAGCTAACATCATAGCAACCACCTGCGCGGCTTGGGGTGGCGGGCTGGAGGCGAACGTGGGGGGCCAGAAGCACCGGCAGTCTAAACCTCGCCCAATTTCCTGTGGACAGGCCGCTGTTGCGGGAATAGGGTCATAGGCGCTTTACGTTCAGCAGACATAACACAAACACACCATGAAAAAATACATCGCAATACTGGTTGCCGCCTTAGCTTTTGCGGCGACATCATGCAGCACTACATGTTGTTGTCATTCGTCTCCCAATCTTGCCGGTAACTGGGAGATGGGTGGCCCCTACAATGTTGGACAGCCATGCCAGATTCTTCAGTCCGGCAATTACCTGACCTTCATAAACGAGAAGGGGGACAGGGCACGCGGTGTCTTGAAGTCCCCGGCAGAAGTGATTGCCATAGATTGGGAAGGCGGTTTGAGCGGTGCGCTGACCAATAATGCCACACGCATCAACTGGAAGAATGGCACATGGTGGTTGAGAGGCAAGTGACCCGGAACCCCTCACGACGGCTGGGGGCCGCAATGTTGTGCGGGTGGGCGCGAAAAACCGTCCTGCGTCATGGCGCGGTTTTTTGTTCTTGCGTCACCAAATCGAGTAGCCCAACCTTGAGGTGGGAGACAAATGACCTTCTCTGATTTGGAGATGCGTGTGCAGCGAGCGATTGATACTCTGTATGCTCGTGACGCCAAACTTTTTATGGTTGATGCATCCGAATGGGCGCTGGCCCATCGTTTGGCGGTTTACTTAGAGCAGGGAATACCGGGATGGAATGTTGATTGCGAATATCATAGACAGGGTGATGGTCTTGACCCGAAGACAAACGAACATGAACAGAAAATTCGGCCAGACATCACGCTTCACCACAGGGGTTTTCCGGCAAGTCAGCATAATCTTTTGGTAATCGAGTTGAAGAAGCGAGAGGAAGAATTCGATTTCAAGAAGGTAAGTGAGTACACCGCGCCCCCTACACAAGAACGCCCATTTCAATATCAATATGGGCTTGCATTGTCATTTTTCCCCGAAGTGGAAGCCCACTGGTTTGAAAATGGACAAATCATGGGATGAGGGATGAGAGGCGATACGAAAGTAATCCTGCTCCAATCGCTTTGTGCTGCACGGGCCATTATTTGCCCTGAAACTCATGCACGAATTCGTGTCCATCTGGACAAACGTAATGCATTTGCATTTTCTTGCCTATCAATTTTGCGGGAAGTTTAGATGTGTCTGGCGAGGCAACTTTGTTACACTTGGGACATCTGACTTGGTATCTGTCGGGAGTCTTTGGCGACATAATCAGAAAATTACAAGCACACTACGAATATGTCCACGCGGAAGTTCCGAGGCCAGAAAAATTTCAGGATGTCCGCCAGACGAGCTAACCCCGTTCGCCAGCGTAGCATCTGCGCAGCTTTGGTGACTAGAAACGTAGCGACCCTGACCGACCGGCCAGTTTGGCACCGAGGGTTGTCGGCCAATGGGGGTGCGGGGCACACAGGTTCGGTGATATTCCTTGAAAGAGATTCGCAAAGCTGCTATCATAAACCCATGAAAACAAGGATGGTTCGCCACACTCGTCGGCAACCATTGGCAGCCGGTCAGGTCTGGCGGATGAGGGATGCGCATCTCAGCGTGCAAGCGGTCGGCAAATTGTTGGTACATTACAGGCTGGGCAGGCCGAACGCCAAAGGGGTCTCCACTTCCTGCGATGGGATAAAAACCATTGAGAAATATTTAAAAACGAACAAGGCCGTCTTGGCCAAGGCCGCAGGGAAGACGAGGCTGTAGCCGATTACGAACCATTTAGGACTTCTGGAAAAGGAAAATAAAAATATGAACACAGTCACACTAATTGCTAAAAGACTCTCGCTTGGAATCGTCGTGGCCGCCTGCTGCTTCGTCATCACTGGCTGCATCTATGATGTTCCCATCACTGCCAAACCCACCGGCAAGATTGATGTCCGACTCCTTGGCCACTGGGCCTCCAAGGACGGGACGAACACGCTGAAAGTGGTCAAGCTGGATGACTACAATTATATCGTCGCCAATACCGATGGGAATTTGTATCGCGTCTGGCATTCGGATGTGGCCGACACACCGTTTGTCAGTGTGCTGAATCTTGAAACGGACAAACCCCAGTATTCTTATTGGACTTGGAAAGTGTCCGGCGACGGAACGTTGATTTTGCGAATTGTCAACGACAAGGTTATTCCCGACGACACCAAGTCCTCGGCAGAAGTGCGCAAGCTCATTAAAAAGAACCTGCAAAATCCGGCACTCTTTGGGGATGAAATGCAAATGACCAAGGACAAGTAACCGGCCACAGCAACCTTATCACGTCCGCCGTTTTCTTTTCAACAATCAGTTGGCCCAGCCAGCGTGGTTTTCTGGTAGGATTTTGTGACTAGAAGCAAACCCTGAGCGGCTTGGCGGCGGTTGGGGGCGGCAACAACGTCTCACCCACCCGCCAATCGTCGTTCCTGCGCCTTTTCAGACCCCTAAATAATGCATTAGTCGCCGTTTCCGTCTGCGTGGTGAAAATCCTTGCACTGCCCGGTCGGCGGGTTCAGCGTTTGGGGACGTTAGACCGCATCACGCATACATGAAACTCTAAACGCAAGAAAAGAAAGGAATACTATGAAGAAGTTCATCCACGCGCTCATTCTGGCAGTCTTCAGCTACGGCTGCTTGGTAACTTGGGCCATTCTTTCGTTTGCATCGCATGTCAGGCACTTAGACCGGGGGCTACCCCCTTTCACGATTTTTTGCATCAGCCTCCGACCGCTGGTGGTAGCCTTGCCCATTTTGGCGGCGATTTTTTGTCTGTGGGTGTGGTTCCGCAAAGCGGAGAAAGTTCCATCATGGATGGGTTTCAGTGCCGACCAATAGCGACAGACGCCGCGATTTTTTGGAGCGGATTTGCCTGAAACGCGAATGGGAGAATGAAAAATCGGTTTAAGAATTTGAGCGGTCGTAGTCGGTTTGAATGGTGTGGCTGTCCCACAGCGTCAGGCGAAGCCGGGCAAATAGGCTTGTTCGGGCTGGCCGAGGAAGCGACCGCCGCCTTTGGCTGTCCCACAGCTTTCCAAGAGGCTGCGCAAATCCAGTTTTTGCCAGAGGGCCGAGCGGATCAGGGCGAAGAGGCGGGTGAAACTGTGGCCCCACCGCCCCAGCCAAGCGCAGAAGCGCAACAACACGTAGGCCAGCAAGGCTGTCCAGACCTGCCAGCGCACGGCGTTGGCGTTGTGACCCAAGAAATCGGCCAGTTGCAAGGTCTGTTTGAGTTCCTTGAAGAAGGTTTCGATGCGCCAACGGCAGCGATAGAGATCGGCGATGGTCTGGGCGCTCCAAGTGAAGTTATTGGTCAGGAAAATCATTTCCCGTATTTCCCCGTCCACCTCAACCAGTGCCACGACGCGGCGCAGGCCGACCGGATAATCTTTGGCCGCCGGGCCGGTCAGTTCAATGAGATCGTCGCGCAGAATGTTACCGAACCTTCCGTCCTGAAATTTGCGGACGACGCGAAATTGCAGGTTGTCTTTAGCGCGGGTGACCCAAAAGACTTCACGTTAGGACAAGTCAGCCAAGTGCGCGAAGTCCACGTAAGCTTTGTCGAAGATGACGATTTCACCGGCATGGATATTGGCGCAAAGCTCGCGGGAGCGGATACTGTCATGCTCGGCGGCCGAGCCGACGATGGCGCAAGCGGGCAGGAAACTTTGGAGATTAAGCCGGACATGACACTTGGCGGCGGCTTTGCGCCGCCGATGTTTGGCCCAATCCAGCGAACGGGCCATGAGCGCAATGGTGGTGGTGTCCACGACATGAATGAGGCGCCGGGTGAAACGAAAAGCGAAGCGGGGCGTGTGGTGGCCGGCGAAGGCAGGCTGGAGCGTTTGCAAATGATCCAGCACGGCCCAGAAGAGTTGCTCGGCCATTTTCGGATCGCGGGTGCGATTGGCGTAAGAGAACGTGTTTTTGCAGGGCGGCGTGGCCGCGCGCAAAGCCGAGAGCGGGCCGGAGTGCAGACGCAAGGCGTCACACACATCATTGAGGCCCAGGGCATGGGTCAGTTGGGCGTAGAGCAGGCTGACGACCTGACTCCAAGGACTAAACGTGCGGGCGTGGTCTTCGACGCCGGTGTCGCGCGCCAGTTTGGGAACCAAGTGAGTGGGAATGAGATTGCAAAGCTGGCGGAGAATGGAGAACTTGCTGGCGGTTGGCTTATAGCTGGTTTTCTTTTTCATGCCTTACCTTGTGGCAAGGCCCAAACCCGCAAGCCAACCTTTTTTTATCCCTCAACCCTCAATCAGATTGGACAGCAATGGATGGGTTTCTTTGCGGCTACGATGGGTGTTTTGGTATTGGTTGCGTTTTCAGCGATGCTTGCAGCCTATTTACCATTGCTTGCTGCGGTGAATCAACTGACAAGCAAGTGACCGTGCCGCCTAAGACCACTCTGGAACCACCGGCCACTGCCCCCGCGAGCTTCTCCAATCTCGCAATAGTTTCAGGATGCCCCCTCGATTTTGCTTGCCAGTTTCGCCGACTTTTGCCAAACTGACTGTCGGACAGTCCGTTTGATGTCCCATACAACCCGTAAGAAGATAGCCGTGCCGGTCTTGGGGATTTTTCCCGGCACGGCTTTTTCACCCTGACACCCTGCGAACAACCTTGAATTGGCAGGCCGGATGCTTGCTACGATTGTGGGAATCTGGCAGGCACACTGCCTTCCCTTCATAAATGCCAAGTAATCCCCCGCGCCGGTTCAATAAACTTCCCGGCGCGGCTTTTTGCTAACACCCTTTATTCAGTTGACCACGCCAGTGGATTGCGGGTTAATCCTGTGCACGACCAGTCGTATTAACCGAGCACTGCCAATACCCCGCGCACATCGGAAGCCCTGACATGCGAATGGCCACCACCTGTCACGTCGAGCGGATGAACCTTACCGCGCGGATTTTCAAGCGCCGTTTTACCCGTTGCACGCTTGGCTTTTCAAAGAAATTGGAGAACCTACGGCACGCCGTTGCGCTCTTTGTTTGGTGGTTTGATTTTGTCCGCGTCCACTCGGCACATGGCAAGACGCCCGCGCAAGTCGCCGGACTGACAAACCACAAATGGACGTTTGAAGAACTTTTGAAAACTTGCCTTTGAATGGATTTAGCCGCTAATTTCAGGCCATGACGAACGGACAGGGCGAAGCCAATCAAGAATACGAGTCTCTGGCCATTCTGATGGACAAGGACGGCCAGCCGCTCGCCAGAGTGAACGCAAGTTTTTCACCCACACTGCGTTGTGGGGGTTTCCGGCTTCCTTCATCAATGGACGCTCATCAGATTCTAACCAAAGCCACCAGTCTGCAAACGTCGGACGATAGGCGATTTCAACTATTGAATCTCCGACTCTGCACCGCGTTTCATTTAGTGTCGCCTGAACAGCCTCACTTGGAATTTGATTACAGCCCTGATGTCCAACCATGAATTCTGACTTTGAATCAGAGGCGCAGAGTGTGAGATTCGTTCGACGCTTCTAACCCCATGAAAGATATGTTCTTCAATGAGGTTGTCGGGCTAAAAGTCTCTCCAGCACTTCTATTTTGTGCTGCTTTTCCAGAGCGTCTTTATTGAGGGATTCAAGATTTAATTTTTGCGTTTCTATCTCATTTTGGGCAGTTTGTAATTGACCCTGTATCTGCACGAGTGTTTTTGTAGTGGCGTCCAACGTGGCACGCAACGAATCATTTGTGCTTTGTTGTGAGGCAATCTGTTTGCCGAATGCTTCGGTTAGTTGCGCGAGTTGTACTAATTGAACCTGCACTTCATTCTCCTGTTGTCGCTCCAGTTGTTTCTGCTGCTGAAGCTCTTTGGTCATCTGGTCGTTTACGTTTTTTAGGTAAATGGCGAAGCCCGCTACAATCAGAACGAAAACTATAGCCGAAATTAGGAAGCCTTTGTTTTTCATACAATTTGTTCATTAACCCCAGCGGAATTATTATTTGGCAGAAACCTATCTACCACTTTTACCGAGATAATGAATTCGTTTTTCAACGACAAGGAAACTCAATTATCAATCAATTCTTTTTACTGTTTTGATTTTGGACTAACTGCTGGTTTTGTCTCTGGAACCGAATTAGCCCTTAATTCCGCTGCTTTGAGTTGGTCGGCACTCAATGGGATGGCGGATGACACTAAATTACAATTAAGCTCTCTGGGTGATAATGTCCACATATCACCGGTTGCTGGGTCAACAATTAAAATGCCAATCAATCCACCGAAAACGACATTTGCCACATACCACCCGTCTAGTGAAGATACCACATGAGTTTCATAGGGATAGTATCCCGGCATTTCAAAAACCAATTTGTAGTTCGCGGTGCTATAAAATCCCCCGCGATTGAGAGCGATGATGGTGGGCGTCGTATTTACGGAAACCGGTTTGCCCTTTTTATCGAAAATGCTGACTTTTGCTCCTTCTGGGTTTGAATTGATTTGAACTGTTTTGGGGCCGCTATCAATGATTGAGGCGCAGCCGGTGAGAAGAATCGGAATAAGAGAGAGAAACAGAATGAATTTCGTTTTCATGCTGGAATTGAATCACCGGAGCGTTCCAAGTCAAACCAAATCTAATAATCGGAATGCACTTTAACCCGCATATTTCATCAGACTGACGAGTTGAATTTTGCGGCGGCAAAAGTTGGCAAAGAGATGCCGATGACGGTCTAAACAGCCAGTTTTTCAACACGTAGGCACACGCCCCCTTACCCCCGTTGTTTGTCGGCGTGCCGGGGACAGCACTCACCGCGACTCAACCGCTATCCAGCGCCGCAACCACCTGACGGAAAATCGCCTGATACGGATAGCTGCTGCTCAGTAGCAAACGTACCTTCCGTGTATTGCGCAAAACCACTGCGCCGATCTTAAGAAGCTTCAGCCGGATGGTGCCCACCTGCGCCCGCGCCAGTTCCGTGCCCGCCAACGCCAGCGCCCGCAGCCGCTCCATCAACACATACGCGCAACTGCTCAAGAGCAGCCGGAACTGGTTGGCCCACCACCCATGACAACTGGTCCGATCCGCAAACAGTCCCAACTGCTGCTCCTTGATCCGGTTCTCCATCTCCCCGCGAGCGCAATAAACCTCGTCATAGAGTTTTTGCGCGTCGCCGGCCAAGTTGGTCACCACAAAACGCGGATTGCTGCCCTGGCCGGTATGCTCGGCCTTGACCAACACCCGCCGCTCTTTGTCCCACGTGTCCGCCGCATACTTCACCTCGCCAAAGAGCCGCTGCTTTTGTTGCTGCGACTGGAAATCACTTTGCGCCTGTTCCCTGAAACTCTGCGCCAAACCCAGCACCCGTGCGTTCTTGGCCAGCCCCACGAGGTAACCGACCTCATGCCCTTCGCACCAACGGAGCATACGCCAGCGGCAAAAACCCGAATCCCCACGGAAAATGATTTTGACCTTCGGCCACGCTTGCCGCAGCCGCGTCACCAGAAACTTCAAAGTCGCCCAAGCGTGCCGGGCCGAGTCAATGTTGGCTGGCCGCAAATAGGACACCAGCAACTGTTCCCCGCAAAACACATAGAGCGGCAGGAAACAATAATCACCATAGTAACCGTGAAAGAAACGTCCCTCCTGCTGCCCATGCACCCGGTCATCGGTCGCATCAAAATCCAGGATCAACTCCGCGGGCGCTGGCGCAAACGAAGCGATGAACTGATCGACGATCACTTGATGCACCGCCCAAGCCACTGGGCGGTCGGCACGGTTCTCCAACCGGCACAACGTCGGACTGGAGGCCAGCGGTTGGTCGCGTTCGACCGCCGTTTGCCAAACCAGATCGTGACGCAACGTGTCGTGATCGTTGAGATCTTCATAACCTTGAGCCAGCCCGTAAATGCGCTGGCGCACCAAACTCAAGACCGGATGTTCGATGCGCTCTGGAGCGCGCGGATCGGGCAGGACTTTGGCCAGGGCTTTGGTCAGACCGATGCGCCGGTCGGTCTGGCGCAAGAGCACTATGCCGCCATCGCTGGTCACGTCCCCGCCGGTGAAGCCGGCGCTGACCGAGCGCTTTTTTACGGCTGGAAAATGGAAGAGTTCGGGGTTACAAACTGTACCCGTCGCAGCGGTGTATTTCGTATTCATTTCAACCCAATAGACATTGGGCCGAGATCACCGTTGCGACTTCTTTCAATGAAATTTTCGGGTTAACCACGTCTTTTAGTTCCTCGCCGGTGGCGAAACACTTCCATTTGCCATGTGCGTCCAAAACCCCTAAACACCTGTAGCCCTTGCACTGAATCCAATGTATTTCTCCGGGTTGTGGCGTTGACATATACGTGTCAATTTTCTTCTTCCGAAATGGAACGTTGCAACCCATTGCTACAAATCGTTGATTTTGTCCGTCATTTTGAGCTTACCCTATGCCAATTCGGTCTGTGTAACCACACGGGAATCCAGCCTACGGCCCAGCCAGCGTTTGCCGTTGCAAACCTAGCCGGTGTGCTGGGGCGCTCAGGCATCCAGCATCAAATGAATTGCAGGGTGGATTTGCTTGGTTTAATTTACGAACCGAAGGTTCGGTGAACGATTGTTAGGCCGAATATGCAAGCGACCGGATTTACCAAATCCCGACTGTTTTGCCGGTTTGTGAAGTTCGTTGGCGGACTGGCAATCTGCTACGTTTTGATTTATTTGCTGCTCAGCTTGTGTGGTCAATACCGGCCTATGTCAGCAGGCGGCCTTGGGCGTATGCAGATTTATTCTACGTGGGCACCGTTCGGATTTTATGACCCGAATCATTCGCCTCCCGGTTCTGCAATTGGCACATGGAGAGGTTCCATGATTCTGGCGTTCTATCCGTTGTGGATTATTGACATTTGCTATGTTCACAAAAATAAGTAATCACGCAAATCAGCCTAACAAATCGGGCAGCCAAGGCGGCTGAGTTTTCTACGGTAAGCAGCATTGAGCGTGACGATTTGGTTGTAGGACTGTCTGAACAGGTATGTGAAAGTTCAAAATTAAACACGTAAACACCTATGAAACTATATCCAAGCCTCTGCTTAACAACCGCATTGCTAGTTCTAGCCGTCACCGGCTCAACTATCAGCGCCGAGGATACAGCCGCCAACGTCACCGGGACTTGGAAGTGGGTCGCCCCCACCAACCCGGACGGTCGGATTCCGGACATTACCTTCACCCTGAAGCTCCAAGGCGAGACTTTGACCGGCACGCGCATAAGCAGTAGCACGACAACTATCCTTACCAACGGCGTAGTCAAAGGCGACGAAGTCTCGTTTCAGACCCCGCGTCACGAGATTAGTTTTCCAAAGGGGATAATCGCCTTCACAACCTATAGCGGCAAACTCAGCGGCGACACAATCAAGGGCACGACAGAGATTTTCGTAGATGACAAACCATTCAGTTCTCGTGATTGGGCGGTCAAGCGGGTCAAGGAATAGGCCGCATATTTCCCGTAACCCCGTGCTGCCAGCGCCGTTGCTCAAAACAGCCAGCGTGGTTTTCTATGAGGACTTCGAGACTAGAAACGTAACAACCCTATGACCGACCGGCCAGTTTTGGGCACCGAGGGTGGGGGTGGGGGGCACAGGTTCCGGTGAAAATCGCTTGAAGGAAATTCGCAAAGCTGCTACCACCGTCGAGACGCCACATGAAAACCATCGTCACTCCATTCATTTTCGCCCCGATGATAATTGGATTGATTCTCTGTGCCTTGACGCTGACCAACAGTGGCCACGAGGATTTTGGGGTTCTACAGTGGTTTCTGGTCATCCTTGCAAGTTTATTGGTTGGCTGGATTGTCGCCATGCTGCTGAATGTTGCGAGTTTTGCTCCCATTTATTGGTTACTCGGCAGATTACAGTCGAAGAAGGGTAAGACAGACAAGAAGCATAATCATGATGCCTAAAATCGGTCAGCCAAGGCGGCTGAATTGTAGACGGTAGGTCGCGTCCGCTACTGCTGATGAGAAAGATACTGCCAAGGTTATTGATTATCGCTGCAATTGTGTTGCAGTTGATGTGGTTTGCATGACGATTTTATCTCGACGTAGTTCAGTTGGCACCGCTATCATCTATTAACAATATGGCTTCTTTCCCACATGAAGGTGATTGGGAAACCGGGCTTATTGAGCATTTTAGCTCACGCCTGTTCCTTGTCTTCTCTTGTTTCTTTTTTACGGTTGAATTCAAGAAGGAGCGAAATTCATTGAATGAGCCGGAGATGAGTAGGCGTGGACTTTGGATTTTGCCGACCATTCACGACGCTTGCCTGAATACAACGTTGATGGCGATTCGGGATATTGATGACTTTTTAACACCGAGGACGGGCGACTCACGGAAGGATGACCTCAAGGCTTCCGATTTGGGCTTCAAAGAAGGTTTGGGGTTTTTAGGCAAGACGGAGAGGGAACGCATTAACAAACTCATAATGCATAGCACAAGAGTCGCCGCCTATGGTAACAAAGAAACTTCGTGGGATATTGGGGAACTCACCTCGAAATGTGTTTCCCAAAGCCTTTACTTTTTGAGGTGGGTGCAGGCGAATTACAAATCGGCCAAGCATCAAAAAGTCTGGGCAGCGGCATCTTTTTACACCACGCAAACAGAAGCAATTCTGGAGTATGCCAAGAAGGTCAAGGCAAGCAATATGGGTTGAGTGGGCACCTTCGTTCCAGCACGTTCAAGACCTAAAAACCGCCGACCTAGCCAACCATAAGAACGCAGTAAGCCGGACACTCAAATAACCAGCGCGAGGTTTTTCAGTGATGCCAGCCACCATGCCAGCCACCCCAACCTCTGCCCCAGCCCCAGCCGAAGGAAAAAGTCACTCGACACGCTCCCCGACGTTCTTCAATTCTCTTATCAAATCATTCTCCACTACGTATCCATTGTCATATTGCTGAAGAAACTTACGGCCAAACCCGATTACGGCTTCGTAATACTTTCGGCATTCCTCAAGAGTGAGAGCATGTAGTGGATGATTGGTCAATTTGCCGCTATGAGATTTACTTTCGGTATCTGATTGGTCTTCAATTTGATAGTGTGCCAACGGATGAGTCATTTTATTTCTGGCCGCAATCAATTTGTCTAGTTGCTGCACAACTGGCGAGTCTTCCCGGAGTTGAAAAGAATTGTCCGTAAGAACCGCCACAACAACCCGTAGTTTCTTTGCAAACGATGTTCCCACATAGCCTTCTGCCAGAGGTTTGTATTGCTCTGGGCCGTGTTTGGTGAAAGCGTCCACTATGAGCCAATCGTTTAGATTCGCTTCTAGGCCAGCGGATAAAGTGAGGACGAACGGCATGACCAGAAAATCAAAGTCGGCTCGCTTGGCTTCCATCTGTTTAAGCAAATGCTCTGCGCTCAGTTTGTAGTGAGCCGATGGAATCCACTTTTTGTACGTCTCCCCCGTATCGCTCTGTTGAGTATGAACAATGTAATACCTCATCGCTTTTGGTATTTATCGTGGGGGGTGGTCATTGGCTCTAATTGCATGTGTGTTGCCGCCACATAGTGGTCAAGAAATCCGCAAATTGCTTTTTACCAGCTTCCCAACGTCGAACGGTTCTGAAGATTTCTCAAAAATCGCCTGAGCGTCATAGGCCATCACTTCCAACGGACTGTTGCGGTAGCCAAAACGCTCAAGACCATCAGCGTAGGCAGCGACAAATCTTTTCGCGCCGAGTAATTTCCACTGGATGATGTGGACAAGTTCGTGGAAGTGAAGAGATTCGATGCTCTTCTCTTCCTGACGGGCGAAGAACGTATCTAGCAATGTGATGCCTCCCATTTTCATGTTCTCGAAGTCCGTAAACTGGTTTAGTCCAAGCTGACTCAGTGGCGGCACAGGCACAACATCCACATAAACCACCTTGGCATACGCCAACAGTTCGGGGCTGAAGTATTGGGGCAGCCGTTGGAAGCCGAGAGAGGCGACAGCGCGTGACTTCCGGGCATGGGCTGCGAGCGTTTGCTGAATCCATCCCATAATGAGTGGATACTTCGAATCAAATTCTTGCTGCGTCATTGGCATGGCAACGCAAAACTGCGCCTCTTCGACTTAAAGTCAAGTTCCGACACGAGCGGCTAAAACACGCAACATATTCATTGCGGATTGCAGGTTGGCTCGCTGAAGCCATGCCGTCGTCACTGGACTCCCCCGTTGCCAAAAAAGTAAGAATAAAATTTCACAGGCCAATCCAAATACGTGTAAACACCTATGGCTGAGAGAATAGGGAAAATATATGAAAATTGGTGAAAATGTCGTTTTGGCAAATCGGACGGAGTTAACGATGGGTGTGAAAACTATAAAGTCGGCGACCGAATTGGCTTCGGCCAATTTTTGCATGAACCCAGAAATTATTGACATCAGCAAAACCGACATCGAGGACGGGTGGGAATGGTTTGTCTTCAAAAAACGCAGCCAGCGGGCGCGAAAAAAACGGCTGCGGGAGTGTGGTAAGTCCGATAAACCGCCCAATGGAGCACCCAAAACATTCTGGGCAGGCCAGCGAGTGGGGTGAAGGTGGGGCGCAATGTTGTTGCGGGCGGGCACTAAAAGCCCGCCCTGCGGCCAGCCAGCGTGGGTTTCTGGTGGGATTTCGTGACTAGAAGCAACACTGGCGGCGGCTGGGGGCGCTGGGCAACTATACATTCACCCCGCGATTCTTGCGCAGATAAGCAGGATAAATCCCAAAGCCAAAAAGCAATGGCAGGCAATAAACAAACGGGTTGACCATATAAACACTTTCCCCATTCTCTTAAAATCATTGTCCTTAGTTATTTGTAGTGTTTTAATGTCTTTTTCAAGTTCCTCAATTGTTACGTATTCTTTGCCAGTCTTGTAATTCAATGAGTAATTAGATGCACCTGATTTGTGTTTTACCAGACTATCTCGTAAGTTTTTTAATTCATCCTCAGCAACGAGCACGTCTCTGTTTATGCTCAATCCCTTAATGTAAACCTGAATACGTGCCATGCCAAAGGCAAGGCATAACGTCAAACTGACCATTGCCCCTATTGTCAACGTGGCGGCACAGTTAAGGGGATGAACTGGAAAATAGTCCTTACCGACGTAGGCAAATAACGCACCTGCCAAAGCGCAAATGAAGTAAATGTATTTTTCCCTTGCCGCGTGTTCTTTTTCAAAAATTGTTAACGATGCTGACATGGTGCAATCATCGCAGGGATGGAAATGGTGTCAACAGGGTTTTCCACGTCCCAATACTGTGGCCCAATCATCAGGGCTTGACTTTGGGCAGGTGGGGTTTGAGCTTTGAACGATAGACCACATTGCGCCATGCCACTTCCGCCAGAAGTTACTGCAAGGATTCAGGCCGTCGAAGCCAAGCTCGCAGAGCTTGACCCGACTCTACACGATTTTTGCACTCGGAACGGTTACACTTTTAGCAGTCAGGTTGGTGTTTGGCCACGCCGGAAGGTGTGGGCACGCCAAGAAGTTGACCGCACACTAGATTTGGTTATGGATTTGACTGTTGCAGAAGTCATGGAGCGTGGATTTTATCCAGACATGCCGTGGTCATTGCGTGCGACCGCATCACTGATGTTACCGCTGCCGGGTCGGATGTTGAGCGAGGATGTTTTCCACGGTTTGCCATTCTCGCAGTTGGCTCAAGTTCTGTCGGCACGGCTTGAGGATGGGCTGGTGATGTTGCGGCAGGTTAGTCGTGAAGATATTATTGCAAAAGGGCAGGTTTTTGGACATGCAGCCTAAAAAGCCGCTGGCGACCGGCCACTTTTCCAGATTACCCCCTATAACCCCTATAGGATTCAATACGTCAGCCACAACACGCTTTTATTGCCCGCCCCTTCCATGATGCGTCCCACGTGTCCTACGCGCATTAGGGGTGGCCAGCCAGCGTAATAAACATGCTCCCGGTCGGCGTTATCGCGGATTGTAGGAAAAATCTTGCCAAGCGGGGAACGGGGTGCAAGTTGATGCCGCATGAAGAAGCGGCTACCGTATCCGTCTCCAGAAATACTTGCATCCATTGCAGCACAGTTGAAAAGTAATTCAGCCATTGCAAACGAGGAAGCAGTGAATCAGGCATTAGACCTGTGGATAAAAGCGGTAGATAAATCCGAAGTCGCTCCCCAAGAATTTGCTGAATTTGAATACTACAGAAAACGGGCAGAAGATATAGCGATTCAAGCGAAATTACCCGACGACGGCAACTACGACCTCAAAACGTTTTTGAGGACAGTCGTTGGCGGCAAAACGGATAAAATACGACGCAAAAAGTTCAAACATTTTTTGACATCGAGTAAAGATAAGTATCCGTTTCCTGAAAAAACACTCTCGCATTTGGAAAAGGAGGGTTTTGAGAACGAAGAATTTTGGGTAGATGCGGCGGAGGTTTACCAAGCGTGGATGAGGAAAACCACTAAAGAGAATAAGCAGAAAGCTGGTCGGGCAAGACAAAAAAATCGCGCGGGCGATTTGCAACGACACATCTATGAGCTTTTAGATGATGTTGAACGCGACAGATTGCGTCCAAGGAAATATCCCGGAAAGTTGAATGAATTCCTCGCCACTTTTTTTGAAGGCAAAAATAACAATGTAAATATCTCTCGATTTTCTGATTTTTTGGAAACCCTGCCAGAAACGGAAGGAAAGAGACATCTTGTCGCCGATAAGATTGCAGAATTTCAAACAGATGGCTTTACGAAAGATTCGTGGAAGCAAATGGGAATAAAATCACTGCACTGGCGCAAAGCCCATCTCAAAGAGGAATTATCGCCGAATAAATTGGTTGCTTAAATTTATCCTAAATTCCGCAGTTCGCCTCAAATTCAACTGCGGCGCAGTTGAGAACGCGTGTTGCAACCATTTGCAAATTATTATATTGCGCGCATTGGCGATTTCAACTGCGGAATTTCAATTTATTAAAAAATTTCCTTGAACGACTCGTGCTCAAGATGTGACTGCTACTGCTCGGTTTTTGATTCGTAAATGCCCGTCCAATATCTTCCGTCTGCTCAACACAGTGCCGGACTTGCTCATGCTTACCCTGCCTTGTGCTGGAGGAAAACCCTTGGGGTAACCTGCTAGGCTGGCTGCGTGATAAACTTAAAAATTCATCATCGGTCGCCGAATATGCGAAAAGGCAACCATTTATGAGCACCAAGATTGAAGAAGAAGCCAAATCTGACGCTGTAGCGGGAAACGGAACGCCTGCGGCAAACGTCGCACCGAAACTTCTTTTCGATGTGCGCGAGTCGGCGGCTCGTCTGTCTGTCAGTGTCGTTTCAATCAGAAAATTGATTCGGCAAAACAGGCTCAAGCGAGTTCCCGACTTTAGAAAAATCCTAATCAGCGAAGCTGAATTGCAGCGATTCGCCGCGATGACAAACTGAAAGGACGGGGTGAACGTTGTCACGCAAAAAGAAATTTCTGAAGTGGTCAAGGGCGAGTGGCAGCACGCGCCGTTTGGTCGAAAACATTTGGCGCGGCCATTCCAACCGCCGCCTGAATAAAATTTCATTGAGATACGCCTTTGTCGGCGGGGAATGTTGTGCGCTTGGGGGTGCGTCTTGAACTGTGCTGAAATTAAAAATGTGGCGGTGACGCCGACGCCGGTTGCACCGGCCATTTACCAGCCTAGTCCATTAAAACGGCAGCGGCGCACGGATGGCGTGACCCAAAGCACAATGGATTCAACCGCTCAATCACGGCTTATTGTCAAAAACGCGCAGCGTCGGACGGACACGCGCAACGGTGCGTTGCTGCGCCGGGAAACTTTTACCACATCCCGGCTACTGGACTACTTTTCCGAAAAGGAACTGGCGCTGCAAACCGGGCACGACCGCGAGCAGTGGCCGGAGGTCGCGCTCAAGGAACTCGTGGACAACGCGCTGGATGCGGCTGAAGACAGCGGCATCACTCCCGATGTGAGCGTCACGGTCGAGGACAACACTCTCGCTGTTGCTGACAACGGCCCCGGCATCGCCCCGGATGTGGTGGCCCGAATTCTGGATTTTTCCACCAAAACCAGCAGCAAGGATTTCTACATCAGCCCGACACGTGGGGCGCAGGGCAACGCACTCAAGACCCTGCTCGCCATGCCCTACGTGCTGAGCGACGGCGCAGGCGGCCAGCTTGAAATTTGCAGTCAAGGCGTCCGGCATGTCATCACCGTGGCCGTTGACCGCATCCGGCAGGAGCCAAAAATCAGCCACGACCAGAAGCCCTGCGATGTAAAAAGCGGCAGTGTTGTAAAAATCCATTGGCCGGAGTTAGCAGGCTCAGATGGGCAGGGGCGAGGCGGCAGTTTTTTACAACAGGTATCGGCTTACGCGCTGTTAAACCCTCATGCGACCTTTCATTTCCGCGACGGAACAACATACGCAAGCCCCCCAGCCACGGCACCGGGCTGGCAAAAGTGGCGGCCCAATGACCCCACTTCGGCCCACTGGTATAGCGTCGAGCAATTTTGCAGTCTCATTGCGGCCTATCTCGCTGCGGAACCGGGCGACGGCGCGACGCGCTTTGTGCGAGATTTCGTGAAGGAGTTTCGCAGTCTGTCCGGCACCGCCAAGCAGAAGCGCGTCCTTGGCGAAACGGGTCTGGCGGGAGCGCGGCTGTCTGCTCTTGTGCGAAACGGCGAAGTTGACCGCGACTTGGCGAGCAAGCTTTTGACTGCGATGCAGCGGCATAGCCGCGAGGTTAAACCGCAGGCGCTGGGCGTCATCGGCGAACAGCACATCCGGCAAAAACTGGAGGCCGACGGATGCCACGCCCAGTCCATTCGCTACAAGCGCGTGGCCGGGGTGGACGACGCAAGGCGGCCCTACATCGTGGAAACGGCGTTCGGCGTCTTTGAAGACTCGGACGCGGGGCGCGAATTGTTGTGCGGCCTGAATTTCTCGCCGTGCATCCTGAACCCGTTTCGGAAGCTGAGCAGTTATGAAAGTCTGGATGGCGTGCTCGGCGAGCAATTCCTTTACGACGAGTCCAAGACCTTTGTGCTGGTGCATCTCGCCGCCCCTTATCTGCAATACGCCGACCGGGGCAAGAGCACGGTCGAAGTGCCATCCTGCATCGGCACGGACATCAAAAACGCGGTTCTTTCCGTCACGAAGGACTGGGCCAAAATCAAGAAGCGGGAGTTTAGAAATAAGGAGGCCGGGGAGCGGGCGATGGAACGGATGCTGAAAGCATACAATCCGAAAAGCAGCATCGTGGGCATTGTCCGCGAGAACATGGCAGAGGTTTATGCGAAGGTCAGCGGCGACAACACGCTGCCCGCAGGAGCGCGGCAACTCATGTATGCGATGAGGTCAATCGTTCTGGCCGAACTGTCGGACGAGAATTTCAATGACCAGTATTTCACCAACAATATGCTGCCGGAATACCTTCATCAACACCCAGAGGAAACGGCGGATTGGGACGTGGTATTCGACGCTCGCGGGCACTTGCTGGAGCCACATACGGAAAGGGAAATTCCTCTGGGGACACTGGCAGTAAGAGAGTATTTGGACGGTTTCATTGATGCGCCCGCTGATTTGGATGAGGAACCGGCTGCCGTCAAAACCGGTTACGATACGGTTGGCCCGGCCAACCGATTCCTCAATGTGCTTTTCATTGAGAAAGAAGGATTTTTGCCGCTGCTGGTGGCGACGCGGATTGCTAAGCGGTTTGACTTGGCCATTATGTCCACCAAGGGAATGAGCAGCACGGCGGCGCGGACGCTCATGGAACGAATGGAAGGCGTGCGCTTCCTCGTCCTGCACGACTTTGACAAGGCTGGTTTCTCAATTCTCGGCACGCTGCGGCGCGACACTTGGCGGTATCAATTCAAACACCCACCGGAGGTGATTGACTTGGGCCTGCGGCTGGCCGATGTGAAGGCCGAACGCTTGCCGGGTGAACCAGTCACGTTGCGCGGCAGAGCACCGGAAGAAAATCTGCGGTTGAATGGCGCGACGGATGCGGAAATCGCCTACCTGACCGGCGACGGCAGCGGCAACGGCCAGCGCGTGGAACTCAACGCTATGACGAGTCCGCAGTTTATCAAGTGGGTGGAACGCAAATTACTACAGCACGGCGTCACCAAAATGATTCCCAACCAAAACGTGTTGGCGCTGGCCTATCGCTCGGCTTGTTTAGCCCACCGGGTCAACAAGGAAATGAAGCGGCAGTTTGAGGCAATGCGCAAAGAAGTCGAGAGGGTTGCGGTTCCGAAGGATTTGGCGAGACGGGTTAAATGCAACCTGAAGCAAGACCCGCAAATGTCATGGGACGCCGTAGTGAGCGACATCGCCAGCAAGGCTTAAAAAATGACCGCCACCGAACAACAAATTGCCGATGCTGAAGGCCGCGCACGAGCTTACGTTGCGGAAATCGTGAAGTTAAAACGAAAAGGCGATGAACTGGCCCAATTCTGGCGCATGGTGACTTGCATTTGTGAATTGAATTTAGGCCAATGCCTGATTGAGCGCGAGAAGCTGCTAGACGGGAGGGTGCAATGACCCGCGATGAAATCATCGCCGAGCATCCATTGAGCGCGGAACTGCTGTCACGCGGAGTAAAGCTGATTGGCAATGGCCCGCGTTACACCTGCCGCTGTCCGTTCCACGATGACAACACCCCAAGCATGTCCGTGGATGACGAAAAGGGACTTTGGAACTGCTTTGCCTGTTGCGGTGGCGGAAGTGTGATAGACCTTTGGGCGAAACTGGACGGGGTTTCGGCAACTGAAGTTTTGAAGCGATTCAGGAATGGTGACAACCCCAAGCCGTCACCAGCGAATAAATCAAGCAACGGCTCGCCCGCGAAACCGAAGACTGCTTTCAACTGGAAAAAATGCGTCGCGGATTTCAGCGAAGCCGATGCGCAAAAACTGGCCGCGTGGCGCGGACTATCCATTGAATTTGTCCGCTGGCTTCACGCGCAAGGCGTCGTCGGATTGTTTGAGGGCAAGATTGCCTTTGCAAATCACAGTGACACCGGCAACGTCGTTTCGTGTCACGTCCGGCTCGACAATGGAAAATGGATATTCAAGCCGACAGGCCAGAGAACCGCGCCGCTGGTTTTCGGCAACACAAAAACCGCTGGTTACGTTCTAGCGTTTGAATCGCAGTGGGACGGTTTCGCCGCAATGGATAAACTCGGCTGGCACACTACAAACGGTTTGCCGGATGCCGCAGTTGTTATCACTCGCGGCGCGGGCAACGGCAAATTGATTCGCGGCCTCGTCAATTCCGACGCTCTGGTTTTTGCGTTCACACAAAATGATACGGCGGCGCAAACGTGGCTCGCGGACATCGCCAGCCATGCCGGTTGCAAAGTTCTGAACGTTGTCACGCCAGCACGGTACAAGGATGTAAACGAACAGACGCTCGCCGGAGCAACCCGTGCCGATTTGGAAACTGCAATGAAAGCGGCAAAGCCATCCTCGCCAATCGCCGCCCCGGTGGAAACTAGCGAGCCGGGAGAGGCGGTTGCCGACATACGAGGCGAAATCCTGTCCATTCTGACGAACGCGAGCAAATTGACGCCAACCGAGCAGCGGACGCGGATTGCCAACGCCGTTGTGAAAGCATTGGCCGGGCGCGGACGGTTTTTCTTCCATGCCGAGCGCAAGGATTTTGACAGCGCGATGTATTTTAACGGCGAACGGAAGCAACTTCTGCGAATTCGTTCTGATGCTTTTGGCGCATGGCTGGCGGACTGGCTGGCCGTTAATCGCGCCGACTCGGTTTTCAAATTCATTTCTGCACAAGTCGAAACCGAGGCGTTAAACACCGTGCGCTCGACCGCCATTTTGCCGGAAGCCTTTTGGGCGTCACGTCCGGGCGCGTTCTATTTGAGCAACGGTGACGGGCGCATGGCTAAAATCACGGCGGGCAACGTGCAGCTTGTGGACAATGGCACGGACGGTGTTTTGTTCGCCGCTGGAAACACGCTCGCGCCGTGGACACTCACTGAACCGCAAGACCCGTTTGAAACATGCTCGATGTTCAAAGGGGCGAACTGTGCGGCCAGTCACGGCTTGAACTTGTTGCGCCTTTATACTTTTTCCCTGCCAACCAACCCGGACAGCAAGCCGCCGTTGTGTCTTGCTGGCCCGATAGGAAGTGGAAAAACCAAGTTCACCGAAGGCGTGGCATGTCTTTACGGCCTGCCGTTTGTCGCCAACAAAGCTGAGGAAAAAGGCGAGGATTCATTTTGGGCGAGTCTGGACGGTGGCGGGCTGTTCACACTGGACAACTGCGACACGCGCATCAGATGGTTGGCCGACGCGGTAGCAAGTGCCGCAACAAATGGTTGCTCGCAACGCCGGAAACTTTACACGGACGCCGAGCGCGTTACCTTGCGGGCACGGGCTTGGCTGGCCATGACAACGGCCAACCCGACCTTTGCCAGTGACAGCGGACTTGCCGACCGGCTGATTCTAGTTCGCATGAACCGGCGCACGGATGAAACTGCCGACGCCGCCTTGTTTACTGAAATCAGGGAACACCGCGATGCAGGCTTGTCGTTCATCGCCCGCACACTGGCAAGCGCATTGGCCGACACGAAGCCGACGCGAGCGGGATTGAATCAGCGTCACCCGGACTTTGCCGCATTCGCTGTCAAGATTGGCCGGGCGATAGGGCGGGAATCTGAAACTGTCCACGCCCTGAAATCCGCCGAAGATGATAAGTCGCTTTTCTGTCTGGAAAATGACAGTGTTGCAAACGCACTGCTTGCCTGCCTTGCCAGCGGCGAAACATTCACAGGCACCGCTAGCGTTTTACGCGAAAAGCTAATCAGAACAGACACAGACATTGCCGCGCTTGCCGAAAGCGGCAAGTTGAGCGTGAAACGGCTCGGCAAACGCCTTTCCGCACTCTGGCCGCACTTGGAAAAGGTTTTGGCGACTGCCAAACAGGAAGGAGACCGCAAGGGATTCACGATTTACACGTTGAAAACCAAGTCCGCCGATTATGCCGAGTTTCAAACGCCAATTTGACTAAACCTCCTATTACACACACGCGAGACACTTTATGCAAAACACCCTTTCAAACTCGGCAAACTCGGCAAACGGGCAACCGAACACCCCCAAAATCAGCGATGCTTCCGCGCATGTTCGAGCCGAACCCCACGTTGACTCCCGAACCGTCATGGGAATTGCCCGCCTTTGCGCAAAAGCACTTAGCGAAACGGAAGCCTCCCGACTATTTGGACTCAGGCCGAGCCAATGGTTTGGGTGGAAAAGGTGCCACAACAACGCCAAAAAATTCGCCGAACTTTTAGAACAAGTTCGAGCCGACCGCATCTACGCACTGATTGCAGGAATTGGGGAAAGCGCGGATTGAACGGGCTGCTAACCCCCCACCACCATAGAGTCACGCCCGTATTCTGAAAGCGCACCATCGGGCAAATGAGCGACCAAAAAATCACGCCGTCCTGCCCAAAACGAGCAAAACGGCGGTTGATGTATGCGAGCGATTTAGTTGACGGCCTTTAACTGCATGACGTTTTCCGGCTCCGGCAACGCCCCAAAAGTCACCCGTTGCGCCATTCGCTGACTATGCTCGCGCCGTAGGTGGCCGTAAACTTTCATGGCCAACGCACCGCCGTCACTGTGACCAAGCCATTTGCTCACGGATGGAATATCAATGCCCGCTTCAATGCAAAACGTGGCGAACAAATGCCGCAAGCTGTGGTGAGTCATCTGAGCGCAACCGACGCGCTTGCACGCCCGAACCAATGGCTTTCGGCACACAAAGACGCGGCAAATGGTGTCCTCTGGTTTGGGCTGATGTTCTGCGTACATCCTCGCCAAAAGTTGACGCAAGGCCGAAACAAGGGGAATGACACGCGACCGTGTTTCATCGCTTGTTGCCCGCCGTTTCAGGCAATGAATGGTTAGCTCGTTGTTTTTCCAGTTCACGTCAGACCAAACTGCTTGCTTCGCTTCGCTTAACCGGCAACCACTGAATGCCAGAAAGCGCACAAAATCAGCGCGGTCTTTCGCGTCTATTGCTCCAGCGGTTTCAATCTCTGTGAGAATCTGATTAAACTGCTCGGCGGTTGGCAGATTCAACGGTTTTGGCGGAATGCCGCGCCGTTTGATTTCGTAGGCCGGATTCGCGTCACGCCCAAGCCCGGCCAGCGAAAAAATCTCACGAAGAACATTGAGCGAGCTATTGAAAAAGTGCGGAGAATATTTGTCCGTGAAGCGTTTCGCCCATGCTTCGCAGTCCGCCTTTGTAATGATGTCCACGCGCTTGTTATCCAAGCCCGGCCATGAGCGAAGAATTCTGTCCACGCAGCGAAGCCGATAAACACGGGTCAGTTCAGCCAGTTCATGCTTGTTACGCGTCTCGGCTTCAAACTGGACGCGGCCCGATGCAAACGTGCCGATTTCAGCGGGTGGCTTGCGTAGCTCTTTAATTTTGGCGCTTAGCCTGTCTTTGGCGACCGTGAATACGTCCGTTTCAAGCGAAGCCCGTTTCACGATGCCGCCGACTTTGGCGCGAGCGAAGAAAACACCGGACGGAACGTATTGCATAAGTCCGGCGTGTTTGAGAAACGATTTCCACTTGCCGTCTTTGCTGATGGAAGTTACTTTCGGCTTTGGTGTCATTGCAACCGCCGTCAATTGTGTGTCGTTCTGGTTTGTCATTATACCAGAAACAATCCGGTATCAAATGGCGGTATGCAATTACAAAAAGCAAACATCTTTATAGTTATAAAACATCAATGTTCGCAATGGTTTTGCCAGAGTAGCTCAGGGGTAGAGCAGAGGACTCATAAGCCTTTGGTCGGGGGTTCAATTCCCTCCTCTGGCACCATTTCAACACGCAATAAAAACCGCACAAGCCATCCCCACGGCAGATTTTGAAGCGCAGTTTCAGTCATCTCATCCAGCTTTCAAACCAGCCCGACGATTGGGGTGGTAACGTCAGCGGTTCGCCATGATTTTCCTCCGTGCAAATCGCCTGAATTTCCGAACTTGAAAGTGCACGGTTGTAGATGGCTATTTCATCCATCAAGCCCGCGAAAGCCCGGTCGGTGGACCAATTACCCGGACTTTTGTCAATCTGGCTGAACCAGAGATCGCCTTTGGTATTGGCAACAAGCTGGCAGCCCAAGTTGCGCCGGGCCACAATTACGCCGTTCACGAACAGGGTTCCAACGCCACTGGCCCTGTCATACGTGAAGGCGATATGCTGGAAAACGCCGCTGACCAGCACGCCGGGATGAGAAACCAAAAAATGATTTCCATCGGTATCCGAAATGTCGCCGCGCAACACGCCATTTTCGTAAGGCCGGATGCCAATCCATAAATTGAGCATGTTGTTGTCCGACCATTGAATGAGCGGATGGAGTCCCACAACGTCCGACGGCTTGATCCAGGCCATGATGGTGAAGCCATCGTCCGCGCCAACATCGAGGGACTGGCTGGCTGGTATCTTGATGCATGAACTCACACCGTTAAAGGAAAAGGCCTGCCCCACTTCGCCATCCACAAATGAAATATCCGTTAACGTCGCGGTGTTGCCGCCCGCCGCATCGTTGCCGTCACCTTCCCCTGACCACAACGCCACCAGGCCGGGCGGATGTGTGGCAGTCACTCTGCTTGCCGACACGGTGAGCTTACGAACCGAATTCACCGGCAATTCCACTTTCCCAAAGCTGGACTTGACGGCGAACTCCGGGCTCACGAACCAGACCGTCAATGTGTCGCCGTTGGCGGTGGTCAACTTAGCGGAATTGCTGGAAACACATTCGACGGTGCGGATGCTGGTCACCGCCAATTTCAAATCACCGAGCAGTGCGGAATGGAACTTGAAGTTTTTTTCCACGCTGGTCCCGACCACGCGCGAGCCGTCGCGCAGTTCAACCGTCAGTCGCGGCGGCGGATTTCTGTCGGCGACCGGTGTAGCCGCGAGACCACAGGAAAGAAAAATGAAAAGCGAAAGGCAAACGGGTTGAAGCCCGGACGTTTTCATAGGCCGAGCTTGCGTTCCACATCACGTTGTGTCAAGCCGGCGACCGGGCAGGCTACAGATTCGCCGCTTGACCTTTTCCAACTTAACCGGTTAACTGTACGGCGTTAGGCAAATTCATGTTTGCGCAACTAAAAAGCCTGTTTTCCAACGATATTGGGATTGACCTGGGTACAGCCAACTCTCTCGTCTATGTGCGGGACCGTGGCATCGTGCTCCGCGAACCCTCTGTCGTGGCAATCCAGGCCGGCACCACCAACGTGCTGGCAGTCGGTGAAGAAGCCAAACGCATGCTCGGCCGCACGCCCGGCAACATCGTGGCCATCCGCCCGATGAAGGACGGCGTGATTGCCGACTTCGAAATCACCGAGGCCATGCTCCGCCACTTCATCCAAAAAGTTCAACATCGTAAACTGATTGCGCCACGCGTCGTGGTTGCAGTGCCTTCGGGCATCACTGAAGTGGAGAAACGCGCGGTCAAAGATTCCGCGATACACGCCGGGGCACGGGACGTGATTCTGATTGACCAACCAATGGCCTCGGCCATCGGCGTCGGCCTGCCGGTGCATGAACCGGCGGGCAACATGATCGTGGACATCGGCGGGGGGACGTGCGAAATCGCCATCATCTCCCTCGCCGGCATCGTCTTCAGCCGCAGCCTGCGGGTGGGCGGGGACGAATTCGACGAAACGATCGCCGCACACATGAAACGCGCCTACAACTTGATGATAGGTGAACGCACTGCGGAAGAAATCAAGATACGCATCGGCTCCGCGTTTCCTCTGGAGCAGGAATTAACCATGGATGTCAAAGGCCGCGACCTGGGTTCCGGCCTGCCCAAAACACTGACCATCCGCTCCGAGGAAATCCGCGAAGCCTTGCAGGAACCGCTTTCGAGCATTTTGGAGTCTGTACGCATTACGCTGGAACGCTGTCCGCCCGAACTGGCCGCTGATCTGGTGGATCGCGGCCTGGTCATGGCCGGCGGCGGCTCGCTGTTGCGCGGCATAGACCGGCTGGTGGCCGAGGAAACCGGCCTGCCGGTCCACGTGGCGGACGACCCCATGAGCGCCGTGGCCGAAGGCACCGGCCGCGTCCTGCAGGAAATTGAGTTTGTCCGGCGTATCGCGACCAACGCGAAATATTGATTTCTCCGCTCCGTTCACCTGCGCCCGAAAGATTTCGGGGCAGGCATGTTCAAACAAAAACATTTTATTGCGCTCGGTGCAGTGACGCTGGCAACCCTGTTGCTCCTCAGCCTGCCGCCGCGCGATACTTCCCGCTTGAAACTCGCCGTCGGAAGCTGGTTTTTGCCTCTGTTCGGGCTGGCCGGCACCGTCCAGCAACTGCCGGGCACCGCTGCCGATGCGGTCCTGCCGCGCCGCGAATTGCTCCGGCAGTTGGAAGCCCTCCGCCGCGACAACGACCAGCTTCGTGTTCAAGCCTCGCAGGCTGCCGCCATTGCCCAGGAAAACGGCCAGCTTCGCGCGCTGTTCGGCTGGCAGCGGCAGATGCCGTGGAAACTCAAGCTCGCCAACGTGGTCATGCGCGACCCCGCCAATTGGTGGCACACCATCCAAATTGACCTCGGCAGCCGCGACAGCATTCGCGAAAATCTGCCCGTGCTGACCACCGATGGTCTGGTGGGCCGGGTTTTGTCCGTCAGCTACACGCACGCGCAGGTGGTTTTGGTCAGCGACCCGAACTGCAAGGTGTCCGCCCTCGTCGAAGATCCGGCGCACGACATGGGCATCATAAGTCCGGGCGGCCCGCTCGACAATTCCTTCGTCGAACTCGGTTATCTTTCCGGCAACGCGAATTTGCAGGCCGGCCAAAAGGTCGTCACCAGCGGCCTTGGCGGCGTTTTCCCCAAGGGCATTCCCATTGGCCAGATTGTGGACGCGCGGCCGGCCGAATTCGGTCTTTACACGGAGGCGCGCGTGAAACTGCTCGTCAACCTCGGTTCGCTGGAACAAGTCTGGGTTTTGTTTCCATGACCAAATCATGAACCTCCTGCAATCCATCCTGATTCTGGCCGCCGCGTTTCTCGCGGTGTTCGGCGAGGCGACGCTGGGCGGCCTCCGTCAGTGGTTCAGCGCGCAGGTGGACCTGCTGCCGGCGCTGATGGTGTATGCCGCGTTGAACGCGGACATCGTAACCGTGTCGTTGCTGGCTGTGTTCGGCGGGTTGTGGTTCGACTCGCTGTCCGCCAATCCGCCGGGCGTGAGCATCCTGCCGTTGTTTGCCGTGGGTTATGTAATCTGGCTGCAACGCGAGTTGATTCTGCGCGAGCTGCCGTTCGCGCAACTGGTCCTGGGCGCAGCCGCCAGCGCCTTTGCGCCCGGACTGTCCGTTTTGGTGCTGTTGACCATCGGCCAGCAACCATTGCTCGGCTGGGGTTCGCTCTGGCAATGGCTGGTGATGGCCGCCGGCGGCGCGGTGGCAACCCCGGTCATCTTTGTGCTGTTCGATTGGTGCCACCACGCGCTCGGTTATCAGCCGCGCACGGAAACCAGCTTCCGTCCCGACCGCGAAATCCGGCGGGACCGAAAAATATGAAACGCGAATGCGGTAAAAAATGATTGGTTAAATGAGTAATTGGTTAAACAAGTTGAATCAGTTCGGGCGCCTCGCGCCGGTTTCAATTGTTGCTCATTTGACCCGTTACTCATTTAACGAGTTACTGGTTTAACGGTTCGACCATGCTGATTTTTGACGAACTAAAAAAGAACGATCCGCAACTCCGCCTCGTGGCGGTCGTGCTGGCCGCCGGTCTGGGCATGCTGCTGGCGGGCCTGTGGTGGGTGCAGGTGGTCTCCGCGCGTGAATACCAGAGCCATCTGGAGACGCAATCGTATCGCACCGTGCGCATCCCGGCTGTCCGGGGGAAAATTCTTGACCGCCGCGGCCGGGTGTTGGCCGAGAACCATCCGCGCTACGACCTGAGCCTTTACCTCGACGATCTGCGGAAACAATTCAAAATGGCCTTCAGCGCCGAATACGCCGGCGCCACCAACGCCTGCGCGCAATTCATTGCCGCGCGGGAGAAAAAGCTCGGGCGTCCGCTGACCAAGGCCGAACGGAAAGCATACGCGCTCACCACCGCGCAACTGGAACAACTCCGCGAACGGGCACGTTACAATGCGGCCGGCAACGTTGTGGCACATCTCGGCCAGGTGCTCGGCCAGCCATTGACGCTCGACGCGGTCCAATTTGAACGCGATTACGAAACGCGGCTCGCGATGCCCTATCCCGTCCTCCGGAATCTGAACGAGGTGCAAATCGCGCGGTTCGAGGAAAATTATTCGGGCGGCCTCGGCGCGGATCTGGAACTGCAATCCGTGCGCACCTATCCGCTCGAGACGACGGCGGCGCATCTGCTTGGCTATGTGCAGCGGGACGACCGTTCGGCGGAAGGCGAGGACGCGTATTTCTCGTACCGGCTGCCGGATTACCGCGGCGTCGTCGGCATCGAGTCCGGATTCGACTCGCTCCTGCGCGGACGCGCCGGGGCGGAAGCCGTGCTCGTGAACAATCTCGGCTACCGCCAGACCGAAGATGTGTGGAGCCAGCCCGAGCCGGGGCACAATATCGTGTTGACGATTGACCTCGACATTCAGCAGGCGGCGGAACGTTCGCTCGCGGAACATCAGGGCGCCGACGCCCGCGGTGCCATCGTGGTGATGGACGTGCGCACGGGTGACGTGCTGGCCATGGTGTCGTCACCGGCATTTAATCCGAACGATTTTGCGCAGGGCATTTTCCCGCCGGGCGAAGCGGCGCGGCTCAATGACCCGCAATTGCGGCCGCAGATCAACCGCGCCACCTTTGAAAACTACGCGCCCGGCTCCGTTTTTAAAACCGTGGTCGCGCTCGCCGCTCTGGAAAACGGCCTCGATCCCAACGCGGTCGTTTTCAATCCGGAAAACCCCGGAGATCCGGGCCACGGACATTATGTTCTGGGCCGGCGTTCCATCCGCGACACGGCGCCGCCGGGCGATTACAGCTTCAAGCGCGCCATCGAACGTTCCTGCAACACCTACTTCATCACCGTGGGCCTGCAGGCGGGCATTGATAACATTGTCCGGATGGCCGAAAAATTCCATTTCGGCGAGCGCACCGGTCTGCCCACCCGCCAGGAGACACCCGGGATTTTCCCCTCACTCGCCCGGGTCCATTCCGACTGGCACGACGGTGACACGGCCAACCTGTGCATCGGCCAGGGCGAAATGGCCGTGACGCCGATACAGATGGCTGTGGAGATTTCGGCTATTGCCAACGGCGGCAAAGTCCTGTGGCCGCGGCTGGTCGAGCGCATCGAATCGCAGGACCCGGCGTCGGGCGAAGCCGTGACAAATTTCCCGGCCGGCCTGGTGCGCGACAATTTGGGCGTGCATCCGCGCAGCTTGAGAATTCTGTGGGACGCGATGCTCGGTGAAACCGAGGACGCGGAGGGTACTGGCAAAGCGGCGTGCGTGCCGGGTCTGCACATTTGCGGCAAGACCGGCACGGCGCAAGTGCAGGACAACGCCAACCGGACCACCGGCTACAATTATTGGTTCGCCTCATTTGCACCGTATGAAACTCCCCGCTACGCCGTGGTGGTCATGGTGCAGATTCCCGGCCCGATCATGCCCGGCGGGGGCGGCCGCATCTGCGCGCCGATTGCGCACGACATTTACGAGGCGATTTTGAAAAGCGAATCGTCAAACCCACCCGCCCTCGCCGCACTGCGGCGCGGCGAACAGGCAAATTAAAATGGCCAACGAACTGCTCAACGAACGCCCCGGCAAGTTTGACCGGCTGCAACTGGCCGCACTGGCCGGGCTGATGATCATCGGCACGCTATTCGTGTACAGCGCCACGATGGCAAACCCGACGCTGGTGTCACAGCCGTGGTATGACCAAAGCTGGGTACGACAACTGGTCTGGTACGCGCTGGGCATCGGTGCCGGCGCCATTCTGTGCCTGGTGGATTATCACACGCTGGCGCGCTGGTCGTTTGTGGCCTACTGGGCGGCGATTTTCTTCCTGGTCATCGTGCTGATTCCGCACATCGGCTCCATGCGCTACGGCGCGCGGCGGTGGATTGATTTCGGGCCTTTCCAGTTTCAACCGTCCGAATTCGCCAAACTCGCCTTCATTCTGGCCGCGGCGCATTTCCTGAGCCGCCCGCCGGATGAGTTGCGCCAGCCAGCCAATTTCTGGAAGGGCATCGGCCTGTTGCTGCTGCCGTTTCTGCTGATTTTGAAGGAACCGGACCTGGGTTCGTCGCTCGTATTATTGCCAACCGGTTTGGTGATGATGTTCGTCGCCGGCACGCCGAAACGCTATCTGCTGAAGTTGACCGGCGCGGTGAGTCTGCTGGCCGCGTTGTTTCTGGCGGACGTGCTCTTCGCGCCGACAGGCCGATGGCAGATTCCGATGCAGCCATATCAGCGCGACCGGTTGCTGGTTTATTTTGGAAGGGATTACATGGATTTCGCTCCGCCGCACGCCACTCCGGCGGAGTTGCAGCGCCTGCAAAAACAACAATTGGACGATGAATACAACGTCCGGCAGGCGTTGATCTCCGTCGGCTCCGGTGGGCTGATGGGGAAAGGCTGGCGACAGGGGACGCAGAACGCCCTCGGTTATCTGCCGCGCGCGGTGGCGCACAACGACTTCATTTTCTCCGTGATTGCCGAGGAGGAAGGATTTGTCGGCAGCGTGATTGTCCTCGCGCTGTATGCGGGGGTTCTCTTCACCGGATTGAGAATCGCCGGCCAGGCGCGCGATCGCCTGGGCAAACTCGTGGCGGTGGGCGTGGTGACGCTCATCTTCAGCCACGTATTCATCAACATCGGCATGAACATTCGCATCATGCCCGTGACGGGTGTGCCACTGCCGCTGCTTTCTTACGGCGGGTCTTCAGTGCTCTGCTCGTTGATCGCCGCGGGCTTGATGCAAAACGTTTACATTCATCGAAGAGGATACTGAACATGAGCAATAAAAACTTTTCACGGCGGCACCGGGGCATGCATTTCCGTCCCAAGGGCGGCCTGGGCCAGACGCCGCAAAAATCTGACCGCGAAGCCAGCCAGGCACGCGCTGATGCCGTGAGCGAACAGGGCGGCGCGGAACGGCTGTTTGAAAAACGGCACGCCCACGAAATCGAACGCGCGGAAAATCTCGCGGCCGGCCTGCCGCCACAGGGAGCGCCGGAAAAGGGAACGCCGGAGCCCGGCGTGGCCAAAAAGGAATACCGCGAGCCGCATCTTGACACCCCCGACCAGGTGGAGGAGGAAAAACCGTTCGAGCCGGTCGCAATTCAAGAGCCGCCGAAAGGCATTTTGGACACCATCAAGGTCGCGGCGACTAATCTCGTCAAACGGGTCCAGCGCCTCATCCGCCCGGAGAAAAAGATTCACAAGGAAATCATCATCAACGCCGAGACGCTTGAAACGCGCGTGGCGGTGATCGAAGACGGCAAGCTGGAGGAATTCAACATCGAACGCACCACCGAGGAGCGCCTCGTCGGCAGCATTTTCAAGGGCAAGGTGCGGAACCTCGAAGACGGCCTCAAGGCCGCGTTCGTGGACATCGGGTTCGAGAAAAATGCGTTCCTGCATTACTGGGACATCGTGCCGAACCAGTTCGACAGCAGTGTGGAAATTGTCGAACGCGAAGGCCGCCGGCCCGCCCGGCCCAAAATCACACAGAAGGACATTCCCCGTTTGTATCCGCCCGGCAACGAAATCATCGTGCAGGTCACCAAAGGTCCGATTGGCACCAAGGGTCCGCGCGTTACCACCAACCTCGTGCTCCCTGGGCGGTATCTTGTCCTCCTGCCGAATTCGGACCAATCCGGCATCTCGCGCAAGATTGAGAACCAGGAGGAACGCAAGCGGCTAAAAAAAATCTTGCGCGAACTGCCGATTCCGGATGGCGTGGGCGTCATCATGCGCACCGCCGGTGAAGGCCAGCAGAAACGGTACTTCGTGCGCGACCTCGCGTTGCTGCTCGAAGAGTGGAACGGCGTCCTGGAACGCATCAAACGCCAGCCGATGGCCTCCTGCGTGTTCCAGGAACCCGACCTGATCGAACGCACCGTCCGCGACTTTTTGACCGAGGACGTTCGAGCGCATTGTCGTGGACAACCAGAAGGCCCATGACCGGATGCGCGACATGATGTTGAAAATCAAGGCCAAGTATGCGGCCAAAAAGATCAAGTTTTACACCGATGCGCAGCCGATTTTTGACCGGTTCAACATCACCAAGCAACTTGAGAGCACCTTCTCGCGCCAGGTGCATCTCAAGAGCGGCGGGTACATCGTCATTGACGAAACCGAGGCGCTGGTGGCGATTGACGTGAACACGGGCCGGCACAAGGGCAATCGTGACCAGGAATCCACCATCTTGAAGGTGAACCAGGAAGCGGCTGAGGAAATCTGCCGGCAATTGCGCCTCCGCAACATGGGCGGCCTCATCGTGCTCGATTTCATTGACATGAAAGGCCGCCGCGACCAGCAATCCGTGTATCAACGGATGAAGGAGGGGTTGCGCCGGGACAAGGCCAAGACGCACATTCTGCCCATCTCACAGCTCGGCCTCATGGAAATGACGCGCCAACGCCACACCGAAAGCGTGCGCTCGGCGGTGTATGACGATTGCCCATATTGTAAGGGCCGCGGCAAGGTCAAGAGCGTCGTGACCATGAGCGTGGAAATCCAGCGCAAACTCCAGGAAATCCTGAAAAAGCGCGAGCGCGACGAATCGGATTTTCAACTCCGCATCGTGGTGCATCCGACCGTGCTGGACCGGCTCCGCACCGAGGACGAAAAGCATCTCATCGAGATGGAAAAACGATACTTCGGCAAGCTGTCGTTCCGCGCCGACACCGGGATGCACGCCGAACAATTCAAGATTGTGAACGTGGAAAACGGCGAGGAACTGGCGAGCGTGGGCTCCTGAAAAATCTGAAAACACAAAACGCCGCGCAGGAAACTGCGAGGCGTTTTTTATTCGTGACCGGAGAAGAAGAATACACCATCGCTCCAGCGCCACACGCTTGCTACTATATTCGTATCTAAATGTCCTCCCGGAGGGCAAACAGCAATGCCCCACGAATTCACCGCCCCTCCCCATATAACGGTCAATGTGCGCTTTCCTGTCTCATTCCCTGTGAGGATGGCATCTGCGGGCTTCTCTTCGGATAAAGCAAGAATTTCACGTGGTAAGTCTTGAATTTCTACATCACTCGAATGATTGGTTGCACATACGCCTGCTACTGCGGCTTGTAGTTCGCCCGGCGAGGATTGTTTCTGGGCACGTTTGATCATGGCCTCCATGTTGTCGCGAGCAGGATCGTGACACCCAAGCACGGAACATATTAACGCAGCAACGGCGACAGTTGCAGTTATTCGGGCGCACCGGCAAATGTGAAATGTGTTAGTCCTCGCTGTTGACACATTGGCGTTCATTTTCATTTTTCGGGAACCTCGTAAAGCCGTTTCTACGCCCGTCACCGCAGTTGTCAATGTGAAATCATCACCGAACATTTTTCTTCCTCGTCATTGACCGCGCGTTTGGTAGAATGCTCTCATGCGCACGGTGATTTATCCGGGCAGTTTTGACCCGGTGACCAACGGGCATCTGGACGTGGTTCAACGCGCGGCCCGGTTGTTCGACCGCGTCATCGTGGCCGTCGCCCAAAATGACGGAAAACATCCGCTGTTCACGCTGGCCGAGCGCGCGGCGCTGGTGAAACAGGCGGTGCGGCATCTGCCGCACGTGGAAGCGGACGTTTTCAACGGCCTGCTGGTTGAATACTGCGCCCGCCGCAAGGCCCAAGCCATCATCCGCGGCCTGCGCGCCGTGTCGGATTTTGAGTTTGAATTCCAGCTCGCGCTGATGAACCGCAAACTGGACGAAAAAGTGGAAACCATTTTCATGATGCCCAAGGACACCTACACGTTTTTGAGCTCGCGCATGGTGAAGGAAATCGCACAGCTCGGCGGCGACGTAAGCGCGTTTGTGCCGCCGCACGTGCGGCTGGCCCTGCAGCAAAAAGCTGAAACCGCGGAAATAATTTTGAGCTTTTAATTTTTCGTTCCGGTCAAAGGCATTGGGTTGTTTACCGGCCCGTGACCAAAAACCAAAGACTGGATGTTTTATGTTGACCGTCAATCTTCACCACCTGGAGGCGCACGAAATTCATTTGCAGGGCGAACTGTCCGTGAAGGAACTGGATCTGGACGTGCACGATCCGATGATTCACCCGGGGCAGCCGCTGCGCTATGACCTGACCGTCGAGAAGCTGCCCGATGGCCTTCTGCTGACCGGCTCGCTGCGTTTGACTCTGGAGTGCGAGTGCGTCCGCTGCCTGGAACCTTTCCGGCATGAACTGAATCTGGCGGATTGGACGTGTCATTTGCCGCTCGCGGGCGAGGAGCGGGTGGCCGTGGACAACGATTGCGTGGACTTGACGCCGTATCTGCGGGAGGATATTCTCCTCGAGTTTCCGCAACATCCGTTGTGCAAGCCGGACTGCCGCGGATTGGAGAAAACCTCCACGGGCAAAGCCAAACCCGGCCGCATTCCCCGGGGCGAGACCGCTTTGTCGCCGTGGGCGGAATTGAACAAACTGAAACTGTGATTTATTGAAAATTTATGGGCGTTCCCAAGCGTAAACCTTCCCGGAGCCGGCAGCGCATGCGCCGCGCTTACAACAGCGTAATGACCCTGCCGCAACTGAGCACGTGTCCCCAATGCGCCGCGCCGTATGTGCCGCACCGGGTTTGCCCGGCGTGCGGTTATTACAAGGGCCGGCAGGTATTGACCGTCACGGCGGGCGCCTGATTCCGGCGGGGCGGGGGAAACTTCCCGCGTTCATTCATCTATGCGAATTGCTGTGGATGTCATGGGCGGCGACTACGGGTGCGGGGTGGTCATCGAAGGTGCCAAGCTGGCGCTTCAGGCCAACAAGAAAATCAGCGCCCTCTTCCTGGTTGGCGATCAAGCCGCCATCCACGCCGCCCTGCCGAATCGCGGTTTTCGCGATCATCGCGTGCGGGTCGTTCACGCCAGCGAAGTGGTGACGATGGACGACAAACCGGCCAATGCGCTGCGCAAAAAAAGGGATTCTTCCATCGCACGCGCCGCCGAACTGGTGAAGGAGGGCAAGGCTGACGCGGTCGTTTCCCTCGGCAACACCGGCGGCCTTTTCGCGGCGGCCACGCTCAAGATTGGCCGTCTGCCCGGCGTGGACCGCGGCTGCATCGCGACCGTTATTCCGCGGCAGGACAATGAGTTTGTGCTGCTCGACGCCGGCGCGAATATCGAGTGCAAGCCGCTCCATCTCGCGCATTTCGCCGTGATGGGCAGCATTTATTCGCGCGAAGTGCTCGGACGCAAAAAACCGCGCGTCGGCATTCTCAGCATCGGCACGGAGGATTCCAAGGGCAATGAACTGACGCTCAAAGCCTTCAAGCTTTGCCAGCGGCTCAATGTCCATTTCATCGGCAACGTCGAGGGACACGATTTGTTCAAGGACCACGTGGACGTCGTGGTCTGCGACGGTTTCATCGGCAACATTGTTTTGAAAACCTGCGAGAGCCTCGCCGTCGCAATGTTTTCGATGCTCAAGCGCGAGTTGATGCGCAATCCCAAGCGGCAGATCGGCGCGTATCTCACGCAAAACGCCTTTCATGCCATTCGCCGGCGCATGGACCCGGAAGTGCATGGCGGCGCGCCGTTGCTCGGCTTCAATGGCATCGTGTTCAAGGCGCACGGTTCGGCACGCGAACGCGCCGTCGCCAGCGCGTTGCGTGTGACCGCCGAAACCGTGCAGCACCGCGTCAACGAAATCATCGCGCGTGAAATCGCCCGCGCCAACGAGCGCCTGGCTGGGCTTGAAACTCCTGCCCCGGTTCACGCATGAGCGCGTTGCCCGCCAGAAAATTCAAAAACCCGCGCGCCCTGTACAATTTCCAGGGCCGCTCGTGCTCCATCACCGGCGTCGGTTCCTATGTGCCGGCGAAAATCCTGTCCAATTTCGATCTGGAAAAAATGGTGAACACAACTGACGACTGGATCATTACGCGCACCGGCATCAAGGAACGGCGGCTGGCGGCGAAGGACGAATTCACGTCCGACCTGGCGGCCAGGGCCGCTGAACGAGCCATGAAGATGGCGGGCGTCACGGCCGGACATCTTGACCTGGTCATCGTCGCCACCATCACGCCGGACATGCCCTTCCCGGCGACGGCCTGCCTGGTGCAGCATAAAATCGGCGCGAAACGCGCCGCGGCGTTCGACATCGAGGCCGCCTGTTCCGGTTTCATTTACGGACTCGAAGTGGCGCAGCAATTCATCATGTCACGCACCTACGACACCGTGCTCGTCATCGGCGCGGAAAAACTTTCCTCGATTGTGGACTGGAACGACCGCAACACGTGTGTGTTGTTCGGGGACGGCGCCGGCGCAGCGGTGCTGCAAAACCGGCCGAGTTCGCACGGCCTGCTGACGGCAGTGATGGGCGCCGACGGCGGAAGCGCTAATTTGTTGTTCATGCCTGGCGGCGGCAGCCGTTGCCCGCCAACGAACGATTCCGTCAACGCGCGCCTCCATTACCTGCGGATGAACGGGCGGGAAACTTACAAAAGCGCGGTGCAGGCGATGTACACGGCGGCGCGGGAGGCGTTGCGACGATGCGAGCTCGATATTTCGCACATCAAATGCATTATCCCGCATCAGGCCAACCGCCGGATCATTGACGCCGTCGGCGAACGGCTTGGCGCGAATCCGGGGCAAATGTTCGTGAATCTGGAGCGCTACGGCAACACCTCGGCGGCGTCCGTGGCCATTGCCCTGGACGAGGCGGTGGCCGTGGGAAAAATCCAGCGCGGCGACCTGGTCTTGCTGATTGTGTTCGGCGCGGGTCTGACCTGGGGCGCGGCGGTGATTGAATGGTAAGATTCTTAATTCATTACATGACTATCACTTATTTGACGACCGGCGGTGGCGTGTTATTTTGACTTAATTCTATGAGTGCGAGAAAGATTGATACCGGCGACGCCGTGCGGCAGGACATCACCGTTGAATCCCGGCAAACCCGTCTGAATTTATCCACCGATTCCGTCGTCATTCACCGAAACGGCATTGAATTCCGCAGTCCCACACCGTTCAACCCCTGGACGGAAATGACCGTGGCGCTGCAATCACCGCGCGACAACAGCCGGCTCCAATGCGCCGGAGTCGTCGTCGCCTGCTCCGGCAACAAACATACCGGCTATCACGTTTCGATGGTCTTCACGAGCCTGACCAAACAGGGACAGGCGCGCCTGCACGCGCTGGCAGGGTCGGAGTTGGGTTTGTAACCGCAGGCTCCAGTTCAAGGTAAACCCGGTTTGGAATGATCGCGGCCAAGGTTGGGAGGCGCGAGCAATCAGGCCGATTTGTTTCTTGATAAATTTGCCCGGTCCGGTGAGATTGGGCGCCGATATTTCCCCGTCAAACGAAAAGGCATGCCATGAACACAATGATGCGCGACCGACGGTTTACCCTGACCACGAGAGGCCTTTCAAGGACCGTCGGTTTGATTTTGATCGGGATATTGGTTGCGGGTTGTCCGGGGAACAAGCCGGCCCCGGGGACAGCGCCGTCCGGCAAAATCACCATTCGAGGTTCGAACACGATCGGAGAGGAGTTGGCGCCTCAACTCATCGCCGAATACAAAAAGAGCCACCCCACCGTCACTTTTGACCTCGAAAGCAAGGCGACCGGGTATGGGTTCGGCGCGTTGATGGGCGGATTATGCGACATTGCCGGGGCTTCGCGATTGCCCTTCGAGGAGGAACTGGAAATGGCGCGGAATCGCAACGTGGAGTATAACGATCACGTCATCGGCGCGTACAGTGTGGCGGTGGTTGTGAATGCCGCCAACCCCATTGGCAACCTGACGCGGGAGCAGGTGCGGGACATTTTTACCGGAGCGATTAAAGATTGGAAGGCAGTGGGCGGATCGGACGCGCCGATTCATTTGTTCATCCGCGACCCGATTTCCGGGACGCATCTGGGCTTCAGGGAGCTGGCAATGGAAAACAAACCTTACGCCAGCGCTCCCAATCTGCTCACGAATTATGAGGCAATCGTCGAGGCGGTGGCCAGGGACACGAATGGGATTGGTTATGCCAGCCTCGAGCTGGACAATAATGCAGGTGTCAAACCCGTGTCCATCGGCGGAATTGAACCTGATGCGGCTGCCGTGAACAAAGGGAATTATCCTTACGCGCGTATCCTTCACCTTTACACCAGTAAGGGGCATGAAACGCCGGAAGCGCTCGACTTTATCCAATTTGTCCTGTCGCCGCAGGGTCAGGCAATCCTGACCCGAATGGGCTTTACGCCTCATTCTTGAGGCCGGCCCACGGCAGGGCGGCCGTTGCCGGACCAATCACGGGACGAACTCATAACGTCATGCCGGCGAAGGGCACGGGCAAACAGGAGTTGCAATTCATGGAGAACGAACCGGTTGAGCTGCCAATTGACGGCGTGCTGGATTTGCACACGTTCAATCCGCGCGAGGTGAAGGACCTGGTTCCGGATTATCTGGTCGCGTGTCGGGAACGGGGCATTCTGCAAGTGCGTATCATCCACGGCAAAGGCATCGGCAATCTGCGACGCACGGTGCACGCGATTCTCTCCAAACATCCGGCCGTGGCGTCCTTCACGCTCGATCATCCGCAGTTTGGCGGCTGGGGTGCAACGCTGGTGCGGTTGCGTCCCTTGCCGGCCGGGAAGTGAATTTCGTTTCCAAACTACGATGATTTTGGCGGCATAGGTGTCCCGGTTTTCTAAAAAAAAAGGATGTAGAGGATGGGCAGAATGCCGATGGTGTTGAAGATGGCCAGGCAGATATACCACGCCAGTTGATCGTTACGCGCGCTCTTCCACAGCGCGATCAACTTCCAGACGCCGTCCCAGATTGCCAGCAGAATAATCACGGTGACGAACACGACGAGCAGAGGACCTTTCATATTTTTCGTTGGTTAACGGTTTGGGTTGACGGTTTGCTTGATGAAATAGCCCACTGCCTTTCATTGTCCATCTTTTTCCCGCATGAACGTGACGGTTTCGACCGTGGGGTTTTTTGTTGGCGAATGAAATCTCGAATTGCATCACGAAATATTATCCCCTCGGCGCGCCAGGCAATTCCGTCATAAACTGCTCCGATTTCAATTTGCGCGACACCAAACCCACGAGGAATTTGCGGAAATTCTCCCTGGAAGTCTCATACCAAATTGCGTTCAAAACGCTGCAAACTGGTAAACGCACCTCCTCACCCGCCCTCCGGGCACCCTCTCCCCCGCTGCCAGCGGGGGAGAGGGCCGGGGCGAGGGGGCGCGTTGCCAGATCATCTGATGTCTGCCCGAGCTTTTGTTGCAGTTTGATTGCACATCAGTATCAAAACTCGCTTCGGTAACTGTCCCCTGAAAAGAAAGCCGCGGCCTGGTTCCAGCTCCGGGAATAGTTGCCATTGTCGTTGAATGACAACCACGTTTGGGCTGTAGCCATCGCGGCTGTTTCCGCTTCGGAATTTGGATTGGCAGATGCTGACGGGGGAGAGGCTGGCTTGCCCTGTTGAATGCTGATGCTTCCATTGACGGTGGAAGCTTTGACATTAGCGCCACCCTTGCCCAGCGTGCTGTTGAGGTGCTGGCCGATCGGGAAATCCTTCTTCACGATCAGGGAAGGAAATTCACTGGTGATATGGCCATTGACGGTGCTGACCGAAACTTCCGCATCGGCATCGGCGGGCAGGGTCACCTCAATTCGGCCGTTGACCCCGCTGAGCGAAACCGCTTGGCCGCGGCCAAGCGAAACCAGTTCCGCGGCAATCCGGCCATTGACGGCGGACAGTTTCAGGCTGCCAGCCGCGCCACGGACCTGCATTTCGCCATTGACGGTGGACGCTGCGATGTCGCCGCTGACGTCTTCAATCGCGACCCGGCCGTTGACGCTGGAGATATTGGACAGTCGGGCGTGCCGCGGCCCCTGGATGGCATAATCAACGGTGGCATTGTTATTTCCGCCGTTCTTGAACCAGGACCAAATCGCCGAAAAGCCGGTCTCGCTGGGCGGCTGCTCCGTGTGGATGGCAATTTCATCCGGCGACGCAGCCACATTGATTTTGGTGGCTTCAACACTCTCCTGGGTTTTGCCGTGTTTGAGCGCCTTGATAACAACGTCGCTCCGGTCCCAACCGATGATTTCAATCCGGCCATTGACATTATCGAGGCGGAGCTGGCCATTGGCAGAAAGCGGCAGCGTCTGGCTGAAGTCTTCCCGAAACGGATCGGAGGTCGTCAAGGGGCCAAGGACTTTTGTCCGGTGCGCCTGGGTTTTGCCCGGTGTTCCGGCAGTGGTCGATTGCGAGGACATCGTCGCGCTGGCTGGTGCTGGCGGCGCCGGCAGCACCGGTGGTGTTGGTGCCGTTGGCGCCACAACATAATCCATTTTCGTCGCCGTCAGGGTTATTGAGTTATTGGAGCCGTTTTGGAGTGTAACTTTGTTCGCCGTTAACCTGCCGTTGGTGGTCTCGATAACGACCTGGCCGTTTTGCGACGAAATGTTTAAAGCCATGCCGGGACTTGCATTGGTCGCCGGGACGATGATGGCGTTGCTATCGGTCTGAACCGCAGGAACGGGTGGCACCGGCAGGATTTCAATGCCGTTGATCTCGGGATTTTCCGTCTGCGGAATGAAGCTGATGTTCAGTTTGCCGTCGGTGACTTCCACATTGACAGTTTCGACGTAGGCGCGTTGAGCGCCGCCGGCCTTCGCCCAGACATCGAAATCTTTGAATTCGTGTCCCTCGACATTGAACGTAAACACCCGCCCGCTTGGCCCGTTGATGACATTATAGGTTTCGGCGAAATGCAGTTTTACCACGTATTTGCCGTTGGGAACGGGATACGAAAAAGCAGTCATGCCATATCGTTCACTGCGGTAGAGCTCCGGGTCCTTGGTGTTGGCGATCGCCAGATCGTCGGATCTTTCTGTCGTCATGCCGTCGGCAAAACCTTGGTCGGGCAGCCAGACATTGCCGTCGGAATCGGTAAACGGCTTGGACGAACCGGCCTTGATGCGAACCGGCGGGGGTACCGGCGCGGTCGCCGCTGGAATCGCCGTTTCTGTGAGGGATGAACCATTGATTTTTCCTCCGCGCACCGTTGCGTCGGGTTTTTCTCCAACCAGCCCGCGCACGAGCACGACGGCAAGGATCAAGCCGGTGACGATCATCGCTATCACGCCCACGGAGGCCAGGATCCACGACCATTGGGCGGTCCGGGGCGGTGGGGAAACGGTTGCCCGGGCAAACGTTTCACGCACGTCCTGGCGCGCCAGAACAATCAGCGCCCAGATGCCCAGGGGCAAACCGACCAGGCTGCAGGCCACGATGGAAAGAATGGCGGCAGCCATGGCCCAGGCATAACTCCGGAGTTGCAGCATTTGGAACGCGCCGAACAGAATCAACAACGCCGGAATTACCTTGAAGAACACAAGGCTGACACTGGCTATGCCGAAAAAGGAGCCGATTCCCAAATCGCCCAGCATCGGGCCCAGCCAACGGTTATGGCCGGAGAGGACAAACAACGCAACCAAGGCGGAAAGCAACTTCCACAGTGCGCCAATCATAAGCCCGACGGCGGGCGCCACGATAATGCCGGTGCCAATGGCTGGCGTTTTTTCATGTGCTGGCGGCGGGGTGGGGCTGGTCAGAGCCGGAGAGGCGGCTCCACCCGGGGGCGGGGTTGGCGGCGGACCGGCCACCGGGCTGGGCGCGGCTTTTAAATCGCCGTTATGCGGATGGAGCCAATGAGTCATTCTCCTTCCCTGGCCGTCGGTGAACGCTTTGCAGAGGATTAAAATCCAATCAATGACCGCCCAGATGAGACATCCGAATACTGAGAACCCCAGCAGGATTCCCAAGGTGGGTTGGAAATCTCCGCCCGTGGTGGCGCAGGCAATGATCATGAGAAAACACGCGATCGAGGTGCCCAACTGCAGAAACGCAGTCCCGATTTTTCCGACGTAAAACCGGTGGGCACCGAACACGCCGAAAGGAAAAGCCAGCAAAATGGCCGGGAGAATAGCCTTGTCGCTGGTCGCCCGGCTCGCCGGTATGGGAAACGTCAATGGCTTGGCGGCCAGCCCCGCCGCCGACGGTGGCGTTCCCGCAATCGTTTCCACGTCCGTTTTCACCTGGCTAACCTGCTGGTAACGGCGTGACGGTTCCTTCTCTAACGTGTGCAAGACCACTTCATCAAGTCGCACGTCGATCTGCGCTTTTTTTGACGGGAGCGCGAATTTGCCCAACGGCAGTTCGCCGGTGAGCATTTCGTAAAACACGACGCCGAGCGAATAAATATCCGCGCGATGGTCCACCTCTTGAGGTTTCTCGACCTGTTCCGGGGCCATGTAATGGGGCGTGCCGACCACGTCCTTCGCCCCCGTGAGCATTTGTTGGCCAGGTCCGATTCCCACCATCTTGGCGATGCCAAAGTCGGTGATTTTCACCCGGCCTTTTTTGTCCAGCAGAAGATTTTCCGGCTTGATGTCGCGGTGGACGATACCTTCGTTATGGGCGAATTGGAGTGCTTCGCAGATTTGCGGGACGATGGCCAGCGCCTTGTCAGGCGACAGCGCCCCGGCGCGTTCGATCTCGCGCAAGTTGGTCCCGTCCACAAATTCCATCAGCAGGTAATGCAGCGGGCCGGCCTTGCCGAAGTCGTGCACGGCCACGATGTTCGGATGATTCAGACGCGCCAGGGCGCGCGCCTCGCGGTTGAACCGCTCGGCAAAGCCGGGATCGCTGGCCACCGCCGGCGGCAACACTTTAAGCGCGACAAAGCGGTCCAACGCCGGCTGTCGCGCCTTGTAAACCGCCCCCATGCCGCCCTTGCCGATGAGGCTGAGGATTTCGAGTTGTGGAAAAAGCTGGGCGATTTCCGCGACCGGCGGCGGCACAAACCGCGCACCCGCGGCCTCACCGGCCACTCCCGGTTCGGTCCCGGTGGGAAAGCCGGCCTTGATAAGGCATTCTGGACACAGTCCCAGCGGCACGTCGGGCGGCAGCGGTTTCCGGTAATTCGGGCAGACCTTAATTGTTTCCATGATATTTGCCTTTCAACCTCTTACTTAGGAAACAGCGGCAAGAGGTTGCGGACAAAAACAGTTATCAGCTTCCCAGGACGGTGAACAGGTGCCGCAATTCTTCGTCCACTTCGCCGGGTTCGGCCACCGTCTGGGCGATTTCGTCGCGCAGCAACTCGCGGTAGCGCTGGCGCAGGCGGTGGACGGCGGACTTCACCGTGCCTTCGCTGACACCGAGCTTCACGGCCAGCTCGGCATAGGGTTGGGCGGTGCGGTCGCCTACGAGGCACGGGTGCAGCGCGGCGAAAAATTCCGCCCGGCCTTCCTGCTCATATTCTGAACGCAGCCGCTGGAGGACTTCGTCGAGCAACGTCAAGGCCCAGCGCCGTTCGTAACTGTGTTCCGGCGTCACGTTGTCAACGGGCTCGTGGCCGTAGCGGGTTTCCGCCGTGTCGAATTGCAGTGGCACAGGCGTGAGGCCGCCGCCGCGTTTCTGGGCCCGCGCCTTGTCCCATTCGTCGGCCAGAAAATGGTTCATGGCCGACAGCAGGAAGGAGCGGAACCGTCCCTTCTGCTGATCGGCACGCCCGACCCAGTTGCGCTCCAGCAGGCGCGCGAAAAATTCCTGCGTCAGGTCCTTGGCATCCTCCGGCGGCTGTCCGCGCCGCCGTACATAGGCATAAAGCGGATACCAGTAGGCCCGGCAAAGTTTTTCGAGGGCCGCGCGCGCGTGCGTGGTGTCGCTGTGACCCGCCGTCAGCACCACGGACCAGCGGGTTGTAGCGAACACGGGTCGTTGCGGCGCATCACTCCCGGTCGAGGTCGTGCCGGATGTCCCAGCGTGGGAGGGCGTGCTCACCCCGCCAGATTAACGGCTGGCGCGAAGAATGCAAGACGACCAACGTCGGGGCCGTTTCCGGGTAGTCGCGGGCTAGTTGGACTTGGTCTGAAACACCAGCAAATAAGGCAATGCTGGGTGTCCTTGCGTGTCTTGGAACCCATGAAAGCGCTGACTGTTGATCCAGTAACCGTAGGTTTTGTTGGGCTCCAGTTTCACCTTCAACACGCACGTTTTGTGGTCGGTTTCGTAATGCGGCTTTCCGACCGATTCGGGGACCGAATCCTTCCAGGCGGAAGACCAACTCCATGATTGATCCGTCATTTCCTTGCTGAAGGTGACGCGAATTTCCATTTCGCCGGGCGAAACGTTCTTGGTGCCGGCTTCGGGAACGGTTTTCACCACCACGGGCGCAAAGGAATCAATGTCCTGTGCGTGGCTGGCCTGTGGCGCGAATTGGCAAAACGCGCCGATGACGAGCGTTGTGAGCCATGTTTTCGTTTTCATGTATGATTATCCTTTCAATTCGGTTTGGTCTGGAAAATCAGCAAATAGGGAACCGCCGGGCGTCCGGCCAAGTCTGTGAAATTTTTGAATTTGTTACTGTTCAGCCACCAGGCATAAGTTCGTCCCGGTTCCAGCTTCACCTTGAGTACACAGGTCCGATGATCCGATTCGTAGCGAGGTTCCCCGATGCTCTCCGGCGTGGAATTTTCCCAGGCAGTGGACCAACTCCACGAGCCGTCCGCCATTTCTTTGCTGAACCTCACGCGGATTTCAGCGACGCCCGGGTCCACGTCGCGCACGCCCGAAACCGGTTGCGTCTCGACGACGACGGGCGGTTGCTCGGCCAGCGTCGGGCTGGTTTCCACTGGCGCGACTCTGTTTTGCTCCAAAACTTTGATTCTGGCGAGCGCTTCCTGAATGCGCGGGTTTTGTTCTGTATAATCCACACGGAGTTCCGCCAAATGTGCTTTTACTTCCCGCAATTCTGCGGACGCGTTCGGTTCCTCCTTCGTCATTTGTTCAAGTTCTTTAACCCTAGCCAATGCTTCTTGAACGGCGTGATTTTGATCGGAGTAATCCACGCGCAATTCTGCCAGATGCGCTTTGGCCTCTCGCAAGTCGGCCAGTGCGTTCGGTTCCTCCTTCGTCATTTGTTCAAGTTCTTTAACCCTAGCCAATGCTTCTTGAACGGCGTGATTTTGACCGGAGTAATCCACGCGCAGTTCTGCCAGCTTCGCTCGCGCTTCGCGCAAATCACTTGGTTCTACGCTGCTTGCGCCGGCAGCTGGTGCAGCATTGGTAATCCAGCCCGCCGCACTTTCTTCCAGCGCTTCGGCCTTGGTTCCAAAATAGAGGCCGGCAAAAGGTTTGCCGTCGGCATACATCGAAACATGCGGCAACCCGGGAACAAGGTGAAAATCGCTCAATTCAAAATCGCCGGGGCCTTTGGAGATTTGCATGGACTGTTGCGCGTCTTCTGAAAAACCTGATTGGTTCGTGGAAGTGACGTAAAGCGCGAGCGTTGCGCTGTCGTGACTGACGAGATTGTAATGGCCTTTGACGGTCATTTGTTTTTCGGTTCGTTCGACCGAGGTGATTGCAATCGAATCGCCCTGGGGAAACCAGGCTTGGCCGATGTAGTCATACTTGATGGGAGGCTGTGGGTTGCCGCCGGTTTTGATATAATTTTTAAGGGCGATGCTGCTCAACAAACCAAGAGTTGGAATCACGAGGAAAACAATGACGATGAAACGCCAGAAATGATCGGCTCTCTGCGCGGTCGGCGGAACGGAGAGGTTTGTTTTGTCCGCGCGTTGCCGATTTGCCTCAAACGCCTCGCGCACCTCGCGACGATTCAACGCCACCAACGCCCAGATGCCCAGAGGCAGGCCGATCAAATTGCCTGGCGAAACGAGCAGGGCCAGCACGCTGCCGAAGATGACCACGCCGCGCCGCTCCAATTGCATGAACTTCAGTCCCGCATAGATGATGCAACTGCTCAACGCCATCGCTAAAAAAGGCAGCCAGATAGGCAAGCCGCCGGCTGATTTGAGGCCGACAATGATGCAAACCAATGCCATCAACACCCAGTCGAGCACACCGGTAACAACCAGTCCGATGGCCGGGCCTTTGACTTGGGAACGCGCGAAATCCATTTTGCCGGGAGCCAGCGTGGCGTTCGAGCCGCTCGGTGGCCGGTTTGCCGCGAAGGCCGCCCGCACCTCGGGACGAATCAATTCTACCAACGCCCAGACCCCGAAAGGCAGGCCGAGGAGTGCGCCCGGGCCGGTGACCGCCGCCACCACGCTCGTCACCACGCTGAACGGATAATTGCGTAACTTCATCATGCCGGCGGCGCCGCGCAGAACGATTGCGGCGAAGGCCATGAACAGGACGGCCACGAACCCGATGCCCGCATAGGCGACGACATCACCATCTTCCCTGGCCACGACAATGCCGAAAGCCAGCAGCCCCAGGCTGAAGAGCAATTGCAGCACACCGGCCGCGATCAAACCGCGGGCGGGAGTTCTCAGCGCGCGGCGGACCGATTCGTCCACTTTCGGGGAGCGGTCGCCAGTTGACGTCGCCACAATCGTCTCCACCTGTGTTTTGACCTCGCTGGCGTGCTGGTAACGCCGCTCCGGGTCCTTCTCCAATGCGTGCAAGACCACTTCGTCCAGCCGCACGTCCACTTGAACTTTTTTCGACGGCGGCTGGAATTTCCCCAGCGGCAATTCACCGGTGAGCATTTCGTAAAACACGACGCCGAGCGAGTAGATGTCCGCGCGATGATCCACCGTCTGCGGTTTCTCAATCTGCTCCGGCGCCATGTAATGCGGCGTGCCCACTGCGTCCTTTGCGCCCGTGAGCGTTTGTTGGCCGGCCTCGTCGCCCAGTATCTTCGCGATGCCAAAATCGGCAATTTTCACCCGGCCCGATTTGTCCAGCAGGATGTTTTCGGGCTTGATGTCGCGGTGAACGATGCCCTGTTCGTGGGCGTATTGGAGCGCCTCGCAAATTTTAGGTACAATCGTCAGCGCCTGCTCCGGTTTCATTTTTCCGGTTTGGAGCAATTGCCGCAGATTAAGGCCATCCACAAATTCCATCACCAGATAACAATGTCCACCCGCCTCGCCGAAATCATGGACGGTGACGATGTTCGGATGATTCAGCCGCGCCAGGGCCTGGGCTTCGCGAGTGAACCGCTCGGTGAACCGCGCATCCTGTTCCTTGTCCCGCGCCAGGATTTTCAGCGCGACGAGGCGGTTCAAGCGCGGCTGTCGCGCTTTGTACACCACGCCCATGCCGCCGCGACCGAGACATTCAAGGATTTCCAGTTGCGGGAACAGCGACGCAATTTCCGCAGGTGTGGGCGGGGGATGGACAACTTTGGTTCCGTGAGGGCCAGTGCCACCCGGTCCCTCCGTTTGGATGGCGAGGCCAGCCTTCAACATGCATTCGGGGCAAATGCCACCCGGCGCCGTGGGCGGCACTGGTTTCCCGCAATGTGGACATGTTTTTTTGTCGGTCATAATTTTGCTTTCACCACATACAAAGGAAGAATTGGCCAAAGGTTACATGACGCCGTTAAATCGTTAAATGAAGCTTTATTTGCGCAAAACGCTGGTTCAACGGTTCAGCGTTTCAACGATTCCATGTTTCATCCCGCCAGGGTCCGGAATAGATAACGCAGTTCGTCCTCGACTTCGTCCGGACTCGACACGGTGTCGGCGATGGTGTCCCGCAGCAGCGCGCGATAACGCTGGCGCAACCGGTGTACGGCCACTTTCACCGCGCCTTCGCTCATGTTTAATTGCCGCGCCAACTCGGCGTAGGGCGCGGCGTCGCTCGCTCCGGCGAGCGTGGTGCGCAACGCAACGAATAGTGTGCCTTTGTCCTGCGCGCGATACTCTTCTCCCAATCGCTGGTAAACCTGTTCGAGCAGCGTGATGGCCCAACGATGTTCAAAGGCTTTTTCCGGCGTGAAGTTTTCCACCGGGATTTCTCCCAGCCGCGTCTCGGCACTTTGCAGGTCAAGCGAAATCACTTTTCCGCCGCCGCGCTTCTGTGCTCGGGCCTTGTCCCATTCATCGGCTAGAAAATGGTTCATGCTGGCCAGCAGGAAGGAACGGAACCGGCCTTTTTCCGGTCCGACGGTAGCGACGGCATTGCGCTCGAGCAATCGCGCGAAGAATTCCTGCGTGAGGTCCTGGGCGTCTTCGGGCGAATGACCGCGCCGCCGCACGTAGGCGTAGAGCGGATGCCAGTAGGTCTGGCAGAGATTTTCGAGTGCAGCGCGGGCGCGGGTGGTGTCGCTGCGTGCCGCCGTCAGCACGACGGACCAGTGTGTGGTGACGAAGAGGGAACGCGGCGGCGGTCCGGAGGTCGAGGGGGATTCTGGAGTGGTTTGACTTGAAATACTCACCAAGGCGAACGTAACGCCATCGGCGCTCACAACGCAAGCCCGCTTAATTTTGGAGTTTTTTGCGCGCGAACTCAAAAACGGTCATAGGTGAAAGGGCCTTCAGGCACTCGTTTGGTTTTCCGTAGTGACAGCGTGATTTCAGGCAGGGAGAGCAGGGAAGGTCAATCCGCAAAACATCTTCAAGCCGGCCATAGGGACCGGTACGGCGTGGTTCGGTCGGGCCGAAAAGCGCGACCAGCGGTGTGCCGAGCGCGGCGGCGACATGCATCGGGCCGGTATCATTTGTGATCATCAAGTCGCAGAGCCGCAGCCACTCGACCATTTCCGGCAAGGAAGTTTGTCCGCACAAATTCAGACAGCGTTCCGGCGCGGCGCGCGAAATGATTTCACCAAGCGGCTTGTCCTTCCCGTCGCCGAGGATGGCGAAGCGCGCATCAAGGAAATTTTTCGCAAGCAGGCAGACGAGTTCGGTGAAATATTCCACCGGCCACCGTTTAGTCAGCCAGCGCGCGCCGGGTTGGAGGGCAATCCAGCGTGCGTTGCCGGTCTGCCATTTGGATTTAACGGTGGCGGCGACGGCAGGGCGTATGGGCAGCCATTGAAAATTTTTGTGGACCGGCACCCCGAGTGGCGGCAGCACGGCAAGATACCAGTCCACGGCATGCGTATGGAACGAGGCCCGGCGGACAGCAACATCATAAAATCCCCGCGCGCCTTCGCGGATTTCGTCGAGGCCGATGAGAAATTTCCCGTTCGCCAGCCAGGCGAATGCGCCGCTCCGGGCGAGGCATTGCAGGTCTATCACCCAATCAAAGTTTTGCTCGCGCAGCCAGTGGATACTGCGAAACATTTCCAGCCAGTTTCGCGGGTGTGCCCAACGCCGACGCTCAAAGCGGACGATGCCGGTCAAATCCGGGTCAGCTTCGAGCAGCGGCGCGAGCGCGGAATCAATCCACCAAAAAATATCACTCGCGGGCAAATGGCGCTTGAGCAGACGCAACACGGGCAGCGCCTGAACAACATCGCCGAGTGAACTGGGTTTGAGGATCAGGATTTTCAAAGGTCACCGAACACAATCAGCCGCAGAATGAATTGCGCGAACCGCTCAGAGTTTCCCCTTCGTGCTCGGCAGTTGGCCGGCGGTGCGCGGATCGCGCCGACAGGCGGCATCCACGGCCCGGGCGAACGCCTTGAACAGCGCCTCGACGATGTGATGCGGTTCGTCGCCGTAAAGCAATTCGAGATGCAGGTTGCACCGGGCCTCATTGGCAAAGCCCTGGAAAAATTCGCGCGCGAGGCCGAAACGGAACGCGCTCGACATGTCCTGGACCTTTTCCGATTGGGCGACGCGTTTCTGGGCGAATTGGTTTAATCCACGCCAGATGAAGTGCGGACGTCCGCCGAAATCAATCACACAGCGCGCGAGGCATTCATCCATCGGCACGTAGGCCTCGCCGGTAAATGGATTTTTCGGATGAAAACCGGCGCCGTAGCGGCGGAGGCCGCGTTTGTCGCCCAGCGCGCGCGCGAATGCCTGGCCAAGCGCAAGGCCGCAGTCCTCGACCGTGTGGTGGGCGTCCACCGCCAAATCGCCGGCGCAACGGAGTTTCAAATCCACGACTGCGTGCTTCGCAAAAAGCATCAGCATGTGGTCGAAAAACGGGATACCGGTTTTGATTTGCGATTTGCCCCGACCGTCGAGATTGAGGTTGACGCCGATGCGGGTTTCTTTGGTGTTGCGCGAGATTCTGGCCTGCCGGGCTTTCACACGGACATTAAAACAAAGCGACCGGCAAAAGACAAAGCGCAATTGCGCAGTCAATGGGCCGCGGTCGCCGGAGCGTTCGTTTGCGTCGCGAGCTTTTGTTCGAGTTCGTCAATGTGTTTTTGCACCCCGCCGGGGTCTGGGGAGACGAGCTTTGCCTGCTCCCAATGGGCGATGGCGGCGTTGAAATGGCCGGCGGCTTCTTCCAACTGTGCCAGGTGTGTCTGGAGTTGATCCAGCAGGAACTTGTTGTCAAAGCTGAATTTTTCAGAATCGGGTTTGCCAGCCGCTTGCTTTTCCCAATCTCTCACGGCAGCTTCCCAAATGTTCCGCGCACGCTGCAAATCATGGTAATTTTCAAAATAAACCCGGCCCAGTTCGTAAAGCAGTTGGGGATTGTCCGGATTATGCCGCAATCCTTCGCGTAAAACCTGTTCCCCTTCAGCAACCTGGTCCATCTTTGTCCGCAGCCAAAAGGCCGTAACGATGTAGGTTTGGACATTTTCAGGATCGAGTTCGGATGAGATTTTCAGCCAGGGCAGGATTTCCCTCACTTCCCGGCTTGTGCTCAAATCATCCGCCGGCCCGCCTTCATCCAGATGCGTGTGCCGGTTGGGAATGAAGTGGCGGTTGAAGGCATCAAAAAAATCTAACGGCGGACCCATGAAACCGGCTTCATCGCCCCGGTTGTGGCTGGCGACCGCGCCGGTGTCCTCGGCCATGTGCGCCGTTTCGAACGCAGCGCGATCGTCGAAAATGGTTGGGTAATAACCGCTGTGATAATACACGTCCGCCTCGCGGTAAAAGGAAGCGGCAAATAATTTTTGTCCATCACCAATCAGCACGTCCAACGGATTGAAGGATGCCTCGTGATTTCCCGGCCAGCCGATAAACCAGCAATCCAGCCTTGCCGCCAACCCCGAACAAAGCACCACCAGCAGTAACAGCAGCAAGACAAAGGACCGAGTCGTTTTCATTGCAATACTTTCCGGCGGAACGCCAGCCACGACAACAACAACAGCAGCGCCGTGTAGGCGGCGGCGTAAGCCAGGGCGATGAGCCAGATGCCCCACGGAATGAGCGGCCAGTTGTGGACGATCAGGTCGCGCACATCAAACAATTCCAGATGCGGAATAACGTAATAAAGGCCGGTGATGATGGTTGCGCTCGGTTCGGTCATGGACAGGGCTACTTTGTGCAGATACCGGCCTACCAGCAAAATGGCGACGGTGGCAATGAAGGTGATGGTGATGTTCGACGAAACCGCAGTCAGCACCAGCGAGCCGAACAGCGTCATCGCGACGACAATGCCAAGCATCGCCCAATGCAACATCCAGGCCTGGAAATAATTTGCCAAGGGCCATTGATGTTCGCGCGCCGCCGCCACGCAGCCAAAGAAGGCGTAAAAGATCACCAGTGCCGCGCCGCAAGCCAGCCAGCAACCGAGGAATTTGCCCAGCAAAATCTGCGCGCGCGACACGGGTTTGGCCATGAGCGGGAAGAGGGTGCGCGATTCGCGTTCCGCCGGGATCTGCCGCGCCGTGGCGCCAATGGCGATAAACAGCGAAGAAGCCCAAATCAAAAAGAGACAAATCGCCTTGAGATAACGGACAATTTGCGCGTCTTTGAAAAAGGTCACCGACCCCATCACGGCGGTGATCAAGGCGGTGACAATAAACAAAACATAAAAGTCCTTGCGCCGATACATTTCGAGCAGGACAACGTTGCTGATGGCAAAAATTTTGTTCATGTAATTGGCGCCCTGGCGGCAGATGGCGCAGGAGCGCTCTCTGTTTCGTAGCCGACCACTTTCAGAAAGACCTGTTCCAGGCTGGAGGTCTGGTATTTTTGAACCAGATCCGCCACGCGGCCTTCGGCCTTCAACTCACCTTCGTTGATGATCACCACACGATCGCAGACGGTTTCGACTTCACCGAGTTCGTGTGACGAAAAGAACACAGTTTTGCCCTCGTTTTTCACGCGCTGGATGATTTCGCGGACTTTCATCCGACCAAGCGGGTCGAGACCGCTGGTAGGCTCGTCCAAAATCAGGAGGTCGGGATCATTGATCAGCGCCTGGGCGAGACCAACACGCTGCTGCATACCCTTGGAATAAGTCTTGAGGGGGCGTCGGCGCGCCGGCTCCAGATCCACGAGCTTAAGCAGTCTGTCAATGCGTTTGTCCGCCTCCACTCCCACCAGTCCGAAAATTCTTGCGTAAAAGCGCAACAGTTCCTCGGCGGTGAGAAATTTGTAGTAATACGTCAGCTCCGGCAAATAACCGATGCGCTGGCGCGCGATGGGCTGGCGTACGTCAATGCCGAACAGAAACGCTGCGCCACTTTTTGGCGTCACAAAACCCAGCAGGACATTGATGGTCGTGGTTTTGCCCGCGCCATTGGGGCCGAGAAAACCAAAGATTTCACCGGCGCTCACTTCCAAATCGAGGCTGCTGAGGGCGACTTTCGTCGTCTGCCGGAATTCGCGACTGGTGAATTCGACACGCAACTTTTCCGTTTTCAAAATAACACTCATCTCAGCAGGTGGTTTTGGCCATGGCCCCTTTCCTAATGGAAACGGTTGCGAGAGTCAACTGCCACCGATGTGATTCAAATTAAAAAGCTTGAAGCAACACAGCGAGCCCCTGATCTCTCAATCAGCAATGCCGATGCTGGAATCCAGGTGGAAGAGAGGCAAAAGGGCTAGTTGCCTGAGAATGGTAGCCACAAAAAAGCCCGGGGCGTTCGCCCCGGGCTTTTGTCTCAAACAACAAACCAAGATCAATTATGGCAACTGGTGCGGCGGATTAACCGTGTTGCTGAGGTTGCAAGTGACTTGCGGCGTGGCTCCCACCGTGCCCACGGTGTATGAACCACCAGCCGGACAGCTGGGAATTGAACCATTCGCATTCAGCTTGATGTAGGGGGTTAAATCCGAGGTCAGGCTGGCAGGGCCGTCACCGGTCTTTTTCCCTTGTTCCAGTGCCCATTCATTGACGGCGGCGTCAATCTGGCGCATGTTGTTGATGCAAGCATTGGCTTGCGAGGTGGCGCGGGCCCGGACGAAGTTGGGAATGGCGATCGCTGCCAAGAGGCCGATGATGGCCACAACGATCATGATTTCCACCAGCGTGAAGCCCGTCTTGCGGACAGTTTTAGTCGTTTTCATGTGTAGTTTATTATTTATGTTTTATTTATTGCTTGGTTTGCCGTATGGCCAAAAGTTGCCTCTTGGCTTCAGCAAACTGATTGGAATCTTAGCAATCCGGATGCCAGATTAAAACCAAAAAGCACAGGGCAAGACCTTCCACTCGTGCATGCCTGCCCGCTCGTCAAGGGAGCACATGGGCCGGAGTGACGGTGTTGCTAAGCGAGCATTGGGCTTGGGGAATTGCGCCGACTGCTTGCAGACTGTAACTGCCGCCAGCGGGACAACCGGGAATCTGTCCCTCGGAATTTAATCTAATGTATGGTGTGACGTCGTCGGGATAATTGACGTTGTCGCCAACGTGCAGTCCTTTTTCAATGGCGACCTGTTGAACTGCGGATTCAATCTGCCGCAGATTATTGATGCAAGCATTGGCTTGCGAGGTGGCGCGTGCATGCACGAAACTGGGGATGGCAATTGCAGCCAGGAGGCCGATGACAGCCACAACGATCATGATTTCCACCAGCGTGAAGCCCGCCGCCCGCTCGGGTTTGGCAGTTTTCATATCACGTTAACTTTCTCTTTGCGGTGTGAACAACGCAACAGGCGGGTTATCATGATTACAGTTATCGTTCACTCATTGCCCGTTGTGACCGCATCAATCTCTCAATCAGCAATGCCGATGCCAGAATCCAGGTGGAAGAGAGGCGAAAAGTCCAGTTGCCTGAGAATAATAGCCACAAAAAAGCCCGGGGCGTTCGCCTCAGGCTTTTGTCTCAAACAACAAACCAAGTTTCAATTACGGCAACTGGTGCGCCGGATCAACCGTGTTACTGAGGTTGCAAGTGACTTGCGGTGTGGCTCCCACGGTGCCCACGGTGTATGAACCACCGGCCGGACAGCTGGGAATTGAACCATTCGCATTTAGCTTGATGTAGGGTGTTAAATCCGAGGTCAGGCTGGCAGGACCGTCACCGGTCTTTTTCCCTTGTTCGAGTGCCCATTCATTGACGGCGGCGTCAATCTGGCGCATGTTGTTGATGCAAGCATTGGCTTGCGAGGTGGCGCGGGCCCGGACGAAGTTGGGAATGGCGATCGCTGCCAAGAGGCCGATGATGGCCACGACGATCATGATTTCCACCAGCGTGAAACCCGCCTTGCGGACGGTTTTAGTCGTTTTCATGTATTTCTTAACTGCGGCGTGAACAACACAACAGGCGGGTTACTATGAGTTCAATTTTGTTCACTTGATTGCCTGTCGCAACCGCAACTAAAGCAGCAAGCACGCTTGATGCCACACCCCAGTTGAGACACTTGAGAAACGCGCGCGTTCAGCCATTAGTTCTACATTGCGTTGTTGGAAACTGATACAATTTCCCGACTTTGCGGTTCTATTATCATCCATTTTGCCTTCAAAACCGTTCCGCAACGGGAATTTGTCTCAAAATATGCCACCCTGTAACATTCTTGGACACTTGGGTCCAAAATCTTGCGTTTCTTAATTCACAACTCGGAGGGCTTCGAGCATTGGCCCGGATTCGCGTGCGAAGGGAAAATTTAAAGCTCAATATTTTTTATCACCCGGAGCAAGGTGAAACTCCAAACATTGACGGGCAGATTTTTACCGGGGCAGCCAACAGCCGACGGGCGAGTTTGCCGTGTCAGATCTTTGGTCACAAGCAGTACGATTTGATTGCCGATCCGGGTTGATTCTTCTAAAACAAGTCTGTTGCCAATGGCCACGCTCATATTCGACATCGAGACTTCCGCACTGCCACTCGACAATTTTGATGAGGCACAGCGGGAATATTTGTTTCGCGAGGCCGAAAAGATGACCGATGAAGCCTCCCGCGAAGTTAAACGCGCCGAAATCAAACAGTTCATGAGTCTGTGGCCATTCACTTCACAAGTCGTCTGCGTCGCCATGCTCAACGCTGAAACGCAACGCGGTCAGGTGCAGTTTCTGGCCGAGGATTTCGAGGACGACGCCGGCGAGGCTGGGCCGGTGGAGTTCATGCCATGCGCGGACGAGGTCGAATTGCTCACAGCATTCTGGGATGTGGCGAAGCATTACGATTCGGTCGTCACGTTCAACGGTCGTGGGTTCGACGTGCCATTCGTCTATCTGCGCTCGGCGTTGCTCAACGTGCCAATCTCAAAGAAGAACTGGCTCGGTTACCGTTTCGCCACCGAGCCGCACTGCGACCTCGCAGAACAACTGACGTTTTACAGTGTGAGCGGGCGTGACGGCGCGGCGCGGCGGTTCAACCTGGATTTTTACTGCAAAGCCTTTGGTATTGAATCGCCCAAGAGCCACGGCGTCACTGGCATGGACGTGGGCACGCTGCTGGCTGAGAAAAAATTCCGGGAGATTGCCGAATACTGCCTGCGCGACGTGCGCGCGACGGTGGCGCTTTACAAAATCTGGAAGGAAAGGCTGGCGGGGATAAAATGAAAAATCACCAGATTCAAGAACTTCAAGTTTATCTCGAAGGATTGCGAACAAGCGATTGGGAAAACGCTATGCACAGTCTAATTGATATGGGAGAACAGGTCGTGCCTTACATCATGAACGAATGGCTTGCGGAGAATGATGCAGTTGTTCGAGAGCGTTTGCTTGAAACAATGTCGGAAATGCCAACCAAAGAAGCTATTCCGCTTTTTGAACAAAAACTATTGAATGGAGATACAGCCGAAGTGCAATTTGCTGTGCTCGCTTTAGTGAAGTTCGATGTGTTTCAATGTGAAACCAAAGTTATGGAGACAATTCGCTCTCACCCAAGGCCTTCCAAAGAAAAGCAATTTGTTGACTACCTTGAGTCAGCGATAAAATCATGGAAGAGTCGGCGGCAATAAAACTGCGATGTCCACACTCATTTGCTTCGCGCTGAAAGAAGAAGCCGCACCGTTTCGGAAAATCGCCGCGGGCAAATCGAGAATTTCGATTTTCATTACCGGCATCGGGCGAAAGAATGCCGAGAAATCCCTGCGTAAATTTCTGAATTCTTGTAGGAGTCGAGGTAACGAGACTCAAATTAAAAAAGAATCAGAGACTCCTCACGTCGTCTCCTGCGAATCAAAGTTGGTGTTGACCTGCGGCTTTGCCGGTGGACTGGATCCCGATTTGAAACTTGGCGATGTGGTCTTTGAACTGACAGACCGGAGGGACGAGTTGCACGAGCCCCCGGCTGAAAAGCAAGTTGGGGACTCGCCGAGCTCGTCCCTCCGAAAGAAACTGTTGGCCGCCGGCGCGAAGCCGGCAAAGTTTTTCTGCGCAGATAAAATTGCCACCACCGTCGCTGAAAAGAAAAAATTGCGCGACGTAACCGGCGCGGACGCGGTTGAAATGGAATCAGCGGCAATTCGCGAAGTTTGTCGCGCACACGGAATTCCCTGCGCCACCGTGCGCGTGATTTCCGACACAGCCAGCGAAGATTTGCCGCTGGATTTCAACCGGGTTTCCAAGCCGGACAAAAGTATGGATTACGGCAAACTCTTTTGGGCCATTGCCAAATCACCTGGGAAGACCGGCGGATTGTTGCGGCTCCAAAAAAATTGCAGGTTCGCGGCGGAGCGGCTGGCCAGGGTCCTTGTCAAAATCACTTTTCCGTGACTGGCGATTGCGCCGATGGCGGTGCGGGTTTTTCCTTTGCGTGCTGGCTATAACTGATGAACGCCGCGCCGATTACGATCAAGACCACGCCAACCCAGCGCACCGCCGAGACGCGCTCGTTCAAAAACCAGATGGCGGCGAAGGTGGCGAACACAAAGCTCAATCCGGTCAGCGGCCAGAGGAAACTGATGTCGCTTCTGGACATCAAAATGAGCAGGCAGAGGAAAAACAACGCTTCAAAAAAGACGCCGAGCAGAATTTGCGGATTGGTCGCGCCGGATTTGCAAACACGAAAGATTTCGGCGGCGGTGATGCCGTTCATGTCGCCGATTTGCGTCATGCCCTTTTTCAGCAACACGACGCCGGTGGATTCAAAAGTAAGGCCGACCAGCAAAATCAAGAGCAGTTTGAGCATATTACAAATCCCGGTAACGAATCAATTTGACGCCGAGTCTTTTGACCAGTTCCTTCACGCCCGGACTGACCAAGGCATCGAACTCGTGCTTAAATTCATCCAGCGATGGATGCGAGTAAAGCTCGGAATCGCCCGGCGGCAACTCCGGCAGCAGCCTCAAAATATATTCTTCATTCACCCGCGCATTTTGCAACAGACCGAACGAAATCTGCGCGTGCTTGATGCCGCGCTGGCACAGCGGTTTACGCGCACGGTTCGAGAGCCATTCATAAATCGCCGCGTGTGAGACGCGGTAAAACCAATGCCCGCGCGTCATCCGCCGGCTGCGCGAAAGGCAGTCGCGCGTAAGCCGTAAATGCTGGAGGCCGAGCCGCGGAGCGTCCTCCATCAAAATGCGGAAGACGGTCGGGTGCAGATGCAGGTGCAAATGGCCGTTGACATGGTCGAGCAAAAGGCCGGTGGCATGGAATTTTTCAAACTGGGCATGGATTTCGGCGCGCAATTGTTCGCGCAAATTGCGCCGGAAAAAATAACGGAAGCCGGCAGCGACCGGTTTATTGCTGAATTCACCGCGCGGGTTGACGAGGCCGGGAATCTTCTCCGGCGGCAGCGCGGAATGTCCCATCAGCAAAGTCAGATGCAGGCCGACACCAAGTCGCGGGTTTTCCTCTGCCAGCTTGACGGCCTCGTTGCAACCCCGTTCGTTCACCATGAGGCTGGCGGTGGTCAATATGCCTTCACGATGCGCACGAACCACAGCTTCGTTGACCGAACGCGAGAGGCCGAAGTCGTCCGCGTTGACAATGAGACGCCGCGGAATTTCAGGCTGGTCCATAGTTGGACGAGGTTGAACCCAAAGCGAAGCGCAGCCACGACTGGAAGATTAACGCCAATTTTTGCGGGCTGGCCAGCCGCATAGACTGTGGGCCAAAGACGTTGAACTGATACCGTTCCAGTTTTTGCAGCAGTTGCCAGTAAACCGCGCCCATCAGTTCGGCGGCGACCATCGCACGGCGGTCTTCAGCGGGCAGGGTTTGCCGCGCGAGCCGGTAAAAAAGTTTCGCGCGGTCAGCGACATTGGCGGCGAGCGCGTGGAAACGATCGGAGTATTTAAAACTCAAAATGTCCTCTTCGCTGACGTTGAATTTTTTGAGTTCGCTTTGCGGCAGATAAATCCGTCCCTGTTGGGCATCGTTGCGGACGTCGCGCAAAATGTTGGTGAATTGCAGCGCCTTGCCAAGGTAAATCGCATAATCACGGCAGGCGGGATTCCGGTAGCCGAAAACTCCGATGCTCAGCAGGCCAACGACAGACGCGACGCGATAACAATATAATTCCAGCCGCTCGAAATTTTCGTAGCGTTTGATGTCAAGATCCATCTCGCAGCCTTTGATCAATTCATCGAAAAGCGCGAACGACAGGTGATATTTGGCAATGACCGGCTGCAATTCCTGATTCACGGCGAAGCGCGGTCTTTCATTTTCGCAGGCGCGGCGCACATCAACGCGCCATTCGGCGAGTTGGTCGCGGCGTTTTTCAGCGGGCGTGGATTCGCCGTCAACCACGTCATCCACTTCGCGGCAAAAGGCGTAGAGGGCGGCCATGTCGCTGCGTTTGGCGCGCGGCAGCACCACAAAAGCGAGAGCCAGATTGGACGCGCTTTTGCGGGTGATCGCGCGGCTATGGTTCATCGGGATTATGGTGTTTGAGAAGGCGTTCCGTCGGGCGACTCTGGCGGTCGCGGGGGCGGCAACCCACCGGTCTGGGCAAGCGTAGGGTTGACAGAGCGTCGTTCGCGATGGTGGCGGTGCCTGTGCCGGTGCTTTCGTCGCTTCCGGCGAAAGTAGAAGACCCAAATCAGCGCGCCGATGGCAATCAGCACGAAAACCCCGGCCATGATGAAAAAATCCACCCAGGTCGCTGTCATCGGGCCTACTGCTGGCAGTGCATCATCCATAACATCGAAACAAAATCAGCTCTCTCAGTAATTTGCCGGCTGGCAGTTACGGGGTTTCGCCTGATGCGCCATCACCGACATTCATGTTCAGCCGTTGCATCCGGTAACGAAGTGAATGGCGTGTCAGTTTAAGGCGTTCCGCTGCTCGCGTCAGGTTAAAATCATATTGTTCCAGCGCATGGGTTATTAATTCGCGTTCCAACCGGGCCAGCGCGTCATCGAGCGATTCGTCGGGTGTCGGCTGAAGGAGTGGGGCCTTTTGCAAGTGTGCTTCGACCTGGAAATCGGGCAGGCTGGATGGCTGGATTTCGCGTGTCCTTTCCAAAATCAGCGCGCGTTCCATGACATTGCGCAATTCGCGGACGTTGCCGGGCCAGGTGTGGGAAAGCAATTTGGACCGCGCGGCGGGCGCAAGCCTGTCCACGTTTTTGTTCAGCGCGGGCCGAAACATTCTCAAAAAGTGGTCGGCGAGCAACGGAACGTCGTCGCCGCGTTCGCGCAGCGGCGGCAGGCGGAATTGCACCACGTTCAACCGATGAAACAAATCTTCGCGGAAAAGACCGGCGGCGAGGGCTTGCACGATGTCACGATTGGTCGCGGCGATGAGGCGGACGTTGACGCGGAGTTCCTGCGTGCCGCCAACCCGCGTGAACGTGCCATCTTCGAGAAACCGGAGCAGTTTGGCCTGGAGCGGCTTGCTCATGTCGGCGATTTCGTCTAGAAAAATCGAGCCACCGTCCGCTTCCTCAACGCGACCGGGTTTTTGTTTCAGCGCGCCGGTGAACGCGCCCTTTTCGTGGCCGAAAAGTTCGCTTTCAAGCAGCGTTTCGGGTATGGCCGCGCAATTGATCCGGATGTAATTGGCTTCGCGCCGCTGGCTCAAACCGTGAAGCGCGCCGGCGACGAGTTCCTTGCCGGTGCCGCTTTCGCCGAGGATGAGCGCGCGCGTGTCGGTGGGAGCAACGGTCTGAATCAATTGCCGCAATTCGCGCATCTTCGGTGATTCGCCGACAATCTGGTCGAGGCTGAAAATTTCGCCGGTGCGGGAGCGGAGGGTCGCATTTTCGCGCAGGAGTTGATGGCGCTCGGCGCAACGCGCAACGGCGTGCAGCAATTCCTCCGGCGCGAACGGTTTGCTCAGATAGTCAATCGCGCCGGCTTTGATGGCTTCCACGGCGAGTTTGGGCGTGGCATAGGCTGTGAGCATGAGCACGGGCAGTTCAGGCCACCGGTTGTGAGCCTGGGTGAGGAATTCGTAACCGCTCATGCCGCCGAGCCGTGCGTCGGTGATGACCATGAAAAATTCCCCGCCCGCCAGCAGGCTGAGCGCCTCCTCGGCGGATTCGGTGGCGCGCACTTCGTAGCCATCGCCGCCCAGCAATGTCTGGAGCGAACGGCGCATATTCTTCTCGTCGTCCACGACGAGCACGGGTGACAACGGCGCTCTCATTTCAAGGATGGTTTCATCAACGCTTTCGCCGGAAAGATTAAGGTGAATTTGGCGCCTTTTCCAAGCTCCGATTCCACACGCACATTGCCACCGTAAAGCTCGACGTTGTGTTTTACGATGGCGAGGCCGAGGCCGGTGCCGCGTTCCTTGGTCGTGTAATAAGCCTCGAAAATGCGCTCGATTTTATCGGGAGGAATACCCGCCCCGTCGTCGCGCACGGAAATTTCAACCGAATGATTGGGGTGACAATCGGCGGTGACGAACACGTTCCCCGTTTCACCCAGTGCTTCGCGGGCATTTTTCAAAAGGTTCACGAGAATCTCGGACAGGTGGCCGCGTTGCATGAGCAAGGGCGGAAAGCCGTGACCATATTCGCGTCGAATTTTAATCCCGGTCGGCACCGCTGCTGGAAAAACCTGCGCGATGGCGCGGTCGAGTTCTTCGACGACGTTGAGCTTCTCAACGTGGCCTTCGCTCAACTGTGCGTAGCCCATGATTTGCGTGATGA
>CAWHAH010000010.1:0-85123 GCA_963827205.1 uncultured Verrucomicrobiae bacterium
GAGTTAAGCTGCAAGCGACTGGAGGACATTTGGACTTTCCCTTGATAATCCTGAGAGCTTGTCAGCTTCAACGAATTGTTAGGTGGCGACTGGTCAGGGCTCCCTTGTGCCGAATGGCGTGAGGCCCTCTCCAAAAAATTGCGCCACGGTTTCATGGTTCTACGTACCGTCAGTACCGTGCGTCGCTCCAAGGCCATCTTGAGCAACGCACGGTACTGACGGTACCTAATTTACCTGTTTCTATCCATCCCGAAAATCTTTTTCTATCCACTATCCGCTCCCGCTCCAGGCGCGACCTAACAAGTATTTGGCCAAACCGCGGTTTGGCCTAATTCGGCAGGGGCGGTTTGCCGGTTTTGGGTTATGTGATTGTTAGCGGCCAAGATATGAAGAAATGGGGGTTTGCCGGTTTGGCCTAATTCAGAAGGGTGACTTTGGCATCTGGCATTGCCAACTGGGGTCAGCTCCGCACTTGGAGCAATGCGGCTTGCTCGGACTGAACTGGGCCACCATCTTTTCACTTGCTTTGAACAATTACACTATGTTTTAGTCGGGTTCAAGTTAATTTTGACTTACATGGTATGGGTTATCTGCATTCGCATGCTAATCGTCCGAAGGAAGGGTTTTTGCCCAACCCGAAGTTGAAATTCCTTGATCAATGCCTGGAAGTCATGCGGTTCAAGCACCTGTCGCGGCGCACGGAAGAGACGTATCTGCAGTGGATTCGGCGGTTTATTCTGTTCCATCGGACAAAAAACCTCACCTCACCCCGGCCCTCTCCCCTCCTTGTGGGAGCGGAGAGGGAGAAGATATGCGGATGGATTTGGCGGCACCCAAAGGATATGGGGGAGGCGGAGGTGCGGGCGTTTCTGACGGATTTGGCGGTCAAGCGCGGAGTCGTCGCCGCCACCCAGAATCAAGCATTGAATGCGTTGTTATTTCTTTATCGGGAAGTGTTGGGTGGAGAAATGGCCTGGGTGGACGGGTTCGAGCGGGCAAAACGATCACAGCGGGTGCCGATGGTGTTGAGCCAAGCCGAGATGCGGGGATTGTTGGGGCAATTGGGCGGCACGCAGCGTTTGATCGGGCAGGTGTTGTATGGGGCGGGACTCAGGCTGATGGAGTGCCTGCGATTACGAGTCAAAGATGTGGATTTTGCGCGCAATCAAATTACGGTTCATGGTGGCAAAGGGGACAAGGATCGTGCGACGACGATGCCCGAATTGATAATAACCGAACTTCGGGAGCATCTGGAGGTGGTCCGGCGAACGTGGCAGAAGGATGTAGCAGCAGGTTATGGGCGGGTCTGGTTGCCGGGGGCTTTGCGACGGAAATATCCGAATGCGGAACGGGAATGGGGCTGGCAATGGGTGTTTCCATCGGCGGAATTGAGCATTGACCCGGAGACAAAGGTTACGCGCCGGCATCACGTGACGGATGCGGCGGTACAGAATGCTATCAAACAGGCGGCGAGACAGGCCGGGCTGGTCAAACCGGTAACTCCGCACACGTTGCGGCATTCATTTGCCACGCACCAATTGGAAGCGGGTTATGACATCAGAACCGTCCAGGAATTACTTGGACACAAGGACATCAGTACCACACAAATCTATCTGCACGTGATGCAGAAACCGGGGTTGGGGGTCAAAAGCCCGTTGGACCGGATTTGAAAAGGAAACATCGAACATTCAACGTCGAACGCCGAACATCGAAATCAAAACGGCACGGCGGGCCGCGTAAAGCGGCGGAGCCGCCACGCGGCAGGTCCGCGTAAATCACTTTCGTTCCATGCGGTTTTTAGAACAGAATTGGGTATGTTCTACGTTTATGCACTTCAGTCCGAATCGGATGACGGACTATACATCGGTTTCACGGCAGATTTGCGGGTGCGATTGAAACAGCATCAAGAGGGAAAATCTTTTGCGACCTCATATCGAGGGCCGTGGGAATTGATTTATTACGAGGCATATCTTGAGGAAGAGGATGCTCTTGGCCGGGAACGGTATTTGAAAAGCGGTGGAGGCCGACGGTTTTTGAAGAGTCAATTGAGGCATCATTTACAAAGGCATCCACTGCGTGGAGCCGCGTGACCGCGTAAAGCCGCGTAAAACTTCGTCACGCGGCCACGCGGTTTTACGCGGCGGGCCGCGTAAATCACTTTCGTTCCACGCGGCGAGCTGCGGCGGCGTTTGCACGGCTCATTTGCGCGTCGGCGCCGGTCTTTTCGACGAGGCCGAGCATGGCATCCGTCAAGGAGCCGGCATAATAATAGGCGATGACATCCCGGATACCCCAAAGGGCATAGGATCAAATTAGCCGAGTGTGGAACAAAGAGGGATACGACACTTTGCTGGCTGCGAAAATCGGCTGATTGCCTGTCTGATTCAATTGAATCTGGCACGGATCAGTTGATTTCGGACTTTTGTCAACTGCATCGAGGCAGAATCAATCCAAAAAGTGAACAACCGGGCCGCAATCTCGCCAGCTCAATTGAACTTTGATACGACTCAATTGAATTGTGATACGACTCAATTGAATTTTAACGCGAGTCACCTGACTCGCGAGTGGCGTAACCTTTTGACGCGGAGGGACTTCGCAAGGCAGGTCCAAAAACACTCCTGAAGTGACCCCCAATCAGGAGGAAACGACCCGACTTCAGTCGTGAAATTGACGTTTTCAACCCGATGACGAGCATTTCCAACTGAAAGCCGGACTTTGTCAGTTGATCATGTCACAAAGCAGCCTGATTTACAATGATTTCGGTTGGATCGCGGTTCCTGCAAGCTGAACCGAGCATGATTCAAGTGACAAACGGCGGATTCAATTCTGAAAACGTCGCCATTGACCTGTTCCGACGCAAAGCTGGATTAAAATGAGCAACGTCATGCTTTCAATGGGGTTCCGTCAATTTCAGCCGGGCGGGTTTAACGTGTGCTTATGCGGAAGCGGCTAGAGCGTTTCCAGTTATTATGTAGCGCAGGCTTTCCAGCCTGCGGGTTGAGGCGACTTTCCGGTCGCCTCTTTCGTGGTGATCAAACACGGGACAAGAATGTCCCGCAAACCCGCAGACAAGAATGTCTGCGCTACATCAAAGTTGTAACCGCTCTAAAGTTGAAACCCTTGCTCAAAATCAGCCAAAGGTGATGTGGGTTTGATACCGTCCGGCGAATTGCTGTGGACCTTGTCTGCCAGAATTGGGATAAGAAAACAAACCAACAACTGAAGATTTTCGACACCTCACCTTAGATTCCTCTCCCCGTTCGAGGCGGAGAGGAAATATCAAAACAGAAGCCGGGACGAGGAGTGAGGAGTCCGCTGGATGTGTTAGGTGATTCGACACCGCACCTTTGATTCCTCTCCGCAAGAGAATGATTTTCCCCACGACCCTCAACCGGCCTACTTTTTACCCTCATCCGGCTGCGCCACCTTCTCCCGCTCCCGCGAGCGAAGGACAGTGTTCGAGGCGGAGAGGGAAATCGCGTGCGGAGCCGAACGAACAGGCAGGATGCCTGTGCTACATTGGGAGCTGGGAGTTGGAAAATGGTCGCGTAAATCACTTTCGTTCCACGCGATGTAACGTCGAACATCGAACATCGAACGTCGAAATCAAAGCGGCGCGGCGGGCCGCGTAAATCACTTTCGTTCCACGCGGCGGGCCGCGTAAATCACTTTCGTTCCACGCGGCGGGCCGCGTAAATCACTTTCGTTCCACGCGGCGGGCCGCGTAAATCACTTTCGTTCCACGCGGCGGGCCGCGTAAATCACTTTCGTTCCACGCGGCGGGCTTTCGGCGGATCGCTTGCGCTCCCTCCGAAGGAATTTATTTTGTGCGGGCAAAGATTCGGCGGAGGGCGAGCAACGTCGCCCAAACCACGCAACCCCAGCCGAACCAATCGCCGTGGCGGTTGTAAAAGGTCGGTTCGTGCCGTTCGCCAATGGGAATTTCCACGGTCATGGCACCGAGGCCATAGACGCTGCCGGAGTTGTCGCGGAAGATTTCGCGCACGCGGCCATCGGCATCAATCCAGCAGGAGATGCCGTTGTTGGCGCAGCGGACGAGGGGCAGGCCGTTTTCCACCGTGCGAAAGACGGCGTTGGCCAGGTGCTGCCATTGCTCCGCGCTTTGCCGGAACCAGCCGTCGTTTGTCAGGTTCACAAGAAAATCGGTGTCGTCGTTTGCCGCGTCGCGCGCGAGTCCGGGGAAGACGTCTTCAAAACAGATAAGCGGGGAGATTTTGATGGTTTGGTGTGACAAGGCTGCTGGTGAGCCGCCGAGGGCGATGACATTGGTTTCGCCGAACGGCTCGCGAGGACTCTCGCCCCACCGGTTCAGTTCAAATGTCGCGGGTTTGTCACCGGGTGTCCAGCCGCCGGTGATGGGTGTGAGGTATTTGAGGAAGGGCAGCCAATGGGCGAACGGTACGTATTCGCCGAAGATGACGAGTTTGCGTTTGTGATAAACCTGGAGCCAGCGGCCGTCCGGGCCAACGAGATAGGCAGCGTTAAAATAGTTCGTCGTGTCCGGCAGGTATTCCGCGTCCTCGCCGTTGAGGATAATCCAGACGCGGTTGGATTGGGCGAACCGGCTGATGGTGAGACAGGTGGCCTCGTCGGTTTCCGGCACGGCGGATTCGGGCCAGAGGAGGAGGTCGGAGGGTGACGAGCCCCTCACCTCCACCCTCCGCACTACTGCTACGGAGGACGGGCCGGCCCTCTCCCCGCTCTGCGGGGCGAGGGAGTTGTCAACTTGATTTGCGGTCACCCCGGCCAGCGCTTCGGCGGAGCGCTCCCTCACCTCGGCCCTCTCGGTGATCCCGGTAGGGCCGAGCTGCTGCTCGGCCAGGCGGCGCGGCTGCGCCGCCCTACCTGTGTCCTGATTCAGGGAATCGTTGCCACTCTCCTGCAAAGCTTTTGCCGATTGCGCCAGTAATTCTTGAAATCGCCGGTCATCCTCGGCCGGGTTCCAAATCAGCGTTTGCGGAATGCTTGGTTGAATGAGTGTGACGCGCAGGGCCGGACCGGGTGGATTTTCTGCGTTCAGGCGCGCGAAGCCGAAGATAAACAGAATGAGGATGGCGACGAGCGGCAAAATGATTTCGGCCTGCCAGATGAGCCGCAGGGTTGATGGCCGCAGCATCAGGCGCATGGCGGAATACAAGGACAGCGAAGTCCAGACGACCAGGAACGAAACGCCATATACACCCGTCACCGACGCGATTTGAATGAGCGGGACCATTTTGAACTGGGAAACGCCGATGAGGGTCCACGGAAAGCCGCCGAGCAAGCGCGCGCGGACCATTTCCAGCGCGACCCAGGCCGCGGCGCCGGTCAATGACCAGACTGTGCGCTGAAGCCAAGAACTTTGAACATTGAACTTTGAACTTTGAACCTCGGCCATCAGCCAAGTCCAGATGGCGGGGTAGAGGGCGAGATACGCGCCCAGCGCGAGCCAGGCTAAAATCGGAAGGCCAGTGACGGGCATCAGCAGCAGCCAGTAAAGCGACGAGAGGAAGTGCGCCAGGCCGGCAACGTAACCGATGCGGAAGGCGTCGCCACCGCGTTTGCCCTGCGCGGCGGCAATCATCACCGCAGGCGCAATCCAGGCGAACCCGGCGATGCCGATTTTGGGAAACGCAGCGGTCAGCAAAAGTCCGGCGCCAATGGCCATGAGATAACCACTACGAACCAGAAGCTCATTGAGAAAACTTTTCAAAGTCCCGAATGGCGAATAGTCCTCAAGGAAAGCCGGGCCGGGCCTGGCGGATTGGGCGGCCTGCCTGACCAGCGCGGGGCCGGCATTGACGACGATGGCTTCGCGCGCGCCGCGCCAGATGGCGAGGTCGGGGGCGGAATTGCCGGCGTAATCAAATCCGCGTTCGCCGAATTTTGCGGTGAGCACCTTGAGTTTGTTTGCGCCGCGCAGGTTGGTTTTGCCGTCGCTGCCGAGGACTTCGTCGAAGAGGCCGAGGTAATTCGCGACGGGCAATGCCATTTCGCGGTCGGACGCGGTGGCGAGGACGAGTTTGCGTCCGGCCCTTTTCTGTTCGCGCAGAAAAGCGAGGAACGGCTGGTTGAAGGGCAGGGCGGCTGGGTCAATGGTGACGCGAGCGGCCAGTTGCTTTTTCAAAAATGCGCGGCCGCGGGTGGTCCACCAGAAGAGGACGGGGAACAATTGGAACGGGTTCCGGCGCAACAGCCGGGCCAGCGATTCCCAGAGCAAATCGGTCTTGATGAGTGTGCCGTCCAAATCCACGACGAGCGGCGGCGGATTGGTTTGTAGTGTGTTTGGATTTAGCGGCATTGTCACTTGAGATCAAAAAGGTGGGGCGAGACTAGCGGTGGGCCGTGCAGCTTAAAAGTCAAAATTCCGGCTAGCGAGCACGCCCGACGCGGCTTGAGGGCGTGTTCCCAAGGGCGCTCGGAGCGCGGACCGCTGAGTCCGCGTGATTCATTTTACCAGGAATTTGGAGATCTTTAAGGCGTTCGTAACATGCGGACATGGCTGTCCGCGCTCCTTTGGCAATTTGGTCAATACAGCTTTGACACTGCTCCAACCAATACAGCCGTGACCTGATAGATGCAAGGATGACATCCGCCCTCACCCCGGCCCTCTCCCCCGGGAGAGGGAGAATCGTTCGCCACTCCTTTGAAAGTTCAGATGCGTGGATTGGCCGAACGGTCATCATCCAAAATCAAAAGGTGAGGCGAGACTAGCGGCCAGGCGCGCGGCATAAAAGTCTAAATTCCGACCCATTTACGCAGGTTACAAAACAGGGTCCTTCCCATCAAATGCACAAGCTGACTTCTTCAACTGGCCGTTGCGGATGTTACGCGACTCTTTCAATTTTGACCGTGACTTAGACGGCACTTTTCCTAAGCTCGTCGCGGATGAAGCGACAGCGAAAACGCCGTGCCAACGAAACGGCTTCAGCCATCGCTTCACCCCAACCCGGCAAGCAAGCGAAGCTGCCGGAGGGCAGTGTGGCTAAGGCACCGTCTTCAAGGGTTTGGCCCTGGTTGCTGGGTTTCCTTCTGCTCGTCAGCACGTTCGTGGCCTACCTACCGGCCTTGCGCGGCGGTTTTGTCTGGGATGACGACTCGTGGACGTTGAGATTGTCAGGGCTGTTCCAAAGCGCATCCGGTTTGCGGTGGATCTGGTTCCAACCCACCGAGCTGCAACAATATTACCCGCTCACGGCTACGACCTTTTGGCTGGACTATCAACTCTGGAAGTTCTGGACGCTGCCCTACCATGTGGAGAACATTCTGCTGCACGTCCTGGCGGCCCTGTTGTTCTGGCGGCTGTTGGTCCGGCTCCAACTGCCGGGCGCGTGGCTGGCCGCGGCACTCTTCGCCCTCCACCCGGTTATGGTCGAATCCGCCGCGTGGATCACCGAACGCAAGAACGTGCTTTCCCTGAGCCTTTATCTTGCGTCGCTCCTGGCCTACGAGCGGTTTGCGCCGTGGGTGACGGATGACCGGCGAACGGAGGCAAGAGCCGGCGCGAGGGCTGCGGTTCCCGAGTCGGCAGGGCACCTGCGTCACGCGGCATTTTACTACGGTCTGGCTTTGCTCCTGTTTCTGGGTGCGTTGCTGGCCAAGACCACGGCCTTTTCGCTGCCGGCAGTCATTCTGTTACTGGCCTGGTGGCAGCGCGGACAAATCCGTTGGCGGGGGGACGTGTTGCCGACCCTGCCATTCTTCGTATTGGCGCTCGGCCTGTGTGCCCTGACGGCCTGGCTGGAAAAAAACCACGTGGGCGCCCAAGGGCCTGATTTTGCCCTGACCTTCCCGCAACGCTGCCTGATTGCCGGCCGGGTCTTCTGGTTTTACCTCGGCAAATTGTTCTGGCCGGCCGGGCTCTGTTTTGTTTACCCGCGCTGGCAGCCCAATCCCGAGCAGTGGCGGCAATGGCTCTATCCCGTGACGGCGGTGGGGATCATCCTGGGGCTCTGGCTGGCGCGGAAACGAATCGGGCGCGGGCCGATAACGGCGCTGTTGTTTTTTGTGGGCACATTGTTTCCGGTGCTGGGATTTATGAACGCGTATTTCATGCGGTTCTCGTTCGTCTGTGATCACTGGGTTTATCTTTCCAGTCTGGGATTGCTGGCACTGGTGGCAGGGACGGCGCAATTTGTGCGCGCGCGGGCGGTGGTTTATGGGTTTGCGATTCCGGTGTTGGTGGTATTGGGCAGCCTGACCTGGCGGCAGTGCGGCATGTACGCCGACGCCGAAACCCTTTGGCGCACAACCCTTGCCCGGAATCCCGATTGTTGGATGGCCCACGACAACCTGGGGACGATTCTTGCAGACCAAGGCAAGCTGGCTGAAGCCTTTCAACATTTTGAGCGGGCGCTCCAGCTCAGCCCGGATGATGCTGAAACATACAATGATTCAGGCTTCGCGCTGGCCAGGCAGGGGAAATTGGATGAAGCCATACAGCATTACGAGCGGGCGCTCCAACTCAAACCGGATTACGCCAAAGCCCACTGTAATTGGGGTGTCGCGCTGGCCAGGCAAGGCAAGTTGGCTGAAGCCATTCAACATTTTGAGCGGGCGCTCCAACTCAAACCGGATTATGCCGAAGCCGAAAATAATTTGGGGAGCGCCCTGGCCCAACAAAAGGAGTTGGCTGGAGCCATTCAACATTTCGAGCAGGCGCTCCAACTCAAACCGGATTATGCCGAAGCTGAAAATAATCTGGGCATCGCGCTGGCCACGGAAGGGAAATTGGCTGAAGCCATCGGGCATTTCGAGCGGGCGGTCCAACTCAAACCCGATTACGCCGAAGCCCATTATTATTTGGGGTTCTTCCTGGCCAGCCGGGGGAACCCGGCTCAAGCCATTCAGCATTTCCAACAAGCCTTGGCCCTGGCCACGGCCCAGGGCAATACCGCGCTCGCAGAGTCCATCCGCACCCAACTCAAATCTTACCAGCCGGCTTTGCTCTCACCGCAAACACCATAGCGGCGCACGCCGGCTTCCGATGGGCGGGCCTCTGGAAAGGGTGAAAAGGGTCGCACGCGCGCAAGCCAAGGATGGCTTTTGATCAGCCTTTGAGGGCGTGTTTCAGCAAGGCCTTTTCGCGCTAAAATCCAATTTCATCGCTGCGGTGGGAGCGGTCTTGCCCAAAGGTTCGGAGCGCGGACCGCTGAATCCGCGCGATCCTTTTTGCCAGGAATTTGGAGGTCTTCAAAGGCGTCTGCAACACGCGGACATAGCTGTCCGCGCTCCTTTGGCGAACATCAGCCATTCAGGGCGCGGTCCAGCAAGGCCTTTTCGCGCGGAGCATGATTTAATTTCAGCGCTTCGGCGCGGGCGGCGTCGGTCATTTTCTGCCAGGACTTTCGCAGGGCGTTGATGGTTTTGTCCTCGTCGGTTTTGGCGGCCAGCCCGGCGAATTGAAATTGGAGAAAAACGAGACAGAGCGCGTCCTCCAGCACGCGGGCTTCGGGGTCGTCGGGGAAATATTTCTTGAGATTCAAATCCTGGACGCGGCGGATGAGGTCTTCGGTGTAGCCGAGTTCGCGCAGGATGTCGCCGGCCTTTTGGGCGTGGAATTTTTTCAGGTCGGCGCGCCATTTCAGATAGCCGGCGCGGGTCATCGGATGCGAACTGCGCGGAATTTGCCAGCGGCAGAGATGCTGGCAACGCGCCGCCAGACGCAGCTCCTCGCTGGCATTCGGGCAAAGGCGCAAAACCCAATCCGTCAACCGCCGGGCATACAACAATTCGCGCGGCTGCGCGAGGCCGTCGGCGGTTTCAACATTCGGGTCGCGCGCATTCTCCTCGTCGAAACGGCGGAGGGCGGCTTCAAACCGCCTGGGATCGGCTGGCTGAAATGGTTCGGACACAGCGGCGTCTTATGCCAGACGCGGCGGTTGCGCAAGGCAGATTCGTTGTGCCTTTGGGTATGCGCGGCAAGCCAGGCCAGAGATTCATAATTGAACGATTTGCCGTTCGCCTTGATACGAAATGGCTTTGTCGGGTTTGTCTGTGATTTCGACCCCGGTTCCGTGATCTTTGCCCGCCACCACGATGTTGAAAGTCCGTTTCTTCAACATACCGGGAAACGACCCTTTTCGATCATCTATGGTGAGGCGGCGGGTAACGTTGTCCCAGTGAAACGCGATGGTGGCATACACGCCCTTTTCGTAATCGTAATTGTCGTTCTCATCTTCATACAACGTGAAGTCGCCATCGGCGCCGGGATAAATGCGCAGTTCGATGGGGTCGGCCGGTTTTTCAGCGGCGAATTGGACGAGTGGTCCCATCGGGATGATGGAGCCGGCCCGGACCAGGAGCGGGATTTTGTCAATGGGCGCGTCGGCCGCAATCGTTTGGCCGCCGCCGACAGCCAGTCCGGTCCAGAAATCCAGCCATTGATTTCCGGCGGGCAGATAGACCGGCCGGGTTGCCGGTCTCGGCTCAACAATTCTTTCCCGGGCGAAAATTTCCGGGGTTTTCCAGAAAAGCTGCGCGCGGAAAGCGCCCAGGACGGAATTGGCGGTCTCGCAGGCAAAGCCGTATTCCTTACCAGCCTCGAGCTCCACGGGGACGGTGTAAGCTTCCGTCGAGTTGTAATTGTTGGTCAATAACTGGCCATCCAGGAAGATTCGTTTGGGACCGAAGCTTTTGAAATGGAACCGGTAGGTCCCGGTCTCCGTTGGAACCAGTTTGCCTTCCCAGCGCATGGAGAATTTGGGGTTAGTGATGAACGGTGGCCAGCCGGTGTACCAGAAAAGGTTGATGTTGGTCTCGACCTGTTCGTGGCAAATCGTTCCGAAATGGTCGTCGCTGTAATATTTGGCGGTCAGGCCCGGCTGTCCGTCTTTCGTCCGGAAAAATTCGGGCGCGATGGGGATGGTGTCCTCGGGCGGACGATGGAGCATGTATTGCGTCACCGGACAAACCATGAGGGCCGGCCCGAACATAAACTGGTCATCAATGGAATAGGTCTTTTTGTCGGAGGCAAAATCCATCGGCAGGCCGCGCATGATGGTGTAGCCGTGGTCGGTCACCTGCCAGGCCAGCGAATAAATGTAAGGCATCAGGCGATAGCGCAGGTTATCGAACTTGACGAGGACATTGGTGAATTCGCCGAACTCCCAGATTTCGCGCGGGGTTTCGGAGCCATGGGAACGGAAGATGGGACAAAAGGCGCCGAACTGAAACATGCGCGTATAAAATTCCTGGTAGGCAGGATCCTTGCCGCCGTTGGAGAAGACGCCGCCGTAGCTGCCGATGACAAAGGCGCCGATGTCGAACGTCCAGTACGGGATTCCGGCCATGCAATGGTTTATCCCGGCCGGGATTTGTCTTTTATAGACATCCCAGTTGGCGCCGATGTCACCCGACCAGGTGGTGGCGGCGGCGCGTTGCTGGCCCGCAAAAGTTGAACGGGTGAGAATATAGACGCGCTTCCGGTCGGTTTCCGCGCGCTGATGTTTATAGACCGATTCGGTGTCGAGCAACGGATAGGTATTGAGATAACGGGCGAACGAACCGAGGTGGTTGGTTCCCACCCGTTTCATTTCATACTCCTCCGATTCCTTGGTCAGGGCATTGACGATGTCGGGCTCGGTCGAATCCATCCACCATCCGTCAATTCCCTGCGTAAAAAGGCCTTGGCTCACGTATTGCCAGTACAGGTCGTTGGCGGCGGGATTGTAGGCATCGAAGAATCTGAACCCGGCCCAGCCCACCGGCGGATACAGATAACCCCGTTGTTCCATGTCCTTGTAAATTGGCGTGGCCGGGCCGAGGCCGGCCCAGATGGAAATCATGAGATGGAAATTTTCGCGATGCAGAACATCAATCATTTCCTTTGGGTTGGGATATGTTTTTTCATCAAAGAACATCCCGCTCCAATTGGTGTTGCCGCCCCAGTAATTCCAATCCTGGACGAGGTTGTCTATGGGGATGTGGCGCTGGCGGTATTGCTGCGCGACGCCCAGAAGCTCATCCCGGGTCGCATAATGCTCCTTGCTTTGCCAATAACCGTAGGCCCATTTGCCGTACAGGGGAGCCGGCCCGGTCAGGTTCCGGTAGCCGGCGATGACCTGGTCCATGTTTTTGCCGGCGATGAAATAATAGTCCACGTTGTCCGCCACATCGGACCAGAGCGACATTTTCAGGGGATTATCGGCGAAGATGGTCTTTGAATAATTGTCCCACAGGATGCCGTAGCCCGCGGTGGAAATCAGGAACGGTGTGACGGCCTGGGTATTGGCCTGCACGAGTTTGACGGTGCGCCCGCGATAATTCATGTAACCGGATTGATGCTGGCCCAGGCCGTAAACTCCTTCGTCCGGCGTGAGCTTGAAATTCTGCTGAATACTGAAGGCATTGGTTTCATGCTCGATTTTGACCGGGGTGATCACCGCCTCGCCTTGTTCTTTCAGAATCGTTTGGCCATCGCGAGCAAGATATTGAATCGCGCCGTCGCCCTTGGACAGTTGCAGGGTGACTTTTACTGCGAAGCGAGAGTGACGGTTTCGGCATGTCTCCTGAAAATCAATTTTCAAATTCGGCAGGTTGGTTTGAATCACAACCAGGCTCGCCTTTTCGGATGTTCCGTTAGGTCGTCCACTTGACGACGCGAACGACATTGTCCGCGTAGAATTGCACCTTCACGTTCAAGTCTCCAGTTTTCCACAGAATGCCGTTTTGAATTCGTTGGGCTTGGGACAGTGGTGGTTTGACCTGGGCATTGTTTGAGTGCGGACAGATTTTGTCCGGCATGAAACCAACAGAAAGTTCAAACACAGGACGCCGAATAAAGCCATCGTCCGCGGGGCGGGTGAAATACATTTTCATCATATCGTAATTCCTTTCCTGCTTCTCCGGCCTCAAGCCTGAGCATTTCTCGAAACTGCCAAGCCGCGTGGACCGTTCGTGGCCGTAGCGCAGAGTGGCAGTCCGCTGTATCGCGGATTGGTAATCCGCGCCGCTTCCGAAACGTCCAACGCCTGCCGACTGCCAGTCGGCGATACAGCAGGTTGCCAGCCTGCGCTACACCGAACGCGGTTCACCCCTCAAGCACGGCTTCGACCCGGATGGGTTTTAAATGCGGTGGGCGCACGGGCAGGATGTTGCCGGCGATTTTCCTTCCGTTCACCAGCAATTTCTTCACGCCGCGTTGTTTGCCCTTCGGGTTCTTTACCTCGATGACGTAGGTGTTGCCGCGGAAACGGCGCGTGACGGTAAAACCGTTCCACTTGGCCGGAATCACAGGGTCCACGCGCAGGCCGTCGTATTCGGTGCGAATTCCCAAAATCCATTGGGTCACGGTAAAGTAGGTCCAGGCGGCGGTGCCGGTGAGCCAGGAATTCTTGGCCTCGCCGTGAGTGGGCGCGTCCTTGCCCGCAATCATTTGCGCGAAAACGTACGGCTCGCACCGGTGGACTTCGCCGATATTCTCGCGCGCGGACGGATTGATGCGTGTGTAGTAATCGAAGGCGCGGTCGCCGTTGCCGACCATGGTTTCGGCGATGATGATCCACGGATTGTTGTGGCAGAAAATGCCGGCATTTTCCTTGTAGCCCGGCGGATAGGAGGAAATTTCGCCCAATTCAATGTAATACTTTGTGAACGCGGGATTCAAAAGGACGATGCCGTGTTTGGTGGCGAGATGCTGGTTCACCGATTCCAGCGCGAGTTTGGCTTTGCCGTCCTTCAAACCGATGCCGGCCATGATGCACATGCCCTGGGATTCGATGAAAATCTTTCCCTCGTCGCAAACCTTCGAGCCGATGGGCTTGCCGAAATCATCGTAAGCGCGCACGAACCATGCGCCGTCCCAGCCGTGTTGGGAAACGACTTTCTCCATCTTCGCCGCTTCGGCCAGATAACGTTCGGCTTCGCTTCTCAGCCAGCGCTTGCGCGCGATGGCGGCGAGTTCCTTTCCCGCCAGCACAAACAAACCGGCGATGAAAACCGACTCGGCGATTTTGCCTTCCTTGTTGGTCGTGGTCTGGAAGGATTGACCGGGCGTGTCGGAGAAACAGTTCAGGTTCAGGCAATCATTCCAATCGGCGCGGCCGATGAGCGGCAGGCCGTGCGGGCCGAGGCGTTCAAGGGTGTAATTGAAACTGCGGCGCAAGTGTTCGTAGAGCGGCTGCTCGGAGCCGGGTTCGTTCTCGAACTGCACCGGCTCGTTGAGGATGCTCCAGTCGCCGGTTTCCTTGAGATAGGCCGCGACGCCGAGGATGAGCCAGTGCGGGTCGTCATTAAAACCGCTGCCGATGTCGTTGTTGCCGCGTTTGGTGAGCGGCTGGTACTGGTGAAACGCGCCGCCGGATTTGAGCTGGGTCGCCGAGAGATCGAGGATGCGTTCGCGCGCGCGGGCGGGGACCATCTGGACGAAGCCGAGCAGGTCCTGGTTGGAATCGCGGAAGCCAAGGCCGCGGCCGATGCCGGATTCGTAGAACGACGCCGAGCGCGAGATGTTGAACGTGGCCATGCATTGGTACGCATTCCAGATGTTGACCATGCGATTGGCATGGACATCGGGCGATTCCGCCTGATAAACACCAAGTACCCCGTCCCAATACCGGCGCAGTCCTTCAAAAGCCGCCGTGACGTTTTTGCCGTCGAGATATTTGGCGATGACAGGTTTGATGGTCTTTTTGTTGATGGTCTGGGAATCCGGCGGGTCAAATTTCTGGTCCACGGGATTTTCGTGGTAGCCGAGGACGAAGATGATTTCCTTCGTTTCGCCGGGTTTCAGATTCACCTTCACGTGATGCGAACCGTGCGGGGCCCAGCCGTGGGCAATGGAATTGAATGATTTGCCGCGCTCGACCGCCACCGGGTTGTCCCAACTGCGATAGGCGCCGAGGAACGTGTCGCGTTGCGTGTCGAAGCCGGCGAGCTTTTCCGAGCAGGCGAACCAGGCGAAATGATTGCGGCGCTCGCGATACTCCGTTTTGTGATAGATGACCCCGTCCACGATTTCGACCTGGCCGGTGCTGAAGTTGCGCTGGAAATTGGTGGCATCGTCCTGCGCATCCCAGAGGCAAAACTCGATGCTGGAAAAAATGGAGAGCTTGGCGGATTTGCTGCGGCGATTGGTCACATGAGAATTTCCAGATTTCCAGCGTTTCGCCCAACGGCACGAAATAACACGTTTGCGCCTCCAGCTTCGTGTAGGTGGAGCCGATGATGGTGTAGCCCATGCCGTGGCGGCATTCGTACTTGTCGAGCTTCGTGCGGGTCGGCTGCCAGGACGGTGACCAGAATTCGCCGGTGTCGTTATCGCGGAGGTACAAATAACGCCCACCAAAATCGAACGGCGCGTTGTTGTAGCGATAGCGCGTCAGACGGCGCAGGCGGGCGTCCCGATAAAATGAGTAGCCGCCGGCGGTGTTGGAGATGAGTCCGAAATAGGACTCGCAGCCGAGGTAATTGATCCACGGCAGCGGGGTGTCGGGTTGGGTGATGACGTATTCCCGTTGGTTGTCGTCGAAATGTCCAAAACGCATAGTGGTTGCAGGCGATGAAAAGTTTAAACGGCGGCGGGCTTGGCGTCGCCCGGGTGGGATTGGTCCTGTGGTTCCGCTACGGGGTCGGGTGTGGGCGCCGGCAGTTTATCGTACCAGTTGAATTTCAAGATGATCGAGGTTGTGACGAGGACGGCGAGCGCGATGGCGGCATTGCGGAAATGGCGCGTGACGAGGAACATGGCAAGCACAATAAAGCAGGTCTGCCAGATGGTGCCGATCACGATATTGAACATATCGCGGAAGAAATCCTTGTTCCGCTGAAAGCCGGGGTCTTCTTTGACAACCTTTTCATGGATCGGTCCCCAGAACCCCCAGGGCCGCACCCGACGATAGAACTCCTTGAGCACGGCCTCTTCTTCGGGCGGGGTCAGGAAGGTGCCGAGCAAAGCCGCCAGGAGCGACACGCCGAGAATAATCGGGAATTTGTTGATGTCATGCACGTCAGGCAGGATATAGGGCGAGGCCATCACCACTGCGCTGGTGATTCCCACGGCCATCCCCCAGAAATAACCCCAGCCGTTGAAACGCCACCAATACCATTTGAGCACGTTCGAGACAACGTAGCCACCCCACAGACCCGACACAATCCACTGAACGATCGAGTCAATGGACTTGGTGAAGAGGCCGAAGGTGAGACCGACAACCACGACCATGAACGAGACCAGATAGCTCAGCCAGACATAACGTTTGGCGGGTGCGTTGGGATTGATGTACCGCTTGTAGATGTCGTTGACGAGATAAGCCGGCGCCGCGTTGACGGTCGCCGCAAAATTCGACATGAACGCCGCCAGGAGGCCGGCTATGACCAGTCCCAGAATGCCGACCGGCACAAATCTCGCCATGGCCAGCGGCAATATTTTTTCGAGGTCCAGTTTGTCGCCCATGGCCGCCAAATCCGGGGTGTAGAAGGCCAGGGCCAGAATCGTCAGGCCCATAATCATCATGTAACGCGGGAAAAAAAGCACGACATTGACCGTCGAACTCATCAGCGCCGCTTCGCGGGGGCCTTTGGTTGAGAGCACACGTTGCATGTCATAATTGGGGGCCGGGCCGGCCGCGCTTACCAGAATGCCCTTGAAGCACATCATGATGAAAAAAATTCCAAAAAGCGAATAGCCGTCATGCGCGATCTTGTTGTTGATTTCGGGAATCGAGGTCCAGACCAGACCAAGGTTCCAGCCAAAGAACAGGTCGTGCCAGCCGGAGGGAATCACTTTGTTCAGCATGTCCGGGGCGACCTTGACCATGGCGATGATGCCGATGGCGATGGAGGCAATGGTCAGGACGCAGAATTGGATGACTTCGGTAAACACCACGCTGAACATGCCGCCCTTGACGACATAGAAGGTTGTGATGCCCATCAGGATCCACGCATAGGTATCATCCGAGAGATGCCCCGGCAGGAACTCGCCGGCGAATTTGCCGATGCCTTTGGCGGCGTAAGCCAGGAACCCGATGACACTGACCATCGCAAAAACGACAACGCTGATATGCGACGCGGTCGAACCGGCATTTTTGCCGAACCGCGTCTGAATCCATTCCGCTCCGGTCATCACGTTCGATCGCCGCAGCCAGATGGACATATAGACCATCAAAAAAATCTGGTTGAAGGTCGGCCAAAGCCACGGCAACCAGGTCCCTTTCAGTCCGTACGCGGTGGTGACATAAACCAGCCACATCGTGCCGGCGATATCGAACATGCCGGACGCATTCGAGACGCCCAGCATGTACCACGGCAGCCGGTTCCCGCCCAGAAAGTAGTGCTTCATGCTCTGCGAAGCCCGCTTGGACACCCAGAAACCCACGAAGATGGTGGCGATCAGGTACAGGACGATGATGCCAAGGTCTATCCAGCTTAGTTGCATAATGGTGGGATTGAGTGATAAAGGGTGAACGGAAGGAAGGGGCTGGTTGAGGCTAAATGGGTTGCGGGGAAAAAGTTGTCAGCCGGTACATGGCGAAAATGATAATTTCATCCCGCCAGCCGTCAAGGCGGAACACCGCCAAGTAAATGGTGTCTTGATTTGAAATTCGGAGCGCGAGTTGACCCAACTCGCAGCAGGCTCTTACGGGAAAAACCATTGGAATCACAGGCGGCTTGCTTTGCGTTCAGACGCGCTGCGGTTTGAGACAAACCGCGCTCCTTCAAATTAAGACACTACCCACCGTCAAGCTGATTGTCGCCGGGTGAAATGAGGCGTATCCACACGCTGCGAGCTTCAATCCCGGCGGGCCGCGTTTCAGGAAACTTCAATGATGACAGCCGCAACCGTCACCACAAGAATGATCTTCCAGATCTTCCGCCGTGGGTACGCGGCCCAGCTCGAGCGTTTTGGAGATGTATTTCTGGATGGAATGCTGGATTTCGTGAAGTTCCTCGCGTGCGTCGAGAAATCCGCGGGCCACCGGATTTTGCAACAGGCTGTCGCGATGCTTCTCAAAATCAGAAATCTCCGCGCTCTCCAAGGGTTGGCCCCCGTGCTGTTTGTCGTGAAGCGCCTGGCCTTTGCTCGCCACCGTTTCATACTGGGTGCGCGCGCCGGCATCGGACAGAAAGATGTCAATGCGCTTGCGAATGGAAATCATTTCCGGCTGGGCAACGATGGCCGCGCACAGTTCCTTCGTCTTTCTCGTAATCGCGTTTTCTTCAATATGAGTTGTCATGGAAATCAAGTTTATCACAACTGCTTCAATAAGCCAGGCCAAATCGGGAGGGGAAAAGCGGTTTGCCGGTCATTGCATCTGCCGCCGTCTGGCCGTGAAGGGTGATCGTGATCGTCGCCAAACAATTGCAGGCGCATATCAGGAGCATGAGACGGTTCACGAGCTTGGCGCACGGCTGCTGGAAGCAACTGGAAACCCAGGAGCATAGCGTCGAGCTCTACCTTATGAACTCAAAGTCCCGCCGGATTCATTCTGCGCTCCGTGTCATTCCGGCGATGGCCGCGGGTTTCGTAGACCGCGTTTGGAGCCAGGAAGAAGTGGTCGCACTGACTGACAAAGCGGCAAACCGGGTGAATCCCGTGGAGCATTGGAAAATCTGGAAGAGACACCACCAACAGTATAAGTAATTGCATTGACATTGTCCATGACACTCCATAAATAGTCGCCCAATTCTTATGCAACCAATTCATCTCGCGTGGGTTGATTATGCCATCCTGCTGGCTTACACCGGCTTTGTCATCGGCATTGGCTTCGCGCTGCGGCGCTACCTGAAAACTTCCTCGGACTATCTCACGTCGGGCCGCTCGATTCCGGCCTGGGTCACCGGTTTGGCGTTCATGGCCGCCAATCTGGGCGCGCTCGAACTGGTTGGCATGGCCGCCAGCGGCGCCAAATATGGCATCGCCACCGCCCATTTTTACTGGGTCGGCGCCATCCCGGCGATGATTTTTCTCGCCGTGTTCATGATGCCGTTTTATTACGGCTCCAAGGCGCGGTCGGTGCCCGAATACCTCAACATGCGGTTCGATTATCGGACCCGTTGCTTCAATTCGATTTCATTCGCGGTAATGACCGTTTTCGCGTCGGGCATTTCGATGGACGCGCTGGCCAAATTGCTCGCGATCTGTTGCTGGGCAGTTCGATTGGAACTTCGGTCACAATTTCGGCAGCTACGACGTGTATTTGTCATTTGCTCGGGTGTGGTGCTGGTGTATGTGTTGAAAGGCGGACTGACCTCGGCAATTTACACCGAAGTGCTGCAATTTTTCATGATCGTCCTGGGCTTTGCGCCGGTCGTCTGGCTGGGACTCAAGGACGTCGGCGGCTGGGACGTTTTGAAGGGCAAGCTCGCCGAGGTCGCCGCAGAACCCGGCCGCGTTGTCGCTCAACGACAAAACCTTCGCGCCCGACGCCTGGAGCAGCGCGTGGAAACCGATCCTGGCTGGCTCGGCGCACAATCCGATGGGTGTGAACGTGTTTGCGATGGTGTTCGGCCTCGGTTTCGTTTTGAGCTTCGGTTATTGGTGCACCAACTTCCTCGTCGTCCAACGCGCGATGGCCGCCAAGAACATGAGCGCCGCGCGCCGCACGCCGCTCATCGCCGCTGTGCCCAAGATGTTCTTTCCCGTGCTGGTGATTTTGCCGGGCATGTTGGCCGTCGCCCTCGCCTCGATGCCGGGCAAGGATTATCACCTGCCGCACATGACAATTTCTGACAGTGCCTACGCGACAGCGATTGCGGATGTCAATGCCGCCAGTCCCGCGACCGCTGACGCCGCATTTGATAAGGTCAGCAAGGATATTGGCTTGAAAATGGACAAGGCCAAAGTCGCTGCCATCATCCAGGCCAACAGCGCCAACCCGATTCCGGAAGACAAATTGAAGGCCGCGTTGCAGGACGCCGTCAGCGATAATTATTACAACGGCGTCATCCTGTCGCTGATCAAACGCTATTGCCCGTCTGGCCTGTTGGGGCTGGCGCTGACGGCGCTGCTCGCGTCGTTCATGTCCGGCATGGCCGGCAATGTCACCGCGTTCAACACCATTTGGACTTACGATTTGTATCAAGCCTACATCGCGAAGAACAAAAGCGACCGCCATTATTTCATCGTCGGCCAGGCCACCACGGTCGTTGGCATCATCTTGAGCATTTTCTGCGCGTATTTCGCCAGCCATTATTCCAATGCGATGAACATCATCCAATTGGTTTTCGGCTTTGTGAACGCGCCGTTGTTTGCGACATTTTTGCTGGGAATGTTCTGGGCGCGCACGACCAGCACCGGCGCGTTCCTAGGCTTGGTTGGCGGCACCGCCACGTCGGCACTGTTCCACGCATTGACGCTTGCATCCGGCGACACGCCGGGCATCAAGGGTGGTTATATTGCGGTCGTCCAGACCTTCCCCAGCGAAATGGCGCAAAATTTCTGGCTGGCCTCGTTTGCTTTCAGCGTTTGCTTCATTTTGACGCTCGTTATTTCGCTGGCAACCAGGCGAACGAAATCCGATGCGGAACTCAAAGGCCTGGTTTATTCGCTCACGCCGAGACTCAAGGACGACGAGCAGCATTTCCTGCTGCGACCGGCAGTGCTCGGAGTCATTTTGCTCATTGCCTGTGTCATCCTTAACATCATCTTTTGGTGAAAAAACCGACTGCAAATCATAAATCGTCAATCATAAATCATAAATAATGTTATGGGACTCGATATTCGCTGGCCAATCGGCATCATGTTCACGCTCATCAGCGTGCTGCTTATCATCGAAGGCATTCTCACCGGGCCAAGTGAAAAGGCGCTCGGCATGAACGTTGACCTTTGGTGGGGCATCGCGCTGCTTGTCTTCGGCGTGCTGATGTTGTTGGGCGCCTCGCGGGCGGGGAAAAGCAAAAGCGAAGATGGAAAATAGAGGATGACGGATGGCCGCTTTGCACTGCCGTTTTCCATTCTCCATCCTCAATCCTCCATCCTCGTTTTAATTCACCATGACGCTCAAAGAACTCACCGCCCACGTTTCACAACAATTTGCCAAAGCTCACGGCCGCCCGCCGCGCTGGATTGTTGCCGCGCCCGGTCGCGTCAACCTCATCGGCGAACACACCGATTACAACGACGGCTTCGTGCTGCCGATGGCGATTGAGCGTTACACCGTCATTGCGGCCGATCGCCCGGCCGGGGACACGAAACAAATCCGGCTTTTGTCAACCCTCGGCGACAAACCTGCAAGCATAGATCTGACTGGGGCGGTCAAGCCGTTCCCGAAGGGCACGTGGGCCAATTATCCCGCTGGCGTCATCGCCGGGTTCCTCGCTCGCGGATTGAACCCCGGCGGCTTCGACGCGACGATTCACTCGACCGTGCCGCTGGGCGGCGGGCTTTCCAGCAGCGCCGCGCTCGAAGTCGCCACGGCCACCCTCCTCGAAACTATCGCTGGCAAGAAGCTCGACCCGGTTGAAAAGGCGCTGCTATGCCAGAAAGCCGAACACGAATTCGCCGGAATGCCCTGCGGTATCATGGACCAGTTCATTTCCGTCATGGGCCGGAAAGATCATCTGCTCCTGCTCGATTGCCGCTCACGGCAGACGGAACTGGTGCCGCTGGATGACCCGTCCGTCGCCGTGCTCATCGTAAACACCAACGTCAAACACAAATTGACCGGCAGTGAATATCCCGCGCGCCGCAAACAATGCGAGACCGCAGCCAAAATCCTCGGTGTGCCCTCCCTCCGCGATGCAACCGCCGACGCTCTCGAAGACGCCAAAGGCGGGATGGACGATGTGGTTTACCGCCGAGCGCGTCACGTCATCGGCGAAATCGAACGCACGGTTCACGCCGCCGAAGGCGTTCGCGCCTCAAACTGGCCGACGGTCGGCCAGCTCATGTATGCGAGCCATTATTCGCTGCGTGACGATTACGAAGTAAGCTGCACGGAACTCGATGCCGTCGTCGAAATCGCCGAAGCCATCGGTATCAAGGGCGGCGTTTATGGTTGTCGCATGACCGGCGGTGGTTTCGGCGGCTGCACCGTTGCGTTGGTGAAGGCCGACACCGTTGAAGCCATCTCCAAAAAGGTTGCCGCTGATTACAAAAAAAGGACCGCGATCGAAGCGACCATATTCAGTTCGCGTCCGGCGGCGGGCGCCACCGTCATCAAACCGTAGCGGCTTTCGGCAGAAAGCCGCCATCTGAAAAACGGGAAAACGCGCAGCGACAGCGGAACTTACGCGCCTTGCGTTTGAAATCCTGTTCCAACGGCTTTGTTAAAAGTCTCCATACTCAATGCCTTGGAGTGTCCAGCGTAAAATCGGCCGGCGGAAATGCAGAACGGCCAGCCAGCCGGCAAGTGCCAGGATGCCGGAAAGCCAGTTACCAGTGAGAAAGGCCAGAACGGCATAAAAAGGGGGCATAATCAACAGGGCTAGGACCAGGAAAAGCAAAACCATGCCGATGATCCAAACTATCGGGCCAAGGATAAGTGTGCGCCAAAGAATAGACCATAGTCCCTTCCAATCATTTTTCGACACGTCTGACATACGGCCATTAAGGAATGATAGACGGCGCGTTCTGCCGCCAGCTTTGTTTAATTGTTGCGAATATATTCCTCATTTAAGTTTCTGTCCATCACAGTTTGTCCTTTGAAATCCGGTAGCCGTTCGCGTCTGGTGGCCGGCGCCGTCGTCATCAAACCGTAGCGGCTTTCTGCCGAAAGCCGCCATTTGAAGAACGGAAAATTGTGCGGCGACGGCGGAAATGACGTGCCCTGCCTTTAAAATCCTGCTGCGAAACTAGCGGAGTTTTTTGCTGATGAGATCAACTCAAGGTTTGGAGACTATCGAGGGATTGAGCCACAAGGATGGTGCATTAATGCTGGTATCATAAACAACCGTTGTCTTCCCAAACGCGGCTTTGTCTACTTGTGAATCTGCTCTGGCAATAATCGCACGCAATCTCGATGCGAAATCTCCTCTGGCCGCTTGCTCGAAACTGACCGTCAGCACCTGCGGTTGATGAGTCGCTACAGGCAACGATGGCTCGTGCTGCCAGAATCTGATAGCTAGCGAAACCACCACCAGTGCAACGAAAAGCAATGTCATTCTTTTCATATTGAATTGAACGTCGGCACGGTATGGAAGTTGCGGCCTGGGTGACGAGGCTCACTTTTTCAATTCTGAACCCCGAACTCCGAACTCCGAAATGGTCAGAGCCGACTAACGTCGGCTGCTGCGTCAATCGCCCAGGCACGTTCCCACGCGCCGCGCGGCCTCGACCCACGGATGATCAGGCGGGACGATTTTGCGTTTTCCGGCCACCTTTTCCAGCAGCACCGGCTCGGTTCGGTCACCGCGCGATGCCACCATCACGCCGAAAACGTTGTCGTGGATTAAATCGCCGCACGCGCTCCCCAGCCGCGTCGCCAGCAGGCGGTCGGCAGGCGAGGGGATGCCCCCGCGCTGGACATAGCCGAGAATGGTCACGCGCGATTCGAGGTGCGTCAGCTCTTCCAGTTGCTTCGCCAGCCGCAACGTGTTGCCGCTGTGCTTGGCTTCCAGCGCGGCCAGCTCCAGCTTGGCTTCGTGCTTCTCCCGTTGATTTCGCGCGCGTTCCTTCCGGCCTTCCGCAGCTTGAAAAGCCCGCGCGTCGTCCTTCGCCATGGCGCCTTCGGCCACGGCCACGATGCTGAAGTTGGTCCCGGCGCGGCTCCGGCGCCGGATGGCATCGGCGATTTTATGGACGTCGTAGGGAATTTCGGGAATCAAAATCACGTCCGCGCCGCCCGCAATACCGGCGCCCAAAGCCAGCCAGCCAGCCCGATGCCCCATGATTTCAGTGACGATGATGCGGTGATGGCTGTGGGCGGTGCTATGCAGGCGGTCAATGGTTTCCGTGGCAATGTCCAGCGCCGTGGCAAAACCAATGGTCAAGTCCGTCATCGCAACGTCGTTGTCAATCGTCTTGGGCAGGGAGATGACGTTCAGCCCGGCTTCCTTGAGCCGCAATGCGCTTTTCTGCGTGCCGCCGCCGCCGAGACAGACCAGCGCGTCGAGGCCGTAACGCCCGTAATTCTTGACGATGACGCTGGTCATATCATGCACACGCCCGTCAATGGTCATGCGCTGCGGCTTGTCGCGGCTCGTGCCGAGGATGGTGCCGCCGACGGTGAGGATGCCGGCGAGCGTGGGGCGATCGAGCTTCAACCGCCGGTCTTCGACGATGCCGCGGAAACCATCGCGGAAGCCGATGATTTCCATGCCGTAAAAACCGAGGGCGGTTTTGCCGACCCCGCGGATAGCGGCGTTGAGACCGGGGCTGTCACCGCCCGCCGTCAGAATGCCAATGCGTTTAATTTGCGCCATTGTCTCTGCCACATTTGAATCCGCAAAAAATTGTTCTTTGTCGAGAACAACTTTTTATTTTTTGGAAAAATATTTTGGCGAACCCGGGATTGACCCGGATTCAAATTCCGCTTGAACAAGGTTGCTGGGTAACAACGCCGCGAATGCTCTCCAGGTGTCCCCGTCCGGCCGAAAACCAAAACGATAATTTGCTCGATTCAAAGCCGCTAATGCTGTAAAATATGACACGTACGCTTGAAAGGCCGAGCCATGAAGATCCTTTTGAGTTTCACCGGCGTTCACGACCCGTTCGCCAAAGTCTCCGTCACGGGTGAACAGCAGGCCGGGCCTGTCCTCACCGCGGCCTCGGCCCAGCAATTTGATTGCGTCCATATTTTCTCCACACCGGACACGGCGGAAGTTTCGAAACAGACGAAGGAAGAGTTGCAGAAGCGGAACCCAAGCCTGACGGTGGAAATCTGTGATGTGCCGCTCAAAGACTCCGCCAACTCTCTGGAAATCCCCAGACAACTGAAGTCCCGCTTCAACAAGATCAGCCGGAAGAATCCCCAGGCTGAATACTTCATTTGTGTGTCGTCCGGCATTCCACACGTGGACGCCGGTTGGCTCATGTTGGCAGCCGGCGGAGAGATTCCGGCCCGTATCCTGCAGACCCAGACCGCAAAATTCGTTCCCGCCGGGGCCGGCCAGATCACGGAAATTGATTTTACAAACCCGCATTCACCCCAAATCAGACCGTTCGGCGCCCCACTGGATGAAGACGCGCCCTACGATTTCCAATCGCTCTGTGACGAACTATGCGTGGTTGGCGATCACGCCCTCTTTCTCCGGGAACTGAAGACGGCCTTCTCCATGGCAGAATATGACTCCCCGATTTTACTTTTAGGCGAAACCAATACGGGCAAGGAAGCCTTCGCCCGGCTGATTCACTGCGCCAGCAAACGCGCGGCCAAACTGTTCATCACCTTCAATTGCGCCGCTGTCCCTGAGCCCCTCATCGAGAGCCGGCTTTTCGGCCACGTGAAAGAAGCTTTCCCCGGCGCAGACGGGGATCACAAGGGCTGCTTTGAGGAAGCTAACGGCGGGACACTTTTCCTGGATGAACTCGACGGGCTGCCTGCGCCATGCCAGGCAAAGCTGTTGCGGGCGATGGAGCACGGTAAAATCCAGCGCTTGGGCGACGACCAGGAGTCCAGCGTGAATGTGCGTGTGATCGCCGCGACCAATGTGGACATCAAAAACGTCGTTGCGGACAAGACGCCGCGCAAAGACCTTTATAACTGCTTCTATTTGCTGCGTTTCAGTACGAAGACCCAAAAAAAATGGGGCAGACTGCTGCGGGCGCAACCGCCGGCCTTGCCCCAGGAATCACTTGCCCAAGCCAACATTGTGCCCTTTCCAAGCGCCGCGGGCCGCTAAGTTCGCGCCTTTCCTTATCAAATTTCCCGACCGGAAAAGTGTGAGGCTCGTATTTCCCCCAAGGAGCGCATGAATATGTAGTTATTTGTTGTATGAATTTGAGTTACCTTATGTTTCGATTTAACCGATATGGAAATCAAATCAAGCCAGCGCCTTCGACCGTCTAAACTGTCGTCGTCATGAAAACGCGCCGCGACGGTCCCGCAATCCGCGCCAACCGCGCCTCGCGGTGGTTAAGCGCGTTTATTTTTGCCGCGGCAAGTCTTTGCTGGGCGACGTTGGTCTCCGCCCAATCGGTCCCCAATACATTCTGGCAGGCGCAAAGCATTTACCAGATCATCACCGACCGTTTTTACGACGGGGACACGAACAACGACAATGCGGAAGGAACTTACGATCCATCCGGCGACGGCGGCTCCTCGGTACATGGCGGGGATTTCGAGGGCATCGAGCAGAAATTGGACTACATCAAGGCGCTGGGGGCGACGGCCATTTGGATTTCGCCGATCGTGTTAAACACGGAAGGACAATTTCACGGCTACTCGGCGTGGAATTTCTACGAGGTGGCGCCGCATTGGGGCTCCATCTCCAATCTCCAGCACATGGTGCAGGCGGCGCACGCGCGCGGCTTGCTGGTGATTGATGATATTGTGGTGAACCACGCCGGCGACCTTGTCACCGGCAGCGGGTCGGGTTATCCAAACTTCAACTACCCGGCGGGCTATCCTCTGAGTTATGTGAACGGTTCAAAAACGTATCCGGCGCCCTTCAATCTGACCGCCACCAATCCGTCCCTTACCAATTTATTCCACAACTATGGGAACATTCAGAATTTCAACGACAGCAACCAGGTTGTCTTGGGTTGGTTGGACGGCCTGAATGATTTCCGGACGGAAACGCCCTACGTTCGCTCGAACATGGCCGCGATCTACGAATATTGGATCAATCAAATTGGCTTTGACGGATTCCGGGTGGATACGGCCCTGGAGGTGGACATGGGCTGCTGGCAATATTTCTGTCCGGCGATTCATGCCTACGCGGCAACCAACGGCAATACCAACTTCTTCATGTTTGGCGAGGTTGATAACGGCTCGGAGACCGTCGTGGCTCCCTATACCGGGACGGAAGATGGCGGGCCGTTCGAATTTGATTCCGTTGTGGATTACCCGCTTTACGACAACGCGATCCAAAGCGTATTTGCCACGGCCAGCGGAGCGACGTCATTGATTCAAAATCATTACAACTCTGTGGACGCCTTGTATGATCCCGCGTCGCGGATGCAACTGGTCACCTTTCTGGATAACCATGATAATCCCCGTTTTCTCAGCACCAGCGAGGCGAACAACAACACCAATCGGCTGGAAGTGGCGCTGGCTTTTCTTTACACGTCGCGCGGCATCCCGTGTCTGTATTACGGCACGGAACAGGGATTTGATGGCACGACCGACCCGAATGACCGCGAGGACATGTTTGTCGGGGAATTCAAGGATGGGCCGGGGGGTTCTGTTTCACAGCTCAGTTCGCCGGGCGCGGATAATTTCAACATGACGCATCCGTTGTTCCTGTGGGTGGCCCAATTGAACAATTTTCGCCGGTTGTATCCGGCGCTCACGCTCGGTTCATACGTCAATCAGGCCAACAACTCCACCGGGCCGGGATTGTTTGCCTATTCGCGCGTGCTGAACACGCAGGAAGTGTTTGTGGTTTTCAACACGGCCAGTTCGAGCCAAACGTTGCCCGCGAGCACGCTGACTTATCCGGCGGGCACGGTGCTGGTGAATTTACTGAACACCAACGAAACCTACACCTTGACAAGCGGTTCGCAAACGCCGGCGATAACCGTGCCGGGCACGACAGCGAAAATCTTTATTGCGCAATCGCAGTGGCAGCCGCTGGACCCGGTGGTGATCAGCAACTCGCCGGCGCACTGGACGACCAATGTGCCGACCTTTTCGCCCATCGTGCTTCAATTCAGCAAACCGATGGACACGAACAGCGTTCAAACCGCCTTCAGCATCAGCCCCGCGGTCGGCGGTTCGTTCACCTGGTCGGCGGTGAATGCAGCGAATGACACGATGACCTTCACCCCCAGCGCAGCGGGCTGGCCGGGTTCGACGTTGATCACCGTACGCGTCACCAACTCGGCCATTGATTCCGTTTCAGGCAACGCCATGTATTCTCCCTATCAAATGCAATTTTACACGGCGGCCGAGAGCACCCTTATTCCGCCGACCATTTCGTTGCAGACGCCGACGAACGGCGCGGTGATTGCAGGAAATCTTCAAATATCAGGAACGGCCAGCGACACTGTCGCCGTGGCCAAAGTGGAATTTCAATTTGACAACGACGCGTGGCAGACCGCGAGCGGCACGACCTCATGGAGCGCGAGCCTCAACAGCTCGAATTTTCTGAATGGTCCGCACCAGATTTCCGCCCGCGCCACGGATTCGTCGGGAAACATCTCCACCACGAACTCCGTGGGTGTCTGGCTTTTCAACGTGCCGGGCAGTTATCTTCAGCGGGTTAGCGGCGGCAATCCGGCGAACGTCACCGATTGCGCCGGCAATGTCTGGCTCAAGGACATGGCTTATGGTTTTGGCTCGTTCGGCTATTCCGGCGGCACGACGGGTTACGTGGCCAATTCCATCATCGGCATTTGCGCCAGTGCGCAATCGCTTTACCAGCGCGAGCGTTACAACACGTCGAGCGGAGGATTTTATTACGAGTTCGATTGCCCCGAAGGCATTTACCAAATAACGCTGCTGGAGGCGGAGACGTATTGGAGCGGCCCAGGGGAACGCGAGTTCAACGTCTTCATCCAGGGCCAACAGGTGCTGACCAATTTCGACATTTTTGCCGCCGCCGGCGGACAGAACATTCCCATCAGCCTCGTTTTTACCAATGCCGTGACCAATTCCCAACTGCAAATTCTTTTTACTCCGGGAGCGGCGGACAACGCGCGCATTTCGGGAATTCAAATCCTGAAAATCGCCGACGTGTTCAGCGACACGGATGGCATTCCCGACTGGTGGCGGCTGGCTTATTTCGGCCACGTACTCGGCGAGGCGGCCGACAAATCGCGCGGCTCGGACGACGCGGACGGCGACGGTGTGTCCAACCTGACGGAATATCTTAATGGCACGGACCCGTTGAATCCGGCTTCCTATCCGACTCCGCCGGTTTTCAACATCATGAAAATTTCGCTGACGGCATCCAACGTCCAGTTGAGTTGCTCGACGGTGACCAACTGGAGTTTCCAGCTACAGGGCCGCAACACACTTGACGCCTCAACGTCCTGGACCAACCTCGGTTCCGCCCTGCCTGGCACGAGTGGAACAATGGTATTCAGCGATGGCGGCGGCGCGACCAACTTTACAAGGTATTACCGCGTGCAGGCGCGTTGAAGTGCGCCACCAGGCTCAAGCCTTTTCATTCCCAAATTACAAACTGCTCGTGGGCCGATTACCGCTGGAGGAGGGGAGAGGATCGGGCTTCAATTCGCCTTTTTCAGCCTGACGCTTTTGCCTGAGCTTATCCGCTATCCTGGCCAATTCCTCGGATGCCTCCCGTTCCGTTTGGTTTCCACTTTTAAGGGTTTGCGCGTAGTTCCTGATTGTTTTCTCAATAAAATCCGTGTCCATGATACCAATTTTGGCACAAATACCCGTCAGGTCAACAGATGAAAAATGTTCAAGGCTCCTTGAATTTGAAGTATTGCGCCTGATTCACCATAGCGGGGGACTGAAACCTTTTCGGCAACAGAAACATATCCGGCTGGCGAGACACGTCTGGTTTCAATTGACATTGACGTTGCTCCAGGCGTTTCAGGGATTGGCCAGGCGGAAGAACAAATTTCCCGTCGGCGGCGAGTTGGTCACCGTGTTGTTGACGATGGTGCCGAGGTAGTTGCCCCAATTGGCGGTGCTGGGATTGCTGTTGGTTTGCAGCGTCCAACCCGTCACCGATGGCGGCCACGAGACGACGGCTTGGTTGCTGGAACAGGTGATGTCGAGCAACGGAGCTCGCACGGCATCGACGTGAAAAGTTGTCTGGTTGTCCCCACCCCACGCATAGCCTTGGTACGCCACATAAGCGTCCACGGTGGTACCCGCGTTAAGCCACAAGTTGGAAAGGGCCCAGTTCATCACGTTGTTGTTGAAGCTATCGACCGCCTGCCCGACCATGTTGATGTTCAATCCGGCGTACTGGGCGAAGTAGTTGCCGAACCCGGGACCCTCGGTCACCGTCGTTCCTCCAATCAATACGGTGATGTTGTAGAGACCAGAGGCCGGAGCAGTCCATCTCGCCACGGGGTCCCGTAGTTGCTTTCGAGCGAGACCTGCCCAGGACCGATTCCATAAGCTGCGCTCCCCGTAAGGTTTTTGTAAATGAACCCATCCCCGCCGACCGGCAAGTAACCGCCTTCAACACCGTCCACCCCGTTGGTCATGTAGGTCAGATTTGTGAACGAGCCGCTATCGTAATCGCCGTAAGTCCAGGCACCGTTCGGGTTGGCAGGTGGATTCCAGTCGCCTGCCAGGTCCCAACTCTCTCCGGCGTACGCCGACCAACCGAACGCCAGCACCGCACCCAACATGCAGATTTGTATCAGTTTCTCATGGAAAAGAAATTGGTTTTTCATGGTCCCTTTGTAACCGGCTGAGGCGCCACGCATTGGCTGCATCCGCATCAGCATGTAAGCGATGCTGGATCAATGGATTGGGCTATCAAAAACGAAATCACTCATGGTGGCTGGTATCCAAAGGGCCGGAAAGCCGGGAATGCAGCAATTGATGTCGCTGGGTTGAATTTGTTCAGAAAAACCATGGCGAGCTAGGCGGGGATTGTATCCGTCGCGGGCAGCCCAACAAGGTTCAAGTCTGTGCCCGGATTCCTGCGCTTGCCAAACAGCGCCTTGTCAGCGGAGAATTTTCCGCCGCCGGCAAGCAACAGCGCGATGTAGCCGGCCAAATAAACGAACGCCAGTTCACCGGCCCCGCTCGCCGCCTTGTGAACCATGAAAACGGCCACAGCGAGATCAATAACCAGTGTCATCGCGGCGAAGCGCGTCAAAATGCCAAGGGCCAGCAGCAGTGCGCCGGCGGTTTCCGCAAAGGTGACGAGCGCGAGGCTGGTCGTTACCCCGATGCCCAACGGATCGGGAAAGTTCGCCGCGTATTCAAAGTGGATGAGCTTGTCAAAGCCGTGATTGAAAAACATCGCCAGCCCCAGCCAGAGCCGGAGCATGAGCAGCCCGAGGCTCGTGAGGGTGGAATCGTTTCCGGGAGCGAATAATTTTGTGATCCTAATCATTTTCATTTCTTCTCTTGGCCGTGGGTTCACCGTATTAAACCGGTGTCGCCAAGATAAGAGGTTCACGGCTTGGGAACCAATAATGTTAGCAACGCGAAGACCAGACCATGTTTCCCGGCTGATAGCAACAACTATCGCAACTTATTTTGCGCTCAGTACAGCAAGTTTTGTGGACATGGGAGGTTTGTTAAGGCTGCCTGAGCGACCGTTTGCTCCTTACCTTTGGCCCTGGCCTATGCCGCCTTCATTTCTCAACCCGGCGTCCGGAACCAGACGTGGAAGTTCGGATACGGTGTTTGTGCTCGTGGACGTCCTCGCGCAGCCGGGGCACGTCTGGCGGTAGGTTCCCGTCACTGATTCCCCAGTCCATGCCACAAGCGATGGGTCGCAGTCGGCGGACGGAGCACGTCAGGTTTCGGGTGACAGATACTTTGCTCCGAGCGTTTCAGGGATTGTACAGGCGGAAGAACAGGTTTCCCGTGGGCGCGTCCCGGACTTACTGCCAGCGGTAAACGCCGGAGATTTGAATCTCCCCACTGGTGGCGCAATCGGCCACGGTCTCATTCGAGGGTGACCCCCCCGAATTCGAAAGGTTATATAACAGGATATAGGATGCGCCATTATTCGCCCCGGCGGTCAGTTCGTTGCTGAAGGTGAATCCAACTAAATATGCCAGTGAGAAGCCAACGCGTTCTGAAGCCATCGTGAAAGGCAGGCTGATTCTCAGGCTTGACGTTGAAGTGGCCGATCCTTTGGATGTCCATTTAAGCCAGATTTCGAAGTAAACCAAATTTCCCACTATGACATAATAACCATCTTGTGTGGAGGTGCTGAAGTTGTAGGTCCCATCGCCAATGGTGGGAGTGTAGGAATTGGCTATTCCCAGGTTGGATTGAGGAATTGTGCCGGTCAAACTTCCAACGGGAACGGAAGTCAATGAACTGGCAGGGACTGGCCCGGTCAGATTCGCCGCGTTGAGGGAGGATAAGCCGCCGCCGTTGCCGTTGATGACACCCGCGATGAACGTCTGGCTCTGCCCATCGCCGATGCGGATGATGCTGTTATCGCCTGCGACACCTGCGTTGCCAATGTCAATATTGTCATTGCCACTGGTGATGTTATTGCCAGCCTGATCACCCAAGGCGATGTTACCGCTGCCGTTCGTATTTAAACCAAGTGCATAATAGCCGACGGCCACGTTGCCGGAGCCACTCGTGTTGATGTTCATTGCAAAAGCGCCATCGGCCACGTTGTAGGAGCCATTCGTATTCAATAAAAGCGCCACCGCGCCGTTGGCCGTATTCGCGATGCCGGTCGTGTTGGAGACAAGCGCAGCATCGCCATCGGCCGTGTTGTAATAGCCGCTCATCGTCGAATTGCCCGATTGGCCGACAAAGAAGTTGTCACTGGCGTCGCCGTTGGTATTACCAATGCTGGTCAGTTGAGACGCCGATAATGTGCCGCTCAAACCGCTGGCGTTTTCCGCATAAATGGCATACGGCGTGGGCGTCAATTCCTGGCGAGGCGTCAAGGTGGTGAAGGTGCTGACCCCGTTCGTCGCCACACTAATTTCCAGCCAGTTGGTCTGGCCGGTGAAGACGCCGGGGCCAAAATCAATCAGTACCGTGAACAGGCCGTTGGTGACGATGACGCCATTGTTGGTTACCGGTCCGGCAACCGCGACACTGCTGGTATCGGTGTTGAACAGCGAGAAGGTCAGGTTGTAGGTCCCGCTGGCGGGACTGCCGTTGTTTTGGAGCTGGCCTTGATACGTGAACGCCGTCCCTTGGGCGAAGGTGGTTGAGAGTTGAGAGTTGAAGGTTGAGAGCGCCAGCAAGGCCAATGCAACCGACAGATTCTGAACGCGGATTTTCATAGTACTTCCTTTCATGGAATTTAAGTGGTGCCAGACGCTCTGCTGCCAACGGTGGCGATTTTACCATAGTTTCTCCTTATACAAAGGATTTTATGGGCTTAACCTCTCAACCTGCGTTAGCTAAAAGGGTTGAAGAATCATTTTTGCCGACTGTTTGACGGCTTCGGCCCGTTCGGGCGGGCTCCCCAGTCTCAGCGGCCGGCGAAACGTCGTATCCGAGCGGCCACGTCTAGTTTCCGGCATCGGATTATGAAACAACCTGTCACGCTGCTGCCCGGTAATGCGCCTTTTTTGCCGTCAGCTATTCCACAGGCGCATTTCCCGACAATTTATCGGGTTGAGGACCGGCTAGCCCTTGGACCTGAATTCGTGAACGCGCTTCTCCGCCTCGGCGATCTGTCGCGGGGTCATTGCCTTGTCGAGGGTGTCGCGGATGTCCGCGCCATGTTTGTCGCCGTGGGTGGCGGCGAGCTCAAACCACTTGCAAGCCTCCACCGAATCCTTGGCCGTGCCCTGTCCGAGCGCGCAGGCGATGGCCAGATTGTTCTGTGCAGGGCCGTAGCCGCATTCCGCCGCCTTGCGATATAAGGCCACCGCTGCGGTGGAATCCTGTTTCACGCCGCGGCCTTGCTCGAACATCAGGCCGAGGCTGTTCTGGGCTTCGGCGTAATTATTATGGTCAACGGCGCGCTGGAGCCATTTCACTGCCTCGGCGTCGTCCCGGGCCACGCCCCGGCCGACGGAATACATCCAGCCCAGCGTACTTTGGGCGGCGGCGTAATTCTGGTCTGCTGCCGCGCGGACGAGCTTGAAGGCCCGGGCGTCATCCTGCGGCACGCCCGGGCCGTGCAGATACAACCTGGCCAGATTCTCCTGGGCCTTGTAGTAGTTGCCGTCCGCCGCCTTGCCCAGCCATTTGACGCCTTGAGCCAGATCCTGCGGCACGCCTTTGCCTTCGATGTAAAGCATGCCGAGGGAGTTTTGCGCGGAGTAGACATTTTGGTCCGCCGCCTTGCCCAGCCATATAACGGCCTCAGTGAAATCCTGTTTGACGCCCTTGCCCTCGGCAAACATCAGCCCCAGATTTCTTTCGCCGCAAGGGTTGCCTTGGTCCGCCGATTTTTGGAACCAGGTCACCGACTGCGCTAAATCCACCTCGCTGAACTGGCCGTTTTCGTAGGCCAGCCCCAGCGCGTTTTGGGACCCGGCGTCGCCCGCTTCCGCCGCGGCCCGCATTCCATTGAGTACCAGGGTTTGCGCCCGGCTGGCGGGGGCGGTCAGAACAGCACTTGCTGCCAGCACGAGCAGTCCCGACATAAGCCCGTATAGGGCGATTTTAGTTTTCATTTTCATAGTTCTCCTGGCCGTGGGTTTACCGTGTTGAACGGCTGTCATCAGGGTTGGAGGTTCACGGCCAAGGAACCAGAACAGCTGCTGACGGCACGATAAAACGAAGTTCCCCGGCTGATAGCAACAACTATCGCAACTTATTTTGCGCTCAACACAGCAGGATTTGCTTATATTGGAGCTTCGTTCATGCGGCCTGAGCGACCACTTGCCCCTCGCTTTGACCCTGGCCTATGCCGCCCTGATTTCATAACCCGGCGCCAGAAACTAGACGTGGTCCGTCAGCCGCATGCAATATTGCGCCTGATTCACAATAGCCGGGACTGAAACCTTTTCGGCAACAGAAACATATCCGGCTGGCGAGACACGTCTGGTTTCAATTGACATTGAAGTTGCTCCAGGCGTTTCAGGGATTGGCCAGGCGGAAGAACAGATTTCCCGTAGGCGACGTGAGGTTCAAATAATTGGTGCCGTTGGAGGTCGTCACCCCGCTGCTGCCCGTCCAGCCCGCGGGCACGGCCAGATTGTTGTTCTGCTGCAAACTCCAGCCGGACACGTTTTGCCAATACACCGTCACCGTGTTGCCCGAGCCGGTGATGTACAGCGTCGGCGCACCAGGTGTTTGCACCACGGAAATGAGACTCCAAAAACCGCCGGTCAAAGAATAACCCCCGCCGGTCATCGGCCCGCCGGCATCGTGTTGGCCGATGGTGCCGCTCACTTGATAAGTGCCGCCGGCGCTCGTGCCGCCGCCACCGGCGATTTTATACCAGTCAATCGAGTAACTTTGCGCAGGGGCGTCAGGCGCAAGTGTTGCCGACAGCAACAGGGCGAGCCATGGGGTGGAAAATGGTTTCATTCGCACTTGCTCCTGTGTCCGTCCTCATTGCTGCTCGTAGAGATACATCAACTGAGGGAGCGTGTAGGCAGAGGTGTCGTTTAAATTAGTGACGCTGTTGCCGCCGCCCCAGATGAGCATTTCGTTGCCCGTCCAAACGCCTGTGTGAAGCGCCCGTTGTGCTGGCGCACCACTCGTAGTCATGGATTGCCAGGAATTCGCGGTCGGACTGTAATATCCGCCATCATTGAAGAATGTGTTTGTTGACCTCCCACCCCAGACGAGCATCTCGCTGCCGGTCCATAGTGCCGTGTGATAGAATCGTGGTTCGGGAGCACTGTTGGTGTTCAATGGCGCCCAAGAATTGGCCGACGGATTGTAAAGTCCGCCGTCATTCAATGCGTTTCCGTTGTAGCCGCCCCAAACAATCATCTGACTTTCCGTCCAGACCGCGGTTGGGTCGGCACAGGCGGTGGGCGCGCCGCTCGTAGAAAGTGCAGTCCAGGTGTTGGATGCAACATTATAGCTTCCCCCCGTGTTTAGATAACTGCCATTGTCGCCGCCCCAAATAATCATATTGTTGCCGGTCCAGATGGCGGTGTGCTGTTCCCGCCCGGCGGGCGCGCCGGTATTGGTGATGGTGGCCCAGGTATCAGACGCGGGATTATACGCGGCGCCGTTGCTCAGGAAGCTGCCACTGTTGTAACCGCCCCAGATAATCATCTCGCTGCCGGTCCAGATCGCAGTGTGATAGAAGCGCGCAGATGGGGCATTGGTGCTTGAAATTTCGATCCAAGTGTCAAGGGAAGGATTGTAGCGCGCCCCGGTATTCATGCCGTTGGTGCCATCCGCCGTGCCGCCCCAGATGAGCATTTCCGTGCCGGTCCACACGGCCGTGGGCGCATAGCGGGCCGTCGGCGCATTGGAGGAGGTTGACATGGGCGTCCAAGTGTCGGTCGCAAGATTATACAATGCGCCGTCGCTCAAGGCGTTCGTGTCATAGCCTCCCCAGATGAGCAGTTCACTACCGGTCCAGACGTAGGCTTGCGAATTACGCGGACTCGGCGCGGAGAAAGCTATGGTGCCCCAGGCGTTGTTCGTTGGGTTGTAAGATCCGCCATTACCAAGCCCGCTGCCGCCGTTCACCGTGCCGCCCCAAACGAGCATTTGAACACCGGTCCACACGGCCTTATGATCATAGCGCGCCGTCGGCGCGTTGTTCGTCGCGACTGCAGTCCAACTGTCCGCCAAAGGATTGTAGCCTCCGCCGGTGTTGAATTCGGTGCTGCCGTTCTTGCCACCCCAAATCACCATGACGTTGCCGGTCCAGATAGCCGTGTGGTTTTCGCGGGCGGTGGGCGCACCATTGGTGGTGATTGAGGTCCAGGTATTGTTGGCCGGATTATAACTCGCCCCGTTGCTCGGATAACTGCTGCCGTTGTAACCGCCCCACACAATCATATTCGTTCCCGTCCACACGGCTGTGTGGTTTTCACGTGGGGTGGGCGCACCATTGGTGGTAATCGCGGACCAGGTGTCGTTGGCCGGATTATAACTCGCCCCGTTGCTCAGATAACTGCTGCCGTTGTAACCGCCCCACACAATCATGTTTGTTCCTGTCCAAACGGCGGTGTGGTATTCGCGCGGGGTGGGCGCACTGTTGGTGGTGATTGCGGACCAGGTGTCATTGACCGGGTTATAACTCGCGCCATTGCTCAGGTAACTGCTGCCGTTGTAGCCGCCCCAAATGATCATGTTTGTTCCTGTCCAAACGGCGGTGTGGTTTTCGCGCGCTGGTGCCGCGTTGCTGGTGGACAGGGGTGTCCACTGGTCGCTGGCGGGATTGTAAAGCCAGCCGTCATTGAGCCAACTGCTGCCGTTGTAACCGCCCCAGATAATCATGTTCGTTCCCGTCCAGACGGCCGTGTGGCCGACACGAGCGGTGGGAGCACCGTAAGGCGTCATGGCTGACCAGGTGTTGAGTGCCGGGTTGTAAATGCGTCCGTCATTGAAATAGTTCGTGCCGTCGTAACCGCCCCAGATAATCATTTCCGTTCCCGTCCAGATGGCGGTCTGGTTGAAACGCGGCTCGGGTGCAACCGCCAGGCCGAGGGTGGTCCAGAGTTCTCCCAACTCAGTCTGGCCGATTTTCACATAGCCGGTGTTGAGCAGATTGGTGGCGTTGGCAGACGAAGAAAGAACAATTCCACCCGCAGCCACACCGCTTTGACCGGAAGCCTGGAGATTGGCGACGGCCGTTCCGGGCGCCATCTGCGCGCTGGTGATCGTGCCGCCTTGAATCTGGCTGCCGTTGATGGTCCCCGACACACCGGCGGCGGTGACGGCATTGCCCGCAGTGATGGCGTAAGGCGAAGCTGTCACTTCCTGCAACGGACTCAAAATGGCGTATGCGCCACTGCTCCCGTTTGTGCGGACACCGATCTGGAGCCACCGCTGCGGTCCGGTAAAAACACCGCTCCCAAAGTCCAGCGTAACCATGAACAGCCCGTTGCTGACCGCGGTTGGCGCGTTCGTCAGGCTTGCTCCGACCTGATTGCCGTTGGTGCCCGCATCAAAAATTGCAAACATGAGATCATAGTTGCCTGTGGCGGGACTGCCGCTATCCGTGAGCTGACCCTGATAAGTGAACGCCGTGCCCTGGGCGGCAACTTGAATAACGCCGGCAAGACACGCCAGCACGATGAACAGAAAGTGTAGTTTGATTTTCATAAAAAAATCTGGATTGAGCCCTTTCTTGAAAGGATGAACTGAATTCCAGCTCCTTACTTTCGCCCCGGCCAATGGAAATGCAAACTGAAAGTCGTATTTGTTTAGCGAAGCGCTGAGACAAAAGCGCTGCGAGCCAAACGTCCCAGGCCCATTGATTTTAGACACGGACGTTTGGTATCCGCCGGGACTGCAACCGGCATGGTGCAGAAGTTGAAATCCGGGAGTGAGTCTGACCAGTGGCCGGTTTGCTCAAGCGGCCTGAGCGACCATTTCTCCTTCGCTTTGGCCCTGGCCTATGCCGCCATGATTTCATAACCCGGCGCGAGAAACTGGACGTGGCCAGTCGGCCGCATACAATGTTGCGCCTGATTCACAATGGCCGAAACCGAAACTTTTACGGTACTACTTCAGCCAAACAGGCGAGCGATGACCAATAATTCGGCGCAGTCACAAACGCGATCAGAAAATGGCGTTTCAAGCCGGCGTCCGCAGGCTTGAAAAATGCGCATTTCGCTGCCGAACCCTGTTCAAACGATCGCGGCCTTGCGTTTACGAGCCAACCCGCCACGCACGACGAGCGGGACCAGGGCGAGACCGAGCAATGCATACGTTGACGGCTCCGGGATGGCGGCGGCGGATACCTGGGCGCCAATCAATGCCGTCATACTATTGCCAGAAAGGCCGCCGACCGCATAGGCCAAAGTGTCACCCGCGCTGAGAGACAGCGGCCCTGATCCAAGCGGGACATCGCTTCCTGGCCCAAAACCAATCACGCTTCCACTGATCACCGGAACATTGTTCTCCAAAAGGAACACTTGACTCACGGTGCCGGCGATATCAATACCCTCGAACGTTCCCTGAATCGTGTAGATTCCGCTGGCCGGAGCGGTGAATTGCACCAGGGCGAACTCATCATTTGGCCCGGCATTCATCGCCAGCATGCCCGGCTGAAATTGCGAGATTTCCGACGCGCCGGTCGTCACGGTTTGAACAACCGGTGTTCCGTTATCGAAGACTCCCATGAAGCTGCCCAATGGTGCTGACTGCCAGGAATCTATGAAAGGACCCGGCGCTGAAGGAATTGGAACAGGATCAGCTAACAGATTAAAAGTGGAGCCGAGCGGGACGGTTTCGAGTCCGTAGCTCCAGACGCCGTTGGGATTGATGGTCGGCGAGAACATCAACGACGGATCATACTGGGCCGAGGCCAGCCGCGCCGTGCCGACGACCAAGGCCACAAGTGCTGCGATGGTGCTGGTATTTCTGATGGGAATTTGCCCTTTGACGCGCCGCCCTTTAATTGACGTTGCGCGGTTGAACAGCGAGAACGCTGTCACTGAATACGAAACCAATCTGTTCTTACAATAGGTTTTCATTTGCGTCCTTTTGTTGCGGGTTCACGAGTTGCATTATCAAATTTGCTTTTGGCATTCATTCGCTGAAAGGCTACGCGACCCGGCTCTTCCACGGCAGCCGACGGGTTCTCGCGGTGAATGGCAGCAGCAGCAGCCCGCCCATAAGCATCGCGAATGCGGATGGCTCCGGGACGGCGGAAACGTCTGTGACTGTCGTACCGACTCGGATCTCGTCGAGCTCCTGTCCGGGATTGGCTTGATAGTAGAAGTTCTGTGCCTGGAACGCCGGCCCATTGATCAGGACCGAAGCGTTCGGTGGGCCGAGCACGGCGCCCGGATCCACGAAGAGGTTCACAAGCGTATCCCCCCCGCTCCACTGAACCAGTTGCAGCACAAAGAAATCAACGAACCCGTCGCCGGCGGAAACCCCGGCCGGCACGCCGTTTAGAGTGATTGCGCCGCCTGCGTCTTTGTTCACCTCGATGTCCGGGAGGACCGCGGTCGGTTGTTGGATGTCAACTTGCGCACCGCTGACCGCTCCAACGGCGGTCAATTCCTGAAAGCTGATCCATAGATCGCTCCCGGCATTGCTGAACGGCGCCACGAATGTACGGGACGCTGATCCCAGTCCCGTGGTCAGGAGCGCTTCACCACTCGATGGCAGTGCCGACGGGTAACTCAGCGTCGGCGGTTGACCGACCATCGCCCCGCTGATTTGCGTCCAAGGCCCGGCCCAGCCGGTCCCGCCGGCCATGGTCGGCAGTGGTTGATTCACCGCGTAATTGAAGCCCTCGTACGCGAGTATGCTCGCCGCGGCTTCGCGTACCGGTCCGATCGCACAGAAGAGCACGAGCAAAGCGGTCAAACGATACGCCGAGGTACGATGAGCCACGTGGAATTTAGAATCTTTTTTCATATAGGGTGTTTGGTTTATGGTTTGCGCACTTCGTTACCGAGCCGCATTTACACGACCGCGGCCTTGCGGTTGCGGACAAACCGGCCACGCACGGCGAGCAGGACCAGGGCAAGACCGAGCAACGCATACGCCGACGGCTCCGGGACAGCGACGGCCGAGATCTGAGCATTAACCAATGCCGTCATGCTGTTGAGAGGAAGACCTCCGACAGCGTAGGCCAGTGTTTGGCCCGCAATGAGAGGTATCGGTCCAGATGCAAGCGTGACATCGCTTCCCGGCCCAAAACCAAGCACGTTGCCAGTGGTTATCACAAGATTGTTCTCCAAAAGATACACACTGCTCGCCGTGCCGACGGTATCAATGCCCTCGAACGTCCCTCCAATCGTGTAAATTCCATTAGCCGGAGCGGTGAACAGCACCATGGGGTACTCATCGTTGGGCCCGGTATTCATCGCCAGCATGCCTGGATCGAATTGCGAGATTTGCGATCCAACGGTCACCAATTGGGAAGCGGCTGTTTGGTTATAGTAGATACCTAACTCTCCGAACGTCGGTTCCTCCCAGGCACCAATGAATGGGCCTGGCGTTGCGGGGAATGGAACGGCGGCGCCGGGGAATAGATTAAAAGGAGAGCCGAGTGGAACGGATTCCCATCCGTAGCTCCAAACGCCGTTGGGATTGTTAACTAGCGAGAACTGCGCCACCGGATCATACTGGGCCGAGGCCAGCCGCGCCGTGCCGACCACCAAACCCAGAAACACTGCGATAGCGCCAGTGTTACGAATAGAAATTTGCCCTTTGACGCGCCTCCCTTTAATTGCCGTAGCGCGGTTGAACAGCGAAAACGCTGCGACTGAAGGCGAAACCAATCCGGTCTTACAATAGGTTTTCATTTGCGTCCTTTTGTTGCGGGTTCACGAGTTGCAGTATCGAATTCACTTTCGGCCCGGTCGGGTCGTCAACTCATACCAACTAATGCCGAGGATAAGAAGCGCAGAAGGTTCTGTCAAGCTTTTTTTCGCGTTCACCACGCGTGTGCCCCGAACCTGATTATCAGTCTGTCGGGCCGAGCCGCGTGGGGTGTCGCGGCCGAACTCCGGCAGCCATGCGCCCGGGGCCAACAACGATCTGAGCACGTCGAGCCGGATTGGTTGAAGCGGCGCCTGCGGCATCACGATAGAAACGCATTGACCGGCAATATTGTCCGCTGTATCTGGCCAGGCGCATCGTGATGAAAGAAATTTGCGAGACATGGACGGATTAATTCTCATCGGTGCATTCCTGTTGGCGGCAGGCCTGGCTTTTAGTTCGAACTGGCTGGCACTGATTCCTTGGCGGCGCAACAAGGACAAGCATTGGTCAGAACAGGCGCGGTTGGTGCATCCGGTCGTTGTGGCCGCCCGCTCCAGTCTTTGGACTGTTCCCGCCATTCTCGTGCTGACGGTGCTGCTGTTATGGCCGGATTCATCACCGCTTTGGCTGTTGACGGGCATCGCCTCTGTATTAGGCGCCTATGCAGGAACTTTTCCCTTGGATCATGAGCTTTTCCCGAGGATTTCATTCCGCGATTTATTGCGCCAAGCCGCCATCGGCATTCTGCTCCGGTTTCTGATCTGGTTTGTGTTTCTGGGTGCAGCGGTGTTGATGCCCGACAAATTCAATGAACTGGTATTCGCCATCGGCGGGGCAGTCATTGGTCTGTCTGTGATTTGGTCTCGGGGCGGCTTGATCTGGTTGGGGCGGAAACTCGGTTTGTTCCAGCCTGCGCCGGAACGCCTGCGGAGAATTGCAACCGATACCTCTGCCAGAATGAATGTTCCCTTTCGCGAAGTTTTGTTGATGCGTTCCCCGCTGGCGCAGGCATTCGCACTGCCCGGCATCCGCAAACTGCTGTTCACAGAGCGCCTGCTGGAATTGCTTCCCGACAATGAAGTTGCCGCCATCTGCGCCCATGAACTGGCGCATCTAACCGAATCAAAGGCGGCACGATACTCGCGTTCCATCCAGATGCTGGCGTTCATCCCGTGGATTTTCTTCAATCCGTTGATACGTGCCTTTGGTTTTTTCGCTTTTTATGGTTTGTTGTTTACCACCCTTGGTGTTCCCCGTATTTACCGGAGCATAAGCCGGAAGCTGGAGTCGCGGGCGGACCAGATAGCAAAAGCCAACGAAGGCGATGCCGGGACCTATGCGCGCGCCTTGACGCGGCTGTACGAAGATAATCTGGTGCCGGCGGTCACGGCGAAGGCGCGGGCAACGCATCCACATCTTTATGACCGGTTGCTGGCCGCGGGTGTGACGCCGGATTTTCTCCGACCGGCAGCGGCAAGTTCAATGGCGTGGCATGGGCAGATTTTTGCGGGGCTGGTGGGAATGTTGTTTGCCATTTTTGCGATACGCCTGATGCACTTTTTCGCGGGTTGAAAAGTTAAGACAACGAGCCTTGGACAGACATTGTCGCATCGGTTGAAATAACATTGAACGCATGAAGCAAAAGATTTACGCGCCGGCGGCGTGGGCCAGGGCCAAAACGAAGGTGCAGGTGCTCGCTCAGGCCGCCTGAACCAATGGCCACTGCTCGGCTAAAGCCGCGTGTGTCGGCAGCCGAGGATGCCTGTCTTCGCTGTCGCGCGCGCTCAGTCTCGCCGGGCGGGTGAGAGGGTACGTTTATTGGTTTGTAGTATTTTGAACGCAATTCAGTATCAAAAGCCTTTTTCGTCAAAAAGGCGGATGGGACGCCTGCCCTGCGTCATGGACTGTTCAATCGGAAAAACAATTTTCCCGTGGGTGACGTGAGGTTTAGATAATTCGTGCCGTTGGAGGTCGTGATGCCGCTGCTGCCCGTCCAGCCAGCGGGTACGGCCAGATTGTTGTTCTGCTGCAAACCCCAGCCGGACACGTTTTGCCAATACACCGTCACGGTGCTGCCAGAGCTGCTGATGTACAGCGTCGGCGCGCCGGGCGTTTGCACCACGGCAATCAAACTCCAGAATCCGCCGGTGAGGGAGTAATTGCCGCCGGCCATGGGGCCGCCCGCGTCGTGCTGGCCGATGGTGCCGCTCACTTGATACGTGCCACCGGTGCTGGTGCCGCCGCCACCGGAGACTTTATACCAGTCAATCGAATAGGACTGCGCGCTGGCAGACTGCGCCCATAGAAGCACCAAGCACCAGATTCCAAGCACCAGTGAAGCTCCAAGGTTCAAGCTCCAATGGCCCGTCGTGCTACCGCGAACGGTTGCGGATCTGGTTTGATGTTTGGGATTTGCAGTTTCTCTGGAGGTTGGATGTTGGGATTTGGGATTTTTCATTTCGCGCCTCCGCTTTCCCCGAGCAACAGTTGCTCGAGCTTTTCGAGCCGCGATTTCAACTCCGCGTTTTCCGCTTCGAGTTTTTCCAACCGGGTTTCTGCTTTCTGTTTTCCGCTTTCTACTTTTTCATTGAGCCCCTGAATCGCCGACCGGAGCGTGCCGATGCTTAACGACTACGCAATAAAGCCAGAACGGCGAGGATGACAATGAAAGCTGCCCCACTGGGGGCAACCCAAGCGTCACTGGCAAGAATCGGCGAGAATAATAACAGGTGCATAGCTTTCCTTTCCTTTTTTGAAGGCAAATCGTTTGCCGTCAATTGATGCAAGCTATAATTAACTCCAACTCCGATAATAAGCAAGCCAAATATGTCGGGCTGCGATACGCGTTGGTGGCGGCGCCTGTGGCATCACGATAGATATGGGTTGAATGGAAAAAGGGCAGAGGGGAGGCAGTCCGGCCTTTTGGAAGCAGAAGGGCCTTGTTCTCAGCGGGAAATAGCCGGAGCAATTTTGAAGTGTCCTCATTTGCTGGCAGGATTGCATCACTGAAGCTTTTCGTGTAGAAAAGCTCCATGCCAGCCGGGTTTGATGCAGCCCGCCGCGATACGGAGTTTTACGCGGCCTTCGCACGGATAAAGCAGCTTGTGGCGGATTTCCGGGCTAACGAGAAATTCCATCATTTTTACAACAACCACTGCGACGGTGTGCCCCGTGACGGAGTTTTACGTGGCCTCGATCGCTGTCCCTCGCCCGCGGGAGCGACTGATTTTCAGCCTTCAGCCTTCGGCCTTCAGCATTACCGCTCTGACGCCCGGGTCTATGACCTTTACGCCCTCACCCCAGCCGAAATCAAAATCGTGGAAGGAGCATCGTAGGTGACGAGGTAACGAGTCTCTGAAAATAATTTGAGTCTCGTTACCTCGACTCCTACAAAAGAGATGAACGAGCCGGAAAAATTGATTCCGCTGCATGGCGGCTACCGGAAGTTGAAAAGTTTTCAGGTGGCGCAACTGGTCTATGACGTAACGGTGCGGTTCTGCAAGCGCCATCGGCGCGACATATTTGTAGAATCCAAAATCAAAGCAAATTTAGCTCCATCAGGAGCGGCATATCCCGTTCGTCCTGATGATGTCGCTCCTGACGGAGCTTGCTTTGTCAGGAATCATCGAGCAACAAAGATGTCAGCCCTGACGGGCTTTGGCCGCCCGCACAAAAAGTCGGGAGTATGTACTTAACGCAAATGGGCCAAGATGCAGAACCCGATTGGTGGCCAATGGATGGCCAGCCCGCCCAAATAATCGGCGTGCCATGCTCGTGTTTTGATTGATTTGCGTTAAGTACATACTCCCGCAAAAGGCAGAGCTTGGACAGCCTTTGTCGCACCCCATGAAATAGAATTGCCCGCATGAAACGAAAAATTTACGAGCCAGTCAGGGAATTTGAACGGCAGGGGAAACGAAGGCTGAAGGCGAAAGGCTAAATGCTAAATGAACAACAAACCTCAAAATTTGAAGCCGAGAACGAAGGAATTTGCACTTCGGGTCATTCGCATGTATTCCAAGTTGCCGAAAAACGACACGGTTGCACAAGTGCTCGGCAAGCAGGTCTTGCGTTCAGGAACATCCGTCGGTGCGAATTATCGCGAGGCGTCGCGTGGCCGGTCGAAAGCCGAATTCATTTCCAAGATTGGCGACTGCCTCAAGGAAATTGAAGAAACCGAGTATTGGCTCGAATTGCTCGTGGACAGCGGCTGCGTTTCCGCCGAGAAAATGGCCGATCTGCTCGACGAAACCCGTCAACTCATCGCCATTTTCACGACCATTGACAAGAATTCCAAAGGCTGATAACGAAGGCCGAAGGCTAAATTCTAAATGCTAACACACCCATCCCACAGGAAATTGGAAAAAGTGTTGGCTTGACGGTTTAGCCCTGCCACAAGGCAGGGATGAAAAAGAAAACAATCAAACCAACACGCTGCCGGTTTAACATTTTGCGCCAGATTTGCAATCTCATTCCAGAGCACGAGGTCTCCAAAATAGCCAGGGAGACCGGCGTGGAGGATCAGTCGCGCACCTTCAGTCCTTGGAGCCACGCCGTCAGCCTGTTGCATGCTCAACTCAGTCACTGCATTGGACTCAATGACTTGTGCGACTCGCTGCAATTGCATTCCGGGCCGCTCTCCACCATTCGCGGCGCGACTCCGCCCAGCCGCAACGGCCTGTCCCACGCCAACCGCGGGCGTTCCGCCGCAATGGCCGAACAACTCTTCTGGCGAACGCTCCAGCACTTGACCGAACAGTCGCCGGGCTTTGCGGCGGGCAAAAGGCGCGGACCGGCCTTCCGTTTCAAGCTGCCTATCCACGTGATTGACAGCACTACGATGGAACTGGTGGCCAACTGCCTGGACTGGGCCAAGCATCGCCGGCGCAAGGCGGCAGCCAAGACGCACCTGCGTTTGAACCTGCAGAGTTTGTTGCCCGGATTCGTCATTGTGGACACCGCTGCCGAACATGACAACCTGCGGGCGCGCGAACTGTGCGCCGATTTGAAGAGCGGCGAAATCGCCTTGTTTGACAAGGGTTATGTGGACTTCGCTCATTTGGGGGACTTGGATCGGCGCGGCATCTTTTGGGTGACGCGGGCCAAGGAGAACATGGCTTGCGAGGTGGTCCAAGCGATGCCCCAGTCCAAGGATGAAAAGATCCTGCGGGACGAGGTGATTATCCTGAGCGATGCCCGCAAACCGGCCCCGGAATTGATGCGTCGGGTGGTCGCCCTGGTCGAAATTGACGGAGCGGAACGCGAGATGACCTTCCTCACCAACAACCTGGAGTGGAGCCCGCGCAGCGTAGCCGACCTGTATCGCTGCCGCTGGCAGATTGAAGTGTTCTTCAAACAGATCAAACAGACTTTGCAGTTGGCGGACTTTCTGGGGCACAACGCCAACGCGGTGCGCTGGCAGGTATGGACGGCGCTGCTGGTCTATGTGCTGCTGCGTTACTTGAGCTATCTCTCGAAGTGGGCGCACAGTTTCACTCGGCTCTTCACCATTCTGCGGGCGGCACTGTGGGAAAAACTCGACTTGCTCAGACTATTGGCGTGCTATGGGACAGCAGGCGGCAGCTTTCGACACTTGGCGCGACCGGACCAAGCGTATTTTCCCGGCTTCCTATGAACCTATGGGACAGCACAAGCGCCGAAAAAAAGCACGCAGACGCCAGAGGCCGAACCCGTAAAAATCAAAATCTCGCTCTACGCCCAAAACCGATGAAACCCTTAAACATCAACACCCCAATCCGACGATTTTCCCGTTGTGGGAAGATTGTGAAATGCTAAAGCTTTTCAGCATTCAGCCTTTAGCCTTTAGCTTTGCTCAACATGAAAGTCGGTCAGTTTGAAAAGCAAACGAGCTACTGTCCATTGTATCTGGCCTGGCGCATCGTCCGGTCTTCGCCAAGGCTTCGACCCGGCAGGGGATGAGGCGCGCGATTATTTTCGCACCGAATTGACACCCTTACCCGGCACCCGCAAGAGACACTTCATCCGTCCGCTGGCCACCTTCTCCCCATCGGATGCGGAGAAGGGAAATCCGATGAGCGAGGAATTAGCGGACAAACTCGCCCGCCGCGCCGAGGCCGTGTTTGCCAAATATCCGTTCTGGGCACGTAAAGCTTCGCCACGTGCCGGGTCACGTAAAGCTTCGCCACGCGCCGGGTCACGTAAAGCTTCGCCATGTGCCGGATTTCAAAACCGCGAGTTCATTCTAAAGTTCATGCGCCATTGGCTAATTTGCTCATATTCCCCTTTGGGTAGTTGTGCCGTCATGTCGGTTTTCAGTAAACCGTTCTAGTTTGAAACGGCATTTTATTTGTTGTCAAAGACCTGGGGCTAAGTTGTCGGTTGAGGCGGGGCGGAGAACACCGCCGATGCCCGCCGCACGCTCCAGTCCTCTTGCCCAACCGTCGCCGGTGAATAACATCACCGAAGCAGTGCGGCGCGTATCCCCGTTGCGCCGTTCGTCAAATCGGAAACAGCCTGAAAAAGTCACGAAAGCGCAAACAATATTGAATATTGCCCAAAAATGGCGCGACAATGTTTCCCCAATCCACACGATTACCGGCGCGAACAGGAGATACGACAGCCGGCTTTCGCCGGGGCTGAACGTTTGGATCTCCTGCAATCGCCACGGAAGGAAACTTGTGAAAGCGGCTTGTGTGGGCATGGGAAGTTGGTTCGCGTGGATTTTTCTCGTCACGAATGTTGTCGCCCAGTCCATTCCACACGCCGACCAGGGTGATGGAACCAGCAATTATGATTCACCGTTATATGCCGTCTCCGACTACGGGACGAACCTCTGGCTCTCAATCAACTTATCGAACAACACCGTCCAATTACTCCTGCACAATACACAACCTGGAGCGCCATATCTCATCCGCAGCCGGGAAGGTTTGATTGCCGGCTCATGGTTTTCTGAAACGACGGTGACGGGGGCCGTCGCTGCCACAACCACGCCAGCCACGTTGAGTGTCGTCGGGCGGACCAACAGCCTGTTCGTTCAGGCGCTCACCTGGATGACAAACATCACTAGCGGAACGGCTGCCATGATAGCCATCGGCGGCGAGCGCATCATGGAGTTAACCACGAATGGAAACGTGATTTCCTGGGGCGGAAATAAATTTGGCGAACTGGGCGACTACACCCATCTGGACAGTACCAACCCTGTTTATGCGGTTGGGTTGGCCAACATAACCAAAATAGCTGCCGGTTTAAACTATTCATTGGCCATTGACTCGGAGGGAGTGCTTTGGGCCTGGGGACAGCTTGATGAAGGCACGGGCACCATCAATTTCCCCGCGCAAGTTTCGGGGATGACGAACATAATCGCGATTGCGGCGTATGGCCGGGAAGGTTCTCCCGATCCAGCCGTGGCGGTGAAGGCTGACGGCACAGTTTGGATGTGGGGCCTGTCCTATTGTGACACTTATGGGTTTCCACCCGTGCAAATTGCGGGGGTCTCCAATGTTATCTCGGTGGCAGCCGGAAATTGTCAAACCCTTGCCTTAATCTCCAATGGCACGGTTTGGATGTGGGGGAATGGAAACGAAGTCCCCGCGCCGGTTTCAGGTTTGAGCAACATTGTGGCCATTTGCGCTGGTGATGGTCATGCGCTGGCATTGGCTTCAAATGGCTTGGTTTGGGCATGGGGTGACAACTCCGCCGGGCAGTTGGGCGATGGTCAAACCGAAGGATACAGCACCATGCCGGTCCGGGTTGTTGGACTTACCAATGTAATTGGCATTGCCGGAGGCACCTGGCATTCCGTGGCTGTGGATGCGCAGGGCCGATTGTGGGCGTGGGGCAATGATCAATGGGGACAATTGGGTGATGGCGGTTCCGTTGGCGGCGTCAGCGTGCCCATGCAAGTTCCCGGCCTGAGCAACATGGTTTCCGCAGCCGCAGGTTCGTTTGCCTCCGCCGCCTTGGACGGCAATGGCCGCGAGTGGCAATGGGGCATGGGAAGCGATTGGCCCCGGTTGGAATCCTGGAGCGGTGAAGACGGGCAGGCCGCGTTGTCTCCGACCTTTGTTGATTTCTATAATGGTCAATTGCCAAACGTGCAGATCTTAAGCGGCAACCATCAGTTGCCACATGCAGGACTGGAATTTCCGCAACCATTGGTTTTCAAAGTAACCGATGCCAACGGCATGGCGTTGAGCAATGCGCCCGTTTCAGCGGAAGTTGTGGCGGGTGACATGGAACTGCGGACCGCCGGCGGCGGGAATGACTATGAGGGGCTGCGACTGACGACCGATGTCAACGGCGAAGTGGCGTTGATCGGGTATGCCGACAGGTATGCGGGCAATACCAATTGCCGGGTCAGGATTCTGGCGGCCAGCCGGGAACGGCTCGTCGAGGCGGATTTCAGTGAAACTCTCGTGCGGCCACCCACTATCGGCTTCATCAGCCCGGCGGATGGCGCTAAAGTCCTGGTTGGCCCGGGCCGGAGTTTGACCCTGACCGTTGACGCAGTGGCTGCGCCCGGCGCGACCATTCGAGAAGTAAATTACAGCTATCACACAAATGGCGGAGCCGAGACGCTTCTGGGCTTTTCAGCACAAACCCCCTATTCGTTCACTTGGACAGATAGCATGTGGTGGACGAATGCCTTTGTCGCGGAATACAGCGTTTCGGCAGTGGCGGTGGATGACGGGGACGTGCAATCTGATCCGCAAAGCGTCAACATCACGGTGGCCTTGGATTCGGACGGCAATGGCCTGCCGGATTACTGGCAATTGCAATACTTCGGTCGTCTGGGCGTTGATCCTGGCGCCGATGCGGACGGCGACGGCATCAGCAATTTGCAGGAATACCATGACGGCACCGGCCCCACGGATTTCTATAATGGACGGTTGCCTTACCTGGAAATTTTGGGCGGCAATGACCAGGCCGGAAATTATAACTCATTCCTGCCGGAGCCAGTGAGCATAAAAGTTTCAGGGTCACAATTCTTCGACACGTTCATACCCAACGCGCCCGTGACTTTCACCGTGAGCAATGGAACCGCCTTGCTGGCAGCAACGACCAACGATACGCCCGCTTCCAGTCTGGTTTTGCGGTCGGACTCAAATGGGCGGGTTTCGGCCTGTGTTTATTTTCCACCGTCCAGTTCCAACCCCCCGGACAGCACGATTCTGGTGGGCGCGGCCAGCGGAGCGGGTTCCGTGGCCGTCACTGTCAATGAATTTATCCCGATGGGTCACTGGCGCTTTGACAACACGAATACCTGGGTAGGTGAGCAAGGTCAGTTGCCGTTGCTGGCCGGCAATGTAGCGGGTGTTCCCGATTGGAGCAGCAACGCATTGGTCGTAGCCGGCGTTGGTCCGGCGGTGCTCGCCTACAACGTCGTGGAATCCAGTGGTTGCACCAACATCAACTGTCAAACCGGTTCGATGTTGTTCTGGTTCAAACCGTATTGGAGCAGTGCCAGCGCCGGCGGCAACGGGCCGGGCACCTGGGGCAGATTGATTGAAATGGGCAATTACGACCCGGCCCACGGTTCCGGCTGGTGGAGTTTGCATTTCAGTCCGGACGGCGCGCAATTGTTATTGGCCACCGCCGCCAACGGTGGTGCCATCACAAACCTGTCCGCCGCCATTTCATGGTATTCCAACGAATGGCATCAAATTGCGCTGACTTACTCGCCCGCCGGCAGCGCCTTGTACGTGGACGGCCAACGGCTGGCCGCTGGAGCCGGAGTGACTTGTTTTCCAAATATGGACGAGTTGAGCGATGGTTTCAGGATCGGCAGTGACCAGAGCGGAAACCATCAGGCCGGCGGCGCTTTCGATGAGTTGGAAACATTTGATTATCCTCTGTCTGCCGCCAACGCGGCGACTTGCAGCAGCCAAATCCCCGACTGGTGGGAGATAAATTATTTTGATCAGGCGGGCATGAATCCCGATTTTCAACCGGACAACGACGGAGGCAGCCTTTGGATTGATTATCAACTCGGCAGATACCCCAATGCCATCAATTTTTCCCTGGCGACGGCAAATTGCTATGTCACTAACAGCCTTGTGCCGGTGCAAATCCGGCTGCAAGGTGGAGTTCCCTTTGGCATGGCCGTGGCGGTCAATACCACCAACATCGTGGTTGTGCCGGATCAGTTATTTGACATGAGCAGCAATTTTATCACCGCGTCCTGGCAGCCTTGCGATTCAAACATAGTGGTTTCGCTGAATTCCGGCGACGGCGATTATTACGTTTGGGTGGGTCTGCGGGGCCTGTCTCATGATGCTCAACAAACATGGCAGGGGACAAGGCTTACCCTCGACACGGTGCCGCCGATTCTCATAATTACCAATCCTGCCGCCGGTGTTGTCTCAAAACCGGTGGTGCAACTGCAGGGCTGCGCCAACGAATCCTTGAGCAGTCTGACCTACGATGTCAGCAACGCTGCCGGCGTTTGGACCAATCAAACCGGCTATGTGACCGGGCATTTTTGCGACACGAATCGGTCGGCAATCACGACGAATTATTTCCAGTGCTACAATGTCATTTTGACAAGTAACGGCGACAATCTGATCACTCTGCATGCCGCCGACCTGGCCGGCAACACGACCACCACCAACTTTGATTTCACGTTCGTTGCTTCCGCCAATGCCAATCCGCCCACATTGACTGTTTTCTGGCCGCAGAATGGAACCAGTATCAGCGGCAGCAACTTCACGCTCCAGGCGCAAGTGCGTGATCCAATAACGGCCGTCGTTGCCTCCATCGTGAATGCCAGTGGCAGCACAAACATTATTCCAGGCTTGGTCGAACAAAGCGGATTGGTTTGGGCACGAAATCTGCCTTTGGCCGGCGGGGCAAACACGCTGAGCGTCACCGCGACCGATGCCGTGGGCAACACTTCGGTGACCAACCTGACCCTGTTCCAGAGCAGCGCCATCGTGACGATGAACCCGTTGAGCAGCGACCAGCTCAATCAATCGTCCGTGAACGTGAGCGGCACCGTGAGTGATCCGAGTTACATAGTCACCGTCAATGGCGTGACGGCGACGGTCAATTCCGACGGTACTTGGGAGGCGGACAGCGTGCCAGCGAGTTCGTCCGGCACGGCAATGTTTAACGTGGAAGTCTATTCCGGCAACGCCCCCAACCTTGTCCGCGACAATCTCCGTTTCACTCCCGCGGATGTCCCTTCAGGCGAAGACGATGGCTCACAATTGTTTGCCATGACACAACCTGCCAAAGTCGGTCTGATGAGTTATCTGAGCGGAATGTCCTCCTGTGGAATAATTGCCGGGGGCAGGTATTGCGCAGTTGACCCCTGTTGCGGCCCCGCTTTTGCAAATGGCGGAGACGAAATCAATTGGACCTACCAGGCGGGTGGATTTGATGGAGGGTATTATTATTGTTCAGGTTATTTTAATAGCGGTCCCGGCGCACCGGGTTGGTGGATGCTTTGTTCTCCGGAAGATTTGGTGTGGGGAAACACGCTCCCGGCGGGCGAAGACGCCTTTAACGCGGCGTGGGCAAATATTTCGGACGCTCAGTGTTTTGTTCGAACCCACGTCATGATTGAACCACAAGGACAGGTTGCGGCTGGCGCAACCGCAACCTACCTTGTCCAGGCGCAGGCCTGGGATGCAGATGGCGGAGGTCAATTGCCACCGGATTCGCTGCGAATCGGGGGCGTGGCGTTGACGGACGATGGCGCGGGGTCGGGTTTCAGGCCTTTGTCCGCGCCGGCGGGCGTAAATGTGGATGTGACACCGATGGCTCCGGGAAATTATGACTTCAATGTGCAAGCCGCTGAATTGGACCTGAAGATGGCTGTGGACAATGATCGGGATGGGCAAATCACTTTCGACAACAGCGACCTCACGACGCCAGCGAAACCCTATCGTTTCTGGATCAATGATTCGCGCGAGCACGACGATGACGAAACCAGCGGTGGCGCGGATGACCAGATTCCTGGCTCCAGTTCGCCGAACTGCAACCAATTCACAATTCAAGGACGTTCCGACCTCATTAACTTCTTCCCAATCGTGCTGTGTTTAAGCAATGCGCTTCAGTGGCTCCCATTGACGAGTGGATTTGAATACCACCTGGTGCAAGATGACGAAGCGGTGAATTTTGTTTATACCAGCCTGACGCCGACTAACGCGTTTGATTACCTGACCAATTTGGACAGCGCCGGCTACGGAGTTGTTCCTATCGAGGCCGCAACGAATGCGTTCACCATTCCACTGCTGACGGCGCCGGGCGACGCGCTGGACGAAAATTGGCTGGCCCAAGTTCGAAATAACGGCGGCTACGGTGTGATCTTGGTGGAAGGCGGCGCGGCCACTACTCGCCCGTTGTGGTTGGAAATCTGGCGCAATGGCAAACTGCTGACCGGAGTTCCATTATACTTGAGTATTAGCGGCGTGGAACAGATGTTTCGGCATGTGAATTTCTCGTATGTGAACGGGACGGTCGAAGTGCCCGCGCGCGCCGATGCTCCGAATGAACCACCGACCAATGACAAAAATTTCATGTTCCTCCACGGTTACAACGTCAACCAACAGGAGGCACGCGGAGTGCTTTCAGAAATGTTCAAGCGCATGTATTGGTCCGGCTCCAAAGCGAAATTTTATGGCGTGACGTGGAATGGGGCGGAATCAAAACAAGATGCTGCTATCCAAGCACTGCCACAGAGCGACCGGTTTACGCCGAACTTTCATACGAATGTAGTGAATGCTTTGCAGACTGCGCCGCATCTGGCCGATTTTCTTAACGGCTTGTCGGGTGATACAACGGTGGCTGCTCACAGTCTGGGGAATATGGTGGTATTAAGCGCCATCAGTGACTGCAACGTCACTGCCATAACACATTATTTCATGATTGATAGTGCTGTGCCGATGGAGGCCCTGCAAGGCGACATGACCTATAATCCAGACATGGTTTATTCCACATGGCAGCAGTATTCCAACCGGCTTTTTGCCAGCGATTGGTGGCAACTTTTTCCAGCCAACGACGCGCGCAGCACTTTGACATGGAACAACCGCTTAAGCAATTTACAAAACGTAGATATCTATAACTTGAGACCTCTGCAAAACTCTTTTGAACGGACGATTTGACTGTGCGTCAGAGGAATATGCAAACGACGACCAACGCACAAATGGGGCTGCTGGACAGCTTGATGATCACGACTCCTGGCAACGATTTTCTCGAACGGCTCGACCGCACGCTGGATTGGCAGCCCATCGAAAAGGCATTGCAGGCGATGTATCCGGCGACGACCGGACGCCCACCCTGTCCGCCGCTGGCCCTCTTCAAAATGAGTTTGCTGCAACATTGCTATGGCCTCTCGGACCCGCAGTGCGAGGAACTGGTGGCCGACCGGTTGAGTTGGCGGCGGTTTGTGGGTTTGGGTTTGCAGGACAAGGTGCCCGACGAAACAACGCTGGTCCGCTTCCGGCAACGGCTGGTCGAACATGGCTTGCAGGAAGAGCTGCTGGTGCTGGTCAACCGGCAACTGGAACAAAAGGGCTTCCTCCTCAAAACCTGCACGCTGGTGGACGCGACGCTGTTGCAGGCGGCTCGTCGCGCCCCGACCAAGGAGGACAAAGCTGGCGGTGATAGCGATGCGGGCTACACCGTGAAGCGAGGCCAGCCGCACTATGGCTACAAAGCACATGTCGCGGCGGATGAAACGCACACACTGATCCGACAGGTCACGCTGACGGCCGCCAACGTGCATGACAGCCGGGAGTTTGAAACGGTGGTCCAAGGCGACGAGGAAATGGTGGTGGCGGACAAGGCTTACTGGAGTGAAGCCCGCAGCCAATGGTGCGGTGAGCACGGCATCGCCAACGGGATTTTGCGCAAGCCCAGCCGTGGGGAAAAACTGCGGGACGCGACGGTGCGGGTCAACCAGCTGTTGAGCCGACTGCGGTGCGGGATCGAAAGAATCTTTGGCTGGTGGAAACGCTGCACGGGTTACCGGCGGGTGCGGTATGTAGGGCGGGACCCCAACCGGTTGGAACTGGAGTTTAAATGCGTCTGTTGGAACCTCAAACGGCTGGCGACTTTGACCGGAGCATGAATCAAACAACTCAGAACGGCAGTCCAGCGGACAAAACCGCCGATCGTGGGGGATGGAACCGCCGATGGCGGAGTCTCGCCGAACAAATATTCCGTTGATCAGGGGCAATGACATCAAATCAAACAACCAACATGGCCTTTTTCAGAGGTCTCAATTTTTATTCCAGCGGCGAAGAAGTATTGCGGGAAGACCCCGCTGATCCGCCAGCCGGCGTGTTGGGTGGAGGGTTATCGGAACTGCTTAACTATTGGATAGAAGGTGTGCCATTTGGCACTTACGCCTGGGTGTGGCAGGAAAAAGGCAAAGGCACTTCGGCACACGATTGGTTTATCGGCAGCACGCACGGCGGCTGGCTCTTCAGCTATTATTGGAGAGATTCCTCTGGCAATCCGCTGTCGCCATCAATCATGAATGACACCGCAAGCTCAACCCTGCAATACCAGCCGATGTTTAGCGTCGGCTCCTCCGAGAATGGCCCACCCGATCAAGATTTATTGGGCACGGACGGCAGCGCGTATGCGCAGGCCCACCGCGATAGGATTTTATCTGATGCGATTCCCGCACTCACGTTGCCGGTCGGGGCAAATGCAGTTACTAATCTTGACATTCGCGCAGGAGAACAAAGGAATTTTGATATGCAGGCTAGTTTTGAAACAGGCTGGCCATCGGCGAAGTCAAATATTTCAATGGATCCCGAAGCCTATAAATGGCATCATTCAGATTTTGATTACGTGGCTTATCCCTTCACCTACAAACTGTTTAATCAAATCGTAATCGTAGGAAATCTAAACAAATTATGAAAAAATATCAGTGCCGACCAATAGCGACAGACGCCGCGATTTTTTGGAGCGGATTTGCCTGAAACGCGAATGGGAGAATGAAAAATCGGTTTAAGAATTTGAGCGGTCGTAGTCGGTTTGAATGGTGTGGCTGTCCCACAGCGTCAGGCGAAGCCGGGCAAATAGGCTTGTTCGGGCTGGCCGAGGAAGCGACCGCCGCCTTTGGCTGTCCCACAGCTTTCCAAGAGGCTGCGCAAATCCAGTTTTTGCCAGAGGGCCGAGCGGATCAGGGCGAAGAGGCGGGTGAAACTGTGGCCCCACCGCCCCAGCCAAGCGCAGAAGCGCAACAACACGTAGGCCAGCAAGGCTGTCCAGACCTGCCAGCGCACGGCGTTGGCGTTGTGACCCAAGAAATCGGCCAGTTGCAAGGTCTGTTTGAGTTCCTTGAAGAAGGTTTCGATGCGCCAACGGCAGCGATAGAGATCGGCGATGGTCTGGGCGCTCCAAGTGAAGTTATTGGTCAGGAAAATCATTTCCCGTATTTCCCCGTCCACCTCAACCAGTGCCACGACGCGGCGCAGGCCGACCGGATAATCTTTGGCCGCCGGGCCGGTCAGTTCAATGAGATCGTCGCGCAGAATGTTACCGAACCTTCCGTCCTGAAATTTGCGGACGACGCGAAATTGCAGGTTGTCTTTAGCGCGGGTGACCCAAAAGACTTCACGTTGGGACAAGTCAGCCAAGTGCGCGAAGTCCACGTAAGCTTTGTCGAAGATGACGATTTCACCGGCATGGATATTGGCGCAAAGCTCGCGGGAGCGGATACTGTCATGCTCGGCGGCCGAGCCGACGATGGCGCAAGCGGGCAGGAAACTTTGGAGATTAAGCCGGACATGACACTTGGCGGCGGCTTTGCGCCGCCGATGTTTGGCCCAATCCAGCGAACGGGCCATGAGCGCAATGGTGGTGGTGTCCACGACATGAATGAGGCGCCGGGTGAAACGAAAAGCGAAGCGGGGCGTGTGGTGGCCGGCGAAGGCAGGCTGGAGCGTTTGCAAATGATCCAGCACGGCCCAGAAGAGTTGCTCGGCCATTTTCGGATCGCGGGTGCGATTGGCGTAAGAGAACGTGTTTTTGCAGGGCGGCGTGGCCGCGCGCAAAGCCGAGAGCGGGCCGGAGTGCAGACGCAAGGCGTCACACACATCATTGAGGCCCAGGGCATGGGTCAGTTGGGCGTAGAGCAGGCTGACGACCTGACTCCAAGGACTAAACGTGCGGGCGTGGTCTTCGACGCCGGTGTCGCGCGCCAGTTTGGGAACCAAGTGAGTGGGAATGAGATTGCAAAGCTGGCGGAGAATGGAGAACTTGCTGGCGGTTGGCTTATAGCTGGTTTTCTTTTTCATGCCTTACCTTGTGGCAAGGCCCAAACCCGCAAGCCAACCTTTTTTTATCCCTCAACCCTCAATCAGATTGGACAGCAATGAAAAAATATGTCTGGTTAATTCTCATTTTCATCACAATCAACTGTGCTTGTGCGCAGACCAAGCATGACTGGAAAGTAACACTTAAAGTGCTGGACGAAACTGGCCAGCCAGTGGCCAATGCCAATGCGAGTGTTAGCTATTATAACAATCGAATGGGTGCTTCAATAAATGGTCTGACTGATACGAACGGTATTTTCACGGCAACTCACCCATCCTACGGTGGAGAAATAGGATTCGCCGTGGAAAAGGCAGGATATTACGCGATGAGGGAGCTGTATATTTTAGGATTCACTTATGATCTCGTAAAGTGGAATCCTATGAAGACCATAGTCCTTAAGAAAATCGGCAATCCAATTCCGATGTATGCAAAGCGTGAAGAAGCAAAACTGCAACAAGAAGATAAACCGATGGGATTTGATTTGATGGCTGGCGATTGGGTAACCCCAATTGGCAAAGGTTTTCATGCTGATATGTTTTTTGCCGTTCATCGCAAAATTATCAACAACCGTGAATATGATTGCACTTTAATCGTAACCTTTCCAAACAAAGGTGATGGAATTATTGTTGCACCATCCGAACCCGATACTGGCAGCGAATTCAGAACCTCGCGCACGGCGGCTGAAAATGGCTATGTGCCTGAATTGGATTTGCATTACAGTAACACCAACTCACCTGAAGCGGTATTCGGCTATTTCATTCGAGTCCGCACCGAGTTAAACCCGGACGGAACCATCAAAAGTACGCTTTACGGAAAAATAGCCGACAATTTCAGATTTTATGCTGGCACAATAGCTCCAACTTCGGGAATGGGATTTACTTACTATCTCAATCCCACACCCAACGACCGGAATGTTGAATTCAATCCCAAAAGGAATTTAATCAAAGATTTGAATCCGCTTGAACAAGTTAAAGAGCCTTGAATCGAAGGTGAAACAATTCGTTTGTGCCTTCGCGGCAGGTCGGACGGGGAAATCCGGCAGGCGCCGCCTTCCAAAAGGCGTGCCGCAAGGCCAAAGCACATTGACAAGATGACGCCGGCGGAAAAAGCTGCTTTCAAAAAGTGTTGGACCGCAAATTCCTAACAAACCCGGTCGGCGTGACCAAGCCTGCCAGCGCAGGGAATGTGGGTTGAACCGCAAATGAGGCGGCGAACGCAGATTGACGCCGGTAAATTTCCCGCGCAAACTCCCGCAGCGTGCCAATCGAATCCGGGATGAAACAGCAATTCTTCGCCAAACTCGAAACACTGATCGCAGAAGCGCGACGGCTCAAAACCCGCGGGTTTGACGAACAGGAGCCGGAGGAAGCCACAAAACAGCGTTTGATTGAACCCCTGTTACAAGCGCCGGGCTTTGCCTCCGACGCCAATTACAAGCGCGAATTCAAAATCCTCGGCGACTCCGTGGATTATCTCCTGAAATCCGACCGGCCGCTCATGTTCGTCGAGGCCAAGAGCCTGCTCGACTGCCCGGACAAAAACCTTTTCGACAAGCACCGCGAGCAGGTTCTCCGCTATATTCAGAATTACCGTCTCAGCCCGGAAATCACGAAGATGGAGCAGCCGGTCAAATGGATTCTGCTCGCCAATTTCGACCAGCTTCACTTCATCCGCGTCAATGAAGTCACGCCCTCGTTCTCCTTCGAGCTGGATGACCTCTGGCCGCGCCGCAATGAACTCTGGGAACTGCTCGCGCTGGAAAATCTTGAAGTTGACCGTATTGACGAGCTTTACGACCAGCACAAAAAGGCCGGCCTGGATCAGCAATTCCTCGCCGACCTCAAACGCTGGCGGCTGCTCATCGCCAACGGCTTCGCCCTGTGCAACCCAAAGCGTTCGCTCGATGAAATCACCCTCGCCAGCCAGCAACTCCTCGACCGTTTCATTTTCTGCCGCATGTTGGAGACACAGCGGCTCGTGGAATACAACAAGCTCGCCCGCACCTACAGCAATTACGAAGTCCTTTACGCCCGCGCCGACAAAACCTTCGGCGAAATCCTGCGCGAATCGCTCTTCGTCGAAATCAAAAACGATTTCAACACCGAACTGTTCGAGCAGCCGCTGCTTTGTGACGAGCTGGACATTGACAACGCCGTGCTCTCCGCCGTCATCGGCCACGAACCGCTCGCGCCGGAACTGGCTGCGCAATGCTGCTTTGAATCCGGCCAGGGCGAACTGCTCGCCTTCCGCCACCTCTACCGTTACGACTTCAGCCTCATGTCGTCGGACGTGATGGGCGCGGTCTATGAACGCTTCCTCGCCCACAAACTGTTCCAGGACGGCGGGCGCGTCGTCATCGAGGACACGGACGAACTGCGCAAAAAGGAAGGCATCTACTACACGCCGCAATACATCGTGGACTACATCGTCACGCACACGCTCGGCGAGAAAATCAAACCCATCCTTGCCGAAGCCAAAACCCTGCTCGGCTACAAAAATTTCAAAGGCGCGCTCGCCAAAATCCGCGAACTGTCGCAAATCAAAGTGCTCGACCCCGCGATGGGTTCGGGTTCGTTCCTGCTCCGCGCGTTCGACGCGCTGGTCAAAGCCTACGACGATTACAATCAGGAATGCCGCCGGCTCAAAAAAGAGCGCAACGGCGCGGGCGCGCTCTTCGACGCGGACTTCGTCATTCCGGAGGAAGTTCTGGAGGCGCCCGCTCCACGTCCTCACCGAAAACATTTTTGGCGTGGACCTGGACAAACAGGCCGTGGAAGTGGCCAAGCTCAACCTCTGGCTGCGCTACATGGCCGTGAACCGCGACCCGTTTATCGAACGATTGCGGAAGAAACAGCGCGGCGCCAAGCCCCTCGGCCTGCTGCCCAACCTTACGCACAACCTCAAACGCGGCAACTCGCTCATCGCTGATGCAAAAGTGGCCGGTGACGCGGCATTCGATTGGGGAAAAGAGTTTCCGGAAATCATGAAGCAGCGGCTTCGATGTCGTCATCGGCAATCCGCCCTACGAACGCATCCAGGTGATGCAGGCCAACGCGCCGGAAGCGGCGGAGTTTTTGAAGACAAACTACCGCGCGGCGGCTTCCGGCAATTTTGATATTTACGTCTGTTTTATTGAACGCGGCCTGCAATTGCTCAATGCCGATGGATTCTTCGGCTATATCTGCCCGCACAAGTTTTTCCAAGCTGAATACGGCGAACCAATACGAAAACTTTTGAGTGAAGGCGGGCACGTCAAGCACGTTGTCTCTTTCGGCGACCAGCAAATTTTCCCAAAGATTAGCACTTATACCTGTTTGCTACATCTCGCCAAGGGCGGTTGTGATGCTGTGGAATATGCCGATGCAGAACTGGAACCGTTTGCAGCAAAGCACGAAACATTGCCGCCATTCGAGATTCCCGCGTCAAGTTTGAGCGCCAAACCTTGGAATTTCCTGTCCACAACTGTAACCGCATGGATGAAGAAAGCCTTGACAGCCGGAAAACCTCTCGGCGAAATAGCAAAAGAAGTCTTTGTCGGTTTACAAACCAGCGCAGACGATGTGTTTTTGTTTGAGGCGGTTGAAGCCCACAATGGCGTTTGCACCGTTGCGTCCGATTCGCTTGGCAAACCGGTAAAATTGGAAGCCAAGCTTCTGAAACCGGTCATACGCAGTGGCGAGATCGGACGGTTTTGGGCGAGGCCGACGCATCTCGTCTTGTTTCCCTATACACTGCACAGAGATGCGGCTGAACTGCTGACAGAAAAAGAACTCGCCAAGAAATATCCGCTCGCTTGGGATTATCTGAAACAGAATGAAAAACAGCTTCGCTCAAGAGAAAAGAACACGTTCGATCATGATGGTTGGTGGGCAATGGGACGCGCACAAAGCTTGGCCAAGTGGGAAAGCCCTAAAATTCTTGCGCCTTACATGATTCAGCGGTTGGCCGCTTGCTACGATGCAGACAACAATTATTTCGTCAATGTCACAACCGGCGGCTTTGGGTTGCGTTTTGGTTCGGAGCAGCAAGACAAGTTCGTTTGCGGTTTGTTGAATAGCAGTTTGCTGGATGCTTATCTCAAACAGGTGAGCACCAATTTTCGCGGCGGCTACTTCGCAGCAAACAAACAGTTCCTCGACAAACTGCCTATCAAACTCGTTGACCCAAAGAACAAGCGCGAAGTGAAGCTGGAAAAGGAAATCGTCGAGTGTGTCGAAGCGATTCAAGCTGCGCACAAGCAACGCCTGAAATTGCCCGACGCGTTTCACCGGAAGATTGCCCATGCCCAAAACCGCACGTCGTGCAATCTCGCGCATTATTTACAGAACGATTTCGCGGCGGCGGTGCAACCGGAAATCCTGATTGACGACGTGCAACGCGCCGGCTTCGTCCACGCAATCCGCATTGAATCGGACGGCAAGGAAATCACCTTGTCCGCCATGGTCGCGGACGCAAAGGGGAGCGCACGCGCCTCGCGTGCGGCGGTTGACGCCTCGTCAACCGCAACAGCCGACGACGGGACGTCGTCGGCAACACGCGGGGGCGCGTGTTCTCTCCAGCCAATTCTTCGCCTGACATTCAAAGACGACGCGCTGCGGCAGTTCATCTATGCCTGCTGGAAACAGTTCCTCGCCGACCATTCGCGCCGGAAGAAATGGACGAAAGGCAAAAAGCCGGAACCGATTTATCCGCTGCTGGTCAACACGCTGGAGCCGCTGGTCTATTTCAACGGCAGCGCCGGAGACAATCTCCGCGCCATCCGCGATTTGATGAAAGCCGTTGCCGAGGAAGCCGGCGGTGCTGATCTCGCCGCCATTGAATCAGAAATCAAAAAGCTGGACCGCCAGATTGACGCCTTGGTCTATGACCTTTACGCCCTCACCCCCGCCGAAATCCAAATCGTGGAAAGAGCGGCCAAATGAAGCTTTCGAATCCACCAACAGTAGAGCCAAAACATCCGGGATTTGACGCCGCCGTTAAGTGCCGAGAAGACGACTACCTAAATCGCTGGCCATTTGCTCGTGAAATTTATGGCATCGCAACGACTGGCCCGCGTGATTGGTCAGTCCGAATTGGAATATATGGCGAGTGGGGCACTGGTAAAACCTCTGTTCTGGAATTCATCAGCGAAATGGTCAAACAAGACCAGCAAATTTTGATTAGATTCAACCCTTGGGAGCATTCGACAAAGGATTCGTTATGGCGTGCTTTTGTGCTCGCAATATTTTCGGACCCCACCTTAGCTAAAATAGCTGGTGCGAAAAGAGCCCGTGCGAAGGGATTGATTAGCACTTTTTTGAAGGGGACAAACATCGCCAAATCAGGGGCAGAAATATTCAATGATAAGGCGGGCAAAGCAATTGGGGCAGGACTAGACCTTGTTAAAATATTCTTCTCATTCGGCGAGAACGACCTGAAGTCACTCCGCGAGGCACTTGGCGACAAGCGCATCGTAATCTTAATAGATGACCTTGATAGAACCGCACCAGAGCTTGTGCCTGAAGTTCTTTTTGCCCTCAAGGAGTTGATGAACATTCCCGGCTTTGCGTTCATTTGTGCTTTCGATCCCGTGGTGGTTGGTGAGGTTTTGGGAGAATTTCATCCGGGATTTGGCAACGGTCTTAAATTTCTCGAAAAGATAATTGATTATCCGCGTTGGTTGCCCGAACCACTGGTCGAAGATTTGGCTGCTTTGGCGAAAGCGGATTCTAAACACTTCTGCGATTATGTTCCGGAAAAGGAGTTGCGGGACGCAATCTGCTTGCTGCCACGGAACCCAAGGGCAGTGCGGCAGTTCATTCGATTGCTTGCCCTTCTCAAACCACAAGTCCAAAGACACAATGAGGAAGAGCTACGCTGGAATGTCATTCTTGCAGCAAACGTTCTTAAAATTCGGCAACCACGACTAGCGCATGTGCTGCTTAAAGACGAAGCCTTCTGGGGAAAAATTGAGGCCGTCTCATTGATGGCAAAAGAGGAGGAAGAACAAAATGAATTAGATAACCCTCCAAACTATTGGCGCAAAGGTTGAACTTCCGCATTGGTGGGAACCCACACTCAAGGCAATCAAACTACCGCAAACAAAGGAGGCTTTAACGAGCGAGGAAGCGTAGCGCAAAGAGAAAAATATGAACCAGCCGCAGAAAATTTACGCGCCGGTGACGGAATTTGAACGGCAGACCAGTTATTGTCCGCTGTATCTTGCCTGGCGTATCGTGGATGAGGCGCGCGATTATTTTCGGACACCCATCCCGGAAGCGTTCGCGGACAAACTCGCCCGCCGCGCCGAGGCCGTGTTTACCCGGCATCCTTTCTGGCAGCGTAAATGCCAGTCCGCGTGCGGACGCGAATACATCCTGATGAGCATGAGACATTGGCTGGCCGGCGTGCTGGCCAAGGAACGGCCCGCTCTTTTCCGTGACCCGCCGGAAAGTTTCAAAATCGGCCACCCATTGCCGGAAACGATGGAAGGGTCATCCCGCCGGGATAACCGCGCGGACCGGAAATTGCACCGCAATGGCACTCACCCGGCCAACCGTTTCGTCCACGGCTGCGAATTGCTGGCGATTTAGGCTGCCGTTTCGATGAATAACAGAGTCAAATTTCACTTTAAAAACGTCCGAACCAACGGGCCGCTTCCAAATTCCCCGGACTTGGTATGGGTACAATGCAAAGATTACAGTTGCTTGGCCTATATTGATGCGACCGGCAAATGGATAAATTTCTATACCGGCAAAAAATTGACGGGTTTCATCAAAGTGATCGGATGACTGCCGGCTGGATGCCCGTTCGTGGTTGAAATGCCTTTCTGCAAAGCGAAAAACGATTCTGCCGTGTTCGTATTGATACCGTTAATCGAATACTCGCCGTCCAAGTGGCGGATGACCGCGTGCCCGCCTTTGAATTCCTTGCCGATACCACGGTATGAACCCCATTCATCCGTGATAATACCGGCGCTTTTGTGGACGTGCTCACGGATTGCGCCCTTCAAGGTTTTGCCGCTCACATCAGCAACGACACGGGTGCGGACATCGCCCTTGCGCTCGACCAAAGCCAGAACCGGCGTTTTCTTAGTGCCACGTCCCTTTTTATGCGGGCCGGTGCCCGGACGCGGTTTTCCGCCAACGTAGGTTTCATCCACTTCGACTTTACCCTTTAGTAGTTTCGCCATCGGGCCATTTCCCATTGCGTAACGGATGCGATGGCACATGAACCATGCTGTCTTGTAAGAACCAAATCCAAGCTGCCGTTGAACCTGTTTGGCGGATACGCCTTTTTTGCTGGCGCACATCATCTGGAAAACTATGACCCATGAGCGCAGCGGAATATGGCTGTCTTCAAAGATGCTGCCCACCGTCACCGTGAATTGTTTACGGCAGTCATTGCACATGAGCAGACCGGGCCGGGCGGTGTCACCGGCAACACGGGTGACGCGCAAGTGAATCGCGACAACGCCGCCGCAGTACGCCGCACCCTCCAGTCCTCACATTGAACCCATCCACCAAAGGTTCTAGACCCCCAGGAACAGCAGAATCTCCCACGATTCTGACTCCATTTTGCTTGACTCTGGTGGATTTTTATGCTGGAGTTACACTGCGTTCCCGCGGTGCCAACACGCGTAGGGCGGGAATTTCAGAAGCTGTCCTTGAAATAACATAACCAAAACAATTTTGTGAAGACCAGCCTCGACTTATTTTCCATCTCCCTGGCCGCCTTACTATCGCCAGCCTTGGCGCCGGCGCAAAATCTGTTTGAGGCGGATGCCTCCAGTGGCAACATTTATGAATTTACGCCGAGTGGAGCGCAAAGCACCTTTGTCTCTGGGTTGAATAACCAGCTTGCCGCTGCACAACTGGCCTTTAACAGCGCGGGCGATCTGTTTGTAACAAGTTTCTTTGGCAACAATATTACTGAATTCACGCCGAACGGAGTGGAAAGCACCTTTGCCTCCGGGTTCAATGGTCTTGTAGGACTGGCTGTTAACAGCACCGGCGATCTGTTTGTAACAAGTTTCCCCGGCAACAGTATTACCGAAATCACGCCGGGCGGAGTGCAAAGTCCCTTCGCCTCCGTGTTGAATGGTCCTCATGGACTCGCCTTTAACAGCGCGGGCGTTCTGTTTGAGGCGGATAGCTCCAGCGGCAACATCTATGAGTTTACGCCGGGCGGAGGGCAAAGCACCTTTGCTTCCGGGGTGGGTAGTGCTTGGGGACTGGCCTTTAACAGCGCGGGGGTTCTGTTTGCGAGTGTGCCGGGTCCTTTTGGCACCAGCATCATCCAAATCACGCCGGGCGGAGTGCAAAGCCCCTTTTTCTCCATTAATAATTACGATATTGACGATATGGCCTTTGACAGCGCGGGCGTTCTGTTTGCGACCATTGTGCCGGCTCCGGATAATTATGGCTATAACGGTGGCATTATCGAAATCACGCCGGGCGGAGCGGCAAGCACCTTCGCCTCCGGGTTGGATTCACCTTGTGGAATCGCTTTCCAAAATGAAACCTTGCCTGTGCCTGAACCCGAAACCTGGACTTTGCTCGGCTTGGGGGCCATCGCGTTGCATCGGTTCCGCCGCCGGAAGTAGATAGAGTCTCCTTTTCAAGATAAGCTGAACCATTTTCTATTGCTCGCCACCGGCGTTTTGAGCGGCGCTGACGCCCAATTCAACCGCGCCAACGCCATCCAAGCCTGCCGTGTGGAACGAGGTGATTTACGCGGCCCGCCGCTCGCTCCAGTCCTCACATTGACGGTTGGCCCGGCGTCGTTTCCGAGACGACCCATCACCGGTTCCAATGCCGGTTGTTTCTGCCGCTCCGCTTTCGCAGTTGGTCAGGCAGAAAGTCAAGGGGTCCGTAATGTCCATTCCCCAGTGCTGGGATCATACAACTCCTTGCTGGTAACAGCGCCACTATTGTTTTGGCCGCCCGCGACCAGTATTTGACCGTTGGACAACCAATCCACCACGTAAGCACCGTAACGTGCGGTTTTCATCGAACCCGTCGCCGTCCACTTCCCGCTTGCAGGATCGTACAATTCTGCGCTGGCAAGGACTCCGGTGTTATTTTGGCCGCCCGCGACAAGAATCCGTTTATTTGGTAGTAAAGTGATCAAATGAGACCTCTGCAAAACTCTTTTGAACGGACGATTTGACTGTGCGTCAGAGGAATATGCAAACGACGACCAACGCACAAATGGGGCTGCTGGACAGCTTGATGATCACGACTCCTGGCAACGATTTTCTCGAACGGCTCGACCGCACGCTGGATTGGCAGCCCATCGAAAAGGCATTGCAGGCGATGTATCCGGCGACGACCGGACGCCCACCCTGTCCGCCGCTGGCCCTCTTCAAAATGAGTTTGCTGCAACATTGCTATGGCCTCTCGGACCCGCAGTGCGAGGAACTGGTGGCCGACCGGTTGAGTTGGCGGCGGTTTGTGGGTTTGGGTTTGCAGGACAAGGTGCCCGACGAAACAACGCTGGTCCGCTTCCGGCAACGGCTGGTCGAACATGGCTTGCAGGAAGAGCTGCTGGTGCTGGTCAACCGGCAACTGGAACAAAAGGGCTTCCTCCTCAAAACCTGCACGCTGGTGGACGCGACGCTGTTGCAGGCGGCTCGTCGCGCCCCGACCAAGGAGGACAAAGCTGGCGGTGATAGCGATGCGGGCTACACCGTGAAGCGAGGCCAGCCGCACTATGGCTACAAAGCACATGTCGCGGCGGATGAAACGCACACACTGATCCGACAGGTCACGCTGACGGCCGCCAACGTGCATGACAGCCGGGAGTTTGAAACGGTGGTCCAAGGCGACGAGGAAATGGTGGTGGCGGACAAGGCTTACTGGAGTGAAGCCCGCAGCCAATGGTGCGGTGAGCACGGCATCGCCAACGGGATTTTGCGCAAGCCCAGCCGTGGGGAAAAACTGCGGGACGCGACGGTGCGGGTCAACCAGCTGTTGAGCCGACTGCGGTGCGGGATCGAAAGAATCTTTGGCTGGTGGAAACGCTGCACGGGTTACCGGCGGGTGCGGTATGTAGGGCGGGACCCCAACCGGTTGGAACTGGAGTTTAAATGCGTCTGTTGGAACCTCAAACGGCTGGCGACTTTGACCGGAGCATGAATCAAACAACTCAGAACGGCAGTCCAGCGGACAAAACCGCCGATCGTGGGGGATGGAACCGCCGATGGCGGAGTCTCGCCGAACAAATAGTCCGAGACCTCTGCAAAACTCTTTTGAACGGACGATTTGACTGTGCGTCAGAGGAATATGCAAACGACGACCAACGCACAAATGGGGCTGCTGGACAGCTTGATGATCACGACTCCTGGCAACGATTTTCTCGAACGGCTCGACCGCACGCTGGATTGGCAGCCCATCGAAAAGGCATTGCAGGCGATGTATCCGGCGACGACCGGACGCCCACCCTGTCCGCCGCTGGCCCTCTTCAAAATGAGTTTGCTGCAACATTGCTATGGCCTCTCGGACCCGCAGTGCGAGGAACTGGTGGCCGACCGGTTGAGTTGGCGGCGGTTTGTGGGTTTGGGTTTGCAGGACAAGGTGCCCGACGAAACAACGCTGGTCCGCTTCCGGCAACGGCTGGTCGAACATGGCTTGCAGGAAGAGCTGCTCGTGCTGGTCAACCGGCAACTGGAACAAAAGGGCTTCCTCCTCAAAACCTGCACGCTGGTGGACGCGACGCTGTTGCAGGCGGCTCGTCGCGCCCCGACCAAGGAGGACAAAGCTGGCGGTGATAGCGATGCGGGCTACACCGTGAAGCGAGGCCAGCCGCACTATGGCTACAAAGCACATGTCGCGGCGGATGAAACGCACACACTGATCCGACAGGTCACGCTGACGGCCGCCAACGTGCATGACAGCCGGGAGTTTGAAACGGTGGTCCAAGGCGACGAGGAAATGGTGGTGGCGGACAAGGCTTACTGGAGTGAAGCCCGCAGCCAATGGTGCGGTGAGCACGGCATCGCCAACGGGATTTTGCGCAAGCCCAGCCGTGGGGAAAAACTGCGGGACGCGACGGTGCGGGTCAACCAGCTGTTGAGCCGACTGCGGTGCGGGATCGAAAGAATCTTTGGCTGGTGGAAACGCTGCACGGGTTACCGGCGGGTGCGGTATGTAGGGCGGGACCCCAACCGGTTGGAACTGGAGTTTAAATGCGTCTGTTGGAACCTCAAACGGCTGGCGACTTTGACCGGAGCATGAATCAAACAACTCAGAACGGCAGTCCAGCGGACAAAACCGCCGATCGTGGGGGATGGAACCGCCGATGGCGGAGTCTCGCCGAACAAATATTCCGTTGATCAGGGGCAATGACATCAAATCAAACAACCAACATGGCCTTTTTCAGAGGTCTCATTCCGTTGATCAGGGGCAATGACATCAAATCAAACAACCAACATGGCCTTTTTCAGAGGTCTCAAATAATAATATCGGGCAGCGTGCATTGAGCCGGTCACCGTCCACGTTCCGCTAGTTGGATCATAACACTCCGCATTCGTCAGGAAGCCGCTCGCGCCAAAGCCGCCCGCCACCAGCACTTTGCCATTGGTCAGCAGGATTGCCGAGTGCCCGAAACGGGCGACATTCATCGAACCTGTTTCGGTCCACGTTCCGTTGTTTGGATCATAACACTCCGCATTGGTCAGGTAGCCCCACCTGCTCAAGCCGCCTGTCACCAGCACCTTTCCGTTGGTCAGCAAGATTGCCGAGTGTCCCCAGCGTGCGATATTCATCGAGCCCGTCTCAGTCCACGTTCCATCAGATAAATCATATAATTCCGTGCTCGACATATAGACATGGTTGGTCATTCCACCTGCAACCAGCGCCTTTCCGTTGGGAAACACCGTTGCCGTGTAGCCGACGCGCCTTGAGGTGAGCCGATTGTTTTTTGGGAAAAAAGTGTACGGGGCCGATTGAACCGATAAACCGAACGTCAGCGCGGCCACAATCAACGCAAGTATAATAAGACTTATTGGATGGCGCTTCTTAACCACGTCACGAACATAAGTCATGGCTTGCTGGCGCGTCAATGGTCCCTGAAATGAAAAATTCCGGCGGCATGTGGGGAAAGTTTCGCCGACGCACTGAAGGTTCGGATCGCTGGTTTTTTTCTAGCCTGAAGTCCGGGCTATGAGAGTAGCTCTCAGGAAACATTCTTACGCTACCTTGTCAAGAATCGCGTGCAATTATGATTGACATTTTTCCTCGCCCTGCCCATACTACTCCCCTCATGAAAATCAGAACAGGAGCTGTGTGGCACCTGTATTTGTTAATAGTCAGCTTGTTCGTTTTTGGGACCCGGCAAAGCCAAGCGAATAACATTGAGGTGGACTGGACTTCCAGCGGATTTTCGACCAGCCAGATCTTCATCAACGCCGGTGACGAGGTTGACATCGTTAATTTTGATTACACTGACGATTTACTGCTCACGGGCGCCCCGCCAGAGAGTTTCTATGCCGACATCCCACCCACAGACGGTTATTACGTATATTACGTGGCTTATGTTTACTACAATCCGGGCACATTCAGCTTTTCCGATCAGTTCGGCGATACCGTAACGGTCATCGTCAACTCCATTCAACCCCTTTCAGTAACCATCACCGCGCCCACCAACAATGCGGTGTTCACCGCGCCGGCGACCTTCACCGTCACGGCCGCGCCCGCCGGCGGGGCCACTCCCTATGCAGAGATGCAATTTTTTGTGGGGACCAATTTGGCGGGCGTTGCTTACAGTGCACCGTTCACCAATACGGTAACCAATCTCCCGGCGGGAAGCTATGACATTAGCGCCGTCGTAACCGACAACAACTTTAACACCGCCACCAACTCGATTCTCATCAGCGTGAGTCCGATGCTGGTTACCAACTACATCCTGCCGGTGAGTTGTGCCGACATTTATTCTTCCGGCTCGGTGCTTACCTTTACCGCCCTCACCCTGGGTTCAAACGTTCGAGGCGGGTTGGAGTTTGCCGCTTTTAATGCCAGCCAGGATACCTCGATTCTCTTGGAACTGAATGCTTATGGATTGCCCCTGTTCGGCCCAAACGTGAGCGTGTACGGTTTCGATGGTGGGACTGGCACGCTGACAGCTTCCAACTACAATTCTGGAACGCTCATCGGGGTGTGGACGCTGCCTGCGGGCCTCGGTTATGGCCAGGCGACGACTTTTGATGTAACCGCTTTTGTCAAATCAACCAAAGGGCCTTATTTCGGCTTTATTCTGCAAGCAGTGGGTGATGTTTTCAGTTCCACGAGCGAAAACTACGGCACGCCCCCCGAACTCTACGTCATCTCTCCCCCCCGCCTCCGCAGCTCGCAGTCACGCGGGCGGGCAATCAAATAATTGTCAGTTGGCCGACCAATAATGCGGCCGGACTTTCACTCCAGTCCGCAGTTACCCTTGGGCCGGGCGCTTCGTGGAACGCGGTGAGTCCGATGGCCGCGCTGGTGGGGAATCAATGGATGGTGACCAATTCCATTTCCGGCCCTGGTCGTTTCTTCCGATTGAGCAGCCAATAGGCAGGTTCTTCCCGATTGCGAACGATTTCGGCTGGCGATGATCTTTTGCGCCGCGCTTTGCCGGCGCGTGCGCAACCAATACCGGCATACCTTTCTTTTCCCGATGACCTTGTGCAAGTTTTATTTCAGTATTCCAACGGCGATGAATACCAATCAAGGATTCTTCCGGGCAGCGATGCCGTAAGTTTTCAAAGCAATTCGGCGTGGGTCGTTGCTGACACTTGATACGGCGATAGCACCGGCTTGCTCAACTGCAAATTTTCCACAGGCAGCCGAACTGGTGGGGCGAGGGATACATACGCATTGGATTTTGCGATTTTTGCCCCGGCGATAATCCGTGGTGCTCGATTCAACCTCTCCAGATACTATGGCCCGCCTTTCGGCGTTATTGAAATTCTGTGACGTCGCAGACGGGAAAGTCTCTCTTTTTTCTTGACCCCGGCGAATGTTACTTGCATAATCGGCGCTGACCCGATTAACATACTGAAACCGCTCCTCCTAATGAGCCTGAAAACAGTCATTCTGGCAGCGTCGCTCATACAATCCTCGTGCCTCCTTCGCGGTGCGACCATCCTCGTCAACGGGGACTTTGAGACAGGCGATTTGACTGGTTGGTCCACTTTCGTCACGCCCAACGGTGACATTGGCGCTGCATACGGACTGCCGAATGTGGTCCCGTTCGATGTGACCGGCAGCGGAACTCCATCCGATGCCGCCCAGTTCGAGGTGGGGGAAGCGGCCTTCCTTGGCAGCCACACTTCTCAAGGCGGAGGCATCTTCCAGAATTTCACCTGTTCTTCTGGTCAATATGTCGTCTCGCTGGATGTCGCGGCGCAGAACATTTACAGTTTCATCAATGCTCAAGCGGGCACGTTCAGTCTGTTTATTGATGGAAATTTACTCGCAAGCACGAATTACGGACAAATCAGCCCCGGACAGATCCCGCGCGGTGTCCTTTCTGCCACGACCGACCTGGGTCCGGGCACACATCAAATCATGGTTGAAATCACGCTTCGTGGCTTACCGGGGGCTTTGGTGAAACACCTCTGGAATATCTCGACAATATTGCGGTGGACCCGGTCCCGGAACCCTCTCAAGTTGCGTTAGGCATCCTGGGTTTGATCTTGATGTTGGCACACCGACGGGTCAGGAGCCAACAGCCACAGAAAGGAACAAAATTATTAAAATTCGAACATTGCTGATTACTCTCAGTTTAACATGCGCAACCACCGGTTTCGGCGCTGCCATTATTTACGATTTCCAGAACCTGCCTGCCGGTCCATTGCCAGGGGGCTTCTTGAGTTTGACTGTGGACGGCGTAAACGCTTTTTTTAGTGCCGCTGGTACGACCGTGGATGTGAATTCTGTTACCGGAACCCATGTATTGCACACGGGCAACTATCAAAGCCAGATGGGGATTGAATTTTCCATTCCCGTCACCCAAATAACAGTCGGAATTGACAGCAGTATCCCGACTATGAACAACTCCGTGAGTACATTCGAGTATTACGGAGCAGGCGATAATTTGTACCCCATGTCCACCATCTCAAGCTCCGGCTCCACGCTTGTGTTTAACGTCCCGAATAATTTCCCCGAAGTCCTGGGGATATTGTTGGACGGCAACAGCGGAAATGGCTATTCACTCGACTACGTCTCCATTCAGACCGTTCCGGAGCCGGGATTATCCGGGTTGCTCCTGCTCGGGTTCCTTCTCTGCGGTGTTAGCCGAAGAAGCCCTGTACAACGAACCACGCGATGACGCCTCGGCTGCATATCCAGAGCCAGTGGCGCGGGGCCGCTGATCTGGAACCTTGGGCGACTTGTCATACACCAAAACCAAAACACTTTTGAAAACATTACACTTAACCTTCCTTGCCACGGCAGCCATCCTTCTGAACTCCGTTTGCTTTGCCGGAGCACTCATCATCAATTTTGATACGGACGCCTATGGCAATCCGATTACGGCACCTGTCTACTTTTATCAAGCGACTCCACTAACGGAACTCTACGCGCCGCTTGGTGTTCATTTCAGCGGCCCCAGCGTTGGCACCGGAGGGGAGATCCTTAACGACGATGGGGCCGCTCCGGGGTCGATCGGTATTTTGGCTCTCAGCGGTGACAATTTCTTGGCTTTCAATACCATGTCTGACTTGTCCTATGCGGTCGGTCCGGAAACAATTACGTTCGACACACCTATGACTTCGGTTTCAATCTTTGCTGCAGGCGGTGGGGGTGAGTACGGGCCATTTACAATGCAGGCGTTTGACGCTGGGGGATTGCTGCTTGACGCTGATACTGAAGATTCACCGCCGAGTGGTTATGCTGAACTGAATGTTTCTTCACCTGAAGGAATTCACTTGGTTGTTCTTACAATTGATGTAGGTTTTACTTCCTGGGTTTACGACAATCTTGCCGCAACGCCGGTTCCAGAGCCTGAATCATTGTCGCTCTTTTTTTTCGGTTTCACCGTCTTGTTGCTGTTTTGCCGTCGCCTAACCGCGCTGCCAACGGCCACTGCCCCTTCCGCCGTCGCTCGGAAGCTATGGCGGGACAAGTGAGTTTTCGGTTGAGATATGAAGATTGAGAGTCCAGATTGCAGTCGCGAGCCAGCCGCCCGTGGCCGTGGTTCAGCTTTAGATCGTTAAGCCGCTATCGCGTGTTTTATGAAACTTCGATGCACTATTTGGTTTGGTGTGATTTCACTCGCTCTTTTGCGAAACGTATCGGCACAGGGTTTTGTAAATCTTGATTTTGAATCGGCAACAATTATTCCTGTTTCGGGGGACCCATATAATCGCATAGAATTTACTCCCGCTTTTCCAGGTTGGACAGGCTATACAGGCACAAATGTGCAAACTCTAGCTCTGTTCAGTGTTATTTTCTTGGATTCGTCCGGAATAGGTCTTACTGGCGGTCTTTCCGGTTACGGTGCGATGCTCGAAGCTGGAAATACATTAACCTCGCCTTTAATGCCTGCCGATACAACTCTTTCACAAACAGGTTTGGTTCCCCCGGGAACACAATCCCTGCTTTTTTATGGAGATTTTTATAGTGAATTAAACGAGACACCAAATGATTTCGCCGTGACACTTAACGGACAGGCACTATCACTGATTCCTTTTGGAACTGATTCTGGCTATACCTTGTACGGGGCAGACATAAGCAGTTGGGCTGGACAGACAGCAACACTGGCTTTCACGGTTTTTGCACAACGGCCCCATCATGGCAACAATTACCTATATCTGGACGATATACAGTTTTCACCTTCTGCGGTTCCAGAACCCAGTGTTTTGAGTTTGCTGAGTGTTTGCATTTTACTTCTATGCTGGCACAGAAGGCTGTCTAACACCGCTCATGGCGTTCGGACACGAATACAGAAGCACATCCAGGAAATGATTTATGAAACTCTATAGACTGTTTGGGTTGTATCTTGGTGGATCTCTGGCCGTTGTGTCGCTATCGGTCACGCGTGCCGACACGGTTCTCTGGTATAATGGCGATCTGACCTCAGGCGGCGCAACGGTGAATGAAGAAACCGGCAACATTGGGCCGGCCAATGTGTACGACGACTTCGATGTCACTGCCCCCGGCGGGTGGATCGTTGATAGCGTCTGGTCCAACGACGCCATGTCGTTCCAAGGCGTTACCAGCGCTTCGTGGTCCATTCGATCAGGGATGTCCGTTGGAAACGGAGGAACGATTGTCAGCTCGGGAACAGCGTTCGCCAGTCAGACGCCGACAGGACGTTCCCTGCCCGGCTATGGGATTCCCGAATACACTATCCAGATTACCGGGCTCAATGTTTACCTGGCACCCGGCACGTATTGGCTTTCAGTGTCCCCGTTCGTTGGTAACGATCCTATATCCAGCGGCATGTTCAGATCTTACGTGTCAGTGACTACTGGCGCCAACGCCATTGGTGAGCCAGCCGGCGACAATGGGAACGGATTCATTTATTGGCCCTATGCTGGCTATAACTACGCCCCCAATTTCTTCAACCAGGATTACTCGATGGGCGTCGCCGGCACCGTGGTCCCCGAACCTTCCACGCTTGCGTTGATTGGTATCGCCTCAATCGGATTGGTTTCGCGAATGCGAATCCGCAAATTATGAAGCCTGTTCTATGAAAACTTCGACGGCAATCATCGTCCTTTGCGCTGTTGTCCTTTCCCCGGCTCACGCCGGCACGATCGCCGTGGACCCAACAAGTGGAGTTGAGGGGTTGGTTTCGGGCTACGGAGGACTTACTCTGGGTTGGGAATTTCAGGTCTCAGCCACCAACGGGATTACCGTTGATGGGTTGGGATTCTGGGACGATCAATCAGATGGCTTTTTATTCGGCCAAACTTTTGATGTTGGTTTGTGGGATGCGTCCTCGGGTACCTTGTTGCGGGAATCAGTCATCACCTCGTCTTCAGCATTGAAACCTTCTCTTGATCCGGCCGGGGGTTGGAGGGTCAATTCCGTTTCACCATTGTTTCTGGCGTCAGGCTCGTACCGGATTGGCGCCCTTATGCCGGTAAGCGGCGCCAACGACATTGTTAGTGACCCCGCAACTTTTCAGTCCGCGCCCGGCGTCAGCTTTGTGGGCTTTCTCCGTCAGATTGGCAGCCCAACCCTGGCGATGCCGGATACGGGTCCTCCATATCCGAGTGCTGTTTGGTTTGGACCAACCTTTACGTTCACACTCGGACCTTTGCCGCCGTCAGGCGCGGTCGTCGCCCCCGGTTCTTACACGGCAACATACGGCACCGGTGGATTGAATACGCTCCTGCGGAACAGTGGCGCGCCGCGCACCTATCAGATGCAATTCTCGTCCGCCGCCCTCGCGGGCCTGCCGGTCGGCGCGAAGATCACCGGATTGCAATTCCGGTTGATGACGAATAGCATCGCCTTTCCCACCAATACGGTCACTTGGTCTGATTACGAGGTGACGCTGGCTCAAGCGGCCAATTCAATATCAAGCATGAGCGCGAATTTTGCCGCGAATATGCTCTCGCCCGTGCTGGTAAAGAACGGAGCGATTTCCATCAGTGCCAATACATTTACCACGGGTACCAGCCCCAATCCGTTCGGTTCGCTCGTCGTCCTTGACACTCCGTATGTTTATCAGGGCGGCGATCTCGTGATGCTCTTCAGCCACACCGGCAGCGACTCGGCGAACACCGCATTTCTTGATGCCTTGTCAACGACGACTCCCGGCTATGGAACTGATTTCCGTGCGTTGAGCGCAAACAGCTTTAACGCGTCCAGTGGGACTGCGGCGTCAGTGACAATTGCGCAAATCGTATTTACTTACTCACCAAGCGAAACCATTTTCCTCGACGGAACCAATGTGATCATTGTCGGCACAAACGGACCGCCCAGTGGAACTTATCACATCATGGCGTGTACAAACATCGCTTTGTCCGATGCCCAATGGACTCCAGTAGCGACCAACCAGTTTGATAGCAGCGGCAGTTTCCGCTACACCAATGCAATCAATACGGATTTGCCAGAACGGCTCTTTCGCATCACGCTCCCTTGAACATTTTTCTGATTGTTGCTGTGAGCACGGCCTGGTTAATGAACGAAAAGTAGAAACGTAAGCGTGGCCCTTCGACGCCCGGTGCCGGTTTTCCGAGTTTTCCATCGCTGAGACGCATGGTTCGTCCGAAACGTTTCGCCGGAGGGTATCAAGCCCGTGTCTGGCCGAATGCTATTAAATGCATCGGGCGTGACGATTTGATTGGAGATTTGTCGGAAGTATTGTGTGAATGTTCAACCTTAACCCGATAAACACCCATGAAACTTGAGCAAAGCATCTGTTTAACCACCGCGCTGTTGGTTCTGTCCGTCACCGGCGCATCCGTCAGGGCAGGGGAACCAACTGTCAACCCCACCGGCACATGGAAAGTAACTATTTCCACCACCAATACCCAGGCGCGTCCCGCCGCGCAGACTCTGATACTCAAATTCGACGGGGGCACGTTGACGGGCACGCTCAGTTATTACAGCAGCCCCGTAATCAACGGCAAGGCGCGCGTCTCCGAATTACCCATTACCGAAGCGAAACTCCAGGGCGACGAGATCTCTTTCAAATTCACTCATCCCCCTGCGGCCGGGAACGGGCCAAACGCCAGCTACAATTACCAGGGCACGATTAGCGGTGATACCATCAAAGGTACCTTTGTTGCGGAGTGGATGGGGCAAACCCGCACGAGAGGCTGGGAGGCCGAGCGGGTCAAGGAATAGTTCATTCGGCAGTGACCAGCTTCACTGCGGCGTCAACGGCTTGTCTCTCGGGGAGAAATAGAAACACCGATGAGGCAGGCAAGCAGGGCCAGCAACGAAATGACCGCGCCGAATTCAAACGCTTGGTCCCGGTAAATCAATTGCACGCGATGCCGTCCTTCTGGAACTTCCACCGCCTGAAACGCATGGCTCGCCCGCAACAGTCGCGCCGGGTCAAAGCGGGGGGGAATTTCGGCGTCGGCCTAATGTACAACAGCGTTTCTCAGAAACAGCACAAAAAGAATTATTAAAACCGCACCCCAACTCGCTAGTATCCACCGTTCATGAGTTCTCATTTTTGTCCGTGTAAAGCAAAAAACGCGCCACGCTGAACCGGTGAATCGGGCGCGCCAATTGCTTTGTTTTATCCTACGTTTGCTCCAGCTTTCTCCTTTTCTGGGGCGCGTGGGGGTGTGCTGCTAATCTGACCGGGTGACGCGGCACGCCCCTGAATTCTTGGGGCAAAGATTGCCGCTTTCGCAATCTGTGGCATCATGACCCAATTTCAAATGCTTGGTCCCGGTAAATCAACTGTACGCGATGCCGTCCTTCCGGCACTTCCACCTCATGCACTTGCGAACGCAGTTTAAGCTCTGGATTGGGAACCGCTTTGCCCCAAACCCCATCGCCCGGCTCGTGGGATGCCTTTCTGACCTTGACACGCCCATGCTTTGCTCATAACCCATATTCCCAGCGAAAGGATTTATGAGAACCGACTCAATGTTTCTCAGCTAATATCAAATTAGCATGAAAAAAGTCAATGTAATTAAATAGTTAGGTCGCGCCTGGAGCGGGAGCGGATAGTGGATAGAAAAAGATTTTCGGGATGGATAGAAACAGGTAAATTAGGTACCGTCAGTACCGTGCGTTGCTCAAGATGGCCTTGGAGCGACGCACGGTACTGACGGTACGTAGAACCATGAAACCGCGGCGCAATTTTTTGGAGAGGGCCTCACGCCATTCGGCACAAGGGAGCCCTGACCAGTCGCCACCTAACAATTCGTTGAAGCTGACAAGCTCTCAGGATTATCAAGGGAAAGTCCAAATGTCCTCCAGTCGCTTGCAGCTTAACTCTGTTCGTTAGGCGTATTTCGAGTATGCGCATTGCCCTATTGCTTTCTGTTTTGCTCGTTGGATGTGCGACGCAGCGCGAAGTGCAGTGGCGCACCTACGACGCCGGGCCGTTCACGTTTTCTTTACGTTCTGATTTCCATAAGATTCCAGCACATGGCATTGATTCTTACGTTTCCGAATTTGAGAGTCGGGACATGCGGTTGGGCTTTGACGACGGCGCCTACTCTGGAAAGCCACTCGATTCCCTGAGCAGAGACCCCAATTCGTTCCAGCCCCGCCCAAGCTATGCTTCCCACATCGAGAGCATCGCCGGGCATAGAGTTCAGATTGTATCCGTTGACCTTGATCCGCGGCGCAATGCGGGGTTCCCTCATTTTATTATCGCCAGCTTCCTGAAGGCAGGTCTGACGATGTTTGTCAGATGCAAGACCACGGCAGATTATGAATCCGCGACGAGGATATTTAGGTCAGTTAGGTTTAAGCAGCCAGGCCATACGCCTCCTAACACCGCGCTGAGCCGACTGCCCCTTCCGCCTTGGCTGCGCTACGGCGCGACAGGTGAGTTTATGGATGGTTTGGGTTATACAACGATTATCGAGCTTGCGGAGCCACTCGCCGGTCGGCGTGGCTCTTTGGATCGTTAGGCGCACTCGCCATTATGAAGTTACTCATCGGAATCATGATTGTGTTGACGGTGCTCGTGTTGGGCCTTTTCGCACTTGTGTATGGCGAGGCCAGCGCCGACCGTCGAGCCAAGTTCATCGCGACGAAGGCTTCGCTCATGGAGGCAGACATTGAGCTTCACAAGTTTGGAGCATTCACCAACCACTTTCAAGATATGAGCGTCTATCCTTATACAAATCGCTTCACCATTGATGGCACAGATTATCAGTGTGAGTTTGCCGTTGAGTGCGCGGACTTCACAAATCAAGGCTTTCTTACCATCACGACCAACCGGATATTCGTCTGGGTTGACAAGAGGCGTGGACTGATGCCATTGGTCACGCCACGGATTTTTCCACCGGGATTTTGATTATGACCGTGCGCCTAACACCGCGCTGGCATCTAACGCCGACTGCCCCTTCCGCCTTGGCTGCGCTACGGCGCGACTGGTGAGTTTATGGATGGTTTGGGTTATACAACGATAATCGAGCTTGCGGAGTCACTTGCCCGTCGGCGTGGCTTTGGATCGTTAGGCCGATTCGCGCCATGAAGAAAGCATCTACTTGGTATTTGGTTTTACTGGCGATTCTCAATTTGTTGCTCGCACAGGGGACATCGGGTGCAGCCGTTATGTGGACCGGGGCATATCGTGAGCTTGGGCTTAAGCTTCCCAAGATTACACTGTTGATGTTGAGCTTCCATTGGTGGCCATACATATTCGTTGTCCTTACCATTGTGCTCGCGTTTGTTTCGATGGGTTCCCGGTGGCCGAGCGAGGTCTTTTATCACTTTATTATTATGCTCCTTGTTGTTGAGTGTTTTATTTTATTCACGTCGCAGATTATTTTTGCATTGCCATTGATTTCGACATTGGCGTTACGTTGATATGAGCCATCGGCCTCCGCGCTGGAGCCCCGATAAAAACATCGCGAGCTGGCTTGCCACTGACCCTTCCGCCTTCGCCATGGTTCGGCGGACAGGTCAGTTTTCGGTTGAGCCTTGAAGTTTGGAAGTCCAGATTGCAGGTGTGAACCAGCCGCTCCATCCTCGGATGCAGAGCTACTGCGGAAGACGGGCGGCCTGTCCCGTCATGGCTTCGGAGCGAAGTTGGATGGCCGTGGCTACCAACTTCGCTCTTGCCGGGCTACGCTGTGGCAAGCAGCTTTAGATCGTCGGGCGGTAACCGCACATCATGAAAACAAAGCTCGCTAAATATGTCTGCGGTCTTTTACTGCCAAGCGCGATGGCTACGGCCACGGCGCAATCCACGTGGAACTACTTCATTTCGGATGCGGGTGGCGGAAACTCACTGGTCACCTGGAGTGTTACCGGCAATTTGGCCACGTCTCCGGGAGCAGTCTTGCTGATTAGTGAATCCAGTCTGGCGGTGTCAATTGATGCCCCCGGAATTTATGCTGATTCTTATGCAGCCAGCGGAATGCCGCAATCCATACCCACGCTTGACGGGAGTTATTTCCAATACGAATCGGCCAGTGTGTATGCTCCCATCGCGTTGTATTATACCGACAACGCGCCGGGTAACGGCAACGATGGCTTTGGTTTAATCTCCCCGTTACTCCCTGACACAGGACCTGGGACGCAGTTGCTCTACCATCCCGGAACGCAATCCGCGCTCATTCCAGTTGATTTTTCCGATTTCGACCCCGGCACCTATCAGTCCAAAGAATCTGGATTTAACACCACCTTGACGGTGACCCTGACAGTCGAACCTGTGCCCGAACCGTCCACGCTGGCGTTATCCGTTGGTGCTGTTATCGGCGCGGCATTAACAAGCAATAAGGGCAGAAGGATTAAGATATGAGACAGGACCCGCCTGACAACTCGCCGGGGCCAGCCTTCGTTGGCGCTTTCTGTTCCGCTTTCGTGAGCGTAAAGCCCCGTGGGGCCACGCGCCTTTACGGGGTTCACGTTGCAGGTCGGCGGGGGCTCAACGTTCTACGTTAGCCCGAATCATGCACGCAGCGATTCAACTGGTACTTTATTGGGTGCTTGCCTTCCTGACCCTCGGCCTGGCTCTCGTGCTACTGAATATATTTTGGGGCTTGATCGGCAACGACCTTGAGTTGCGCAGTGTTGGTTCAGAGGCCGTTATCGCTGGTGTTTCTTCCCTTATTGAAGCTCTCAGTTTTTGGTTGGTCGTCACGTTTATACCGCTCGGTTCCCGTGCGCTGATTATTCCTGTCGTCATTGTTGCCTTGATCTACAAGGTTACGCATTACGAGGATTGGGGGCGTTTTGATGTTTTCATGCTTCTGGCCTTTCAGGCTGTCATTGGCTTTTGGGGTGTTTCATTGTTTTTTGGCCATTTCCAGACAGCGATTTTTATCCTGGTCGGCTTCGGCGTTGTCTTGGCCGTCATCGCGCTTTTTGCGAGAGATTTATGGGGTTGACGATCTGGCCTGACAAGGGTGCCGCAGGCAACGGTCGCTGCCCCTTCCGCCTTCGCGCCCGTCTGCGCTCTTGCCGAGCTGCGCTGTGGCAGATAGCTTTGGATTGTTAGGCGGCTTTGTGCGATTTGATTTTATGAAAGCACCAGGAATTGTTTGGCCGCTTCTTTTGACAGTTACTGGTTTGATTTGCTGGCTGAGTTGGCCGGCGATGCCCCAAGGACCACAAGCCCGGATTCGAGTCGAGGGTGATGTTACTGATCTTTCGATGCCGCAGAGATCATCGCCGGGTTGTGTTGCATACACGCCATATTATTTCCGTGAGAATCAAATCCTGTCGTTCTTCATTCCGGCGAGTGAGCAGAGCTAAGTTGGTGAGGTTCTATGACTCCTGACGCCGCGGCGGGTCTTTTCCAATCCGGTTCAGTATCGCAATGGCTGCTGCGAAACTAGCCGGGTGTCGTTTTCGGTCGGGGAGAAATTGCCACACAGATGAGGCACGCGAGCAGGGCCAGCAACGAAATGACCGCGCCGATTTCAAACGCCCGGTCCCGGTAAATCAACTGCACACGATGCCGTCCTTCAGGCACTTCCACCGCCTGAAACGCATGGTTCGCCCGCAACAATCGCGCCGGTTTGCCGTCCACCTCCGCGCGCCAATCGTGATACCAGGTCTGCGCCACAACGACGAGCGACGGCGCGCCGGCTTCGACTTCGATGTCCACGCTCTGAGTGCCAAAACGCGATTTGAGCACGCGGGCGGCTGTCTGGCTCGTGACCGTCACAAACGGTTTTGCTTCCGGCGGGAGCAAAACCGTTTTTCTTCCGTCAAAATCGGGCTGCGTCAACGCGCGCAGCGTGTTGGCGTCGTCGAGGAACACCGGTTTTTGTCCGGCGGTCACCAGCGGCAGAAAGTTCGTGCGTGCGTGCCAGCGGTAGAATTTGTCTGAAGAGGTAAGTTGCGAGACGCCCATAAAATCTTCGAGATGCGGAAATTCATTCGTTGTGCCGTAAAGCAGCGAATTCAAATCATCGCTTTCGCGCGGTGTGAGCGAAAAGAAGCCGTCCACTTTCGGCACGGCGTCCAGCAAATTCGCGTTGCCGCAGAAGCCGGCCCGTTTCGCGAAAAAGTTGGTTTTCGGGTCGTTTAAGGCAAAATGGATAAAGTCCATGTAAGCCGTGGTCGTGATCATGGCGCGCGACGCGCCGAGTTCGGGCTGCGGAATCATGTTCAAATCGGCGCGAGCCAGGTTTAGTTCATAGACGCTGGGCGGCACGGTCGGGTTTTGCGGCGGTTCATGCGTGAAGACGTTAAGCCACGCAACCACAATCAAAAGCAGCGGCGCGATGCGGCGCAATCCCGGTCCGGTTTCCAGCGACAGGACGAGCAGCAAACCGCCGGTTACGAGCAGAAAAACTGCACGCGACAGTCCGTTGAGCAACGTCGCGTGGACGTCATCGCCCGGGAACGGGAATCGCCACGTCCAGAACAGGATCCCCGCGAGGAGCGCGAGCAAAATTGCGCCAATTGCCAAAAGTCTGGAAGTTTGAAAATACAGAGGAAAAAAAGTCTTCTCCCTCGCCCCGCTCGATCGGGGAGAGGGTTGCCCGTCCTCCGGAGCAGTACTGCGGAGGGTGGAGGGCGAGGGGATTTGAGTTTTAGAATAATCGGCCTCCTCACCCTGGCCCTCTCCTCCTTTGGCGGAGGAGCGGGGGAAAAATCGTGCCAGCCCGAATGCGGCCAGCAGCGGCACCAGAAACGCCACGAGCGTCACATATTTGACTGGATAAGCTACAAAGCTGAGTTGCGGGATTATTTTGCGCACGGTGGGATAGACAAACGTGTTTTCGCCAAGAGCAAAGAACAGCGCGACAACCGTTGCTCCGCCCAGCAGCCATACGCGGCGCTCGTCCACCCTCCGTAGCGGTGCTACTGCGGAGGACGGGCGCACCGTCCAAAGTGCAAGCAACGCCAGCCAGAGCGCGCCGATGCCGAGGTAATAGGATGACGTCCAGCCTTGGCCAAATTGGAAGAAGACGCCTTCAGTTCGTGTACTGCCATGCGCCATCGGCACCAGAAAATTCATCCAGCCACAGCCGGGCATGGACCAGCGCGTGTCCGCGTAGCCGACGCTGCGTTGCGAATGAGCGGAGAGGTCAAGGAACGGCAGCAGTTGCGCCGCGGTCAGTGCCATCACCAGCAATACGACCAATGGAAGACGCCAGAGCATGGCCAGGCGCGGCGTGGGATGGGCAGGGACGCGCTGCGGCGCGTCCGTCGGTGGCGCGGCAGCGCCGCCGCCACCAGTTGCAAGTTGCTGAATCCAGAGCGCGAGCAGCAAAAGCCAGGTGAGCAAAATGATTTCCGGTCCGCCGGCGAGCATTTGCATGGCGCTCACCAGCGCGGCCAGGATGATTTTTTGTCCGCCGCCGCGCCAGGCGGCTTCCACCGCGAACACGACCCACGGCATCCAACTGAGCGTGGCCATGTGACTCGGCCACATGAGCAGATTGAGCGACAGCCCGTTGAATGAAAATGCCACACCGGCAAAGGCCGCCGCAAAATTGTTTCGGCTCCAGTGCCGCGCGAGAAAATACATGCCGAAACCCGCGAACCACAGGTGCAACAGGCAGAAAAAGCTTAACGACCACGTCAACGGCAGCAGGAGATAGATCAGCGACGGTGGGTAAAGCGGCATGGTGTTCCATTGCGCGAGAAACGGTACGCCGCAATTGTTGTATGGGTTCCAGAACGGCAGTTCACCGCGCCGGAAGCAATCCTGTTGAAAGTGGGCGAGGGGATACGCGAAGAACCCGTAGTCGCGCACGACGAAGGTTTGCAGTCCGAGCAGGACTTGCGGGAACGCGACGAAAATCAGGAGCGCAAGCAAGAATCCGAAGCGCAGGGGCGTGAACCAGTTGAACGCGCGTGATTCGGATGTCTCGCTCATGAGTTTTACGGCCAGAGTCTATTCATGAAGTGAAATCGGCGGCAAGTATTCACCGAGCAATTCACGCTGCCACCAGGCGCCCGTGGCGCGGCGTTCGGCGAAGTTCGTGAAACGGTATTCGTAAAATTCCGCCCGGATGTAACGGGGTGGATGATTCGGGAAAGGGTTTTTGTCGAGCAAGGCCAGGACTTCCGGTGACCCTTGCAAAAGCCGATCGCAGAAATTCATGAACCATGGATTTTGCCGGGCATCGCCCAACGCGGCGAACCACATCTGCCAGTCCAAGCGCGGCTGATGCGGCGCGACGAAAACCGGCCGCCGGTCCACGTTGCCGGGTTTGTATTTGAATTCATACGGCAGCCAATTCACGCCGTCGTTACTGCCTTCAACGATGATTTCACGACGGTCGGTGGTCATCACGGCGAACAGGCCGTAGCCGTTGAAGCTGCGAAACGGCGCAAGCCATTCGTCCGCAACCGCCACCGGGAACAGCCAGACGGGCCGCACGCCGAACATCAGTCCCATTTGGAAAAGCGAAAGGACGATCACAACACTGGCGAGAGGGACGGTGATGAAGCGAGGCCAACGCCAAGGAGTGACAGGTGACGGGTGACGAGTGACAGGAGCAAAAGCAGGGTGGAATCTGGCCGGCGCAAATTTTGCCAGCGCGAAGTCGTCGAGCAGCAACAGGCACAAGGCCAGCGTCAGCAGGTTGAAGAACGTGTAGTTGCCGGTGAGCAGAATCAGGATTTGAAGAAAGGCGATGGCCGCGCCGCCGCAGAATCGCAATCTGCGCGGCGCGAAAATCAGGAACGGCGCGCCAAGTTCGATGCAGAACATCGCGACACACGACGCTTTTTGAAACCACAGCGGCAGTTGGTTCGCATACCAGCCAATGAACGTTGGCAGCGGTTGGGTTTGGTAGTGAAACGTGAGCGCGGTGAGGTTCCGCCAGTTCGGGTCGCCGCTCAACAGCTTCACGCAGCCGGACGAGAACATGAGCTTGAAGAGCAGCAGCCGCA
>CAWHAH010000011.1:0-34147 GCA_963827205.1 uncultured Verrucomicrobiae bacterium
TTAAGTGGTGCCAAACTGGTCTATGCGAACTTGTGCGGTGCGATTCTGGCCGCTGATGACAGTTTTGACTATCCCCATGCCGCCAATCTGAACCATGCAGACTTGACTCGCGCAGGTCTGGCCGAGGCGGATCTGTCGGGCGCCAACCTGGGTCATGCCACTCTCATTGGAGCTGAGTTGACGGGAGCCATCCTGATCCGGGTTGACTTGTGCCGGGCCGACCTGACCGAAGCTACATTGCGTTGCGATCTTAGCTACTCCAACCTGAGCTACGCAATTCTCAGCGGTGCCAATTTGAGCGGAGCCAACCTCACGGATGCGCGTCTGAACTGCGCTGACCTGACCGGCGCCAACCTGAGTCACGCCAACCTCGATAGCGCCGACCTGGCTGAAGCGGTATTGGGGGCCACCATTCTTGCCGACATTGATTTGAGCGAGGCGAGCGGCCTTGAAACCGTCAAGCATAAGACCCCGTCGTCAATCGGTTTGGACACGCTTTATCGGAGCGCGGGTCGAATTCCGGACGAGTTTCTGCGACATGCTGGCGTGCCGGAAGAGGTGATTGAGCAATTGCTGCCGCTGGTTCGCAAGCGGTCGTAATTTGAGGACACAGATTGAGCCGGCATCCTGCTTGAAGCTCCACGAAGAGCGAACGCTGTGCCAGGACGGGAAACCACTCGTGAACCAAGCCTTGTTCGTCATCGGCCCGCGCGACCTGCAAGCCGGGAACGTGAGCGTGCGCGTGCACGGCATAGGCAACCTCGGCGCGAAGCCGAAGGGCGAAGTGATTGCGGAGATTTTGGCGGCGATTAAAGAGCGCAAGCCGTGATTGCCAACGGACGGCGGCGGCCACATTTCATAGTCGCGCGCGCCTTACTTGACTCCCGACGGCAGGATTTTGACGAAGTAAACGTCATTCTGCCGCATGGGGAAGGTGCGAACAAACGGTTTGCCGGTTTCAATCTGGATGGTTTCCACCGATTCAGGGTCGCCCGTGCTTTGCTCACGTAGAATTTCGACCTGGCCCGGCGTCAATTGCGACGGTGAGCCGAGATCAAGATAACCGGTGAACACATCGTTGGCGCGATAGCCGGTCTGGTAAATCTCCAGGGTGTAGCTTCCGGCAGGAAGGTTGGTGATGCAGAGCTGAGCCCGTCCGCTTTCTTTGGCTGGAATTTCATGTTGATAGAACTGCTGGTCGTTCGTTCCCTCCGGCGGCACGATGGGAGTATAATCCCAAAACAAGGCTTGGACGGAGTTATCCTTGCTCTTGCAAACCCAAGAGGCCGGATCGGCATCGGCCAGCTCGAACGGCCCCAGTTCATTCAGGAACTTGAACGCGTAGTAGGCGGGTTTTTTCAAATCTTCGTAATTAATCAGTCCGAAGCCGCCGTGGAACGGAGTCATCCGCGGGCCGTTCTCTTCAAAAATATCGGTGAACACCCAGTAAGACATCGAATCCACAGACCGATAGGCACCCTTGACTTTGCTCAGGATGAAGGCCGCCTGCTGGTAGGTGTCGTGCATGAAATCGGTGGGCGTGTAGGCCGAACTCCATTCAGTGAAATGCAACGGCAGGCCGGGCATCGGCGAACGATCAATCATCCTCCGCTCGCCGACCATCCGGCCAATGACCGAATTGGGATCGGAATCAATCACCGTTCCCCGCTGGCCGGTTTCATCTAAATAGCCGCTTTTGACGCCGTACGAGTGGCTGGAAATGAAGTCGAGCGGCACGTGGTTGGTGTAACAATAGCTGATGAACGATTCGTCCCACTGGCCCATGGCCGTGGCCGGCCCGCCGACGCGATAGTCCGGCGAGACGCTTTTGATGGCCTTGGCGGTGACGGCATACAGCTTGAAATAATCCTCCCGCGTGCCGGTCCAGAACCCGTCATGCAAGTCGGGTTCGTTCCAAACTTCGAAGTACCAGGTTTTAACCTCGTCGTGGCCGTAGCGCTCCTGAAAGTGACTGACCAGATGGCGGATCAAGTCGGCCCATTGGTCATACGATTTCGGCGGAGTGACGTTGCCTTTCCACCAGAAAACGGTTTTGCTGCCACTGGCCAGGTCCTTGGGCATGAACGAGAGTTCGACGAACGGCTTGATGTCAATGCTGAGCAGGAAGTCATAAAGCCGGTCAATGTATTGCCAGTTATAGATGGGATTGCCTTGCGCGTCTTCCTTGTAAACGCCCATGTCATCGGTGAGCAATCCGTGCATGCGGATGTATTTGAAGCCGCACTCGCGCCGCGCCGCGCGCAACTGATCCTGCCAATCCGCGCGCAGTCCTTCATTGGCCCGACCGGCGCCAATGCATTCCTTGAATGACGTGTCCAGCGGCCCCTGGACGGCATTCACATCGGCGGCGATCACCCGGACACTCGGATCAGATTCCGCCACCAACGCAAACGACTGCCCAAGAACGACCGTTGCAACCATGACTGCAAAAACACATAAAGACCCGGATGAAATCAGATTGTTTGTCATAAAATGGCAAAGTCTATTGAATGCGCTCGCTTTCGAGGTTGCATTCCCAATCGTGCCAGGTCTAGCATTTAATTTCAATGACCGGTCGCTAACGTGCCAGAGCGGCGGGCTTAAATCGAACACCTCCATCGCCGATCCTGTCAAAACTTTGTCTATGGAAGCTATTAAAGCAATGCTTGCTCTGCTGGTCGCGGCCGCGGTTGTATTCGCCGCCGTGGTGTTCTACAACAGCAAAACTGAACCTGCTTACGAGGCCAGGATAATACAGGCGAACCGGGCCGGCGCGGCCGAAATCATGAAGCTGGAGGCCATTGGGAAAACGCCCAGAACGCCCGGCGCAGTTGCGCACCAGAAAAACAAAAACTCGAATCTTTGAAGCTGGCGCGCCCGAGGGTTGGCGAACGGCGCAGACTGCGCCAAAATGAACGCGGACGAATTCTGTTCGCGTCTCGGACAATGGAATCAGGTGCGAAACCGACGGCGGGAGTGGCAGCGAAAATCCTGGCAGTGATTCGAGAGAGGCGAGCTTGAATGTTTTTTTACAGAAAGCCTTGGGTGCTTTCACTGGCTGGGCGGGTGATGGTCCGTGGCGCTCTAAATCCGTTCTCGCCGCGTTTGCCGTGGTCGTGGCCGGCCTGGGGTTGTGGTTTTCCGACATCAAAAGCAGCCCACCGTCAAACGTAACAAGCAACGTAGCTACCAACGCACCCGGCATCACATCACCCAACCCGTCGAGTGCTCCAGCCGGCGCGCATTGGAACTGGAGCAACCCTTTCCCGTTTTACGTGCGGATGGGCGTGAGTTATGTGGCGGGATTTTGCATCGGCTGGTTTTTCCGAAAGCTGACACGGCTCATTTTGGTTGTGGTCGCGCTGGTCATCGCGCTGCTCGCGTATGGAAAGCTCACGGGCTGCGACACGACGCACGCGCAAGAGCAGGTGAAGCGCGGTGGCACATGGGCGCAGCACGAGGCGACCGCAGTTAGAGATTATCTCCTGCATGTGCTGCCGTCGGCCACGGGAGGTGGGGCCGGAATCTTTCTGGGCTTCCGCCGACGGAGCAAAGCGGTCCCGACCAAACCGGCGGCTTGAGAATCCCTTTCTCCAAAGGCAAACCAGGCTGTGGCGGCGCGAAGCCAGAGGCGGAATTCATCACGGATATTTTGCTGGCGGTCCAAGAGCGCAAAGCATAATGGATGGTTGCCGCACGACGTTGAGTGGCGCGGTCGTAAATGTTTAACCGTTCGGGACAATTCTTTGGAAGTCGTCTGCCGGCCGGGAGCTCCCGGGTGATTTTATCTCTTCTGCTCGTCCTGGCGGTGGTGACGGCGGTTCGGATCCGCCTTTTGGACATGCCCCTGGAACGGGACGAGGGGGAATACGCCTATGCGGGTCAATTGTTGCTCCAGCATGTCTCTCCGTATAAGGCGGCTTACAACGTGGCGCTGAAATTGCCCGGCACAAGCGTGGCGTATGCGTTCATCATGGCGGTGTTCGGACAAACGCCAGCCGCCCTTCATGCCGGAGTGATTTTGGTCAACCTGGCCAGCGCATTGCTGGTCTTTGTGCTGGCGCGACGCATCTACGGCGATGCCGGCGGAGTCGTCGCTGCGGGGACGTTTGCCTTGCTGGCCATTGTGCCGGCGACGCTGGGGCTGGCCGCCCATGCCACACACTTTGTCATGTTGCCGGCGCTGGCCGGCATCGTCCTGTTGCAAAACCTGGACGAGCGCACCTCGGGGGCGCGAATTTTCTCCGCCGGGCTGCTCATCGGACTGGCGGTCTTGATGAAACAAACCGGAGCGGCGTTCGGACTTTTTGCCGCCAGTTGGGTTGGCTATCGGGAATTCTCATTTGGCCGGATCGAGTGGCGGCGTTTGGGGGCGCGTCTGATCTGGCTCGCCTTGGGCGGACTGCTTCCTTTAATCCTGACCTGTTTCGTAATCGTCCTCGCGGGTGATTTTCATCAATTCTGGTTCTGGGCATTCCAATACGCCGGTGCCCACGGTGGGGTTCTTTCGTGGGGAAATGAAATCCGATGGATGTTCGATAACCTTGGCCTGCAATTTGCGGCGGCTCCCGCACTCTGGAGCGCGGCGATTCTGGGCGTGGTGCTGCTTCTGTGTGACCGCTCGTTGCAAGGCTGGCGATATTTCGTCGTCAGCCTTTCCTGCTTTTCGTTCCTGGCGGTTTGCCCGGGCGGGTATTTCCGTGGACATTATTTCATCCAATTGCTCCCGGCGGCGGGATTGCTGGCCGCCGCGGCATTCCACGTGATTTCCCGCTTCCTTGCCCGGCACGCTTTCTTGCTTCCAATGGCAGCGCTGCTCTCCCTGGTTTTTATCGCGGCTGGCGTCAGCGTGCTGATTCAATGGAACGACATTTACTTCCGCCTGACCCCGGCACAGGCGAGTCGCGCGATTTACGGGACCAGCCCCTTTCCCGAGGCGGTGGAGATTGGCCGTTATCTGGCGTCGCACACCTCCCCGCATGCCCGGATTGCGGTGATCGGCTCCGAACCGGAAATTTATTTCTACAGCCGCCGGCGTTCGGCCACCGGTTACATTGACACCTACCCTTTGGTGGAGCCTCAACCGTTTGCCGTCGCGATGCAAAAAGAAATGATCCAGGAAGTGGAAGAATCCCGGCCGGATTACGTGGTTTACGTCAATGTCCGCACCTCGTGGGTGCAAAGCACTGCTCCCATCAGCAATGCCATCTTTGACTGGTTTGGCCATTATCAACGGGAACATCTCCAGTTGGTGGGGTTGGTGGAAATTCCGCCCGACGGCCCGACGGAATACCGGTGGTTTGACCAGCCGGAAACCAACATGCAAACGGCGGTGGAATCGTGGCTGGCCATTTTCAAGCGGCGCCCGGCTGCGGAAAAGACACCGCAAAAATCCAATTAACTCGCCTCCGCCAGGCGCAAGGAGGAGGGTTGTCCCAGGTGAGCGAAAGGGGTATTACGTTTTCTGCTCGACATTTGTTTCCCAAACGTGCAAGATGTTTTAAGACCGAATGGTTCGGAGGTGGCATGGCCAGACTGCTCATCAAAACAGACGGTTTGGAAAACCAGACGCTGGAGCTTCGTCTCGGCGTCAATCACGTTGGGCGCGATCCGGATTGTGATTTTCCCATCGCGCACCCCAGCGTGTCTGCGCTGCACTGCGAACTGGTGTTGTCCAACGACGGCGTGCTGATTCACGATTGCGACTCGACCAATGGCACGTTCGTCAACGGCGAGCCTGTCAAGGAGGCCTGGTTGCGCGCGGGCCAGACGGTGCAACTGGGCGGGGTGAAATTATTCGTCGAAAACACTGACATCGCCATCACCATCCCCCAATATGAGCACGAGCGCCCGAAACCGCCGGTGGTGCTCCCGGACGGCATGATGTTGTGCGCGCGTCACCCGCACATGCCGGTCGCGTATAAATGCACGCATTGCGGCGAAGTCATGTGCGTGAATTGTGTCCACGCGTTGCGCCGCCAAGGTGGGCGGCCGCTACTTCTTTGCGTGCTCTGCAGTCACCCCTGTGAACTCATCGGCGTCGTCCAGCCGCCGAAGAAAAAGACGGTCCTGCAGGTGCTGCATCGCACGGTGAAAATGCGATTGGCTCATCTGTTCGGCGTTTCCCGATCAAAGGAATAAGCCACCCCGTTCAGGACAGAAATCGCTGGACCATATTTTCCAGCGCCACGAGCCAGCGCGGGTGTTCGTTCAAGCACGGAATGAGCGCAAATTCCTTCCCGCCCGCCGACAAAAACGTTGCGCGCCCGCGAAGGCCGATTTCCTCCAGCGTCTCCAGACAATCGGAAACAAACGCCGGGCAGATGACCAGGAGCTTTTCGATTCCGCGCTTGGGCAATTCGGCCAGCACCACATCCGTGTACGGCATCAGCCACACATCCCGGCCCAGCCGGGATTGAAACGACACGGAATATTTTCCGGCGGGCACACCGGCTTCCTTCACGAAGGCGGCAACAGTTTTGAAACACTGGGCGCGGTAACACGTCGCCTGCGCCGGGCTGTCCACGTTGCAGCAGTTCAGCGTGTTCAAACAATGGTGGCCGGTCGGGTCTGATTTCCTGAGATGCCGCACCGGCACGCCGTGAAAACTGAACAGCAAATGATCGTAGCCTGCTTCCAGATGATTCTTTGCGCCGGCCGCCAGCGCCGCAATGTAATCCGGCGTGTCACCGTAAGGCGGCTGAACCTCGATTCGCATCCGGGGCGAGACCCAGCCCGCAACCTGTTTCACGCGTTCGACGGCTGTCTCGTAACTCGACATGGCGTAATGCGGAAACAAGGGAATCAACAGAACCTCGTCCACCTTCTCCTCCGCCAGTTTGCGCACCGCTTCCCAAATGGATGGCTTCCGGTATCGCATTGCCAGTTCCACCGGCACGGTGACGCGCTCCTGCAGTTTCACCTGGACCCTGCGGCTCGCCACAATGAGCGGCGAACCGTCGGGCGTCCAGATTTTGTGGTAGGCCTCGGCGGATTGTTTCGGCCGGTTGATGAGAACCATGCCCACAATGAACGCCCGCACCGGCCACGGGACGTCAATCACGCGCCCGTCCATCAAAAATTCACGGAGATAACGCCGCACGTCGCCGACGGCAGCCGAGTCCGGCGAACCCAGATTGACCAGTAAAACGCCCTTGCTCATTTGGCGGTCAGGAACTTTCCCACGCGCTCGACCACGTTGCAACCCGACAAAATTGAATCGCCCAGCGAAACACCGTCGCGATAGTGGCCGGCAAAAAACAGACCGGGCGCCTGCTTTTCAATTTCTGTCAGTAGTCCGCGATAACGGCCATAACCGAGATTATATTGTGGAATCGCCTTGGGATAAACCACGCAATGTGCAAATGTCGGCTGCCCGCGCACCCCAAGCAAGATTCGCAAATCCTCGCACGTCAGTTCGACCAATTTTTCCGCCGGCCGCAACGCAAGTTCCGGCTGCCGCTCGCCACCGAGGTAGCTCGTCAACGTGAGGTGTCCGGCTGGCGCGCGGTTCGGAAATAATGACGACGAGAAAATCGTCCCGAGAATATTGAATCCCTCGACTTTCGGGATCAGCATCCCGAAACCCTGGCAAGGATGAGCAACATCTTCGCGCCGAAAGCCCAAAACGACACTTGCCACTGGCGGATAACGGATTTCAGAGAACGCGGTCAGATTTAGCGATGTGCCCTCACCCTGTCCCTCTCCGATCGGATGGGAGAGGGTGGCCGAAGGCCGGGTGAGGGTTGCTTGCAACTCCGCCAGTTTGTAGGCCGTGCCGCAATAAATTATCGCGCTGTGCTCCGCTTCAAATTCCCGGAAGGTCGAACTCTGCGCGACTCCAATTTCAGCGGCTCCTGGAACTCGCCCCTCCGAAAGCGTGAGTGTCCAGCCATCACTGGTTTGCGTAAGCCTCGTGACCGATGTATTGAGTTTTACTGCCTCGCCGAGTTGCTGATGGAGCGTGTCGGGTAGAACCTGCAAACCTTCGTCGAACGAAAATTTTGGCGCACGGTCCTTGGCGATTTCACCGCGCCGCTTGCGTTCGCCCGCGCCGAAAATCTGGCCTTTGATGAGCGAACCGTAACGCGCTTCGAGTTCAGCGAGCCTCGGGAGCGCCTGTTGAACGGATAATTTGTAAGGATCACCCGCATAAACGCCGGCCACCAGCGCATCAATCGCCTGGTCGAGAAATTCCTGATTGAGCCTCCGCTTCACGAAATCCGCGACGCTTTCTTCCTTGCCGTCGCGGCGGCGTGGCACGAATGGCTCGCGCAACACGGCAAGCTTGGCTTTGGCAGTGAAAAGTTTCGTCGTGAAGAAACCGAGCGGTGAACCCGGCATGGCAATCGGACGTTGGTAACGGACGATATAACGTGCCTCGGCTCTTGGATGGGAATAAAGCCGGCGCGATTCCAGGTCGGCGTCACGAATGAGCCGGGCGATTTTCGGCGACGTTTCGAGAATCGTATTTGGGCCGAACTCGGCCAGATAGCCATCCTTCCAGATGGATTGAATCACGCCGCCCACGCGCCCGCTGACTTCATAAACAGTGACCGGAATGCCGCGCCGCTTCAGATAAAACGCCGCGGTCAATCCCGTGACGCCAGCTCCGATGATCGCAACGGATTTCATTCAATTTGCATTGTAGCAAAAATTACTGAAGACCCAAAATCTTCCAATACGTCCTCCACCCTTGGTTGCGACAAATGGCACGGCTCGGAACTTGAAAAAGTAACAGGATAATTCCGAACAAATCGCCACATGCAAACAGAATGTTCCATGTCGAAAGCCACGCAATCAAACCGGAAGTAAGATTTAATACCATCGCAACTATCAAAGGTACAAATGTTATCATAATCGTTGGCATGGCGAGAATGGTAACGAACCGGTTACGCGTTAGTTCTCCATCATAATGAGCGTAGAACAGCAATCGTGATGGCCAAAAACCGAGAATTGAGTGATTTGACTTTCCCCAATGCGGGTGAACCAATGCATGAATCAACTCATGCACAATTATCAGAACGCCAAATGAAAATAAAACGACTGCCAGAGAACCTGGTGATTCAAACAGGTTTTTTTTAAAATCTGTCGCATAAAACCACAATGCACCAACAGTAATAAATGCAACGATACCCAGTGGAATCGCAAAGAGTTGCATTACCCATGGATTTGGTTCGCGCAAAGGCCTCCACGTTTCGTCAGGAACAAAATCTTTAGACTCTGGAATTCCACCAAAGTTGAATCGCATAATTTTTATTCCCCTCAAATCGTCCTCGAATGCTTCCGCTCGCCCGCCGGCGCCAGGGTGTTGTCGAAGCACATCGCGATGTTGCGGATGAACAGGCGGCCGGTATCGGTGACTTCGAGGCCGGTGGGCGAGCGTTTGACAAGCCCGTCGGCTTCAAACGGCGCGAGCGTTTCGAGTTCCTTCGTGAAGTGTTGCGCGAAGTTGATGCCGAGCCGCTGTGACATCGCGGCGTAATCGAGCGAGAGGTCGCACATCACGCGCATGATGGTTTCGCGGCGGACTTTGTCCTCGTCCGTCACGAAATACGCCCGGTGCAACGGAACTCTCCCGGCATCCACGGCTTTCTGCCATTTCGGCAGTTCCTTTTCGTTCTGCCAGTAGGCGTCGGGGATTTGCGAGATGCTCGACATGCCAAACGCGTAAATGTCCGCCCCGGCACGCGTGCTGTAACCTTGGAAATTCCGTTGCAACTGCTTCCGTTTTTGCGCCACGGCCAGTTCGTCGTCCGGCTTGGCAAAATGATCCATGCCGATATAGACGTATTGGCCGTTCGCCGTCAGCTTTTCGATGACGAGCTTGAGCACCTGCAATTTGGTTTCGGGCGCAGGCAGGATTTTTTGTTCCAAAATTTTCTGGGATGGCTTGATCCACGGCACGTGCGCGTAACTGAAAACCGCCAAGCGGTCCGGCTCCATCTCCAACACGATATTGAGCGTTTCATCGAACGATTCCGGCGTCTGGTGCGGCAGGCCGTAGATGAGGTCGAGGTTGATTGAGCCGAAGCCGAGTTCGCGCATCCAATCCATCGCCTGTTGCGTCAGCTCGCGGGGCTGAATGCGATGAATCGCCTCCTGCACTTTCGGGTTGAAATCCTGCACGCCCATCGAGGCGCGGTTGAAGCCGATTTCGCGCAACGCCACCATGTGGTCGCGCGTCAACCGCCGGGGGTCCACTTCCACGCTCGCTTCGATGTCCGGCGAAAACGTGAAATGCTGGTGGATGATTTCGCCGAGCCGGCGGATTTCGTCCGGGCGGAGAAACGTCGGCGAGCCGCCGCCGAAGTGAAGTTGAACCACCTTGCGTTGTGGATTCAGCTTCGGCGCCATTTTCGCCACTTCGCGGCCCAGCGCCTCGACGTAAGCCATGCCGTGGTCGTGGTTGAGCGTGATGACGGTGGTGCATCCGCAGAACCAGCAGAGCGTCTCGCAGAACGGAATGTGAAAATAAACCGACAGGTCGCGCGCGGTGCGGTTATTTTCGCCAATCTTCGCAGCAAGGTCGTCCCACGAAATCGCGTCGGTAAATTTCGTCGCGGGCGGATAGCTGGTATAACGCGGCCCGGCCACGTTGTATTTCTGCACCAGGTCCAGATTGACGTTCAACTGGCTCATGTGCGGCAGGAAGTGCAGTTGGAGTCAATGCTTGCCCTCACCCCGGCCCTCTCCCATCCGATGGGAGAGGGAGAATAATCGTCTGTCGGTCGGCAAATCGAGCCTGGCAGAAAATTTCGGGTGACAAACATTACTTTTCCCTCTCCCCGGGGGAGAGGGTCAGGGTGAGGGCGAGTGTTCATCAGATTTTGATTGTCATTTGAAATTTTTCACCGTTTCGACCAGGGCGGCGATATTTTCCAGTCTGGCCTCGGGCGGCACGCCATGGCCGAGGTTGAAAATATAACCATTGCGCCCGCGCATGGCCTCCAGCAGACGCGCCGTTTCCGCAGCAACCACCTCCGGCGTGGCATCACTTAAAAGCGCGGGAGCGAGGTTGCCTTGCAGACCAATTTTACCCGGCAGCAACCGGCGCGCGTCCACCAGCGGGAACCGCCAGTCAATGCCCAGCACATTCGCGCCGGTGGCCAGAAGATCGTCCCAGTTGCCGTACGTGCCGAGGGAAAAAACAATGACGGGGAGTTCGGAATTCGGCCCGTTCTCCGCAGTAGCTCTGCTACGGAGGGTGGAAGTTCGGAGTTGGGAAATAATTTCCTTTATCCACCGCCCGCTGGCTTCCTGAAATTCCGTCGGCGCCAGCAACCCGCCGTGGCTGTCGAAAATCTGGATCGCGTCCACACCGGCTTCGATTTGCAGTTGCAGGTGGGCGACGATGGCGGCCATGAGCTTTTCCGCCAGTCCAAAATAAGTTTTGCGGTCCTTGCGAAACAGCGCCAGCGCGCGGGTATAACGTTCAACCCCGCCGCCTTCTGCCATGAACGTCGCCAGCGTCCACGGCGAACCGGCAAAACCGATGAGCGCGGTCTGGTTGGCGAGCGCGGTCTTGACGAGCCGCAGGGCGCGCGGGAGATATTGCAGGCGTTCGGGCAACGCCCTGGCGTCGAGCCGCGCAATGTCCGCCGCTGAACGCAGCGCAAAGTCCATTTGAATGCCGTGGCTTTCGTCAAAGCGATATTTTTGCCCCAATCCTTCGGCGGTGACGAGAATGTCACTGAACAAAATCGCCGCGTCGAAACCGAACCGGCGGACCGGCTGGAGCGTGACTTCGGCGGCGAGTTCGGGCGTTTGCACCAGGTCGAGGAAGGAATGTTTCTGGCGGAGGCCGCGATATTCCGGCAGCGCGCGCCCGGCCTGGCGCATGAGCCAGACGGGCGGACGATCCACGGGCTGGCACGCGCAGGCATCGAGGAAACGCTGGCGGCTGGTCAGCGCGGTGGCGGCAGGCCCGGGCGCTCCGGCGGTGGCAGCGGTCATTTGCATTTCGACCTCATTTTTCTAGCACATCAAGCGGGTTTTGAACAGATGTGGTTTTAAAATTTTCCGGCGCAACTTTGAGCCAGCGGCGGTTTTTAACTCAACGGACACGATGAAAAACGAACCGCTCCAAAACCCATTGCGCGAACTGGCTTGGCGCCGGAAATTGACCGACGCTGAAAAAGCCGGTTTGCGTGCGCAACCGGGGGCGCAGGCTGACCTGGAACTGGAATCGCGCCTGAGCGAAGCGCTCGCCCGGGTGCCGGACGCACCCATGCCGTCGAATTTCACCGCCCGCGTGCTTCAGGCCGTCGAACGCGAAGCAGCGCGCGGCGCACGCACGCGAAGCTGGCCCTGGCATTGGCGTATTCTCGTGCCCCGGGTCGCGGTGGCGGTGGCGGTCGTTGGATTGGCCGGTCTGGCCTACCAGCGCCACGCGCTCGACAAACGCGCCGAACTCGCCGAGGACATGGTGCTGCTGGCCCAAGCCCAGCCGGTGCCGAGCGTCGAGGCGTTGAAAAATTTTGACGCGATCCGGCGCATGAGCCAGATGACACCGCGCGCGGACGACGAATTGCTGGCACTGCTCCAATGAATTGCTTGCGGCAAGTGCGTTGGCAGACCGTTGTCGTTCTTGCGGTTGGGCAAATCGCCATGCTCCCGCTCTCCGCCGCACCCGTCACAAATCTTCCGGCCCCGCACCGGTTGCTTTTTGCGCCGACGAACATTCTGCCGCCGCCGCCGCAGATGAAACCGCCGGTGGAATTTTTCCGCGAGTTGCTGGCGATGACGCCGGCCGAACAGGAAAAGTACCTGACCAACCGCCCGCCGGAGATTCGCAGCCGCATCCTTGCCAAAATTCACGAATATCAGGCGCTTGACTCCAACGAGCGCGAAATGCGTCTGCGCGCCACCGAATTGCGCTGGTATTTGCCGCCGCTGTTGCGCGATGCGCCGACCAACCGTGCCGACCGGCTGGCGGCGGTCCCGGATGATTTGCGCGACCTGGTCAAAGCGCGCCTCGCGCAATGGGACATTTTGCCGCCCCCGTTGCAGCAGGAATTCCTCGAAAACGAACGCACGCTGCGCTACTTCACCCATGTGGATTCCACCAATGGCCCGCCCACGCCGGGCGGCGGCTGGGAACGCACTCCGCCGGATTCCGACTTGGCCCGCTGGAACGCGCTTTCCGATGAACAGCGCCAAAGGATTACGGACCGGTTCAACCAGTTTTTTGAACTCGCGCCGACGGAAAAACAGGAAACGCTCGACACCTTGTCCCCAGCCGAGCGGCGGCAAATGGAGAAAACTTTGCAGACCTTTGGCCAGTTGCCGCCACCGCAGCGCGCCCAGTGCATCCGCGCGTTCACGCAATTCGCAGGCATGAGTCCGCAGGACCGCGCGGAATTTTTGAAGAACGCCGAGCGCTGGTCGCAAATGTCGCCGCAGGAACGCCAGACCTGGCGCGACCTGGTTGCCAACGTGCCCAAATGGCCACCGATGCCGCTACCGCCGCTGCCGCCGCTGCCGCGTGTGCCACCCCAGTCGGCGCCGCATCCGCATCCGACCGTGGCCACCAATCATTTGTGATTTATGATTTGGGATTTTTGATTTACGATTTGAGCGGAATTGACTCGGCAACACATCATAAATCGAGACCTCTGCCAAACAATGGATTGGGTTGGAGCGCGGAGCATCGCTCCGTGTCAGTTGCCGGCAATTCGCGTGGAGGAATGCTCCGCGTTCCGCGTATCGGTTGGTTTTGCAGAGGTTTCAAATCATCAATCGTAGATCGTAAATCATAAATAACCTCGTGCATCCGATTGCGTTCCAACTTGGTTCCTTCACCATCCACTGGTATGGCGTGATGATTGCGCTGGCGTTTCTTGCCGGGCTTTGGACGGCCACGCGCCGTGCCCGCCGCGAAAACATCCCCGGCGAAAAAATCGCCGACGCCGTTCTGTGGCTGATGCTCGGCTCCATTATCGGCGCGCGTTTTGTTTACGTGGCGACGTATTGGAAGGACGAATTCGCCGGCCAGCCGCTGTCGGAAATTTTCATGATTCAACACGGCGGCCTCGTCTATTACGGCGGCTTCATCGGCGCAGCCTTTGCCGGTTTTATTTACCTTCGTTGGAAAAAGATGCCGCTGTGGAAAACCGCCGACGTGCTCGCCCCGAGCATCGCGCTGGGAAACGTCTTTGGCCGCATCGGCTGCCTGCTCAACGGCTGTTGTTTCGGACGCACCTGCAGCCTGCCGTGGGCGGTGCGTTTTCCCAATCAGTCTTACGCCTGGACAATGCAGTATCAACAAGGACTTCCGGGTGTGGGGCCGAATAGTCCCTCGCTACCGGTGCATCCGACGGAAATTTATGACGCGCTGGACAATTTCATTCTTTACCTCCTGCTCGCCTGGCTGTTTCGCCACAAAAAATTCGACGGTCAGGTGTTCGCCTCTTATCTTATCGGCTATGCCGTGACCCGCACCATCATGGAATGCTTCCGCGGTGATTATCCGCCCGACCACATTCACTACGGCCTTACGCCGGGCGAACTCGTCAGCCTCCCCATTTTCATTGCCGGTCTCGCCCTCGCCGCGGTGCTCTCGCGCCGCGTTGAAGCGAAGCCAAAATAGAGAATGGAGGATTGAGAATGGCAAACAAAGCTAACTTCGATCCTCCATCTTCCATTCTCCATCCTCGCCCTGTGCTCATCGTCGGCCCGACCGCCGTCGGCAAATCCCAAATCGCATTGCAACTCGCAGAACAACTCGGCGGTGAAATCATTTCCGCCGACTCGATGCAGGTCTATCGCGGACTCGACATCGGCACGGCCAAACCATCGTCCGCCGAACGCACCCGTGTACCGCATCACTTGATTGACATCTGCGACCTGGCCCAATCGTTCGACGCCGCGCAATTCGCCCGGCTCGCGCATCGCGCCGTGGCGGAAATCCAGTCGCGCGGCCACGTGCCGATTCTCTGCGGTGGAACCGGACTTTACTTCAAAGCTTTTCTGGAAGGACTCGGCGAAGCGCCATCCGCTGATTCAAAACTGCGTGCCGAACTCGAATCCACGCCGCTCGAAAAATTGCTGGAAGAATTGCGCGAACGCGACCCGGTCACGTATGAGAAAATTGATCGGAAAAATCCGCGCCGCGTTATCCGCGCCGTGGAGGTGATTCGCCTGACCGACCGGCCGGCTTCCATTCAACGCGCCGACTGGACCTCTCGTCACTCGTCACTCGTCACTCGTCACTTTTACTGCTTTACTCGCCAACCTGCAGACTTGCACGCCCGCATCAATGCCCGCGTGGACGCAATGTTCGCGCGCGGGTTGGTGGAGGAGACGCGTGAATTGCTCAAGCGCGGCCTCGCGGAAAACAAAACGGCAAGGCAAGCCATCGGCTACCGGCAGGTAGCGGAGCATCTCCGCGGCGAACGGTAATTGAAGGAAACCATCGAACTGGTGAAAGTCCGGACGCGGCAATTCGCCAAGCGGCAACGGACCTGGTTCCGTGCCCAAAAAAATCTGGAGTGGATTGAATTAAAACCGGTTGAAATGTTTGAGGAGATTTTGCTCCGATTGAAATTGGCTTAATCCACAAATTCAAAATCCACGTCGGGAAATGACTTTGTCCGGCGACGGTCGCGAGTGAGGTGTGGGATATTTCGTGCGGCAGCCTGGGAGCGGATGAAAAAGTCCGGCAGGACCGGTTTGTGCTTTTCATTCGGGCGAAACTGGCGGAAAGCCACCCCTGCGCGCCAGGCATCATCAAAATTGACTTCCAAGCGCTCAAACAGATTCAAAGCTTCTTCAACATGTTCTCGCGTCCGCGCACCGGCCGCCAGCTCGGCAAAGGTCACGGCACTCACCGCCAGTTGATCCTGACGAACCCACTTTTCAATCGCAGCGACACAAGTTTTATGCGCCACATGATTCTTGTCCAGCCACGCCACGATGACCGACGTGTCCACCAAAATCATGGTCGCGTCCTCCGCAGCAGTTCCTCGCCGGAGCAATAGCCGTCCCAAGTGCCGGCAAAACGACGGATATGTTCCACCGCGGCATTACGCGCCGCTTGATTTTTTTGGACATAATCAGCCGCAGCCCGGCGCAGAATGGCGGTGGGGTTGGTCTTGGCCGCGCGCGTTTTGGCGCGAAAGTCCCGCGCCAAGCGACTTGGGCAAACGAATTGTAAGCGTCTCTGTCATACGCAGACTGTAACACACACGCGGCAATTCGCCAAGCGGCAACGGACTTGGTTCCGTGCCCAAAAAAATCTGGAGCGGATTCAATTGAAACCTGACGAACCACTCGAAGCGGTTGCGGAGAATCTGGCCCGCCGGTTGCGGGGAAATGCGGGATGATATTGGTAGCGCGTGCCTCCGGCGCGCCATGTTCGGCGTCCCGCCGAACATTTTGTCCTTCATACTCGCCGCCGGAGATGGCTGATAACCGCAATCTGTTTCAAGGCTCCGGCACAATCCGGTAGAGCCGTCCCGGCTGGCCGGGCGCCGAGACATCGAAATGGAGCTGCGAAGTGTTGGTCAACAGGTCGGCTTAGGTTGAGTGCTGGGTCAACTGTCACTGCATCAACGCGCGATAGAAACGGCATGTTTGTCCAATGCCGCAACCGTCCTGAAACACGGTCGTGCCATTGGCGCTGATTTGATTGGTGGCGATGGGCAGCCAGTTGGCCAGTGTGCCGCTCACCATCAACCGGCAGGATTGGTCAGGGAGACCATAGACCAGGATGCTTACGGTGTTTGTTTGCGGCAGATTGATTCGCAGCACCGGCACATAACAGCATTCGTAAGCTCCAATATCTATGGTTGGTCCAACCACGCGGGGGAAGCCACGCTGGTCGGTCGGCTGGGCGGCAGAATTATCACCGGCATCAATGGCCGGGCTGCTTGGCAACAACGCCATCGTCAGCGTTGGCCCGCCGTTATCGGCCAATGGGCCGAGTTCGGGATCGGTGTTGTTCAAGCTGCCAATGCTGGTGAAGTTGCAACTGCCATCCGAACTGAGGTTATGGCCAAGATCGGTGATGACGCCGGAACAATTCGTCGGCGTATTGCCTGCCAGCAGTGTGTTAATCAGCCAGCTTCCACCGGCGCTCAGGCCGCCAACGGCAACCCCATTGGCTCCCGGACCGCCCGGCAGCCCACCAGGACGACCTTGGCCACCCCCACCGCCGGATCCGCCGAAACCCTTGTTCCCATAGTTTAGCGCCACGGTGCAGTTCGTCATCATGACTGAACCATAGATGCCGCCGATACCAGATCCCCCGCCGCCTCCATTGCCGCCGTTGCCTCCATCCGGACCCGAGCGTTGGTCTGACCCATTTCCACCTTGACCACCATTACCCCCTGTGCCCCCGTTGGACGTCAAGGTGCAATTGATTACATTCGCCGTTCCACATAAAGTCCCGCCATTACCCGACCCGCCCCAACCACCGGGACCACCATTACCTGGTGCTGCGGAGAAGGCTTCGCCGCGACCGCCAGAGCCGCCAAACCCGCCGACGCAAGTATTGCTCACCATCGAACTGCATTGGATGACTAAAGAACCCCAATTGCAGATAGCGCCGCCGTTCCCATCGCCTCCACCACCACCTGCGCCAGCAGTGTTATAGTTGCTGGCGGGACCCGGGCCATCACCACCAGCACCGCCACCGGCCCCCAAGGCACTATTGGTCATAAATGCACTGTCCTGCACAACCAACGAGCCCGAGCTGTAGTTGCAGATCGCGCCGCCAGACCCGGAGCCACCTTGTGCGCCAGGGGCTTCGCCTGCGGGACTGCCTCCGGCCCCGCCGGCCGCGGCATTTCCGCTAAACGTGCCGCCTTTAATCGTCGCGACGCCCGAATTGAAGATGGCGGCCCCACTACCGGCGCCGCCCGGTGTTGCGCCATTATTATAGCTAGGAAAAAGATCATATGCGCCTGGGCCACCGGCAGCCGAATTCTGCGTGAAACTACAACTGCTGACGCTTAAAGTTCCGCTGTTATGGATCGCGCCGCCATCCCCATTACCCCCCGGCGTTCCATAATCCCCCGGCACTGTCCCCGGCACACCGCCACCTCCGCAAGCTTGATTGGCGGTGAAGCTGCAATTCTCGAGGTTCACCACACCGCTCTCATTGCGAATAGCGCCGCCATGAGCCTCGAAATTAGTCGAGGGAGCCGAGGCCTGATTACCTGTGAAAATGCAGTTGGTGGCGTTGATCGTGCCGGCCCGGTTGAAGATGCCTCCGCCTTCGGACGCGGGTCCGGTTGGGGTTTGAGCCACGTCGGTTTGGAAAGAAACACCACTTAAAGCAAGCCAGCCGCCGTCATTGAAGACGCCGGCGCCGTTTGTGCAGAAGCCACTGGCAATGGTGAGATTGATTATTGAGAAGCTCACATTGGTCGCGACGTAAAAGATGCGGACCAAGTTGCTGCCACTAACGGTAATTGCGTGGCCACTACCATCCAGCACTGTATTGCACACAACCGGGATTGTATTGGACAAAGTAATGGCACCGTCGCAGGCCAAAATGACCGTTCCTCCACCCGCCATCGCAGCGCGCAAATCCGCCTCCGTGCAGTTCGTCACTACTGCCGGAAAAACCGGATTGTTCGCCGCGGCCAAGCATAGCAACAATACACCAGCCCGCACGGCCAAAAGATTTTTGAATTGTCCGCACAACCGATTTTTGAATTCAGATTTTGTTTTCATGCAAGACTCCTTTCTTTCGTTGGAGTGATGGAGTTTTGAAGTAGTGGAGTGATGGGCAAAGTACGTGCCGAGAAGATTTTGGACTGCAGCGGCGGCACCGCTTTTCAATTTCGCTGACAGAGGTGCCAAAGCGGCGTGGCTCCCGCCGCAGTCCAAAAATTTGGTTGCGGCTATTATCGGGGATGTCTGTCGCCGAAAGGCGGCAGCGTCGAGGTATGTTCCTTTCACCTGAGGGAAGCTGAGTTTGAGATGGTCTCGCTCCGCTTCGAGTTGTCAACGGCTCCGCGTATCGGCCTGTCGCCATACCCAGCCATCCACTCGAAAACGTGCAGTCTAGCTGTCAGCAGTTAGACTGCGTTCAAGCAAACAAAAATTATAAATGCCCGCTGCGCCTAGTCAAGTTATTTTTAAATCAAACCACATACTTTTTAGGACAAGTAATTATAGTGGCAAATTGGCCTGCTTTGCGTCTTTGCGTTTAATTTGTTTCCCTCGGCCGTTTGACGACGACATCAACTCCCGCCTTGTTTTTCGCAATCATGTTCGCGGGCAGGATGCCGCGCCAGAAAACGTTCGGGTAAATCACCGCGCCGCGCCCGATAATGCTGCCGGGGTTCAGCACGGCGTTGCAGCCGATTTCCGCGCCGTCGCCGAGCAAGCGCGCCAAACTTCCGCAGGCCGGTATCGAACGGTTTCCCCTCCATTTCTACCTCGATGTTGCCGGGGAACATCTTGAAGTTGGAAATTTTCACGCCCGCGCCGAGGTGCGCCTTGTGGCCGAGAATCGAGTCGCCGACGTAATTGTAGTGCGGTGCGCCGGCGTGATTGAACAGCAGCGAATTTTTGATTTCCGTCGAGTTACCCACCACACAATCGTCGCCGATGATGACGTTTTCGCGGAGATAGGCGTTGTGGCGAATCTGGCAGTTTTTGCCGATAATGGCCGGGCCTTTAATCATCACGCCGTCCTCGACCACCGTGCCTTCGCCGATGAACACCTTGTCGCCGATGTAAGCGCGGCCGTCGCAGGTGTTGCGCAAATCCGGCTTCAGGTTCGTGGCGAGGTAGCCTTCAATTTTTTCGAGGGCGTCCCAAGTAAATTTGCACCCGTCGAAAATCGCGGCGTGCTCCGTTTGCGCGAGGTCAAACAAGTCGGCTGGTTTGAACATGGCGGCAGGTTAGGTGAAACGGTGGCGGCGGAAAAGTGAAATGCAGACGGCGTCTTAATCCCGATTCCCAATCAAAATCTTGATCGAACAGCGGAAGGATTAGGATGAAGATTAAGATTACGATTAAGACCGAGAACAGGATGATGTCCGGAATGGCGGCAGGCTCCTCCGGCAGTTTTGTCGGGATTTGGATTGGCACGCGCGAAGAATGCGGCAAATTTTGACAGAAGCATTTTATGCCGTTACCCGAAATCAAAGATCTGAAAGAGCAAGTTCCAGCGCGGAGACCGTCTGGTTTAACGCTCGCCCTCACCTCGACCCTCTCCCCCAGAAGAGAGAGAATCGTCCGCCGGTTGCTGGATCGAACGTTGGTTCTCGATTTTCCTTCGGCTCCCGCCATTCGGATTCCAGAATTCCCCGCATGAGCTTGCTCGAAGTCAAAAATGTGAAGGTGTATTTCCCGGTGAAGCATGGGTTGTTCAGCGGTGTCCGCGAATTTGTGAAGGCGGTGGACGATGTGAGCTTCAGCCTCGAACCGGGGGAAACGCTGGGGTTGGTCGGTGAGAGCGGTTGTGGCAAGACGACGCTGGGCCGCGCCATCGTGCGCCTCGTCGAGCCGACCGCGGGCAGCGTTTGGCTCAACGGCGAGGACATCACCCGGATGAGCGGGTCGGTGTTGCGCGCGCGGCGGCGCAAGTTCCAGATGATTTTCCAGGATCCCTACGGCTCGCTCAATCCGCGCATGACCGTCGCCCAAATCGTCGGTGAGGCGCTCGACATTCACAAATTGACCGGCAGCAAATCCGCGCGCCAGAAACGCATCGCCGAATTATTGAACGCGGTCGGGCTCGACCCGGTTCACGCGCAGCGGTATCCGCATGAATTCAGCGGCGGGCAACGCCAGCGCATCGGCATCGCCCGCGCTTTGGCAGTCGAGCCGGAGCTGATCATCTGTGACGAACCGGTGAGCGCGCTCGACGTTTCCGTGCAGGCGCAAATCATCAATCTGCTCCAGGATTTGCAGCACCAGCGTGGCATCGCCTATCTCTTCATCGCGCATGACCTGGCGGTGGTCGAGCACATCAGCCATCGGGTGATGGTGATGTATCTCGGCAAAATCGTGGAAACGGCGGACGCCAAGACGCTGATCCGTGAACCGCAGCATCCCTACACGCAGGCGCTGATTTCCGCCGTGCCGGAAGTGGACCCGGAATCAAAGCGGCGGCGGATTGTCCTGCCGGGCGACGTGCCGTCGCCGATTCATCCGCCGCCGGGCTGTCCGTTCCATCCGCGCTGTCCGATTGCCGAAGCGCGATGCAACACGGAGGTCCCGGCATTCCGGGAAGTCGCGAAAAATCACTTTGCCGCGTGCCACCTGGCGGGAACGAAGATTGAGCCTGCAGCTCAAACCGGAGGGGCGAGTTATACCAGCCCCTGAAATCATTGGCTCGCAGAATTCGTTTCTTCGGAAGGTTTGCTGCCGATCCAGAAATCGTGTTGCCCCTTGACCGGGCCGGCGGAAACAAACAGACGATAGGTGACGCTGTCTTCCAACGGCCGAGGTTTTACGCCTGGAATGGCCATTTTCATGCCGCGAATATTCTGGCCGAAAAGAAAAAATTCAATCGGCGCGGATTTGCGATTGCCGATCAGATGCCAGACGGGCATGACGGCCGGGTTGGTCTGCCAGGCCGCCAGCGGCACGACTTTCAGCTCAGTGAGCCGGTATTCCCGATCCAGCCTGAAGGCGACGTTCACGGATGTCCCGGCGCCACGAAAACGCGAGCGGGCGGTGGAGGAAATGTGAATGTCCTTGTGCTGGAACCAGCCGGTGAAATGCCAAACATAAACAGCCGCCAGCACCACCGCGACGGCCAGAAGAAACCATTGCTTTCTGGGCATAAAATGCTTAGGATAAACATCCACTGTAGGAAGTGGATGAACAGTTATGAAAATAACGGCGCAAAGGCAATTGGCCAGCCCGAAACACCATCGCGGGCGCAAAGGCGCTGCCTTCACCTTGATCGAACTGTTGGTGGTCATTGCCATTATCGCAATTCTGGCTTCCATGCTCCTGCCGGTCCTGGCCCGCGCGAAGGAATCCGGCCGCCGTATTTCGTGCCTGAACAATCTCCGGCAGTTGGGCATCGCCGCCAAAGTTTACGTGGACGACAATCAAGGCGCTTACCCGCCGCGTGATGAAAGCGATAGCTGGCCGAACCATTTTTACGACAACTACGGCAGAAACTTAAACGTTCTGCTTTGTCCCACCGACATCACCGTTCTTCTCTCCAACCCGGCCACCGTCGGCTCGTCTCCATCGAATAACGTGCCGGATGCTTCGCCGCGCAGCTATCTTATCAACGGCTGGAACGATTATTTTCAAAATTCGAGCGACCCCGAAGGGATGAACGAAGGAGACAGCCTAAAGGAAAGCGCCATTGCCCATCCGAGCGACACGATTCTGCTCGGGGAAAAACGACATGACGCGGGCGATTTCTACATGGATTTATTGGAGAACGGCGGCAACGATTTTACCGGCATTGCCGAGCAAGGACGGCACGACAACAATGGCACGACGAGCAGCCAAAGCAACGGGGCGGGCGGTTCGGGCGGCTCAAATTATGTCATGGCCGACGACAGCGCGCGCTTTATCAAATTCCCGCAATCAGTCGATCCTCAGAATCTCTGGGCTGTCTCCGGTTCCAATTCCTCGGCTTACGCCATCACTTACTAGAAACTTCAAAACTGGAGCGGGCCAAGGGTGCCGAATCCTCCTTTCGCGCTTTAACGGTTTCCAACGGAAAAATTGTTGCTGAAAATCACATTTTCCTGTGGAAAATAATTTGATTTGGGCGAAACTGGAAACGGGATCCTTGTGAATAGACGACCTACAAACAATTAATGAGGAACTTTAGTCGGATATTAAAGACGCTCTGGCAAAGCCAGAGAAGTTTTTCATTGGTGCGTCTTCTGGTCTTCATGACGGCGGTTTTGGCCATTTCACAAACGTTCATCACCAAACCGCCAGTGGTCGTGTTACGGGCCGGCGTGAGTGCCGCCGAGATTCAAAGGGCGTTGGACTCATTGCCGGCAGACGGCGGCGAAGTGGTGCTGCCGCCCGGAAAAATTGAAGTGAGCCAGCCCATCATTTTGCAGCGGGATTATCAGACGTTGCGCGGCGCGGGCCGGGAAACAATTTTATTTCTGGCGGACAATGCCAATTGCCCGGTCATTATCATGGGCGAGCCGGTCAATCAGCCGAAACCAACCAGGCATTTGCGCGTCGGCGACCTTTTTATTGATGGAAACCGTTTGCGCCAGCAGCGCGAACTCTGGCGGCTGGAAGGCGAAGGTTCGATCATCCGCAACAACGGAATCACGGTCCAAAACGTGAGTGATTCAATCGTTGAAAACGTGACCTCCGCCCACTGCCGTTCGGGCGGATTGGTCACGACGCTGGGCACCCGGCGGTTGACAGTGTGTGATCTGAATTCGTATGACAATCAGTTCGACGGGCTGGCGTGTTTCCTGACCATGGACTGCCTTTTTACGAACCTGTATTTGCATGACAACCCCGGGGCGGGCATTTCGCTCGATGGAGATTTCAATCATAACATCATTGATGACGCCACGCTCGCGGCCAACGACGAGGGCATCTTCATGCGCTGGAGCCACGACAATCAATTTCACGATATATCCATTCACAATAGCCACGACTACGGGGTGTTCATGGCGCAATCCGATGATTTGACAGCGCGCGGATGGGAACTGGTGCCGCAAACCCAGTGCACAGAAAACTTCTTTACCAATCTCATCGCCGACGAATGCGGCAGCGCAGCTTTTCGGATCAACGACATAACCTGCACCAACAACGTCATCATCGGCGCCCAATTTAAAGACGATCTCCACGGCGGGCTTTCGCTGGTTCAGCCGAATTTATTGACGGTGCAAAGCGCTCCGCCTTTGGCCGGCAATTAAAGCGCACTCGGGATTTTGCCGATTCGCGCGAATCGAAGGTCTCAAGAAAAATTCGCGTTTGAGATTGGAGCGGGCGAAGGGAATCGAACCCTCGTGTGAAGCTTGGAAGGCTTCCGTTCTACCATTGAACTACGCCCGCCTTCGTCCCGCCAAGCGGGACTTCGGCGCGGCAAGCCCGCCAGCCTGCCGGGTGGAGGGATCATAACGCCCGCCTTCGGGTTGTCAATCCGCCGCACAGTGGCAATTTGCATCGTCCTCGTCGTTGTCATCGTTCTCGTGATCGTTGTGGGTTCGAGGACGAGGACGAGAACGAAGAACGAGGAGGATTTTGTTGTGGATTTTGTTGTGCTTGCCTTGTCAATTCCGCGCGTGTATCGTCGCCGCGCATGGCAGCGTTGCTTCTCACCGGTGGACGCGTCGTGGACCCGGCCAATCATCTCGACGCAAAAACAGACGTTTTAATTTCGGAGGACAAAATCACGGCGGTCGGCGCGGACGCGGTGAAAAAGGCGCCGCACGACGCCGAACGAATGGCGGTGAATGGCCTGATTGTTTGTCCCGGCTTGATTGATTTGCACGTTCATTTGCGCGAGCCGGGGCAAACCGCCAAGGAAACCCTCGCCACCGGCACCGCCGCTGCCGCGCGCGGCGGATTCACCTCCGTCGTCTGCATGCCAAACACGTCGCCGCCGATTGACAATGCCGGCACCGTCGCGCTCATCCGCGAACGCGCCGTGCAGCAGGGCATCGTCAACGTCTTCGTGGCCGGCGCCATCAGCAAAGGCATTGCCGGCGAGGAACTCGCGCCGATTGGCGGCCTGAAACGCGCCGGCATCGTGGCCATCACCGACGATGGCCATTGCGTGCAGAACAACGATCTCATGCGCCGCGCCTGCGAATACGCCAAAATGTTCGACCTGCCGGTGATGGACCATTGCCAGGATTATTCGCTCGTGACCGACGGCGTGGTGCATGAGGGTTATTGGAGCACCGTACTCGGCCTGCGCGGCTGGCCCGCGGCGGGCGAGGAAGTCATCATGGCACGAAACATCCTGCTCGCCGAACTGACCGGCGCAAAAGTCCATTGCCAGCACTTGAGCGCGGCGGGCAGCGTCGCGTTGTTGCGCGAAGCAAAGAAACGAGGCGTGCCCATATCCGGCGAGGCGTGTCCGCACCATTTCACGCTGACAGATGCCGCCGTCGCCGGCAGCGACAAATTTTGGGGTGCGGACGGAAAATCCCTCTCGTCACTTGTCACTCGTCACTCGTCACCGCCTGAATGGCCCAAATACGACACCAATTTCAAGATGAACCCGCCATTGCGCTCCGCGCGCGACCGCGAGGCAATTCTCGAAGGGCTGGCGGATGGCACCATTGAAATATTGTGCAGCGACCACGCGCCGCACTGCGATTACGAGAAGGAAGTGGAATTCGACTACGCGCCGTTCGGCATCACGGGACTCGAAACCGAGCTGGCGCTTTCGCTGATGCAACTGGTCCACACGAAGCGCGTTTCGCTGCCGGACATGATTGCCAAATTTACCGTCAATCCGGCGCGTCTGCTCAATTTGAACAAGGGCACGCTGAGCGTTGGCGCGGACGCGGACGTGACGGTTTTCGATCCCGATGCGGAATGGGCTTTTGAGCGCGCGGCCACGGCAAGCAAATCGGCCAACAGCCCGTTCTACGGCTGGAAACTCAAAGGCAAGGCGGTCGCGACGATTGTCGCCGGAAAGCGGGTCTGGTCTGAACAAAACGAACTGGCCGCGGTCTAACGACAGAACCTCAATTCAAACCATGAAAAAAATTATCATCCTGTTGCTGGCCGCCACGGCGTTATGGCGGGTGAACGCGGCGGAATCCGTCTGGCTCACCGACCTGCCCAAGGCCGAAGCCCAGGCAAAAGCCGAAGGTAAAATTGTGCTCATGGACTTCACCGGCTCGGACTGGTGCCCGTGGTGCATCAAGTTCAAAAAGGAAGTGCTCGACACAGCGGAGTTTCAGGATTACGCGGCAAAAAATGTCGTGCTTGTCGAACTGGATTATCCGAGCAAAAAAGTCCAGTCCTCCGAATTGAAAAAAGCCAACGCCGCCTTGAAGGACCAATACGACATCCACGGCTACCCGACGCTGGTCGTGCTGGACAAGGACGGCAAGGAAATCGGACGGCAGGTGGGCTACTCCAGGGGCGGTCCGAAGGCGTTCATCGCCAAGCTGGAAAGCTTCAAAAAATAAGTTTGCGCGAATGTCGTCGTGTTTTGGGGCGCGGCAGAAATTCGGCCGCGCTTTTTTGTTAGAACTTGAACCGGCACGCCAGCAACTTTAGCATCGGATAGTTTTGATGAAGGCAATTCTGGCACTGGAAGACGGCTCGGTGTATCACGGGCAGGGTTTCGGCGCACGCGCGTCCGCGGGCGGCGAGGTCTGCTTCAATACCTCGATGACCGGCTACCAGGAAATCCTCACCGACCCGTCCTACAAAGGCCAGATTGTCACGATGACCTATCCGCACATCGGCAATTACGGCGTCAATGCCGTGGACGTGGAATCGTGGCAGCCGCACGTGGCCGGCTTCGTCGTCCGCGAACTCTCACCGGTCGTCAGCAACTGGCGCGCGGATTTTTCGCTGGCGGAATATCTGGAGAAAAACGGCGTGCCGGGAATTCAGGGCCTGGACACGCGCGAGTTGACCAAAAAACTCCGCGTGCGCGGCGCGATGAACGGATTTATTTCCACGGAGGAAATTTCCGAGACCGAAGCCGTCAAGCGCGCGAAGGCATTCGTCTTCGTCGGTGTGGATTACGTCAAGGAAGTCACACACAGGCAGGCGTTCCGGTGGGATGAAAAGGATGAACTGAGCGCGGCGTTTGTTCTGGCGCGCGGCGAAGCGATGGCTGACGCCAGGCAAAATCGCACGCTGCTGCCGCCCGCGGACATTCCTATCGTGGCCCTGGATTACGGGTTGAAATACAACATTCTGCGCCGGTTGCGGCAGCACGGATTCGGCGTGCAGGTTTTGCCGGCGACGGCCTCCGCTGCCGACGTACTCAAACACAAACCGGCGGGCGTTTTCCTGTCCAACGGCCCCGGCGACCCGGCGGCGCTCGATTACATTGTGCGCGAGGTGAAGGCGCTCGTGGACACCGGCATCCCGATTTTCGGGATTTGCCTCGGCCACCAGGTTCTCGGCCAGGCGTTTGGCGGGAAAACCTTCAAATTGAAATTCGGCCATCGCGGCGCGAACCAGCCGGTGAAGGATTTCGAGACCGGCCGGGTGGAAATCACGGCGCAAAACCACGGGTTCGCCGTGGACCCGGCCAGCCTGCCGCCGGACGTGGCCGTGAATCGCATCAATCTCAACGACCAGACCGTCGAAGGTTTGCGGCACAAGACCAAGCCGGTCTTTTGCGTGCAGTATCATCCCGAAGCCTCGCCCGGGCCGCATGATTCGACGCCGCTGTTCGCCGAATTCCGCGCCTTGATTGAGCGGCGGGGCTGAGGATGAGATTCCCGATGAGATTTCCGTTTGACTTGAAGCGGACAGCCGTCATAATCCGTTCACCGTAACTATGGCCAAACTTGTTATCCTGACTCAGGGCATGACCGACCGGGCACATGAGTTGAAAGCGGATCGCACCACCATCGGCCGCGTGGAGGACAACATGTTTCAAATTGCCGAGCCATCCGTTTCCAGCCATCACTGCGAAGTGCTTTTGCGCGGCAACGATGTCGTCATCAAAGACCTCGATTCCACCAACGGCACGTTCATCAACAACCAGAAGATTGGCGAAAGTGTTTTGAAACCCGGCCAGACCTTGCGCCTGGGCAACGTGGAATTGCGCCTCGACACCGGCGCGCCACCTGCCGCGGGGACTCCGGCGCCCGCGCCTGCTCCCGCGCCGGCGGGTGCGCCCGCCAAAAAAACTCCGGAAGGCACGATGATCCTGCCGCGGGGCGTGAGTTTGGGCGAACTGGAGTCGGGTGGCGGACGCCCTTCGGGTTTCGACACCAATAAGGAATTTTCCAAAAAGTCCGACAAGGTCAGCCACATCTTCCTCATCATCGGCATCGTTGCCGGCTTGCTCATCATCGGTCTCATTCTGTACGCGCTTTCGCTTGCCGGCGGCCACAAATAAAAAAAGTCCGGTTTCGCATCGTGAAACCGCGCCGTTCAAATCGAAGAAATCAGGCGTTGACTCGAGTAGAGGTTCTGGCAATCACGGCGGTTACCGGTGCATTATTGTTTGTGGCACTTGCTTGGGGGGTTCAAGCATGGCGAAAGGCCAAGTCCATTTGTTGCGTCTGCAATCTTGAACAAGTTTCGATCTCTTTCCAAACTTGGAAAGGCGACCACTACGGCGAATTTCCAATGCAAGTATCCATCACGAACGGCGGCTCGATGGAGTTGGTAACCGACGGTAAAAATGTCTGGCCTACGTTCCAAGTCATGTCTAACGAACTGAGCACGCCAAAGGTTCTGGTTTGCCCAAGAGATGCCGGCCGACGTTACGCAAGCAATTTTGCGAAGGATTTCGGTGACTCAAACATCAGTTATTTTGTTAATCTGGATGCCGCCGGCACTGACCCTCAAAGGTTGCTTTGCGGTGATGACAACCTAACCGTTCGCGGCAAAGCCGTTTCTTCTGGAATTTTGAATCTTTGGACCAACACTACCATTGCATGGACAAAGGAACGACATGATGGTTTGGGCAACATTGGACTGGCTGACGGCTCAGTGCGGCAAGTCGTTGGGATTGCCGATGGCTCAACAAAATACTTAAAGAGTAATGATTCGTTTCCAGATCACGTAGTCGGCGTCGCGACAAACCGCCTAGCGATTCCTTGATGGTGGGGCTGCGCTGCCGCGCAGCCTCAATTGGCGGTGCAGCAGCACCGCCCTACCAAATTCAATTCGTGAAAATTAGTGTAATTCGTGTCAGCTTACGCTATTTTTCGCCCCATGTTCGAAACGGTTAAAACGGAAATTACGACGGCATCGGAGAAACTTGCGCACCTGCGGAGGTTTCTTTGACGTGCCCGCCGCGCAGCAGCGCCTCGGCGAACTCAATTCGCTCATGGCCGCCGATCATTTCTGGAACAACCGCGAAAAGGCGCAGACGCTGATTGACGAGGCCAATTCCCTCCGCAACAAAATCGAGCCGCTGCTCCAGGCGGAAAAACATCTGGACGATTTTCGCGTGATGCTCGAACTCGGCGAAGCCGAGCCGCCTGAAGCCCAGCCGAAAGTCCAGCAGGAACTGGAACGCGACCTGGCAAAATTTTTCAAGGACCTCGATGCGCTGGAGTTGAAAGTTTTTCTCAGCGGCCCGCACGACCGGAAGAACTGCATCCTGAGCATCAATGCCGGCGCCGGCGGTACTGAAGCGCAGGATTGGGCGGAAATGTTGTCGCGCATGTACCAGCGCTGGGCCGAATCGCGCGGCTGGGAGGTCGAAGTGACCGACGCGCTGCCCGGCGAAGGCGCGGGACTCAAGAGCGTGACGATGCTGCTGCAGGGCGAAAACGCCTACGGCTTTGCCAAGGCCGAACGCGGCGTGCACCGGCTCGTCCGCATCTCGCCGTTCGACGCGAACAAGCGACGCCACACCAGCTTCGCCAGCGTGGACGTGATTGCCGAAATCGAGGAAAATGATTCCGAACTCGTCATCCCGCCGAATGAATTTCAGGTGGACACGTTTCGCTCCGGCGGCAAAGGCGGCCAGAATGTGAACAAGGTCGAAACCGCCGTGCGCATCACCCACATCCCGACGGGGCTGGTCGTTGCGTCGCAGACCCAGCGGTCGCAGCACCAAAATCGTGCCACGGCGATGCGGCTGTTGCTGTCGCGGATTTACGCGCAGCGCCAGGACGCGGCGAAAGCCGAGATGGAACGGTTTTATGGTGAGAAAGGCAGCATTTCGTGGGGCAACCAGATTCGCAGCTATGTCTTCCAACCCTATCGCATGGTGAAGGATTTACGCACCGGCGTCGAAACGAGCAACGTGCAGGCGGTGATGGACGGCGACCTCGACCAGTTCGTGAACGGCTGGCTCCGCGCCGGCTGCCCGACCAAGCGGATGCAGGGAGTGAAGGAAGAAGATGAGTAATGACTAAACCATAATGACGAATGACTAAAGAATGCCCAAATGCTCAAATGATGATTGGCGCACACTTTTTAGGAATTAGTGCTTCGTCATTTTCCAATGAACATTCTCGACAAAATTGTTGAGCAGAAGAAACGCGAGGTCGCGCAACTGCCCGCGCGGCTCATTGCCGCCGGTGATTTGCGCGACGCGCTGCTCGAACACGGCGAGAGACGCGACTTTGTAGCGGCGCTGCGCCAGCCGCGTTACGGCGACATCGCGTTGATCGCCGAGGTCAAGAAGGCATCACCATCCGCCGGTGTGATTTGCCAGGACTTCGACCCCGTCCGCATCGCGAAAGCTTACGCAGCCGCAGGAGCAAGCTGCCTGTCGGTTTTGACCGACGAAAAATTCTTTCAAGGCTCGCTCGAGCATCTCCGGCAAATCCGTGCGGCGGTGAAGCTGCCGTTGTTGCGGAAGGATTTCATCATTGACGAGCGGCAAATCCTCGAAGCCATCGAATGGGGCGCGGACGCCATCCTGCTTATCGTCGCCATTTTGAGCGACGACCAATTGAAAAAATTCCATTCGCTGGCGGCCGAAGCCGGTCTGGCGGTGCTGGTTGAGGTTCACGACGATGCGGAATTGGAACGCGCGCTGAAAATTGGCGCGGGACTCATCGGCGTGAACAACCGCGATTTAAAAACTTTCAACGTGGATTTGGCCACGACGGAAAAAATCGCAGCGAAATTAAAAAGTGGAACGGGCTTCCGGCCTGTTTCTGGCAGGCAAGATGCCTGTCCCACCATGCTGGTCGCCGAAAGTGGCATTCACACGCGCGCGGACGTGGAGCGGTTGAAACAATGCGGCGCCAACGCGATCTTGGTCGGCGAATCGCTGTTGCGCGGCGGCAACATTCAAACGAAAATCCGCGGACTGATCGGGTGAATTGATGGGGACACCGCGCCGCGGCGTCCGCGAACGGCCCGGCGGTGTTCGGTTGTCAAGAGATGGGTAACAGGTGTTTCAGGACCTGGGTCACACTTCGACCGAGAGGTGTCCGGAATTAGAAACAGCCACAAATGCGCGGGCCACGCGTCCCCACCTTGACTTCATTGGACGAATCGTTGAATGTTCCGTTGTGTTCGTCCGGTTCGGCAAAATTTGTGTGGTGGTGGCGCTCATCGCGGGCACCGGCGCGCATTGGGCCGCGCTCCAATCGGTGGCGTGGGCGGCGATGCTCGCGGACAATCTACGTACGCACCCGCTTTCCGAATCCGTGGCCCGCACGTTTGACGGCAAATATCCCTGTCCGATTTGCAAAGCCATCGCCGCGGCCAAAAAATCGGAAAAGAAAAGCGAGCTCACGTTGCAAATGCAGAAACTGGAATTTCCGCCCGCGAAGAAAAATCCGGTCTTGGTTGCGCCTGCGGATTTCCAACTGTTGCCGCACGTGAATTGCTTCGCCGAATCTTTCACGCAAAAGCCGCCGGTGCCGCCGCCGCGCGGTTGCTTCGTCTGATTCAATCGCGGATTGGTTGTTCGCGCCGTGTTGGTGCGGGCCAAAAATTTCCCTTTAACTTTGAGAACGCCATTGTGCGTTCCAGCAACTTTGAGAATTGAAAATGAAAAACAAAAAAATTAATTCAGCAGCAGTAAAAACAGGTTGTGGCTTGTTGGCCGGAGTGCTCGCGCCGGGCGTGGTTCAAGCCTGCGCGTGCGGGTGTGGTGTGTTTGACGTGGCCACGAGTTCGATGCTGCCCAGCGAGCCGGGCGGCATGGCTTATCTGCAATACGATTATCAGGATCAAAATCGAAACTGGAATGGCACTTCCGAAGCACCCGCGGCGAACAATGGCGACAAGGAAATTGAGACACACTTTGTCACGTTTGGCGCCCAATATATGTTCAATCAAAAATGGGGCGCGCAATTGGAAGTGCCTTATGACTACCGTTATTTCAAAGGGACGGACGACAGCGGCAACGTTGCCTCACATAGTTGGGGCCAGTTTGGCGATATCCGTATCGAGGGAATTTACACGGGATTTTTCGCGGACATGTCCGCCGGTGTGACGTTCGGTTTAAAATTGCCGACCGGCGATCATTCGGTTGATCCTGATCTGGTGGATCGCGACACGCAAATTGGCACGGGCAGCACGGACATTTTGCTGGGCGGTTTTTATCGCGGCAACATCACCAAAGACGAAAAGTGGGACTGGTTCGCGCAGTTGCAACTGGATGTGCCGGTGCTAATTCAAGATCAATACCGCCCGGGCACCGAACTCGATACGGCGGCGGGGATTGATTACAAGGGGTTCTCGCTCGGTCGCGCGCGAATTTCACCACTGGCACAGGTGATTTTTTCCGAACGGACCGGCGACATTGGCCCCGCGGCGGATTCCGGCGACACGGGCTACCAGCGGCTAATGCTCTCACCCGGCGTTGAAATTCATATTCATCCGGTGAAGATTTATGCCGACGCGGAATTTCCGGTTTATCAAAACTTCACCGGCAATCAACTGGCCGCGCCCGTGATGTTCAAAGTGAGTGTGAGCTGCATGTTTTAAGTCTGCTAAACTGTGAAGCAAAAACAGCCAAAACCAGATATGAAAAATCTGAAATTCGTCCTTGTATTAACCGTGGCTGCGGCGCTTGTGATTTTTGCCTTGACGAGCCGTGCCGACGATCAAAAACCCAAACCGTATCCGCTCGACACCTGTCTGGTCTGCGGCATGAAGCTTGGTGACATGGGCAAGCCTTGTGTCTTTGTCTATAAAGGTCAGGAAATCAAGGTCTGCGACGAATCTGAAAAGAAGGACTTCGACAAGGACCCGGACAAATACATGAAAAAATTGGCGGCCGCCGAAGCCAAATTAAAAAAGTAAATTGCATGTCCAGGAACGCCGCTTCCAAACCACACAAACCACGAGATGACGAGCGACTGTTTGCCATTATCGCCATCATCGGGTCTTTGGTTTTTGGAGCCGGCTTTTGCTTCCTGCTCTTTGCGATGAATAACCGCGAAAATAATCCCACGGATGAAACGGGCAACGCAGTGGAAAATTCAGAATCGCGTCTCATCGCGCCCGACCATCCACGTCAACTGGTCAATTTTGCACTTACTGACCGCACTGAGCGCACCGTCACGCGCTCGGATTTGGACGGCAAGATTCTGGTCGTGGATTTTCTGTTCACGAGTTGTTCGCTGACGTGTCCGGCGGTGAACAGCCAGATGGCTCAAATCCAGCAACTGACGACGAATCAGCCGGACGTAAAACTGGTTTCGCTGACGGTTGACCCGCGCGACGACACGCCTGCCGTGCTCGAAAAATACGCCGAACGCTTCGGCGCAGATACCAATCGCTGGCTGTTCCTCACCGGCGACAGAACGGAATTGTATAATTTGATCGGTGCCAGCTTTCTGGCATCGGACACCAATGACGCCTTCAGCTACATGCCCGGCAATTTTTCCCACACCGAGCGCATAGCCGTCGTGGATTCACACGGGCATCTGCGCGGATACTTTGATGGCTTGAATCAAAATACGGCCACAGCCGTGGTCAATGAAATCATAAAACTACGAAATCAAAATTTATGAAAACAATTGCTATGAAATGTTTAACCCTGTCCTGCATTCTGCTGCTTGCCCATTCCATTCGCGCTGCGCCAAGCGGCGATGATTCAGCCACAAAATCCTATTCCGCGCGCGGAGTAGTTGAGAAAATCGCGCCGGATTTGTCCCAAGTCACGATTCATCATCAAGCTATTCCCGGCTATATGATGGAAATGACGATGGATTTTTCCGTGAAAGCCACGAACGAGCTGAACGGCATTTCGCCCAACGACGAAATCACCTTTACGCTGGTCGTAGGCGAAAATGACGAATGGGTCAAAAACATTCATCGCATCGGCCATTCCACCGAAATGATGACCAACAAAATGCCCATGCAAATGGATATGTCTCACGGCATGATGATGTCGGAACTCAAACCGGGCGACTCCTTGCCGGATTATGCGCTGACGGCGGAAGACGGGAAACAAATTCACATTTCGGATTTTCGCGGCAAGGCATTGGCTTTCACTTTCTTTTTTACCCGTTGTCCCTTGCCGGATTATTGCCCGCGTATGAACAATAATTTTGAACAGGCGCGGAAAATTCTTTTGACGGACGCCAACGCGCCGACGAACTGGCTGTTAGCAATACGTAAACCGTTAAGGTATACATAAACATAA
>CAWHAH010000012.1:0-143992 GCA_963827205.1 uncultured Verrucomicrobiae bacterium
GTTCTCCAGGGCGATTGTCTGAGAACGCAATTGCTTGCGCATTCCCATCGGCGTAATGGCGCCCCCTGATTACCGCTGTCATCGGGCCATCACCACGCAGCGCACGCCGGATCCCAAGGCCAATCTGGTAATGGTCGCGCCGCCGGTGGCGTTATCGCCGCCATCGTCACCATGCATTCCAAGCCCGACGAGAGATGAAAGCTCGACAAAAGGGCCTACCCACGGTCAACGAGCAGAGCAGGACACGGTCACGCGGATGCAGTTGCCCGCGTTTTTAAACTGCGGCCGGCGGAGGTCGGAAAGCGCTTCGATCTTGCTTTCAACGCTTCTGACGTCGTCAAGCAGCGCCAACATGTCCCTGCGATTTGCTCGAAATAAATCGCTGGCCGTCGAGATACGGGACGTCAAAGTGACCATCGAGCCGACTTCCTCAAGGTAATAGATCAGGACGATCTCGTCTCCGTTCCAACCGGTTAGCGGTAGACCGACCTTAAACAGTTCTGCACATCGGTCCCTCTCTCAACCTTGCCTCTCAATACGCGTCGCAATCGTCTCGAGCCGGGCTACCGTCTGTTCGATCTTAGCGGAATTACGCGTCGCTTAACGAGAAAGCGGTATCCGCAGGATTCTGTATGCCCGAAAACACCAAGTTCACGATCAAATCGAGCCGAATGATCAACGTCGATGTTGCCGTGACCAAAAAGCATGGCCCAGGTGTGATGGTCGATCCCGCCGAATATTAAGTCGCGAACCAGCGTGATCGGAGTGTCTGCACCAAATTCGCCATTACTGACGCCCTCGCGGCAAGGTGAGCAAGACATGAGTGTAGCGTCGGTTCAGTTGATACAACTCGCTCTGATAGTAGTCGTGGCTGTTGCGCAACTCATTCAGGCACAGGCGTGCTAAATCGAAATCCTCTTTCAAGCATGATAGGTGCCGCCAGACGATGAAGCGGAGTTTGTTCTTCGCGCCTGGAATGCCAGTGAGACTTCTCTCAAATTCAGCCAGCATCAATTCGTACCAAACTTCAATAACCCGCAGTCATAGAGATGGCGTTTGGATTTGAAAAACTTGTAAATCGTACCTTCCGCAATTCCGGCTTCGGCAGCGATTTCCGCGATTGACGCGTCTGCATACCCGCGCCTGCAAAACGTTCGCGCGCAGCAGCCTCGATCGCGCCCGTTCGCTCTTCCCTAGGGAGCCGTGCGGAGCCGCGCCTTAAGTTGTTCACCGCGACCTCATGGCTTTTAGCCGGGTTCCAATCGAAATTCACCAACGTTAACGCATACATAGCGAACAGCGCTCACTTCGTCGAACTGCGTCTCAACTCCACAATGAACTCGTAAATTACGCCAGTTGTGCCCGCTTTTCGTGGTAGATTAATACCACGACGCAAAAGCAAAGTATCACCAGAATTATATGCAGATAGTGAGCCAAATTTCCTATTCGATCTTCGGGGTTCACAATCCTCGATGGCGCAGGTCACAGTGCCTGATCGGCCTAACGGCTCTACATGAGAAAACGGTCAACGTTGGCAGCAGTTTCCTTCGGGCATCCGGGGCAAATCAACGGCAAGCGCGTTCTGAAGGCGTCGCCGCCATTCTGGCCCTTGGCGAAATTGCTTTTGAGACCAGGGAGACCTTACTCGGTTTTCGGTGGTAGGACGCGCAAAGAGGCCATGCTATGGACGCAAGCGAGCGACGCGTGAGAACTCCTCGCCGGGTCTCACTGACCTGACCACGACCGCCATGCGTCGAGGGATGGCGTCCAAAATTGCAGAAAATCTGGACCAGCACCGGTCTCAAGCATCATCGGCGACGAAGGAAAAGGCTGTCGCTCCGTCGACAGTCTCAATCCCGAGCAAATCCTCGGTACTGCCGAGGGTCATCCGCATGGGACAATTCGCACCCGTGCCGGTATGGGTTACGCCGCGGAATATCATGTTCAAGATGCTTCCGCGAAATAGCCGCGGCCAGAGTCAACTCCCGTCTCGCGAGAGATAATTCCGTGGTTCATCGTTGGAGCGCAGATTGCCACGTACTACTGAACAAGTGCGAGCCTTTTCATGAACACTAATGACGTCAAAACGCCGATTCGGACCGAAATGCGCGGCCGTACCCTCTGGATTTGGATCGATCGTGAACAGCGACGCAACGCGATCAACAAGGACGTTATATCGGAAATCGCCAACGCCGTGCATGCGGCGCAAGACGACGCCAGCCTCCGCAGGGCATCGTGCTCACCGGCGCGGGTCGCAATGCATTTTGCGCCGGCGCCGATCTCACTGGGGGAACGGAGCACGTTTCACGCTTGGGCTCGATGAGCCGATGACGGATTTTGGCAAGCTGGCCCGCATCATGCGCGATCTTGGCGTACCGGTGATCGGGCGCATCAACGGCGATTGCCTCGCCGGCGGCATGGGGCTGATGTCGCTATGTGACCTCGTCGTTGTCGCTGACCACGCGCGCTTCGGCTTGCCCGAAGCGAAGGTTGGCGTGTTTCCCATGCAGGTGCTGGTCTTCCTGCGCAACATGATCGGCGCTCGGCACATAAACGAGATGTGTCTCACCGGACAGTTGATCGACGCAGCGCGAGCCCGCGAGATCGGAATCGCCAATTATGTCGTGCCGTTTGAAGACTTGGACGCAAGGGTCGAGATGCTGACCGCCAGACTTGCCGAAATGTCACCTATCGCGCTGCGTCGAGGCAAATACGCGATTGCAGCTATGGAGCGGATGGCGTTTCCCGAAGCGCTCGCCTTCGCGGAGACTCAGATTTCCGTAACGACGCTGACCCGGGATGCTGCCGAAGGCTTCGCCGCCTTCAACGAGCGACGCCAGCCGAATTGGACAAAGGAAGCCGGAGATGTCTGAGAAACGCATCAGCATTGGCGGCGCTTCCGGCGCGTGGGGCGATAGTCCCGGCGCGCTGGCGCAATTGCTCGAGGCGGACGTCGATTATCTCATGATGGATTACCTCGCCGAGGTGACGATGTCGTTGCTGGCCCGGCGCGCATGAAGGACCCCGCTGCGGGTTACGCGCCCGATTGCGTCGCCTATCTGGAGCCCGTATTGCGAACATGGCGGAAAAAGGCGTCCGGGTCGTCACCAACGGGGAGGCGTGAATCCCTGGGCTGCAAATCGCGCGTTGGAAGCGATTGTCACGAAGCTTGGCCTGAAGCTCGCGATCGCGATCGTCGAGGGCGACGATGTCTTGCCGCGCATCGAAAAGCTGCGCGCGGCTGGGCTGCGGGAAGCAGGCTCTGGCCCGCCGTTGCCGCCGCGCTTCTTCACCGCTAACGCCTATCTCGGGGCGATGCCCATCCGCGCGGCGTTCGACGGCGGCGCTGACATCGTCATCACCGGACGCTGCGCCGACAGTGCGCTCGCGCTTGGCATGCTCATGCATGAGTTCGGTTGGGCGGCGGAGAGCTCTACGACTCGCTAGCGGCCGGCAGCTTCGTCGGTCACCTCCTAGAATGCGGTCCGCAAGCCACCGGGGGAACGTTCACGCGATTGGGACAAGGTGCCGGACTGGCTCAACATCGGTTATCCCATCGCGAATGTCGCGAGCGACGGGCGTTTCGTCGTCTGCGAAGCCGAAGGGAACTGGCGGCTCGATCGTGCCGGGCGTCATCGCCGAACAGACGCTCTACGAGATCGGCGATCCCGCAGCTTATGTGCTACCTGATGTCACCGCCGACTTCGCTCGGGTTCGCTTGACCCAGTCGGTGAAAACGAAGTGCTGGTCGAGGGAGCCAGAGGGCGCGCGCCGAGCCGAGCTACAAGGTGTCGGCGACCTACCAGGACGGTCCGGGCGGTCGCGACCGTCTCGATCGTTGGTCCTCGCGCAGCGAGGAAGGCGGAAAAGACCGGCGAGGCCTTGATCGCGCGGGCGCGCAGGAATTCGAACGCCGAGGCCTCCAGGATTCTCGGCGACGCGTGTCGAGGCGCTCGGCGCCGAGGCCTCATACGGCAACAGATCGCGCCCGCTGGCAACCCGCGAAGTTTTGCTCCGGCTGGTCGTCGAGCATCACCAGCCGTGAGGCGCTTGAACTCTTCGCTAAGGAGCTCGGCTCTGTTGGGTTGAGTTGCGCGCCTGGAACGACCGGCATCTACAATGGGCGAGTCAAGAACCGACGCCCGTCGTGCGACTGTTCACTTTCTTTCTTCGACAAAAGCGAACTCTGCGCGCCTACGATCACGATTGGCGACGGGCCGAAGATCACGATCAATGTGCCTTCCGGGTCTGACGGTCTAACTCATATGTTCCCAAAAGTACGCCGCAGGATGAGAAGGCATTCCGAATGAGCCGACAATCGATGGGGATACGCTGGCGCGCCTAGCCTATGCGCGTTCAGGTGACAAAGGCAATTCATCCGGTGCTCCGCCATTATCGCGCGCCAGCCGCGATACCTGCCCTTGCTGCGCCGAGAACTGACGCCGGAGCGCGTCGTACGGCATCTGAGCCATCTATTCGTCTCCGGACCAGCCCAACGGTTCGAGGCGCCAGGTCTTCACGCACTGAATTTTCTACTCACAAACGCGCTGGGCGGTGGCGGTATGGCATCGCTTCGCATGATTCCGCAAGGCAAGGCTTATGGACAGATGACGCTCGAAATGACTGTTGCAACTCCGCTCTCGTGGGTTAAGGACCTTGAAGATTGCGAATCAAACACACATGAAGGCGCTGCAGAGCGCATTCTTGAGACGGCTTCAACGCAGCCGGTGCGGCAGCAAGACCTCCGATAGCGGACACGAAGGTGGACAATCGGCGTGGCTGAAAAAGGCCAATTTCAGCTCCATGCACTGCAACATGATTTGCGCGACCCTTCCCTCAACTCCACCCCGGTTTGTTAACGTATTAATTATATAAATCCCAAATATGCGAATGAACACTGGTGGGGGTCGAATCATGTATCGTTTTCTCGAAGGCACAGCGGGTCAATATATGACGCGTGCGGTAACGACCGTGACGCGCCAAACAACCATGCGTGAGCTGGAGGCGTTATTCGAGAAACACGATTTCAATTCGTTTCCCGTAGTGGAAGAAGGAAAGATGTTGGGGATCGTCACAAAATTCGATTTTCTTCGGGCCTTTGCCTTCACCACCGGTCAGATGGTGCCCCATTACGATGAGTTGATGCGACGGCCGGTCGCAGAAATGATGACCGAAGCCGTCGTGCATGTCGAACCAGCAGCACCATTGACACGAGTTCTCCAGTTGATGGTGAGCCTTAAGAGTCGCAGTTTTCCGGTCATCGGGCCCGATCACCAATTGGTAGGAATGGTCTCTCGCGAGGACGTGATACGCGCACTCAAAGAGGCGACACAGGACGATTAAGTGGCGTCGAGTTCGTCGCCGCCGAAATGCCGTTCGCCAATAGGCTTACCATTCACATTCTCGCCGCCGAGTGGCCCAGCACGAGCGCGAAGCCATCGGCGCATGCACCAAGGCGGCGCTCGCGGCCGCCAAGGCGCGAGGCGCGCGTGAAGCTTGGTGGTCTCTGACACCAGAAGCGCCAGGCGTCACACTCACCGAGCGGGATAGCTCACGGCCATGCCCTCGCGCACGTCGGGCTGAATTCCGTATTGCGGAATCGGATAGCGGAAACCGTTCCCGCCAGACGCTTCATGCCCTCGATCGCCTTGGGTAGCTAATGCGGCGACAACGCCATCAGCATCTCGTCGTCGAGCACACCGCCATAACGGCGCTCCGCAAAGCAGGAGATCGACAGGCTGGGTTGGCGGGTATTGAACGCCCGGCCCCAGAAGTCGGCGCAGGCCGATTCGCCAACGACGGCCCAGTTGAATTTCTTGTAGCCCGACCATTGCAGGCCGTTGATAAAATAGTCATCTGCCCGGGGGTTGCGTAGATGAGCGCAGATGTCGGGCGGATTAAGCCGGCCGCTCGCCAATGGCGCTAGTGCCAGCGCCTGGTACTTGCCGTCTGCGACGCAATTCATGGCCGACTGGTGCGCGGTTGCATCGTCGAGGGTCTTGAACCAGACGCCGACCATGTGTTCGCCCGACTTCCACTTGTCGTCCTTGGCGTTACCGAGGCCAACTACTGCCCGGCATTGTGAGCCGACCAAGTCCTCCGATGTGATACCGATAGTCCATCCGAGACGGGCCGCCTGCGCCACGGCCTGATCCAGGGTGTGGACAGCCTGGGCGCGGAAGGATGGCCGGGATTGCCTCCATCTCGGCCTTATACTCAAACAATTTCATGCGAAGGATAGGCTACGCAGCTTCAACCGCCCCTCCAAATCGCCGGCCAGCTTGCTGCCGATCCTGGGTAATCGCGAACCCCTCCCTGGGTCTATTATAGGTCGCATGAAAAGAGCCTCTAAAATAGAGATCAAAATAGCGGTTGAAACATGAATCGCTCAACACGGTCGAAGGCTTCTTCGCCAAGCTTCACGCGCCAGCGCCTCAAGCGCGGCGCGTTCCGATCTATCATTGATCTGCAAGTCACAATCAACCGCTCCGTTGCTGACACAAACGCCGATCCCAAACTCTTCGTATGGACCGCTAACTCAAAACGCATGCACACCACTGTAAAACGCGGAAGCAAAAGATAAAATCAGTCCACTAGCCCCCTCTGAACACCGGCGAGCGTTTCTCGAGGAATGCGCGAGGTCCTTCCACGGCGTCTGCGCTTTTCGCCAAGCGCACGCTCGAAGTCGCTTCGTGCTCCAACGCTTCGGCCTCCGTCTGATCGAAGCTCGTTCGCAGCAAATCGCGGCAGCAGCAATCGCCAACGGTGCATTCGCGGCAATTGTCGCGGGCGATTTCAGTCGCCGTCGCCAGGACTGCTTCAGCCTCCACAACGCGATTGACGAACCCGACGGCCCGGGCCCTGTCCACACTGATGACATTGCCAGTAAGCAGCATCTCGGCGGCCACTGCACATGACATGTGACGAATGATGTCGCTTTACCACCCATAGCCAGGATACCGGCCAAGTTTGACCTCGGACAACCCGAGTAGGGTCTTGGTGGCGATCACCACGAAGATCGCCCGCTCGCAGCAGCTCCATGCCCCTTGCGATCGCATGCCCGTTTGCAGCAACGATCGAGAGGTTTCTTCAGATCGTAGTCTCAGGCGGGCGCTCCTGACCGGCAACGTCAGGTCGGAGAGCAGCGCCTCGTCCCACTCATCGGAAGCCACGCGCACACCCGTGATCAAAGGAATGGTCTTGGCGAGATCGAAGCCGGCACAGAACATTGAGCCCAGGAGCGCCAGTCAACACGACGGCCCGAGTATCAGCGTCGTCGCGGATTGCTCCACGACCGGACAAGCCGAACGATCAACTCGGGCTGAGAGCGTTCTTCGAGCTTCGGGTCAATTCAGCGTCACGACCGCAATGGCGTCGCTGACACTCATGCCCAAACTAACATCGATAATCTCCTTGCTGAATTGCCCATCTCCGGCATCACCGCTTATTGTTACATAGTTTCCGGCATTTAAAAATGCAGACGAGGAACCTCCACCGCTGAAATATGCCGTGCCATTGTGAAGTGAATCCTGACCAATTTGGAAGGTAATGGGGTTTCCGCTGGTTCCGGCTGGCGGAGACCAGGTGCTGAGGCTATATATCTGAGAAGAGCCGCTCGGGCCGCCACTGATATAAACGATGTCTCCTGCCGATACGCCGCTGATGTTGGAGAAATTCTTCCAAGCACTCGCCCAAGACGTGCCGTTGCCAGAAGCAGCAACGCTCGAGTCAACGTACCACGTGGCGGCATTGGCAGAAAACAGCACGAAAAAGAGAAATAAAACCAAACAATTCATTTTGGGAGGGATTGTACCCTTCATATTGCGTCCAACAGGACTGAAAGCAACAAAGAAATTCCGACCGCCCCAAAACCAAGCGCGCGAAAGACTGTTTTTCATAATCTAGTCCGTCAACATTTAGCAGAATAGATGCCATCGCGTGCCCAGTTCGCGTTCAGAGATAACATGAGCCAATATTTTGCATGACTGGCCAAGAATCATACAATGAGACCTCTGCAAAACTCTTTTGAACGGACGATTTGACTGTGCGTCAGAGGAATATGCAAACGACGACCAACGCACAAATGGGGCTGCTGGACAGCTTGATGATCACGACTCCTGGCAACGATTTTCTCGAACGGCTCGACCGCACGCTGGATTGGCAGCCCATCGAAAAGGCATTGCAGGCGATGTATCCGGCGACGACCGGACGCCCACCCTGTCCGCCGCTGGCCCTCTTCAAAATGAGTTTGCTGCAACATTGCTATGGCCTCTCGGACCCGCAGTGCGAGGAACTGGTGGCCGACCGGTTGAGTTGGCGGCGGTTTGTGGGTTTGGGTTTGCAGGACAAGGTGCCCGACGAAACAACGCTGGTCCGCTTCCGGCAACGGCTGGTCGAACATGGCTTGCAGGAAGAGCTGCTCGTGCTGGTCAACCGGCAACTGGAACAAAAGGGCTTCCTCCTCAAAACCTGCACGCTGGTGGACGCGACGCTGTTGCAGGCGGCTCGTCGCGCCCCGACCAAGGAGGACAAAGCTGGCGGTGATAGCGATGCGGGCTACACCGTGAAGCGAGGCCAGCCGCACTATGGCTACAAAGCACATGTCGCGGCGGATGAAACGCACACACTGATCCGACAGGTCACGCTGACGGCCGCCAACGTGCATGACAGCCGGGAGTTTGAAACGGTGGTCCAAGGCGACGAGGAAATGGTGGTGGCGGACAAGGCTTACTGGAGTGAAGCCCGCAGCCAATGGTGCGGTGAGCACGGCATCGCCAACGGGATTTTGCGCAAGCCCAGCCGTGGGGAAAAACTGCGGGACGCGACGGTGCGGGTCAACCAGCTGTTGAGCCGACTGCGGTGCGGGATCGAAAGAATCTTTGGCTGGTGGAAACGCTGCACGGGTTACCGGCGGGTGCGGTATGTAGGGCGGGACCCCAACCGGTTGGAACTGGAGTTTAAATGCGTCTGTTGGAACCTCAAACGGCTGGCGACTTTGACCGGAGCATGAATCAAACAACTCAGAACGGCAGTCCAGCGGACAAAACCGCCGATCGTGGGGGATGGAACCGCCGATGGCGGAGTCTCGCCGAACAAATATTCCGTTGATCAGGGGCAATGACATCAAATCAAACAACCAACATGGCCTTTTTCAGAGGTCTCACAATATTTATTTTTTCGGTCGGGCAATACTCAGCCCAATTGTCTCCCAGCGAGCCAATGCTGTCTCTCGGCCAAACAATTCTCATTTGAAATAATTTCATCCTCAACGGGCTTCACATTAACGTCTTCGGCCTCATGCGCTATCAAGTTTTCATCGGATTTTCGAGCAGCCCATATTATATTGGTACGGCGGTAATCAGGTGAGCAGCCAAAAGTGAAATACGTTGATCTGATCAAAATACCATACAGACATGAACGCCGTGTAATACCCGGACAAACACGCTCCCAATGCCCATAAGCACATCCTGTAGAAACAAGTGGCCTGCCTCATCACGCACGGAACGAGCGATGCGCTTGAAATAGCCGACAATAATGGTGTGAAAGATTGAACCACAAAGACCTTCTCCTGACTTTGAGCTTCGTAGTGCCCTACATGCTCCGGACCTTAATCCCGGCGACGAGCCGGCCATCGAGGCTGCAATCGTCTTGGCAAATAGGTTGTCAGGGACAGCCCCAAGGACTTAGCCAGCGACAAAATATCCCCGGCGTTCTTCACAGAGTACTTAAGTTGCTGGCGCGCTTCAGCAACCTTCCCGGCACCCATCAGAAACTTCGCGTAGTGGCGCCTTTGCGACGCAAACGCCAGCTTAAAAAGCCTTGCCCCGGTTCTTCCCGGCGGAGTCTTTTGGCCTTCGGCGATAAGCTCGAATGCGTGCACCGTAAGCCCTACGCTTTTCAATTTGTCCGCTGATTGTGCATTCTCGCTTACTCGATACGCGACGAGAAGAACTGGCGTGTAAACAATTCTTCCTAAAAGAGGTAAGACATTAAAAAGGTAGTAGTCATCAGCACCGCTAATCTTTACGGGAAACGGTTCAGCTCCGAGTTGGTTCAGGATCGACTTGGGAACACAGCAGAAACTCATTGATCCGAACGGGCCGGGACATTTGTTATATAACGCAATGAACTCTTCTGATTCTATCACACTGTGTTCTGGTCCATGCACAGACACCTCTTCATCCCACAAATAATTACCAGTCCCTTTAAAATCGACGTGTCCAGTAAAAAACGCCGCAGCGCCAGGATATAAATCGTATAAATCGTGCTGGACTTTAAGATAATTGGGATGCCATAAATCATCGTGGTCAAGAAACGCTATTAGGTCACCGCTGGCGCACCCACACAAGGTATTCCGTGCGCTGGCAACCCCCATATTTTCTCGACAAAATAGAGTGATTTTTCGCCCATATCGCCTGAGGATTGCCAATGTATTGTCAATGCTTCCATCATCCAGCACAAGTATTTCATGGGCTTGAAATGTTTGGGATAACACTGAATTAAGGGCGGCTTCTATGGTCGCAGAAGAATTACAGGTTGGAATGACTACACTAATTTTCATACATTAAGAACGAGACGCTATCACTTCCTTATAAGCCTGGAGCAGCTTTACACCCGCTGCGCTCCAAGTAATATCGCCTGTAGTGGCCAGAGAGTTAAAGCGCAAATTCTCCAATAGGGCCCGATTCCAATGCAATAAAGTTAGGTGCTCTGACAGGCCCGTGACATCTCCTACCTGATGAACCAAAGCGTCTCGCATGTGCTTACAAACGGCTCCCGCCGCTTCTGATACCAGGAGAACGCAACCGCTCCCTCGAGCCTCCGAGGTCACCAATGCACTGCCTTCTTCGATGCTGGGAAGAACCAGTATATCGCTTTTTCGCATCAATTCGGGCACATCTTTCCGATGTCCTAATTTGTGCACGCTGGGGTGGGCCAGCATGGGGCCTAACTTTTCGGCGTACCCCGGTATAAAGCTGCCCGCTATCAGAAACGTGCCGCTATTACAGGCAGGCGAACGCAGCCAGGCCTCCAGCGCGTAGTGCAAGCCTTTGCGTGGAGCGCATCCCCCGACAAACAGCATCGTTAGTCCGCGCTTGGTGTCCTTGGAATTGGACTGGGGGAAGTACTGTTTGTCATCGTAGCCATATTGGTGCCGCGCAAGTTTTGCCGGAGCGAAGCCCCGATCAAGGAAAGTGCGAGCGACAAAGTCGGATGGGCAGAGCAGGCGGTCAGCTAATTCGTACTCTTCTTCTTCTTTACGGAGAAAATCCGCTTTATAGGCATGCTCATGTCCGCGGGGCATGGTAATGCCCAAGCGATCACATTCCTTTTTCACCACTTCGTAGGCAAACCGCGTATGCGCGTTCGGCCGCTCTAATGCGGTCGCAATCCCAAGTTTCCTGGCAACTTTGAGTGTCTCTAACGCGGCCACCGGCCAAGTGTGGATTATGTCGATTTTCCCGCCCAATCTTCGGACTCTGCGCGAGACAATCCAGTCGTGAAGAGTACAGGCCCTCATGGTGCCTAAAAGTTTGTAGGATATGCGCAATCTACCCCAAGCGAGCGTTGGCCAAACTTTGATCCCAGGCGCAACCGGCTTGTGCAAGACTCCTGGAAAAACAAGCACCTCGGCACCGGCGGCGGCCAAGCCATTCACCTGCTGCCAAGCTATCAAGCAGATCCTGTCGGCGCCCAGCTTGTGTGGGAAGCTGTACAGAACCCTGATCTTCCTTTGGGGCATGTCGTTGTTTGCGGCCATGGTGAATTACGCCGGATGTAGTTCCCCTTCCTGACCCTCAATCGAGGTTTTGCCTTTGGCAGTCACCACCTCCGCCGTCTGGAAATCCTGCTCCCCCAACGGGCTCTCATTCATTGCCGCCACGGGAACAGGTTTCAAAGGCAAAACGGCAATCACGGCCCACAGCCAAAACCAAAACACCTGGATCTGATCGAAATAGGAAATTGAAATGAAAGCGGCACAATGTGCGGATAGGCATACGCCAACGGCCCACCACAATTTTGCCGTATGGGAATCTGTTCGTTCGGCATGGACAGCCCGCCCAACTTTTTTGAAGCAGGTCACGATTATTGCCAGGAAAAGACCGAGCCTTAATAGCCCTCCCTGAAGGCCTTCAGCAATATATTCGTTGGTGATGTCCACATTGTTTGGATCCCCTGGTAGCGGCAGTCCGGATGACCAGTTCGCCGTATAAGAGCTGCCAATCAGCCACCATTCGTTGAAGTGATAAATCGCCTGTTGAATCAGGTTGGACCTATACCATCCCGTGCCCCCGAGTAAATCGCCCATCCTAGCAATCAGAAACCAAACCGGCGCGTTCATCACCACCGCCAATCCTAGAATCACAACGACTATCCCGCGCCGGAACCATCGCATGTGGGCTCGCAGCGGCCAGAGGGCGAAGCCGATGATAGCGATAACGCAAGTAATCAATGCGCCGCTCGAGGCTGCAGCACACGTGCTGAAGGCACAACCTGCTATCCCAAGCAACGCCAGCTTTTTCTGCCGGCGGCTTTGGAACCAAAGCCCGAGCAGCAGCGGAAACAACGTTGCGGCAAAAGTTCCCGCTAGAATTGGATGCCTGAATGGTCCTTGACAGCGAAAACGTCCATCCCTTTCGGCAATAATACTGGGAACTCCGCCGAAGACAGCAAATAGGTCCCTGTGAGTGGTCAATTCCCAAGCCATGGCTGCGGCAATCACCATAGCTGCGAATGCCAGAAACCGAAGATGCTCGACCGCCTCAGTGGCATTCACGGTCAAGCATCGGATGAGGAAATAAACCCCGATGCTGTTGTAGGCCGCGCCGAATATTTCTGCAGAAGGTGAACGCAATACTCCGAAAATCAGCCCCGCCAAAGCCCAGCCCAGGAATAATTTGTCCTGACCTTGCCATTGAAATTCCCTGGCCTCCCCGCGGGAGAGAACCCGGCAAAGCCCAACCAAAATCAGAATCCGAAGGAAGGTAAAATGCAGTCCCATGATCACCACCTGCTGTCCAAGCGGCAAAAACGCCGCAATGGCCAAAAGCGCCTTGACCGCAGCCTGTCTGCGGCCAGACAAGATAAAGTAACCCATCGCCAGTAGAAACAGCAGCGCAATCGGATTAATATTGCTAGGATTATCGGTAGCGTCTTCCATTGCTGATCAGTTGGCTTGGCGTGCTTGCGAGTCTACAAATTCGGTATGCCACATTTCCAAAGTCAAAAGAGAAAAAACTTCCTTCATCAGGGTTCCATCAACATGATTCAGTTGCAGCAAACGTTCGATGCCATCCTTGCGAAAATATCCGCGGTTGAGACAGTTCCCATTCAACAGGATTTCACGAACATGACCGTTCAATTCATTGCGCATCCATTTTTTTAAAGGGACGGGCAAACCGGTCTTTCGCCGATTGATGATTTCTGATGGTATCTTGTCCTTGAACGCCTCCTTTAAAATTCGTTTGGTCGCCATGCCCTTGACTTTGAACCGGGCCGGCAGCTTAGCGGCGAATTCCAGCACCAGATGATCCAAGAGCGGCACCCGTAACTCGAGTGAGTTGGCCATGGTCATCTTGTCTGCTTTGACGAGCAAATCGTCGGGCAGCCAGGTTTTTGTATCCACATACAACATCTGGTTGAGAAGCGGCTGCCGGCCTACGTGGCTGAACAGTTCGTCAACAATTTGAACATCAGCCTTGTCGTCGGCCGCGCTCATAAAATCTTCGGTGCAAAGCCCGGCGCGGTGGGTGTTGAAGTAGCTGAACGGCGTGCCAACCCGGCTGTAATAATAAGAGGACAGCGGCACTTTGAAAAGGGGAGCGTACTTCTTGAACCTGGCAGAACCATTCATTTGCCCGAGCACGCCTGTGACGGAAGATAGCAGGCCGTTGAATGGGCCGGCAGTCCTCTTCAAACGTTCGAACAGAACGAGATTCCGGTAGTTTTGATAACCGCCGAAGGCCTCGTCGCCGCCTTCACCGGAAAGGACGACTTTCACGTGCTGACTGGCGAGCTTTGAAACGTAATAGAGAGCGATGGCGGGTGCTTCGCAAACAGGTTCCTCCATGTGCCATACGTAGGATGGAAGAAAATCGGAAAATTCCTGCGGTGTAATAGTAATTTCATGGTGATCAGTGCCAAAGCGTTCAGCCGCCATGCGCGCGAAAGGCCGCTCGTCGGCAAACTCTTCACCACCAAAACCAATGGTGAATGTCGCTATCTTTTTGCTCGTTTCACGAACCGCACAACTGAGAATGGCCGTGGAATCAACGCCGCCGCTCAAGAGTACCCCGACAGGCACGTCGCTGATCATGTGCTCTCTGACTGTTCTTTGAAGGAATTCGTACAGTTCATCAGCCGTTTCGCCCAGGCTCTTTCCGTTTTCCGCGGGCTCAAAACGAAGGTCCCAGTATTGTTCGCATCGGACCTTTCCATCCTTGATAAAAAGATAATGCCCCGGGTCCAACTTATGGATCCCTTTGAACAACGTGCCCGAGCCGGGCAGATACAAAAAGGTCAGAAATTTATGGATGGCTTCGTGATTTACCTCGCGTTTTACGTCCGGATCACATAGGATGGATTTGATTTCCGAGCCGAAGACAAATGCCTTTCCCGCGTTCGTATAATACAAAGGCTTTATTCCCACCCTGTCTCTGGCCAGGTAAAGGGCCTGCCGTCGTGAATCCCACAGGGCAAATGCAAACATCCCTCTCAAATGGCTCGCGCACTCTACCCCATATTCCTCATAAAGATGAATGATGACTTCCGTGTCGCATGTGGAACGGAAGATGTGGCCTTTTTTAATCAGCCTTTCCCTTAACTCCTGAAAATTGTAAATCTCGCCGTTGTAAACCAGCCAGATTGTCCCATCTTCATTGGTCATCGGCTGGTCACCGGTGCTCAGGTCAATGATGGCCAGACGGGCATGACCCAACCCGACGGGACCGGACAAATATTTTCCCTGCCCGTCCGGACCGCGATGCGAAATTACGCTCATCATCCGATCCACGAGTTCAGCCGACACCTTTTGTTCGGGATCAAACACCAACTTGCCGCAAATGCCGCACATGTTTAGTTCCCTCCGGTGACACCCTGGCTCCAAAGACTGTGGCGGCCGAGCAAACGCTGCATCTGTTGCCGGCGAAAGTAACGTATCAGCGACGGATCCGCTGCCTTGGGCGCGCGCTTCAGATACCCCTCCAAGAATCCGACCCACAAACCCAGCGCTCCGACCGCGTAGGGTTTTTCAAAAAATCTTTTCACGCATTTTACCAGCATGAATAACGGGTGGTAACCGGCCACATAGTTCGCATACCCGTTTTTGGTCCAATTGGACCACGTTCCATAGGCGCCGCCAGCCGGCCGGTGATGAATCAATTTGATGCCGGAAAAAGTTTGAGTGACCCAGCCGAGCATGTTGGCCTTCAGTTCATCCAATGTGTCCCAACCTGTCACCGGCATCAGCCCGCCAATCGCCTGCCAGCATTCATACCGGTAAATCTTGGTTGCCCCTCTCACGTGAAAGGGAGGATCTCCGCTGGATTCCGCACAAAGAGCCCCGTTGACAAGGTTGCAGACCAACCCGCCTGCGATGCCCAGTCGGGGATTCGCGGCAAATTGCGCGAAACAACGCTCAAAGTAATCAGGTTCGAGCGTGACATCACCGTCGAGTTTGACGAGATATTGCCAAGAGAGCCCCTCAGCCAATTTGAATCCGTCTTGGAAAGCCTCCATTACTCCGCTGCCCGCACGACGAAAACCACGGTCCCGCCTGTGCAGAATGCGCATCCAATCGTGTCGCCTTGCCGCTTCATCAATGATCTCGCCGGTTTTGTCCGTTGAACCATCGTCCACGACGATCCACAACGCTGGGCGGTTCGTTTGAGCTGCCAGCGACCGTAGAGTGTCCCGAATATAATCCTGCTCGTTTCGAACCGGGCTGATTACAATGTAATCAACGTTCGTCATACCCGTAGCCGGCTGAAAAACTCGCGGATCTGTTCGACAACGCAGGCAATCGAGTCATCGGACATTTCCGGGAAAATCGGCAGTGATAAAATGCGAGATTGGTTGGCGTAAGCCACCGGGAAATCTGCCGGCTTATGTCCCAAATAGGCGTAGGCGGGGTAAAACGGAAGTGCCTTGGGATAATTCAGTACGGTGGCGATGCCTGCGGCGGTCAGATGCTTTTTCAAGGGGTCCCGCTTCCCGGTTCGAATGACGTAGAGGTGATAGACGTGATCGCGGTCGGGACCGATTTTGGGTATCTCGATATCTCCAACCCCGCTCAAAAGTTCGTCGTAACGGGAAGCAACCCTTCGTCGAGCCTCGGTCCAATCAGCCAGATGCGGCAGCTTGACATTCAAAATTGCAGCCTGAAGTCCGTCCAACCGGCTGTTAACACCTTCCATTACGTGATCGCCTTTGCCGCCGTGGCGGGCGAAAGTAGCCGTCCAATCCGCCAAAGAATCGTCGTTTGTCACAATGCACCCGGCGTCGCCATAGGCGCCGAGGTTCTTTCCCGGATAAAAGGAGAACGTTGCCGCAGCACCAAAAGTGCCTACGAGCCGGCCTTTGAACCGCGCCATGTGCGCCTGGGCGCAATCTTCGATCACCCAAAGCTTGTGCTTCGCCGCCACGGCCATGATGGAATCCATATCCGCCGATTGACCATAAAGGTGGACCGGAATGATTCCCACGGTGCGCGGAGTGATTTTGGCCTCAATCAAAGCGGGGTTTATTGTGAATGTATCGTAATCCGTGTCGCAAAACACGACCCGCCCGCCGGCTTGAGTGATGGTCTCGGAGGTGGCAATCCAGGAGTGAGCAGTCGTGATGACCTCATCTCCCGGTTTTAATCGCAGCCCGCGCATGGTGATGTAAAGCGCGTCCGTGCCATTGGCACAGGAAACACAATGCCGCATGCCCAAGGTCCTTGCCCAGACTTGTTCGAAACTTTCGACTTGCGGACCGCGAACGAAGGCAGATTCGGCGATAACTTCGGCGATTGCAGCATCAATCTCCGACTTGATGCCCTGGTACTGAGCATGGAGGTCAACGAAGGGGACTTTCGTGGTGCGTACCGCGCCGGGAATCATCATTTGAGTGGAGGACATAGAAATAAAATTGCCAGCTGTGTCTGGTTCCCACAGGGAATTACAATGGATCCTTTTCAGCGTTCGTCAGTTCAACGTTGCATTTCCGTTGCCGCATCGGCTGGCTGAAGGTGTTTCGGAGATTTCGCCAGAACGTCGTAAGAGGCGCGCGGGATTGCCCGCGTAAATGCCGGCCTCACCAATGTCCCGAGTTACGACCGACCCGGCGCCAATGACGACTCCATCGCAGATGGACACAGGCAGGATGGTTGCATTCGTCCCGATGCTCACGTGATTGCCGATTCTGGTAGGTCGCCAGACCTCGCGGTTTCGCATTCCGGGACCTCCAATCGCAAAGGGGTCGTTTATGAACATCGCTCCGTGCGAGATGAAACAATCATCACCAATGGTCACCATGTCGCAAATAAAAGCGTGTGATTGGATTCGACAACGTTTCCCAATGATGGCCCCACGCTGGATTTCGACGAAGGGGCCGATTGAGCTACTGTCTCCGATCACACAGCCGTAGAGATTGACCGGCTCGACGATGGTAACGTTTTCGCCGAATGTAACGTTCACCACCGCGACGCTTCGGATTTTCGGCTCACCCATAAATTCCAAGATTCTTTGGCTCAACCGCGGAACGGCTCGGCGCGTTCGAGAATTGAGACCACCTTGCGCGCATGATCAATCCCCGTCAACGGAACGCGCTGGTTGCGGATGCAATCCACATAATGTTCGGCTTCCGCCCGAAGCGGCTCGCTGAATTTGATCTGCGGCAGAAGGATGTCACCGCTCCGATAATCAAACTGCAGGCGGCGGGGATTGTCGAAATCCATGTTCTCACCCAGAATGGCCTTGCGATCGATGCCCTTGTCGTAAATGGCGATCTTGTCGTCCGCCACGTCGTCGTACACTACCATTTTGCGCGAGCCGACGACGATCATTTTACGAACTTTCTGCGGGTCCAACCAGCTCACATGAATGTTGGCCATGATCTTGCCCGGGTAAACGAGGCTGAGAAAAACAACGTCATCAACCTGCTCCTGCATGTAATCCATTCCCTGCCGCGAAACAGACAACGGCTCGGGATTTCCCAGCCAATACTGGATAATGCTGATGTCATGCGGGGCAAAATTCCACAACGCGTCAATATCCGACCGAATACGGCCCAGATTCAGCCGCTGGCTGTAGATGTAGCGGATTTCACCCAGTTCCCCCGCGTCCATCAACTGTTTTACGTAACGAACCGCGGCATTATAAATGAATGTGTGTCCGGCCATGACAACAAGTTTTTGCTCTCCGGCGTATCGGGCCAACTCGTCCACTTCCGCCACTTTGGTGGCCAAGGGTTTTTCAACGAACACATGCTTGCCTGCCAGGAGCGCTTTCTTGGCGAAAGCAAAGTGGGTTCCGGCCGGGGTCGCAATGACCACTCCTTTCACCTCCGGATCGGCCAGGACTGTGTCGCTTGATTCTGTGGCCTGTGTGCGGGGAAAATTGGCCCCAACATAAGCCCGGCGTTCGGGGCTTGCGTCCACCACGTACTTCACGCGGCAATTGGAAAGAGCGGAAAAATTCCGAAGCAGGTTGGGTCCCCAATAACCACAACCGAACTGCGCCAATACCATCGTATCGTTGTTCATGAGCCAAGAAGTCAGGGTGCGCCCGGCTAAACTCTGCGGGCACAGAAGGTCAGAGATTTATTTCAGTATCAATTTTTTCTTTGAAAGCCATGTCCACGAAAGCCGGTGACGATTGGGCAGGCCTGTCCTCCGTGCCTTTCCGCGTTCCGGGTTTGTGCACTCGAACTCTGAATCCTGGCAAGCTGCCGTCCGACTCAAGCGAAGCCTTGATTCTGATCTTTCCGTTGCCCACCAGTCCGCTCTCGACCGCCGCCAAACGACGATTCCTGAACCAGGAAACGGTTTGAGCCGCCGTCGCAAACCAGGCCCCTCTGCTTTTCAATTCCCCCAGCAACTTCGTATAGAAACCATCCCACAATCGTTCCGGTGCGATACTGCGGTCATGCCAGTTAAACGTGAGTACGCCCCCGAACTCCGCTGCGCGATCAATAAATTTCCTAACCATCCGTTCGGCATCCTCATCGGAAAGGTTCAGATGATTCGGATAAAACAGGGCGGTGTCCATGATGTGGAGCGGCAACTCGAGCAGATTCGCCGTTCCAAGAAGTTTATACACTTGCGCCGTGCCGGCACGATAACCCACCGTCTCATTGTAACCGACTGTTGAATCGTATGAAAAACCAGCCCGTTCCAACACCGCAGGGGTCTTCTCGTCGAAGAACAACCAATGTGTCCGCACGCCGGTTACGGTTTCGCCCAACGTTTGTGTTACCCGATCGCGCTCCTCACAACCCTTGGAGCTGTCAACCCAGGCATCAATGCCATGCAATCCAACCTCGCATCCAGACGAAAGGACTTTCCGCAATTGCGGCCCGACGTCGGTGACATCGTAACGTGCCGCGCGTCTGGAAACCCCATTGCCCACAAACGGGCGCCCCGGGCAATCCCTTGTGGGAATGACAAAATAGGTTGAGGTCAGCCCGGCCTCCATTTCAACGTAGCGATCAAACCCGCGCCAGAAATCCTTTGTCATCCCCAAATAGACAAAGGGCAACATCAGCGCCGCCGTCCAATTGGTGCGCAAATCCCTGAACGATTTTCTTCCGCGACATACGTTGATGACCGTCCCGATCATGGCGCGATACAGGAATCCAACCATCGTATGATCACAACAATGATTCCGAAGGACCGGATGATCAATGTCGTGAGTCAGGCAAACGATGAAGCTGTGTCCTTCTGGGACAGGAGGTATTTCGACTATTGGAATCCCCGATTTCGTGATGAGATCTCGCAGGAGTGCGATATGCAAGTCCAGCGTGGCGCTTTCGGCATTGGCCGCCGGTTGCCCCGCCCGGAGTATGTGGTCCGTCTCCTTGAACAAATCGTATCCGATCCGCAACACGGTCCGGTTGCCTGAACTTCCGGCAAAGGCGGCCGGCTCCGCCGTGCTTGCCTCGGCAACCGGAGCAAACCGGCTGCCGGGAAATGTCGCAACAGCGCCGTAAATCGGGATGCGCACGCCTTCGTGGACCAGTGTTGTGCCGCCGCGCCGTGATTTTACCGAAAGCCCGGCTTCCGTGTCCGGCTCCGTCGTGTCCGCGCAATAAAGCAAGATGAGCTTCGCTGCGTTTTGTGGAACCTGCTTCCGCGTGCAAATCAAGACATCGTATCGGCCGTCGTTTCGATGGAACTCCCACGGGGTTTTGAATAGTTCGAAGAACTCCGCGACCACATCTTGCTCAGTTGGGTGAACAGCGACTCCTATCATGCGGCATAACCGGCGGGATTTTGATCAGTGGACCCGCACGGACAGATCTATCTTCAAGCAAGCGGAAGCATTGTCGTTTCCGAAAAAACGCGCAAACACATCTGCTAGTTGCGGGCTGTCAGCAATTCACCCGCTAGATTCGTGAACTTTGTCCGCTCTGAGCTCCATCTGTGGTCTCGATAGACCGCCTGCCCCAATTTCACCGTCTTTTCCACTTCTTCGGGGTGAAGGCAAACATATTCGAGCTTGCGCGCCAGATCGTTTGCATCCCCCAGTTCAAAAAAGACGAGTTGTCCGTCGGTAAAGTAGTCCCGAATCCCCGGCACTGCCGGAGCGATGACCGGTTTGCCCCGGGACAAATATTCAAAGATGCGCGTCGGCGTATTGATTTCAGTGAAAATACTGCGACGATTCGGGATGATCCCCACATGGCAATCATCAATGGCTTCCACGATTTGCTCGAGTGTTTTGGGACCAAGGTAGCGGACGGATTGCTCCAGACTGGAACCTCGGACTGAATTCAAGACCTGTTCAAGAAACGGCGTGCTTTGCCCGTAAATCCTGAGTTCAACATGGGGAATGGTTTGTTTGACAAGGCCCAAAGCCCTCACCCCGATATCCAGACCGTGCCGTTCAACCAGTGAACCGTGGTACATAATGGCAAACGGCGTCGTGCGGCTCCTTTTGATCAAGATTCGTGGCGTATCCTGGTATTTGAAAATGTCCTCGTCGGGCGAGTTCATCACTACGTGAACTTTTTCCGGCGGGCAACCACGCGCCGTAAAAAGCTTTTTGCACGCCTGATTGACGGTCAGCACCGCATCCGCGAAGCTGATGCTCCATCTCTCAAATCGTTTCAGCAGACGAACCCCGAAGCTCTCCGGTGTCAGTCCGTAGATTGTCATCATCAACTCCGGCATCGGGTCGTGCAGGTCGAGAATGACCCTTGCGCCGCAGACCTTGGGAACCAGCGCGGCAAAAACCAGCATGTCCGGCATGTTATGCACGTGGACCAGATCATAGCGACGCGTCAACGAACGAAACGCCAGCGTAACAAACGAAATAACCAGGAAGGCTGAATATTGAAATACATACGAAAACTTGCCACCGCGGCGACGCTTCAACGAAATTCGGCGGATGCTGACTCCATTGTAGGTTTCGCGCCGGGGTTCGCTCTTATCCTGCCTCAGGCACAAAACCTCGACGTTCATGCCAAGCTGAACCAACCCCTCGGCAGCACGCCGCGGTCGTGGGTCGCTTGGATAATGAGAGAAAACGACAACCGCTACACGCTTGCCGCGGAGACGTGCCGGATCCGAATCCCCGGAAGCACGCGAACCTGAAGATCTGGAATTTGCCTCCGGAGAAATCATCCTCAAATCCCGCACACCCATGATCAGCGCCTTCTCCTCCCAATTGCACGACAAACATTATCGGACTGCAATCCGCGCGTGGCCCTCAGACATTGTCCAGAAATTCCTGATGCAAGCGTGTCGGAATGTAGTTCCGGGTCTTATTGAGCACGGTGCTGACTTTCGCCTTGGACTCCGCCAGCAATTGATTGGCCCGCTTGACCACATCTTGATTCGTCTTCTCCGATTCAATCACCAACAAAACCATGTCCATAAGCCCGGAGAGCCGTGCCGTCACGCTGGTCTGGCTGACTGGCGGCATGTCGAAAATGATGTAGTCAAACTCGCTGGCCTTGAGTTTGGGCATCAACGTCGAAATCTTTTTGGGCAGGTTGGCCAGCAGCAGATCGCCGTCCGTTTGCTCTTGCGATGCATAGAGATTGGCTTTAACGAGTGCCCCCTGCTTTTTGTCGGTTGCCAGGGCTTCGTCCAAACTGCAGCCGGGTTTGCCCTTGTAAAATTGCTGCGCGGCACCCTGCTCGCCGCTAATGTTCACCAGGAGCACATTGCCGTCGCCGGTTTCAGAAAGCGACGCGGCCAATCCGGTGGCGATGCTGCTGACACCGGCCCCGTTATCACAACTTGTCACCGCGACAAGCTTTGGCTTGTGGTTGAGGTTCCTGGTCTCAAAATAAACAATCAACCGGTCCCGCAAGCCTTCGTAAAACCGGTGGAGAGGATGCTGGCGTTTGGGGAAGACCAACCCGGCTTCAGGATGAAACGCGGTCGCTTCTTTAGATTCACGCTCGTAGTCAACGGCGTCTTTTAACTGCAAACGGTTTCTACTCGGGAACAGAGGAAAATGGCCGTTTCCCGCCAAAACCGGAATTGAAACCAACAGGGGTAATCGCAATTTCGTCTCGATATCCGTCGGCCGCTTTATGGTACGATCCAAAAACAACTCGATAAGAAATGCCAATGCCAGTCCGCCAAAGACACCCCCTGCCGCCACCATCGCCACCTTTTTTTTGAAACGCTTTGACCATCCTTTTCCGGGCGGGGAGGGCTTCTGAATTACACTGATATTCGCGGCTTTATCTTCTCCCAAGGCATTATCAATGCGAGCCTCCTCCAGGTTGCCCATGAAATACTTGAGATTGGCTTCTTCAACCTGCTTTTTTTGCTCCAGTTCGGTAATGGTCGTCTCCACTTTCTGGAAATTTGTCACGTCGTTCCAGACTTGATTCAACTGCAAATTCAACGCCTGGATTTTTGCCTTAAGCGCTGTGACCCGATCGGATTCGCTTTTCAAATCAACCGTGGCCTCTGCTTGCTGTCCGGCGACGGGATTTGACAAAGGGATGTCCATGGCCGTGAGACTTGGGTATTGCGCTTCAAGATCCTTTTTGAGCGTTTTGGCCTGCTCGATTAGATTGTGGTTCTCCTTGACCAAGGCATTTTCCGCCGTGAATCCCTGTTGAGTCAGATAATTCTGTTCCTTCCCCTTGAGAAAGGCAAGCCGCGCGCAAACGCTTCTGTATTTGTCAAGCTGTTCAGCGGGCACTTCCGGAACCAGGTCAACGTTGGTTATTTGCGGCTCTGTCGCGGACGATTTTGTCATTGCTGCCAGCATGGCCGTACGTTCTGACAAATCAGCCTCGGCGCTAATGAGTTCCTCGCGAATTTTTGAAACCTGGTCGGCATATCCCTTTTGTGTGTCCTCGACGGAAATCACCCCGGCGGCGCGCTTTAAACTCCTCAACTCATCATCCGTCCGGGCAAGTTCGGCGCGCAACCGGGCAGTCTCATTGGTCAGAAAATTGTCAGACGTACCCATGCCTTGATGCATCTCGACGTGCTTGGTAAAGTAAGCATCAATGATTTCACCCAAAACTGGTTGGACGAGCTTGGGGTCCGGGCTCTGAAAGGTGATTCGAATAACACTGCTGTCAGGGATCTGTTCCACAGCCACACCGTTTCTTACCAGAGCGGCGGCACGATTGGTGTCTGCGCCTCCACCGACCCTGGCCAAAATCTTTTCCGGGGTCACGGCTTGAACCACTTGTTGGGCCAAATCCAAGCTATGAAGAATTGCCAATTCCGTGTTGATAATACTGTCGCTATGCTCATTCAGGGACCTGGTATTCTGTTCGTCGCCGGGGGGGGTCAGGGATCTACCCTCAACTACATAACGGATGGACAGTAATGCTTCGGATTGATATTGAGGCGGTTTCACCACAAAAAGCAGCAGAATGGCCCCCATGATTCCAGCAAAAGAGAAGAAGAGAATCATCCACTTATGTCGGAACAGGATGAAATAAATGTCTCCCAGCGACAATCCCGAAGAGGGCGGGTCTTGACTCTTATCACTCATGCAAACCAAGGATTATGACATTATCCAGTTAAGTCCATTCAAACTTGGGACCGAAATGACCGAAACACTCTTGCAGGATTGCCTGCCACCACCGCACTTGGCGGGACGTTTTTGGTCACCACGCTGCCAGCCCCGATCATCGCATTTTCGCCAATGGTGATGCCACAGAGCAGTGTGGTTCCAGAACCAGTGGAAGCGCCTCGTTTTACGAGCGTGTGAATGCAAGCCCAATCCGCATCGGTCTGCAATCGCCCGCTGCCGTTGGTGGCACGGGGATAACGGTCGTTGGTAAAAGTGACATTGTGACCGATGAAAACATCGTCTTCCAAGGTCACGCCTTCGCAAATGAAAGTGTGGCTGGAAATCTTGCACCGATTGCCAATCTTGACACCTTTTTGAATCTCAACAAAAGTGCCGACCTTCACATCATCTCCGATTTCACAGCCATACAGATTCGTGAAATCGCGAATGCAGACATTCCTCCCTAGTTTCACGTCGGGAGCGATTCGCTGGCAGGATGGCTGACGCGATGAATCCATGCGGAGAAATTTACCGCCCGTTCACGCGTAATTTAATCCGCAATTTCCGTCCGTTCTGAGACGGACGGCTCTTTGCCGCCTGCCGGGTTATCAGCACCGGAAACTCCGGATCACGCCGAGAAACCCCCGTTGCCTCCTGCCGATGGTCTTCCTTTCGCATGCCTGCAAGCTCGACGGGAGCGCCGCCTTTTTCCAACGATTCGGTGGAGGCTTCCAAAATCCGGACCAGCTCCAACCCTTGTTTGCCATCGGTCAATGGTGGCGTCCCATGTTTGATGCAATCCAAGAAATGCTGGCACTCGGTCTTCAACGGCTCCTCTTGCTTGATGTAAGGCACATACATGTCCCCGTAATGATAGGCATATTGAAATTCGGCAAATGTGTCATAATGCGGAGGGCTTTCAACCCGCGCGTCGAAAATGCGGATTTTTTCCAGCGGTGCCACATCGTCATAGACAATCATCCGCTTGCTTCCAACGATCGTCATCTCGCGGACTTTCCTGGGGTCCAACCAACTGCTGTGGATGATGGCCGTCCGTTGTCTCGCAAAACCGAGGCACATGGTCGTCACGTCCTCAATACCCTGTGTAATATGAGCGCTGCCGCGGCAGTTCACCGTAATGGGTGGCTCGCCGATGACGGATAAAATGATGGAGATATCGTGCGGCGCAAGGTCCCATGCCACATTGATGTCCTTCTGGAACAACCCCAAGTTGAGCCGGCGCGCACAAATGTAACGGATTTCCCCGACATCACCGGAAGCCACGATTTCCTGGATTTTTCTGACCGCCGGGGAATATAGAAAGGTGTGGCCGACCATCAGCACCAATCCTTTTTTCTGGGCAATCTCGATCAATTCCTCACACTGCGCGGAGGAACTGGCCATCGGCTTTTCGATAAACGTGTGCTTTCCAGCTAGCAGGCTCGCCTTCGCCATTGAATAATGCGATTTTACGGCAGTTGCTATGACCACGGCGTCAAGTTCAACACCATTCAATACGTGACTATAATCCATTGCGCGCTGAACTTCTGGATATAATGTTTTGAGATGCATGAGACGCTGCTGGCTCAGGTCGCACATAATCTTTAGCTGGCAGCCCGGGAGTGATCTGAAATTGCGAATGAGGTTTGGGCCCCAGTAGCCACATCCCACGACGCCGACCTTGAGTTTCTTGGTCATAATTATTCCCTTTCAGGTTGTTTGTCTATTGCGGAACACGGAATGACATTCTAACGGAAAGCAGTACGCCGCTTCGATTCTGAAGCGATTACTGCCGGACAGCGCCTTTGGAAAGATTGGACGCCGGCGTGCTGTCGAAATGGGAAAACGATTTTAGTTCCCTGGGTTCAGGGGATTCAAGTACCTGCACTACTATGGCGGGGAAAGTTTTTAGAAGGATCTTTAAATCAAGCCACAATGTCCTGGTGCGTGCGTAGCGAATATCCAAACAAATCATCTCGGTGAAAGTGGTTTTATTCTTCCCCCCGACCTGCCACAGTCCGGTTAGTCCCGGCAGGGTGTTGAAACGCTCCTTCTGCCACCGCTGATATTTATTGTACTCGTATGGAAGACAGGGACGTGGCCCAACCAGGCTCATTTCACCCCGCAACACATTGATCAATTGTGGCAATTCATCCAGCCCCGTAGCACGCAAGAGTCGGCCGAAGGGAATGATTCGCGGGTCTCCTTTCGCGTCCATCTTTACCAAGGGGGCGTCCGAATCCATGAGATGGTCCAAATGACCTTGATGAACATTTGTATCGGCATTCACAAACATCGTCCGAAATTTGAAGCACATAAACCGATGTCCCAAATATCCGACCCGTTCCTGTCGAAACAAAATGGGTCCCTCAGAAACGATTCTAACCACCATTGCCACCGCTGCCATCAATGGCAAAAGAATCGGCGTGGCCAAGATAACAACGCTTACATCCAAGAGGCGCTTCCCTCTGGAAATGGGAATTGGAGGGAAAGGGAAGCCCCCTGGCTCGTAGGTTTTATTACAATACATGGTGAAGGGAATTTAGAATTGCAATTCTGCGCATCTTATGAACTCAGCAAATCGGTTTATAGAGGCAATAGGTAAATGTAAAAAGCTCCGCACTTGTTGGTTTTTGTTCTGCTTCCAAAAACCCAACTTTCCATCCGGTAAAAACCGGAATTTTAATTTTTGCCGCACCTTCTCTCAGGCCAGTTCCCTTTCTGGCTTGGGGCTGCCAGAACCGGCACAAAATCTGCTAGAGTGTTCTTTTCCAACACAATCGCCCTCCGCTCCACTTCTACGGGAGTCGGGCCCCCTAAAACTTCGAGTAGCACCTGCACCCGTTTTTTTGCCGGCATGACACGCAAAACAAACGCACGCATCCCGGTAAACGCCCCCTCGACAAAAACCACCTCATCCGCCGGCGAAATACGTTCCTCAACGGTCATAGGGTCGTCGGCTTCAAAGCACTCCCGCAATTCTTCAACGATCGGATCCGGGACAATAGGGATTTTTTGCCCAAAATGCACAAGACTACTGATTCCACTGGTATGCCGAATGTCGCTGAAATGGTCTTCAAGCACACAACGAATAAAAATGTAGCAAGGAAACAGCGGTTCCACGACACGCATTACACCTCGCTGTGTTGCTCGCTCTATGCGGAGTCGAGGATGAAACACCTCCAGTTCAAAATTCTGGCGCAAATTAGCTGCCGCAATGTGTTCGTGCTTTGGCTTCGTCCGAGCACAATACCAAGCCAAAGAGCTATCAAGTTCTCTCAGGTTGCCAATCTCATGGCTGGCTTCCCCGATACAACCTTCCATCAGCGGACGGAGTGCTGAATCATTAGTCTCCTGAGGTGTGTACACTTTAGAGACACCAACTCCCTCGCTGCTCGCCGATTTGAACAAACCACCAATCACACATATATATTACCTGAAACACAAGATTAGTCAGTAGTTCAAAATTGGATTCTCGTGTAGTGCATTCCGCTACATTTTGGTCACAATACGCCTTTTGCGCGGTTTTTGATTTTTTTAAGAGTTCGGCGTGTTAGCCCAATTTATGGCATGGCGTACAAGCTCGAGACCGCTTTCAATATTTAATTTCTCTTTGATTCTCGCCCGGTACGTCTCCACGGTGCTAACATCAATGTGTAATGTGGCGGCGATCTGCCGTGTGCTTTGACCGGAACCAATAAGTTGAAAGACCTGCATCTCCCGGTCCGTCAACAAATCAAATTTCGTAGCGGCTGGCGCCGCTCGAGCAATCTTGGAGGCAACTCGCGCCGCAGCCCTTTCGCTCCAGTATATTTCACCACTCAGAATCTTTCGAATCGCCAGCAAAATTCTCGCGGGCGCTTCATTTTTGGTAATGTATCCGCGCGCACCTGCACGGATCGCCCGTTCAGCATGGATCATTTCATCATGCATGGAGAGCACCAAGCTTTGCACTTCGGGAAAACGCGCTCGAAGGTCTTTGACCAATTCCAACCCATGAGAGTTCCTCAAAGTCAGATCAACAATCGCCAGGCGGGGTCTAGTGGCGCTCACAATCTCCAGGGCCTGTTCGCGATCTTCCGCTTCACCGCAAACAACTAAATCGGGTTCCCCGAGGATGATTTTCTTCAACGACTCACGAACCAGCGGATGATCGTCAACGATCAAAACGCGAATACGCGCGTTCTCTTTGCCATCGGACTGGTTGGAATTGCCGCTGCTCATGAAGGTTGCATGTTATAATGAACCTGCGTTTTTACAAGCGGTTTTTGACTGATTTTTTGGCGTAATGAATCGAATTTTGTGTGCTATCGGCCCAAGTCTGGTTTCTTTTATCGTTGCATGGGTTTTCTGACGAAAACGACTTCAACCGTTTTCAAAATTTTCGCCGTCGCTCGCGCTGGTGTTCCGCAGAATTGAGAAAGGGACGTCGGCATCAAATTTCAACCAATCTGAGTTTTCCGCTCGGTTGTGGCAGGCACGCACCTATGAACCACTCAACTACTTCGTTTAAAGATTCTTACTGAAATTTCATGCTCTTTTTCAAGACAGTGCTGTCTTGAAGACCTTCAGGAAAACGCGATCCCGCTTCAGTTGATATTATCCTTTAAGATTAAAGTTTTCGCAGTTCCCGTCATGGGAAACGGCGGAATCTTCCGATTTCGATGGGGATTTGTACAAAACCTCCGTCTTTTCGCGCCGCAACATTCACACCTTGGAAATTCCCGGCTTAAAACGGTTACGTTGGCAGAGCTTATGCATTGGGAGATGCAGGCGTAGTAAACGTAGTAAAATGAGTAATACACATATTCTTGGCCGGGTGGAGCGTGCCGCTCTCAATTCACTTCTATTAAGTGGGATGGCCCTTATCATACAGTTGCCGGCCCTTGCCCAAAACGTGACGCTTGCATGGAATCCGAGCAGTGATCCAACTGTTGTAGGTTACAACATTTACTATGGTGGAGCCAGCGGAAATTATACCAACACACTTTCGGCCGGCAATGCCACAAACATCACCGTTTCCGGCTTGGTTCAAGGAGACACCTATTATTTTGCCGCCACAACGTATAACAGTTCCGGTGTCCAGAGTCCGTTTTCGAATGAAGTGTCTTACTCTGTCCCCACGAATTCCACTGCCATCAATCAGCCCCCGACCTTGAACCCCATCAACAACCTGACGATCAATGAGAACGCCGGCCTGCAAACGGTCAATCTGTACGGCATCACCTCCGGCGCCGCCAACCAAAATCAAGTTCTCACGATCACTGCGACTTCCAGCAATACCAATTTGATTCGCAATCCGACCGTCAATTATACCAGCCCTAACACGAACGGTTCCTTGACCTTCACGCCGGTGACGAATGCCAGTGGCTCGACCCTTATCACCGTCACGGTCAACAATGGTGGCGCCAGCAACAACATCATCAGCCGGACTTTCACAGTGACGGTTAGTCCTGTAAATCAACCCCCGACGTTAAATCCCATCAACAACGTGACAGTCAACGAAAACGCCGGCCTGCAAACGGTGAATCTGTACGGCATCACTTCCGGGGCCGCCAACGAAAATCAAAAGCTCACCGTCACCGCGAGCTCCAGCAATACCAATTTGATTCCCAATCCGACCGTCAATTATACCAGCCCCAACACCAATGGTTCCCTGACCTTCATGCCGGTGACCAATGCCAGTGGCTCGACCCTTATCACCGTCACCGTCAATGATGGCGGCGCCAGCAACAACATTGTCACCCAGGCGTTCACGGTGACGGTCAGCCCGGTGAATCAACCGCCGACCTTGAACCCCATCAACAACCTGACGATCAATGAAAACGCCGGCCTGCAAACGGTGAATCTGTACGGCATCACCTCCGGCGCCGCCAACCAAATTCAAACGCTCACCGTCACCGCGGCCTCCAGCAATACCAATTTGATTCCCACTCCGACCGTCAATTATACCAGCCCCAACACCAATGGCTCCCTCACCTTCATGCCGGTGACCAACACCACTGGCTCGGCCCTCATTACCGTCACCGTCAACAATGGTGGCGCCAGCAACAACATCGTCACTCAATCCTTTACGGTCAATGTTCAAACCAACAACGATCACACCCCGCCCACCGATCAAATCACATCCCCGACCGCCAACCAGCAGTGGACCAACGGCACGTTCACCGTGACCGGCAAGGCCAGTGACAAAGTGGCCGTCGGCACGGTGTATTACCAGTTGAACGGCTCGGGCTGGACGACTGCCACCACCACCAACAACTGGACCAATTGGACAGCCAACCTGACCCTGAACCCCGGCACCAACACCGTCCAGGCCTATGCCGTCGATACCAGCGGGAATCTCTCGACCACCAACACCGTCAAATTTGAATATGTGGTGCTCAAGCCATTGACCGTACAGATTATGGGGCTCGGCACGGCCAATTCCAAGTGTGGCACCCTCAATCCCAACTACACCAACGGGACGTTGCTGGCCATCAACGAGAACTACACCCTGACCGCCAATGCCGCGGCGGGCTTTGCCTTCACCAACTGGACGGGGAGTTTGACGACCAACAACGCGACGCTGCGATTCATGATGCAGACCAATTTAGCGTTGATGGCGAATTTTGTGGATATAACCAAGCCGACGTTGAGCATCCTGACCCCGACCGCCAACCAGCAATGGACCAACGGCACCTTCACCGTGACCGGCAAGGCCAGTGACAAAGTGGCCGTCGGCACGGTTTATTACCAGTTGAACGGTTCGGGTTGGACGACCGCCACCACCGCCAACAATTGGACCAACTGGACGGCCAACCTGACACTGACCCCCGGCACCAACATCCTCCAGGCCTATGCCATGGACACCAGCGGCAATCTCTCGACCACCAATACCGTCAAATTCGAATATGTGGTGCGCAAGCCCCTGACCGTCCAGCTCTTCGGACTGGGCTCTCCCAATCCCAAGTGGGGCTCGCTCACTCCCAACTACACCAACGGGACGTTGCTGGCCATCAACGAGAACTATACGCTGACCGCCAATGCCGCGGCGGGCTTTGCCTTCACCAACTGGACCGACGGTTCGGGCAACCTGCTGACCAACCGCGCCAAGTTGCAGTTCACCATGCTGACCAACCTGTCGTTGCGGGCCAACTTTGTGGATGTGACCAAGCCGACGGCGAGCATCCTGACCCCGACCGCCAACCAGCAATGGACCAATGGAACGTTCGCGGTGACGGGCAAGGCTGGCGACAACGTGGCCATAGGCACGGTTTATTACCAGTTGAACGGCTCGGGCTGGACGGCGGCGACGACCGGCAACAACTGGACCAACTGGACCGCCAACCTGACACTGACCCCCGGCACCAACACCGTCCAAGCCTATGCCATCGATACCAGCGGCAATCTCTCGACCACCAATACCGTCAAATTCGAATACGTGGTGCTCAAGCCCCTGACGGTGCAGATCTTCGGACTCGGCCTGGCCCGTCCCAATTGGGGCACGCTCACTCCCAACTACCACACCGGAACGCTGCTGGCCATCAACGAGAACTACACGTTGACCGCCAATCCCGCGGCGGGCTTTGCCTGCACCAACTGGACGGATGGGTCCGGCAACCTGCTGACCAACCGCGCCAAGTTGCAGTTCACCATGCTGACCAACCTGTCGTTGCGGGCCAACTTTGTGGATGTGACCAAGCCGACGGCGAGCATCCTGACCCCGACCGCCAACCAGCAGTGGACCAACGGCACCTTCACCGTGACCGGCAAGGCCAGCGACAACGTGGCCGTAGGCACGGTTTATTACCAGTTGAACGGTTCGGGCTGGACAACTGCCATCACCACCAACAACTGGACCAACTGGACGGCCAACCTGACACTGATCCCCGGCACCAACACCGTCCAAGCCTATGCCATCGATACCAGCGGTAATCCCTCGACCACCAATACCGTCAAATTCGAATATGTGGTGCGCAAGCCCCTGACCGTCCAGCTCTTCGGACTGGGCTCTCCCAATCCCAAGTGGGGCTCGCTCACTCCCAACTACACCAACGGGACGTTGCTGGCCATCAACGAGAACTATACGCTGACCGCCAATGCCGCGGCGGGCTTTGCCTTCACCAACTGGACCGACGGTTCGGGCAACCTGCTGACCAACCGCGCCAAGTTGCAGTTCACCATGCTGACCAACCTGTCGTTGCGGGCCAACTTTGTGGATGTGACCAAGCCGACGGCGAGCATCCTGACCCCGACTGCCAACCAGCAGTGGACCAACGGCACCTTCACCGTGACCGGCAAGGCCAGCGACAACGTGGCCGTAGGCACGGTGTATTACCAGTTGAACGGTTCGGGCTGGACGGCGGCGACGACCGGCAACAATTGGACCAATTGGACCGCCAACCTGACACTGACCCCCGGCACCAACATCCTCCAGGCCTATGCCGTGGATACCAGCAGGAACGTTTCGTCCACCAACAAGGTAAGTTTTGCGTTTAAGACAGCGCCAAACTCGCTGGCCGGGTTGATGGCGGCCGTCAATGAGAACGGCGGCGGCACATTTTATCTTTGCTTTGGCACCAGCACCTTCAGCCAGAACTCGGGCAATACCAACTATGACAATGGCGTGGGCAATTACACTTACACCAAACTGAGTCCAGATACAGCGCAGTTGTCCATCACTTATACCGCTCTACCCAATCTCTCGGGCAGCAAGACGGTCGTGTCGCTGACCTTCAGCACCAACAACCAGTGCACCTTTAACAACCCGAGCAATGCGCTGAACACCGGGACCATCAGCCTTTGGTCGGTGCCCGATTGGACGCCCGCCTCGTTGAATGGGAAGACGTCGGTGCTGATCGCCGGTGGCGAACAGACCTCGGTGGCGTTGGGGTCGGGCACGCTAACCATTACCAATGCCGACGGCCAGGTGACCAACGGGAATTACACGTTCAAGTCCTACAGCCCGCTGGGCGCCTTGCTGACGGTGAAGCAGCCCAACGAAACGAACTACATGCTGCTCACCTTCGCAGCGACCAATTACGGTTCGTATGTGGCCATCGTTTATGACGGTCCCGGCAACGCGCCCACGGCCGGTACCGGCGTATTCGCGATATTGTCGGAAGCCCCGGGCGGGAACGCGCCGAATGCATTGGCCAATGGGGCGGCGGTGGTGACCCAGCCGGACGGCTCGTTTGAAATGAATTTCGGGATCGCCACGTTCAGCCAGAACTCATTCCTCACCAATTACGCCAATGGGGTGGGGACTTACACTTACACGAAGTCAGGCGCCGATAGCGCCGAGTTAAGTTTCAACTATACCGCGCCGCCAACCGTGGCCAACGCGGTGGCACCGGTGGGGCTGACGTTCCTCGCGCCGAATTTCTGCGTGTTGACCAATCAGGACGACCTCGGCAGCAATTACCTTGTGGCCATCAGCTTCTGGGCGCCGCCGACCAATTGGGTTCCAAACACGCTGGCGGGGCAGACCCTTTACGCAACCAATGCCAATGGCGTTGTGGACGTGGTAACGTTCAATGGGGACGGAACGTTTAGTCAGACGGAAACGGGTTCCAGCAACCCCGGCGTCTCGACCGGCAGCTATACTTTCGCAGCGTACGGTCCGCTGGCTGGCCTGCTCGTTTTAACTTACAGCGGCGGTGTGGAAGCCGGGAGTGTGTCGTACATTCAGACCACATTCACCAGTCCGGGAACGGGCGGCTGCGTTGTGACCTTCTACGACGCTTCGGCAGATCCACCCGTCACCAGCTTCGGCAACTTCACCATTGGCCAGAGCGATTAGGGCGGCAGGGAAAAGTCACGCGAACACCACGGTTTGAATCGCAGGGTTCGTCAGGCAATACATCTGACCATCGCCACTACGAGCCGCAAAACGTCCAGTCGGACTCCAGCCCCTCCAGTACCCGATCACGCCCGGCATAAGTTCGCGCTTTCATTCACGCCAAATCGGGACTAGCGTTTCCCGGCTGCCGCCGGTGTGGCGAAATGGCAGACGCACAGGACTTAAAATCCTGGGACTGTAAAAAGTCGTGTGAGTTCGAGTCTCACCACCGGCACCAGCCTCTAAAACGTCAATAAATACGGCACTTTTGCAAGTTTCATGCTGGATGTTGCTGCATTTGCATAACGGTGTCGCATAACGTGTCTATCCATGTCAGGACTCGATGTTAGGCGTTCCAATTCTCTTGGAGCGGGCAAATTTCCATTCCGGGTAGCGGCAGCGCGTCCTGCGTTTGCTGGCAATGTCAGGCGTGGCATCGTGGCGGGTGTCCCGGTAAATAAAGACTCTCTTTAGTGCGGCCAAACCGTGTGCACGATGTGCCCGGGCGGGGGCAAAATCGCGTTCGCTGTCCGGGTGTGGATGTCCCGCTGTTATAGAAAAGTTGTTTTGGTAAGCCGCCATGCCTCGTCGCGGGCGTTGTGAACGACGAAGTTGAAACGGGCTTTTGTTCTCTGTGTGGTGTGCTAAAGTTCATCCCTGACAACTATGAACAAGCGCAACGGCGAAAATGGGCTGGCGCACTGGAAGCTTAATTCCCTCAAGCTAAGGCTCCTGAATTGCCGGGGCGCGCTGGGCGGCATCTTTAGCCGTCGGAATGGTGGCTCATCATCGCTGCTGCTGTTTTTTGAGTTGTTCGTAGTGCTTTCACTGAGTGTGTCCTACTTCTTTTTGGTCAGGAACTACATCACCCTTGGCGATCCGATGAACCGCTTCGTGTTCACCGCAGGTTCGGAAAAGTTGTACTCACTGGACCTACCAACAATAAATGACGCCTGGAAGGGCCGCCTATCGGGCTTGTTGTTGTCAGGTGCGCTGGCTGATTTTGCAGTCAGGCAACACACCGATACCACAGAACAAATAGAGCGTCTGAAAAATGTTTTCGGCTTGTATCATGCTTTCTGGCTGTTGCTGTTGTTCGTCACCATCATTTTCGCCCTGCGCCATTCGCTGCTCATCAACTTAGGCATCTTTGCCGGGCTCGTGTATAATTTTTCGCCCGCCGCCGGTCCGTATTTTTATCCGTGGGACTTCCCAGCCACGTTGTTTTTCACGCTGGCCGTCCTGCTTTTTGAGCGCCGGCAAATGACCCTGATGGCGGCGGCGATTTGCGTCGGGTGTTTTTTCAAGGAAACGGTTCTGGCCTGTGCGGTGCTGGCGTTGTTCGCCGGTCATTGGAAGCGGTGGAAGCGGGTTCTGCTGTTTGCGGCGCTGGTCGTGGTGTATGTGGCGGGGAAAAAATTTCTGTTGAACCAGTTGTCCTTGAACGCGGTTAGCTTTTCAATGGGGTATGCGTCGAATTTTGTCGAGTTGTTTCGGCCTACGATTCTAATTTACAACCTCAAGGTGTTGTTCTCGGCGACCGTCAATCATGTCATTTTTGCCAACGCCGGAACTCTGGTTGCGGTTCTTGTGCTGGGCTGGCGCAGGCGTTTTTTTCCCTACATGACACTGATAATCGTGTTCCTTGGGGGACAGCTCATGTACGGCGGGTTCAACGAATTTCGCATTTTCATGGACATCCTGCCCTTGAGTCTCATTCTACTGAGCGAGCGGTGGCTGGAACAGGCCGGGCCAGTTCCAGCCGGCGAGCCCTCTGCCGGATTTACCCAGGCTTGGGCGGTGCGCGAAACCTTCCCGGTTCTGATTCCGATGATCATCGTGCTGATTGGGCTGTGCACCAGCGTCGTAGCCTGGCAGTATCATATTATTTTTGAAGAACTCCAACCTGGACGCCACGCGCAAACCGAGCTTGGCAAATTCGCCATCACCCTTGCTGGAGATGTCAACGATGTGGCCGTCGAGACCCAATTGTTACGCAGCCAGTATGTCAAAGACGAATTAGAACTGGCCCAGGTCTCTGTTGCCAAGTGGCACTTTTCAGATGCGATAATTCACTACCGCCGGGTGCTTGAATTAGATACGAATTCAGTCATCGCCCTGAACAATCTTGCCTGGATGCTGGCCACGGCTTCCGACCCCGGCTTGCGTAACGGCAAAGAGGCGGTGCGCTTGGCCGAACGGGCTTGTCAACTGACTCAAAATAAGAAGGCCGCTCCGGGTTATACCCTGGCCGCCGCTTACGCCGAGGCTGGACGATTCGCCGATGCCGTTTCCACCGCCCAAAAAGCCCGTGAGGTGGCTCTGGAACAAGGACAGAATGAGATTGTGGCAAGAAATGAACCGTTGCTGGAATTGTACAAATCCGGCCGGGCTTATCATCAAGAGGCCAAGCCGGCTACGCAGAACGCCCCGGACGCTGCGACAAGATCTGGCGCGCCGTAGCCTGGCGGAAGCGGGCGCTGGCTGCACACTCGACATGAACGTGGCAAGCTTCGACCCGGCATGTCAGTGTTCTTCTTCAAGTTGCCACGCGGCCATTCGTGGTTGAACGTTGCTATCCTGCGTCCTGTCTCATTTCCATTGTGCTGCCGGCATCCCGGCAAGCGGTGGAAAGAGTTGCTGTCGGCGTCTTCTCCCAACGCCCCAGTTGAAGCATCAAGGAACAATACATAAGGGCAAATTGATAATGAGCGCGACATCTACAACCGGCATATCGAGTGGTCAACCTGCAACCATGCCACTGCACGAACAGTTGATGCGCCAGCATTTGCAGGAGGAAAATCTGCCGCAGGCGGTCCTGCCCACCTGCCCGGTCAACAAGGTTTTGACGGGACAAAAAGCGCTGGTCACCGGCGCCAATTCCGGCATCGGCCAGGCCGTCGCACTGGCGCTCGCGCAGGCGGGCGCCGACGTGGTGATTAATTACGCCACACATCCCGAAGCCGCCGACGCCGTCGTGAAGGAAGCTGCCGGTCACGGTGTGAAGGCTTATGCCCATCAAGCTGACATCAGCCGCGAAGACCAGGTGCAGGTGATGTTTCAGAAGATGATCCAGGAATTCGGCACCATTGACATTCTCGTCAACAACGCCGGCCTGCAAAAAGATTCGCCGATTGAGAACATGACGCTGGCCGACTGGCAACTGGTCATCAACGTGAACCTGACGGGACAATTCCTGTGCGCGCGCGAGGCCGTCCGGGAATTCAAGCGGCGCGGCATCCGTCCGGAAATTTCCTGCGCCGCAGGCAAAATCATCTGCATGAGTTCGGTGCATGAAGTCATTCCCTGGGCCGGCCACGTGAATTACGCCACGAGCAAGGGCGGCGTGATGATGATGATGAAAAGCATCGCGCAGGAGGTCGCGCCGTATCGCATCCGCGTGAATTCGATTTGTCCCGGCGCCATCCGCACACCCATCAACACGGAGGCCTGGAGCACGCCGGAAGCTTATCGCAAGTTGATGAAACTGATCCCCTACAAACGCATCGGCGAACCAAGCGACATCGGCCACACCGCCATCTGGCTGGCATCGGATTATTCGGATTACATTCACGGCGCGAGCATTTTTGTGGATGGTGGGATGACATTGTATCCGGGATTTGAAACGGGCGGATGAGCGGGCGCCAACTTCAACTGGGCATAAAAGATGAACGGATGACTCGCTTGCTCTCGACGGGGGCCACGAAAGAATGTCAAATGACGAAATCCGAATGACCAAAGAATGAACAAGCTCGAGTGACGAAAAAAGCCGCGTGACGTGAATGGCGTTTTCGGGATTGGTCATTGGAAATTCATTCGTCATTCGGATTTCGTCATTCGTCATTTGGACAGCGCGCATGAATGAGGAAACAGAACGTCTGGTTGAAGCTCACACTGGTACGGTACCGTGGCAGCTTTGGGGGCCTTATCTGTCTGAACGCCAGTGGGGAACGGTGCGCGAGGATTACAGCCCCGGCGGCACGGCTTGGAATTATTTTCCGCACGACCACGCCCGCAGCCGTGCTTATCGCTGGGGTGAGGACGGCCTGGCCGGCATCAGCGATGATCAACAGTGCCTCTGTCTTTCACTGGCGCTGTGGAACGGCAAGGACCCGATTCTGAAGGAACGGCTCTTTGGCCTGTCGAACAGCGAGGGCAACCACGGCGAGGACGTAAAGGAGCTTTATTATTACCTCGACGCCACTCCGACGCATTCCTACCTGAAAATGCTCTACAAATATCCGCAGCGGGAATTTCCCTACGCACAACTGGTGGCGGAAAATCGCCGGCGCGGCAAGGACCAGCCGGAATTTGAGCTGCTCGATACGAGTATCTTCGACGACGACCGTTACTTCAACGTCTTCGTTGAATACGCCAAGGCCGGGTCTGCGGACATCCTGATGCGGGTGACCGTCCAGAATCGCGGGCCGGAGAACGCTAATATTCACCTGTTGCCGCAACTGTGGTTCCGTAATACGTGGTCTTGGAACAATTCAGCCAAACCCAGCCTGTCCCGCACAGGTCCCGCTACCCTTCTGGCCAAACATGCCGAACTCGGCAATTACACCCTGGATTCCGACGGCCAACCGGAAATTTTGTTCTCCGACAACGAAACCAATTTTTCCCGCCTTTTCGGCCTGAACCAGCCGGTCGGCCATTTTAAAGATGCCTTCCATGAATACGTTGTCCACGGCAATCATTCCGCCGTTAATCCGGGAGCGGAAGGCACCAAGGCTGGTGTGCATTACCGATTGACGATTCCCGCGGGTGGTTCCGCACAGATTCGGTTGCGGCTTGTGGCGCAGACTTCCAAGTCTGCTGTATCGCGGGTTTCAAAACCTGCGAAAGCGGGAAATTCCGATCGCCCGCCGACAGCCGATTTGGAAATCGGCGCTACCGCAGGTTCGGAGACCTGCGCCACAGTTTTTGCCGACTTTGACGCCGTCTTCGCTCAACGCCTCCGCGAAGCCGACGAATTTTACGCCGATTTACAGAAAGGCATCGCCGACGCCGACGCGCGCCTCGTCCAACGCCAGGCCTTCGCCGGCATGATCTGGAACAAGCAATTTTATTACTATGATGTGCCGGAATGGTTAAAGGGTGATCCCGCCCAACCGCCGCCGCCGCCGGAGCGCAAGCATGGCCGCAACTCGGATTGGAAACATCTCAACAACGAGGAAATCATTTCCATGCCCGACAAGTGGGAATATCCGTGGTATGCGGCGTGGGACCTGGCGTTCCACTGTATTCCACTCGCGCTGGTGGACGCGGCCTTTGCCAAGCGACAGCTCGTGCTGCTCACCCGCGAATGGTACATGCACCCGAACGGCCAGTTGCCGGCTTACGAGTGGGCGTTCGGCGACGTCAACCCGCCGGTGCATGGTTGGGCTGCTTGGCGCGTGTTCCAAATTGACCGCAAACAACGACGCGAAAAAAATCCAAATGATCCCGGCGATCTCGCTTTTCTCGAACGTGTCTATCACAAGTTGCTGTTGAATTTCACATGGTGGGTCAACCGCAGGGACGCGCAGGGCCGGAATATTTTTCAGGGCGGTTTTCTCGGCCTCGATAACATCGGCGTATTCGACCGCAGCAAGCCGTTGCCCACTGGCGGTTTCATCGCCCAAGCTGACGGCACGAGCTGGATGGCGATGTATTGCCTGAACCTGTTGCGCATCGCGCTCGAACTGGCCCGGCATAACAAGGTTTACGAAGACATCGCCACCAAGTTTTTCGAGCATTTCCTCGGCATTGCCGCCGCCATCAACGGCGTCGAGGACGGCGCACTGGGCCTCTGGAACGAGCGGGATGAATTCTATTACGACCGCCTCTGCCTGCCGGACGGCGAAAGCGTGCCGCTCAAAGTGCGCTCCATGGTCGGCCTGATTCCGCTCTTCGCCGTGGAAGTGCTTGAACCATCGTTGCCGGAGGAACTGCCAGGGTTCGCCGGCCGGATGGAATGGTTTCTGAATCATCGTCCTGAATTGGCCGGGCTGGTCTCGCGCTGGCACGAATGCGGCATGGGCGAGCGCCGGTTGCTTTCGCTGTTGCGCGGGCATCGCATGAAATGCCTGCTCCGCCGCGCGTTGGACGAAAGCGAATTCTTGAGCGACCACGGTGTGCGGGCCTTGTCCAAGGTGCATGAACGCCAGTCTTATCGCCTGGATTGTGGCGGCAAAGCGCACGAGGTCCGTTACTGGCCCGCCGAATCGCAGAACGGGCTTTTTGGCGGCAACTCCAACTGGCGCGGCCCGGTCTGGATGCCGCTCAATTACCTGCTCATCGAATCGCTGCAAAAATTCCACCATTATTACGGCGACGACTTCAAAATCGAATGCCCGACCGGCTCCGGTCAGTTCCTCACGATCAAGGAAGTCGCCCGGGAATTGTCCCGCCGCCTTTTGCGCCTCTTCCTCAAGGGTGCCGACGGTCAGCGCCCGGTTTTGAAATATCACCCCAAACTCGCGAGCGACCCGCACTTCCGGGATTGGGTGCTCTTCCACGAATACTTTCATGGCGAAACCGGCCGCGGGGCGGGCGCGTCACACCAAACCGGTTGGACCGGGCTGGTGGCCAAATTGTTCCAGCCGCCGGCCACTTAAATCGCTGGAAGTTCCTTGTCAGATTTCTCCGGCAGGAGTATTTCCCCGCCCATCCCGTCTGAATAAGAAAGCCAACGAGGCTTGGACGAACAAAACGATTATGAAAAAACTGCCCTCCATTCTGTTAATCGCCGGGGCGCTCGCGCCCGGCCTCCTGACCGCCGAACCGGCCCTCACGATTTACAACCAAAACTTCGCGATTGTGCGCGACACCGTGCCGCTCGACCTCCAGGCTGGCGTCAACTCCGTCCGCTACGCCGACGCCACGGCGCAGGTCGAGCCGGACTCGGTCATCCCTGCGCGATCCGACCGGCAAGCATTCGCTTCAGATTTTGGAGCAGAATTACCGCAATGACCCCGTCACGCAGGAATTGTTGCTGTCGCTCTTTGAGGGCAAGACCATTGACTTTGAGAACCTGCGCCTGAAGGATAACACCCAGGTGCGCGAACTCATTCCGGGCAAAATCATCCGCAGCGGCCACGTTCCGGGCGGCAATCCGGAGCAACCTATTATCGAGGTTAACGGCAAACTACAGTTCAGCCTGCCCGGACAGCCGTTGTTTCCCGATTTGGGCGATGACACGGTGCTCAAACCCACGCTGAACTGGCTGCTTCAATCCGACAAGTCGGGCAAATTCGACGCCGAAGTCGGCTATGTCACCGGTGGGTTCGACTGGAACGCCAGCTACAATCTCGTCTCGCCGGAGAAAGGCGACAATGTGGATTTGGTCGGATGGATAACGATGAAAAATGAAAGCGGCAAAACATTTGAAAATGCCAGAATCAAACTCATGGCCGGCGACGTGAATAAAATCCAGCCGCAGAACCTGCCGATGAGTGGCTTTGTCAACAGATTTGCATTTAGTGCGGCCAAAGCCGAACCCGCTGTCACCGAAAAGGCCTTCGACGAATTTCATCTTTACAGTATTGCCCGTCTGACAACGTTGCACGACCGCGAGACGAAACAGGTGGAATTCGTCCACGCGGAAAACGTCCGTGCTCCGGTGGTTTACGTTTACGATGGCGCCTCGGATTATCGTTTCTACGGCGGATTAAACTACGACCAGGGCTATGGCGCCAGTGGCAACAAAAAAGTCGCGGTGATGCGTGAATTTGTGAACTCGGAAACCAATCATCTCGGCATCGCCCTGCCAAAAGGCAAACTGCGCTTTTACCGCCGCGACGCCGACGGCCAGTTGGAATTTGTCGGCGAGAACGAGATTGACCATACGCCGCGTAATGAAACCATCCGCGTGAAGACCGGTAATTCGTTCGATCTGGTCGGCGAGCGCAAGCAAACCAATTTCCGCGTGGACACCGGCGACAAATGGATGAACGAGTCCTTCGAGATCAAGCTGCGCAATCGCAAGAAAGAGCCGGTGGAAATCCGCGTCGCCGAGCATCTTTACCGCTGGAACAATTGGGAAATCACCCAGCAGTCAGACAACTTCACCAAAAAAGATTCGCAGACCATCGAGTTCCGCATCCCGGTCAAGCCCGACGAGGAACGGACGGTGACTTACACCGTGCATTACTCATGGTAAAACAGTTTTCCCTCACCTCACCCCGGCCCTCTCCCCTCCCGTCGGGAGCAGAGAGGGAGAATCTCTCCCCGTCTCAGCAGATTTCCCACGACTGAATTTGCCGGACAATCTTTCGAAAAACTGAAAGCACGCTTTGCTGTTCCCTCTCCCGTCGGATGGGAGAGGGTCAGGGTGAGGGTTTGAAAACCATCGGATTTATTTCGCCATCACGACCTCGGCGGATTCTTCGGACGGCGAAGTGCTGGTTGCCGTCTCGTCACTTTTGTGGAACTTCACGCTGACGAGCTTGCTCACGCCGTGTTCCTGCATCGTCACGCCGTAAAGCACATCGGCCATGCCGATCGTGCGCTTGTTGTGCGTGATGATGATGAACTGCGAGTGCGCAAGAAACTGCTGCAACAGCCGGACAAAGCGATTGATGTTGGCCTCGTCCAACGCCGCGTCCAATTCATCCAGCACGCAAAACGGGCTGGGCTTGACCTGATAAATCGAAAACATCAAGGCCACCGCCACCATCGTCTGCTCGCCGCCGGACAGCAGTGAAATGCTTTGCAACTGTTTGCCCGGGGGACGGGCCATGATTTCAATGCCGCTCTCCAGCACATCGTTTTCGTCCACCAGAATCAGGTCCGCCTTGCCGCCGCCAAAGACTTCGGTGAACATGGCGCGGAAATTCGCGCGCACCTTCTCGAACGTCTCGACAAACATCTGCCGCGTCTGGACATTGATGCGGTTGATGATTTCCAACAATTGCGCCTTGGCCGAAACCAGGTCGTCATGCTGTTTGGTCAAAAACTGGTAACGCTGCTCGGTCTCCTCGTATTCTTCAATCGCCACCAGATTGACCGGCCCGATTTCATCGAGCCGCTTTTGCAGGGCCTCGACCTGCTGCGCGACGGCAGTCCAGTCCGTGGCCGCGCCCGCTGCCGCCATTTCTTCGGGCGTCAACACGTGCACTTTCGCCGGGCCTTCATCGGCCAGCGTGATGGTGATGCACTCGCTGCGCACGTCGTCGAGGTTGACGTGGTATTTCTGCTGGATCCGATCCCGCAGGTTTTGCACGGACATGTTTTTCTGCGCCAACTCCACGTCCAGCTCGCCGCGCTGGTTTTGCCATTCGGCCAGGCGATTACGCTGGCTGCGCAAATTTTCGTCACGCGACGCGAGGTCGGTTTCCTGCGCCTGTTTTTGCGAAAGCAATTCCGCGGTTTGCGCGTTCACCTGCTCGCGCTCGTGCGACAGCCGCTCAATCCGGTTGCGCGAGTCCCGAATCTCCGATTCCGCCTGCTCCTTGCGCGTGACGAACGACGAACACTCGCTCCGGCGTTGTTCAATGACCTGCGTCAATTCATGAATGCGCTGCTCCAAAGCCTGTTGCTGCTGGCGGAATGACGCCGAAAGTTGTTCCTCCGCCGCCAATGCGACTTTGCTTTCAGTGAGCGCCGTGTTGGCGCCGTCGCGCTGCTGACGCAGGTTTTCCAACTCGACCGTGAGCCCGGTGACTTTTTCCTGACCGGCGCGTTCACGCGCTTCAAGCTCGTTCAACTGTGTCGCCAGCGCGTTGCGTTTCTGTGAGCCTTCCTGCTCCTGCGCGGCGAGGCTTTGGATTTCAAAAACCACTGTCTCAATCTTCTGGCGCAGCAGCCGGTTTGAATTTTGCAGTGCGTTGAATTCGCCTTCGCGCGTGGCGATGGCGACTTCCTGCTCGCGCAATTCCGTTTGCGCCTGCTGCAGGCTGGCCTGCAATTCCGTCTGCTCGCTCAAAAGCGCGCCGCGTTTGCGGCTCATCTCGGCGACGCGAAGCTGGACTTCCGTCAGCTCACCGTGAAGTTCGGAGATCTGGTTTTTGCGCCCAAGGATCGAAGCCGGCGCCTTGGGATTCCCGTTGCCGTTCAAGTATCCGCCGGTGTAAATGCCGTGCCGGCTCAGCAAATCGCCGGTCAACGTGACAAAATCGCAGCCCGCATGACCGTTTTGGATCTGGTCCGTGGCCGTGGCCAGGTCGGAAGCAATGAAGGTGCGGCCCAACAATGCCTTCAGGAGTTTATCCACGGAGGGTTCGGCCTGAACCACGGCCAAAGCATGAATGACTTGCCCCTTCTGCAAACCGTTTTGCAGCACCTCGAGACCGCCGCCCGGCGCCATGTCGCCTTCAAACGCAAGCTGTTTGTCGTCGTATTCCATGGCCAGGGCCGCGACGCTGGCCCGGCCAACCTTGCGGGCGCTCAGGTCGGCAATAATCTGCTGGGCGGATTCCGGGCGTTCAGTCAGGACGAGTTGCAGATGGTGGCCGAGCGCGTTTTCGATGGCGACGACATACGAATCCGGCACGCGAATACGGTCGGCCAGCGAGCCGATGACCTTGCGCGACTGGCGCAAGGCAGCCTGGGTGCCCGCGCTGAACCCCTCGTGCGAACCTTCGAGCTGCTCGAGCACATTCAGGCGGGTGCGTTTCTCGGCCTGCGCCTGCAAAAACTGGTCCTGTTCGGCGGACGACGCCTGCAATTCCACCTGGAGTTCGCGCAAACGGTTCTGCCGTTGCTCCACCGAACCGCGCTTGGTCTGCGCGTTCAGCTTTTCGACCTCGACGGTCGCGGTGAATTCCTGCAACCGTGCTTCCAACCGCGTGCGTTCCTCTTCCAACTGGATTTTTTCCGCGGACAATTTTTCGAGTCGGACGACATTGCCCTGCTTTTGCATGTCGAGCGCAGTGATTTCGTTGCGGATGCGCGTTAAATCCTGGGCGGCGGCAAACGCGACGGCCTGCCCCTCGCGCAGCGATTCCTGCCGTTGTTTCAAATTGTCTTCAACTTTCGTCAACGCCCGTTGCTTCGTCTCCAGCGTCCGGCGATGCTGCGCCAATGCGCCTTCGGACCTGGACAATTTTTCGGCGACCACCGCCGATTCCTCCTGCGCGGCGCGGCAGCGTTCCTCGGCCTGCGTAATGTCCGCGAGCGCCCTGGAGTTTTGCGCTGCCAGTTCGCGCAGACGTTCTTCGTTGAATTGAATCCGGCTTTCGTGCCGGTCCATTTCACCCTTCAACTCCAGTCCGCGCTGCTGGTGGGCGGCGATTTCGTGTTCCAATTCTGAAAACCGGTCGCGCAATTGCGCAATTTCGTTCTCAAAACGCAGCACGTCGGCGGAACCCCGTTCAATTTCACCCCGTAATTTCTCGACGGCAGCCTGCCTCCCGGAAATTTCCGCCTGCAAGACGTTGAATTGATGCCGCGTGAGCTGCGTATCAAGGTGTTGAAGTTCCGTTTGAATCTGTTTGTAACGACGCGCCTTGCCGGCCTGGCGCTGGAGCGACCCGATCTGCCGCTTCACTTCCCGGATGAGGTCGGCCACGCGCAAAAGATTTTGCTCCGTATATTCGAGTTTGCGGAGCGATTCCTTTTTCTGACTCTTGAACTTCGTGATGCCCGCGGCTTCCTCGAAAATCATCCGGCGATCTTCCGGCTTGTTCGAGAGAATTTGGGTGATTTGGCCCTGCGCCAGAATGCTGTAACTCGTCCGCCCGACGCCGGTGCCCATGAACAGTTGCTGGATGTCCTTGAGCCGGCACGGTGTGCGGTTGAGAAAATATTCGCTGTTGCCGTCGCGGAAAATGCGGCGCGTGAGCGTCACTTCATCATAGGCAACCTCGACGCCCGCCGCACGCAAGCTCTCCTCCCCGACACCGCCGAGGGTGAGCGATACTTCGCCCATGCCCATCGGTTTGCGGCCGTCCGTGCCGTTGAAAATCACGTCGGCCATTTCGCCACCGCGCAATGCCTTGGCCGATTGCTCACCCAGTACCCAGCGGATGGCGTCAGAGACGTTGGATTTGCCACAGCCGTTGGGGCCGACGATGGCGGTGACACCGGGTTGGAAATTCAACGCGGTTTTATCCGCGAAGGACTTAAAGCCGAAAAGCGTCAAGTTTTTGAGATACATGATCTTGAACTGCGTTTAAGCAACCAAAGTTGCCGGATTAAGTAAAGCAAAAACCACAATATACAGCGTGGCCCTGCCGTTGCAGGCACAACTAATTGGTGAGGAACCGTGATTTGCTTTGTGCCGACAACTGCTTACTCTAATCTCTCAAATCGTTGGCATTTATACGCCCACCCCGGATTTTGTCAACTGGTTTTTCGACAATTTTCTGGTCCTGACCCGACGGGCCGATTTCCGTAGCAGTTTCGGAGACAAAAAAGTTTTGACACTTTTAACTATTTATATCATTTTATCCGCATCCGTTGATACAACGGTCTCATGCAGAGTGGCTGAGGGACTGGCCCGATGACGCCACGGCAACCGGTTGAAGCGCGATCTTCAACGACCAGGTGCCAATTCCAGCCCCGACAGGTGTCGGGGGAAAATGAGAAGCGTGCGTGCATTTTGTCAGCCCCTTCTCAGCCATGAGTTGGGGCTGTTTTGTTTGTAGCGCAGGCGTCCCGCCGGCACTGCCAAGCAAAAACGGGGTGCAGTTGAAGAGTTGGCAGGCGAGACGCCTGCGCTACGTTGAAAATTTTATGAGTGAACATCACGGTTTCATGAAGGCGCTGAAGTGCCGGGAGTGCGGACGCGAATATCCGCTCACGGCCAATCACGTCTGCGAGTTCGATTTTGGCCCGCTCGAAGTCGCCTACGACTACGAACGCATCAAAAAATCACTGACCAAGGCGGCCATCCAATTGCGCCCGGAAACGATGTGGCGTTACCGCGAATTGCTGCCAGTCGCGAACGAGCCGACCGTCGGACTGCAAGTCGGCTACACGCCGCTCGTCAAAGCCGATCGCCTGGCGAAAAATCTCGGCATCCGTGAATTGTGGATCAAGAACGACTCGGTGAACTATCCCACACTGTCATTCAAAGATCGCGTCGTGAGCGTCGCATTGAGCCGTTCGCGCGAACTCGGTTTTGACACCGTCGCCTGCGCCTCGACCGGGAACCTGGCGAATTCCGTTGCCGCCCAGGCCGCGAGCGCCGGATTGAAATCCTACGTGTTCATTCCGTCGGATTTGGAGCAGGGTAAAATCGTCAACTCGTTGGTTTACGGCACGCACGTCATCGGCATCAAAGGCCATTACGACGAGGTGAACCGGCTTTGCGCCGAGATCGCCGGCAAGTTCGGCTGGGCGTTTGTGAACGTGAACATGAGGCCGTATTACGCCGAAGGCTCCAAGAGCATGGCGTATGAAATCGCCGAGCAACACGGCTGGCGCATCCCGCGGCATACCGTCGTGCCGGTGGCGTCCGGCTCGTTGCTGACAAAAATCCAGAAGGGCTACCAGGAATTCATCAAGCTCGGCCTCGTGCCGCAGACGAAATACGCCGTTCACGGCGCGCAGGCGACCGGCTGTTCGCCGATTTCCGTTGCGCAAAAGGCGGGACTCGATTTCTTCAAACCGGTCAAGCCGGACACGATTGCGAAATCGCTGGCCATCGGCACGCCGGCGGACGGTTTCTACGCGCTCAAGGTGATGAGGGACACGAACGGCGCGGCGGAAGACGTGACCGATGACGAAATTCGCGACGGGATAAAGCTGCTCGCCGAGACGGAAGGCGTTTTTGCTGAAACCGCCGGCGGCGTGACTGTGGGTGTGGCCAGGAAACTGATTGATTCAGGCAAAATTCCGCGTGATGATTCGGTGGTGCTCTGTGTGACGGGCAATGGATTGAAAACGCTTGATGCAGTGCAGGGTCACGTCGGCAAGCCGCGCGAAATCAAGCCGAGCCTGCGCGAGTTTGAAGCATTGATCGCGAATGAAGAGAAAGTGAATGCGTAAGTTAATTTGTGCGGAAGTCCATTTACATATTTTTGTTTGCAATGTTGTTTTGTGTTTCATCTTGGGCACAAAACAACATTGTCCGTGAGGCCTCTCCGAAACTGCAAAAGTTCCTATCAGATAATCCTGTAGCTGCAAAAGTTTTTAAAAATGCAATTTCGAATGCGTTTCCCAATAGAACAGTTCGGCTGTTCTATTTCTATTCCGATGATGATTCTGAAGCACCGGCCTTTCATTTCTATCCGAATACGGCTGGCTCTCCGGACGTAATGCTTTGTATCTGTGAAAACCAACCACCGTTGGACGAATTTATTACGACTCTTTTTGAGACACTGAATTCAAGAAATGAAAACGCGTTTGAAAATTTATTTCAAGATGCATATTTGGGAACCAAATCGAGAGAGCAGTTTGCAACAGAAATTTCGCGCTTTGAATTTGAGGCTACAAAAGATACCCGTTCAATTCTCTTAACGCTGAAATTTAGGAAAAAAGAAATAAACGAATCATATTATTATCGCAAATTTATCGAATGTCCCACCAACTTTGACGGCTTTCTATCCTATTCAAGAAAAGTTTCACCACATAGAGATGCCATCACGGAGTACGAATTAAAATATGATTCATTGCGAAAAATGTATCACGAAACAAATTCAGTTTCAAATTCGCCTACGAAAAATTAGAATTTAATTTATGCCAAAGAAAGTCCGAATCCCAACGCCGCTCCGCAAGTTGACGAACAACGAGGAGCTGGTCGAAGTCAACGCCGCCACCATCGGCGAGGCGATTCGCCACTTGACGGTCAGTAGCTTATAAGCTACAGTATGCCGGTGATCAACACGCCAAAGAAGTCGTCGCGTTCCGCGCGCGAGACGGGCAGGTGCCGTTCGAGGAGTGGTTGAACGATTTGAAGGACAAGCGGGCGGTGGCGCGGGTTCTCGCCCGGCTGGCACGGGTGCGGCAGGGTAATCTGGGTGATTGCAAGCCGGTCGGCGAGGGCGTTTCGGAATTGCGGGTGGATTACGGACCGGGCTATCGCGTGTATTTCGGCCAGAAAGGGCGCATATTGATCGTGCTGCTCTGCGGTGGCGACAAACGGACGCAAGATCGCGATATCCGGCTGGCCAAACAGTTTTGGCGGGAATTTAAAGAGAGCGAGTTATGAAAACCGTGAGTTACAAAAAAATTCTGCACGAGAAGCTGGACGACCCCGAACAGGCGGCGGAATACCTCACCGCCTGCTACGAGGAGGGCCCGGAAGTTTTTTTGCTTGGTCTTCGCGACGTGGTTGAAGCCCAGGGCGGTGTCGCCCGCGCCGCTGAGTTGAGCAAGTTGAACCGGGAAAACCTGTATCGTCTCTTTTCGCGCGACGGCAATCCGCGTTTGACGAGCCTTAATTCCGTACTGTCAGCGCTCGGCTTGAAAGTTACTTTTGAAGCGGCCTGAGTTCTCCACGTTGCCAAACTAAAATATTGAAATTTGATTTATGCCAAAAAAAGTCCGAATCCCAACGCCACTCCGCAAGTTGACCAACAACGAGGAGCTGGTCGAAATCAACGCCGCCACCATCGGCGAGGCGATTGTCGAATTGCAGACGCGCTTTCCGGGCATCCAGGAACGGCTCGTGGATGAAAAAGGCGAGGTGCGCCGCTTCGTCAACGTCTATGTGAACGAGGAAGATATCCGCTTCCTCAAAAACCGCGAGACGCCGCTCAAAGACGGCGACGAAATCAGCATTATTCCTGCGATTGCGGGAGGTTAAAATTGTTGAATCGTAAATCGTAAATCATCAATCGTAAATTTTCACGCTATGGCCAAAGCTTCCCGAAAACCGGCAGTAACCACCAAGTCCACAACGCCCACTCAACGAAGATTGTGGCTGATGTATCCACCCAAGCTTATCAAGAAACCGTTCATCTGGGAAGTCGGGCACAAATTCAAGGTCGTCACCAACATCCGGCAAGCCAGCGTAACGGACGAAATCGGAATCGTCTGCCTCGAACTTGACGGCCCGCGTGGTGAAGTGAAAGCCGCCATCAAATGGCTGGAGAAGCACGGCGTGAACGTGGAACCGGTTGAAATCAGCGTGATCGAAAGCTGACGGTTTTTCATTACCGGGTCCAAACCGCGTTGCCGATCCTTGATCAAGGTTGCCGATGGCTTCCACAGGCCAAAGTTCCACTCTGGAAAAAAACCGGCCGGCCAAACTGGCCGGCCGATCCCCCAAGTTAACGGAATCGGTGACCTTACCCTGTCTGCCTCCCGAAGAAAGCCCGCACTTTTTTCATGCCGAGTGGCAGCAAAATCAAAAGGCCAAAGCTTACAGCACCTGGCTCAGGCACAGCACTTAATTCAGGCACCACCATCAACTGATCCTGAGCCCCCGCGCCGTTGGAACCATCCGGATTGGGAACCCACAAGTTCAAGGCAACCACGCCATAGGCGCCGTTGGCGGCATTGTTGATGGTGCCGCCCAACGCTGATACGGCAGCGTTGTAGAAAATCGTCCCGTCGGCACCGCTACCACCATTGATCAGGCTGGTTTGTTCACCTTGGAGATACCAAATCGCCTGTTGTAGATCGCCAGCCGAAACTGTACGACCGCTGTCATTATAGTCATACCCGCTTAATGTGCCGGCGGTGAACTGGCTATAGAGCCAGGCGGTACCGACCGTGATCGGTTCGCCGTTGGGGGATTGCCTGCCATCATACATGATTTCGTCGCTGATCGTGACATTGTAAGTCGTTCCGGGATAAAAATACTCCCCCGTTTCGATGCAGAACGTCTGAAAATTTGGATTTCCAGCCGCCAAATCTGCTGTCGCCGGGGCGTAACCAGCCAGAGTGGGATTAACGGAGAGCAGATTTGCATTGGGCACGGCGTTGAATTCACCACCATCACTATAACTGTATATATCCTGATAGAGAGTGATCTGCATCTGGGCCTGAACCGCAGGCACTGCCAGCACTCCCACCAAACCAGCGAATAGACATAATCTCTTCATACTTTCCTCTCGAATTGATGAAAAACCAAGGGTAAGGCTGCGAACGAAGATCCAGAAGGCCTTCTCTCTCCATGATGGAGAAACAACAGAACGGCTCATAAAATTCTTATCGGGTGCTTAACCAGCTATTTTCATTATTACTTTTTTGACCGGCATAGCCAAACCTGACCTTGCCTCGATTGAACGGACAACCGTTCAGTCGAGTTTCAGGGAATACTGGCTTTCGATCATTTCGGCTTGTCGCTTAAGCAGCGCGTTTTGTTCCTCGATAAGTTTGCGTCGTTCCTCAATGAGCCGGGTCTGTTGCTGCATCAAGTGCTTTTGCTCTTCGATGAGGTTTTTCTGGCTGGCGATTAAATCCAAGGTGGCTTCTGCGATCGTCTGATTGGCGGCACCATTATTTGTGGCAATCGCGTGATCGTTTGCCATCGCGTGGTTTTTCGCTCTCTCACTGAGCATCGGCCCCACCCCTGCGTTTGAACGGGAAGACAGTTCCATCACCACGTGAGTATAGAACTTGGAGTAATCAAAGACTTTTTTCCGGTGGAGCTTGCCACGGTCCTCTGGTGGTATGCTCGCACTCTTTTGCACGACCGGCCTCGCCGTCGCGGAACCCGAGCCATTACCCTGGCCGCTTCCCGGGGTGGCCCGTGCCGCGGTGATTGCGTGCCCTCCACTCGCATAAATCGCGCTGCGCACCCTCCGTTGGCGGCGCTTTTGATAAAGGAGCATTCCACCAACCAGCACGGCGCAGCCGGCCAAACCGGAATAAATCCAAACCACAATGCCGCCCCCGGCACTGGCCATCAAATCCTTGTTTTCACCCGGACGTTTGTCATTAACGATGAGTTGGGACAGGTTGACGCCAGCGATTTTGTCGCCGTTCCCGTAATCAGTATAGCGCTGTCCTTCTTTGAACGTGATATTCTTCATCAACTGTTGCAAAGAACTCGAATCGGCTGAAGCCTCATAAGGTCGCACGGTGATGATTTGCAGGACTCCGCGCCGGCCAAGCAACAGCATCGTATCATTAACCACCTTCGACGATTGCGTCTCAGCCTGGAGCGCCCATTCCAATGAGTGTGTCTCCGCATCATACACCGGCGGGCGTTCCCAATTTACGGATACGATTGACGCCATCCCTTGTTCGGCGCGCTCGCTGTTTTGCTTCTCGCTCTGCTTCTGCACAGCCTGCAAAACCGCCGCCGGATCTATCTGCTCTTTATCCGCATTCTTAACATAACCAATGTCCGTGTACGTCAAGATAGCCCACCATTTACCGGATTCCGGAGCCAGGATGCCAATCAGACCATCAGGAACGGGATTTTTCATCCGCTCCAGAAGAATCCGCGCTCCCATCTCATCCGCCAGGCGATAACCTTGAGGAACGTCAATATCCGCGATCGTGCCCAAACTCGCCTTGCTTGGGCCGATAATCCGCCAGACGTTTTGTGACGGCATTACCGGAGCAAGAGAGAGTTGATCTCCCCAACACGGCTGAATCCCAAAAGCAGCCAGGACCGGCAAAATACAAAACATGGCCGGATACTTCCGCCAGTTGGAATTTCTCAGAAGGCAGGCATTCATATTTACAACTTGTACAACTCACCCCACTAGATTCAGTCAGTGTCCAAGTTTCAAACAAAACCTGTCCAAAGTCAATACATTTTTTGGCTGTTTTGGATATTTAACACAATTGTCAAATAACTTGGAATCGCGTAACCGGCCTGACCCAAGACACTTACAAGACAAGGTTCCTCTGCGATTCGTTTTTTTATTTCCGGCGGTGGCGTTTGACCTTGATTTGCGTCGTGGCGTGAGTGAGCGCGGCGTGAACCCGCGCGGCTTCTTCATCGCTGACTTTCTCGGCCAAACGGTTTTCAGCTCGCCGACGGGCTTCCTCGGCTTTTGCCTCGTCAATGTTCTCGGCACTGATGGCCATGTCGGTGAGAATCGAGACGCGGTCACCGGTGACCTGCACGAAGCCATCGCCCACTGCGAGGAAAAAAGTTTCTTTGCCCTTGTTCACGACGATTTCGCCTGCGACGAGTTGTGTCATCAATGGCATGTGCTGTGGCAAAATACCCATTTCACCCTCCAGGCCGGTGAGCGTGACCATGTCCACATCGTCCGAGAAAACTTTCGCCTCCGGCGTGACGATTTCGAGTCTTAGCGTTGCCATCGTTAAATCGTTAAATGATTGAATCGTTGAGCCGGTTTGGCAATTCAACGTTTCAATGAATTACGCTTCTTTAATTTCCTCAATTCCGCCCTTCATGTAAAAATTCTGCTCCGGCACGTCGTCGTGCTTGCCGTCGAGAATTTCCTTGAAACCGCGGACGGTTTCCGGGACCGGCACCTGCTTGCCCGCCCGGCCGGTGAACACCTCCGCCACTGAGAACGGTTGACTGAGAAAGCGCTGGATCTTTCGCGCACGATAAACTGTGAGCTTGTCGTCCGGCGAAAGCTCGTCCATGCCCAGAATCGCGATGATGTCCTGCAAATCCTTGTAGCGTTGCAGCACGCGCTGCACGCCGCGCGCCACCTCGTAATGGTCCTGCCCGACGATGTCCGGCGTGAGCGCGCGCGAAGTCGAAGAGAGCGGATCCACGGCCGGGTAAATTCCCAACTCCGCGATGGAACGCTCCAAAACAATGGTCGCATCCAGGTGTGCGAAAGTCGTGGCCGGAGCGGGATCGGTCAGGTCGTCGGCCGGCACATAAACGGCTTGGAACGATGTGATGGACCCTTTTTTGGTCGAAGTGATGCGTTCCTGCAAATCACCCATTTCGGAGGCGAGCGTCGGCTGATAACCAACCGCACTCGGCGTGCGGCCCAAGAGCGCGGAGACCTCGGATCCGGCCTGGGAGAACCGGAAGATGTTGTCAATGAACAGCAGCACATCCTGATTTTTCTCGTCGCGGAAATACTCCGTGATGGCGAGACCTGACAACCCGACGCGCAAACGCGCCCCCGGCGGCTCGTTCATCTGGCCATAGACAAGCGCAATCTTCGAGGCGCCCAGATCGTCCTGCCGGATGACACCCGCTTCGGACATTTCGGTGTAGAGGTCGTTCCCTTCGCGTGTGCGTTCGCCCACGCCTGCGAACACGGAGACGCCGCCGTGCATCTTGGCGATGTTGTTGATCAATTCCATGATGACAACGGTTTTGCCGACGCCCGCGCCGCCGAACGCGCCGACCTTGCCGCCCTTCAGGAACGGGCAAATCAAGTCAATGACCTTGATGCCGGTCGTCAAAATTTGCGGGCTGGTGGATTGCTCGGCCAGTGTCGGTGCGGCGCGATGAATGGGATAATACTTTTCGGCCTTGACCGGACCTCGTTCGTCCACTGGTTCACCGACCACGTTAAAAACACGCCCCATGACGCAGTCGCCGACCGGCATGGAAATCGGCCCGCCGGTGTCCACCACTGCGTAGCCGCGTTTCATGCCCTCGGTCGAACCCATGCACACGCAGCGCACCCAGTTGTCGCCGAGGTGCTGCTCGACTTCGAGCGTCCGCTTCGCGCGGCCCTGACCCGGCACGTCGAACTCGACCGTGAGCGCGTTGTAGATGGCCGGCAGTTCGCCGGGGAATTCCACGTCCACGACCGGCCCGATGATTTGAACGATCTTGCCTTTGTTCATGTTCTAAAAATCTTTGGTTAAAAATTCCGGGTTCAGGCCACGGCCATTTGAGCGGTGGCAATTTCCAGCAGTTCTTTCGTGATGTTGGACTGACGCAGCTTGTTGTATTCGAGCGTGAGGTCCTTGATGAGTTGCATGGCATTTTCGGTGGCATTTTTCATGGCCACCAGTTTGGCGCTGTATTCGCTCGCCCGCGCCTCCAGCAAAATTTGATAAACCTTGAAATTCAAGCCGTGCGGCAGCAACTCGCTCAGCACCGTGGTTTCGTCCGGCTCGAATTCAAAAGTATCCGTCGTCGCGCCGCGCGCCGGCAGTTCCTTCGTTTGCACCTGGCCGGAGGCGCCGGTCGTGAGGGCGTGAATTTTCCCGACCGGCAGGAGCGGCAAGGTTTCCGGCTGCTGGGTCAAAGTGGAAATGAACCGGGTGAACAGAATGTCCACGGCATCCACTTCGCCCGTGATGAACAGCTCCTGCGCAAATTTGGAAATGGCCCGGGCCTCGCCGAATTGCGGCGTGTCCTTGTAGGTGAATTCGGCGGCGAACTGCCGCCTGGTGCGCGAAACGAACTGCGCCGCCTTGCGTCCGGCAGTGATGAACACCGTGAAATCCCGGTCAAACTTCACCGCCTCGCGGAACAAATTGCTGTTGAGCGCGCCGCACAGACCCTTGTCGGTGCTGACAAGAATGACCGCGCGCTTCCTCACCGGACGCGTCTCCATCAACGGATGTTTGAACGCGGCGATGCGCGGCGCCGCCTCGGCGAGCACCTGGTTCATCAAATCGGCATAGGGCCGTCCGGCCACTGCGGCCAGTTGCGCCTTGCGCATTTTGGCCGCGGCCACCATTTGCATCGCCTTGGTAATTTGGGCGGTGTTGCTGACCGACCGGATGCGTCGGCGGATGTCGCGTGTGCTGGGCATGGATTAGTGATACGCCTGTTTGAACTCCGTCACCGCCGTCTTCAAATTTCCGGCGAGCGCATCACTCAGCGTCTTTTCTTTGGCGATACGCGCCAGCAAATCCGTTTTCCGGCTGGTCATGTACTCTGTGAGCTTCGCCTGGAAATCCTTGATCTTGTCCACCGGCACGTCGTCCACGAAACCGTTTTGCGACGCCCACAAAACCACGACCTGCACCTCCACCGGCATCGGGTTGTATTGAATCTGCTTGAACAATTCGACGATGCGTTTGCCGCGTTCAAGTTGCGCCTGCGTTTTGGCGTCAAGGTCGGAACCGAACTGCGCAAACGCTGCCAGTTCACGGAACTGCGCCAAGTCACCCTTGATGCGCCCCGCCACTTGTTTCATCGCCTTGACCTGCGCCGCCGAACCCACGCGCGATACCGACAGGCCCACTGAAATTGCGGGGCGCACGCCTTGATAAAACAAATCCGTCTCCAGATAAATCTGCCCGTCGGTGATTGAAATCACGTTCGTTGGGATGTAGGCCGAAACGTCGCCCGCCTGCGTCTCGATGATCGGCAGCGCGGTCAAAGAGCCGTTGCCATTCTTTTCGTTCAGGCGCGCGGCGCGCTCGAGCAAACGGCTGTGAAGATAGAACACATCGCCCGGATACGCTTCCCGGCCCGACGGACGCTTCAGCACGAGCGAGACCTGGCGATAAGCAACGGCATGCTTGGACAAATCATCATAAATAATCAACGCGTCCATGCCGTTGTCCATGAACCATTCCCCCATCGCCGCACCGGCGAACGGCACGAGATACTGGTTGGTGGCCGAATCAGACGCCGCCGCCACCACGACAATCGTGTAAGGCATCGCGTGCGCTTCATCCAGCACGGCCACGGTGCGCGCCACGTCCGATTGCTTCTGGCCGATGACGACGTAAATGCAATACAGCGGGCGGTAATCCTTGTCGCCGGCCTGCTGCGCCGCGAGGTTGAGCCGCGCGTTGTTGATGATGGTGTCAATGCCGATGGTCGTCTTGCCGGTCGAGCGGTCGCCGATGATCAATTCGCGCTGGCCGCGGCCAATCGGAATCATCGCGTCAATGGCCATGATGCCCGTCTGCACCGGCTGGCTGACCGAACGGCGTTTGATGATGCCGGGCGCGATTTTTTCTACCGGATACTCCGTGGCCGATTTTACCGGGCCTTTGCCGTCGAGGGGCTGGCCAAGCGCGTTGACGACGCGGCCCAGCAATCCCTTGCCGACCGGTACCTGCAGCAATTTGCCGGTCGTACGGACTTCGTCGCCTTCCCTGATTTTGGTAAAATCGCCCAGAATGATCGCCCCAACCTCGGTTTCCTCGAGGTTCAGCGCCAGGCCGGTGATGCCGTGGCCGAAGTCGAGCATTTCGTTCAACATCGTGTCCGTCAGTCCCTCGATCTTGGCCACACCATCGCCGATCTCGCGCACGACGCCGACGTTCTGCTTCGCCGTCGCCAGTTTTGCGCCGGTGATTTGGGCTTCAATTTCCTGCAACAAGTCGCTCATAAATTTTCAAGCTGTCCCGCTTCGATTAAAATTGTTGTGCCAGCGCGTTCAACCGCGCCCGCACGCTGCCGTCGTAAAGGTCGCTGCCCGCCTGAATCCGCAGACCGCCGATCAACGCCGGATTCCGGACAAATGAAACGCTCATTCCCGCCCCATAAATTTTTTCCAGTTGCTTCGTCACTTTCGCCTTCAAGTCGGGTGGCAATGGCGCCGTGCTTTCCACGCACGCGGTTCGCTTTTCCAAATCCAGCTTCACGAGCCGCTGCAGGCGCGACAAGATTTCGATATAGCCGCGCGGCTTTTGCGCCAACACCAGCGCCACGGCTTGCCGGACACGGTCCTCGTCCAACAGCCCCTTGACCAAGCAACTGCGAAACAGCTCGCGGGCGCTGCGCTGGGCTTGTTTGGAAATTTTCATTTCATTTCAGATAGGGTCCGCTTCGCCGAGGCGACCGGACGGCTCGGCGAGCCGTCCCTACCAACAAATTTTTATACAGCCAATTGCTTTGCCGTCTCCTCCGCCAGCCGCCGCTGGTCATCCGGCGTCAGGATTTTGCCGGTGACAGTGGCCGTGGTTTGCACGACCAGCCGTCCGACCTCGGTTTTCAATTCCGCCAGCATCCGCGCATGGTCTTGGGCGGCGGCTTCACGCGCCTTGGCCATGATTTGTTCGGCGGCGGCGATGGCTTTCTGTGTTTCCACCTCGCGCACGCGGGCGGCGGCGTTCCGTCCTTCTTCGATCATCTGATTGGCCACGTCGCCCGCCTGGGCCAGGATGCGCTTGCGCTCGGCTTCGGTGCGCGCGAGTTCCACCTTGATTTTCTCGGCGTTGGCGAGGCTTTCGGCGATCTTTTCACGGCGCACCTGCAGCATCGTGAAGATGGGCTTGTAGGCAAAGCGCCACAGTATGAAAAAGACGATTGAGAAGCTGATCAATTGGGCGATCAGCATCCGCCAGTCAATTCCCAGTTCGCTCATAGGCCGGTATGGGGGACGACGAGCCAGCCAATAATCGCCCAGGCTTCGATCAAGCCAATGCCGACGAAGAACCACAGGAGGATTCTGCCGGACATGCCGGGATTTCGCGCCAGGGCAATGAGCACTCCAACGGTCGCAATGCCGTCGCCGATGGACGCGCCGGCGAAGGCCAGACCGATATGAACATTACCTGTCATTTCTGCGAGCATCATATACTTTTTCTTTCTTTTGGTTTGTGTTGTCGCTCCGGCATCCAATGCCGGGGGAAATTCAAAAAATTCAGTGGCCTGATTCTTCCGTGTGGGAACACATCGTGCCGACAAACGCCACGACCAGGATCGCAAATACAAACGCCTGCACCAGGCACTCAAATGCGTCGTAACCATAAGCCACAACCGAAAGCAGAATAGACCAAAGCCACGATTTCATGTGGAGCGTCATGTCCAGGATGGTTGAGCCGGCAAAAATGTTCCCATAAAGACGCATGGCCAACGCCACCGGCCGGGCGAACAGAATGGAAACCAGGTCCATCACGCCGATGAACAGGAACATTACCAGAAACAGCGGAAGCAACCACTTGCTAGTTTCGACCTTTACCCCAAAAATGTGTTTGATCAGCCCCCAAAATCCATTGTAACGGACGGCCCAGAAAAGGCTCATCACCAGAAACAGCCCCGCCATCGCCACCGTCAGGTTCGCATCCGTCGTCGGCGGGCGGAAAAACGGCTTCTGCATGTGGACGGCAAACGGCAGCGAACTGTGCGGGACGGGCGTTCCGACCCCAATGCTGCCGACGCCCGGAATCACGTCCACGAAATTGGACATGATGATGAAGATAAAAAACGTCGTGGCGAACGGAAAAACCCAGCGCGTGACCCGCGGATCCAGAATGTCGCCCATCAGGCTTTCCCAGCCTTCGACGAGCACTTCGATCACGTTCTGCATCCCCGACGGAATTTCCTTGATGTTTTTCCAGGTCGTCACGCGGACGATGACCAGGATAACCGCCGCGACAATCCACGAGCAAATAATTGAATTGGTCACCGGCAATGGTCCAATGTGGAAAAGCACCGGCGCGGCTTGGGGTGGAAGCACTTCCTTTTCCGCCGCCGACCCGGGTGCCGGCGTCGGCGCAGAAACGCCTTGCACCGGTTGAATGGCCGGAGCCGGTGTCGTCGAAGGCTGCGCCTTCAAACTCACCGCCATTGCCATCGCCAGCAAACCGCAGGCAAAAATGACGTTGATCAACCGCATTGAGTTCAAAAAAAACCGCCTCAGACGACACAACTTGCGCCAATCCGCCATTGCGTCTGAAGCCGGAAAATCTTGCCCATCGTGAAAAAATTCACAAGCACTTTTTTGGCGAAAATTCAGCAAAAACTACTTCGCCCCCTTCAAGACAACTTCTGGTGCCCAATGCTGACACAATTTTTCCGGCGTTTTCCCCTGCCCGCGCAGGGCGCGCAAACTCAGGGAATCATGCCGTTTGGCCAACCGTTGCCCCCGTTCATCCCGCACCAATGCGCAGTGAAAGAATTCCGGCGCCGACCAGCCGAGCGCGCGATAAAGCAACAACTGCCGCGCCGTGCTCACGAGTAAATCCGCTCCCCGCACCGCTTCGGTGATTTGCATCGCCGCGTCGTCCACCACGCAGGCGAGTTGATACGCTGGAACATCATCGTGCCGCCAGACCACGAAGTCGCCAAAATCCTTTCCCGCCACAAATGTTTGCGGGCCGAAATTTCCGTCCGTGAACGAAATCACCTCACCGTCTGGAATACGGAAACGCCAATTTGCAGGACGTGACAAGTGACGGGTGACAGGTGACAAGGCCGCAACCGCGGGATTCGTGTCACTTGCCTGCCGTGCCGAAGCTTCTGAGCGAAGGCTGGTCACTTGCCACTTGTCACCTTTGGGCCGGCAAGTGCCGGGATAAATGGGTTCTTCACCTTCGGCATTGGGCGCACTGGCGGCGTCGCGAATGTCCTTGCGCGAACAGGTGCAGGGATAAATGAATCCACCGGCGCGGAGTTTTTCCAATGCGGCGCGGTAGAGGTGGAACCGTTCGCTTTGATTGTAAGGCGCAGATGGCCCGCCGCAATCCGGTCCTTCCTGCCATTGGAAACCGAACCAGCGCAGGTCTTCGATCATTTGCGCAACGAACTCCAGTTTGAAACGCGTCGAGTCAATGTCTTCGTTGCGCAAAATGAGCGTGCCACCGTTCGCCCGCGCCCGCTCCTGCGCCACCCAGAACGTCCGTGCGTGGCCGAGATGCAAAAGTCCCGTCGGCGACGGCGCCAGCCGGCCACGATACGATTTTTCAGAAAGGTTCATTGGGATTTGCCGCAAGCCATGCCGTCAGCCCGGGCAATGGCGAGGACAGAATCTTTTGCGCCTTGGAAATGTTCAACGACGTGTCCAACGCGCGCGGCGGACCGGAGAAATCCCTGGCCGAACCCGGCGTTATTTTTCCCGCCAATTCCGGATGGCGTTTGACGAGCAACTGGCCGATCTGCCAGCGCGAAAGTTTTCCCGCGCCCGCGACATGAAAAAGTCCGGTGCAGCTTTTATTCGCCAGTTCCCAGACCGCGCGCGCCGTTTCCACCGCGGGAATCGGACAGCGAAATTCATCCGTGAACAGCGTTATCCCCTGCCCTGACTGCAACGCGAGCCGCAAGTGTTCGTTGAAGCTGCGATTGCCCGCGCGCGAAATACCCGCGTTAAGCGATGTGCGCACAACCAAATGTCGCGGATTGTTCAAAACGATCCCCTCGGCGGCAAGTTTGGTTTCGCCGTAAATGTGAACCGGATTGGCCGCGTCCGTCTCAAGATAATTTCCGTTGCGACCGTCAAAAACCAGATCCGACGAAAAGAAAATGAACCGGGCTTCCGCCGCCAGTTCCGCGAGCAGTTTTGTCAAGTCAACGTTCACCCGCCTTGCCAATGCGGGATTTGCCTGCGCCCCAGCGACAGTGCTGATGGCAGCACAATGCATGACGAGTTGTGGTTTGTCTTTCTGGAATTCACGGGCAACCGCGGCGAAATCGAGCAAGTCGAGGCGGTCGCGCGTTAGTGCGCACACGCGCCAGCGCGGGGCAAATTTCGGCGCGGTCTGGACGAGATAATTTCCGATGAGTCCGTTTGCGCCGGTGATCCAGATGAGTGGCTGGTTCATCGCAATTTCATTGTGAAGTGATGGCCGACGATATCCATGCGGCACGCGAGATAAAACCGATGCGCACCGAAGCGTTGGACGCCGGAGTCGAGATGAAACTGATCGCAGCCGCGAGCCTTGGCTTGTTTGACGAGCCAGGCGAAGAGTTGCTGGCCGAAACCTTGTGACCGAACCTGCTCGTCGGTCACGAGGTCATCCACATAAATAAATTTTCCCCATGAGAGACTTTCTAAAAAGCGGTAACCGGCGACCGCCTTGATGTTCCTTTTATCGCGCAGAAAAGCCAGTTTGTACCCAGCCCGCTGCTGCCGCCGTACCCGTCGGACGAATTCGGTTTCGACCAGGTGAGGGCGGAGTTGGGCCATAACGGGGAAGCACCGCCGGATTTGTTCTTCGGTGACTGCAATGGCAATGGTAGTCATAATATGACTCTGTATTCGCGACGTTTTTGTCCTCCCGAAAATCTATTTCCTCGAGGAGACGACGCTTAATCCACCAACCGCTTCGTCAAATCGCCATAGGCATCAATCCGGCGGTCGCGCAGGAACGGCCAGTGCGTCCGCGTCGTGTCCACGGCGGCAAGGTCAACGGGCACAATCAATATTTCCTCCTTGTTGGCCGGTGCCTTATCGAGGATTTCACCGGACGTGCCCGCCACGAAGCTTTGTCCCCAGAATTCAATGCCTCTGCCGGCAAGTTTTTCGTGCCCGATGCGGTTGACAACGGCCACGTAACACCCGTTGGCGATGGCATGGCTGCGCTGGACAGTTTCCCACGAGTCATGCTGGCGTTCGCCATATTTTTTCTTTTCGCCGGGATGCCAGCCGATGGCGGTCGGGTAAAACAGGATTTGCGCGCCCTGCAACGCCGTCAGCCGCGCCGCTTCGGGATACCACTGGTCCCAGCAAATGAGCACACCGATTTTGCCGTGGTGCGTCGGCCACGCCTTGAAGCCGAGATCGCCGGGCGTGAAATAGAATTTCTCGTAGTAAAGCGGGTCGTCGGGAATGTGCATCTTGCGGTAGATGCCGAGCAGCGAACCGTCGGCGTCAATGACGGCGGCGGTGTTGTGATAAACCCCGGCGGAGCGCTTTTCAAAGAGCGATGCAACGACAACCACCCGGTGCTTTTTGGCGAATTTGCAAAAGGCGTCGGTGCTGGGGCCGGGGATTTTTTCGGCCAGCTTGAAATTCCCGAAGTCTTCACTTTGGCAGAAATACTGCGAACGGAAAAGCTCCTGGGTGCAGATGATTTGCGCGCCGCGCCGGGCCGCACGTTCGGCCAGGGCGAGGGTTTTCTTCAGGTTGGCGTCGGGATTCGCCGAGCAGGCGGTCTGGATAAGCCCAAGCCGCACGACCTGGGCGGAGGTGCGTTTCATGGGCGTCCGGATTTGGCGCGACGAAGCCGGGCGGTATGTTCAAGGATTTGGGTGCTGCCGCGGGAGTCAAACGCCTCCGCGGCGGGTGGTTCGTTTTGCCCGAAAAGTTCGCGGATATACTTGCCCAGCGTCTCGTTCGTCGGGCCGTAGCCACCGCGGTAGATGTAGTATTCGAGGTCATACATCAGTTCATCGGCTGTGGTATAACGATGGGACAGATCGCGCGCGAGGCAATGATGCAAAATGTCGTTGAGCGGCTCGTCAATGCGCGGGTCAAGGGCGCGGAAATCCGGGATCGGCTGGTTCAGGATGCGCTGGCGCGATTCCTCGGCGGTCGCGCCTTTGAACAAATTCCGGTCCAGCAACAAATGCGCCAGCACGACCCCGGCGGAAAAAAGGTCCGAGCGTTTGTCGGTCACTTGAAAATCCGCCTGTTCGGGACTCATGTAATCGGCCTTGCCCGCGACCACTTCGCCTTCCTGGTCGGTCAGGAAGCCGCGCGCCTTGGCGATGCCGAAATCGCTGAGCTTCACGTCGCCTTCATAGGCGATCATGATGTTTTTGAAACTCACGTCACGGTGAACGATGCCGAGCGGCCGGCCGTTCTTGTCGGTCTTGGCGTGCGCGTAGGCCAGCCCGCGCGCGATGCGGCTGGTGATGAACACGGCCAGTTCCTTTGGCAGTTTCCGGCGTTTGGCGGTCAGTTGCTGCGTGAACTGCTCCAGATTGGCGCCGCGAATCAATTCCATGCAGATGAAACAAACACCATTGGCCTCGCCCAGATGGTAGGTCTGGACAATGTTGGTGTGGATCAAATCGGCGACGAGCTTGGCCTCGCCGATGAAGTTCTCGATGAACATCTTCTGGCTGGCGAAGTTGGGACGGATGATCTTGATCGCCACGCGCTTGACGAAATCGCGCGCGCCGTGCTGTTCCGCCTCATAGACGATGCCCATGCCGCCCTCAAAAATTTTGCGGACGATTTCGTAGCGGAACTCGCTCTGGATTGTGAAGAGCGCCACGCGGGGATGGTGTAAAATTGCCCCGCGAAGTCAAGTCCGGCGCTCCGGAGGCCAAAAGGGAGCCTGCAATTTTTTTGTTTTTTTGCTTGCGCGCCGCCGCCAAAAACTCTTAATTCACGCCGAGTCACACGACCGTTTAACCAAAAGAACAACATAACAACACGAACAGGAAGGACACCGATACTATGGCAAAAGCTATCTCGAAAGCCCAACTCGCCGCCGCGATTGCTGAAAAGGCTGAAATCTCCAAGAAGCAAGCGACGGAAATTCTCGACCACATCGCCGCCCTCGCCTACAAGCACGCGAAGGACACCTTCACGCTGCCGGGCATTGGCAAACTCGTACTCCGCAACCGTGCCGCGCGCCTGGGCCGCAATCCCAAGACCGGCGAAACCATCCAGATCCCGGCCAAGCGCGTCGTCAAATTCCGCGTCGCCAAAGCCGCGAAGGAAGCCATCCTCGGCGGCTAGTCATTTCCGGATTTTCAAGGGCGCTCTGGATTTTGCAGGGCGCCTTTTTTCTTTTGTCAGCAGCCAGTAGTCAGTAGTCAGTAGCAAGGCGCGGCTGTGCCGAGCGCCGAAAGCTACTGACTCTTGACTGCTGGCTATTGACTGGTTGAATGAAAATCGCCGTCGTCGGCTGTGGAGCGGTGGGAAGTTACTACGGCGCCAGACTCCGCCGCGCCGGACAGGAAGTCCATTTCCTGCTCCGGTCGGACTATGACACCGTGCGCCGAAAAGGCGTGACCGTTCACAGCGTTGAGGGCGATTTCCACGTCCAACCCCTTTGCGCCGGGAACCCGGAGGAAATCGGCGTAAGCGACGTGGTGTTGATTGCGCTCAAAACGACCGCCAACGACCAATTCGCGAAATTGCTCCCGCCGCTGGCTGATCCGCACACGGCGGTCATCACGCTCCAAAACGGACTGGGCAACACCGAACTACTGGCCAGGCTCTTTCCACCGGAACAGATTCTTAGCGGCCTCTGCTTCGTCTGCCTGAATCGCGTCGAACCGGGTGTCATCCATCACATGGATTACGGCCTCATCAAGCTGGGCGCGTTCCAACGCCCGGCCGGGCCGCGCACACGGAAACTGGCTGTGATGTTTCAGGACGCCGGAATTCCCTGCGAAGTCGCCGATAATCTGGCACAGGCACAGTGGGAAAAACTGGTCTGGAACATCCCGTTCAATGGCCTCGGCGTCGCGGGCACAGCCGGCCTCGACACCTTTGCCCATCCTCCATCTGTCAGCTCCCCTCTGCGATCCGTTGGCCCTTGCTTGCCAACGGATAAACTGCTCGCCGACCCGCGCTGGGAAAAACTCCTGCGCGACCTGATGCTGGAAGTCATTGCCGCCGCCGGCGGATTGGGCTTTGAAATTCCGGTCGCCTTCGCCGACAAACAAATCGAACGCACGCGAACCATGGGCGCTTACAAAGCGTCCACGCTTGTGGATTTCGAACGCGGCCAGCCGCTGGAACTGGAGAGCATGTTTCTCGAACCGCTGCGCCGGGCGCAGAAGGCCGGCGTATCCACGCCGCGGCTGGCCACGCTCTGCGCCGCGTTGACTGCGCTCGACAAACACCGGGGAAATTCGGAATCTGACGGCACATGAAACCTCGCGTTCGCTTCGCCCCGTCGCCGACCGGTTTCCTCCACATCGGCGGCGCCCGTACCGCCCTGTTCAACTGGCTCTATGCCCGTCACACCGGTGGCACGTTCATCCTCCGCATCGAGGACACCGATGCCGCGCGCAATTCGCAGGAGGCTGTGGACGTCATCCTCAACGGCCTGCGCTGGCTCGGACTGGATTGGGACGAAGGCCCGCTCACCGGCGATGCCACCGGGCCGGGTAAAGGTGACCGTGGCCCATATTTCCAAAGCCAGCGGCAGGAAAATTATCAGCGCCGCGTCGAGGCGCTACTCTCGCACGGCCTGGCCTACGAACGCGAAGGCGCGGTCAAATTCAAAATGACCCGCGAGCCAATCACGATTCATGACCTCGTCGTCGGCAACGTCGTTCGCAAACTCACCGACCGCGAGGAACAGGACCCGGACTTCGTGATTCAGCGTTCGGACGGCCAGCCGGTGTTTCATCTTGTGAACGTGGTTGATGATCTGGAAATGGACATCACCCACGTCATCCGCGGCGAGGACCATTTGAGCAACACCTCCAAGCACATCGCGCTCTTCCAGGCGTTTGGCGTGCATCCGCCGCATTACGCCCACATCCCGCTCATCCTGAACCTCGACGGCTCGAAGATGAGCAAACGCGACAAGGGCGCGTCGCTCACGACTTATCTCGATGAAGGATTTCTGCCCGAAGCCGTGGTGAATTATCTCTGCCTGCTCGGCTGGTCGCCCAAGGACAACCGTGAAAAACTGTCGCGCGACGAAGTTATCGAGCGCTTCGACCTGCCGCAGATTCTCCGGCACAACGCGCGGTTTGATTACGAAAAACTGCTCTGGTTGCAAGGCGAATACGCGCGGGAGTTAAATGACGATCGCTTTTACGAGCTGGCCGTCCATGCCTTCGCCAAGGCCGGTATTGACACGAACAAACATCCCCTGCCCTACGTCAAGGCCGCGCTTGATACATGCAAGGGCAAGTTCAAGATGTTCAGCGAACTACCCGGCTACGCCGGATTTTATTTCACCGACAAAATTGAATACGACGCCGAGGCCGCGAAAAAAGATTTCGTGCCGGAAAACAAGCCGCGCCTGGAAAAACTTCGCTACGCCTTTGCCAGCCTGCCCACGTTCGACGCCACAACGCTCGAGGTCGCGCTCAAGGAAACCGCCAGGGCGCTGGGCGTGAAGGCCGGCGTGCTGGTGCATCCATGTCGCCTCGCCGTCACCGGCAAACCCGCCGGCCCGAGCCTGTATCATTTGCTAGCAGTTTTGGGGAAGGAAAAGGTGCTGGCGAGGATAGAGCGGGCGTTGGTGCAGGCAGGGTTTGGCGGGTGAGGAAACTGAAAGGAACTACGGCGCTTCGCGAATTCGCGCTTGATGGCCCGCATCCACCAGCCCCGTCAGGGGCGACATCTTTGTAGAAACCAATCGAAAAAAGATTTCCAAGCTCCGTCAGGAGCGAAATCTTCTGCAATCATTCATCTACAAATTCCGTGACCGTGCTCCCGACTACACCGCCCCTGACGGGGCTTTTTCTTTTTGCGGATGGTGTTCTACAAATATGTCGCGCCTACGGCGCTTGGCGAATTCGCGCTTGATGGCCGCATCCACCAGCCCCGTCAGGGCGACACCTTTGTAGAAAACCAACCGAAAAAGATTTTCAAGCTCCGTCAGGAGCGGCATCTTCCGCGCATGGCCAACACCTACACGCAAATCTACATCCACGTCGTGTTCGCCGTCGAAGGCCGACAAAACCTCATCCAACCGGAACACAACGACGAACTCCAAAAATACATCACCGGCATCGTCTCCGGTCAGAATCAAAAATTGATCGCCCTCAACAACATGCCGGACCACCTGCATCTACTCGTGGGCTTGAAGCCGGACTTGGCGCTCTCGGATTTGGTGCGCGACGTGAAGGCCGGTTCGTCAAAATTAATCAACGAGAAGCATTGGGTGGTGGGAAGATTTTCGTGGCAGGAAGGATTCGGCGCGTTTTCTTATTCGCGTTCACAACTGGCCACGGTGATTCGTTACATCGAAAACCAACAGCAAGACCACGCGAAGAAATCATTTCGCGAGGAATACGTCGAATTGCTGGAAAAGTTTAACGTGGATTACGACCAGCGATACAGTTTCAAGACAGACGACAAATGATTACCAGGCAAGGAATATGCCGCCCCTGACGGGGCTTGAGATTATTGTTGGTCCTGGTTCTACACAGATTTCGCGCCTGCGGCGCTGGCTGGAACCCGTGCGCACCGGTTTCATTCGGGTCCGCAGACCGCCGCATTCATCATGCCGCACCCATTCCCGTCACGGCCCGGGCCATTCGGGCAATTGCTCGAGAAAATCCCGGTGGACACCCCTGACCCAGACGACTTTTTCCTTGCTCATTTTCGTGATGGCCACGGTTGATGCCTTGACGCCCCCGTAAATCCAACTGAACAGCAACACTGCCACTCCCGCCAGCGCCATCCAACCGGTTTCGACGGCGGCGGCGCCAATCAGAAGGACAAACCCAACCAGCGTGCCACTCCAACCGACGATCAGACCCATTTTTCGCCCGGCCCGGTGCTTTTCGCACAGGCCGATGTGCAGGACGGCTTTCTTGCGGACGATTAAATAGACAATGAGGAGGACGAGCAGGTTGCAGAGGATCAACAGCAGATAGGCGGGGTGCGCCCAGTAGAGAACGCGTTTGAGCCGGAAACCATTGGCGGGCGCGTTGCATTTGACACAGCGATCCGGAAACGGCGTTTCCGACCGGGTGACCAGCCGCCGACCCTGCCGCCAGATACCAACTCCCGACGGCGCCGCGCCTTCACTGAGGCGCTGAAGGAAAACGGGTTTGCATTGCGCGCAAACCCAGGAGTTGTTCAGCTTGATGACTTCGCCCGGCGGAAAGGTCCGGCCACATTCCACGCAAACGACGCCCGACGGCATCCCGGGGACCGGCGGTGGCCCGACGGCCCGAACTTCACGCAAACGCTGCCAGTCGGCCATCCCCTCGTGCCAGACCGGAGTGTCAAGGCTGATTTTTCCGGAATGAACCAGTTCGTCCAGTTGCGTTTCCGAGACGGGGCCCGCCTGTTGGCCATCCAGCGCGTAGTACCAGTCCATGGCCCAGCCTAGCGCCAAGCCCGCGATAAAAACAATTCGAAAGTTCCGCGCCAAAGGTGGCCTCGCCTGTGGTGTGACGCGACGCAGGTAAATATCGCCTCCGGAATCTGCCTTCATTAGACTCCGCCGCGTGCTCAACCCGTTCATCCATTGGATTGAGGCCAAAGGGCCGTATGCGCCGTGGCTGTTTCTGGCGTTGTTTATCGTGGCGTCGCTCCTGATGCTCTGGCGGCTCGAAGTCTTGAGCGCCAAGGGCTTCGAAGGCACGGTGCTCGGCACACTGGTGATGCCGTATTGCACCGGCATGGGTAACCTTATCTTTGCCTTCATCCTCGGCCGCAACGGCGGCAGCGGCGCGGACGTGATGACAAACAATCTGGTCAACAACGTCACCGATATGACACTGGTGCTCGGCCTGCCGACGATTTTCTGGGGCATGAAAATCCTGCCGTCACAAAAGAAAAAGAGCAAAACCGGCGGCAAGACGCACGAACTGAACCGGCTCTCGTCGCTGCTCACGCTCACCGCCATTTTGTTTTTCACCGGCGTGGTTTGGACGATGGGCCGCAAGGGGCGGATTGTTTTCAACGACGGTCTGGTTCTGATCGGGTTGTTTTTATTCTGGCAATGCTTTCACGTATTCGACGTTCTCAAAAACAACGTGCGCCAGGGCAAATCCTTGAGTTGGACGCTGCCGTTTGACCTGGCGCTGCTCGCCATCGGCGCTTATGCCATTTATGTCAGTACCGACTGGCTGGTGGCCTGGATTTCCAACATTCACACCGGCTTCATCAGCGCGAAATACCTCGGCTGGCTCAGCGGCTGGCTGATGGTGCTGCCGAATGCGGTCCTGGCGTTTTATTACGGCTGGTGCAAGCAGCCGGAAACGGTCTATGCCTCGCAAGTCGGCGACGCGCACGTGTCCATCCCGCTGTGCATCGGCGTTTACGCGCTTTATCACCCGATGGACATGCCGCCGTCTTTTCACCTCGGAATGTTTATTCTCCTCGGCGCGACGCTGGTGCATTTCTTTTTCATTGCCCTCTTTGGACGGCTGCCGCGTTTCATCGGTGCGGTGCTGGTCGGCGCTTACGGCTATTTCCTCTGGAAAGGCCTGCTCGGCTGAAAAAATGTGGCAGCTAACGCCAGTTCGCTCAAATTTCCGGTCGTCCAAAATTATTTGAGCCGACTCACGTCGGCTGCCACGAATTCAACTCTTTTTGAAAAGCTGCGTGTCTCCGGAGATGACCACCGGGTGGGCGCGGACCTTGTCGGCCAGTTCCGCGAACGGCACCTGTGCCTCCAGCCAGCGGGGGTTTTTCGTGATGGAATCCATGGACTCGCGCGTGTTGTTGCAAATCAGGTAAACACCCATGCCCAGAACCAGGAACGACTCAAAGCCGGTGCCGATGCCATGCCGCGCAAATTCAAAATCACCGGCACCATACTGTCCTCCGACCAGTTCCGCGCGCAACATGCCCAAATCCTTCGCGAAGTTTTTGAGAAAATCATCGTTGCGCGGGCCGAGGTAGCTCAGAATGCGCGCCTTGTTTTGCACCAGCGAGACAATGGCCCATTCGTCAAAAACCACGTTGCCGTAACGGGCATTCATCTGACTCGCGCAGTTTTTAATCTGGCTCGTGATTTCTTCCAAGGTCATGACGTGATCAAAAAAGCAGTTTTGCTGCCATGAAACAAGGCAATTCCTGACTCCTGCGCCAACGGCAATTTTGAGAGTGCGCCCGCGTCCGCAAATTCATAGCGTTTCCAGAATGCAACCGCCCGCATCGTCCCAAAATCAGCCAGCGCCCGTCACCGGGGGAACCATGGCGGCCTGGGTTCATTGGCCGCTCACGGTCCTGGTGGCGGTGTGTTTTGTGGCCGCGTTCGCCTTGCTTTGGACCTCCGCCAACCTGCCCGACAAGCCGGAATGGCCGGACGCAGCGCTGCTTTCGGTGGCAACGGCCAGCACCATCGTCGCGCTGTCGCGGCGGTTGCCACTGCAAAATGTTTTGTGGGCGGCGCTGATCATCGCGGTCAGCGGCGGCACGGCGCACGCGCTGGGCGAAATCACCGACATGCCCTTCGGGCCATTCGTGTTCGGGCCGGAAGCGGGACCGAAGCTCTTCAAGACCCTGCCGTGGGCGGTGCCGCTGCTCTGGGTCTTCGCCATTTTAAATTCACGCGGCGTGGCGCGGTTGATTTTACGTCCGTGGCGAAAGACCAAAGCCTATGGATTTTGGGTCATTGGCTTCACCACAGCCCTGGTGATGCTGTTTGATTTCGCCCTCGATCCGTTCGCTTCGCGCGTGAACCATTACTGGCTTTGGACACCGACAAAATTTCCGGTCACCTGGCAGGGTGCGCCGCTGGTGAATTTCCTCAGTTGGGCGTTCGCGTCGCTGCTCATGCTGGCGTTCGTCACGCCCCTGTTGATCCACAAACGGCCGACAGGGAAAAGTTCGCCGGACTACCATCCGCTCGGCCTCTGGCTGGGCGCCTTGTTGCTTTTTGCGGGCGCCGCGGCTCTGAAGGGGCTTTGGCCGGCAGCCGCGGCGGACGCCGCCATCGGTGGGGTCACGGCTGCTTTTGCGATTCGCGGCGCGCGGTGGTGAAGGCGGGTTCTTCCGATTCCCGGTGCTTGGTGATTTTGAACCGCGCCACGCGTGGGCCGTCCATTTCTTCAACGCGCAATTCGCACGCGCCGAGGGTCAACGCGTCGCCCGCCTTGGGAAAACCGCCGAGCCTTTGCGTGATCCAGCCGCTCGCGGTCGCCGCGCCTTCCCCGCCCCCGATTTCGCCGACGAGTTTTTCCAATTCGTGCAGCGGCAGCGTGCCGGCGGCCTCCCAGACGTTTTCACCCAAGTACGTCAATTCCGATTTTTCCTGGTCAAACTCGTCTTGAATCTGGCCGACGAGTTCCTCCAACACGTCTTCCAGCGTGACGATTCCAACCGTGCCGCCGTATTCGTCCACCACGACGGCGAAATGCAATTTCCGTTCGAGGAACAGTTGCAGCAATTTTTCCAGCCGCGCGGTTTCGGGCGCGTAAATCAACTTGCGCGCCACCGGCAGCAAATCCGCCGCTGTGCGCGCCCGGTCGCGCAGCGCGTAGAGGTCCTTGATGTGAATCACGCCGCGCGTCCGGTCCAAATCGCCGCCTTCGCACAAGGGAAAGCGCGAGTAACGCGTCTTTTCCGCCAGCGCGAGACATTCGGCGAGCGTCGCGTCGGTGTCGAACGCGGTGATTTCGTGGCGCGGGCGCATGACTTCGCGCGCGACGCGCCGGCGCAAATCGAGCGCGTTCAAAATGATGTTGCGTCCGAAGGCCGCGCGGGGCGTCGCGGCCAGCACCAGGCGCAATTCCTCCTCCGACGGGGCGCGGTCGCCCTGGCCGTCCGGCTCAATCCCCATTTGGCGCACCAGCCAGCGCGCGGAAAAATTCAGCAACCGGTTGAAGGGATAAAATGCGAGATAAAACCAGCGTAACGGGCGGGCGGACCACAGCGCGACCGGCAGCGTCTTTTGCATGGTCAGCCATTTGGGGGCCAGTTCGCCGACCACAATGCTCAGAAAAGTCAGCACGCTGAAACCGACGATGAACGAGATGGAACTGAGCAGCGCCGGGGATTTCACGCCCAGCAAATCAAGCGCCGGCGAGAGCAACGCGGCGAAAAACGGCTCGCCCATCCAGCCCAGCCCCAGGCTCGCCATCGTGACGCCCAGTTGCGTCGCGCTGAGGTAGGAATTCAGGTTGCGGACGATGTGCCGCGCCAGCCTCGCCCGGCGCTGGCCCCGGGCGACCAGCGCGTCCAGTTGCGTTTCGCGGATGCGGACGAGCGCGAACTCGGCGGCAACGAAAAACCCGTTCAGCAATACGAGCGCAAACACCGCCAGGATTTTGAGCGCAACCAAAATGACAGAGTTCCAATTCATGGAAATTGAATGACTAATAACGAAGCCCTGATGACTAAAGAATGATCAAGTCCCAATGACCAAACACAACAAAAGAGCGCGAAATTGTTTCGGGATTTCGTCATTGGGAATTCATTCGTCATTATGGTTTAGAAATTCGTCATTTTATTTTACAGTTTCACCTCGCCGAACATTACCTTTAAAATGTCTTCCAAACTCACGATGCCGGTTTCGCTGCGGTCGCGTCCCAGCACAATCGCCAGCCGGTGGCCGGCGCGTTGCATCAGCCGCAACGCAATTTCCAGCCGCATTGCCTCATCCACAAAGAGCGCCGGGGCCATGTACACCGACGCAGGTTTCTCCAGATCGAGATCCCCGCGGAACAACAATACATCCAGCGCCAGCAGACCGGCGATGCGGTGCCGATGGTCGCGGGTTTCCCAGACCGGCAGGCGCGAAAGTTTCTTTTCGCGCGCCAGCGCCAGCACGCCGCGAATCGGTGTTTGCGCCTCGACCGCCACCGTCTGCGCCAGCGGCGTGGCAATCTGGCGGACGGTGAAATTTTGCAGGTCGAGGACGCGGTTGACCATGGCGCGCTCGTCGCTCGTAAGCGCCTGCGCGGACTCCTGCATGACGGCGCGCATTTCCTCGCGGTTGCCGAACAGCCGCCCGGTGAAGGCGCGTCCACCCGTCCAACTCAACAAGGCCGTGGACGCCGCTTTGACCAGCCAGACGAGCGGGCGCAGCACAACATGAACAGGCCGGAACACGTTGGCCATGGCGAGGCAGAGTTGATTGGGATGCGCGCGAAACAGCATTTTCGGCAGCAGGTCGAACAGCGCGTAAAACAAAAACACCACCGCCGCAAAAATGATGACGATCGAGGCGTGATGCCACGCCAGCCACTCGTGCAATTTCACGATGACCCAGCCGAGGATAAGGAAATTGGCCAGCGTGTTGCCGACCAGGATGGTCCAGAGAAAATTTTCGGGATCTTCGAGAAAACCATGAAGTAATTTTGCCGAAGGCCGCCCCGCGTGCGCCAGCCGCCGCACGCGCAACCGGCTTAACGCGAAGACGCCCGCCTCCATTCCTGAAAGCAGGAACGACATGGCCAGACACCCCGCCAGGCCGAGCCAGTTGAAAACCTCGATGTTCATTTCATTTCACCTGTTGCACGAGCAATTCCCGCACGCGCCGTTCGTCGGCCACGTGCGCCGTCAGTTTCAAACCGCGAAACGACGCCGACTGGCCGGCTTCGGGCACCACGCCCAACAAATGTGACAGCAGCCCGCCCATCGTTTCGACTTCGGGCACGTCGCCGAGCGGCGGGAATTCACGGCGGAAATCGTCCAGCCGCATCGTGCCGTTTACCCGCCAGCGCCCCGGCGCGAGCTTTTCCATGATGAAACCTTCCGGTTTCACTTTCGCGCGAATCTTGCCGACCAGTTCGCCCAAAATGTCCTCCATGGTGACCAGCCCGGCCGTGCCGCCGAATTCGTCGAGCACGATGGCCAGGCCGCGCTGCTGCTTTTGCAAACTTTTGAAAAGCTGGAGCAGGTTCATCGTCTCCGGGACGAACGACGGAAACTCAATCGCATCGGCCAGATCAATTTGGGGATCCAGCAACAGCGCGCGCGCGTTCAAAATGCCGACGATGGTGTCGGGTGTTTCATCGTAAATCGGCAGGCGGCGGTGCTTGAATTCGCGGGCGGCGGCGAGCATTTGCTCAACCGGGGTATCGTCCGATATGCACGCCATGCCGGCGCGCGGACGCATCACATCGCGCACCGTGCGCTGGTCGAGGCTGATGATTTGCAGGATGATTTCCTTTTCCGCCTCGGCCAAGGTGCCCTGCTGGTAGGCCATTTCGAGCAGTTCCTGGTATTCCGCATCGGTCAACGCCGCCGGCGGCACGAGAAATTTGGGCGCGGCCAGTTTCAAAACAACCTCGTTCAACTTCTGCGCCACGCGGCACAACGGCGTGGTGGCGTTCACGAACAGCATCAACGGCCAGCTCACGCGCAACGCCCACCGCTCCGGCTGCCGCACGGCCAGCGTTTTGGGGAAGACCTCGCAACCGAGCATCACCAGCGCAAACAGCGCGGCGACGGTCAACACCAACGGCCATTCGCCGCTGAACACCTTGCGCAATGCGACGGCGAGCACCGCGGCGTTGGCGAACGTGTTGCCGAGCACCATCGCCGCCAGCAAATCCTGCGGTTGTTCGAGGAGCCGGGCGACAATTTTACCGGCGCGCGGATGGCGTTCGGCCAATTGCCGCGCCTGCCATTTGCTCAAGGACAGCAGCGCCGTTTCCGCCAGCGCGAAAAAGAAACTCGCGCCTGCGAAGATCAAAATCGCCGCCATCGCCACCAACGCCGTCCCCATGCGCGCAGGATAATGGCTAATGCTGCCACGGAAAAGGACAAACCGGCTGGACAGAAATTGGCGAGCGGAATAATGTCAATGGTGAAGCTTGGACGTTGCGATTCGACTAAGAACGAGGTGGTCAAATCATTGTGCCTATGAAACCCTGTGGATATTGCGGTCAAAAAAATGATGATTCGGCCACGTACTGCATGGCGTGTGGGACACCATTTACCACCGAGGCTCCTGGCAAATTTGCCGATGTGGTGCACTGGACTCCAAAATCACCTTTAGGGTCGGCATTCGCCAGCGGTCTAGGTGCAATACTAATTTGCACAGCTGTTTTCTTCTCCCTTGGAGGAAACTTGCTCGACATTTCCAGGACACCTTCTTTCGGAGAAACCGGTGTGCCAACAGAAATTCTAGATTTTTCATTTAGATTCAGCCATCCGGCCATTACGCTGACACTATTCAGTCTCAGTGTTCTGACCTTCACATTCTTTACGTGCTACAACCGCTGCCAGAAAGAGTCACACGGAATTCTCACGGCTATCATCGCAGTTGCTGTTATCGCCTTGCTGACGATCGCGCCGGCTCTCACGTCAAGTTTGTTTTCTTTTGTCTGGTTTGTGCCTATGGTTCTTATCGGCATGGGAATGGGTTCGCCTATAGGTTATTACTCTGCTGCGGCGATACAGATTTTGCTTGGCGTAGGGCTACTCGGCTGGTTTAGGCGACATAGCGTTTGAGTTAATGTAACTCCTTCCCGAAAAACTCAGCCTTCCAACACCGCCGTGGCCGCCGCGTAATTCTGCGTGTGACTCAAACTGACGAGCAATCGTTTTGCGCCGCGTGATTTGAATAATTCCTCGCCCTTGCCGTGCAGGACGACGAATGGCTCGCCGGAGTCCTTGCGCTTGATTTCCATATCCTGCCAGCCGAGCGCAGCGCCGATGCCGGTGCCGAACGCCTTGGAAATCGCCTCCTTGGCCGCGAACCGTGCCGCCAGAAATGGCGCGGGTTGTTTGTGCGACCGGCAATACGCAATTTCGTCCGGCAGCAAAAGCCGGTTCAAGAACCGCTCGCCGAATTTTTCGTACGATGAAGCGATGCGCTTCACTTCGATAATATCAATGCCGACGCCCAGGATCATTTGCGATTCACGATTTACGATTTACGATTGACGCGCAAGCAAACTCACTGGACAAAAATCAAACAAGATTTACGCTCAAACGCAAATCAGTGAAAACCATCTGTCTAATTCCCGCTTTTCTTTGCCTGCTGCTCTTGTGTTCTTGCGCGACGGACAATTCGATTCACTCGCAGTTTCCAGCAACAGTGGCAATGAACAAGGACGCGGGCCGCTCACAGCTGATATTCGTCACCCTCCGGCTGGAAGACGGCCAGGAGTTGCCATGCGAAGTGGACACCGGATGTTTTAACACCATTCTCGACCAATCGTTGGAGCCGAAATTAGGCAAGCGTTACGACACGGGGTCGATCTCGGCTATGGGTGCCATACATGAAGTGGGCATCTATCAGACACCCAAGCTCTATCTGGGCGGCGCCCTGCTACAGCACACCGGCACCAACATCGGCACCTGTGATTACAAATGGTTGTCAACCCTTTGTGGCAGACCGGTGATGGGCATCCTTGGCATGGACGTGCTGGAAAAATATTGCATCCAACTGGATTTCGCCTCCCATAAAATGCGCTTCCTCGACCCGGACACGCCCGCAAAAGGGTGGGGGCAACCGTTCGTCCTGACTGGTCCTCCAGAGGAAGGGATTTATATCAGCAACAACCTTGTCGGCAACCAAGGTTCAGGTTCACTCACAGCGATTGACCTCGGTTGCCTTGGCGACGGCTGGCTGGTGCCGGGGCTGTTCCAGCAATGGACCAATCAGGCGCTGCCGCTCGTGGCGGGCCAGGTTCATTGTCCCGATGCACAGCTCGGCGGAGAGATTTATCCGGAGGTCTGGTTAGACAGGGGCAAGCCGTGGGAGACGGGCGAGCCGGAGCATAACGGCATCGGAATCCTCTTCCTGTCAAGGCATCTGGTCACTTTGGATTTTCCAAAGCGGACAATGTATCTCAAACGCACGAGCATTGGTCCGCTGCATCTGGATCCCCAAGAGGTGAAAGCCGAGGCAAAATCAGCCGTAACCCTGTTGCGCAGTTTAAAGAAAAGCGGCCACCTGCCCGGCTGGTCAAAAGACGACAAAGCAGCGGCCAAGAGCGTGAGTTTCTCCTGCAGCTCCACCCTCACCGGCAGCTTCACCGGTCGGAAGATAGGGGATTCATCCGTATATCATTTTCAGGTTGTCCGGGCATCCGAAGATAGTCCTTGGAAGCTGCAAAAAGCCTGGCGGACGGACGCAAAAGGATGCTTGATTGAGGAATATCCTGTTCCATAGTTTCACCCGCGATAATTTTTCATCAAGCGCAGCATTTCCTTCACGGCCTTTTCCAAGCCGACGCTGACGGCGCGGCTGACGATGCTGTGGCCGATGTTCAATTCCACCAGGTGCGGCACGCGCTTCAATGCCGGCAGGTTCACGTAATTCAATCCGTGTCCGGCGTTCACCTTCAGCCCAAGCGCGTGCGCCTGCTGCGCACCGGAAATCAGCCGCCGCAATTCACTGTCAAAACCCGTAGCAGCCGACGTAAGGAGGCTCTGATCGGTTTCGGCTTTTGAAGTTTGAGCCTCCTCACGTCGGCTGCTACGTGAAAACTCTTCCGCATACGCGCCGGTGTGCAGTTCGATAAACTGGCTGCCCACGCGCGCGCTGGCTTCAATCTGTTTTTCATCCGGCGCGATGAACAAGCTCACTTCGATGCCGGCGTCGTTCATCTTTTTGCGCGTTTCGGTCAAGGTTTTTTCAGCGGCAACCACATCGAGGCCGCCTTCGGTCGTCACTTCCAATCGCCGTTCGGGCACGACGCAGACGATGTCCGGTTTCAATTTCAGCGCGATGCCGACGATTTCCGGCACGTTGGCCATCTCCAGATTCAGGCGGGTTTGGATTATTTCACGCAGCTTCCAGATGTCACGGTCCTGCATGTGCCGGCGATCTTCGCGCAAGTGCGCGGTGATGCCGTGCGCGCCGGCGGCTTCGCAAACTCGCGCCGCCTCGACGGGATCCGGCTCGCCAAACCCGCGCCCACGATACCGCGCCTCGCGGAGCGTTGCGACGTGGTCAATGTTGACGCCGAGTTTGAGCATGATCAATGCGGCAACGCCGGCGATGCCGGTGTGGGCACGGCGGGCGCTGGTTTGGCCGGCACGGGCTTGGCCGGCGCGCCAGGCTGATGGTGCAGCGGTCGCTTCGGTCTTGGCGGAGGCGGGGGCAGACGCAAATCGCAGCCGGGAAAGTTCCCCGCTTCGAGCCAGTTCGCCAGCGCGACGAGTTCAATCGCCGCCAGGCCGCCGGGCGATTTGCGCAGGAAGCTCAATTCACCCGGTCCGGTCTGTGTGACCTTCGTGACGGTGGGGCCCAGGGTCGGGCCGACACGCTTGAGCCATTTATAAGCCGCGGAATTTGCCTCGAGTTGCTTGTGCTGCGTAATCAGCAGCAAGAGTTGGGTCAACTGCGGCAATTTGTCCAGCCGCTCGGCGGTGGCTTCCCAATGGTAATAAACCAGATTGGGGGTGTTCAGTTGCTGGAACAACTCCGGCGGCAACGGTTGCGAACGCGGCGTGTTGGGGAAAAAACCGCCGAACAAAAAGTCGCCTGACGGTTCGTGCAACGCCTGCACAAACGGCGCGGCGAACGGCACGCCGCGCCACATGATTTCGTGGTTCGTCAACACCGTTGTAATCGGCGGGAGCAAAAGCGCCATTGACCTGGCATCGAACGTCACAGGCAACTTTGCGTCGAGCTGCGCAATCGCGGCGGCCGCATCCGGCACGGGCGTGGCCGCAAAGGTTTGAAACGGCATTTGCGGCAACGCCCAGATGAAAAACTGATCCGGCGGCGGTTGGATTTCATACCGTCGCGCCCAGTCTTGCCGCGCCAGCCACGGCCCGATGCCGCGCACCGCCGTGAAACTCGCCAACGGCTGATGAATGATGTTGGTGGGCATCCGCCATTTTTCCAGCGGCGGCAACGGTTGCGACAGGATGAATTTGCCGTTTGCCCATAAATCGCCGCCGCGGCCAATGAATTGCAATTCAATCTTCGGAAAATTAAAAATTTTCGGGGGCACGAACCATTGCGCCAGACGCGGCCAGTCCAAATCGGCGGTCAGCCAGTTGGTTTCCCTGATGGCAGGCTTTGCGGCCATCGTAAGCAATCCGCCACCCAACGATAAATTGTTCTGACCACAATCAATCACGACCCAATCGCCGGAACGGCTGAATTGAAACAAATTCGGCGCTTGATGCTTCTTCAGCCACCAAATTCCAGGCCGGTCTTGTGAAATCCCAATGCCTGTCCAATCCTGCAAAACTGCCGCGAGATTTTTGCTCCACAGCTCCGTCCGCCCGCTATTCAGGCGTATCGCCAGGGCGGTTTCCGGCGCGCCGTTGGTGGTGTCACGGATTTCCAAAAACCATTCCGACTTTAGCAAATCGTCAAGCAAGGGACGAAGTTGTTCCGCTCCATTGCTGGCGCCGGCGGCAAGGCGGCTTTTGAACCAGGTGTAGGGAAAATGCGACAGCTTGTTCAGCGTCTGTTCGCGGAGCGCCTGCTCCTCGGCGGAGCAAAAGAAATTAGTCAACGCGGCGGAATTGGTATCGGCGGAAATATGTTCCGCGCCGGCAAAATGAATTCGCGCAATCAAATCCGGCGGCGGCGCGGCCTGGGCCGCCACCACCACCGTTATTACCGCGCCAAACGAAATAATCAAAAACTTGTTCATTGCGGGGCCTTTCTGTGCCAAATGCGACGCCACTTGGCAAACCCAATTATGATTCTGATTGCCGCGCGCGACGAATCCGGTTTTCATCCGGCGTGCTCCGACTGCGCGCATTTTGCAAATACTGGCTGCCGGTGGTGATTTGGATGGCGTTGATTTTTACGGCGTCCGCCGACTCGCATTCCTACGAACATTCGTCGCGTATCATCGAACCGCTCCTACGCTGGCTGTTCCCGCACCTGTCGGAAGCACAAATCCACGCCATCCATGAATTGTTCCGCAAATGCGCGCACGTGGCTGAATATTCCGTGTTCGCCCTGTTGCTCTGGCGCGCGCTCCGCAAACCGGCGAAAAGCGTTTCCCGTCCCTGGAACTGGCGCGAAGCCCGGCTCGCGTTGCTGCTGGTCATGCTTTACGCGGCCACCGACGAATTTCACCAACAATTTGTGCCCACCCGGACCTCGCTGGTGTCGGACGTATTCATTGACACGGCGGGCGGCGCGGCGGCCTTGCTCGCACTTTGGCTGATTGGCCGCTGGCGAAAATATTGGTAATCTCACATTGTGAAACGTCCGCTCGTGGCTGTCGTTTCGTGCTACGTCATCGGTTTGCTGATTGCCGGATTTTTTCAGCCGCCGCTGGCCGCGCTTTTTGTCGCTTCGTTTCTCGTCCTCGTCCTCGTCCTCGTCCTCGAAAAATTTCGTCCGTGGTTGATTTGGCTGCTGCTCGCGCTCGTTGGCTGGACGAATCTCGCCAGCCGCACCACTGTCCTTTCGCCAAACGACCTTCGCTCTCTGCTCGGCAATAATGCCGCCATCGCAGCCATCCGCGGCAATCTGGTTGAGACGCCGCACATCAAAATTATTGAGCGCGATGACCAGGAAACCAATCGTACCGTCGCCCAGGTCCGGGTGAACGGGTTGCGGCGAAATGATAATTGGCAGCCTGCCGACGGCGAAATCGTTGTCACGACGCCCGGTGTGCTCCCCGGTGATTTTTTCGCCGGACGGCCCGTGGAAATCAACGGCGTCATCACGCCGCCACCGCCACCCCTGGCTGAAGGACTTTTCAACTACCGCGATTATCTCCAGACGCGCGGAATTTTTTACCAGCTCAAAGCCGGTTCCACCAACGATTGGCGACTCGGCGCATCGCCATTGTCGAATCCACCGTTGACCGACCGGTTCCTGGCCTGGTCGAAGGACACACTGGCGCTGGGTTTGCCGGCTGACGATGTTAATCAAGAGCCGTTGCGCCTGATTTGGGCGATGACGCTCGGCTGGCGCACCGCGTTCACGGGCGATATCAGCGAACCCTTCCTGCGCGCCGGCACGATGCATCTCTTCGCGATTGACGGGCTGCGCATTGCGTTGATTTCGGGGATGCTCGTCGCCCTGCTCCGCGTATTGCAGGTTTCGCGCGCCTGGTGCGGCATCGTCGCCATTCCGGTCATCTGGTTTTATACCGCCGCCACGGGCTGGGAATCCTCCGCCATCCGCGCTTCGGTGATGATGACCATCATTATTGGCGGCTGGGCGTTGAAACGGCCGAGCGACCTGATCAATTCCCTCGCCGCCGCCGCATTCATCATTCTGCTGTGGGACCCGCGCCAGCTTTTCGAGGCGAGCTTCCAATTGTCATTTTTCGTCGTGCTCGTTATCGCGCTGATGCTGCCGCCGATGAATAAAATCTCCGACCGGCTCCTGGGGCACGACCCGTTGTTGCCCGACGACTTGCTGCCGCGCTGGCGGCGTGTGCTGACCTCGACGCTGCGGATGTTGTCGCGGTATTTTGCGCTATCCCTTGCGGCCTGGGCCGGCTCGATTCCCTTGTCAGCGCTTTACTTTCATCTGTTCAGCCCGGTTTCGCCGCTGGCGAACATTGTCGCCGTGCCGCTCGGCACGCTCGCGCTGATGAGCAACCTTGGCAGCCTCGTCTGCGGCCACTGGCTGCCGTGGGCAACTGAATTGTTCAATCACAGCGCCTGGTTTTTCATGGTGGCGATGACCGATGTGAGCGAGTGGTCAACCAAAATTCCCGGCGCGTTTTTTTACGTGCCCGCGCCGTCGTGACTCGCCATCGGGATTTACTACGCGGCGCTCGTTGGCGCCTTGAGCGGCTGGCTGTTCGCGCCAACGCGAAGAATCTGGAGCGCGGCGATCCTGATCCTGATCGCGGCGTTTTATTTCTGGCGCTGGGAAGAGTCCCGCGGCGAAATCGAATTGACCGTGCTCCCGCTCAACGGCAGTCACGCTGTTTTCGTGGACGCCGCCGGACGGAAAAATGACTGGCTGGTGAACTGTGGGAACGAGAATGCCGCGGAGTTCACCCTCAAACCGTTTCTGCGCGCCCAAGGCGTGAACAAAATCCCAAGGCTCGTTTTGACGGAAAGCAGTGTGCGGAACATCGGCGGCGCAGAATCGCTCAACGAGCACTTTGGTATCGGCGAACTCGTCACCGGCCCGATCCCGTTCCACTCCGGCGCTTACCGCAATATTGTCGCGGAATTTGAAAAACCTCCGGCGCGGCACCGAACCCTGAATCGCGGCGATGACGCCGGCTGCTGGCGGGTTTTGCATCCTGGCGCCGGGGAGAATTTTGCGCACACGGACGATGCGGCGCTGGTGCTGCTCGGGAATTTTTACCACACCCGCGTTTTGCTGGTGTCCGATTTGGGGCGCGCCGGGCAAAGCGCGTTGCTCGCGCACACCAACGACCTGCACGCCGATATTGTCATCGCCGGTTTGCCCGACGGAAACGAACCGCTCTGCGACGCGCTGCTCGAGGCGGTCCAGCCGAAATTCATCGTCATTGCCGACTCGGAATTTCCGGCGACCCGCCGCGCCAGCCGCGAATTGAAACAGCGATTATCCGCGCGACCTGTGCCGGTGATTTACACGCGCACCGCCAGCGCGGTGAAAATTGTGGCGCGACCGGATGGCTGGGAATTGCAGACGATGGATGGGCAAAAACTCATCCCTCCGTAGCAGCGAACGTCAGTTCGCTCATTCTTTCTCCCGGGAAATCAGAGCCGACTCACGTCGGCTGCTACATATTTCTGGTGACTTTGACGGAAACGTATCGCGCATCCGCAATCGGAAATTTCTTCACCTCGACGGTGACGCTTTGCGGCTTGAACTCGGACAAGACCATATCCGCAATGTCAGCAGCGAGCTTTTCAATCAGTTTCCAACTCCGGCCTTCGCCGAATTTCAGCAGCCGCTGGCTGACAGCGAAATAATCAATCGTATCGCGGATATTATCGCTCCTGGCCGCCGATGAAAAATCACAGTCCATTTCCACCGTCAACAGCAGACGCTGGGGTTTGACCCGTTCCGCCTCCGGCACGCCGACGCAGTAGAACACTTCGAGATCAACGATGGAAATTCGGGACATTTATGATTTACGATTTACGATTTTTGATTTGGGGAGCACACGCGCCCCCGCGTGTTGCTGCCGACGCCCCGTCGGCAGCGGTATCCGCCGCGGTTGACGAGGCGTCAACCGCCGCACCCGACCCAGGCTGCGCCGGAGGCTACGCCGAGGCAAGGGCGGGTGTGCTCCCCTTCTCAAAACGGCTTCCAGCAGAATCCGCGTCGGCGTGTTGAGCGGCATTTTCAATGCGTCGCCCGGTTTGAGCCAGCGGAATTCGAGCCCTTCCTCGTTCAGCTTCACGCGCGGATTTTTCCCGGCGCAGCGGCACGTGTAATTCAGCAGGACAAAATGCGCGTCGCGGTAAAATTCCTTCGAGTGGATGCAATCCTGCACGAGCACGAACCCGATGTCCTTCACCTTGAGATTGGTTTCCTCCTTGATTTCGCGGCGGAGCGCGGCCTCGGCGGTTTCGCCCCATTTGATTTTGCCGCCGGGGATGCCCCAGCGATTCGACCATTTATGCGTGCGAATCATCAGCACCTCGCCCGCGCCGTTGAAAATCAGCGCCCCGACCGTCGCCAGCGGCGGATGGGTTTCCTCAAAATTTTTCTCCGCCGGCTTCAGGCGCAAATCATTCTGTTCGAGCACGCGACGCAATTCGCCGAGGTGCTCGACGACCAGGTCCGGTTTCGCCGCGCGCAATTGCTCCAGCGTGTTGTAGCCGGTGAGCACGGCGCACGAGTGGATGCCGCCGTGCCGGGCGGTTTCGATGTCGTGCTGCATGTCGCCGATGAACAGCGTTTCGTCCGGCTGGAGATGGTTTTCGGCCAGGATTTCGTGGATTTTTTTCCGCTTGTCCCAAACGCCGATGTAGGGTTTGTCAAGAAAAGCGTCAAAGCCGGTGACCCGGCATTGCACGGCGAAGTGCTCCTTGTGGACGGTGCTCAACAAAAACGTGCGGAGCTTTTTCGCGCGGCAAAATTGAAGGAACTCGCGGGCATGGGGCAGCTCGCAGATCGAATCCTGCGCCTGCCGGAAGCTGGTGTGAAACCAGGCCTCGAGCTGCGGCATCGGCACGTGCGGCGTGTGGCGGTCGTAGAAATTCGTGAACGGCAGGGAAAATTCCGCGCGGAATTCGTCGAGGGTCATTTCGGGGCGGCCGGCCTGGGTGAGGACAAAATTCGACGCCTTCAAAACGGCGGGGAGGTCGTCCACCAGCGTGCCCGACCAGTCGAAGATGATGTTGCGAATCACGGGCACAGTTTAACGCGGGGAAAATTTCAGGCAACAGAATCAAAATTCCGCGGCAATGTCCTGATCTGGCGGAACGCGGCTGCGTCGAAGACCAGCCGCAGCACTTTCGACACGCTGCGGCTGACGCTGCGCGCACAGCCACGCTCCAGGAATTTCAAATCAGGACACCGCCAATTCGGAGTTGCGCCCGACGCCGGCAAATTGCATAACCATGTGGTCAGGCTATAATTGAAGTTGAACATGAGCCGAACACCGCCAGATTTCCGGCTTTTGTCAGCGCGGCAGCCATTTAACAGCGGCTTCACGTTGATCGAACTCCTGGTCGTGATTGGCATCATTGCGATTCTGGCGGCGATGCTGTTGCCGGCCTTGGCCAAGGCGAAATTCAAGGCGCAGGGACTGCAATGCCTGTCCAATCACCGGCAATTATGCCTGGCCTGGAAGATGTATTCGGACGACAACGCGGACCAGTTGTTGTTTGCCAGTGAAGACCCGTATAACCCGCCGACCACCAATGGTGCATGGATTACCGGCATACTCGACTTCAATCCTGCAAACCAATCAAATTGGGATCCTTCGCTCACCATTGAGCGCAGTCCGATGTGGCCCTATTGCGGCAATAGTCTTGCGATTTGGAAATGCCCGGCGGACACCTCGTTCGTGCTGGTCAACGGACAACCCTTGCCGCGCGTGCGCAGCATGTCCATGAACGTTTATCTCGGCGGCTTCGGCGGCACTTACGGCAATTGGGACCTGGTCCTGGGTCCCGTCTGGGGCAACTTCAAAATCTACCGAAAACAATCCGACCTTATCAATCCCGGCCCCTCCACCGTTTTTGTATTTCTCGACATGCGCCAGGACAGCATTGACATGGGCAATTTCGCCGCTGACATGGCGGGCTGGCCGGACCAGCCGGCAAACTACGGTTTTTTTGATTTGCCCGGATTTTATCATCATTTGGCGTGTGGGTTTTCGTTTGCCGACGGTCATTCGGAAATGCGCCGCTGGCGCGATGGCCGCACCATGCCGCCACTGGTGCCCGAAGGTCTCGTCAACGACCAATTCGCATCGCCAAACAATCCCAACGTCGCCTGGTTGCAGGAAAGGGCCACCCGGCCCAAGCAATGAAACCGTTGCGGGCAGTGGCTGAATCCCGTTAACTCTATCAACCGCTTTTTGCCACCTTGCTCATCGCATTCCATAAACCTTACGGCGTCATTTCACAATTCACGGGCGACGGCTCGCCGAATCGCACGCTGGCGGGATTCGGTTTTCCGAAAAACGTCTATCCCATCGGCCGGCTCGATGCGGATTCCGAGGGCCTGTTGCTCCTGAGCGACGAACCGGAATGGAACGAACGCCTGTTGCATCCGCGCCATGCTCACGAACGCGAGTATTGGGCGCAGGTGGAACGCGTCCCGACGTCGGCGGCGCTGAAAAAATTGGAGCGCGGCGTCACCGTTCAAGGCCGGAAGACCTTGCCCTGCCGCGCGTGGATTTTGGAGCCGCAACCGGAAGTAATCCCCGAACCCGTAGCGGCGTCTCGGCAGAGCGCCGCCATTTTTCCGGAAAGACAGTCAGCGGCGCTCTGCCGAGACGCCGCTACGCCAAAACTCCCGCCTCGCCATCCGCCGATTCGTTTCCGGAAGACCGTGCCGACCTGTTGGATTGGACTGGAATTGATCGAGGGTAAAAATCGCCAGGTGCGCCGCATGACAGCAGCCATCGGGCATCCGACCTTGCGGTTGATTCGGGTGCGGATTGGAAGTTTCCGGCTCGGCGATTTGCCCGCCGACCAGTGGCGAATTCTGACGGCGGAAGAAAGCAAATTCATTCTTGAAGTCGCCAAAAGGAAATGATTTAATCGAGCAAACCTTACAAAGGCAATATGAAGTTACATCCAATTTGCCTCGGAACGGTTGGCTTGACGGTTTTTATTCTGCACGCCTCATCCGCAACGCTCTGTGTGGACTTGAGCAGCACCAACCCCGTTTCGCCCTACGCCGGTTGGGACACCGCCGCGACGAACATTCAGGATGCGATTGATGCGTCCAGCGCCGGCGACCAGATTTGGGTGACCAATGGGATTTATCAAACGGGCGGTCGGGTCATGGCGGCAACTCTGACCAATCGTGTCGCCCTGAACAAAGCCGTGACGGTGCAAAGTGTCAACGGCCCGTTTGTAACCGTCATTCAAGGCGCGTGGGACCCGGTTTCCACCAACGGCCCCGACGCGATTCGCTGCGTCTATCTGACCAACGGCGCGGTTCTGAACGGATTTACTTTGGAAAACGGCGCAACGTCCAGCGGCGGCCTCGGTGGTGACATATCGGATAGCGGCGGCGGCGCTTTTTGCGCTTCGACCAACGCCGTTGTTTCCAATTGTGTCTTGACGAACAACTCCTCGGTCTTTGGCGGCGGCATCTGCAACGGAATGTTGAACAATTCTTTGGTTATCGGCAATCTGGCGCCCTACGGCGGCGGTGCCTACGGCGCCACGCTGAACAACTGCACCGTGTTCAACAATTACTGCGAAACGGCAATTGTGTTCCTCCCCGGCCATGGCGGCGGAACGCATGATTGCGTGGTGCGGAACAGCATCGTGGTAAACAATTACGATGGATGGCCTCTCACCTACGGCATCGACAACTACTACTACGACTCTGGCTATTTTTCGGCGGAGTACTCCTATTCCTGCACCTACCCGCTGCCATCCGGGACCGGCAACATAAATGGAAACAGCGCCCGTCCCCAATTCGTTGACTTATTCCACATCGCGACCACTTCGCCCTGTCGCGGCGCTGGCAGCGCGCTTTATGCCAGCGGGACCGATTTGGACGGCGAGGCGTGGGCCAATCCACCCTCGATGGGCTGCGATGAAGTGGTGATTTCCAATCTCGTTGGCCCGTTGTCAGTCAACCTGCTCGCCTCGCAAACCAATTTGCTGGTCAGCGCGCCCAATCTTTATCCTCCTCCTCACTTCGGATTGTTTCAAGGCGTCATCACCGGCCGCGCGGCCTCGGACGCGTGGTCGTTTGGCGACGGAACGACCATCACCAACTCCGGCACATCCCCAGCCCATTATTGGACCAATGCCGGCGATTACACCGTCTCATTCACGGCCTACAACAACGACAATCCCGCCGGCGTTTCCACCAACACCATCGTTCACGTGCTGCTACCGAACGTGCCGCAATTGCAGTCGCCTGTGCTTCTGACCAACGGGTTCCAATTCCAATTCCCCGGTCAATCAAACGCGAATTACACTATTCAATACGCGACGAACCTCACGCAGCCGGTGACATGGCAGACCTTGCAGACAATTATCTACAACACCGCAGGCGTCATCCAAATCAATGATCCTGCGTTGACGAATACGGCGCGGTTTTACCGGGTGCTGGCGCAGTAACGTCTCGGACCAAGTCCATCTCCTGCGCTTGGCAGGTGAAGGCGCCTGTGCCAAGCTCTCCGCGTGGCTCAAATCAAATTCGGCACCGACGGCTGGCGCGCGGTCATGGCGGAGGATTTCAACTTCGCGAACGTCGCGCGCGTCGCCCAGGCCGCCGCCGACTGCTGGAAGTCTGAAGTCCACAGTCCGCAGTCCAAAGTCTTCGGATATGAGTCGAAGGTTGTGGTTGGCTTTGACCGCCGGTTTTTCTCGGAGCGTTTCGCCCAAACGGCCGCCGAGGTGTTTGCCGGCAACGGTTTTCAGGTCATCCTCACGCCGGAGCCGACGCCCACGCCGTCGGTTTCCTTTGCCGTCAAACACCTGCGCGCGGTCGGCGGCGTGATGATCACCGCCAGCCACAATCCGCCGATTTTCAACGGCTTCAAACTCAAATCATATTACGGCGGCTCCAGCAGTGCCGACGAATGCCTGGCCGTCGAGAGTTTTCTCGGCCGCAATCCCGTCCGCGCCGTGACGCCAGCTGTTGCCGCAAAACAGATTTTGATGCAGGACGTCCGTCCGGCGCATTACGCCGCGCTGAAAAAGCTCGTGGACTTCAAATTGATTGCGAAATCGAAACTGCGTTTTGCTCACGACGCGTTGTTCGGCGTCGGCGCCGGCTGCTTCGAGCAATTGCTCGCCGGCACGACCTGCAAAGTCACGACGCTCAATGCGCGGCACGACGTATTGTTCGGCGGCATCAACCCGGAACCCATCGGGAAAAATTACGGGCCGACCCAAAAGTTTTTGCGCGCGCATCCGCACGACCTTTGCCTCGTGACGGACGGCGATGCCGATCGCGTCGGCGGCATGGACGGTCGCGGCAACGCGCTCACGACGCACCAGATTATTTGCCTGTTGCTGCATCACCTCGTCGTGAACCGTGGCAGCAGTGGCACGGGCGTCCCGCCCGTGAGTTCCAATTCCCGGCGCGGTTATTCGGCACACGCAGGCGGGACGCCCGCGCCACTACGCGTCGTCAAGGCGCTCACGACGACTTCAATGGTGGACAAGATGTGCGCGGCTTACGGCCTGCCATTGGTCGAAACCGGCGTGGGTTTTAAATACATCTGCACCGAGATGCTCAAGGGCGATGTGCTGTTGGGCGCGGAGGAAAGCGGCGGCATCGGTTTCCCCGGCCACATCCCCGAACGCGACGGCATTGCCGCCGGCCTGATGCTGCTGGAGCTGCTCGCGACCGAGCGCGTGCCGGTGAACAAACTTCTGGCGAAACTGGAAAAACAATTCGGTCCGCACCGTTACGGCCGGATTGACACGCATTATCCGTTGGAGAAACGCGCGTCGCTGATGGAATTCCTCCAAAAAAATCCGCCGGCGAAGTTGTTGCGTTCGCCGCTCGCCGGCATGAAGACCTTTGACGGCGTAAAATTCGTTGCGCAGGACACGTCCTGGCTCATGTTGCGCGGTTCGGGCACGGAACCCATTCTGCGGATTTACGCGGAGGCGAAATCGGACGCGGATGTCCGGAAACTGCTGCGGCTGGGTGTGGCATTGACGCGCCATTAAACTGGAGCGTGTTGCCCAAATCGAACAGGAGCGCGGACAGCCATGTCCGCGCGTCGCGAACACTCTTAAAGACCACCAAAATCTTTGCAAAATGGATTGCGCGGACTCAGCGGTCCGCGCTCCGGGCCTTTTGGCAAAGTGCCCGTTGGCAACGCTGGCAGATTGATTGTCTGCCAAATCGGCATATCCTGCATCGGAATGCGGCGCGACCCTGACAAAAGCAACTCCGAAACCGGCGACCGGTGGATCCGGAAATTTCTCGCGCATCTGGCAACGGATCGCGACGCGTCGGTTTACACGCAAAGGAATTATCGTGACGCGCTTCACGAGTTTGTCCGCTGGTATCTGGGGGAACCACGATCGCCGTCCGCCTGGGTGGAAAAATCCACTCCGGTGCGACAAGCTGTCGCTTGGGAAAAATTGCAGCGCGATGACTTTCGGAGTTACCTGCGGTTCCTGGGCCGGAACAATCTGGGTCGCGCGGCGACGCAGCTCCGGTTTTCTGCGCTGCGGACGTTCTATAAATTCCTGGTCCGCCACGGCGCCCTTGAAACCTCTCCGGTCAAAAATCTCACGCTGCCGAAACCGGCCCAGCGATTGCCCAAATACCTGACGCGAGAACAGATTCTGGATTTGCTTGCCGCTCCGGCAAAATTGCTGGAAACGCAAAAGCAAAGAAAAGGACCGGGCCGTCCGGTTTCCACGGTGGTTTGCCTGCGCGATGTGGCGGTGCTGGAAACGATTTATTCCTGCGGCCTGCGCGTGAGCGAGCTGTGCGGTCTGCGTGCCGAGGACATTGACTGGAGCGAGTTTCTTGTGCGCGTGCGCGGCAAGGGCAAAAAAGAACGGCTGGTGCCGGTTGGCGAGCCGGCGTTGCGGGCGATTCAAAATTATTGGCGCACGCTCAGGCAGCCGCCGTCCGGAGCGTCGCCGGTCTTTTTTGCGGACACAAAAAAGGCCGCGCCGCTCCAGCCGGTCCAGCTTTCGCGGCGTCTGAAGCAATATCTCGTCATCGCCGGACTGGATCCGGGCCTGACGCCGCACAAGCTGCGGCACAGTTACGCCACGCACCTGCTGGACGCGGGCGCGGATTTGCGGAGCGTGCAGGAACTGCTCGGCCACGCGCATCTCATCACGACGCAGGTTTATACGCACGTGACGACGGAGCGATTGAAGAAGGCCTACGACGCAGCGCATCCGCGGGCGTGAAAATCGTCAGGGTACAATGGCGCGATAAAATCGGTCCGGCGCATTTCCCGGCGAGCCGGCCGGTCCTCGTGACGTTTCCGTTTTCAACCGCCGCTGGCCGGCTGGCTTGATAATTATCGGCTTCCGGCCGTAGTGCATTCATTCAGGATCATCCGCGTGTGGAATACAAGCGTAGAGGGAAACTCGCCGCGTTGGTGTCGGTAAAGTCCACCGAACCGCCGGCGCCGACTGTCACCGTGCCAATGACTGTCCAAGTGATGCAATCCGGCGTCGCCAGGATGTCGTACGTGTGACCAACCGGGCCGGCCACGGTCAGAATGAACTGTCGGGTGGGCGTAACGCAGAGTTGCAACATGGGGGCATTCGTCGTCACAGCGTAGGCCACTTCATTCGAAAACGGACTCTGGACACCTGAGCTGTCATACGTTGTGACCGCAAAATAATAGGTGTCTCCTGCAACCAAACCGGAAACCGTGATGTTTGTGGCATTGCCGGCAGAAAGTATATTGGTGTAATTCCCACTTGCTCCCCCATAGTAAATCTTGTAGCCCACGGCAGTTGGGTCACTGCTTGGATTCCAGGCCAAAGTGACGCTTTGCCCCGGTGGAACGATTGCGCTCAGAGCTTGGGCGGGGTTGTGGAGCAGGGCGAAGAAAAACATTCCGCCGAGAGCTCTCACCAGGGAGATTCTCGCGATTGCAAGAATCTTCAATCGAGGTGAAACGGGAAAAGAACACGCACAGCATATCATGCCTCCGTGTTTTGCTTGGAACATGCCAGCAACCGACTCGCACAGAAAAAACCTTAACCATCCATTGTCATTCTGTTTGCATAGTTTGCCATTTCACATCGAAGACGGAATCCACGTGCGTTTCGCGCTCGAAAATCCCGATACGCAAGCCTGAATCCGAACAAAAAACTTCGCATACCAGCCGAAGTTGATTCATGTGAAGTCAACGCTGGCCTGCCGGAATTCAACCGCCGATTTCGCAAACTGCGGAATTGGTTGGAACGGAGTCAAGGTTGACCGAATGGAATCCAAGCGTGCCATTTCGTCGCGCAGTCAAATTTGCCCGCAGATTTGGACTCGAAGATGACTGTAAAAAAGTCGAAAATACCTGTTGACAGGGACTAGGCGGTTTCATAATTTGGCTGGCGTCGGTAGTCCGTAAAAAGTCAAAAAGCTGTTAGCTCCTTGGGTTTTTCCAAAGAAAACCGAGGGGAGATGGTTTTTTGTCGTTTTGCATTTCAGGTTGAATTGATGATAGATTTGTGCCCATGTAGCTCAGTCGGTAGAGCGCGTCCTTGGTAAGGACGAGGTCATCAGTTCAATCCTGATCATGGGCTCCAGTTTAATGATTTGAACAACTAAAAACCAAACGCAGGAGACAACAATGGCTAAAGAGCAATTTCAACGAACCAAGCCGCACGTCAACGTCGGCACCATCGGACACATTGATCACGGCAAATCCACTTTGACGGCCGCCATTGTCAAGGTGCAGGCGAAGAAGGGTCTGGCAACGCCGATTTCTTACGCCGAAATCACCAAGGGTGGCACGGTCCGTGACGAAACCAAGACACTGACCATCGCGGTCTCCCACGTGGAGTATCAGAGCGACAAGCGCCATTACGCCCACATTGACTGTCCGGGCCATGCCGACTTCATCAAGAATATGATTACCGGCGCGGCCCAGATGGACGGCGCCATCCTGGTCGTGGATGCCTCGGAAGGCCCGATGCCGCAAACCAAGGAACACGTGCTGTTGGCGCGCCAGGTGGGTGTGCCGGCGATTGTGGTTTACCTGAACAAGGTTGACCTCGTGGACGACAAGGAATTGCTGGATTTGGTGGAGATGGAAGTCCGCGACCTGCTGACCAAATATGAGTTCCCCGGAGAAAAGACGCCCATCATCCGTGGCAGCGCCAAGGCGGCGATGGCGGGAGACAAGGCCGCCGAGGACTCCATCCAAAAACTGATGGAAGCCATTGACGCGTTCATCCCGCTGCCGACGCGTGAAGTGGACAAACCGTTCCTGATGTGCATTGAGGACGTGTTCAACATCGAAGGTCGCGGCACGGTCGTGACCGGCCGTGTGGAGCGCGGCATGCTCAAGCGCATGGAGGAAGTTGAAATCGTCGGCTTGAAGGACACGCGCAAGACCGTGGCGACCGACATCGAAATGTTCCGCAAGCTGCTGGACTCGGCGCAGTGCGGCGACAACGTCGGCGTGCTGTTGCGCGGCACCAAGAAGGAAGAAGTCGAGCGCGGCATGGTGCTGGCCAAGCCGGGCACCATCACCCCGCATACCAATTTCAAGGCGGAGGTTTATGTGTTGTCCAAGGAAGAAGGCGGCCGGCACACGCCCTTCTTCACGAATTATCGCCCGCAATTTTATTTCCGGACGACCGACGTGACCGGCACGGTAACATTGCCGCAGAACGTCGAAATGGTGATGCCGGGCGACAATGTTTCGGTGGAAGTAAAGGTCATCGCCCCGGTGGCGATGGAGAAAGGCCAGCGGTTCGCGATTCGCGAAGGCGGCCGCACGATTGGCGCCGGTCGCGTGACGGAAGTCATCGCGTGACGCGGTTTTCAAATCTGGAGCCCGGGGCGATGAACCCCGGGACTCCTTTTTTGTCCGAAAGACAAACGAGATTGGGCGGATACGGCAGTAGCTCAATTGGTAGAGTAGCGGTCTCCAAAACCGTTGGTTGGGGGTTCGAGTCCCTCCTGCCGTGCCAGCCTTCGCTCGCGGCGAGGCAAAGGCGGGCAGGAAAAGATGGCGAGCTACGGCTCGGCAAGCCAGTCTGCGAAACGGAGAGGTGGCAGAGTGGTCTATCGCGGCGGTCTTGAAAACCGCTTTGGGTGAAAGCCCAACGGGGGTTCGAATCCCTCCCTCTCCGCCAGCCTCGAAGGCTTTCGGGGCTGTCGCGCCGTAGCGCGCAGCGCGAAGGTGGACTGAACGGCAGTTTCGGTAATGTGCTCCGAGCTTCGACTCGGCAAGCCAGCCGGGTCTTGGATCGGAGCGGAGCGAAGCGCGAAGGCGAGCTTGCCCTGTGAACAAATGCTGCGAGTTGCAGCCCGGCAAGCGAGAAAAAGTTGTGAGCGAGTATTTGTGAGTAATTTGACAATTGCATTCTGGGTGGTCGTGATTGGATCGGTCTTTGCCTATTTATGGTGGCAGGGACAAATCCGACGGTTCGCCACTTATATTCAGGAAACACGGGAAGAATTGAAAAAGTGCACGTGGCCGACGTGGGAGGAGTTGAAAGGTTCAACTGTGCTCATCACCGTTACCATTGCCCTGATGGGCGGCTTCACCGTGGTGGTGGACCGCGTCCTGTATTTTATTTTCCTCAAACATTGAGCACCATGCGCAGCCAGTGGTTTGTCATCCATACGCTTTCCGGCCAGGAACAGAAGGTCAAGGAAAGCATTGAAAAGCGCGTCAAAACCGACGAGATGCAGGACTACGTCAAAGAAGTCCTCGTCCCGATGGAAAAGGTCGTCGAGGTGCGCAACCAGAAGAAGACCGTGTCCAGCCGCAAATTGTGGCCGGGCTACGTGTTCGTGGACATGGTGTTGCTGGATGAAACGAATCACATTATCGAAAAGCCATGGTATTTCATCAAGGAAACGCAGGGGGTGATTGGCTTTGTCGGCGGTGAACCGCCCGTGCCGACGCCCACGGCGGAAGTCGAATCCATCAAGGCGCAAATTTCCGCGTCGGAAGAGACAGAAAAGCCCAAGGTCAATTTTGAAGTCGGCGAGACCATCAAGATCAACAACGGGCCGTTCCTCAACTTCAGCGGCGTGATTGAGGAAATTGATCCTGAACGCGGCAAGTTGAAGGTCACCGTCAACATTTTTGGCCGCAACACGCCGGTGGAATTGGAGTATTGGCAGGTGGAGAAGGCATGAGCGTGAAAACGTAAAACGTGAAACGTGAAAGCGACATCGGACCGTTTTCACGTTTCACGCGTCACGTTTCAATTTTGAATTATGGCAAAGAAGATTACAGGACAAATCAAGTTGCAGATTCCGGCGGGCCAGGCGAATCCCGCGCCGCCGGTCGGCCCGGCGCTCGGCCAGCACGGCGTCAACATCATGGGCTTCTGCAAGGAATTCAACGCGGCGACCAAGGCCGACGCGGGACTTGTGATTCCCGTCGTCATCACCGTTTACCAGGACAAGTCGTTCACGTTCATCACCAAGTCGCCGCCGGCGTCCGTGTTGCTCAAAAAGGCCGCGGGCATCACCGCCGGCTCCAAGGAGCCGAACAAGGAAAAGGTCGGCAAGGTCACGCGCAAACAGGTCCTGGACATCGTGAAAATGAAGCAAAAGGATTTGAACGCTGTGAACGAGGAAGCCGCGTTCCGGGTCATCGCCGGCACGGCGCGCAGCATGGGAATCGAAGTTATAGGATAATTTTTTAACAACGCGATTAAGAGCAAGATTATGATTATGATTAAAACTGCCAGGAACTTGTTTCCTGATCTTAATCTTACTCTTAATCATAATCTTGATCCAAATTGAACAACCGCGGGAGAGTCATTAAAGGCTCGCTGGCACCGCACCAAAGCAAATGCCCAGTAAACGATACCGAAAAGCGCTCGAAATGGTGGACGCGAAAAAAACGTATCCCTTGAAGGATGCGGTTGGCGTCCTCGCCAAATTCCCCAAGGCGAAGTTCAATGAAACCATTGACCTCGCGTTCCGTCTCGGCGTGGACCCGAAGCAATCGGACCAGATGGTTCGTGGCACGGTTCCCCTGCCCCACGGCAGCGGCAAGACCGTGCGCGTGCTCGTGTTCGCCAAGAGCGGCGCGGCGGCGGACGCGGCCAAGGCCGCGGGCGCCGAATACGTCGGCTTCGACGACATGATTAAAAAATGCCAGGAAGGCTGGGCGGATTTCGACGTGGCGGTGGCCACGCCCGAAGCGATGGCCGAAGTGCGCAAACTCGGCAAGGTGCTCGGCCCGCGCGGCCTGATGCCGAACCCGAAGACCGGCACCGTGACGGACGACACCGCCAAGGCGGTCAAGGAAGTCAAGGCCGGCCGCGTCGAGTTCAAGGTGGACAAGGCGGGCAACATCCACGTGGGCGTCGGCAAGGCGTCGTTCCCGGCGAACCAAATCGAGGAAAACGCGCGCGCGGTGATTGAAGCCGTATTCAAAGCGCGTCCGAACAGCCTCAAGGGCACTTATGTTCACACCTGCACGCTTTCGGCGACGATGAGTCCGCCAGTGCGTCTGGACATCAAGGAGTTTGCGGCCCATTGACTGATTTAACCATTTAACAAATCACGAATCCATGCGTGCTGAAAAACCAATTTTGACGAAGGAATACGTGGCGCGGCTGAATGCCTCGCCGTTCTTCATCGTGGTGAATTATCAGGGTCTCAAGGTGGCCCATTTGACCGAACTCCGGAAACGGCTGCAAAAGGCGGGCGCGGAAATTCACGTGGTCAAGAACTCCATCTTCCGCATCGCGGCCAAGGAGGCCGGCATCGGTGAATTTACGACCGAACTGGCGGGACAACTCGCCGTGGTCACCGGCCAGAAGGACATTTCCGCCGCCGCCAAGACGGTCAAGAATTTCGGCGCGGAATTCGACAAATTGAAGGTGCAGTTCGGTTATTTGGACAACAAACGCCTGGAACAGGCGGCGATTCTGGCGTTGGCCGATCTGCCGAGCCTGGACGTGTTGCGAGCCAAACTGCTGGGCCTTTTGAACGCGCCGGCGACCAAACTGGTCGTTTTAATCAACACGCCCGCGACGCAACTCGCGCGCGTCGTCAAGGCAAAGGCGGAGAAAAGTTGAACCATTTCCGGTCCGCCCTGACCGGTGGATCGGACAAACAAACAAGAACAACAACGTAAATCGTCGGTTCGGGTACGGACTTAAAAACGCCGGGGCGTGTCGCGCCGAAGTTTTAATTAGTGGGACAGGCATCTTGCCTGTCAAACAGGCTGGAAGCCTGTTCCACCAACAAGAGCGAAGGCGGATCGCGGCGGACGACGAGACGAAGGAAAGGTAACATGGCTGACATAGCAAACCTCGTAGAGGAATTGAGCAAGTTGACGGTTCTCGAAGCCGCCGACCTGGTGAAGAAACTGGAAGACAAATGGGGCGTGACCGCCGCCGCGCCGGTGGCGGTGGCTGCGGCTCCGGCTGCCGGCGGCGCGGCTGCGCCAGCCGCCGCCGCGAAGGACACGTTCGACGTGATCCTCGTGTCCGCGCCGGCGGACAAGAAAATTGCCACCATCAAGGCCGTCCGCGAAGTGAAGGCCGGACTCGGCCTGGCGGAAGCCAAGGCGCTGGTGGAAGGCGCGCCGAAGCCGGTGCTCGAAGGAGCGAACAAGGCGGATTCGGACGCCGCCAAGAAGAAGCTCGAAGAAGCGGGCGCCAAGGTGGAAGTCAAGTAATGGGCGAATTCCGGGGCGGCTACGGCGGTTGCCGGAGCCGCCCGGTTGCCTTGTGCCGTCGTCCGTGTATAATGTTACGATTTTGTTGCGAAAGGAAACAGCCAGCAGTTTTCGGGGAGGCAGGTCAGCCGCTGAACACGGCACGCCAGCCTTGTGTCGTTGAATAAAAAGCGCCGGCGTTGAGCCGGCCAACACAGAAAGTCCAAATGCCATCGCGAGCCACAGAACGAATCAACTTCGGCAAGATCAAGGAAATTGTCGCGCCGCCGAACATGATTGAATTGCAAACGAATTCCTATGCGGAATTCCTGCAGGCCGACGCCGCGCCCAAAAAGCGCCAGAAAACCGCCGGCCTCGAGGCGGTATTCCGCGAAGTCTTTCCCATTGAAAGTTACGACGGCAAATGCAAGCTCGATTATGATTCCTATGAAGCCGGTGAGCCAAAGGTCAACTGGCTGGAATGCCTGCGTGAAGGCCTCACCTACGGCGCGCCGCTTTACGTAACCTTCATCCTCAAGGATGAGGGCAAAAGCGCGAAGGAGGAGAAGGTTTTCATGGGCGAACTGCCCCTGATGACGCCCCAAGGCACCTTTGTCATCAATGGCGCGGAGCGCGTCGTCGTCAGCCAGCTTCACCGTTCGCCCGGCATCGCGTTCGAGGCCACGCAACATCCCAACGGGAAAATCCTGCACAGCTTCCGCGTCATTCCCGACCGCGGTTCGTGGTATGAGGCGCAATTCGACACGAGCGATTTGCTTTACGTTTATCTCGACCGCAAGAAACGCCGCCGGAAGTTTTTGACAACGACCTTTTTCCGCGCCTTGAGCTTTTTGGACGCCGAAGGCAACGGCGGTGGCAAGGGCAAGGACAGCGGTGAAAAAACGCGCGGCACCGATGAGGAAATCCTCAAGCTCTTTTACGAAATTGAGGAACTCACCGTCAAGGAAGCCGAGAAGCTCGAGGACCTGTCGAATCGCGTTTTGATTCAGGATGCCATGGACGAGGAGAAAGGACTCGTCGTCGCGCGCGCCTTTGAGCCGCTTTCCAAGGCGGTGGTCAAGCAAATCGCCGAACTGGGCGTCAGCAAAATCAAGGTCGTGGACACAGCCGTGGATGAGGGCATCATCATCAAATGCCTGAAGAAAGACCCGGCCAAGAACGAGGAAGAAGCGCTCAAGGACATTTACCGGCGGCTGCGTCCGGGCGATCCGCCGACCGCCGCCAATGCGCGCGCGTTGCTCAAACGGCTGTTCTTCGATCACAAACGTTACGATTTGGGCCGCGTCGGCCGTTACAAAATCAACCAGAAGCTCGGCCTCAAGGACAAGGAAGACTCGCGCATCCTGACCAAGCAAGATTTGGTCGCCGCGACGAAATATCTGCTCCGCCTCAAAAAGGGCGAAGGCAGTCTCGACGACATTGACCATCTCGGCAGCCGCCGCATCCGCACCGTCGGCGAATTGCTTGCCAATCAGTGCCGCGTCGGCCTCGCCCGCACCGAACGCCTGGTCAAGGAACGCATGACGCTGTTCGACCAGAGCGTCGAACAAATGACGCCCCAAAAGCTCATCAATCCCAAGGCGCTTTCGGCGGTCATCCGGGATTTCTTTGGCCGGTCGCAATTGAGCCAGTTCATGGACCAAATCAATCCGCTGGCCGAGTTGACGCACAAACGCCGTCTCTCCGCGCTGGGGCCGGGCGGCTTGTCCCGCGACCGCGCGGGCTTCGAAGTCCGCGACGTGCATCCGTCGCACTACGGCCGCATTTGCCCGATTGAAACGCCGGAAGGTCCGAACATCGGCTTGATTGCGTCGCTGGCGACATTCGCGCGCATCAATGAATTCGGCTTTCTCGAAACACCGTATCGCAAGGTCAAGGATGGCCGCGTCACCGGCGAAATTGAGTATCTCACCGCCGACCGCGAGGAGCAGTATATCATTGCGCAGGCCAACTCGCCGATTGACGAAAAAGGCCATTTCCAGACCGACCGCGTCGTCTGCCGCGCCCGCGGCGATTTCGTGGACGTCGAGCCGGCGCGCGTGGATTACATGGACGTTTCGCCAAAACAATTGGTGTCCATTGCCGCGTCGCTGATTCCGTTTCTGGAACACGACGACGCGAACCGCGCGCTGATGGGTTCCAACATGCAACGGCAGGCCGTGCCGCTGCTCGTGACCGAGGCGCCGCTCGTTGCCACCGGTCTCGAAGACCGCGTCGCCCGGGACTCGCGCGCCGTGGCGGTCGCCGAGGAAAGCGGCAAGGTCGCTTCCGTCAACGGCGATCACGTCATCGTCACCGAAGACGGCAAACTGCCGGAGACGAAGAAGAAAATTAAGCACGATCCGGAAAAAGGCGTCTGGGTCTATCCCATCCGCAAGTTCATGCGGTCCAACGCCGCGACATGCATCAACCAGAAAATCCTGGTGGAGAAGGGCGATCACGTGCGGAAAGGCCAGATCATTGCCGACGGCCCCTGCACGAAAGACGGCGAACTCGCGCTGGGCCGCAACGTGCTCGTCGCCTTCATGCCGTGGAACGGCTATAATTTCGAGGACGCCATCCTCATCAGCGAGAAAATCGTGAAGGAAGACATTTTCACGAGCATTCACATTGACGAATTCGAGGTCAGCGCGCGCGACACGAAACTCGGCCCCGAGGAAATCACGCGCGACATTCCGAACCTGGGTGACGAGGCGCTCAAAAATCTCGGCCCCGACGGCGTCATTCGCGTGGGCGCAGAAGTCAGGCCGGGCGACATTTTGGTCGGCAAAATCACGCCCAAATCCGAGACCGAACTGGCCCCGGAGGAACGTTTGCTGCGGGCCATTTTCGGCGAGAAGGCCGCCGATGTGAAGGATACCTCGTTGAAAGTCCCGTCCGGCACTTACGGCATCGTCATGGACGTGAAGGTTTCGTCCAAAAAGGAAGGCGACCACGTCGGCAAAACATCCGCCAGCGAGGAAAAACGCCACGCCAAACAGATTGAAGATGAGCACAAGAAAAAGACCGACGAGTTGCGCGACCAGTTGACCGAGGCGTTGAGCAACATTCTGCTCGGTGAAAAAATCCCGCTCGACGTGGTCAACAGCGAAACCGGCGAAATCATCATCCCGGCCAATCGCAAGATCACCAAGACCCTGCTGCGCAAGCTGGCGACGGTGTATGACCGCATCGAAATTGATCCGTCGCCCATCCGCAACAAAATCAACGAAATCATCGGCAGCTTTAAAAAGAAGTTTGACGATTTGCAGATGCAATACGACGAGGAAATGGAGCGCGCCGAGGCGGGCGAAGGCGTCGAAGCCGGCATCGTCAAGTCGGTGAAGGTTTATATCGCCTCCAAACGCAAGCTGTCCGTCGGCGACAAAATGGCCGGACGCCACGGCAACAAGGGCGTGGTCGCGCGCATCGTGAAGGAGGAAGACATGCCGTTCCTCGCCGACGGAACGCCGGTGGACATCGTGTTGAATCCGCTGGGCGTGCCGTCGCGCATGAACGTCGGCCAGGTGCTGGAAACGCACCTCGGCTGGGCCGCAAAGATTCTCGGTTTCAAGTTCGCCACGCCGGTGTTTGACGGCATCAAAGAGAAGCAAATTCGCGGTTATCTCAAGGACGCGCAATTGCCGGAACACGGCAAAACGATTCTTTACGACGGTCGCACCGGCGAGTCGTTCGACCAGGAAATCGTGGTCGGCTACATTTACATGATGAAGCTCGGCCATCTGGTGGCCGACAAGATTCATGCCCGCGCGGTGGGGCCGTATTCGCTCGTCACGCAACAGCCGCTCGGTGGCAAGGCGCAATACGGCGGCCAGCGCTTCGGCGAAATGGAAGTGTGGGCCATGGAAGCCTACGGCGCGGCCTACACCTTGCAGGAATTGCTCACCGTCAAGTCCGACGACGTGCAGGGCCGCACGCGCATTTACGAAAGCATCGTCAAGGGCGACAACTCGCTCGAGGCGGGCGTGCCCGAATCCTTCAACGTGCTCGTCAAGGAAATGCAATCGCTCGGTCTCGATGTGAAGGTCGGTTATTCAAATCCAATTGAACATGCGGCCGACGGCAACGGCGAAGCGGCGGCGGCTTTGACAGCGGTGTAAAAAGAAAGAATTGCTATGATCAGCACCAAAGAAAGCGCCCGGGAGTTGCTCGGACTGGACAAGGTCAATCAGGTGGATTACGTCGCGATTTCCGTCGCGTCGCCGGAAGCCATCCGTTCCTGGTCCAAAGGGGAGGTCAAGAACCCCGAAACCATCAATTACCGCACGTTCAAGCCGGAAAAAGGCGGCTTGTTCTGCGAACGCATCTTCGGCCCGGTCAAGGACTGGGAATGTTCGTGCGGCAAATACAAGCGCATCAAACACCGCGGCATCGTTTGCGACCGCTGCGGTGTCGAGGTGACGCTCGCCCGCGTGCGCCGCGAACGCATGGGCCACATCGAGCTGGCCGTGCCCGTTCAACACATCTGGTTTTTCAAGTGCATGCCGTCGCGCATCGGGCTGGTGCTCGACATGACCGCCCGCAACCTGGAACGTGTGATTTATTACGAGGACTACATGGTCATTGACCCGGGCAACACGGCGCTGAAGCAAAATCAGTTGCTCAACGAGCACGAATATCGCGAAGCCCGCGAGACCTACGGCGCGGACGCGTTCGTGGCCAAGATGGGCGCGGAAGCCGTGCGCGACGCCCTGTCGAAGGTGGATTTGGCCAAACAAACCGAGCACTTGCAACAAGCCATGACCGAAACCAAGAGCAAGCAAATCCGCAAGAAACTGGCGAAACGGATCAAGTTGCTCCAAGGCTTGCAGATCTCCAAGAGCCGTCCGGAATGGATGATTCTCACGGTGCTGCCGGTCATCCCGCCGGACCTGCGCCCGCTCGTTCCGCTTGAAGGCGGCCGGTTCGCCACTTCCGACCTGAACGATTTGTATCGACGCGTCATCAACCGCAATAATCGCCTCAAGACGCTGCTCCAGCTCAAGACGCCCGAAGTCATCATCCGCAACGAAAAACGCATGTTGCAGGAGGCCGTGGACGCGCTGTTCGACAACGGCCGGCATGGGCGTCCAGTCACCGGCGCGGGCAACCGCGCGCTGAAATCCTTGAGCGACATGCTCAAGGGCAAGGGCGGGCGCTTCCGCCAGAACCTACTCGGCAAGCGCGTGGATTATTCGGGCCGTTCGGTCATTGTCATCGGCCCCGAACTCAAGCTGCACCAGTGCGGTCTGCCCAAGAAGATGGCGCTCGTGTTGTTCGAGCCGTTCATCATCCGCCGTTTGAAGGAACTCGGCTACGTTCACACCGTTCGCAGCGCGAAGAAAATGATCGAACGCCAGACGAAGGAAGTCTGGGACGTTTTGGAGGAAGTCACCAAAGGCCATCCGGTGCTGCTCAACCGCGCGCCGACCCTGCACCGTTTGTCCGTGCAGGCGTTTGAACCGCTGTTGATCGAAGGGGAGGCCATCCGCATTCATCCGCTCGTCTGCACCGCTTACAACGCCGACTTCGACGGCGACCAGATGGCCGTGCACGTGCCGCTCTCCGTCGAGGCGCAAATGGAGGCGCGCCTGTTGATGATGGCGCCGAACAACATCTTCAGCCCGTCGTCCGGCAAACCCATCATCACGCCGACACAGGACATCACGCTCGGCTGTTATTATCTCACCGCCGAACCGCGCAAACCGATGCCGGCCGATCCGAAGACGCTGCCGCTGTTCGGCTCAAAGGAGGAAGTGTTGTTCGCCTACGAAGACGGCGCGTTGAAAACGCACGACCGCATCCGCCTGGCGAATCCCGATTTTGGCAAAAAGGTCATTTTCGGCGACGCGGGCAAAAAGCTCATCGAGACGACCGTGGGCCGCGTGACTTTCAGCGAAATCTGGCCGCCGGAACTGGGTTTCCCCAACAAGCCGGTCAAAAAGTCCGAGCTGGGCGATTTGATCTGGAAATGCTACAAGTTTGCCGGCCACGAAAAAACCGTGACCATGCTCGACAAGCTCAAGGAACTCGGCTTCCGCGAGGCGACCAAGTCCGGCTGCTCCATTGGCATTGACGATATGATCATTCCGAAGGAAAAGGACCAGGAAATTGACGCGGCGCAGAAGCAGATCAAGGAAGTGGAAAAGCAGTACCGCAAAGGCGTCATCACGCCGGGCGAACGCTACAACAAGATTGTGGACATCTGGACGCATTGCACCGACATGATTTCCAACGTCATGTTCAAGACGCTGGAGCAGAACCAGGGCAAGAAGGAGTACAACCCCGTTTATCTCATGGTGGATTCCGGCGCGCGCGGCAACCGCCAGCAGGTCCGCCAGCTCGCCGGCGTGCGCGGCCTCATGGCCAAACCCAGCGGTGACATCATCGAAAAGCCCATTCTCGCGAACTTCCGCGAGGGCCTCACCGTGCTGGAATACTTCATCTCCACCCACGGCGCCCGCAAGGGTCTGGCCGATACCGCCCTCAAGACCGCCGACTCCGGTTACATGACCCGCAAACTCGTGGACGTGGCACAGGACGTCATCATCCAGGAAGACGATTGCGGCACCGGCAACGGCATCTGGGTCTCGGCGGTATATGAAGGCGAGGACGAGGTTGTCAAACTCGGCGACCGCCTCGTGGGCCGGTTCGCGTGCGACGACATCGCCAATCCGACGAACCCGAAGGAAATGCTTATCCGCGCCAACGAGGAAATTGACGAGGACAAGGCCAAGCGCATTGAAGCGGCGAGCGTGGACCGCATGCGCATCCGCTCCGTGCTCACCTGCGAAAGCAAGCATGGCGTTTGCGTGCATTGCTACGGCCGCAACCTCGCCACCGGCGCCCCCGTCAAGCTCGGCGAGGCCGTCGGCATCATCGCCGCCCAATCCATCGGCGAGCCGGGCACGCAACTCACGATGCGGACGTTCCACATCGGCGGCACGGCGGCGCAGGTCTTCAAGATTCCGCAAATCAAGACCAAGCACGACGGCACCATTCATTACAACGAACTGCGCTACGTCGAACTGGAGGACGGCAACAATATCGTTTTGAACAAGAACGGCTCGGTGGCCATCCTCGGCGACGACGGCCGCGAACTGGAAAATCACAACATTGTCATTGGCGCGGTCATCTCGTTCAAGGACGGTGCCAAAATCAAAAAGGGCGAAACCTTCGTGCAGTGGGACCCGTACAACGTGCCGATTCTTTCCGAAAAGGCTGGCAAGGTGAAGTTCCACGACATCATCGAAGGCGTGACGATGAAGCAGGAGACGGACGAAACCACCGGCCAGGAAGCCATGGTCGTCATCGAGCACAAGGAGGATTTGCATCCGCAAATCACCATCAGCGACGACACCGGCGAAGTCGTGGCCAATTACCCCATTCCGTCCGCCGCGCACGTCGTCGTGAGTGAAGGCGACAAAATCGTGCCGGGCACGCTGCTCGCCAAGACGCCGCGCAAACAGGCCAAGACCAAGGACATCACCGGCGGTCTGCCGCGCGTGGCCGAGTTGTTCGAGGCGCGCCGGCCCAAGGACGCCGCGGAGATTTCCAAGATTGACGGCGTGGTGGACTTTGGCGCGAGTGTGCGCGGCAAGCGCTGCATTCTCATCAAGGACACGCAGACGCAGGCGGAGGAGGAACACCTCATTCCCATTGGGAAACACGTCATTGTTTTCAAGGGCGATTTCGTCAAGAAAGGCCAGCAACTGACTGAAGGTCCGATTGACCCGCACGAAATCCTCGACGTTTGCGGCCCGCAGGAATTGCAGGAGCACCTCGTCAGCGAAGTGCAGGAGGTTTATCGCCTCCAGGGCGTCACCATCAACGACAAGCACATCGAAATCATCGTGCGCCAGATGCTCCGCAAAGTGCGCATCACCGAGCCGGGCGACACACAGTTCCTGTGGGGCGAACAGATTGACAAGCTGGACTTCGAAGAGGAAAACGAGCGCGTCGAGAAGATGGGCGGCAAGCCGGCGGAAGCCTCGCCGGTGCTGCTGGGCATCACCAAGGCGTCGCTCGAAACCGACAGTTTCCTGAGCGCCGCGTCGTTCCAGGACACGACCCGCGTGCTCACCGAGGCGTCCACCCGGTCGCGCGTGGATTCGCTGCGCGGCTTCAAGGAAAACGTTATCATGGGCCACATCATTCCGGCGGGAACCGGATTTGACATGCACCGCAGGGCGCAGCTCAAGACGCTGGTTGAGATCGAAGACGTGCCGGAACCGGCCGAAGCCCCGGCGGCAGCGGCGGAAAATCCGCTGCTGGCATAAGCGAAAAACATTTCACAAAGGGCGTCTGATGAAAATCAGGCGCCCTTTTTTATTGGTGGGGCGAGACTCTGTCGAGCCGTCACTCCCGGCAGGGCGCGTCACTCCGTCCGCGCCGCGATTTTTTTCTCCCCAACCCTTTTTGCCGGGTGCAATATCCCGTCATGCTGCGCGGAAAGAAAATGGGCACTCCCCACGACCCTCACCCGGCTTCGCCACCCTCTCCCGTTCCCACGGGCGAGGGATTAGCCAAGCGGAATGCGCATTGGCTGGAAAAGAAATTGTCCAAAGCCACCGGCGCAGTAGCAGCCGACGTGAGGAGGCTCTGACTCATTTCCGCTTTCCGGTTTCCGCTGTCCGATATCAATTTTGAGCCTCGTTACCTCGGCTGCTACAATTGGATTTTGCTGCGCGGGAATCCGCGCAGCTTTCGGAGAAAGTCATCCAGCAAATCAGTTACTAATTGGACCAACGCCGCCGCGACGTAGAGTTTTGAATCCGCGTCCATCCGCATTCATCCGCGGTTGATGAAATTTCGTGTCTTTTCGCGGGTTTTGTGGATCCCGTGTTGACTCACGGATAAATGTTACCCGGGGCGGGAGTCAGTCATGACAACGTTGCCTCAGGTTGGAGGTTACTCTGTGCAGTGAAGAACAGGCGCAATTTCTGTTCAATGTTTTTCTTCAAAGCAAAGGGGTTGAGTTGAGCGTGTTGAGCCTTCAGGTGCGCCTTGACCTTCGGACTGATCTGGGGACTGGCCAGCAGCCGAGCGTAGGGCGTCTGCGGTTTTTCATACCGACGCACAGTGCGACTGCCGCGTTTGTCCCGGCTGCGCAGCTTGAGCGTGGGGCGGAAGTGGTTTTGGAACTGGCTCCATTCCCGGACGTAGAGGTCGTTCATGAGCCCGACCAGTTGGGGATGTTCGAAGCGATCGTGACCGAAGAGTTGGCGCACATGGGTCCAGTTCTTTTGCTCGACGTGGGCGTTGTCATTCTTGCGATAGGCCCGGCTGCGGGTAAAGGGTACCTGGCGCCATGGCCGGCCGGTGAGGTATTGATAAAGCGGCCAGTTGAGGAACTCGCTGCCGTTGTCGGCATGGAAGCTTTTCAAAGCAAAAGGCGCCTGGTTCTCGATGTCCCGCAAGTGGTCCAGGATGGCGCTGGAGCTTTTGTTCCAAACCGCGCGCAACTCGGTCCAGCCGCTGTAAAGGTCGGTAAACGTGAGGGAATAGACGAAATTGCCGGCCGTGGTGTCGCCACAATGCGCGACGGTGTCGGCTTCGATATGACCTGGCGTGGTGGTATCCGGCGGACCGCCGCGGGTGGGAATGCGATGGCGCAAGAGGGTGCCCGGTTTGGTGGCCGACAGGCCTCGGCGTGGATAACGCACGCGCACCGGCCGCAACAGCCGGTCGATCTGGGCCGGACTGATGGTCAGCAACTGCTGACGCAGCGGCGCAGATAAGGCCCCGTGCGTCTGTTCATAGAAGTCCAGCCATTCGGGCAAGGCCGCCTGCAAAAGCTTGGAGCACAGTTGATCGCTGGCCAGCCAGATCGCTTTGAGTGGCGGCAGCACCACCGCTGGCTTATAGGTCGGCGGGGGACCTGGCTTGCGCCGGGGCGGCTGGAGCACTGAGCGGTTAAGCAGTCGCAGCGCTGCTTTGCGGTGATAACCGCAAATGGCGCAGAACTCGTCCAGAATGCGGCTTTTGTGCTCGCGACCGGCGCGCTGATAACGACCGTGGATTTTGGTTAAATACTCCCGTTTGCTGGGCCGACTCATGTTCGTTGCTTGGGTAACCACGATCTTGAGTCAACGAAGAGCTAAACCCCTCGTCCAGCTCCCCGTCCCGGTAACATTTATCCTGAGTCAACACGGATCCGCCAACTGGCCCAAATTGTTGTTGCAACGGGCGGTTTATTTGCTATATTCCGCATTCCATTTTTTGAGACGAAATGCCGACAATCAATCAATTGGTCCGTAAAGGCCGGCGCAAAGTAAAATATAAGTCCAAGTCGCCCGCCTTGGAAAACTCGCCGTTCCGACGCGGCGTATGCATCCAGGTCATGACGCGCACGCCCAAGAAGCCGAACTCGGCGATGCGCAAGGTCGCCAAGGTCCGCCTGACCAACGGTTACGAGGTCATCGCGTACATTCCGGATGAGGGCCACAATTTGCAGGAACACTCGATTGTAATGGTGCGCGGCGGCCGCGTGAAGGATCTGCCGGGCGTGCGGTATCACATCGTTCGCGGCCGGCTGGACGCCGCCGGTGTGGAGAAACGCCGGGTCAGCCGCTCGAAATACGGCGTGAAACGTCCGAAACCGGGTTCCAAACCCGCAGCCCCCGCTGCTGCCGCCGCTCCGGCCCCAGCGGCACCCGCGGCCTGATCACGATTTAACTCATTTAACCAATCAACGAATTACTGATTTAACGATTCAACAAACCCATGTCCCGCAGACGACAAGCCAGCCGACGGAAGATTGCCAAAGACGGAAAGTTCCAGAGCACTTTGGTTTCGCGCCTCGTGAACACCGTGATGACGTGCGGCAAGAAAAGCACGGCGCAGCGGATTGTCTATGGCGCGTTCGACAGCATTTCGCAAAAGAATCCGGCGAGCAACCCGGTGGAAATTTTGCAGCGCGCGGTGGACAACGCCAAGCCGCGCATCGAAACCAAGGCGCGCCGCGTCGGCGGCGCCACCTATCAGGTGCCGCTGGAGGTGCCATCCGACCGGCAGGCCTCGCTGGCCTTGCGCTGGATTGTGGATTTTGCGGACGCGCGCAAGGGCATGCCCATGCGCGACGCGCTCGCGGCGGAGATTTTGGAAGCGTATCAAGGACAGGGCAACGCCATCCGCAAGCGTGACGACGTCCACAAGATGGCGCAGGCGAACAAGGCTTTTGCCCACTTCCGCTGGTAGGAAATTTTTTGCCATTGCCCCGACCGTTGCACCGGTGGGGCATTTTTGTTATTTATAGGCTCAAGTAGAAATTTTCAGACATGCAAGCAGTCGCAGCAAAAGAAAAATCGGTCAATGCGCCCAAGCGCGAATACACGCTGGAGCGCACGCGCAACATCGGCATCGCCGCGCACATTGACGCGGGCAAGACAACGACGACCGAGCGCATCCTGTTTTACACCGGACTCATCCACAAGATTGGCGATGTGGACGACGGCAACACGGTGACGGACTGGATGGAGCAGGAGCGCGAACGCGGCATCACCATCACGTCCGCCGCCGTCACCTGTTACTGGACGCAAAAGCAGACCAAACACGGCGAAAACGAATTGCACAAGGCCTTCCTCGGCGTGCCGCATCGCATCAACATCATTGACACGCCCGGGCACGTGGACTTCACCGCCGAGGTGGAACGCTCCATGCGCGTGCTCGACGGCGCGGTCGCCGTGTTCTGCGGCGTGGCCGGCGTGCAGCCGCAATCCGAAACCGTCTGGCGGCAGGCCACCAAATACAACGTCCCGCGCATCGCCTTCGTCAACAAGATGGACCGCACCGGCGCGAATTTTGAGCACGCGCTCGCCGACATGCGCAACAAGCTCAAGGCCTACGCGTATCCGGTTTTCCTGCCCATCGGCGCGGAGGACAAATTTGAAGGCGTCATTGACGTGGTGAACCAGAAGGCCATTGTCTGGGGGCCGGGCGACGTCGTCAACGAAGGCCTGAATTACGAGGTGAAGGAAATTCCCGCCGAGCACCAGGAACGCGCCAAGGCCGCGCTCGCGGAATTGATTGACGCGGTTTCCAACAAGGACGACCAGATTGCCGACCTCGTGCTGCACGAGAAGCCGGTGACGCCGCCGGAGCTCAAGGCCGCGATTCGGCGACTGACGTGCAAGATTGAACTGGTGCCCGTGCTGTGCGGTTCGGCCTTCAAGAAAAAGGGCGTGCAGCCGCTGATTGATGCCGTCGTGGATTATCTGCCGGGGCCGCTCGACGTTCCACCCGCCGAAGGCATCGAGCCGGGCACGGACAACAAGGTGATTGTCGAAACCAGCGACAGCAACAAGTTCTGTTCGCTGGCGTTCAAGCTGTGGACGGACCCTTACGCGGGCAAGCTGGTGTTCTTCCGCGTTTATTCCGGCCAGCTTGAAAAAGGCGACATGATTTACAATCCGCGCACGCGCAAACGCGATCGCGTCAGCCGCCTGATGATCATTCAAGGCAGCGAACGCAAGGACATCACCCAGGTCAACGCCGGCGACATCGCCGCGCTGGTCGGCCTGCGCAACATCACCACCGGCGACACGCTGTGCGACGAGGACTTCGAGGTGACGCTCGAACCGCCGACGTTCCCCGAACCGGTCATCAGCATGGCCGTCGAACCGAAAACGCAAGCGCCGACCGCGACAAAATGTCCGAAGGCTTGCAGCGGCTGGCCGAGGAAGACCCGACGTTCCGTTGCTTCACGAACCAGGAGACCGGCCAGCTCATCATCGCGGGCATGGGCGAGTTGCACCTGGAAATCATTTGCGACCGGCTCAAGCGCGAGTTCAAGGTGGACGCCAACACCGGCGCGCCGCAAATCGCCTATCGCGAAACCATCACCAAACCCGCGGACGGCGAAGGCAAGTTCATCCGCCAATCCGGCGGTCGCGGTCAATACGGCCACGCCTGCGTCCAGATTCAGCCGAATGAAAAGGGCAAGGGCATCGAGATTGAAAACAAAATCGTCGGCGGCGCGATTCCGAAGGAATACATCCCGGCGGTCATTGACGGCATCGAGGAAGCCATCAAGGGCGGCGTTTACGCGGGCTACCAGGTCATAGACGTGAAGGTGCAGGTCGTGGACGGCACGTTCCACGAAGTGGACTCGAACGAACTGGCGTTCAAGATGGCCGGCATTTTCGCGCTGAAAGATGCGTTCAAGAAGGCGCACCCGATTTTGCTCGAGCCGATCATGAAGGTGGAAGTGACCACGCCCGATGAATATCAGGGCGATTTGCTCGGCGATATCAACCGCCGTCGCGGCCACATCGTCAGTATTGAAGCCAAACTGGGCCAGACGATTTTGAATGCGCAGGTGCCGCTGGCCGAGATGTTCGGTTACGCCACCGCGATTCGCTCGCTGTCGAAAGGCCGCGCGTCGTATTCGATGGAACCGTTGACGTTCGAGCAGGTACCGAAGAGCATACTCGACACGATTCTGGATCAGGCGGCCAAGAAACCCGCCGCCCGCAGTTAAACTGAGAGCGCGCTTTTCGCGGTAGGGCGGCGCTGCTGCGCCGCCGGCTGCAGAGCACCGCAGCCCTACCAATAAAAAAGCGGCAGCGCCTCGGGTGGAGCGCTGCCGATGTGGCGAACTGAACTTGCGTAACTTTTCCCTCCTTGGAATGCCAGGCGGTTGAGAGCTTGGATTGTATCCGTGTCGAACAAATGTCAGCCCGGTGAATTTGTGGTGACAAACCAACCCCCGCTGTAGCCCATCTTCCGCAGTTGGGAAAGACGCGACTCTGATTTGCAAGGGTTTAGGCATTTTAAACCCCCGTTTTCGCCACTACATTTTCAACGACTTTTTGAACGATCCGGCTTTGCTCGGGTAGATGGAGATCCAATCGCTGCAAAAGTTCAGCTACCATTCGCTCCGGTCGCGCTACGGTGCGTAAACGCAGTTCGCTCATGCCTTCTGGTGTCTTGACGGGCAAGACGACGTTGAGCGACTTGACGGTGGCGATCTCGCCGGCCAACTGCCGGGCGCAGTTGCCCAGTCCCTTGCCCCGCATCCACATCTCCAGCGTCCGCCACAGAGCCAGTGAAAGAAAACAGACCAAGAGGTGCGCCTCCACCCGCTCGGTCTTGTGATGGAAGATCGGCCGCAAGCTCAGGTCACTCTTGGCGCAGCGGAACGCCGCTTCCGCCTGTTGTAACTGCAAATACCACTCCCATACTTTGGCCGGGTCCGCTTCGGTGCAGTTGGTGCGCAGCAAATAGGCTCCGTGCGCCTGGCGAGCCCACTGACTGCGATCCACCAGACAGGCCACGCTTAATCCGCAGGCTTGCCGCTGTTCGTTTAAGCGGACTTCCACTTCGAAGAGTTTGTCGGCCGCCGGATAGCGTCCCAGCCACCGGCCGACGCGTCGTTCGGTCTGGTCGGCAGGGGCCGGTCGTTTCTCAAGCCGTTGGTCGATTTCCAGAAGCTTTTGCCACAACCGCTGTTCCTGACGGGCCAGCATCGCCTTTTCCTTCTCCCGCCGAGCCTCACTGCGGCAGAGCACGAACTGTTCTTGGCCTTGTCCATCCGGATGCGCCAGCAGTTTGACTTCGACGTCCGGGCGCACCCGCTTCCAGTCTTTGTCTTCGAGGAGGGCGGCTTCGAACCGGCGCAACTGACTTTTGGGCGTGCCGACGATGTATTGGGCTTTGCGTTCGCGCAAAAACTCGATGTTCTCCTCGCTGGTCATGCCGCGGTCCATGACCCAGATCCGTTTGGCTTGCCCGTATTTTCCCTCCATCACGGTGATGATCTCCTCGACCGTCGTCACGTCGGCGCGGTTGCCCGCGAAGACCTCATGGGCCAGCGGCAACCCTTCCAGGCTGACTACCAGGCCGATGCAGACTTGTTTGCAGTCCGGCCGGTTGTCCCGGCTGTAACCCCGGGCCGCCTTGGCGTTGCCCAGCGCCTGGCCTTCGAAAAACGTGCTGGTGACGTCGTAAAGCAAAAACTCAAAGCCCACGCCAAACCAGCTCTCGTAACGTTTGAGCAAATGAGCCGTCAGTTGCTCCTTGCGCTCGTGCAACTCGTCCAAGCCGCGATACAGACGATCCTCATTGATCTTCTCCCACGCCACTCCCAGCAAATCCTCCAAGGCCGTGCGCTGATACCAGCGTTCGGCCAAGCCCAGCTCACTCGGTTGGGCACAAAACCGGGCGACCGTCAACAGACAGGCGATCCGTTCCCAGGGAACTTCCTCACGACCGGAAGGGATCAGTTCGTTCAACAGTTCATGCAGACCCAGGCGGCGCCAGAGCGAGAGCGCCAGGTAAACTTCGCCAAATTCACGCACCCGCTCGACTCGAACCCCGCGCACCTCCACCTCGCGCCACAGCGGCCTCTCGGACTGAGCCGCACCGCCCAATTCAAGCTGCCGGGCCGGGGTCCGGCCCGCCAGCAACTCATCGACCGTTTCCCATCCGACACGAACTCGCTCATCCAGCCCCGGAAGTTTGCCCAAGGTAGCCACAATGTGCTGACGGGGACCACTGGCCGTTCGGCGCGATTCCACCAGCGCCCAATACTCATACGTCGCGCCTCTGATCGTCCGACGCTGCCGTCGCAAATACATGCCCCCATTCTGCACTCCCCGAACCCAAGCCCGCAACGGCCTGTTCGGCACTACAAGTCCCTTTTCGCATCAGATCATTCTCGCACCATTCGATTTGCTCACACTTATGCCCGCCCCCTCCGGAAAAATTCTTCTTTCTGACTCCAAACTGCGGAAGACGGGGTAGGAGACGAGGTAACGAGTCTCACTTTTTCAATTCCGTATTCCGAAATAATCAGAGACTCCTTACGTCGTCTCCTGCTTACCGTGACTACCGCGCCGAAATCTCCAGCATCCGCTCAATCGGCAGGCGCGCGCGCTTTAAAATTTCCGCCGGTAATTCAACGCGTGGCGCGAGTTTTTTCATGCAGTCGCGCACCTTTTCCAGCGTGTTCAATTTCATGTATTTGCACTCGCTGCAACGGCAATTGTCTGTCGGCATCCGCATCACGTCAAACACCGGCGCGCACAGAAATTCCTTGCCCGGGCATTCCTTCTGCATCCGGTGGATGATGCCCGACTCCGTCACGATGACGAACCGTTTCGCCGGGCTGGTTTTGCAGTACGAAATCATTTTCTCCGTCGAACAAACCGCGTCGGCCAGATCGCGCACCTCGCGCAGGCTTTCCGGATGGACCACCACTTTCGCGTCGGGAAATTTTTCGCGCAGTTTCTGGACCTGATCGCGGCGGAACTCGACGTGCGCGTAACAATTGCCCTGCCACAGGGTCATCGGGCGGCCGGTCTGTTCCATCACCCACTGGCCAAGATTCTCGTCCGGGACAAACAGGATGTCTTTGTCTTTAGGCGCGGCCTCGACGATTTTCACCGCGTTGCCGCTGGTGCAAATCACGTCGGTCAACGCCTTCACCGCCGCGCTGCAATTGATGTAGGCGATGGTCCAGAAATTCGGGTTGGTCGCCTGCAATTCGGCCAGCTTGTCCGCCGGGCAGCTTTCTTCCAGCGAACAGCCGGCGTCTTTGTCCGGCAGCACGACGATTTTGTTCGGGTTCAAAATCTTGGCCGTCTCGGCCATGAAATGCACACCACAGAAGACAATCACGTCCGCGCTCGTCTTCGCCGCCTGTTGCGACAGGCCGAGCGAATCGCCGACGTAATCCGCCACGTCCTGGATTTCCGGCACCTGATAATTGTGCGCGAGGATGACGGCATTGAGTTGTTTTTTGAGCGTAAAAATTTCCCTGGCCAGCGGCTCGAACTGGCCTTTCGTCATCGCGCCACGCGGCTGGATTTCAGCGACATCAATCATCTTCCAAAATTACCGCTGCCAGCCGCCAACGTCAATGAAGGCAAATCGGCGATCGTGGACCACCGGGTTGTTGGTTGTTACCGATACGCGGGAGACACCGGCTGCTAACGGTCAAGCTGGCGGAGCACCGGGCACTGGTGCGTTGGCGCTTTATGCCGCCGCTTCAGTTCCAGAACCCACCACGATGGCAATTCCGGGTGTTTCGCTGCTGGCGCTGGGCATGATGCGTCGCCGCAAGTAGTTGGATTTTTCATAACGCGCTCAATGCAACAGCCGTTGCCAGTTTCAGGTGACGGCTGTTTTGCTTTAGCGTTTGTATTGACAGCAATCGGATTATAAATTCTCGCCCGTTGTGAAAACTGCCGTCACGTGGTTCATCATGCTTTTGGGTGGCATTCTGTTCGCCCAGATGCCAGCGAGCCTGCCACTGACCCATCCCACGGCGCAATTCAACGAGTCGGAAGCCGCCCTGTACGCTTACGCCCCGCCCGCCGGGCCGGACTTGCGGAAAGGGCCGAGTGTCGGTAAGGCAATGAATACCCTTGATGGTTCAGGTGCCTTTGCCACCGGCCAATATCGGAATCTGTTTGCTGAAGCTGGCCATTCCCAGGCGGAAGTGAAGGCGAAAATTGACGCTGCTTTCCAGCAATTGTTTCACGGCGACCCGGGCACACAGGCGGTGTATTGCCCCGCCGGCGCCAATGCCAACGGAGCGCTGGCTTATATCTATGACCCCGGCAACCAGGACGTGCGCTCCGAGGGCATGTCGTACGGCATGATGATCGCGGTGCAATTGAACCGGAAGACCGAGTTCGACGCGCTCTGGAACTGGGCCAGGACCTGCATGTATCACGCGTCGTCGAACCATCCCGCTTACGGATACTTCTCATGGTCCATGACGACCAACGGCGTGGCCAATGACGAAATGCCCGCGCCGGATGGCGAGGAATACTTTGTCACGTCACTTTATTTCGCCGCCGTGACGCTGGGGGAACGGGTCCGGCATTTACAATTATCAGCGCCGAGGCCGACCGCTGCTGGCCAACATGCGACACCGTAGCCCCTCACCGGGTCAACTGCCAAAGGCGCAAAGACCGCCGGCGCGCATTTTTGATCCCGATCTAAAATGATCCGCTTCAGCCAGAACTTGGAAATTGGAATCATACCGATCCTTCCTATCAGTTGCCGGCTTTCTATGAATTTTGGGCGCGATGCGGACCGAAGGCGGATCGTGAATTCTGGGCGCAGGCAGCGGCGGCGAGCCGGGAGTTCTTCCAGCGCGCGGCCCACCCCGTCACCGGCCTCACGCCGGACTATGCCAATTTTGACGGCACACCGTGGGCCGCGCCGTGGAAAACGAACAGCACCAATTTCCAATACGATTCGTGGCGCACCGCCATGAATTGGTCCGTGGACTGGGCGTGGTGGAACAAGGATGTCCGGGAAAGGCAGTTGAGCGATCGTTTGCAGGCGTTTTTCGAATCCAAAGGCATGACCAATTACAGCGACTGTTTCACACTGAACGGCATCCCGCTTAACCATGACCACTCGACCGGACTGGTGGCCATGAACGCCGTGGCCAGCCTCGCGGCCACGAACCCACGCAGCAAACAATTTGTTGAAGCCCTGTGGAACACGCCGGTCCCGACCGGCCAATGGCGTTATTACAACGGCATGTTGTATATGATAGCGCTGCTTCATTGCAGCGGCGAGTTCCAGGTCTGGATGCCACAATGAAACTGAATGCTTTTATGAAATCACTGATGATTGCGGTGAGTAATGTCCTCGCGCTGTTGCTCGTTTCTGTGTTGGTTGCTCCTCGCGACAGCCTCGCCCTCGGCCAGGAGAGATACGTCGAAGATGTTCCGGGCCCAGGCAGTTTTCCCATCGTCCAAGGCAATGTTGCCGCGACAATCTATGTGGATTCAAGCGACTTCGCGGGCGTGGTTCGCGCGGCCAACGATTTGCAGGCCGACGTTGCCCGCGTCACGAGTCATTCTCCGGCAATCTCCCACGCGGGGAAAAAGCTTGGGGAAAATGTGATCGTCGTCGGCACCATCGGGAAGAGTCAAATCATTGACCAACTGATTCGCGAGGGGAAAATTGATGCCTCGCCCGTCGCCGGCAAATGGGAATCGTTTTTCATCCAGGTCGTGCCGAAACCGTTGCCCGGTGTGGCGAGCGGACTGGTCATTTGCGGCAGCGACAAGCGCGGGACGATTTACGGCATTTACGATTTGTCCGAACAGATGGGTGTGTCGCCGTGGTATTGGTGGGCCGATGTCACGCCCGAGCATAAGGACGCGCTGTTTGTGAAGGCTGGAAAATTTGTGCAAGGCCCGCCGTCCGTGAAATACCGCGGCATTTTCCTGAACGACGAAGCGCCGGATTTGAGCAATTGGATCACCAACAACTTCGGCACGGTCCCGCCCGGAACGAATCCTCCCATTCCGCCGGGTGTGGCCAATTACAACCACCAATTTTACACGAAGTTGTCCGAATTGATTTTGCGGTTGAAGGGCAATTATCTCTGGCCAGCCATGTGGAACAATGCCTTCAACGAAGACGATCCGGTGAATCCCAAGCTGGCGGATGAATACGGCATTGTCATGGGCACCTCGCACCAGGAGCCGATGCTGCGGGCTCAAAAGGAATGGGACCGGCGTTACTTGAAGACACTCGGAACCTGGAACTACGCCAAAAACCCGGACGTTCTCGAAAATTTCTGGCGCGAAGGCATCCGGCGGAACCGGAATTATGAGAGCCTCATCACCATCGGCCTGCGCGGAGCGAATGACACGCCGATGGCGGAAGGCGGGCCGGAAGCGAACATGGCGCTGCTCGAAAAAATTGTGGATGTTCAGCGGAAAATCATCGCCGAGGAAATGAATCCTGACGTGACCAAAGTGCCGCAGGTCTGGTGTCTCTACAAGGAAGTGCAGGATTTCTACAACGCCGGCATGCGGGTTCCGGACGATGTGACGCTCCTGTGGGCCGAAGACAACTGGGGCAACGTCCGCCGCCTGCCGACCGCTGAAGAGCGCAAACGCAGTGGTGGCGCCGGAGTCTATTATCACTTTGACTACCACGGCGGTCCGCGCAGTTATCAGTGGATCAACGCCAATCCGATTTCCAAAATCTGGGACCAGATGTCACTGGCGAAACAATATGGCGCCGACCGGATCTGGATTGTGAATGTCGGCCATTTCAAGGGTTACGAGTTTCCCCTCGAATATTTCATGAACCTGGCCTGGGACACGGACCGGTGGACCAATGACAATCTTGACGAATTCACCCGGCTCTGGGCAGCGCGGGAATTCGGGCCGGAATACGCCAAGGACATCGCCGACATCGTCACCCGGTACACGCAATACAACGGCCGCCGCAAACCCGAGCTGCTCGCCCCCGACACCTACAGCCTCGTCAATTACCAGGAAGCGGAAAGCGTGGTGGCGGACTTCAACGACATTACCGCCAAAGCGGAGAAGATTTACCGACAGTTGCCCGAAACCCGACAGGATGCATTCTACGAATTGGTGCTGTTTCCAACCAAGGCCAGCGCGCTGGTGAATGAGTTGTATCTCGCCGCCGACAAAAACGAGTTATACGCCAAGCAAGGCCGCGCCAGCGCCAACGATTGGGCCGCGGAGACGCGAATTCTGTTCCAAGCGGACACGAATTTGATGAATTATTTCAACCAGACATTTGCCTGCGGCAAATGGAACCACTTCATGGACCAGGCGCACCTTGGCTACACCAACTGGCAGGACCCACCCCGCAACAGCCTGCGCGCCATCAAACTCACCGAGCTTGAAGTGCCGGACGCGGCGGCGATGGGCGTGGCCGTGGAAAGTTCGGAAGCCGTCTGGCCCGGCGCGCCGGGGGATGCGATTTTGCCGAAGTTCGACGTATTCAACCAGCGACACCGTTGCCTTGACGTGTTCAACAAGGGGAAAACGTCCTTTGAATTCACCGCCACGGCCAGCGATCCCTGGATTGTAATTTCCAGTAGGAGTCGAGGTGACGAGACTCAAATTAAAAAATCAGAGACTCCTCACGTCGTCTCCTACCATGTCGAACAGGAACAGCGCCTGTGGGTCAGCGTGGATTGGAGCAAGGCTCCCCAAGTCGCGGCCAGCGGCACGGTGACACTCGCCGGGACCGGCACGAACGTCATGGTAAAAGTAAACGCCTTCAATCCGACCGAAGTGACGCGTGGCTCCTTGCAAGGCTTCGTGGAAGGTGAAGGTTTCGTTTCCGTCGAGGCGGAACACTACACCAAGAAAACCGATGCGGGCGCCAATCGCTGGATCAAGATTGACGATTATGGCCGGACCTTGTCCGGCATGAGAACAATGGCACCGGTGGACGCGCCCGGCGCGACGCCAGAAAAAGATTCGTCCTGCCTGGAATACCGGATGTATCTGTTCGACACCGGAACCGTTGATGTGGACGCCATTGTCAGTCCCACCTTAAATTTCGTTCCCGGCCGCGGACTGCGTTACGCGGCCTCGTTTGACGACGACCCGCCGCAGGTGGTCACGCTCGTTCCGCAGGACTACAACGCACAGAACGGGAATCGGGACTGGGAAAAATCCGTCGAGGACAATGCGCGTTACAGTCACACGACGCATTCCATCGCAGCGCCGGGTTATCACACCTTGAAAATCTGGATGGTGGACCCCGGCGTGGTGCTGGAAAAACTGGTGGTGAATTTGGGCGGCGTGAAACCGTGCTATCTCGGTCCGCCAGAGAGTTATCACGCCGGCAAATTCAGTTCAGCCCATTGATTTGCCTCCTTGAAAACTCAATGGCCGCATCTGCCAACCGACTGGGCGGATGTGTCACCCAACTTCCCACTGCCGAAGCCCAAATTATCGGCTCTGCTACCAGACTTGGCCGATCTGTCAGTCAACGTGCCGGGTCTGCCATCCGACTTGGCACATCTGGCTGGCAACTGCTCGCGTCTGGCCTCCGAATTGTTGCCACTGTCAGTCAACGTGCCGGGTCTGCCGCCCGACTTGGCGCATCTGGCGGCTGACTTGGAGGCTCTGAAGGACAACTTCCCGGCTCTGACCGAAGAATTTTGATCAGCAACACCCGGCATTTCGGGTCTGTCAGTGGTATTGCCGAGTCTGGTGGTTGTCATGGCCTGAATGTCGGGCAAATTCTCGCACCTGCCAGATGAATTGCTGCGTTTGGCGGCGATTTTTAGATGGAGCGGACTCACGTCCGCTGCCACGGCGACAATGTAGCGGCGTCTCGGCAGAGCGCCGCAAGCTGTGACTGGAAATTCAAATCGCGGCTTTCTCCCGAAAGCCGCTACGCCACAAGGCGGACTTGTCGCGACGACTCGTCGCGGCGAAGCTTTGCGAAGACGGAAATCGGATGAAGGCGGACGGGAACTCTTTTCCTGGATTCATTTTGGGATGGACGATGGGGGCAAATTTGCCCCTTGCCTGAAGTGAATTTGCGGCGATAATTCCCTTATGAGCGCAGCAGAAGTCATTGCACAAATCAAAGAGTTGCCAGCGGGTGAACGGGCGCAAGTCGCCCGGTTTGTCATGGAGCAGGACGACTCATGGGTGCCGGAATCGTTCAAGGAAGGAATGAAGGCCGCTGCGGAAGGCCGGTTTGTGGACATGGAGACGGCATTGCATGAAACGCCGCCGCCGCACTTGCGATGTAATATCGCTACCGAGCGGTCGAAACGTTCTGGACTCATTTCTACCGTCTGAGCGACGCTCAAAAAGAAGCCACGCGCAAGGCTTGGAAAATTTTCAAGGAAAACCCCTTCGACCCGCGTTTGCGAACGCACAAAATCCACAAGCTGTCGGCGCTTTACAGGCGGACAATCTACGCGGCGGACATCGAGGGAGATTTGCGTTCCACATTTTATATTGATGGCGATTGGATTATTTCGGTGGACATAGGTACGCACGCTATTTACAGGGGGTAACGGCGGCAGAACCGCGCACTCCGTCCACCCTCCGTAGCAGAGCTACTGCGGAGGACGGGCATTCCGAATTCCGCAGGGGCGACTTGTCGCGCCGACTCGTCGCACGAAGCTGGGCGAGGACGGAAATCAGACTTGTCGCGCTGAAATCATCCTGACGTAGCGGCGTCTCGGCAGAGCGCCGCAAACTGGGACGAAATTTAGATGGCGGCTTTCTCCCGAAAGCCGCTACGCCGAAACGGACTGGTCGCGCACTCCGCAATTCGCAATTCGCAATTCGAAATTGTCATGGCTCTTTTCCGGTATTCATTTTGGGATGGACGATTGGGGCAATTGGCGGTTGAATTTATCCGCATGACAGCAGCAGTAAGTCATCATTACAATCCGCAGGTTTATCTGCGCCAGTTCGTGAATCCAAAAGCTAAAAATGAGCTTTGGGAATACAATCTGAAAAGATGCACCTCTAAACGATCTTCGCCAAAGGATTCTGGCTGTGAGGACTTTTACCATTCATTCCTGAAAGGTGATGGAAAACAAGACAATGATTCAGTTGAAAAAAGTTTTCACTTTGTTGAAAATAATCTCAAGAAATTATTCGACGCAATTCGCCAGCCGCAACCGCTTTCTCCAGAACTTTGGAAAGTCTTTTTCTTATTTGCAGCCATTCAACGTTCGCGCAATCCGAAAGTGCTTCATTCGTTTCAAACGGGCCTCGGTAAAATGCATGAGTTGGAGGTTGATATTTACAAAAGCCAACCGGACTTCAGAAAGAAAATTCAAGACGCTGGACTTAATCCAGACAAAGTAAAATTTGATGTCAAGGCTGACCGAGGGAATGCGTTGCTTATGTTGCTTTCAAGGTATCCAAATTTGGCAGAACTTTTTAGCCGGATGGAATGGAGTCTTCTCTGCGCTCCCCAAAATAAATTCTTTATTACATCCGATGATCCAGTGTGCTGTTGGTCAGCAAAGGACAAGGGCTTTGTCGGGCCATCAGATAAATTCTGTGAAATCACATTCCCACTTTCGCGAAGAATTTGTGCATTCGGCAATTGGGAATCTGCCCTAGACGAACGATTTGAAATACCCGATAAAAAAGTGGACGCAATCAATATTAGAACTTTTCGGAACGCTTGGCACTGTGTCTATGCTCCGGTCGAGGACAAACGAATATCTGAAATCATCCGGCAATCGGGACAACACGCTTGCCAGAGTTCCAAAGCTGATTAAGCTGGCGGCATGAAAATGAAATGGTGCGTGACGGGTTTTCTGCTGCTCGTTTTGTTTGCTGGCTTCCAGTTGCGCGCCCAACAAAGCGATGCGGATCGCAAATTGTTTGAGGACACCAAAGCCAAAGCTGAAAAAGGAGACGCAAAGGCTCAATTTACTGTCGGCTGGGATTACGAGACTGGCATGGGCGTTGAACGCGACAAAGTCAAGGCCGTGAAGTGGTATCGCAAAGCTGCTGAACAGGGTAATGCCGGTGCTCAATTCAATCTGGGTCACTGCTATCGCGATGGCCAAGGTGTGGCAAAAGATGACGAGGAGGCGGTGAAGTGGTGGCTTAAAGCCGCCGAGCAGAATCTAGCCCAGGCTCAATGTAATCTGGGCGTCTGCTACCGCGATGGTCAAGGTGTGACAAAAGATGAGGAGGAGGCGGTGAAGTGGTTTCGCAAAGCTGCCGAGCAGAATGACGCCATGGGTCAATTGAACTTGGGCATTTGCTACGGCACGGGCCACGGAGTGGTGAAGGATCAGGAAGAGGCGGTGAAGTGGTGGCGTAAAGCTGCAGAGCAGAACGAGGCGCAAGCTCAATTCAATCTGGGCACTTGCTACGAATTTGGCCAAGGCGTGGCCAAGGATCAGACTGAGGCGGTGAAGTGGTATCGCAAGGCTGCTGAACAACATTACGCCAATGCTCAATGCAATCTTGGCGGTTGCTACTACAGAGGCGACGGCGTGATGAAAGATCAGGCAGAAGCGGTAAAATGGTGGCGAAGAGCTGCCGAGCAAGGACTTGCTGATGCTCAATACTGTTTGGGGGCCTGCTACGCGAATGGTGATGGCGTGCCTAAGGATTACGTGGAAGCTTATAAGTGGGCGAACCTCGCTTCAGCTCAGGGCTATGCACTGGCTAAACAATATTTACCGATTACTGAGCTAAAGATGACACCCGAGCAAATTGCCGAAGCGCAGCGCCGGTCTGCTGCTTTTGTTCCTCGAAAAGAAACACCAAGTTCAAGTTCTGACAATTCCGTTTCTTCTGACAATCCATCAGCCACCGGCACGGGCTTTTTCATCACGGACGATGGTTATTTGATTTCCAATTATCATGTGGTCAAGGATGCGACGAAGGTTCGTTTGCTCACGAGCGCGGGTTTGATTGACGCCAAAGTGGTTCAGGTGGATGCGGCCAATGATCTGGCTTTGTTGAAGGCGGACGGGCGGTTTGCGCCGCTGCCCATTGCCGCCAGTCGCACGGTGGCTCTGGGCGGCACGGTGGCGACGGTCGGTTTTCCCGACATCGGTTTGCAGGGGTTCGCGCCCAAGCTGGCCAAGGGGGAAATCGCGTCGCTGTCCGGGCGCGGGGGATGACCCGCGGTATTTTCAAATCAGCGTGCCGGTGCAGCCGGGCAATTCGGGCGGGGCGCTGGTGGATGAGCGGGGCAACGTGATCGGCATCGTGTCGGCCAAGCTGGATGCGTCGGCGGCGCTGGCGGCGAGCGGGGCGTTGCCGGAGAATGTGAATTACGCGGTCAAGAGCAGTCTGCTGTTGAGCTTCCTCGAATCGGTGCCGGACAGTGTCGCCAAACTCAAAGCGCCGAACACGAAGGATGAAAAGTTTGAGGAGGTGGTGAAGTCGGCGCAGGATGCGGCTGTTTTGGTATTGGTTTACTGACTGTCTCCCTCTCCGCCAACGAAGTTGGGGGAGAGGGTTGGGGTGAGGTGGCGCTTATTTCAGCTAAAATCCCCTCACCCCGTCCCTCTCCCCGTTTGGCGGGGAGAGGGTGAAATATCTGCGGCGATGCTGGTGTTGGTTTATTAACCACGAAACACACGAACTACGCGAAAAATTAGAAAACAGGAAGGTTGGGGACTCGTAGAACTCGTCCCTCCGAAGTTTCGTGTGTTTAGTGTATTTCGTGGTTTATCCGACAGCGCACACGGAGTGACACGCCTTACCGTTCGGGTCGTTCGTTCTCGATGGTTTGGAGCGCAGCACGAAGGTAGCCCAGCGCATAAGCCATACCGGCGTGCCATGGCGCGGCGCAACTCATTTGCGGCGCATGGTCGGGAATGATGACGCCGTTGAAGTTGTTCCGCTTCAGAATCCGCAGGACGCGCAAAATGTCCACGTCGCCTTCGTCAATGAACGTTTCCTTGTAGAACGGCACCTGACCGCGAACGTTGCGCAAGTGGACGTAGGCCAGCTTGCCCTGACGGCTGTAAGTGTCCACCGCGTCGTAAAGGTCGCCCTGCCCTTGCGCAACCATCTCCGCCAGCGTGCCGACGCAAAATTCGAGCGCGTTGCGCGGACTCGGCTTGAGGTCAATGAGTTTCTGGTAAAGCTGCGGTTGATAAACCAGTCGCGGTTGTTGGCGAACTGCGGGCAATGGCGGATCGTCGGGATGCGCAGCCAGCGTGACGCCGGCTTCCTCGGCCACCGGAATCAGCGCGTCGAGAAAATCTTTGAACCGTTGCCAGAGTTGTTCCGGCGTGGCAGACGGCACCACACCGGGCGCGGCGTTCCGGTCATAAACCATGTTCCACACCATGCCGTTGGGCAGCGGTTTATCGGCCGGACCCTCCATGCCCACTGCTTCGGCGTCGCCGCGCGCAAACCGGCCTTTGACGCGACCGGCCACGCCGGCGATGGAAAAGTTGTAGCCGAAAATGGGAATGCCTGCCTTCCCGACGTTGCGGATGATGGTTTTCAGGTTTTCGAGTTGTTGCGGCTTCTTCGGCCCGTCGAGCAACACGTCATGCCAGTTCGCCGGGTCGAAATTTTCAATCGCTTCCAGTTCCAGGCCGGCGGCGTTGATTTCCTTTTTGATCGCGGCGAGTTCTTCGCAAGTCCAGAGCTTGTCCGGGTCGCCCGCCGGTCCCCAGCCCGAGTCGTCACCGACCGGCTGGTCGCCGGGCCGGTTGCTGCGCGAGGAACGGAAGTAATCCACCAGATGGATGACGAGGTGCGTGCAGCCGCATTGGCGGGCGAAGCGGTAATGTTCCGCATTGAGTTGGTGACGATAAAGTCCCAGTCCGAGTTTCATGGAAACAGGAGCGCGGACAGCCATGTCCGCAGGTTCCGAAGTTGTGATTCGCGCGGACAAAGCTGTCCGCGCTCCGTGCATTGGATCAGGCGTAGAATCATTGCGGCGTCAGCGTCAGCAGCGCGTCGTAAAGCGAATCAATTGTTGCTGCCAGTCAGTGCGCAGGCCCCCGGCGGCGCGGCCCGCGCCGATGCATTCGCGGAACATCTCCGAGCGCGGCCCCTTGATCGTTTGCCAGTCCGCCGTGATGACCCGGACGGGCGGCGGCATGGTTCCGGCGGCGTTGGCGTCCTCGGACCGGCACAGCAAACCGGCAACCAGCGTGGCGAGAAGCAAAACCGGCAGTTGATTGGTTAAATTCATGCGGAAAACCGGGACAAAACTAAATCTATTTTTCTGCGCGTCAATCTTTACAGCTATGGAGAACAATGGTTTGAAAACCTTCGACCTCCGCAATCCGATGGACCCAATTTTTCGTCACAGGCTATGCCTTCGGACGATGGAATCGCCGGCGAAAGCGCCGTTGGCCCGTCGCGCGTCAACGGCAACAGGGTAATAAATCGTTGAAATCCTTCCGCCTTTGTCCAAAGATGGCGTGCAATCGGCCATCCATGAAAAATATGAAAAAACCACTCAAACTCGTCGTTATGCCGGTGTTTGCCGCCCTGGTATTCACCGGGTGCGCAACCAATCGTGTCGTTGACTCGCCCAAAAGCATCACCTTCGTCCAAGCGTTGCATGATGTGGGACAAGGTCTGGCTGAAATGAAGGCCGCCGAACTCGAAACCATGCGGACCAACAGCGCCTTGAGCGAGCAATACGGGAAAACGGACTTTGTGACCGGGCTGTTCCCGTCCGAAGTGGACGTGACGTTCAACGTCACCGCCAGCGCGGCCAATGCCAATCAATTGTCCGTTGACCTGAGCGCGGCTGCGCCGCAATCGCCTGTCAGCGGAAACGTCGGCGGCACCATCAGCGCGTCGTCCTCCGCTGCACGCGCGAACCAAATCACCATCAAATTCGTCTCCGTGCTTTTTGCCAAAACCACCACAACGACCTCGACCAATGGCCAGAAAGTGGTGGTAGCCAACGGCATCGTTGACCCGAAAACCCTGGGCGATTTCCTGGGAGTGATAGATGAACATGGAGTTCTAAAAAGCCTCAAAAGCGATGACAAAACTCAATAGTTGCCGGCGAAAAATCTGCCACCGGGGATCCGTCTTCGTTCCACTACGACGCGACAAGCGGTTGAAGGTTGCGGGCGGGCAGCGCGCCCGATTTTGTTGGTCATTTTCTGCTTTCGTTTCGATTTGATTGCCATTAGTTTCCAGCAACCATGAACTCAAAAGCACTACTATTCGCTCTCGTATTTGCCGGCGGGTTGGTTGTCACGTCGCGGCTGTCCGCCCAGACTCCGGCGGTCAATTTTCCCGCCGCCAGTCCCGCCTGCACCCTCAAACAACGTATCGGTCTCACGGACATTGAAATTGTCTATTCCCGGCCTGGCGTAAAGAACCGCACCATCTTCGGCGGCATCGTTCCCTACGGCCAGGTGTGGCGCACCGGCGCCAATCAGGCCACCAAAATCACCTTCAGCACGCCGGTGAAACTCGAAGGCAACGATATCCCCGCCGGCACTTATGCGCTCTTCACCATCCCCGGAGAAACGGAATGGACGATCATCATCAGCAAAAACGCGGCGCAATTCGGAGCGTTTCAATACAACCAAAAGGATGATCTCGTGCGGTTCAAGGTGAGGCCCATTACGCTGACCGACACAACCCTCGAGACGTTCACCATAGAATTCAATCACATCCGTGATGAATCGGCGGTGCTCAATCTGGTGTGGGAAAAGACCGTGGTTCCTATTCACCTAGAAGTTGATGTCGTCAGCAAACTGGTGCCGCAAATCGAGGCGGCCATGGCGGCGCCGGGCAACAAATCGGACGGCTTTTATTTTCAGGCGGCCACGTTTTATTACAACCACGACCTGGACCAGAAGAAGGCCCTCGACTGGGTCAATGCCGGACTCGCGGACAATCCCCGGATTGCCTACGAAATGCTGCACTTGAAGGCGCAGATTCTGGCGAAACAAGGCGACAAGGCGGGCGCGATTGCTGCCGCCAAACAATCCACCGAACTGGCCATCAAGGCCGAAGGCCCCGGCAGTTCGTTTGTGAAGATGAACCAGGATTTGATTGCCAGCCAGCAACCATGACGATTTCGCTGTCAAACTAAAATTCAACAAAAATCACCCACTACTGTCGGAGGTAAAAATGAAGAAACTCATATCCACTCTGGTAATCACCACAATTGCCGTGGTTAGCGCGTTGCCGGTCATGGCCCAGCAGAAACGGCTCAGTCCGCACGAGACCATCAGCGCCGTCATTGACGGCAACCGGGTCACCATTACTTATGGACGGCCTTACACCAAGAATCCCCGGACCGGTGAGGTCCGCAAAATCTGGGGCGGGCTGGTGCCCTACGGCAAAGTCTGGCGCACGGGCGCGGACGAGGCCACACTGCTCATCACGCAAAAACCGCTGATGATTGGCGCGACGGAAATTCCGGCGGGCGCTTACACGCTGTGGACGCTGCCGCAGGAGGACGGCACGGCCAAATTGCTCATCAACAAGCAAATCGGGCAGTGGGGCGTCGGGCCGGGGTCATATGACGAGAAACAGGATTTGGCGCGAGTGGACTTGAAGAAGGAGGCGCTGGACAAACCTGTGGATCAGTTCACGATGGCCATTGCGAAAGGTGCATCTGGCGGCGGCGTGCTGAAATTGATGTGGGAGAACACGCAATTTTCCGTGCCGTTTACCGTCCAGAGGTAATACGGCGTAACTGATCCACGGAGTGCGGACAGCCTTGTCCGCACCATCCGGCTTTCAGCGCCTCGCGGACAAAGCTGTCCGCGCTCCGATTCGCGAACGTGACGGTTATTTCGTAAAAGCAATATGAGGACAACAGTTCCGTTTCCGCAAGCCGGTCGTCGCGCGAAATTTGTAACGCAGATTGGCAATCTGCTGTGTCGCCGACTGACAGTCGGCAAGTCGGCGCGCCGGCCGGATCTACCAGGACTCTACGGCGCTCGCAGAATGCCATCCTGCAATACGGCAGATTATCAATCTGCGCTACGTTGGTTGCAAGGCCGTGAAATTTCGGGACTGTTTCGTCTTGTTACCATTACGATCTGCGTTTTGTCCTGCTTTTCGGCTGCCGGCCAGGTCACCGAGCCGCCGCCGGCTGCCGTCATTTTGCAGGACCTGCACGGTTTTCGTGAGATGGGCAGCGTGCTTTACGTCGCGGCACATCCGGATGATGAAAACACAGAGTTGATCGCCTATCTTTCGCGCGGCCGCCATTATCGTACCGCCTATCTCTCGCTCACGCGCGGCGATGGCGGCCAGAACGTGCTCGGCCCGGAGTTCGGCGAAGAATTGGGCGTCATCCGTACTGAGGAACTGCTCGCCGCGCGGCGCATTGATGGCGGCCGGCAGTTTTTCTCGCGCGCGGTTGATTTCGGCTTTTCCAAGGACTACCGCGAGACCTTGAGAATCTGGGACCGGCAACAGGTGCTGGCTGACAATGTGCGAATCATCCGCGAGTTTCGTCCCGATGTGATCATCACGCGTTTTTCTCCGGTGCCGGGCGGCACGCACGGGCATCACACGGCCTCGACCGTGCTGGCCATGGAAGCCTTCAAACTCGCCGGTGATCCGAAGGCGTTTCCCGAACAGCTCGACACGCTGACGCCGTGGCAACCCAAACGCATTCTCTGGAATATGGGCGGATTTCAGCGCAGCGGAGATGTGACCAACGTAATCCGCATTGATGCTGGCGGCAAAGACGCTGTATCCGGCGAATCATTCACCGAAATAGCCGCGCGCAGCCGCTCGATGCACAAGACCCAGGGCTTCGACAATTTTCGGGGTTCCGGCGGGGGCAACGGGCCAAGATACGAATCATTCGCCCTGCTCGATGGCGAACCGGCGACGAATGACATCCTTGACGGTGTGGACACGACGTGGAACCGCGTGCCGGGCGGCGCAGAAATTGGAAAACTGGCCGATGCCGTCATTGCACAATTCAATCCGCAAGACCCTGCTGCCAGTGTGCCAGCATTGTTGGAAATCAAAAAACGTCTGGCGGCACTGGCTGACGCTGACCCGGTGGTGGATGAAAAGCGCGGGCAATTGGATCACATCATTCAAGAATGCCTCGGGCTGACTGTGGAGACGACGATTCCTGACGCCGAAGTCGTGCCCGGTGAGCCGCTCAAGATGCATTCGACTGCTGCGATCCAATCATCCATTGTGCCGGTCCGCTGGGTGGCGGTGCGGTATCCGACGATCAAGGTTGAGCTTGCTGTCGGCGCAGACCTTTCCACCAACCAAGCCGTTGGTCGAGATTCCACGGAAACGCTTCCTGCCAACACGCCTTTGAGCCAGCCGTATTGGCTGCGCGAAGACCACACCGTGGGCATGTTCCGCGTTGCCGACTCGAACCTCATCGGCCAGCCCGAGAATCCTCCGGTCTTCCCGGTCGAACAGGTATTTGAAGTGGGTGGCCAGACGCTGGTTGTTCCGGACCAGCCGGTACAGAACATGGCCTCGGCCCGTGAAATACAGTTCTCGGAGTCGGCAACGAACGCGACGCGGCTTATTTCACGGGCCAAGCGCGCAAAAGGTGAAACCCGTCACCTGGACGTGATTTCGCCGGTTTCACTCAAACTGGTGTCGGATGTCGGGTTGTTTGCTCCAAGCGCTGCAAGACCCGTGATGGTGGAGGTTACGGCCGCCCGACCTGACACCGCAGGCACTTTGCGTCTGGACGCACCGGCGGGCTGGAAGGTCACACCCGCAACCGAGTCGTTTCGTTTGGGGATTGCCGGGGATCAAGCGAAGTTCACCTTCATGGTCACCGCGCCGTCGCAACCAGCGACCGCCAACCTCACCGCCAAGGTGGAGATCGGCCACAAGCACTACGACAATGAACGGGTGGTGATCAATTACCCGCACATTCCGCTGCTATTGCTCCAGCCGCCTGCCCGGTTCAAGGCCGTCTGTCTGAACCTGGCCATTCGGGGCTGTAACATCGGTTACCTTCCCGGCGCTGGCGACAGTGTGGCTCAAAGTCTGGCAGACATGGGTTATCAGGTCACCACGCTTACCGGTGCGGACCTCACGCTGGAGAAGCTGAAGGCATTCGACGCTGTGGTCATTGGTGTGCGCGCGTTCAACGTTCGCACGGACCTGGTTTCCCATTTGCCGGCGCTGTTCGAGTACGTTCAAGCCGGCGGCAACGTCATTGAGCAATACAATCGTCCGGGCCGCGACCTGAAGACCGACCAATTCACGCCGTACAGTATTCACCTGTCAAGTGATCGCGTGACCGACGAGACCGCGCCGGTGACGTTCCTTGCGCCCGATCATCCCGTGCTGAACACACCCAATAAAATCACCAGCGCCGATTTCGACGGCTGGATTCAGGAACGCGGCATTTATTATCCCGACCAGTGGGACGAACACTTCACGCCCGTCATCGCGTGCAGCGATCCTGGCGAAGCGCCGCTCAAGGGCGGTTTGCTCGTCGCCAAATACGGCAAGGGCTATTTCGTTTATACCGGGCTGGTGTTTTTCCGGGAACTTCCCGACGGTGTGCCTGGCGCTTACCGGCTGTTTGCCAATCTGGTTTCACTCGGAAAATGAAACCTGCGGAGGACAACCCTGAATTGGTTGAGACGTCTTCTGACAGCAAGGATGAATTGACCGGCTTGCCGTGGCTTCGCAACTGGCGCGGCGTTTACGTCTTTGTCTTCGGCTGTTTCGTTTTGTGGGTGGTGCTGCTCCTCGCGCTGACGGCAAGCTTTTCATGAACCGCTCCATGAACCGTTGCCCGGAGCGCGGACAGCTTTGTCCGCGCGAATCATCACTTCGCAACTCGCGGACATGGCTGTCCGCGCTCCAGTCTGGTGCCGGTTCGCGGTCCCGATGCGCGATTCCGAGAGTATAGAAACTTTTCATGAACCTCTTCGATTTCGTCGTCCTGATTGGCAGCATGTTGGGAATCGCCGCCTACGGTGTATGGCGCACTCGGAGTCATCGGAATCTGAGCGATTATTTGAAAGGCGACAAAACCGAGGGATGGGTGACCATCGGCATTTCGGTTGCGGCCACGCAGGCGAGCGCCATCACGTTCATCTCCACCCCCGGCCAGGGCTATGAGAGCGGGCTGGACTTCGTGCAGAATTATTTCGGGATGCCGCTGGCGTTGATCATCGTCGCCGCCGTGTTCCTGCCGATTTACCGGCGATTGAATGTCTATACCGCCTACGAATATCTGGGCCGGCGGTTTGACGCCAAAACCCGCCTGCTCGGCGCGGCCTTGTTCCTCGTGCAACGCGGACTGGCTGCCGGTATCACGATTTACGCACCGGCCATCATCCTCTCCACCGTGCTCGGCTGGCGGCTGGACCTTACCATCATTCTCAGCGGATTGTTGGTGATTATTTACACCGTCACCGGCGGCAGCAAGGCGGTGAGCCTCACCCAGAAATATCAAATGGCCGTCATCTTTGGCGGCATGGTGGCGGCCTTTGTCATCTTGTTGATGAAACTGCCGACCAGCCTCGGCGACGCGTTCACCGTAGCAGGCGGCTTCAAAAAACTGGAGGCGGTGAGTTTTTCGTTCGACCTCAATCGGCGGTACACGTTCTGGACCGGTTTGCTGGGCGGACTCTTTCTGTCGCTGTCCTACTTTGGCTGCGATCAGTCGCAGGTGCAGCGTTACATCACCGGTCCGTCCCTGCGCGAAAGCCGGCTGGGGCTGATGTTCAACGCGGTGCTCAAGATTCCCATGCAGTTCTTCATTCTGTTGCTCGGCGTCATGTTGTTTGTCTTTTACCAATTCGAACAACCGCCGGTTTTTTTCAACCAGGCCGCGTGGCACTATGCCGTCCAACATGATTCCGGCGGAAAACTCCATGCGCTCGAACAGGAATTTACCACGACCTGTGCGCAAAAGGAGCAACTCATCCGGCAATGGCTCGACGCCAAACACGCCGGCGACGCCAAAGCCGAAGCGGCGGCCCGGTCGCAGGCGTTGGCGGCTCTGAAACATTGCGACGATGTGCGCGCTGAGGCAAAAAATGTCATGCAGGCGGATGATCCCGGCATAAAAAGCAACGATGCCGATTACGTCTTCGTCACCTATATCCTCGACCACCTGCCGCACGGCTTGATTGGACTTCTGATCGCGGCGTTCTTTGCCGCCGCGCTCCAATCGAAGTCCGCCGAACTGAACGCGCTCGGCTCGACCACCACGGTGGATTTCTACCGGCACTTGTTCAAACGCGAGGCCAGCGACGCGCACTACGTGGCCGCCTCCAAATGGTTCACTTTGTTCTGGGGACTGGTTGCGCTCGCCTTTGCGCTGTTTGCGAACCTGGTGGAGAATTTGATCCAGGCCGTCAACATCGTCGGCTCGGTTTTCTACGGTGTGATGCTGGCGTTGTTCCTGGTGGCGTTTTTCTTGAAGCGGGTGGGCGGCACGGCAACTTTCTGGGCGGCATTGGCGGCCCAAACGCTGGTCTTCGTTCTCTACTTTTCGCTGAAAATCAGTTATCTCTGGTATAACTTCATCGGTTGCGCCGCTTGCGTGCTGTTCAGCTTGACGATCCAGGCCGCCCTTGGATCAAATACTCAGTCTGCGAAGACTTGAGATAATCAGGACCAGCGCCGTCGCCGCTGCGCCGAGATTGTAGAGCAGGCTTTCCAGCCTGCTGGTTCTGGCGACTTTCCAGTCGCCAGAGCCAGGGGACAAGCATGTCCCCCGAACCCGCAGACCGGAAGGTCTGCGCTACGGGTGCCGGGTGTCCAATAAACCAAAACAAGCACCGTCGCTACCTGCGCCTGCTTCACCACATCCTCAAACTTCCGGTCAGCCGTATTCGGCGCTTTGACCTGGGCCGAAACATCCGGCACGGATTCGAGGAAACTCAGGAGAAAGCTGCTCTTCACCGCGTAATTGACATTCTCCGGCAACGCCCCGCTCGCCGCCAGCGCCGTGACTGCATCCAGTTTGGCTGACACGATGCCAGAAACGTGACGAGTGACGAGTGACACGTGACCAGATAATCACGTCACCCGTCACCTGTCACTTGTCACTCCTGACGGGCGCGAACCCCTGCAAACCGATGTCGGGAAAACCGACCGTCGCCACCGTGCCGCCCAGATTCACCGTGCGACTGGCGGCAATGGGCAGCGGTGCAAACCGCCCGTCCGCCTTCAACAAAGCCAGATCATTGGCCGCATCCACTTGAACCACTTTGGTGTCAATCAAACCTGCGCCCGTGAGCAAACGAACTTTCGTAGCATCCTTGACGACATGATAATTTGAAATCAAATAACCATCGTCCGTGATGAAAAAGCCCGTGCCGGTAGCTATTGGGTTTTCGGGTGAAGTGGAATTGTTAGAACTTGAACTTGTTGTTTCTTTCCGAGGAACAAAAGCTTCCGCGAGTCGTTGCGCCTCGGCAACTTGTTCAGGCGTCATGCGCATTTCAATGTTTGACAAATATTTTCTGGCTAGTTCATTCCCTTGAGATGCGGCAAGGCTATCCCATTTATACGCTTCGATATAGTTTCTGGGAACGCCGTCGCCATTGGCGTAGCAGGCACCCAGACTATATTGAGCCAGTGCGTTGTTCTGGTCGGCAGCTTTGCGAAGCCACTTCACCGCCTCCACATCATCTTTCTCCACGCCCTCGCCATTGGCGTAGCAGGCACCCAAACTGTATTGAGCCGGTGCGTTGTTCTGGTCGGCAGCTTTGCGACACCATTTTACCGCTTCCACATAATCCTTCGCCACACCATTACCTTGTTCGTAGCAGGCACCCAAATTAAACTGAGCATCTGCGTAATTCTGTTCGGCGGCTTTGCGATACCACTTTACCGCCTCCACCTCATCCTTGCCCACGCCATCACCTTTGGCGGAGCAGACGCCCAGATTAAATTGAGCCTCAGCGTAATTCTGTTCGGCGGCTTTGCGATACCAGTTCGCCGCTTCCACATAATTCGTTGCCACGCCGTCGCCAAATGAATAACAGGTGCCCAGATTGTATTCAGCCTCGGCATAATTTTGTTCGGCGGCTTTACGAAGCCACTTCACGGCCTCAACAGGATCTTTGGCGACCCCTTGGCCATGCAAGATAAAGAGTCCCAAGTAATATTGAGCCTTGTCGTAATTTTCTTCGGCAGCTTTACGAATCCACTTCACAGCCTCCACTTCGTCCTTGGGCACCCCATCTCCAATGGAGTATTGGAGACCGAGGAGGTATTGAGCTTGGGCGAAATCCTGGTCGGCGGCTTTACGAATCCACTTCAACGCCTCCACTGTATCCTTAGCCACGCCATCGCCAGAGGAATAACAGGTTCCCAGATTGTATTGACCTCTGGCGTAATTTTGCTCCGCTGCTTTACGATACCATTTCACTGCCTCCGTCTTATCCTCAGCAACGCCTTTGCCGCTGTCGTAGCAGTTTCCAACGCAGCTTTGAGCCGGGGCGTAACTCTGTTCGGCGGCCTTGCGATACGACTTTGCCGCTTCGACCTCATTCTTGGCGACGCTGTTGCCGCGGTCGTAGCAATCTCCTAATAAAAATTGGGACACCGCTTCACCTTGCTCGGCGGCCTTGCGATACCATTTGACGGCTTCGATTGAGTCTTGGGCCACACCTTTACCTAAAGCGTAATCAAGACCGAGGTAACGCTCAGCATTGGCGTCCCCGTTTTCTGCCTTGGCTTTGGTGTCCTCGAACAATTTGCGGTCCACATCGCTTTGTTGCGCTGGCAATCGAATGGCAACCGCAACCAGCACCAGAAACACGCACGTCACCCATTTCAATTTCATGCCGATAGATTAGATTATTGCTGTTGGCTAGACCGAAAACAAGCGAGTGTAGAAACGCGGTTGCCGGGAACCTGATGTGCTCGCGATTTTGAGTGTGGATTTTTCCCGATTCGATTCGCTGCAGGTCTGCAAATGTGCTAAGTGTTCCTTGGTGCGGCCAGCGCGTGCTCGGGCTTCATTTTTGGTGGTGTTTTTCGCTATCGCGGACGACAGCGCGTCCGGGTTTCCGTTGGACGATGTTTGGCTTTGGCCCCATGACGCTCCAACTTTACCCAGCTTCCAAAGCCGTGATGTGCTTGAACGTCGCAAAGAAATCCTTTAACCAACCGTTGTAACCCAGCAACCGATACACAATCTTGCGCCCAGCCCGGAGGATCTGAACCGGCAGCAGGATAATGGCGTGCAGGAACCGCCGAAATTCCATGCGCACAAGTTCCAAGCCCCGGTTCCGATCCGGCACCAGCAATCCATACCATGCCTTCAAATTCCACGCCAACGCCGCCATCACCATGTAGGCCCAGTTGCTCACCAAATCATCCACCGGCATGCGCATCGCCTTGACGCCGTTCTTGAGCTGCTCAATTACGTTCTCCTGATCGCACCGCCCATTGGCCAAACCGACAATCTTTTCCACACTCAGGTCCCACCGGTTGGTGAGATAAAAGAAATACCGCACTTCATCAAAAAGCACTCGTTCGCCTTTCTGCACGCTGAGGTTTTTGCGCAGGATCACCAGTCGATATTTGCGTCCGCACCGGTGCGGTTGATAGGTCACGTCGTTGACGTGCTCGGCCACCAGCTTCTGATTCAAATATCCCTTTTGCACCACGATCTGTTCCTTCACCCGCTCCCGGCGGCTGCGCGGCTCGGTCAAAATCTCATACTGGGGCAACCGCTTTAAAGGCCGCCAGGACTGCTCGGACAAGCACTCGGCCAATGCCACCACTTTGGGATGAGCATCCATACCCAGAATAAAGTCCAGCCCGGCTTCGTCCCATCCGTCCAGTTGCGCGGTGTGGGTGAAATCGGTGTCCCCGCGCAAGGTGATTCGGCCCGCCACCGGCCGGACCAACGCCACCGCCCGGTTGATCCAGCTCACACTGTCTTGGTGGCTAGCCGCATTGCCCGACCGGTTGACCACATACAACACCTCTTTGGTGTTGGCCAGACTCACCACCAGCGGCGCATAACCCCAAATCCCTTTGTACGACAGGGCCATGCCGCCTTTGCACTCCCCGTAGGTCCCGGCCATCGTCCCGTCCACGTCGATAAACGCCTCGGCTAAAAATCCTTCCGGCTGCTTTCGCCACACCCGCTGCCGCGTCCGGTTGATGCACTCCTGCAACTCGGTGATCTGCTCGATGCTGAAACGCCGGGTGAAATCTCCCGCCGTGGTTGGGTCCGGAATCCGCTGCGCTCCCAGCCCGTTGAGAAAACTTTCATCCTGCCGCCGCAGTTCGATGTCTTCCAGACGTTCTCCACCCACCAACACGTTGTAGGCGAGGTTCAGCACATGATCGCTCTCGTGATAGGGCAAATGCACTTTGAGCAACTTCAGGTTCTGGTCGATCTCTTCCACCAGACCCAATCGTTGCACCATCAGGTGGACCGCTCCCATGCCGCCATAGCCGGTGGCCCGGGTCTTGCCACTCATTTCGTAATGGACATTGCTGCCCCGCAGCATCGGCTGGGGCTGGTCCTGCCAATGGCGCGGGGCCAAACGGCGTTCGATTCGGCGCTTGCGGTTGCGCAGAATCTTGGAGTAGTTTCGGCTCACTCGAAATGTCGTTTTCATGGCTGTTTTGAGTTCTTGAACAAACCCATTTCAACCAATGTTTACCGGCATTTCGAGTATTTTCGTTCTGATCGCAGAATTAAATCACGCTTGTTGAGGGGCTAGCAAGTTTTGGTAGTTAGGATTGCGAATGAAAAAATTTCTTTTTTGCCCAAATCGAGCAGACAGTCTTGAACATGTCCTGCCGCAATGGTTGCTTCGCTGCATTTCGCCAGAAACTGAGGGTGCATTTCCAGTTCAAGTTGGGCGATATGTCGAAGGCCAAGGCGATTGCGATGAACGAAAACACGTTTCGTTAAATTTCAAAGCGAGGATCGTCTGTGTTGAGTGCAACAACGGATGGTTGAGAAAACTTGAATCTGAAGTTTGCCAGATTTTGAAACCTCTAACGGGAAAGCAATTTCCGGTTCTTGCGGATATTTATTTTGATGAACTCCGAAGACACTCTCATGTCATTGCGCGTTGGCTGACCAAAACAGCGTTGACTACCTCAATGGCGTTGCCAGCCAAACAACGTTTATCGGCTTCGTTTGCGGATGAAATTATGCGTGGAAATGCACCAGCTGAAGTTTGGATAGACGTAGCAGATGCGGAATTGCCATGCGTTGCAGCAGCTATCACAAAAACATTCCCGATAATCAACGGGAATATTCCAATTGGCGTGCGTGATTGTGGTGATATGTGTTTTCAATTTTGCCTGCAAATCAATCATCTGCTGCTTCGGGTTGGTTTGTCACCGCATGCAGAGGTGCGATATACTGGACCAAAACCATTTCGCCTGTTTCCGAAGGCAGACCAGCAAGTGCCGGAATATTTCAGATTTCGAGACGTTAATTATTTTCTCCACTCGGTAACACTTAAGACGTGGGAAGGATGTTCGGGTGAAGTTCCGCTATGCGAAACGACGAAATAACTGCCGCAAGAGTTAGGTCGTCCATCCCAAAATGAATACAGGAAAAGAGTTCCCGTCCGCCTACATCTGATTTTGGCGCGACAAGTTGCCCATGAGGAATTCGGATTGCGGATTGTGAAATGGGGCGCGCGATGTCCCGATTGCCCTGTCCGGCGCCCCGTCGAACACGTTCCCCAGATGTTTCCAGCGAGGGCGCTGGAAACCGCACGCGAGGCGCGTGCGCTCCCCTCCGTCGTCCATCCCAAAGTGATGGGGGCGTGTTCGCGTATTCATTGACGGGCGCGGCGTTGGTTTCCTATCGTCTGCGCTGCAAAACGAGGATGACCACCGTGCCAACCGTTCCGCCTTGTGCCGGCTGCCTGTTATTCCGACTGTCCGTTTGCGGATTTTTTCCGCCGGCGTTGGAAGTTGACCACGGGGTGCCCCGACTGCTTTTCGTGCTTGCGCGTATCTGCGAATAATTTGTCAACGCTATGGCCGCGCGCGGCAGAAAGTGTGTCCTTCGCGCGCCAAACTTCGCGAAGAACCAGGTCGCTGCCAGTTTCCACGGCCGTTGTTTTTGTCTGTTTAGTCATATAGCTCCTGCATTAGTTCCTCCGGCGTGCAAATAACCGGAAGTGAAAAACCAGCGTCCTCGACCAAGCGGCGAAGCCGGGTTTCGATGGCAGCGTTGGCAATGTGCCGATAATTCCACGTGAGAAGTATATCCATTTCGTGAACGGTTGCGAGTGCAATGTGGGCAGCATCACCGTCGGCACTGGCGGGCAGGAGTCCCGAACCGAGCACGTTTTTGGCCAGTTTTTCCGCGTCCGCCGTCGCTGCCAACACGGGAATCTCCCTCATGACCTCGAGCCGCAATCGCGCCATTTCGCGTTCTCCCACAGCAATCTCATCAAGCGCGACCTGGGAGGTAAAAAGCTCGTGTTTGTCGCGTCGCAAATCCCACCAATCGCGCGTTAGTTGCTGACGCGCTGCTTGCAACAGGTTGCGGGCGGGGCGGGCCACGACGTAGCTGGGGATGGTGCTTTCGATGTAGATGCGCATGACGGGATTTTACGTGCGCTACACCCAAATGGCAGCAAGAATGTCGGCAACCACTCTTCCACCGTGACTCCGCTGTGGCGCGGCGGGTGTGGCAATCCGCGAGCGCATTAGCGTATTCATTGACGGGCGCAGCCCTGGTTTCCTATCGTCTGCGCTGCAAAAAGAACAATGAGCACTGCGCCTGTCATTTGCTTCGGCCAGCAACCGTGCGGATTTTTCCCGCGGCGCTTCCTGTTTGCCAAAATCCAGACGGCCCGGCGGTTGTGCGCGGAACTGGGCGGCGAAATCGTCTTCTTCTATCACGACAGCGACCACGACCCGCGTGAAACCAGAACCACTGTGCGGCATCGCAAGACGAATGAACCGGCCCAGCTTAATTTCGCCTTCGAAAACCGGCTCCAGCGAAAATTTTCGCCGCAATACCTCAAACGCATTCCCGCCGACTGGCAGAGCAAGACGCTGCTCCAATTGCCAAACTACGTCGAGCACCGGTTGATTGAAATTTTCCGAAGTGTTTCCGCATCCAACGTGGCCGATTTCTGTCTGGAGATGTATCGCGCCATGAATTTGCTCGAAGGGATTCGGGTGGTGCATTCGAGCGCCCCGGCCGTGCGGCGCGCGGCTTGTGACATTCCGGATTTTTTCGTGGACGTTCCGCATGAAGGCGAAATCGTCCGCGCCCGTTCCAGCGGCGGCACTTTGAAACTGCACGAAGGTGGCGACTCCTACGTGACCTTGCGGGCCATCACTTTCAACAAAGACCAGGTCAGTCCGGCCCGCGACAGCCGGCTGCGTTGGATGCAATCGGTCGTGCATTGCACGCATTACGTTGCCGGAGCGGGCGAAAGGGCCTATCTTCGCCCGGAAGAAGCGCCGGAAATTACCTTTGTAAATCGTGAAACGATTGAGCGGCCTGATGAAGCCTACACCGAAATCCCGTCCTGAACCCACGCTCCGCCCCGTAGGCGCTACGCGCCGGAGGGCGCCGTTGCTGGCCTTCGGCGCGCATCCCGACGACATCGAATTCGGGTGCGGCGGCGTGATTGCGAAAGAAACCCACGCTGGTCGCGCGGCGCAGTTCGTCATTTGCTCGCGCGGCGAAGCGGCGTCCCATGGCACACCGGCCCAACGGGTCATCGAGGCGAATCGGTCCGCCGCCTTGTTGGGCGCAAGGCTCGAATTCGTCGAACTGGGCGGCGACGCGCACTTCGAAGTCAACGTTGTGCACGCGATTAAATTGGCGGGCATCATTCGGCGCGTGCGGCCGGGGATCGTGCTCGCGCCGAGTCTGGTGGAGAACCAGCATCCTGACCATCCGCGGCTAGGACAACTCGTGCGCGATGCCTGCCGGCTTGCCCGTTACGGCGGCGTCAAGGAATTGTCCACCCTCCGCAGTGGCCCTGCTACGGAGGACGGGCGCCGTGTGCCACCTCATGCGATTGAGCAATTGTTTTATTATGCGGTGACGCCCGAAGCCGAACCGGGCGACATCACTCCGGTGCTGATTGATGTGTCCGCGCCGGACGTTCTTAAGGCTTGGACCGCCGCGATGGAAGCGCACGTTTCGCAAATTTCCGCCCGCAATTACGTTGAACTGCAACTCACGCGGGCGCGTTTGCACGGGTTGCGCGCGGGGGTGGGCCACGCCATCGCCTTGTTTCCAAATGATCCGCTCGTGCTCGACTCGCTGGCGCACGTGGGCAGGGGTGCGCGGCGATTTTAGTTTGAACCACGGATGCACACCGATAAACGGATTGAACACCAAAAATGTCACCGACTTTTCTCCCTCTCCGCCAACGAAGTTGGGGGAGAGGGCCGGGGTGAGGTGGCGCGTGAAACTCAACTCCCCAGTCCTTATTATCCGTGTCCATCTGTGGTTAACAAACGCATGAAAATCGGCATCGCCTGTTATCCCACGGTGGGCGGGAGCGGCATTCTCGCCACCTGCTTGGGCGAGGAATTGGCGCGGCGCGGGCATGAAGTGCATTTCCTCAGTTACGAGCGTCCGTTCCGGCTGCCGGAAAATTCACCACGCCTGCATTTCCATCCGGTGGTCATCAACGAATATCAGTTGTTCAAGTATCCGGATTACACGCTGCCGCTCTCGGTCAGAATGGCCGAGGTGAGCCGTGACCGTGGACTGGATGTCCTGCACGTCCACTACGCCGTGCCGCATGCCACGGCGGCCATTCTTGCGCGCTCGATGTTGCCGCCCGGGCAGCAACCTCGCGTGGTCACGACGTTGCACGGCACCGACACCACGCTGCTCGGCAGCGATCCCGGCTACGGGCCGGCGATCCATCACGCGCTCACCCAATCCGATGCCGTCACCGTGGTATCCGAATTCCTGAGACAGGAAACGCAACGCGTGTTGGGGTTCAACGGGTTGCTGGAAGTCATCCACAATTTTTTTGCGCCGCGCCCGCCGCGCCGTTCACGCGAGGAAGTGCGCCGGGAGCTTGGCGTGGCGGACAACGAGGTGATGATTCTCCATTCCTCGAATCTTCGCCCGGTGAAACGTATTGATCTCCTGCTCGAAACAATCGCGCGCGTCCGCCCGCGCGACGCCTTCAAGCTTGTGATTATGGCAGGCGGAAGTTTCGAGCCATACATCAAGGACGTGCAGCGGCTGGGCCTGAAAGACCGCATCATCGTGCGCGAGAAGGTGAATGAAATCGAAGATTATCTGCAAGCCGCCGACCTTGGATTTTTCACCTCCGAGACGGAGAGCTTTTGCCTGAGCATCCTTGAGGCCATGTATTTTGGTTGTCCCAGCGTCGCCCGGCGCGCGGGCGGAATTCCGGAGGTGGTGGAAGACAACGTGAACGGGATTCTGGTGCCGTCAGACAATCCTGACGCGCTGGCCAGGGCGATTGAAAGTCTAATTCAGAACCCGAAACGTCGGAAAGCAATGGGTGAAGCCGCGCAGCACCGGGCGCGTGAAAAGTTTTCTGCCGAGGTCATCGTGCCGCGTTACGAAGCGCTTTATCGCCGGGTGTGTGGATAATTCAACTCGGAGAGCTTGCGCTCTCGGCACTGCCATCGCCACCCGCGGAAGCCGGTAACGGAGCCGGGGTATTTGCAGCGCGGATTTCGATTTCGGCAAACGGTTCCGGCTGGGCGCAGAGAATCTGTTTGAGCCGGATCAATTCCAGCAGCGCGAGGAAGGTGCAGACCACTTCGGACCGGCTAGCGGCGGTCGCGAACAATTCCGAGAAACGCAGGCTGCCGCGCTCGGCCAGCACGCGCAGGATGTATTCGATTTTTTCGCTGACCGTCCATTTGTCCTCGAATATGGCGCCGCCTTCACGCTGGCCAAAACGTTTGAGAACGGAATTGACGGCGTTGAGCAAATCAAAAATCGAAACGTCCGGCTTCGGCAGTGGCGCGGTGCTTTCGAATTCCAGCTTGCCGGGCAGGCGCGGGAAAATATTTTCCTGACGGGCTTCGAGCGTTTGCAATTGCGTGGCGGCGTCCTTGAATTTTTTGTATTCGACCAACTGGCGGATGAGTTCCCAGCGCGGGTCCTCGCCTTCCTCCTCGCCTTCGACGGCAACCTGCTGGTCCACCGGCAGCAGTTCGCGGCTCTTGATGTACATGAGCGTCGAAGCCATGACGAGGAATTCGCCCGCCACCTCCAAGTCGAACTCGCGCATGAGATCAATGTATTCGATGAACTGCGTGGCCAGTTTGGTGAGGTTGACTTCGTAAATGTCCACCTCCTCCTTCTTGATGAGGTAAAGGAGCAAATCGAGCGGGCCTTCAAAGACCTCAAATTGAACTTTGTATTCCGCCATGCGCGTCAGCCGATGAAAAAAATTCTAGGACGTACGGGCAAGGTTTGCAATGCTACGTTGGGGGTCAGTTTGGTGGGGCGAGGCTACTGACGAGCCGGCTCGCGGGGACGCTCGCCCCACCGGAATGTGCAAACTAACCACAAGCAATACAAACGGGAATGCGCATTTGAAAAGTGGCGGGGCGCAATTTGAGGGCGAGTTGCCGAAAGCGAACGGAGCGCGGACAGCCATGTCCGCGTGGGCCGCATCCAGCAGAAACAGGTTGGAATTGTGAAATCGCACGAACGCGCGGACTCGGCGGTCCACGCTCCTGCGGCACTTTAAGCTTTGAACTCCGCGTCGAGGATTTAGATTGGTCGCGTGACGGTTCTCGAAGCGATTCAGAAGAGCTCGGATTTTCTGGCAAAAAAGGGCGTCGAATCGCCACGCCTGCAAACCGAGTTGCTGCTCGCGCATCTGCTCAAACTGCCGCGCATGAATTTGTATCTGAATTTCGAGCGCACGCTGACGCCGGCGGAGGTGGACGCGCTGCGCGAACTCGTCAAGCGCCGTGGGCAACGTGAACCGCTCCAGCACATCAGCGGCTCGGCTTCGTTCTGCGGACTGGAAATCGCCGTAAACCGGCATGCGCTCGTCCCGCGTCCGGAAACGGAATTGCTCGCCGAACTGGGCTGGCAATTTCTGGCAACGATTGGACAAACCCCTCACCCGGCCTCCGGCCATCCTCTCTCCGCCCAGCGGGGAGAGGGACGGGGCAAGGGGCACGTTCTGGATTTGGGAACCGGCACGGGCTGCATCGCCATTGCGCTGGCGGTGAAATGTCCGGCGGCAAAGATTATGGCGACAGACGCCTCGGCGGACGCGCTGGCACTGGCCAAGGGAAATGCGGCGCGAAACGGCGTCGCGGAACGGATTGAGTTTTTGCAGGGCGATGGGTTTGCAGCGTTGCTCGTTGCGCCGGAGCGCGGGCGGCTCGCCCGCGAGTTGAACGATGCGGACTCGCGGACAAGCTGTCCGCGCTCCTTCGACCTTATCATCAGCAACCCGCCTTACATTCCGTCCGCGGAAATCGCGACGCTCCAGCCGGAAGTGCGCGATTTTGATCCGCGCGGCGCATTGGACGGCGGCGCGGACGGCCTGGATTTTTACCGTTTGATTGCATCGCAGGCGGCGGCGTGTCTGAAACCAGACGGAAAAGTCATGTTGGAATTCGGCGACGGCCAGGCGGAGGCGGTCCGGCGGATTTTTGAAAACGAAAAGTGGATTGTCGAAGCGGTGAAGGAAGATTACAGTCAGCGGCCAAGAATTTTGATTGCTCGACGCTAGAAAAATATTTCAACCACGGATAAACACCGATAGACACGGATTAAATGAATAAAATTAAGCGCCCCTCGCCCCATCCCTCTCCCCGCCAAGCGGGGAGAGGGTGTCCGCAGGACCGGAAAGGGGATTTTGGTTTTATCTGTGTCCATCCGTGTCGATCCGTGGTTCAATAAATTCGTATGGACAGTTTTTTGATCAAAGGCGGCGTGCCGTTGCACGGCGAAGTAACCATCAGCGGCAGCAAGAACGCGGCGCTGCCCATCATGGCGGCGACCCTGCTCACCGGCGAGCCGTGCGTCATCCGCCGCGTGCCGAACCTGAGCGACACGCGGTTCATGGCGCGGATTCTCGAATCGCTCGGCGCGCAGGTGAAATTTGAGCGCGGGACGCTGACCGTCCGGGCACAGAAAATTCGTGGCTACGCCGATTACGATCTTGTGCGCAAGATGCGCGGTTCGATTTGCATCGCAGGCCCGCTGCTGGCGCGGTTGAAAAAGGCGCGGGTGTCGCTGCCGGGCGGCTGCGTCATCGGCGCGCGGCCCATCAATCTCCACTTGAAAGGATTTGCGGCGCTGGGCGCAAAAATCGAGATCGAAGGCGGCTACGTTGACGCCACCGCAAAGAAGTTGACCGGCGCGACCATGTTTCTGGGCGGACGCGCCGGTTCCACCGTCCTCGGCACCGACAATGTGATGATGGCGGCGACGCTGGCCGACGGCGTGACGGTGATCGAAAGCGCGGCGTGCGAGCCTGAGGTGGTGGACCTGGCGAAATTTTTAAACGCAATGGGTGCGAAAATCTCCGGCGCGGGCAGCCCGACCATTACCGTCACGGGCGTGAAAAAACTGCATGGCGCGGAACACGAAGTCATTCCCGACCGGATTGAAGCGGCGACCTACACCATTGCGGCGGCGGCGACGAACGGCGAAGTCACACTGAACGGCGCGCGGGCCGACCACCTGCGCGCGGTCTTTGACAAATTGGATGAGGCGGGTGTTGGCGTGGCGCGGCGGGGCGCTGATCTGGTGGTGCGCCGCAACGCACGGCTCAAGGCGGTGGACGCGACCACGTTGCCGTATCCGGGTTTCCCGACCGACGTGCAGGCGCAGATGACGTCGCTGCTCACGCTGACGCCTGGCATCAGCATCATCACGGAGCGGATTTTTGAGTCGCGCTTCATGCACGTGAGCGAACTGGCGCGCCTCGGCGCGGACATCGAGATCGAAGGGCCGAGCGCAATTGTGAAAGGTGGGCGGCCCTTGAGCGGCGCGCCGGTGATGGCGAGCGATTTGCGCGCGTCGGCGGCGCTGGTGATTGCCGGGCTGGCGGCGAAAGGCGCGACGCAGGTGAACCGGATTTATCATCTGGACCGTGGCTACGAGCAGATGGACACGAAACTGCGGAAAACTCGGCGCGCGGATTCAGCGCGT
>CAWHAH010000013.1:0-123312 GCA_963827205.1 uncultured Verrucomicrobiae bacterium
TTGGGCCAGTGAGGTCTTGCCGGTGCCGGGTGGGCCAAAAAAAATCAGGGATTGGATGCGGTCGGCTTCGATGGCCCGGCGCAACAATTGTCCCGGGCCGAGGATGTGGGTCTGGCCGACGAATTCGCTGAGGGTGCGCGGGCGCATCCGCGCCGCGAGCGGCTGATGGCGTGAGCGGTCCGCCGCCGGCAACGGTTCCGGCTTTGGCTCGGCTGAAAACAAATCATTGCGCGGCACGGTGAGAGTTTAGCAACGGTCAGGATTTGCCCAAAACAAAATCGGCAATCAAAAATCCCACCTGGCAATAAAAAACCCCGCCGCTGCCGTGTGTAACATGTTCCTTTGAACATGTTTTACAACATGTGGAACCCGCCCGATTGCTTTCGACTTCCAGCGAAGGCATGTCGGCCACAACCGCGGCTCCGGCTCCTGGATCGCTTATTTACGGTTCAAGGATTGGTTACGAATCACGAACAGGGCAGGGTAAATCTGCTTTCATTGCCAAAGAACATTCCGGCTGATTCCGGTTCCATTATCGCCTCGGGCCGGAATGGTTTCAAGCAAAATGTTTTGGAAATTTTCCGGTGCGGGGAACAACTGCCGATGGCAAGGCAGGCGGGCAGTCCGCTGTTCATCACAAGAATGATTGCCGCGCCGCGCGGCGGTTATGAGATGAGGAGTTCGGCTTTTTTCTCCGGTTTTGCGTTCACCACGGCCGGGAAATGGATTTGGAAAGTCGTGCCTTTGTTAACCTCGCTGGTCACGGTAATCCAGCCGTGATGTTGCTGGACAATGCCATAGACGGTGGCCAATCCCAAGCCCGTGCCTTTGCCGACTTCCTTCGTGGTGAAAAACGGTTCAAAAATGCGCGGCAAATTTTCTGGGGCGACGCCGTGACCTGTATCGCTGACTGCCAGCCAGACACGTAATCCGGGCGAGGCACCCGGGATTGGGTCCGCCTGTTCTCTATCAAACCTCTTCACACCCGTGGTGATGGTCAAGCCGCCACCGGCGGGCATGGCATCGCGGGCATTCACCACAAGATTCATGAGGATTTGCTCGATCATGCCCGGGTCTCCATGAATCAAGGGGAGATTGGCCGCGTAATTTGATTGCAAGGAGATGTTTTCACCGATGACGCGCCGGAGCATTTTCGTCATTTGCGCGACGACCTCGTTGAGGCTCAAATTGGCGGGTTGCATGACCTGCTTGCGGCTGAACATGAGCAGTTGGCGGGTCAGGCTGGCGGCGCGCTCCGCGGCATGAAGGATTTGTTGGGTGCATTCCGTTTTTTCGGCCGGTTTCAATTCGGCGTTCAGCAACAGCGAGGCGTTCCCCTGAATGACGGTCAGAATGTTGTTGAAATCGTGCGAGACGCCACCGGCCAATTGGCCGATGATTTCCATTTTCTGCGCCTGGCGAAGCTGGGTTTCAAGGGCAACTTCCTGGGTCACGTCGCGTTTGACGGCAACGTAGTTGACGATTGCGCCGTTCGAGTCAAAGACCGGGGAGATGCTCGTTTCCTCTTCATAAAGGGTGCCATTTTTCTTTTTGTTGATGACCCGGCCAGCCCACACCTTTCTGTGGGACAAGGTGTCCCACATCTGCTGGTAAAAGGCGGCATTGTGCCTGCCGCTCTTGAGGATGCGGGGATTCTGGCCGACTATTTCCGATGATATGTAACCGGTAATCCTTTCAAAAGCGGGATTTACGTAGAGGATTGTGGCCTTGCTATCCGTGATGACAATGGCCTCGGCGGCTTGCTGAACCGCCGTCGCGAGACGTGCATTTGCTTCCTCAGCCTGTTTGCGCTCGGTGATGTCGCGCCCAATTCCTACCAGGCCCTGAATCCGTCCCCGGCTGTCGCGGAATGGCACTTTGGTCGTCAAGCACGTGGATTCCCGGCCATCCGGGCTGAGGTTTTTGCCTTCGTGGTCAATGAGCGGCTCTCCGTTAATGACTTTTAGTTCCTCATTGCGGTACCTGGCGGCCAACTCGGCCGGGAAAAAATCCGCGTCCGACAGGCCAAGAACCTGGGAGGGGTTATCTTTGCCAAGGTGTTTGGCGAGAGCTGCATTGGCGACCAGAAATCGGCTGTCCAGGTCTTTGACGTAAAAAGTCTCAGGCAGCAGATCAATCAACGTGCGCAGCAGTTGGCGTTCATGGACAATGCTCTCTTCGGCCTGTTTGCGCTCGGTGATGTCCCGGCCAACGGATTGAACCTCGACGAGCCGGTCCTGCCCGTCAAAAAATGCCCGGTGGCTGAATTGCATCCGAGCGAATCTCCCCGCTGCTCGAACGGACCCTCGTTTCGATTAGCGCGATGGGATTGGCGGGCGACAACGACTTGAGCTTTTGTTCGGCGAACGGCAAATCTTCAGGCTGGACGTATGGCTGCCATTTGCTTCCCAGCACCTCCTCGCGGGTCTTCCCGAAAAACCGGCAGAACACCTCGTTGACAAACGTGAGGGTGTTGTCGGTCTTAAACCGGCAGATGATTTCCGTCTGGTCCTCGACCACTGCCCGGAGTCGCCCTTCGCTGCGGCGCAGCTCCTCTTCGGCGTGTTTGCGTTGCGCCGCCTCCTGCTCCAGGCATCGCAACTGACTACGCAAAAGGGTGTAGAGCAATAATGCGGTAACAGCCACGAACGCCCAACCCTTGTAGATTTCCAGACGCTCACGGGTCGCCGGATCCGAAACCAAAGCAGTCAGCGTCCGGCCGGAAAGCAGAATCCACACGGCAGCCACTCCAGCGTAAATCAGGCTGGTGCGCAAGGCCACGTTGGCAAATTTACTTTTCATCAGAAATCCTACTGTGGAACTTTACCCTGCGCCGTCGAACCTCGTTAAGCCGATTTTGCTGATTTGAAATCAGTTTTTGTCAGTCCAATCCAGCGTCTTCTTGCGCCGCGGCTTCCACTCAGGGCCAAGGCAGCAGGACTTCTGCCGTTCTTGAGATCGCCGCAGTGTGTTTTTGTCCGATGACCCCGCTCACGCTGGTTTTGCGCCGGGCCTGAAATAAAAACCCCGCCCTTGTCGTGTGTCACCGTGCCATTGAACCGTTACAACATGCGGGACGACTGGATTGCTTTCGACGACCAGTGAAGGTGTCGGCCACCATCGCAGTTTTTGTCCCTGATCGTTTGATTCCCATTCAAGGCCAGAGTTCCCAATCACGAACAGGGCAGGGTAAATTCGACTGCCGTTTTCCAAAGAACGCTGCTTTTGATGCACCATGATTCGTGCCAAGTTGCCCGGAAAATGGGCCATGTCTTGTCAGATTGTTGCCGGTAAATGGAGGATAAAACTTCCAACTCGCCTAAGGCCGGTAGTTTGATTAACCTTCCGGTCCGATTGTAGCAGACGACGTAAGGAGGCTCTGACTTCCTTTGCCGCCTATCGGTTGGTTTGAATTGAACCTCCTCACGTCGGCTGCTACGGTAATTTGGCCATGATGACCTCGTCAGAAATCCGGCAGTCGTTTCTCGACTTCTTCAAGTTGAAGCAGCACACCATTGTGCCGTCTTCGAGTCTCCTGCCCGATTCGCCCAACCTGCTGTTCACCAATGCCGGCATGAACCAGTTCGTACCCATTTTTCTCGGTCAGACCAAATGCCCCTACCAACCGGGCCGCGCCGCCGACACCCAGAAATGCATCCGCGCCGGCGGCAAACACAACGACCTCGAAGACGTTGGCCTCGATACGTATCACCACACCTTTTTTGAGATGCTCGGCAACTGGAGCTTCGGCGATTATTTCAAAAAGGAAGCCATCGAGTGGGCGTGGGAACTGGTGGTGGAGAAATGGAAATTTCCGGTCAGCCGGCTTTACGCAACCGTCTATAAACCCGGTCCCGGCGAACCGAGCGAATTTGATCAGGAAGCTTACGGTTATTGGGAAAAACTTTTCAAAGCCGCCGGCTTGGATCCCAAAATCCACATCTGCACCGGCGGCAAGAAGGATAATTTCTGGATGATGGGCGATACTGGCCCCTGCGGCCCGTGCTCCGAACTGCACGTGGACCTCACGCCCGCTGGCGACACCAAAGGTTCATTGGTTAATAAAGGCGACGCCCGCTGCATTGAAATTTGGAACCTCGTTTTCATCCAGTTCAACGCCAATGCTGACGGAACTTTCTCGGCGCTCCCGGCGCTCCACGTGGACACCGGCATGGGCTTCGAGCGTGTTACCAGCATCATTCAAGGCACAAATGGCCTGACCGATTTCGCCCACGCAAAGATTTCCAATTACGAAACCGACATCTTCCGCCCGATTTTCGACGCGCTGGAAAAGCTCTCGGGCAAACAATACGGCAGCACACTTCCGCAGTTTCCGGGGAGCGCGACCGTCCCGGTCGCATCGTCACGCGTCTCGCGGGACGACGTTTCTGATGGTCGCCAGCGGGACGCCGACGACCGCGGGCGGGACGCCCGCGCTCCCCAGACGGACTCAGTCGCACCAGGAGCGGACTATTACAAACGTCGCTTGCCGCATTTCGAACGTCCGTGGGCGAAATACATGGTCAGTTTTACAACGCGTGAGCGTCGCCAGCTTTCATCACAAGCACGGGATGTTGTGCTCAAGAGCCTTTTGTTCGGCCAGGAACAGCGTCGCTATCAACTCTATGCCGCGTGTGTCATGCCTGACCACGTCCATTTCTTGTTTGAGCCTCAAATCAAGGAACAAGACAAAGAGGGGAAACCGGTGTTCTGGTCGGTGGTCGATCTGCTCCACTCAATCAAATCCTTCACGGCGCACGAGATCAACAAACTGGAAAAAACAACCGGCCAGGTATGGGAAAATGAATCCTTCGATCGCATGATTCGTGGCGATGCCGATCTGGAAGAAAAGTTTCACTACATCTGTCGTAACCCGTGGGATTCAGGTGTCGTGCCGCCGAGTGAAAATTATCCGTGGCTGTGGACGCCCGATGCTGCCGCGCGAGACGCGCGGCAGAGCGACCGTGACGGTCGCGCTCCCCAAAACAATGCTCCCCGTTCTCAGGAACAAATCCAGCTCGACATTGCCTTTCGCGTGATTGCCGACCACATCCGGACGCTCAGCTTTGCGATTGCCGACGGCATCCAGCCATCGAACGAAGGACGCGGTTATGTTTTGCGTCGTATCCTGCGCCGCGCCGTGCGCTATGGGCGCACACTCGGTTTCCACGAACCGTTCTTCTTTAAGCTCGTGGAGGTGCTGGCCGACACGATGGGCGACGTCTTCCCTGAAATCCGCACCAGGAAAAAGCACGTTCAGGAAGTCATCCAGCGTGAGGAAGAGGCGTTTAACAAGACATGTGATAACGGCGAAAACGTGGCGAAAGAAGTAGTGCAGCGCCAAAAAGATTGGCTCGAATACGCACTGAAACAGGAGCAAGAGATACTGACAAACAAGGTGCATCCAGATCCTTTGATAAAGATTGCTGTTCAGATATACCAGCGCCCATGGAGTCCTCCTCAAGCAGACCCGTGTTTTAAACTGTTTCCAAAAGAATTTGCTAATTCGCTTCTGAAATTGGAGAGCGAGTCGAAACGAGAGGCAAAACTAGCCGCTATTGAAAACATTAAGACAACCTCGACCACATTGTCTGGTTCAGCAGCATTTACTCTTTACGACACCTATGGTTTCCCGCTTGACCTTACCGAGTTGATGGCGCGCGAACGCGGCATGACTGTGGACAAGGAAGGTTTTGAAAAGTGGATGGAAGAGCAGCGCGCCCGCGCCCGTGCCGCGCAAAAGAAGGAAGTCATCTCGCTTTCCGAACTTAAGACCAGAAAGCCAACGTTTTTCATAGGATATTACGCTTTCAACGCGTCCACCAGGGTGCTGGAAGTTATAACTCATAAAAACAAACTAGCAGTTATTTTGGACTGCTCGCCGTTTTATGCGGAAATGGGCGGTCAAGTTGGCGATACAGGTGAGGTTAACTGCGCTGGAAAGACATATTTGGTGGAGAACACACAAAAAGTTGGCGATACTTGGCTACATTTCATTCAAGGAGAAGAAGCCCCTGATGTTGGCGAACATGTTATAGTGGAGATTGATATACACCGCCGGAACGCGATTCAACGCCATCACACCGTTACGCATCTTTTGCATTGGGCGTTGCACGAACTCGTCAGCTATGACGTTTCGCAGAAAGGCTCGTTTGTCGGGCCGGACAAATTGACTTTTGATTTCAATTCGCAACCGCTGACCCCGAGGCAAATTTCGGACATCGAAAAATTAGTGAACGTAAAAATTCTCGAAAACGCCGGCGTCTCGTGGACGGAAGTTCCCTACGCCGACGTGAAATCGCGCAAGGATGTGATGCAATTCTTCGGCGAGAAATACGGCGATATTGTCCGCGTCGTTCAAATCGGCGGCCACACGACGAAGCTGGACGGTTATTCGATGGAACTGTGCGGCGGCACGCACACACGCGCGACCGGCGAGATTGGTTTGTTCCGCATCGTCGGCGAGAACGCCATCGCCGCCGGCGTCAGGCGCATCGAAGCCATTGCCGGCCTTGAGGCTTATCGCAAGGCCACGGACGAAGTGACGCTCATCAAATCCCTCGCCGGCAAGGTAAACTCGCCCGTGCATGAACTGGAAAAGAAGATTGAAACGCTGCTCGAACACCAGAAAACGGTTGAGAAGCAATTGAAAGCGGCGCAACAGCGCGAAGCTTCCAACGCTGCCAGCCGTTTGCTCGAGGAGATCAAAACCATAAACGGGATTCCCACAATCATCCACAACTTGGGCGCGGTGGACGGCGATTTCCTTCAAGCCGTCGCCGACTCGCTGAAGGAGCGTTTCAAAGGCGTGATCGTTTTGGGCGGCGGCCCGCAGCGGGGGAATGTGGCGCTCATTGCGGCGGTCACGTCTGATTTCGTTTGTAAAGTTCAGGCCGGGAAAATCATTCAGCAGATTGCGCCGATTGTCGGCGGCCGGGGCGGGGGCAAGCCCGACAATGCCCGGGGCGGAGGCAAGGACGCCGGCAAACTCGATGAAGCGCTGGCGAGAGTAAGAATGATGCTCGGTTGATGAAAATGTTTGCTGCCGCCAGTGCGACCCCGGTACCGGCTTCGGAGCAGGACCGGCTCGGCTCAATTGCGTTGGATCAGTGGCGCGGATTGGCGCTGGTGCTGGTCCTGATTTCCCATGGATTTTTCTTCACGGATCGTGTCAATGGCATCGGCCGGGTTGGCGTCAATTTGTTCTTCTTCATCTCCGGCATCCTGGTTTTCCGATCGTTGTCGCGGACGCGGGCGGCGACGGGTTGGGAACGGACGCGTTCGTTTTGGTGGCGGCGGTTCCGGCGTTTGTATCCGGCCATGCTGACCTACACGCTGGCGATAATGCCGGTGGTGTGGCTGTTGCAGCATCGGCCCAATCTGCCGCCTGGCTCCGATTTCGGTTCTTTCCTGAAGGCGGTGCCGCTGGCCATTACTTACACGGTGAATTATTTCGAAACCCCCATGTCACTCGGCCATTTGTGGAGCCTCGCCTGCGAAATGCAGTTCTATTTGCTGGCGCCGGTCATCTACCTTCTTGGCGGCACGACGGAAAAGCAAAGGCACCGGCTGTTCGGGTTCCTGTTGGTGGTCCTGGTAGGGCTGGGGTTGGCGCAGCCGCTCATCGGGAAATGGAAATATCATTTTGAATTTGCCGTGTGGCCGATGATGCTCGGCTTTTGCTGCGAATACAAGCGCCTGGCGTTTCAGAAGATTTCGCCGGCGTTCGTCACCTGGATTCTCTGGCTCAGCATTGCGGTTTGCAGCGCGTGCCTGATGGTCACAACGTTTTATACGGAAATGAAACCGGTGGTCGTGGCGACGGGTGCGTTGCTGCTCGCACCGTGCCTGATGGCGTATTGGTTCGGTCGTCCAATGCCCGGCGCCGCCGGCCAGGCCATGAAATGGATGGGCGAGCGGACTTATTCGATTTATTTGTGGCAACAGCCTTTCACGATCTGCGATTTCCTGCCAAATCTGTGGCACCCGGCCGGCGCCGCGATGGCGGTCGCAGTCGGTGGCGTGTGGTTCCGTTTCTTTGAACGTCCGTTCCTGAGCGCGGGTCGCCGCCATTGAAGGTGCGTTATGTTTCAAAAAATGTCATCGCAATGGAAATCGTGCGCGTTGGCGCTGGCGGTTCTGGTCGCGGCTTTTTTTCTGGCGTTTTGGGCTTTGCGCGGGCGTTACGAGCGCCGCTTGCAGCGACAAATCTGGCCGGCAACTGCGCTTAAGGTTCCCGTGCTTTCGGGTGCCCCGGGTGGTGCAATGCCCACGGTGATGTTGCTGGGTGATTCGAGAATGGCACAATGGGGATTGCCGCCCATGGCGCACTGGCGCGTCGTGAACGCGGGCGTGGGCGGCGCGACGACAGGACAAATCCGTCTGCTGGCGCCCGGTCTGCTGGCGGAGGTCCACCCCGACGCGGTCGTATTGGAGGCGGGCATCAACGATTTGAAATTCCTCGGCCTGCGGCCCGGAATGGCCCCGGCCATCGTTTCGCTGGCGGCGAGCAACCTGGTTGCCGTCGTCAACGAATGCGCTCGGCAGCATTGCAAGGTTGTCATGTTGGAAACATGGCCGGCCGGCAGACCCGGTCTGGCGCGAAGGCTGGTTTGGAACGCGACGATTCCCGCTTCGGTGAATCAGCTCAACGCACAGCTTCGGAGGCTGGATTCGCCAGAACGGGGAATCCGTGTCGTTAACCTGTTCAGCGAGGCCGGGCTGAATCCGGGACCTCAGACCTATCTGGACACACTGCATTTCACACCGGAGACTTACGCACGACTGACGCCATGGCTCGAAAGGGAATTGGATGCAATGCTGCCGCCTGCAAAATAAACTTCCAATCAGCACCGATCAGCGACCGAATAACGTTGGACCGAAAGATTGTCCGGCCAGAGGCGACAAGGCCGCCACTGGCTGGACGCGGCGTTGTTGAAGGCGAAAGCACTGCCGGGTCAGCCGCAGAAATTGAATGCAAAATCGCGGGGTGGGACACTGCCAGATGCAGTATCAAACCCTGCGCCACCCGAAACGTGAAATATTTCACAAACTTTCTTGCGGGCAAATCGCCGTCCAATTAGCATCGCGGCCATTCGTGATTCTAAATGACAAAAGTTCAATGTGTAATTTTGAAAGCGAGGAGTTCGGCCGGGTGCCCGGTCGTTTGAGATGTCAGCGATTTTTCCGAAGTGGACAAACTGGTTGCCGCTGGCGGTGGGCGCCGGCATGGCGCTGATGGGTGGCGCGGTGACGGCGGGCGTGACTTACTATTTCACGCCCAAATACACCCGCGTCGGCTACGAACCCGTCCAGCCGGTGCCGTTTTCCCATGCCGTTCACGCCGGACAGCTCGGCATGGACTGCCGCTATTGTCACAACGGTGTGGAAAAATCCTGGTTCTCAAACATCCCGTCCGCGTCCACATGCATGATTTGCCACAATCAAGTGCTGAAGGACGACCCGCGCCTGGCGCTCGTCCGCGAGAGCGCGACCAACAACACGCCCATCCCATGGGTACAAGTCCACATTGTGCCGGACTACGTTTATTTCAATCACGAAGTCCATGTGCGCCGCGGCATCAGTTGCGTGGAATGTCACGGACGCATTGACCGGATGGACGAGGTTTATCACGCCAAGCCGTTGAGCATGAGCTTCTGCCTCAACTGCCATCGCGACCCGGCGGCGTTCATCCGGCCCGCCGACAAGGTCACCGATCTGGGCTGGAAATGGAATCCCGACCCGGCCGTTGCCGCGCACATGCAGGAAACCAACGGCGTCGAACTGGTCAAGCACTGGCATGTGGAATCGCTCCAAAACTGTTCGGCCTGTCACCGCTGATGAATTTACGATTTATGATATACGATTTACGATCGGCGCTGGCAGGCGAACGCCAGCCGTGGATTTTCTGCAATCGTAAATCATCAATCATCAATCATAAATTGCCGGCAACTGCTTCACCTGCCGCCCAGGAATGAACAACCTTTTGCCCAATTCAATTCCGTCGAATGGAAAGCGTTACTGGCGCAGCCTGGATGAGCTGGCCGACACGCCGGAGTTCAAGGAGTGGCTGCATCGCGAATTTCCGCAGGGCGCCAGCGAGTTCGAAGACGGCGTTTCCCGCCGGCATTTCGTGAAAATCATGTCGGCTTCGTTCGCGCTCGCAGGTTTGGGTGTGATGGCCACAGGTTGTCGCCGACCCGAGGAAAAACTGGAGCCGTTCGGCCAACAGCCGGAAAATTACACGTTCGGTGAACCGGAATATTACGCCACGGCCATGCCGACACGCACAGGCGCAATTCCGCTCGTCGTCAAAGCCTACGAAGGCCGCCCGATAAAAATCGAAGGCAACGCGCTTTATCCCGGCGGCAACGGCGGGACTGACCGTTATGCACAGGCTTCGATTCTGAATCTTTACGACCCTGACCGCGCAAAGCGCTTCACCAGCGATGGCAAATCCGTTTCGCGCGATGACGCGCTGAAATTCCTCGACGGCCTGTCGAAGAAATTCGCGGCGAACCAGGGCCAGGGGTTGGCGTTTCTGGCTGAAAGCAGCACGTCGCCCTCGCGCGCGCGGCTGCAAAAAATCATCGCGCAGAAATTTCCGAAGTCACAATGGTTTACTTACGACGCGATTGATTCGGGCATTCATCAACGCGCGGCGACCATGGCATTCGGCCAGCCGGTCCGTCCAATTTATCATTTCGACAAGGCAAAGATCATCTTGTCGCTCGACTGCGATTTTCTCGGTTCGGAGGACGATGCGCACAATCACATCCGCCGTTTTGCCCTGGGCCGCAACCCGGAGGCGAACGGCGGTATGAGCCGGCTTTACGCCGTCGAATCGCTGTTCACGCTCACCGGCGCGAGCGCTGACCACCGGATGCGCGTGCCTGCAAGTCTCGTGGGGACAGTGGCAAATGAAATTTTCATGCAAGCCTCGGATTCGGTGCCTTTTCTCGACAGATGGGTTCGGTACTGCGCAAGGGACTTGTATGCCAATCGCGGCAAGGTATTGGTCGTGGCCGGTCAGCGTCAGCCGGTGGAGGTACACCTGATGGCGCACGCCATCAACGGCAAGCTGGGTGCGATTGGCAACACCGTAACTTTGCTTCCGACCACGGAAGTGGCCGGCTCAGATTGGAAGGACTTCGACGGCGGAGCGGCGGACACACTCGTCATTCTCGGCAGCAATCCGGTTTACCATTTGAACTGGCCTCAGGGGCAGATGCCAAAAACCGTCGTTCGACTCGGTTATCACGAAGATGAGACATTTGTGAAATGCAACTGGCATTTCCCGATGGCGCATTACCTCGAATCGTGGGGCGACGCGACGACGAGCGATGGAACGGTTGTGCCAATCCAGCCATTGATCCAGCCGTTGTTTGGCGGTATGACCGAATTGGAATTCCTCGCGCGTCTTGCCGGGGAAACACAACCAAATCCGTACAACATTGTCCGCGCAACCTTTGCCGGTCCGGAAGCGGATTGGAAGAAATTCTTGTTCAATGGCTACCTTGCCGATTCAGCGGCAAAGCCGGTTGACGGCAAATTTTCCGCGACGCATCCGCCTGCAAGAAGCTCGAAGCCTTCGGCCAGCAATCTCGAAGTCGTTTTCCACCGCGATGCGAAAATGGACGACGGGCGTTACGCGAACAACGGTTGGTTGCAGGAGTTGCCCGATCCCATCACCAAGATGACCTGGGACAACGCGGTGCTGGTCAGCCGCAGGACGGCGCGCGATCTTGGCGTGCAGAATGGCGACATCGTCGAAATCACGGTGAATGGCCGCAGCGTCAGAGGCCCGATCTGGACCCAGCCGGGCATGGCCGATTATTCGCTCGGGCTGGCACTCGGTTACGGACGCGAAGGGGCGTTGCGGGTGGGCAATGGCGTCGGCTTCAACGCGTATAAAATTTTCAACGGCAAATACATCGAGACCGGCGCAACGGTGCGCAAGACCGGTGAAACCCATTTGATTGCCTGCACGCAAAATCATTGGTCCATGGAGGGGCGCCCGGCGGTGCGCGAGGCGAACCTCCCGGAATTTTCCCGAAACCAGGATTTCGCGAAGGAAATGCACCAGAAGGAACCGCCGGTGGTTGCGCCATTGTATCCAAACCCGCTGGACGCGGCCAAGAAGACCGCGCTGCATCAATGGGGCTTGACCGTGGATTTGACGGCGTGTGTCGGTTGCGGCACGTGCATCGTCGCGTGTCAGAGCGAAAACAACATTCCGATCGTCGGCAAGGACCAGGTCCACCGCGGCCGCGAGATGCAGTGGCTGCGGGTTGACCGTTATTACACGGCGCCGCCGGCAACGAAGAGTCTGGCGGACGAATTTCAAAAGGACAGCGCGCAACAATTCGAGGCGTGGATTGACGACGTGCAGGCGGTAAACCAGCCGGTGATGTGCCAGATGTGCGAGGCCGCGCCGTGCGAAAACGTCTGCCCGGTCAGCGCCACGTCCCACAATCCCGAGGGCCTGAACACGATGACCTACAACCGTTGCATCGGCACGCGGTATTGCTCGAACAACTGCCCCTACAAAGTCCGCCGGTTTAATTATCTTGATTTCAACAAACGCCCGCTGGCCGATCTCAAAGGGGCTTACTTCAACAAGCTGTCCGATTTTTCGTTGGGCTACCCGACGCCGCTTTTGCACAAGACGGGCGGCCAATGGGATTTGTTGAGTTGGTGGAAACATCCGGAACGCAGCGGCATGCGGCCCGAAGACGAGTGGGATTTGATCCGCATGGCCAAGAACCCGGACGTGACGGTGCGGATGCGCGGCGTGATGGAGAAATGCACCTACTGCGTCCAGCGCATTGAACAGGCGAAAATTGCGCAGAAGGTGAAGGCGGGCGCTTCGGACAACGTGAAGTTGAAGGAATCCGAGGGCACGATTCCCAAGACGGCCTGCCAGCAGGCGTGTCCGGCGGGCGCCATTGTGTTTGGCGACATCAGTGATCCCACCAGTACCGTTTCCGGTCTTAAAAGAAATGCGCGCAACTACGCATTGCTCGGTGATTTGCTGGTCAAACCGCGCACGACCTATCTCGCGCGCATCCGGAATCCAAACCCGGCCATGCCCGATTTTCGCGAATGGCCGTACAGCTTCCAGGAATATGAAGAACACGGCGGCGAACTCCAGGCCGGGGAGAAAGGAGGAAGTTGATGCCTGACACCGTGACCAATTTGCGGGCGCTGATGCCGCCGCCGGAATTGCGGCGGCCAAAGCTGGTGCCGAGTGAGCGGGGTCTCGGCGGGCTGACGGACCATCTGGCGGCGTTTGCCGAAGGCAAGACGCCGCTGTGGTGGTGGATTTTGTTTGTGCCGGCGGCCTTGCTCGCGGCGGTCGTGCTGCCGTCTTTGTTGATTTACCAGATTTCGACCGGCATCGGTGTCTGGGGCAACAACGAGCCGGTGGCGTGGGGATGGGACATCATCAATTTCGTCTGGTGGGTCGGCGTCGCCCACGCCGGCACATTGATTTCGGCGATGCTGTTCCTGACGCGACAACATTGGCGCACGGCCATCGGCCGCGCAGCGGAGGCGATGACCGTCTTTGCCGTGGCGATGGCGGGCCTTTACCCGGCCATCCACACGGGACGTGCCTGGTTTGACTGGTTTTTGTTTCCCGTTCCGACCGCGAATGGCATCTGGCCGCAGTTTCGTTCGCCGTTGATGTGGGACGTGTTCGCCGTCAATACCTACCTGATGGTCTCAACGTTGTTCTGGTACATGGGCTTGATTCCCGACCTAGCATTAATGCGTGACCGGGCGAAAACGCGGGTGCGAAAATTCCTTTATGGCCTGTTCGCGCTCGGCTGGACCGGTTCGGCGCGGCACTGGCATAATTACGAAAAGGCCTATCTCGTCCTGTCCGGCCTGGCGACGTTGCTGGTGTTCACGGTCAGTTCCATCGTCGGCATGGACTTTGCCACGTCACAACTGGCGGGCTGGCACGAGACGATTTTCCCGTTTTACTTCGTGGCGGGCGCGGTCTTCTGCGGCTTCGGCATGGTGTTGGTGCTGTTGATTCCGCTGCGCAAGTTGTGCCATTTGGAGGACGTCATCACGCCGCAACACATAGACAAGGTCTGCAAAATGACCCTGCTGATGGGCTGCGTGATGGCCTACATCTACGTGATGGAATATTTCATCGCCTGGTACACCGGCAATCCCTACGACGCGTGGGTGTTCGGCCATCGCTTGTTTGGCCGGCAATACTGGTATGGAGGCTGGATGATGATTCTGGTGAACGCGTCGCTGCCGCAATTGTTTTGGATCAAAAAAGTCCGGCAAAACCTGAAACTCATCTTCCTCATCGCCGTGCTCATCAACATCGGCATGTGGTTCGAGCGCTTCGTCATCATCGTCGGCTCGCTGTACCAGGATTTCCTGCCGGCCAACTGGCATGCCTATTTCCCGACCTGGGTGGACATCGGCACTTACGCGGGTACGCTGGGGGCGTTTTTCACCATGTACCTTTTGTTCGTGCGGTTCCTGCCCGTCATCGCCGTTTCCGAGGTCAAGGGCTTGACGCCGCAGGCCAACCCGCATCATCCGCTCGGCGGCGCGAAAGGAGAAAGGCCACGAACGACCTCCGACTGAGCTGACCGTATAAAACAATGACAAACGCAAAGACACATAGTACAGCGAACGCGGATCAGATATTCAGCCCGATGGAGACGCGATCTGTGTTATCAACATTTTTGTTCCCCTCACCCCGGCCCTCTCCCTGTGGGAAAGGGAGAATTATCGCCAGCCAGTCGGCGAAACGTGGATCGTTGGAAAATATGAACGCGGTGCTTTGCTGTTCCCTCTCCCCGGGGGAGAGGGTCAGGGTGAGGGGTAATCAGGCCTGCAAACATCGGTCAATCCCCGGATTTTCCGGCTTCCTCGAAATTTTCGAAAGCTGCGGCCACGCGAGAGCTTTTTGGGCAAGCCTATGAAAACCTACGGTCTCATCGCGGAATTCGATTCGCCGGCGGCGATTTTGCGCGCGGCGGAGAAAGTCCGCGACGCCGGTTACCGCCGTTGGGACACGTTCACGCCGTTCCCGATTCATGGCATGGACCGGGTGATGGGCTTCAAGAATTCGCTCGTCGGCTGGTTCGCCCTGTTGTTTGGCGGCGGCGCGTTTGTGGGCTGCATGGCGATGATCTGGTACATGAACGACTTCGACTATCCAATCATCGTCGGCGGCAAACCCATGTTCAGTCCGCCGGCGGCGTTTGTCCCTTCGTATATTTTGCTAGTGCTGGCCAGCGCGATCGGGGCGTTTGTCGGGATGATTGCGATGAACGAATTGCCGCGCCTCCATCATCCATTGTTCAAGAACCACCGCTTTGCCCTGGCCTCGCGTGACAAATTTTTCCTCGCCATCGGGGCGCAGGACCCGAAATTTTCCGAAATCGAAACCCGCAAGCTGCTCGAGGAAACCGGCGGCACGCACATCGAACTGGTGGAGGACGACTGATGCGTTACGTGATTGGCTTCAGTTTGATCTTCCTGGCGGGTATGGCGGCCGTGGTCGGCATCGCCGGTTTCCGCGGTCAACTGTCGCGCAGACCGCCGATTGAAATTTTCCCCGACCTGAACCGCCAGCTCAAACTCCGCCCGCAAAAACCCAATGCCTTCTTTGCCAACGGCGTCAGTTCGCAGCTTCCACCGGCAGGCACCATCCCGCGCAGCGAGCCGATTTGGACCGTCACCGGACCGGTTTATCCCTATGAAGATGCGCCGGTCAACACCGGCCGCGTCACGGGTACGACGAATTTCATCGCCACCAATCCGCTGCCGGTTACGGCCAAACTGCTTCAGCGCGGGCAGGAACGGTTTGATATTTATTGCGCACCGTGCCACGGCGGACTCGGCGACGGCAACGGCATCACGAAGAAGCTCGGTTTGATGCCCGCCGTGGCGAATTTGCAGGACAAACGGATTGTGGAAATGACCGATGGCGAAATTTTCAATACCGTCACCCACGGAAAGAATTTGATGGGCGCGTATGGGCCACTGGTGCCGGTGGAGGATCGCTGGGCCATCATCGCCTACCTGCGGGCGCTGCAATTGAGCCAGCTTGGTTCAACCAACGATCTGCCATCGGCCCAACGCGCCGCATTGAACCAATCGTCAAGTGCCACTAACCAGGCTGGAGGCTTAAAATGATTAATCGGGTGAAGACAAATAAACTTGTGAATAGTGCGCCTGCCATCTCTTTGAGGAGGGATGGTTCCTGCTCATTTCATCCTGCTTTCCCCCTCACCCCGGCCCTCTCGCGCGGGGAGAGGGAGAATCATTCACCCCCGTTCGGCGGTCGTGAGCGCGGTGTTAGCCATATGCGTGTTAGTAAAACGCAAAACATTCAGATGCTGTTCCCTCTCCCCGCGGGAGAGGGTCAGGGTGAGGGGAAACGAATCGAAGCGCAATGCCTTGCGCGAGCGAAATCGCTATGAACCAATCCAAGAACACCACGCTGCTGCCGCCGCCGCTGGACTTGTCCAAATGGCGAAAAGCGCCCGCGATTTTGATGGTGGTCGGCGGTTTCCTGTGCGTGGTCGGGGCAGGGATTAACCTGAAGGAATTTGGCTATTCCTGGCTGCTGGCTTTCATGTTTTACCTGACCATCGCGCTGGGCGCGCTGTTCCTCGTGCTCATCCATCATTTGACCGATGCGGGTTGGTCGGTCGCCATTCGCCGGTTCTGTGAGCACATCGCCGCGTTGTTGTTTCCGTGGCTGGCGGTTTTATTCGTGCCGGTGGCGTTGCTCGCGCCGGCAATTTATCCCTGGATGAACGTCAACCCGCACACCGACCGCGCGCTGATGGCGAAATGGCCGCTGTTCACGCTGCCCGGGTTTTATATCGTGTCGGCCTTGTTCTTCGGCGTCTGGCGGTTGCTGACGTCGCGGCTGCGCTATTGGTCGCTGAAACAGGATGAAACCGGTGAGGCGCGTTGCACCTACCGGATGCGATTTCATTCCGGGTGGGGGGTTCTGGCCTTCGCGGCCACCGTAACGCTGTCCGGCATCATCTGGATGCAGGCGCTGCAATATCAGGCGTTCTCGACCATCTACGGCCTGTGCTTCTTTGCCGATTGCGCGTGGATCATGCTGGCAACGGCGTATGTCGTCGCCATGGTTTTGCAACGCCAGCGCATTTTGCACGACGTGCTGCACGACAATCAATTTTACTTCCTTGGCACGCTCCTCTTTGCGTTCACGCTGTTCCATGCCTACGTCCATTTCGCACAATATTTTGTCATTTGGAACGGAAACATTCCGGAAGAAACCTTTTGGTATATCCAGCGTGAACGAGGTTCATGGTGGTGGATCAGCATGGTCATCATCTTCGGCCATTTCCTGCTGCCGTTTTTCGTGTTGCTGCCCCTCCGCGTCAAATCCAGTTTCAAAATCATGTTGCCGGTTTGTGGGTGGGCATGGCTGATGCACTTTGTGGATCTGTCGTTCAATATTTTGCCGGTTGCCTATCCGGACGGCTTCCCGTGGCGATGGATTTTGCTGCAATTCGGCTGCCTGGCGTTCATGGGCGGTTTTTTGGGCCGGGCCTTCCTGAAAGATTTCAACGCGCACGCGCCGTACCCGAAACAGGATCCGCGCCTGCTCGAAGCGATGGGAGTGGGCGACATTGAGACGATCAGCGCGCGAACCACCGGAGGCGAACAATGAATCCGGAAACGAACAACCACACCCCCAATGGCGCCGCCGCAGCGGCGTTGGGCTTCATCATTGCGGGTTTCATAATCGCCGCATTTATTTTGGCGATGAAACACTCCGTACACTCGCCGGCGATTGACGCCGACCAGGCAGCCGCACGCGTCAAAGCACTGGCTGAATTGCGCACGGCTGAGTCCAACGCCCTCAACCACCCCGGTTGGCTGGACCAGAACCGCGGCCTCGTGCGCCTGCCAATTTCCGTCGCGATGCAAATCACCGAAAACGCATGGCGAAATCCCTCCGCCGCACGCTCGAATCTGATTGCCCGCGTCGAGAAGGCTACCGCGCCGGCGCCGCCGGCCCCGGCCAAACCCAATCCCTTTGAATGACCCAAATGCAACCGCCAGATCCCAGACCCCAGACCCCAGACCCGAAGCTGGACGCTTCGTGCCGCGTGCCGTTGCTGGCGTTGTTTGGCGGCGCGGCGTTGTGGCTGGTCATCGGTTCCGCGCTGGCGATGATTGCCTCCATTAAATTTCATGCGCCTGATTTCCTTGCGGATTGTCCGTGGCTTACCTATGGCCGGGTGCAACCCGCTGCAGACGACGCGCTACTTTATGGTTTTTGCATTCCGGCAGCTCTGGGCGTGATGCTCTGGATTCTTGCACGCTTGAGCCAGACACCGCTGTGCCTGCCATTTGTATCCGTGGCCGCTGCGAATCTCTGGCATCTGGGCGTGCTCGTCGGGCTTGTGGGCATTCTCATCGGCGACAGCACCGGGTTCGCGTGGCTGGAATTCCCACGCGGCGGCTCGGTGCTGTTGTTCACTGCTTTTCTGCTCATTGCGATTTCCGCCGTAGCCACATTCGGCCAACGGCGCGAGCGCGAGTTGTTCCCATCGCACTGGTTTTTGCTCGCGGCGTTACTCTGGTTCCCGTGGATTTATGCGACAGGCAATCTGTTCCTCGTCGCGTGGCCGGTGCGCGGTATCGTGCAGGCGGCAATTAATTTTTGGTTCGCCAACAATTTGCTGTTCGTCTGGCTCGGTCTGGCCGGCATCGGCACGGCGTTTTATTTCCTGCCGAAACTTGCCGAGCGGCCGCTGCAAAGCCGTTACCTCGCGCTGTTCGCGTTCTGGACGCTGATTCTTTTCGGAACCTGGTGCGGTATTCCGCAAGGCACGCCTTTGCCGGCGTGGATGCCGGCTTTGAGCGCCGTTGCCGCTGCGTTGCTGCTCGTGCCGTTGCTCATTGTTTTGCTGGTCGTATGGCGGACAGTGCGTGGTTCGATTATGTCCAACTGCAATAACGCGCCGTTTTGCTTCATCGGTTTCGGAATTGACTCGTTCCTGTTGTCGGGACTGATGCTCATGGCGATGGCGTGCCCGCAAATCAGCCGCGTGACGAATTTCACCTGGTTCGGCCCGGCCCAGACCCAACTGCAACTTTACGGCTTCTCCGCCATGACGATGTTCGGCGCAATTTATTATCTCCTGCCACGCGCGGTCGGATTTGAATGGCCGTTTCCGAAACTGGTGCGGGTCCATTTCTGGATCTCGATGTGCGGCGTTCTGCTACTCGTTATGCCGCTGGCGATCGGCGGCGTGGTGCAGGGATTGAAATGGGCGAATCCGAATGTTGCGGTCGTGGACGTGGCCAAAGCGACAATGCCCTTCCTGCGCGGGAGCACCACTGGTTTGCTGTTTCTGCTGTTCGGCAACTTGTTGTTCGCCCTGAATATCTTTGGACTGACGTTCAGGTGGAAACTCGCGCTGCTCAAAAAAGCCATTGCCATCGTGAAAACGCCGCTGGAGACCGAAGGTGAAACCGTGTCCGCCCCCGCTTCGCTTCCGTCTTCGTTACACTTCGATGGGACAAGCCGGCGCGACAAGGAGGTGAAGGCATGAAAAACGGCGCGGCAGTTTTTCTGGCAGTGTTCCTTGCCCTCGGCCTTTCGTGGTGCGGTTTTGTGCTCACTCCGGCGCGACAACTCGGCGGCGCGAAACAAACCACCGTGCTCAATTCATCCGACCTTTATCCGGTCGGCCGGCCCGGCGAAGCGAATCTGGGATTGCAGGTTTATCGCGCCAACGGCTGCGCCGCCTGCCATACCGAGCAGGTCCGGCAGACCGGCGTCGCGTGCAATGTAGTATTGACCGGCGCTGGAAAAAACCCGGAGGCCGTGAGCAACCTCGTTTCCGCTTTGAAATTGAACGGCCTCGCCAAGGAAGATGCTGATGCCGTGTCCGACCAGATTTCTGCTGCCGGCGGCAAGGCCGAGATTCACATCGTCGCCACGGGCACGGACATTGCGCGGGCGGGGTGGGGGATGCGCCAAAGCGTTGCGGAAGATTATCTTTACGATTATCCGGTTCAAATTGGAAATCTGCGCGTCGGACCGGACCTGTCGAACATCGGCGTGCGCGATCCGGACATGAATTGGCAATTGGTGCATCTCTACGCGCCACCCGCAGAAGTGAAAGGTTCCACGATGCCGCCGTTCCGTTATCTTTTTGAAGTCCGCAAAATCGGCAACGCGCCTTCGACGGACGCCTTGGTTTTCCCCAAAGGCACCGGGCCGACCCCCGGTTATGAAGTCGTGCCGAGATCGGAAGCTCGGGAACTGGCGGCTTATTTGTTGAGCCTGCGCGCCAATGCGCCGTTGTACAGCGCGCCGTTTACGCCCTAACCAATGAACGATAAATCAAAATCCAGTTCTGTGCCGTTCGACGCCGAACCGATGGCCACGCGCTCGCCGGTCCCGATATGGATTATCGTGCTGACGTTGGTGTTGTTGTTTCTCGGCGCGGTTTATTTCGATCATCACAGCGGCTGGTTCAATGTGAATGTGTATCAACCTTACGCCTCCGCTGATGAATTGGACGCGTATCAGCCCAAGTCCGCCGCAGGCGCGGCGTTGGCGCGCGGGAAAGTGGTTTACGAACAGGTTTGCGGTTTGTGCCACGGCAACGACGGCATGGGCAAACCCAATCAGGCGCCGCCGTTGGCCGGCTCGGAATGGGTCAACACAAAGGGATTTGAGCGTCTGGCACATATACCACTGACCGGGCTTAACGGGCCGCTTCGGGTCGAAGGCAAGGATTGGAACCTGTCCATGGCGCCGATGGGCGCGGCGTTGTCCGATGCCGACCTCGCCGGCGTACTGACTTACATCCGCGAATCGTGGGGCAATAAAGCCAGCCCGGTGACGGCCGATGACGTAAAAGCCGTCCGCGCCAAATTAGGCGCCCGCCCGCAATCTCTGAATGCGGAACAATTGAAGGCGCTGGCAGAATAGCGACCGCGGATGGTGCAGATTCGCTTAATGCCAGGGCATAACACGGCTGGCGCCGCAACCAAAGGAGCGCGGACAGCCTTATCCGCGCGTAGGTGGCCTTGGACAGGAAACACACGGACAAAGCTGTCCGCGCTCCGGGAAAATCCTCGCTCTCCCGTGAATTAGCGACTCGCAAAGGATTGATTGGTTCTTGAAATGTCATCGCGAACTTGAAACGTTGACTTCATGCATCGCAATTGGCTGACCTCCGGTTTCATTCTTCCCGCATTTCTTTTTGTGGGAATGCTTCCGTTCCTTGCCCCATGCGGTCGCGCGGCGGACTTCTCCGGTCCCGCCCGCGAACTGCGGACGCAACTGGCGGAAAAAATTCTGCCCTACTGGTTCGACACGGCGCAGGACACCAACCGGGGCGGCTATCTGCTCGCCGCCGACGCGGTCCAAGGCCGCCAACCGCCAGCGGAAAAGCAGATCGTTACCCAAAGCCGGATGGTCTGGGCCTTTTCGCGCGCGCACCTTGCGGGGTTCAGCAATACCAACCGCAACTATTTGCAGGCGGCGACACAGGGGTATCATTTTCTGTTGGATCATTTTCGCGACCGGCAAAACGGCGGCTATTTTTGGAGCACCGACCTCAAGGGAAAGCCCGTCAATGACGGCAAATTTCTCTACGGTGAATCGTTCGCGATCTATGCCTTCGTCGAATATTACCGTGCCAGCGGCAACCCGGACGCGCTGCGCCAGGCGCTGGAATTGTATCACACGATCCAGGCACACATGCGCGATAACAAAAACGGCGGCTGGTTCGAGCATGCCGACCGCGAATGGAAATTGCTTTCACCCGGCGACCCGCGGGATCCGGTTGAAATCGTCGGCTGCAAAAGCGCCAATGCGCACCTGCACTGGATGGAAGCGTTGACTGAATTATATGACGCCAGCCACGACCCGGCGGTGAAGGAATCGTTGACCGAGGCATTGCGCCTGAACCAGACGTATTTTTATCCGGAAAACCCCGCCCACTGCATGTTTTACCGGCAGTTCGATTGGAAGCCAGTCACCGGCCCCGGACGCGACGGATTGTCCTACGGCCACAACGTTGAATTCGCCTGGTTGATGATCCGGGCGGAAACCGTGCTGGGCCGGAAACCGTCCTGGGACCATTTTTACGCGCTGCTCGATCACGCGCTGAAATACGGTTACGACGATGACCACGGTGGACTCTACAGCCGGGGACTCGACGATCAGCCGGCGAACGACACGGAAAAAGTCTGGTGGATCCAGGCGGAAATGCTGGCCGCGTTGACGGACGCGCTGAAGCACCAGAGCGACCCGCGCTATGAAAAGGCGCTGGAAAAAGAATTACAATTTATCAAAACCAAACAAGCTGACCCGAAAACCGGCATCTGGTTGTACGCCGTCGCCGCCGATGGCCGGCCCAAAGACACCACCCTGGCCAACAGTTGGAAGGCGAACTACCACGACGTGCGCGGCATGATAAAATTTGTCGGGGCCTTTGCTCCGGCAAAGTGACCGGTCGTCTCGCTTAACGGCAGAACCGGGCGACAAGAGCGGTCGAGGGCCTCTGTGGCAGCGCTCTCATCTCTCCATTCCGACTCCAGCGCTATTGCGCTTGAACAGGCCCGCGCCCCACAAATTCAGTAGCTTGCGTTGACCATTGAACCTTAAGTTTGTCCGTAATATCCGTCTCATGAAAGAACCCGGCAAAGTGCGGGGCCTGCCAGCGCCCGTCCGCGTCAAGCCCCATCCCGCCCGTCATGCAGAGTTGCAGATCACTGCCGACGGCATCAATACACGTTTGACCGTCTTTTTGTTCGATGAGGACGAAGGAGAGTAAACGCCGGACTTTTGAGTGCGGTGCGGAGTCGTCAAAAAACAGCGCATACCAACCTTCTGCCGACATGATTTGGATAATTTTATCGTCTTTATTCATGATTCTCTCCGATTTTGGTGGTCTGATAAAAAGCATCTAAACGATCCAGCCCGGGCACAACCGCCGGAGCGGGACGTGGCCTGCGATGATGATGTTTGAGTTTCCATAAATCGGTCAACTACCCGGCGCGGTGGCTGTTGCGTGCAGCGCCTTGTTGGGCCTCTTATGTATCATGCAGACGCTCCGCCTTCTTCCTGCATTTTTCACTAGCCTCATACGGCGTGTAGTCACGTATCCGCTCCAACTCCTGCGGAAAGCCCTCGCGAAACGCCCTAAACGCGAATAGGCGACGAGGTCCAGCCTCGTTCCCAAGCTCCTCAACAAGATATGAGCGATATTGCCCGATATCCCCACCGCGTGCTCTGATTTCTGCCAGAACGAGATGCATCTCCGCACAGTGCGGTTCCTTAAAGCGCGTCTCAAGCTGTGCCAAGGACAACAACTTCAGTCTCTGACGGCACCTGGCATCAAGGAAATGTCCCAGACCTTTCATGCAAAGTCTGCAAAGGAGCCAACCAAAGATCGCTGCCAGAAGGCTGGCGATCCATCTCCCCGCTGTGCCCGGGAGGGGACGCATCGCCCACATGACGCCAGCCAGCGCAGCGCCGACGTAGAATGGAAGAACATCGAATAAGCTGACCATGTGCTTGCTATTTGCGCCTTATGCCCAACTATTTGTTTAGTAGGAAATAATTCCCTACTAAACAGATAATAACCGACAAACCGGGAATTCATTCCTGGTTCCATTAGTATTCTACTCCATGCTATGGCCTTGCGTCAGGAAAGTCAATTTTACGGAACTGGTGGTGGCGTCAGCTTTGCTTACCATGAATTTGGTCCACTGCCCAGCGGGCGTGTTCGGCAATCAATGGCTCGGAATCCTTGGCGGCCTTCTGCAAAGCGGGCAGGGCAGACTTGTCACCCAAATTTCCCAAGGCGACGCAGACATTTCGGAGCAAGCCGCGGCGTTTGGTCCGCAATATCGGCGTGCCGGCAAAACGCGATTTGAAACCGGCTTCGTCCAGTTGCAGCAACTCAATCAAATCAATTTCTCCGGGATTTGATGCCATTTGCAATGCACGACTAATTTCCCCCTCTCCTGCCTTTGCAGGCATCCTCTCCCCCTGCGAAGGGAGAGAGGGAAGGGGCGAGGGGGCGCGTTCATTTTTCACGGATTGGTATAAGCGCGCGTGAGTTTTCATGAGCTTGCCTTCCCGCGCAAAGCGGTTCCACGGGCACACCGCCAGGCATTCGTCGCAACCAAAAATACGGTTGCCGATGGCCGGGCGCAATTCGACTGGAATCGGACCTTTCAACTCGATGGTGATATAGGAAATGCAACGGCGCGCATCGAGTTGGAAAGGCGCGGTGATGGCGTTGGTGGGGCAGGCCGCGATGCAGCGCGCGCATTTGCCGCAACGATTTTTCTCCAGTGCGTCCGGTTCCAACTCCAGCGTCGTAATGATTTCACCAAGCAGAATCCAGTTGCCGAATTTCCGACTGATGACATTCGCGTGTTTGCCGATGAAGCCGAGTCCGGCGCGCTGGGCAAAATCGCGTTCCAGGAGCGGCCCGGTGTCCACGTACCACAGCGAACGGGTTCCATCGCCGCCGAGTTGATTCACGAATTCCGTCAGCGCCTTGAGTTGATCGCCGAGGATGGTGTGGTAGTCAGTGTGCCGCGCATAACGCGCGACAAAACCAGTTGAGAGTTGGTGGTTGAGAGTTGAGAGAGAACGCCCCCTCGCCCCGTCCCTCTCCCCGCCGGGCGGGGAGAGGGTGGCCGAAGGTCGGGTGAGGGGCCGTTCTGAATCATGTCCCTCGACTTTCGTCCCATAATTTGCGGCCAATACGATAATACCTTTCGCGCCGGGCAAAACTTTCTGTGGGTCAACCCGCTTTGGTGCGGTGCGTTCAAGCCATGACATTTCGCCGTGGCGCCCTCCAGCCAGCCAGTTTTGAAATCTATCCGCAGTCCCGGGCCCATCACCGGTCGTGAACCGGCAATCGTCAAATCCCAATTCGAGCGCCCGCTGTCGAATGGTCTCCTTCATCACCGCTCCGATTGCGCGAGTTTGAATTGATGCACGACCTGTTGCGCGACTTCGCGGACGGAGCGGTTGTCCGTGTTGATCAGCACGTCAGCCTGCCGGTAAAACTGTTCGCGCGCGGCGAGCAGGTCGCGGATTTTTTTCTGCGGCTCGGACCCTTGGAGCAGGGGACGATGCGTTTGATTTTTCACGCGCTCCCAGATTTTCTCGGGCGAAGCCCAAAGGCAGGCGACCAACGCGTGCTTTTTGAGACTGGTCAGATTGGCCGGGTTGGTGGGCAGACCGCCGCCGGTGGCGATGAGCGTGCGTTCGCGCGCGGAGAGTTCCTCGGTGACCTGCTGTTCGAGCGCGCGAAACGCCGGTTCACCGTCTTTGGCAAAAATATCGGTGATGGTGCGGCCGGTCCGCGACTGAATCAATTCGTCGGTGTCGAGGTAATCCAAGCGTAACTGGTCCGCGACCAGCCGGCCCACGGACGTTTTGCCGGCGCCCATGAACCCGATGAGCGCGAGGTTGACGATGCGGCGGTCGCTGTGCATGAAAATGAATTAGCGCAATCGGGCCGTGGACGCACGCCTTTAGTTGGAATGTCGAATGACCGAATTGTGCCGCTTCAAGGAATGACTAAGCCCTAAACCATAATGACGAAAGAAGCCCGAAGTTCGAATAAACAGGCTGGCTGGCACGCTGGTCATTGAGTCATTTGGGAATCCTTTAGTCATTCGGATTTAGAAATCAGGCATTGCGCTCCCGGCTTGTTGTCACGGTATCCACGCCGTTACACCACCCGCTCGACACGCCTGCGCGGCGAGTTTAGATTTTTCCCATGAAATTGCCGCCGCTGATTTTGGCTTCCGCGTCACCGCGCCGGGCGGAATTGCTGCGGCCGTTGGGCCTGGATTTTCAGGCCGTTCCCAGCGATGCCGCGGAGATTTTTGACGAACAACTGTCTCCGTGGGAACTCTGCCAGCTCAACGCGCATCGCAAGGCGCGCGTTATCGCCAAAAAACATCCCGACGCGCTCGTGCTGGGCGCGGACACACTTGTCTTTCTCGATGACGAAATCATGGGCAAACCGGCCGACCTCGCCGACGCGGAGCGCATGTTGGCACGGCTGCAGGGGCGGACGCATCAGGTTGTGACCGGCATCAGCCTGATTCATTTGCGCGCGCACCGCGAACGCACTTTTGCCGTGAGTACGGAAGTGACCTTTCGCCCGTTGACCGCCCGACAAATTGACAATTACCTTTCAAAAATGAATCCGCTGGACAAGGCGGGCGCCTACGCGATTCAGGAACACGGCGATTTGATTGTGTCGGAAATTTCCGGCTCGTTCAGCAACGTGGTTGGTTTACCGGTTGAAAGGGTGGAGGAGGAATTGAAATCCTGGGCAACTCCGTGAATGCAGGGCGGCAAATTTATGACCGGCTCTGGCGTGCGGCGCTTTGCCGTTTCGGGCGGGGCGAACCGCAAACCGATCCGCATCTGGCCGATCGGGCGGGCGACGGACGGCGTGGCGTCACGCTGGCTTTGCGACCGGAGCCCGCCGTGCAAATGGCAGTGAATCGTTTTGTGCGTCAACTGGCGAGGGCGGCGCCCGGCCAGCATTTTTACCGGCCCGACGAACTGCACGTTACGGTGCTGGCGGTGATTCCCGGCTCGGCGGAGTGGCGGGAAAAAATCCGCGACTTGGCGGCCATCCAGGCCGTCATCGGCAAAATCCTCCAGCGCCGGCGGCCGTTTGTCATTTCCTTTCGCGGCGTCACCGCGTCGCCCGGCGCTGTGATGATTCAGGGATTTCCCAAAAGCGAGGCACTCGTGGAAATTCGCGACGAACTGCGGGAAGTCCTCCGGAAGAACCATCTTGGCGGCGACATTGACCGGCGCTACAAAATCAACACGGCACACCTCACAGTGATGCGTTTCGGCACAGTGCGGGCGGATTGGAAGGCGTTTGTTGATTTGCTGAAGGCGAACCGCCAGACCGGTTTTGGCGATACGCGCGTGAGAAAGCTTCAATTGCTGTGGAGTGACTGGTATGCCTCCACCGGCGTGGTGCGTGTGCTCGAGGAATACCCGTTGAAAAATCAGGCGTCTGACGGAAATTATCTTCTAAACCGTCGCAGTCGGGCCTTTCACCAATGAAAGGGGACTGGCCGGGTGGTCACGCTGTGACTTTACGAAGGTGGAAATAGTCTCCGGTTATATCCATGCTTGACGCGCCTTATTTTTTTTGATAATATAATTAGCGGATTCAATTTCGTTCCAAAACAAGACGATGCCATGAAAACGAAATGCAAATCCACTATTTGCGCAGCGTTGTTTTCATTCCGCTTAACGGTCTTTGCGGGCGCGGTTCCGCTCCTGGCAGCCAGTGCACCGGCGCAAAATCTATTTGAGGCGAACATTGGCACCGGCAATATCTATGAATTCACGCCGGCGGGAGCGCAAAGCCTCTTTGCTTCTGGATTGGATGTTCCTGACGGACTGGCCTTCAACAGCGCTGGCGATCTGTTTGTGGCGGCTGAAGGCAACGGCAACATTTATGAATTCAAAAATAATAACGGAACGTTGAACTCAAGTCCGACCGTTTTCGCCTCCGGCTTGGATAAACCTTTTGGGCTGGCTTTTAACAGTGCGGGCGATCTGTTCGAATCGGATTACGGGAGTGGCAGCATTTACGAATTCACCCCCGACGGAACGCAAAGCACCTTTGCCTCCGGCTTGGACGGTCCAGAAGGGCTGGCCTTTAACATCGTGGGCAATTTGTTTGTGGCGAATGAGCGTGGCAACACCATTGCTGAAATTACGTCTGACGGGACGAAAAGCACATTCGCCACGGGCTTGAGCAGTCCTGACGGACTGGCTTTTTACGGGACGTATCTGTTTGTGGCAAATCAAGTCGGGAATAACATTGTCCGAATCGGACCGCTGGGAGGATCTCCTCAAACATTCATGTCCGGGTTGGATGATCCAAACGGCTTGGCCTTTAACAGTGCAGGCAATCTATTCGGTACCGGCGACCTGTTTGTGGCGGATACCGGCAACGGTAATATCTACGAATTCACATCGCTCAAGGAACAAAGCACCTTTGCTTCCGGCTTGGATGAGCCGGTTTCACTGGCTTTTCAGCCCGTGCCTGAACCTCCGGTTTGGGGACTGCTGGTCCTGGGCTTTGCCGCATTCCTGTTTCACCGCCGCAAGTTGGCCACCTGACTTAAATCCTGCCAGAGCATGGCACTCATCCGCTGGCCTTTGGTGCAACCATCAGCCGAGGAGTTTGTTGTAATCTTCGTGTGTTCCTATCCAAACCCATTCAACGCCGCCCTCAACTTTGTGTCCCAATGCCCGAAAATAATCGCCCACACGAACGGAAAAGCAATCACCGCGACCCGCGAGTTTCTTGAAATCAAGCGACGGATGATGCGGGTTTTCGAGCCAGAGCCGGTAGTTTTTCACCGCCAGCCGTTGAATGGGTTCAGGCAATGACTCATAACTCCGCCAAAATCGGCCGGTGGCCTTTGAGATCATTTTTCGGCGGGCGGCCAGTCGTGAAGCTGGCTGGACTTGCGCTCGGTGTCGGCTTCTTCAAACAAAAAATCGAGTTTTCCCGCCGATGCGTCGCGTTGCATCTGTTCCGTCCACAAAGCGTGATAGCGTGCGCTGATCCACGAAGCCAGCCGGCTAAAATCCGCCGGGGCCAGCCGCTGCACCGCCTGCTCAATTTCCTCAACCGTGCTCATGATGGCAAACTAACCGATTTGCGAAATGGATTCAAGCGCGGTTTAACCCCTGCCACAGCAGCGCGCTCATCCGCTGGCCGCTTTCAAAACGACCCGTTCCCAAGCGCGAGCGTCGAAGCGGTATAGACTGGCATGGGCGGCAACGACCGGTTGGCTTGCCGGGTCAGCAAGGCATCCAATTTGTCCAAGGATTGATTGGCAACCCTCTGGTAGTTGGCAATGGTCGGCGCCAGATCATTGTCCGCGTCCAACGCCGGCACAGTTTGAGTGCTGGCGATTAGAGGCGAAGGAACCACCGGTGGCTGCCGCCAGTTGGCTACGGTTACGCCGACCAACGCCAATGCCGCGATGGCCGGCAAAGCCAGGCGCCAGTTCAACAAGGTCCCCCGAAAATACGCCACCAGAATTTCCCGAACGGAATCCGGTTTTGCCGCCCGCAATCTGCCAGCCAATTTTTGGTGGAAGACTTCGGACGCCTGAATATCAGGATTTGACTCCATTGCCACCAGCCTTTCAGTCACGTTTGAAATTTCCGCCAGATAGCGGCGACAGCCTTCGCAGGTTTCCAGATGCGCCTGAAGCTGCCGCGCCTGCCGCGCCTCCAGCGCGTTCGAGGCCAGCCAGGCAATAAGTTTCCGGTTTTGGGCACAAGGTTTCATAACACACCGCCTTTCGTTTCAAAATCTGAGCGTTCAGTGCTGAAGGTATTCATTTTCCGAAGCTTATCCAAGGCATGAAACAAACGGGATTTGACCGTCCCCACCGAGCAACCGAGCGCGGCGGCAATGCCCTCCAATGAATCATCCACGTAAAAACGCAGATAGATGACGTGCTGGTGTTTTGGCGATAATGCCTGGACGCATTGCCGCACGAGCACCGCCTGCTCGCGCAGTTCGACGGCCTGATCCGGCAGGGCGGCGTGGTCGGCCAGATTGTTATGTTTCTCAAATTCATCTTGATCCCGCGCGCCGGGCATGGAAGCAGGCCGGAGACGATTTCCCCGGAGGACATTGCGGTAACGATTCAGCAGAATCGCGCAAAGCCAGGTGAAAAACTGGCAGCGCCCGTTGTAGCGGCGCAAACCCTTCCACGCCTCCACCAGCGTGTCCTGCGCCAGGTCTTCGGCCAGCGTGAGGTTGCCACACAGCGCGACGGCCTGCCGCAACAGCCGGGTTCCATGGACGCGGCAAATCTCACCAAACGCCTCGGCGTCACCCGCCCGGGCCTGGTCGAGCAGACTCCGCGTCTCTGGGATTTCGATTTCCACGAACGTTGGACTCAGGCTGAACACATTTCAATGATAGCTGAAAAACGGGGACAGTTCCATCGTGGAACTGTCCGGCCAGTCAATTTTTTGCCCGGTGGATCATGGCTTCACCGCCTGGCCGATATGCGGCCCATCAGTGTAAAACGGAGTTCCCTCTTTTTCGACAAAGATGAGCGCGCAGGGCACTCCATCATAAGTATAGGCGGACTTAAGTTCAAAGCCTCGGTCCACTCCCTCGAACACGAAGCGTTGGAAGGCAAAAGGGCCGTTTCCAAAAGGATCCGTCACACGCTTCAATCCGGCTTCGCCGTGCAGCTTGTATTCCACAGCGGCACGCACCATGGCTTGCCACGACTGAATTCTGAATTCCTTCACCCGTGGCAGGAGCGGATCAGGGAAGAGCAATTTAACGAAAGGGTTTTGAGACTTCTGAATTTCGACGGCGAACTTTTGAATCTGGTCTTCATACTCCGGCGGCGGCAGGGTCATGATTTTCACGAGGCGCAGATATAACGGTTCCGATTCCCGGAGCAGATTGAGGATGCCGTCGCTCGTTCCGCCTGCTGCGGCAAAGACGCGCTGCCAGAAATTAGGACCCTCTTTGTCATCGCCGCCATATTGGTCAAACGCAAGCAACTCATCATCTTCGCGTATGGCCGCCATCACCTTTGCGTCGTTTCCTGGATTCTCCCGCTGCAATTTCCGGATTTTGTTCACTATCCAGTCCACGTGATTCAATTTCTCCGTCATCATCGCTGTGGCCATTGTGCCCCGGGCCGGCGCCGCATCAAATCCAGCCACCAACTGCTTCAACGTTTCAGGTGAAAACCGGCCGAAGTTTGCGGCCACGGTGGCATAAATGATGGCTTCATTGGCATCTTGAACCAGCGCACCGATCAAGGTCCCGTCCCGGGAGGCATTTCTGCCCAGCACGAATGCCGCGAGCAAATCATCGCGCGCACCGATCTGGTCACCATGCTGCAGATCCCACATCACGCGTGGCCGCGACGCCACGGCCACCGCCTTGACGGGGGCCAGCTGCGGAAGCAGCGTGCCTGGACCGGGACTCATATCAATGCCCCAATCGCAGGGTACTTTTTGTTGTGCCCCCGCCCGCACCAATTTGAATTCATTGTCATAGCCGGCGATGATCTGGCCGAATCTTTCCGGGAGCTTTTGGCTTTGCCCTTCCTTTGAGTAAAAATAGTCCGCATCGGCATCGGACATGGGTTTTGGCGCCATAAGAAACGCTTGATAATACAGCAACGCCGGATTGATGTTCGTGCGAAAATCCTCGCCGCGGGCGGCCGGCAGAGTTAAAATCAGCAAAGCCAGAAAGGTGAATGTTGTGGTTTTCATGATGGTTTTCAATTTTGCATCTGCCCATTAATAACGGGAGCAAGCCAAAAGGTTCATTCTTTTGTGACCTTTATCACCGGTTGTGGAGAGGACATCTCATTAGCACCGTGGCTTCAGCCCGGTGCGGAACGACATGAAACAACCTCGAACCGTTTCAACGGTTTGCCATCTTGCGCCGAAGCCGTTGAAACGGCTCCGTCTTCACTCCCGTCAGGAATCACCGGGCTGAAGCCGCGGTGTTAATGAGACGAGCCATTTCCATCGTGAACTGAGCGGGCTAAAACTGGCGGCCAATTTCAAACCCGGCTCAGTTCCTGCCACAACAACGCACTCATCCGCTGGCCGTTCTCAAAACAATCCAGATCGAATTTTTCGTTGGGCGAATGGGCGTTGTCCTCCGGCAGGCCGAGGCCGAGCAGCAGCGTGTCCACGCCGAGGACCTTTTTGAAGTCGTTCACAATCGGGATGGAGCCGCCTTCGCGCAGCAAGACCGGCTCGCGGTTGAACGCCTCTCGCAATGCGCGTAGCGCCGCTTGCGCCTGCGGACTCTTCGGTGAAACGAGATACGCCTCCGTGCCGTGGCCATCTTCAATCTCCAAACGCACCGTCGGTGGACAGATTTTCCTGAGATGGCCGCAGACGATTTTACGAATGCGCGCCGGCTTTTGATTCGGCACAAGTCGGCAGGTGATTTTGGCGCGCGCCCAGGCGGGCACGATGGTTTTGCCGCCCGTGCCCTGATAACCGCTCGTCAGGCCGTTGATCTCGAACGTGGGCCGCGCGCTGCGCTGTTCCATGGGCGTGAAGCCGCGCTCGCCGAATAATTTTTTCACGCCGATCAATTTCTGGAGTTCGGCGGGTGTAATCGGCAGGCGTTTGAATTGTTTCCGTTCGTAGGCCGAAAGCGGCGCAACGTCGTCGTAGAAACCGGGGATCGCGACGCGTCCGTTCTTATCGCGCAGCCTGGCGAGCAACTGGCAAAGAGCCATCGCCGGGTTGTCGAGCGCGCCGCCGAAAATGCCGGAATGCAGGTCGCGGGACGGGCCATGCACGGTGATTTCAAAGCTGATGATGCCGCGCAGCGAATACGTCAGCGCAGGGTGATCCGCGTCGGGCATGCCGGTGTCGGAAACGACGACGGCATCGCAGACCAGTTCGCGCCGGTGCGATTTGAGAAATTTCGCGAGGTTCGCGCTGCCGACTTCCTCCTCGCCTTCGATGACAAACGTGAGGTCGCAGGGCAGGGGAGTGCCGGTTTTTAGATAGGCTTCGACCGCCTTGAGATGTGTGAAGAGCTGGCCTTTGTTGTCGGTCGTGCCGCGGGCGAAAATCGAGCGGCCCTGGATGCGTGGTTCGAACGGCGGCGATTTCCACAAGTCGAGCGGCTCCGGCGGTTGCACGTCGTAGTGGCCATAGACCATGAAATGTGGTCGCCCGTCTTCGCTACGCTTCGACGCGGCAAGTGGCTTTGTTTTGGCGAGCACGATGGGATGGCCGTGGGTCGGGCAAACCCGCGCGTCGAGGCCGATGTGGCGGCAATGTTCCGCGAGCCATTCGGCGCAGGCGAGCATATCCCTTTTGTGTTGGGGCTGCGCGGAGACGCTGGGAAAACGCAGGAACGCGCACAACTCAGCCGCAAACCGGGCCTGGTTGCGTTTCAAATAATCGAGCACGACTTGCATGGCGATTAGCTAACCTGTTAAACGAGCATTTGCCAAGCAGAACCGTCCGGAAAATTGTCATAGCCTGTATCGAAATGGTGTCACGGTCATGGCCGGTTTGACCACACCAGTTCCCGTTCCTGTGAATTTGTTGGCTTTTGCAGGTGGGACGTTTGCGCTACGCTTGAAGCCGTCAAATGAAAATCGCACCAAAACAGTTCCGCGTTCGCGAGGGCGATGTCGTTAAGCTCAAACAATGGCCGACGAAGGTGAGGCCATTTTACAAGTCAAAGGAGGATTACCAAAAAATCCTTGCCGGCCACATCAAGGAGTTGAGCGCGCTCCAAAGCCTGCTCTATGCCGACAACCGTTACGCTGTCCTGCTGATTTTTCAGGCCATGGACGCCGCCGGCAAGGATGGCGCCATCAAACACGTCATGTCCGGCATCAATCCACAGGGTTGCGAGGTCTTCAGCTTCAAACATCCCAGCGCCACGGAACTGGAGCACGATTTTCTCTGGCGCACGACGTGTTGCCTGCCCGAGCGCGGCCGCATCGGCATCTTCAACCGTTCATACTACGAAGAAGTGCTGATCGTGCGGGTGCATCCGGAACTTTTGCGCGCCCAAAACCTGCCGGAGAACCTGCTGGACGGAGACCGGATTTGGGAGAAGCGTTGCCGTTCGATTGTGGATTTGGAAAAACACCTGCATCGCAATGGCACGCGCATCATCAAATTTTTCCTGCATCTCTCCAAAGAGGAACAGCGCCAACGGTTCCTCGCCCGGATTGAAGACCCGGCAAAGAACTGGAAATTCAGCCAGTCAGACATCGAAGAACGGAAGTTCTGGAAGGATTACGTGCAGGCGTACGAAGCCTGTTTGGGCGCGACCAGCACCGAACACGCGCCGTGGTATGTTGTTCCCGCCGACGACAAGGAGAACGCCCGCCTGATTATTTCCCAAATCGTCCTCGACACGCTCAAGCGGCTGAAGATGAGCTATCCGAAGCCGGATCGGGAACGGCGGCGGGAATTGCAATCGCTCCGCAAGTTGCTGGCGAAATAGAACCGCTCCATTGCCATGCCTGTCCTGATTGCCAGCGTCAATCCCCGCGAGCCGGTCATTCTGGCGATTTTTGCCATCACCTACATCGGCATCGCGATGGGGCACGTTCCTGGATTGAAGCTCAATCGCGCCGGCATCGCCCTGTTGGGCGCCATCGCCCTGATGATTTTTGGCGATGTCACCACCGCCGATGTCGTTTCCTTCATCAACTGGCCGACCATTTTCTTGTTGTTCGGCTTTTTTGTCATCTCGGCGCAACTCCGGTTGTCGGGATTTTACGACAAGGTTGCCAGCGGCATTTCCGCGCGACTCGGTCATCCCGCGCGATTTTTACTCGTTTTGATGGCGGTGACCGGTGGTCTCTCTGCGTTTCTCAATCACGACATCGTCTGCTACGTCTTCACGCCCATCGTCGGCACGGCGTTGCTGCGCAAACGCGTCAATCCGGTTCCTTTTCTGATTGCCCTGGCGATTTCGAGCAACATCGGCGCAGCGGCGACGTTGATCGGGAATCCCCAGGACATGATGATCGGCCAGGTCGCGCACCTGGATTTCGGTCATTACCTGCTTTGGTGCAGCGTGCCGGTACTCGTGGCGATGGGCGCCGCCTACGGAATCATCTGGCTGATGTCGCAAAAAAGACTTCAGCCCGTGTCGCCGGTCCAAAATGATTTGGATTGCCCAACCATTCCTTTCAACCGGCCGCACACCATCAAGGGGCTGGTCATTCTGGTGGTGGTCATCGGCCTGTTTTTCTCGGGCGTCCCCAAGGAAATCACCGCGCTGGCCGCCGCCGGCATCCACCTGGCCAGCCGCAAGTTTCGCACCGAAGATTTGCTCGGGCTGGTGGAGTGGCCCATTTTGATTCTGTTCATGGGATTGTTTGTGGTGGCCGGAGCCTTTCAATCCACGGGTTGCGGTGACCAGGCCGTTAAATGGCTGGCCAACAGCGGATTCAATCTCAACGCGTCGCCCAACCTGGTTTTAACAACCGCGGTGCTGTCCAACCTCATCAACAACGCCGCGGCCGTAATGTTGTTGCTCAAGGTTGTCCCGCTTTCCCAGCCGGTCATGGCCTACATTCTGGCTTTGGCCAACAGCTTCGGTGGGAGTTTGATCATCATCGGCAGCGTGTCCAACATCATCGTCGTTCAACAGGCGCGCGAAATGGGCATCAGCATTTCGTTCTGGGACTTTGCCCGTTTGGGCATTCCGGTGACGCTGGCTGCCTTGGCGGGGCTGATTGTGTGGGTAACACTGATGGCCGGTTGAAGTCCGCGCCCGTCGGCGGAGCGAATCACCGCCAATACCCCGGTGACCGGTGCCAGCCGTGATAGTCTCTCCACCAATAACCACTGATCCAGACGGCGTGCGGATGTGGTGGATAAGCCCAATGACCTCCCACCCAAACCCACCCGCCGTTCCACACCCAATCGCCGCCAATCCACACGTAACCCGGCCCGGGCGCGACCACCATTGTTTCCGCCGGCGGCGCTGGCGGAGGCGGGGCCGATTGCACGACGGTAGTCTGTGGCGGTGGCGCTGGCGTGGCCGTGCTCGGCGTGTTGAGCATGTAATTCACCACCCGGTCGCTTACGCCGGAGTTGTGCAAATCAATGATGCCCGCCGCGCTCAAATGGAAAACCGTGTGCGAAGTGATGATCTGGCTGATGACGACATCGTCGCTCACACCTGCCCTGGCCATCGCCTTGATGTCGGCGATGCTCAACGGCTGGCCTTGCTGGACGCGCACATAAGTTTGCGGCGCCTGCGCGCGCAACCGCGCCTGCTGGTCTTCGTCCATCTGGTGCCCGATCAAGCCGCCGGCAATCAGGCCTGCCGCCGCGCCAATCAAGGCGCCCTCGCCGCCATGCCGCGGCCCGCCAATGGCCGCGCCTGAAATCGCGCCGATGGCGCCGCCCATCAACGCGCCGGTGCCGGTGTTGTCCGGCGTGCCTTCCGGTGTGTAGCAGCCTGTCACCAACATCGCGACCGCCGCAATCGCCAGAGTTAAAGGATGCCATTTCATAAATTACGTTCCTGATTAACCGACAAGATAGTATGCCGTTCATTCAAAAAAATCAACCGCTCGGCGCGCGGACTGCCAAGTCCGCATGTTGGTACGACTTCGCGATTCCAACATTTTTGCCGGGTGCGGCCCATGCGGACACGGCTGTCCGCGCCCCCGGACCCAATCGCTGATGGATCCTGAAAATGTGCTTGCCACAGGTTTGGGAATGCTTATTGTGCCCGCGTCTGTGAGATAACTTGTCCTTTCAGGTCATGGCAAATCTTCAAGTGAACTCGGTTCAGTGATGATTTGAAACCCGATGGTCGGGAACAGTCCGGAAAAACGGTTAGTCTTGAACAGCCAATCATCGAATATGAGCACGAAATTGTTTGTAGGAAATCTTTCCTTCAACACAACCGAAAATGACCTGCAGGAGGCGTTCGCCGCCCACGGCACGGTCGTGGAAGCCAACCTCATGATGGATCGGATGAGCGGCCGCTCGCGCGGGTTCGCTTTCATCACCATGTCCACACCGGAGGAAGCGCAGAAGGCGATAGCGGCGATGAACGGGGCGACGCTGGGCGACCGGCAGTTGACGGTGAACATTGCCCGTCCGAAAGAGGAGCGTCCGCGGGGCGACCGCGGGCCACGCCGCGACTTCGGCGGTGGCGGCGGTGGACGTCGCGACCGCTACTGATTCATCGCCTCAAACCGCTTTGGCCGGGGCGACGCTCGTATTGGGCGTCGCCCAGAGTCATGTGGTTTGCGGTCAATTACTTTTCCTCAAGCCGCTGGCAACGCCCGTCCCACTGGCAGTCCTTAATGTTGCCACGCAGCCTTGGCTTGCAAGAATCAACGGGCTGAATTCCCCCCGGTGATTTGCTGCAGAAGCTCCTCGGCTTGCGCGCGTAGCTTTGCTTCAACGGTTGGCAGGAGCAGTGCGGTCAACGTGTGGCGCGCCGCCTCCGGGTCTTTATTCCTTGCCTGCGCGTCCGCCAGCGCAAGCAGGTAATATGGATTTTCGGGTTCCAGTTGGACGGCCAATTGCAGGTGCTGCAACGCCAGCGGCAGATTTTCACCTTGCGCCATTTCCAGGATGCCAAACAGTTCATGCGCCGGCCCGAAGTTCGGCATCAAGACAATGGATTTCAGGAGTTCATCATGAACTTCCTCTGCGGTTGCCGTTGGCAGCGAACCCCGTTCGCCCTGGGCCTCGGCGGCCCGGTGAAACTTTTCCCAGGCGTAAAGGTAGTGCGCGAGGAAGCTGCTCGAACCGCGTTGCAACGCCGCCTTGAATTCGCGCAGGGCTTCGTCGGTTTGTTCGCGCTGGGCGGCGAGCAAGCCAAGCCCTTCGTAGGGCAGGGGACTGGCGGGCGCGAGTTTTTGTGCGTCCGTGAAGAATTTTTCCGCGTCGTCGAGGCGGTCAATGCGCAGCAGTTCGTCGCCCAGCCGGAAATAGTTTTCCACTGGCGTGAGGTAGCGCATGGTGAAAATTTTGGCCCCGGCAACGTTTTCCCGCAAAGGGAATTGGATCGGCGCGAACCGGCCGCGCGCCAGGTAGCGGCGCAATTCAAATTCCACCGCCGGCAGGGTGGCTTGTAGCGCATTGGTGAACGCCTGCACGGGGGTCTGCCCTTCGCGCAGGAGTGTGGTGAAGTTTCCGAAGCGCGATTTGTACGCGGGATTGTCACCAGCCACGAGGAAATGCGTGAGCAGCCACGATTCGGCGTAGAAAATTCCCTGACGCTCGCGCTCGTTGTATTGCGGCGAATCATGCGTGACGGCGAACAGTTCGGTCAGTGGCATGAGCGGTTCGTGCGCGAGCAATTGCAGGTGATGGTCAATCGGCTGGGCGATGAGCGCGCTGTAGCCGGTCGTCGCAAACGTGGAATACAGCTCGGCCATGCCTTCCTTGAGCCACAGCGGCCAGATGCGGTCATTGCGCCGGAACAGCAGATGGGTGTATTCGTGGAAGACAACCGTCATATCCATCGAAGCCGCGCCCGGTTCCGGCAGAGAAAGCACGATGAGATTTTCGTCGTTGCCGTGTTGGAAGAAGCCGGCGAGGTTTTCGGGCTGGCCGTGGTACAGTGGCAGGAACGGCTTCAGGGATTCGTGGTCGGGAAAAGCCATCACCACAATCGGCGGCGAGGCGACTGCCTGCGTCCCGGCCAGCAGCGAATAGGCGTCGCAAAATTCCTCAAGTTGCCCGGCGACTTTATTGGCCTCCTGCGGCGCGCCGCAACTGTAGATGTTGAAATGCAGGGTGCGCGTCTCGAACCATTGCCGTTGCACGAGCGGAACCTCGCGTAATTGGGCGTGGACCGGGAAAACTCCCGCGGCCAGCAAGGCGGTCAAAATCCAAAACAAAGGACAGTTCATGGACGATCTGACTTTAAGCCACTGCCGATTAAATGTCACTGGCGATAGTTGCCGAGGAACGCACCGGCAAATGTCCTTCGCATCGCGATTCATCTCAGCGACGCTGTGTCCATCACGAAGCGATATGGTTTCAAAACTTTTTACTTTAGGGACGCTCTATGAGTGTCGTATTCGGTGGTCGCAGACGGCCGCTACAACCAAACCATACCTGTACTCGGCTTTTTGGTTTCCCAACTCCTCAAACTTGCCCCATCTTTTGCGCCGGACTTTATGAACCAGGAAACATGGATTGCCGTTGACCGTTACCTCGCCGAACTGTTTGTGCCGTCCGACCCCGCGTTGGACGCAGCGCTCGAAGCCAGCGTTGCCGCCGGACTGCCGCCCATCCACGTTTCGCCGACCCAAGGGAAGCTGCTGCACCTTCTGGCGCGAATTCAAGGAACGCGGAACATTCTCGAAATTGGAACGCTCGGTGGCTACAGCACCATCTGGCTGGCCCGGGCACTGCCGGGCGACGGACGGTTAATGACGCTGGAGTTTGACCCGAAACATGCGGAAGTCGCCCTTGGCAATATTGCTCGTGCAGGCCTGGCCGATGTCGTTGAACTGCGCGTTGGACGGGCGCTCGACACGCTGCCACAGATTGCCGCCGAAGGCCGCGGCCCGTTTGACTTGATCTTCATTGACGCCGACAAGCCCAGCACAGCCGATTATTTCGCGTGGGCGCTCAAACTTACGCGGCCCGGCAGCTTGATTATCGTTGATAACGTCGTGCGCAAAGGCGCGGTGAGCGACGCTGCCAGCGACGACCCGAATGTCCATGGCATGCACCGTTTCTTTGACGCCCTTGCCGCGGAAAAGCGCGTCAGCGCTACGGTCATCCAGACCGTCGGCAGCAAAGGCTACGATGGCCTCGCCATCGCGTTTGTCACGGCCGACCCATAACACGAAAACGCGGGAACACGGCATCTGCGCACGATGGTAAATCACCACGCCCGCGCGTATTGAACCGGTATCGTCAGCGCATCTTTCCGGCCCAGCACACGCGCCGCCTTCAATGGCCAATAGGGTTCGCGTAAAAATTCCCGCGCCAGCAGAACGATGTCGGCGCGACCGTTGCGGATGATTTCATCCGCCTGGGTTGGCTCGGTGATGGAACCGACCGCCGCCGTCGCAATGCCCGCTTCGCCCCGGACCTTTTCTGCAAATGGCACCTGATAGCCGGGGCCAACGGGAATCTTTGCGTGCGGTACTGTGCCGCCGGAACTGCAATCAATCAAATCCACACCCTCGGCTTTCAACCGCCGCGCCAGCTCGACGCTTTGCTCGATGTCCCAACCACCTGCCACCCAGTCGGTGCAGGAAATCCGTACGGTCAGCGGCAGTTTGTCCGGCCAGACGGCCCGGACCACGCGGGTTGTCTCCAGCAAAAAACGGATGCGATTTTCGAAAGTGCCACCGTATTGGTCCGCGCGCCGGTTGGTGAGCGGCGAAAGAAATTCGTGGCTCAAATAACCGTGTGCGGAATGCAGTTCGAGCCATTCGCAACCGGCGGCGAGCGCGCGCCGGGCCGCAGCCACAAAATCATTCTGCACTTTACGGATATCCGCTCCGGTCATTTCCCGCGGAATTTTGTTCAATTCGCCGCCGAAGGGCAGGGGACTGGGCGCGAGCGTTTGCCAGCCGCCCCGGTCATTCGGCAGATGCGCACCGCCTTCCCACGGGCGCGCCGCCGATGCCTTGCGTCCCGCGTGGGCAATCTGGATTCCCGGGACTGCACCGTGTTGTTTGACGAAACGATTGATGCGCGCAATCGGCTCGACGTGTTTGTCGGCCCAGATGCCGGCGTCACCGGGCGTGATCCGGCCTTCCGGCGAAACGGCTGTGGCTTCGGCGATGACGAGTCCCGAACCCACCGACCGCGCGCGACCCCAGATGCACCAGATGCCAGTCGGTCGCCACGCCGTCTTCTGACGAATACTCGCACATGGGCGACACGCCGATGCAATTGCGCAACGCAACGGATTTGATGGTCAACGGTTCAAAGAGATGTGAATGACTCATAAATAGTGGGATAGATTATACCGTTTTGGCGGGCGTGGCAAAGGGCCGTTTGATGAAGCAGTTGAAATCATGCGGTGCGTCAAATTCCCGGTTCTCTTCAAGTTTGAATCGTCTGGACAGGTGTGCTAATCTCCCGGTGAAGTTCAGGTCATGGTTGGTCCATTGAAAGATTCAAACAAAATACACCGCAGCGAAATAACCGACCCGGCCGTTTATTTCAATCGCCGGACATTCATCCGGGCGGGAATCGTTGCGGCCAGCGCCGTGGCCACCGGCCTGGTTTATCGGCGTCTCAATCCGGTGGGCCGCGGCAAGGTCAATACGCCCGTGATCCCAGGCGTGACCACACCACCAGCGGCAACAGCGGATGCGTCGGGCTTTCGCGTGGAGGAAACGCAAACCTCGCTCGAGAATATCACGCATTACAATAATTTCTATGAATTCTCGACCGACAAGGAAGGGGTTGCGCCGGCTGCGGCCAATTTTGACACCAAAGGCTGGCAGGTCTCAGTCGAGGGTTTGGTGAGGAAGCCCAAGGTCTTCGACCTCGACGACCTGTTGAAAATCAGTCCGCCGGAAGAACGCATCTACCGCATGCGCTGTGTCGAGGCATGGTCCATGGTCATCCCTTGGGTCGGTTTTTCATTGTCCAAACTCCTCGACCTGGTCGAACCGCTCAACGCCGCGAAGTATGTCGCCTTCGAGACATTGCTGGACCCCAAGCGCATGCCGGAACAGCGGAGTGACGTGCTCAAATGGCCTTATGTCGAGGGATTGCGAATGGATGAAGCGATGCACCCGTTGACGTTGCTGGCCAGCGGGCTGTATGGCCGCGCGCTGCCGCCACAGGATGGCGCGCCTATCCGGCTGGTTGTTCCCTGGAAGTACGGTTTCAAGGGTATCAAGTCCATCGTTAAGATCACGTTGGCGGCGACGCAACCGCGCACCACCTGGAGCGAGTATGCACCGAATGAATACGGTTTCTACGCCAACGTGAATCCGCACGTGGACCATCCGCGCTGGAGCCAGGCTACCGAACAGCGCATCGGTGAATCAGGCCGGCGCCCCACCCTGATGTTCAACGGCTACGAAGAACAGGTGGGCCATTTATACACCGGGATGGATTTGCGCAAATATTATTGAAGCAAGGAGACGATGCCTTTGACGAACACAATAGTATTTGAAGCAGCGGAGCGTCTCCCTCTCCGCCGCGAAGCGGGGGAGAGGGCCGGGGTGAGGTGGCGCGTATTTCAAAAGTCAAAGATCCAAAACCCCTCGCCCTGTCCCTCTCCCCGCGCTCGCGCCCAGGGCGAGGGGAAGAAACTGCGATGAAAGAAAAAGACATCCAGTTTGCAAAGCTGCTCATCCTGGTCAATGGCGCCGTGCCGGCGACACTGCTGGCGTGGGACGCCTGGCACCACAAGCTGGGTGCCAACCCGGTCAATTTCGCAATCCTCACGACCGGCATGTCGGCGCTGGTCTTTTTGATGCTGACCATGTTGGTGACGCCGCTGCGAAAAATCAGCGGCTTGAACTGGCTCATTTCCTTCCGGCGCACGCTCGGACTTTTCGCCTTCTCTTACGCCTGCGCGCATTTCCTGATTTTCTTCAGCCTGGATCGGTCGTTCAGCGTCTCCGGCACGTTGTCAGAAATGGTTAAACGCAAATATCTGATTGTCGGCAGCACCGCTCTACTGGTCATGGTGCCGCTGGCCGTTACTTCCACCAATGCCATGATCAAACGCCTGGGCGGCAAACGCTGGCGCGCTCTGCACCGGCTCGCCTATGTGGCCGCCATCGCCGGCGTGATTCATTATTATATGCAGGTTAAAGCCGACGTGCGCCAGCCGCTCGCGTTTGCGGCGATGCTGGCCGTCCTGCTCGGATACCGGCTGCTGGTTTATTGGCGCCGGCCCAAGCCGGTACCGGCGGCAACCGCCGCAGTTAAAGAGGGATAGCCGCCATGCAAAGGAATCAATTTTTCCGGCTCATTCATGGTCGAGGCCTTAAATCATCAGCAGTTCGCAGCCGTGGACGAAACGCGGGCGAACATTTCTCCCTCTCCGCTCTGGGGAGAGGGCCGGGGTGAGGTGATGTCCCTCGCCTGCGGGAGCGGGAGAGGGTGGCGGAGCCGGGTGAGGGTTGTGGGGAAATTCCATCTTTTCCGGCAAGGGATGGCCGATTTTGAAACTTTCGGGGAGTTGGCGGAACAGGACCGGGTTCTCTTTGGCCAAAACGCCAGCCAGCCAATGACGCATGAACTTCAGAATGAATTCGCGCTGACGCCAGCACTGAAATTGTTGTTGTGACCCGGCATGTGGCGACCTGTCTATCGAAGCCTCGGCGAAGTTGGAAGCTTTACGTGACCCGGCACGTGGCGAAGCTTTACGTGCCCAGAACGGATGATTGGCAAACACGGCCTCGGCGCGGCGGGCGAGTCTTCGGCAAGCCATGTTCGCGGCGCTCAACTTTGACTTCCTGCTCGAAGGGATTCTGTTGGGCCTCGTGGTCCACGATGCGCCAGGCCAGATACAGCGAGACAATAACTGGTCTGCCGTTCAAATTCCCTGACTGGCTCGTAAATTGTTCCGATTATCATGCGCGACATTTTAATTCCGGCGGGTGCGACAAAGGCTGTCCAACCCACATATCAGCGAAATTCTACTTTATTCAGCACTTCACGCTCTGTCTCATTAGTGCCCCAAAGACTTTTGATCAATGACACATTTGGTTTCTCTGCCAAACCGTTTAGGTGTTGAGACAGTTGAGGGTGATTTTTGTCGTTGGCATGGACAGGGCAACCATGTTAACCTGTCGCCATGCCATTGGGAAATCGAATCAGATTTCACCTTAAGAATGTCCAAACCAAAGCGCGGATTCCAAATTACCAGGACTTGGTATGGATTCAGTGTGACATATACAGGTGTCTGGCTTACCATGGCGACAACAGCAAATGGATAAATTTCTATACCGGCAAGAAATTGACGAATTTCATCAAAGTGATCGGATGATTGTCTGTAGGATGCCCGTCCGTGGTTGAAATATCCCCTTGCAATTTGATTTGCCTTGGAACAAGACGATTACGTGTCTTGAAAATCAAATCCGCGTCTCTGTTGATTTACACCAGCACGATTCAATCTGCATGGAGCCGTATTTAATTATCTCCGTCGTTTTGTTAATTTACATGGTGCTTTAACAAGGTTGAAAAACCTCTTTTCAATATTGAAAAACGGCCCATCCGCGCAACCGCCTTTGCCGCAAACAGTTACCTTGCCTCCAATTTAATTAAATTGTGGCCTTTGTCGGTTTTTTCGGCCACGACGCTGCTTGCAGCGGTTCAAAATGCAATAAATTCCGCTCTCAGTTAATTGGAACACATTCCCTTTGGGGTAGTTGTGTCGTCATGTCGGTTTTCAATAAACCGTTCTAGTTTGAAACGGCATTTTATTTGTTATCAAAGACTTGCAATTAAGTTGTCCATTCAGGGTGGGAGCAAAACTATCATCAACAAATTCAGGAACTTCCGTTCGATATTAGTTTGTCTGTTTGGTTGGCACAACGTTTGCCTCAACGGCGGCCCAGGGCGGTTCGAAGTCGAGCCAAGGGGTTCTGCCGGATTGCTCAGAAACAAAACGATAGAAAGGGAAAAAGGGTTCGTATGAAAAGTCTGAAAGTCGCGCTCATCTTCAATCGGATGAATGATGGAGACTTGAGTGCATTCTCATGTTCCAGCGGGACTTTTTTACCGTCCGGGACGGAAGCAAGACCACGAACAGAACTTCGCAAACCGTTGTCATCATTTGTCCGGCGGTTTGCCGCCGGCCTGGACTTGTTTCACCAGTTCATTGTATTTTTCCACGATGTCGTTCCGGTCTTTCACTTCGTTGTTGTATTTCTGCACGAGGTCGTTGCGCTCCGAAAGCAGGTTTGAGATGGCTCCATTCTGCTTGTCAATGCCGGCATAGGCTTCCTTCAATTTCGCCTCCAGCGCGTCCACGCCGGCCTTGTATTGCGCGATTTCGTTGGTGAAATTTTCGTTCGCGAATTGGAGTTGCATGATTTCGGCCTTTTGCGAAATGATCAGTTGTTCGTTGGTCGCGGCCTCGGCCTTGATTTCGGTGAGGTGCGCGTCCATCTGATTCACCTGATGGTTCAACGTGGCGATGGAATTGGTGTAACCCTGAATGGCGGCATTTCGGTCATAGACCATACGGTTCAAGGTCTGGATTTCGTTGCGTTGGACGGTTTGCTCATACCATTGCCAGGCGCAAAGGCCGCAGAGCGCGAGCGCCAGGAGAATGAAGAGGTTGACTTGGAAGTTCTTCATAAAAAAATGACGAATGACGAAGCCCTAATGACTAAAGAATGACGAAATCTGAATGACAAATAGCCAAGCGGGTGCCGAGATTTCATTCGGTATTCGTCATTTGTCATTTGAGATTCTTTCGTCATTCGGATTTAGGTTTTAGTCATTTTCATGGTTTATCGGCCGCAGCCGTTACAGCAATCGCAACCCGCTGGATGCCGGCGCGCTTCACCAAATCGAGGACGAACATCACCGAACCGTGTGTGGCGTCCGGCACGCCGGTGATATAGACCGGCACGTTGGTGTTCAGGCTGTAACGGTTCGTGAGCATCGTGAACAATTCGGGGAAGGCGATGGGTTTGTCGTCCGCGGAAACCTGGCCGTCCTGGTTCACGGTTGAGATTCACGATGTCAGGCTTCTTGGAGGGCGTGGCGAGCGTGGCGGTGGGCAGATTGGACTTGAGCGTGCGGACAATCTGCATCTGCAAAGTGACCATCATGAACGACGCGAGCAGGAAAAACATGATGTCAATCAGCGGAATAATTTCCAGCCGCGATTTCTTTTCCGGGATGGGCGTGCGTATTTTCATGGGGTCGAAGAACCGGGATTGCCGTCGGTCATGAACGCGACCTTTTGAATGCCGGCCGCGCGGACGGTTTGATACACCTTCACCATGTCGCCGTGGAGCGTGTCGCGGTCGCCGCTGATATAAACCGGCAGGTCGGGATTATCATGGAAGCGCGCCTTCAACACGGTTGTGAGATTGGCCGGCGAAATCTGCTTTTTCTCCAGCCACACCGCGCCGGATTTGTCCACCGCGATGTTGACCATGTCGGGACGGTAATCCTGTCGCGCTTGCGTGGCGGGCGGCAGGTTGACCTTGATGTTTTCCGTCTTGCTCATCTCCAAGGCCACCATCATGAACGACGCCAGCAGAAAAAACATGATGTCAATCAGCGGAATGATGACGATCCGCGAGCGGCGTTTCGGAATGGGCGAAGGAATTCTCATGGGAAAATGACGAATGACGAAGCGCTAATGACTAAAGAATGACGAAATCCAAATGGCGAATGGTTGAGCGAACGCCAAAATTCCATTCGGCATTCGGCATTTGTCATTGGAAATTCTTTAGTCATTCGGATTTAGAATTTAGTCATTTCAGTCAGTGGCTGGTGGCTTGGCCCGGCGCTTCCGGCTTGTGCAAATGAACGGTGTCGCTGGTTTTCCCGCCGCCGCCGACCAGGACTTCAACATTCGTCGCCGCTGTTTCCAAGTCGAACTGCAATTGTGCCACCTTGGCGGAGAAATAATTGAACGGAACCAGCGAAAAAATGGCAATGGCCAAACCGCACGCGGTGGCAATCAACGCCTCGCCGATACCGCCGGTAACACCGACGACGGACAATTCCGCGCTGCCGATGTTAAGGAAGGCGCGCATCAATCCCGTCACCGTGCCGAGCAATCCGAGCAGCGGCGCGAGCGTGACCAGCGTGTCCATCACCGTGAGGAAGCGCCCGGCGCGCTTCAGCTCGATGCCCGCTGCCAGTTGCAGCGCGCCGAGCAATGAACCGTGCGCATGACCGACGTGGTTCAGGCCATGATGAATCACGCGGATGATGGGGTCGTCCGAACCGGCGGCGATTTGTTTGGCGGCAGGCACGTCGGAATTTTCCAGCGCGGCCAGCAGTTGTTCCATTTTTTGCGGGTCGCGCTTCAGGCTTTCGCGCCACCACCAAAAGGCGCGTTCGCCGACGACGGCGACGGCGACGATGGCGCTGACGAGAATCGGCCACATGACCGGACCACCTTCGAGAAAGAATTGGAGAACGATGTTTGCGAGCATAATTTTGGTTTGGTTTTAGTTCAGTTGTAATTTGTAAGTGATACTGGTTTGAAAAAGCCGCGTGGCAGATTCAGTTGGCAGTCGCCAATGGCGTTTGATGAAATCCACAGTCGCGTGATCGAGGACGGGAAAGCCGGAGGATTCCTTCACATCCACGGAAATGACATTGCCCGCGTCGTCGCCGGTGAGCAAAAGGCTAATGGTGCCTTGCTCGCCGGTTTGCAGGGCGATGGGCGGATACGGCGGCTCGGGTCGTTCGCCACCGGCGCCGGTATTGAAGAGCGAACCAATGTGCAGCGGGGCCGGCGGCGGCGGCGGCGCGGAAGCAAGCGCGGCGGGCACAACGAGCGTGCCGACGGTCGGCACCCCGAAGTTGATGTTCGGCGCGTTCGGCAGGGCGACGAGGACGCGCGGTTGATTGTTTTGTTCCGCTTGCTCCGGCTTTTGGGCGATTGCCTGCGGCGGCAACACCGTCGGTTGGACGACGACGGGAACCTCTTCCCGGATGGACGGCACCGGTTTGATGGCGATGATGCCGCGCCGGGCGCCGACGATTCCAATCAGGAGAAAGAGGATGCAAATCGAGTTCATCCAGGCGAGCTTGCGTTCCGGCTCGCGGCGGGCCGTGGACAGGCACAACCGCGCCAGTTCGTCTTTCAGCTCGTAACCGGGCAAGGTTCGATTTGCATCCGTGTTGTTCATCGGAGGTACATTTCAGAAGATGTAGCTCAGCGAACCAAAGAAGCCAAGCCGTTCACCGTATTGCGCGGCATTGACGCCGACACCGGTGCCACTGCGGAGTTGATAGATGTTGTCGGTCAGATTCACGACATCAATCCGCGCTTTCAGCATCTGCTTCTTGGGAAGTTTGAAAGACTCTTCCGCGCCGACATTGACCGAAAAATATGCCGGCACGGTTCCGCCGTTGGGGATGTTTGAACCGTCGGAGGCCGTGGCATCCTGCCGCAGTCCGCTGCCGTAAAGCGCGTCCACATAAACGCGCGAACTGGCACGGCCGGATTCGTTCCAGGTGTAGGCCGCGCCGAACGAGCCGGTCACGGTCTGGTCATGATCCAGGTAAATCCAATGGTTTTGGACGTAGGCCAGGTCAGTGCCCGGACCACTGGGGCCAAACAGGAATTGCGCTGAGTCCCAGTCTTCGCCCTGCGCCACTGAATAAGCGATGTTGGCGTAAGTGGAGAAGCCGCCTTTGTTGTAGCTGCCGGTGAATTCCACGCCATAGATCAAGCCCTTGGCGTAGTTGAACGCCGAGAGGATGAGCGTCTGCCCGAACAATCCGTCATCGAGCTGCTGCCGGGCGGTTTTGTAATAACCGTCCACGCCCACCTGCAGGTTCTTCGTGATTTTTTGCGAAATGCCAGCGTCGAAATAATTCGCGCGCTCGGCCTTGACCGGATCGTCCTGGTCGTTACCGGTGGAATTCGACGTGCCATTGAATTGCGACACCGTGCCGGCCGGCACATTTTCCACCGGCGGCGGCGTGAAGTAACGCGCGTAGCCCGCGTGCAACGTCGTCCAATCCGTCGGCGTATAAATCAAATTCACGCGCGGGCTGGGCTGGTTTTCGTGGTCGAACGACGCGTAAAAAATGTCGAACCGCGCGCCGTAGTTGAGCGTGACCTTGGGCAGGATTTTCCATTCGTCCTGGATATAAGCGCCGGCAAAAATGCCGTGGAGCACACCGTTGTCCACGATGTTGGTCGCCGCGCCGGTCGGGTTCCCGCTGCCGTTCACCGGGAAAACCGTTGTGGTCGAATGGTCGGAAACCTCCTCGTTGATTGCCATCAAGCCGCCGCGAATCGTGTGCTTGTCACCCAGTTCGTAGCTGGCGTCTAACTGGAATCCGCCGGAGTAGAGATCGCGGTCCACGTCGCTGGCGACGCCGTTGAAGTAAAGATCGCCGATGGGGTCCGGCGTGAAATGCACGTTGCTGTTCCGGCCAAAAATGGAGGCCTGATAATTCAAATCGCCCGCCGATTTTTGATAGGCGACAACGGCGTAATAATTCTGCTCGTTTTGATTTTCATTCAGGTTAGCCGAATTAAAATTCGTCGTCGTCATCTCACTGGATCCATTGGTTGCCTCCAGGCGAAACACCGGGAGGCAGCCCCGGCGTATCGGGAACTTGAAAATCACTGTAAGACAGGCTGCCCATCACCGTGACGCGGCTGGTGTCGCTTAAAATGCGCGAAGCGTACAGGAACGACTTGTATTGATCCGTGTCGTCGTGAATCGCGTTTTTGCTGGGGGTGGGATTTTCAATGCCGAGACTGTTCTGCTCGAAACTGCCGTCCAGGAAGTAATCCCATTTCCCCTGCGTGCCGCCGTATTCAAAACTCGGCCGCAACGTGTCATAGCTGCCGCCGTACATTTCCGCTTCACCGCCGTTCTCGAACGCGCCGCTCTTCGTATGGATGTCCACGACGCCAGCGGTGCGAAAGCCATAAGCCGCCGGCAGCGAACCGGTAATCAGTTGCATGGAGTCCACGAAACGCGGGTCGAGCTCCAGGCCAAACCCCGTGATGCCTTCCGGCAGCAACACGTCGTTGATGCGATATTGCAGGTTGGCGTGCTCGCCGCGCACATGCAAATCACCGTTCACCGCCGAATCCTGCGCCACGCCCGGCGCACGCAGGATGATCTGGTTAAACGGCGCATTGGCGCCTTGCGACAAGGTGTCTATCTGTTCCTCGCTGAAAGTATGCGCCGTCGCGCCCAAGTCGGGAATGATTTGATCCCGTGCCTGGTTCAATTTGCCAATGACGGTGATATTACCCAGTTGGGTGACATTCGTTGAGCCACCCGATGCCGGGGTGCCGGCCACGGACACATTGTTCGTCTGCGCCAGCGCATTCCCACCACAGGACAGCGCCACCGCCGAAATCACCGACCAATACTTTCTTCTACGATCTCGATATTTTTTCTTTGTCAAAGCTTTCATAAATTTCAATGGTTAAAGTCTTCAAATTACTTCCGCGGTCTTTTAGGACTCGTGCCTTGTGAAACGCCACGCGGCGAACACAAAGAATTATTTACGGGAAACAATTTTTAGACGACGCACGCTGCATCGTCCAAAACCGATGAATCAGGAAACTGCGGGTGGAATGGGCGGGGCGCGGCCATCCGGGAGGAATGCCATCGCCAAGTGAAAAACGGAAAACTCGATGCGTGGAACAATTTCAATCCAAGTTACCGGCACGACAGCGGGAACGTCGCAGGCAACGGAATCAATGTTCCCGTGCGCGATGGCGACGATGGCGCAATCGTCGTCGTCATCAGGAATCGTTCCACCGTGCAGCCATGCGTGAAGCGGTGGATGGATTTCAGCCGCCGCCAGGAACAGCCAGATCGCCAGCGACAAAATTCCCGTGGCAACGTAAAAACGTTGCCGCGTCCGGCGACTTATTGGGCACGTCTTGTATTGCAAACTGTTTGCAACGTAGCAAACGGCTTGCCAGCAGCAAGCCTTATTTATTGAATCATTCCCACCAGCCCGGCGGCCAGAGCGCCGGGCCGAACCCGGGGAAATGGCTCATTCTGTATTGCAAATCATTCGCAATATAGCAAAGGGTGTGCCGCTGGCAAGTCTTATTTTGAAAATCAGCACCCAGTGATCCGGAGCTTTGGCACGGACGCGCGTCCGGCAAAAGACAAAAGAATTGTTGATGCCACGTTTCTGACGGCTCTTCGGGGCTATTTCGGATGCAATGAACCCAGTGCCCGGCGCTGGATGGCCGATCCATGGCCGGACATTGTCCTCTGGTGAATTTCCATTCGCCGCTTCCTATCGTTGAATGACCAGACCGAACAGCAACGGTGAAGGTCGAAAACTCGGGCCGGACTCATGGCTGCGTAGAATGCGCGCGGATGATTATGGTTTGCGCAGCCGATAGAAAGTCGCGCCGCTTGATGAGTTGGTATTGATGAAAATAGCTGTCGCGTTCGTCTGGTATTGCGACGTCGAAACCTGAGTCCATGGCGGCGGATTTCCCGCGAGCGTCGTGCTTGAATCCAGCAGCCACTCGGAATAGGTGTTGGGCCAGGAGACATTCACGGTGCCGTTCATTGGCGTAATCGTCAACTGCGGCGGCGCATCGGGCGTGGGCGACAGGATCAGTGCGCTGTAAGGCCCGATGACGACGCTGGCCATCGGCGGATTGCCGCTGGCGGTCACGACCGTGCTGCCGTTGTTGCCGAAGTCGGAACTGTAATTGGTGGAGTCGGTGTTGAAGTGAACATACCAGGTGCCGGCGTAGGGGAAGTTCAGATTGTAACCGTTGTTGTAGTTGACGTTGGCAAAATTGGCGATGACCACCGCGTCCTGGTTCGTGGTGCCGGATTTCCAGCGATGAAAGGCAACCAGCTTGCTGGTGTTGTCCGACCAGAGCACGCTGCATTGATCGCCCTCCAGTCCCGGCGTGTAGCCCTTCAAATCGCGCCGCGCGGTGATGAGGTCGCGATAGAGTTGCACGATGCCACTGTATGTGTTCGTTTTGGTCCAATCCAGGGGCGTGTAGGAATAGAAGGCGTTACTCTCGAGCATTTCCTGGCCTTGATAAATCATCGGCACGCCGGGTGCCGTCAGCGTCACGGTGGCGCCGAGGGTGGAAAGTTTCCTGGCCCGATAGCTGCTGGGCGCATTCGAAGCGATGGCCGTGACTAAACGCTCGCCTCCATTTGGACCATAGACGACATCATGCGATTCCAGATAGACCACGCGGCCGAAACCAGCGGCGAAGCCAGAGTAACTGATGTCGTTCTGAATCGCATAGGTAACCAGGTTCATATTTCGATTGGCATCCACCGTATTGGTCAGCACCGGCGTGAAATAGCTGGGATAGCCGGTGTCCCAGGAGCTGTCGAATCCCCAGGTATCAATGACATCCTCGGCAATGCTGATTTTGCCCGGGTAATTGGCGTGAGTCATGTTGTTGATGCCGTTGAGGAGATTGCCCGCATTGGGGATATAATTGCCGGCATTGTCGTGCGTCAGGGTATAGGGGTCGTCCCAGCGGAAACCATCCACGTGATATTCGCTTAACCACATGACGATGTTGTTCGAAACGTAGTTGTCAACTTGCTGGCTGTTAAAGTTTGGCCGCGTCGCCCCATAAGGCGTAATTTGAAGGTTGACGTTGGTCTGGAAAAAATAAATGCCGCCGCCACCTTGCGAGTTGGTGCCGGCAAAGCCGTCAAAATCCCACATGTCAAGATCTCCTGTTCCGTAATGGTTGTGAACCACGTCCAACAAGACGGCGAGACCGCGGGCGTGACAGGCTATGACAAAGGTCTTGAACGCATCCGGTCCGCCGTATTGAACGTTGTCCACCGCAAACGGTTGGGCCGGGTCGTAGCCCTCGCTGCTGTTCGCGTTGCCGAACTCCGCAACCGGCATGACTTCGATGGCGTTGATGCCCAGGCTTTTCAAGTAATCCAGCTTGTTGGTGGCCGCAATGAATCGGCTGGGCGACGAACTGGACGGAAACGTGCCGATATGCATTTCGTAAACAAACAAGTCATTCAACGCCGGGTTGGTGAAGTTGTCGCCGTTCCAGTTGAATGCCGTGGGATCGTAAACGATGTCATTCGCGCCAGCCGCAGTGCCGGGATTGGTCACCCAGCGCGACCGCGGGTCGTGTTTCCAGTTGTTGCTGACGTAGGGGTTGTTGATGTAGTATTTGTATTGTGAAAGATTCGTTACTCCCGCCACATCCGCCGACCAGATGCCGTCCACAGCCCCGTTGGTCTGCTCTTCGACTAGAGGAGTCGCGGTGGTGGACCAACCGTTAAACGTTCCGGGGACATAAACACTCGTCGCGTTGGGCGCCCAGACGCGGAAGGTGACGCCGGTTCCCGACGTATCGTGATAGGGGGTCGAACCCCACCCCGGACGGCTGGACTGCGCCAATACCGTGCTCGCCAGCGTGAAAGCGGCGCAAAACAGGGCCGCGCAGAGTTTCAATTTTTTCGTGTGCACACTGTAACAATGGCGTAATTCCACCCGAAATGCTACCGCATGGTTATGCGAATGAAACTGGCAGTGGAAACGGCCTTTGACAAAACAATGAAACCAACGTTAGTTTTGCCCTTCACAGGCAAATTTCCTTTTCTTCAGCCATTTTCCGATTATCCTGTTTGGCTCTGAATTGAGATTAAGAGCAGGATTAAGATTACGATTTAGAAACACACAGGATGGACGCAGCGCATATCCGCAATTTCAGCATCATCGCCCATATTGACCATGGGAAGACGACGCTTTCCGACCGCCTGTTGCATCGCACCGGCACCATTTCCGCGCGCGAGATGGAGGACCAGTTGCTCGATTCCATGGACCTCGAAAAGGAGCGCGGCATCACCATCAAGGCCCACCCGGTCACCATGCTTTACCAGGCCAAAAACGGCGAGACCTATGAGTTGAACCTGATTGACACGCCGGGGCACGTGGATTTTTCCTACGAAGTTTCGCGCAGCCTGAGCGCCTGTGAAGGGGCGTTACTGGTCGTGGACGCGGCCCAAGGCGTCGAGGCGCAAACCGTCGCCAACGTCCACCTGGCGATGAAGCAGAACCTCGAAATCATCCCGGTCATCAACAAGATTGATCTGCCGCACGCCAACGTTGCCCAGGCGCGGCAACAACTCGAAGACATCCTGGCCATCCCCGGCGACACGGCGATTCCGTGCAGCGCGAAGGAGGGCATCGGCATTGACGATATTTTGGAGGCGATTGTGGCGCGGATCCCGGCGCCGAAGCCTACCGGCGCGCCGTCGTTGCAGGCGCTGGGTTTCGATTCGTACTTTGACACTTTCAAGGGCGTCGTCACGCACGTGCGCGTGTTCAACGGCGAACTGAAGGCCGGCCAGCACGTGAAACTGTTGCATTCGGGTAAAACGGTCGAAGTGAAGGAAGTCGGCAGCTTCAATCCCAAGCCTTACGTCCGCGAGAAGCTGGAAACGGGCGAAACGGGTTACCTCACGGCCAACATCAAGAGCCCGCAGGAAGTGAAGATGGGTGACACCATCACGGACGTGCGGCGGCCGTCGGAGGCGTTGCCGGGGTTCAAGGAAATCCATCCGATGGTGTTCAGCGGGATTTATCCGATCAACACGGCGGATTACGAGCATCTCAAGGTAGCCATGGGCAAATTGCAGCTCAACGACTCGGCGTTCGTCTATCAGGCGGAAACGAGCGTGGCCCTGGGGTTCGGATTCCGGTGCGGGTTCCTCGGCCTGTTGCATCTGGAAATCGTCCAGGAACGCCTGCGGCGCGAATATAACATGGACATCATCGCGACCTATCCGAGCGTGATTTACCGCGTGACGTTGACCGACGGGACGGTGAAGGAAATTGACAATCCGGTGTTCCTGCCCGAACCGAATTACGTCCAGAAAATCGAGGAGCCAACCGTGAAGGCGTTCATCATCTGCCCGAACGAAAATATCGGCGACATGATGGCGTTGATATCCGAGAAACGCGGCCTGCTGGACGACACGGAGACGCTGGATGCGCGGCGGGTGATGATGACGACGATGCTGCCGTTGAACGAAATCCTGATTGACTTTCATGACCGTATCAAAAGCATGACACGCGGTTACGGCTCGATGGATTACGAGCACGCAGGTTATGCCGAGAGCGACATGATCAAGTTGGACATGCTGGTGAACGGTGAGGTAATGGACGCGTTTTCGTCCATCGTGCACCGGTCAAAGGCGGAGGGCAGGGGACGGGCACTGGCGGAAAAGCTCAAGGAAGTCATTCCCCGCCAGCAGTACCAGGTGAAAATCCAGGCGGCCATCGGCGGCAAAATCATCGCGTCCGAGCACGTAAGCGCGTTGCGCAAGGACGTGACGGCGAAATGCTACGGCGGCGACATCACGCGCAAACGGAAATTGCTTGAGAAGCAGAAAGAGGGTAAAAAGCGCATGAAATCCATCGGGAGCGTCAACATCCCGCAGGAAGCATTCATCGAGGTATTGAAAGCATGAACAAAAGTCGAAGGTCGAAAGTCGAAGAACGAGGGCAGGGGAGCGGCCTGCGGCGGGTTTGTTGGAGTTCACGCTTTAGCGTGTGCTCCGGGAGCAGCCTGAAGGCTGAACTCCAACCTGCCTCGGTTGCTTATCACCTGTTATCCGTCACTTGTCACATTTTATGATTCTACGCTGGTTTTATTCCAAAGCCGTTCGCGAGGCGTGTGCGATGCGCAAGCACGTTTATCGCCTGCTTTCCGCACAACGCGATTTGCTGTCGCCGATGGCGCTGGGCGCGGTGATGGCCGCGATGAACGAGGTGCAAAAGGCGATTGCCGAGGGCGCCAACACGGGCCGGATCCGGATCAAGGCGGAGGAACTTGAGTTTGCCGCCAACAAATGGCTCAAACCGTATCCGCATCCTGTCTGGCGCGAAAATGTCGAGGTGCTGCTCGTGGCGATTGCCGTGGCCATGGGCGTCCGCACGTTCTTTCTGCAACCGTTCAAGATTCCGACCGGCTCAATGCAGCCAACACTTTATGGCGTCCAATCCGTGCCTGACTTCAGCCGCATTAACTATTCAGAGGACAGACCCAAAGTCCAGGCCCAGATCAATGAACAGTTGAAGCAGCGGAACAGCTTGATCATCCCGACCGGCTGGGAACGCATTAAAGAATGGTTTGAGGGAATTTCCTATGTTCAGGTCGTCGCGCAAAACGACGGCGAATTGCAGGCCGTTGACCCGCCGGTCGGAATCAAGATTTTCAACTTCAAGCAAACGCTCTGGATCGGCGGCGTCGCGCACACCATCTGGCTTCCCCCGGACTTTGGCGAAGCTCCGCTGCAATATCGCGCCGGGCTGCGCACGCGCTCGGCCTTTGAAGAAGGCCAGTTTTTTCACAAAGGCGATGAAGTCATAAAAATGCGCGTCAGCGCCGGCGACCATTTGTTTGTGGACCGGCTGACCTACAATTTCCGCAAGCCGGAGCGCGGCGAAATTGTGGTGTTTGAAACCAAAGGAATTCCCGAAGAGATGCGTGATCGTTGGCGCATTCCCGCCGATGAATTCTACATCAAACGGCTCGTGGGCCTTGGCGGTGAAACGCTTTCGCTGGCGCAGGATTATGACGTTGCGGGCGCTCCACCCTACGGCATGAGCGTGCCGGTCGGTCATCTGGTGGTGAACGGCAAACCGCTGTCCGCCTCAACACCGCACTTTGAAAACCTTTACTCGTTTTCCAATCCGTCCGCGCGCACGAAAGTTTTGGCATATCACGATGGCCAATATTACGGCCACGCGATGGTGCAGAACCTTTCCCCGGGCAGTGAATTTCAGGTCCGCCCGGATTGCGATTTTGTGATGGGCGATAACACCATGAACAGTCTCGACTCCCGATACTGGGGTGATTTCCCGGCTCAATACATCATCGGCAAGTCCTTCTTTGTCTATTGGCCCATCACGAGCCGGTTCGGTTGGGGAAACCAATAATGGCTCACGATCCGATGAGCGCGGCCGGCGGCGAAATACTTGTTGGCAAACCCGTTGGGGTGGGGCGAGCGTCTCCGCGAGCCGGCTCTTCCGACATGCCAATCCGGGGCAAAGGCTCGTCAGTCGCCTCGCCCCACCAAAATAAAACATGCAAAGCGAAACGGTCTTGATCACCGGCGCTTCGTCGGGCATCGGCTTGGAACTGGCGCGCTGTTTCGCGGCGGACAAAAGCCACCTGGTGCTGGTCGCACGCAACACCAAGGCGCTGCAATCCCTTGCCGATGAATTGTGCCGCGAACACGGAATCCAAACGATGGTATTGACCGTCGACCTTTCCCGGATTGAAACCCCCGCACGCGTGTTCAACGAATTGCAGCAGGCCGGCGTGACGGTGGATGTTTTGGTCAACAACGCCGGTTTCGGCGCACACGGCCCATTCGCCGGATTGCCGTTGCGGCGGCAGTTGGAAATGATTCAGGTGAATGTCGCGGCGTTGACGGAACTGACCGGATTGTTCCTTCCCGGAATGACTCAACGCGAACGCGGCGGCGTGCTGAACGTCGGTTCGGTGGCCGGATTCGTGCCGGGCCCTGGCATGGCAGTCTATTTTGCGACCAAGGCTTATGTTCTGTCCTTTACCGAGGCACTGGCCGAAGAACTGGCCGGCACGGGATTGACCATCACGGCATTGTGTCCCGGACCGACGGCGACCAACTTCGGCAACGTCGCCCGCGGCCCAAACGGGCGGCAATTCAAATCACCCAAAATGACGGCGGCAGCGGTCGCCCGTTGCGGGCATCGGGCCTTTCGCAAGGGGCGGGCGCTGTGCGTCCCCGGACTGCAAAATCATTTTCTCATTTTCCTGACGCGCATTATGCCGCGCAGCTTCCAACGGAAAACTGTCAAATCACTTAACAAAACAAAGGGTTGAGCCATGCACCCGGGCGGAGGAGAAAAACGATTTAACTCGCCACGCCACGCGGGAGGGGTTAACTGTCAGCCCTTGGTAAATGCGCTAATAGCAGAATTCTTCGACGAATCCATCAACTTCATGATCCCAGCGGGGCAGGGGATAAGAACAGGTTAAGTGGAGAGAGAAACTCACAATGCAGTTTGACTTCCAGCGGGCCGCGTCTTATTTTTGGAACAAATAATGCTTGTGGGTTCGGAGGTTCAAATGAAAAGCACAGAGTGCCAAAACCGGGTGAAAAAGAACGCATTTATGGTTACGACGAGTCGCGCAGGATCATCAGTCAAGCTGAATGTGAACCGAATCGCCTGCGTGCTGTTCTGCGTGGGTTTCGTGTCCGGCATTGGTGCTCCTTCGCTCCAGGCCCAGACGGACAACTCGGTGGACGGAGTCACAGTCAAGGATGATGCAGTGTATTGCATGCGCGGTGGTCAATTGGAGGCTCTTACGGATGATCTCAAACTTCCCTTCGATATCGTGGTTAGCACCAATGGCTGCTTCAAAGTCGGGAAAGGCCAGGAGCGGAAGCTCGAGGAAGGACAAGTGCTTCGCCGCGACGGTTGGTTATTGAACCGGGACGGCTCGGCTTGGCCCGTTTTTGATTATGTGGCCTTGAAGGACGGCAAAGTCGTCGTCGTGCGCGATGGCCAAACTGAGCCGCTCACAAAAACGATGACTTTCCCCAACCTTTTGCGGATTGCCCCGGACGGTTCGTGTGTCTATCCCGACGGCAGCAGCGCACGCCTGGTGGACGGCCAGTTGTTTCAATTGGACGGCACTTCCGTTCCGGCCAAAGACACGGTCACTTTGGAAAACGGCCGGATGGTGGTGCAAAAATCCGGCAAACTGATTACTCTCAAGCCGTCGGAAATCGTGGGCATGAACGACGGAAGCCGTGTGCAATGGGATGGCACCATCCTGAACCGGGATGGCACGGTGACCCGGCTTCACGAGGGGCAGACGGTCCTTGTTGACGGCCCAACTCCAGCACATTGAGTTTGCCGATCCGAAGCGAAGAGAAATCCAGGCCCGCAATGAAAGCCTTCAAACTGTTTTCCGACCTTGTTGAATTATAGTTATACAATGTTTGTTATATTTAATATACATTTCCTGCTTTTGCACGCGCGAATTCTACGCCCCCAGCCCGGCAAATGGTTTTGAATTCTCCACTGCGTGACGCGCCAGAGCCAGAAAGTGGCCGCGATTGCAACTGACGATGATTCGGTTTTCCTGCTGTGCCCAAGCAAAGACGGCTTCATCCGTTGATGTGACTGGCAGCGCGACGCGCAACTGTGTCACATCGTGTTTCCAATGTCGTAGCAATTGCGCGACTTCGGCCGGAACGTCGTGGTCGAGCAGGAATTTCACCGGACACTCTCGCTCATCTGTTCGGCAATGAGCGCATCAATCTCCGTGCGATTGTCCTCGTAGTAAGCAAGGCACTCGTAGATTTGTGATTTGCTAAGGTCGGGAAAGCTGCGTAGCGCGTCTTCGATGGACGCGCCGTTGACGATGAGGCCGACGACGTCGTGGACGCCGATCCGTGTGCCTTCAATGATGGTGTGTCCCTGACACACGCCGGGCTGTTTCACCAAATAGCGATAAGCGGTCGCTGGCATGTCTTTACGATACCGCAGTTGAGCGTGTCAGCAAGTGCTTTTGATGCGAAGGCTGACCGCATTCCGGCCCCCGCCTCGAATCAGAAACCTTTCCTGCCCTAAAAACTTGGGGACGTGTCCTTTTGAGCGAAGCGAACCATTGCGGTGTCCCCCGCCCTAGCCTCGATTCAATTCATATAATGGAACATCTGCATGGATACGCACGGCGCGGGCGTAAGGAGTTGGCATGTAATTCGTTCAGTGCCGACCAATAGCGACAGACGCCGCGATTTTTTGGAGCGGATTTGCCTGAAACGCGAATGGGAGAATGAAAAATCGGTTTAAGAATTTGAGCGGTCGTAGTCGGTTTGAATGGTGTGGCTGTCCCACAGCGTCAGGCGAAGCCGGGCAAATAGGCTTGTTCGGGCTGGCCGAGGAAGCGACCGCCGCCTTTGGCTGTCCCACAGCTTTCCAAGAGGCTGCGCAAATCCAGTTTTTGCCAGAGGGCCGAGCGGATCAGGGCGAAGAGGCGGGTGAAACTGTGGCCCCACCGCCCCAGCCAAGCGCAGAAGCGCAACAACACGTAGGCCAGCAAGGCTGTCCAGACCTGCCAGCGCACGGCGTTGGCGTTGTGACCCAAGAAATCGGCCAGTTGCAAGGTCTGTTTGAGTTCCTTGAAGAAGGTTTCGATGCGCCAACGGCAGCGATAGAGATCGGCGATGGTCTGGGCGCTCCAAGTGAAGTTATTGGTCAGGAAAATCATTTCCCGTATTTCCCCGTCCACCTCAACCAGTGCCACGACGCGGCGCAGGCCGACCGGATAATCTTTGGCCGCCGGGCCGGTCAGTTCAATGAGATCGTCGCGCAGAATGTTACCGAACCTTCCGTCCTGAAATTTGCGGACGACGCGAAATTGCAGGTTGTCTTTAGCGCGGGTGACCCAAAAGACTTCACGTTGGGACAAGTCAGCCAAGTGCGCGAAGTCCACGTAAGCTTTGTCGAAGATGACGATTTCACCGGCATGGATATTGGCGCAAAGCTCGCGGGAGCGGATACTGTCATGCTCGGCGGCCGAGCCGACGATGGCGCAAGCGGGCAGGAAACTTTGGAGATTAAGCCGGACATGACACTTGGCGGCGGCTTTGCGCCGCCGATGTTTGGCCCAATCCAGCGAACGGGCCATGAGCGCAATGGTGGTGGTGTCCACGACATGAATGAGGCGCCGGGTGAAACGAAAAGCGAAGCGGGGCGTGTGGTGGCCGGCGAAGGCAGGCTGGAGCGTTTGCAAATGATCCAGCACGGCCCAGAAGAGTTGCTCGGCCATTTTCGGATCGCGGGTGCGATTGGCGTAAGAGAACGTGTTTTTGCAGGGCGGCGTGGCCGCGCGCAAAGCCGAGAGCGGGCCGGAGTGCAGACGCAAGGCGTCACACACATCATTGAGGCCCAGGGCATGGGTCAGTTGGGCGTAGAGCAGGCTGACGACCTGACTCCAAGGACTAAACGTGCGGGCGTGGTCTTCGACGCCGGTGTCGCGCGCCAGTTTGGGAACCAAGTGAGTGGGAATGAGATTGCAAAGCTGGCGGAGAATGGAGAACTTGCTGGCGGTTGGCTTATAGCTGGTTTTCTTTTTCATGCCTTACCTTGTGGCAAGGCCCAAACCCGCAAGCCAACCTTTTTTTATCCCTCAACCCTCAATCAGATTGGACAGCAATGTAATTCGTTCATAATGAGTTGGTTAAAAAAATAATATTTTCTGGAAAGATTTTTGAAAGAACCGTCCTTGTTCCTACGAGGTATGTGTAGGTGAGTTGTTTTTTTTGGAAAAAAAACAAGCGGTTGAGCATATATTGATACAAACCTATGAAAATGAAACTTATGAAAACGAAATTCAAATCCACCATTCGTGCCGGCTGTCATTCATTCGGAGGAGTGGTTTGTGCTGGAGCGGTGCTGCTGATTGCGTCCAATGCGCTAGGGCAGAATTTGTTTGAGGCGGATTTTGGCACCGGCAGTATTTATGAATTCACACCGGGCGGAGTACAAAGCACCTTTGCCTCCGGGTTAGTTTATCCTGCAGGACTGGCCTTTAACAGCGCGGGGGATTTGTTTGAGTCGGATCCGGGCAGCGGCAATATTTATGAATTTACGCCGGGTGGAGTGCGTAGTACCTTTGCCTCCGGGTTGGCTTATCCTAGCGGGCTGGCTTTTGACAGCGCGAGCAATCTGTTCGAGGCGGATGCCAACAGCGGCCACATCTATGAATTCACGTCGAGTGGAGTGCGAAGCACTTTTGCCTCCGGGGCGGCTCATCCTTATGCGCTGGCCTTTAACAGCGCGGGCGATCTGTTTGAGGCGGCTGTCTTTAGCGGCAGCATTTATGAATTCACGCCGGGTGGGGCGCAAAGCACGTTTGCCTCCGGGTTGTCCTATCCTTTTGGACTGGCCTTTAACAGCGCAGGGGATCTGTTTGTGGCGGGTGAATCCAGCGGCAACATTTATGAATTTACGCCGGGTGGAGTGCGTAGCACCTTTGCCTCTGGATTGGTCTACCCTACTGGACTGGCCTTTGATAGCGCGGGCAATCTGTTCATGACGGACAACAACCTCGACAGTATCTATGAATTCACGCCGGGCGGAGCACAAAGCCTCTTTGCCTCCGGGTTGAGTGGTCCTTCATATCTCGCCTTTCAGGGCGTAACCTTGCCCGTGCCTGAACCGTCGGCTTTGGGGTTGCTGGCCGTGGCAGCTACTGGACTCCTCGTCCGCCGCCGCCGCTAGACTAGGCTAAGAAATTGGTGTAAGGATGGTTATAGGACTAATGCACCGGGTTATTCACAGAAAAGATTCTCCTTGTTTGTTATTTTCAGTTTGCCAATTGCTCAGATAACAAATCAGTACGCCAGACTGTTAGAGCGTTTCCAGTTATTATGTAGCGCAGGCTTTCCAGCCTGCGGGTTCAGGCGACTTTCCAGTCGCCTCTTTCGTGCTGATCAAACACGGGACAAGAATGTCCCGCAAACCCGCAGACAAGAATGTCTGCGCTACATCAAAGTTGTAACCGCTCTAGAAATTCAACTGTCACTGTGCGTGGACAATCGCAGGCCTTTCCGTTTTCACCAACTTCCTCGCTTTCGCTGTGTAACGCCTTCCGCAGATTGGGAAGTCACCGCAACTGCACAGCGTTGCCACCCCCGCGCTGATGCTGGAGCGCGTTTCCGTCGGGAAAAATATTTTTACCAGAGAGAAAAGTTCCCGCGCCGACCATGACATCTCCGTTTGGTTGGCACGATTCAGGGCATAACGTATGCGGTCTTGCGGCGTGTCAATATTGGAGGGGACGCGATTCATTTCCGGTTCAAAGATGAGACGAAGCAGCACGCCTGGCTCGGCTTCTTTTGGTAAAAAGTTCACAATTATTGTCCAGAGGGTGTGAAGCACTTCAAATGTGGCTGACGGCGTTCCGGCCTCGCTTCCGCCACAGACCGTATCTTTGTGCACGGGGAATTCAGGATTTACCGCAATGGAACTGGTTGTTATCGGCCGGAAAGCGGCGCGCAAATTGCTTTGTTTGTGCGTCGGGCTTGCTCCGGCGAAATGGATCGCCGGGGTGAAATCGGGGCGCGTCGTTTACCCACTAGGCGGCGCGCCCCAAAAGCTCGTTTGGCCCGACCACTCACCGATTGACGAATGGCTGGCTTCAGGCTTAATTAGCAAGTATGAGAATCCGTCTGATCGTTCTCATTTTGGCCGGTTTGTGCCCGGCGGCCGGTTTGTCCGGCATGGACCGGTGGGCTGCGCTTTCCATGATTGAAAGCGGCGACAATGACCGCGCCATCGGGCCGGGCGGCGAAATTTCCCGCTTTCAAATCCGGCCGGAACTTTGGCCGGGCGGCAATCCAACCAACACGCAGATTGCCTTGATGGTGGCGCAACAAATCATGCTCCCGCGCGTTGAGGAGTTTAGAAAGTCGCATCAGCGCATGCCGACGGACTTTGAATTTTACGTTTTGTGGAACGCGCCGTGGCAGGCGGACCACCCGAGCGCGACCGTCACCGAACGCGCCCGCCGTTTTTCCAATCTTGTCGGTCTGGTTCAGCGCTGACCTTTTATGGTCGCGTAAATTTTCAGATATTCGCCCACGGTCTGGTTCCAGGAGAAATCCGATTTCATGGCATTCCGGCGGAAACACAGCAGCAAATTCGGATGCCGGTAAAGCGCCAGCGCCTTGCGAATCGCCTTGGCCAGCGCCCGCGAGGTGTATTCGTGAAATTTAATTCCATTGGCGCGCGCCGCGTCCTGCGTAAAATCAATCACGCTGTCGTCGAGACCGCCGACCGACCGGACGATGGGAATCGTTCCGTAACACAGGCTGTACATCTGATTCAGGCCACTCGGCTCGAAACGGGACGGCATGAGGTAGAAATCGCAACCAGCTTCAATGCGATGTGCCAAGCCTTCGTCGTAGCCCACCCGCACGGCGACCTTGGAGGGAAATCGCCGCGCGAGTTCATAATAGCCCCGTTCATACGCCAATGAACCGCTGCCGAGCTGGACGAACTGAATGTCCGCACTCAACATTTCCTCGAGCGCGCCAAGCTGGATGTCCACCCCTTTTTGCTCGGCCAGCCTGGAAATCGTGCCGAACAACGGTGTGTCTGCGGATTCCGGCAGGCCCATTTCGTTTTGCAACGCCAGTTTGCAGGCAGTTTTCCCCGCCAGACGCCTGACCGAAAACGTCTGCGGCAAAAGCGGATCGGTTGCGGGATTCCATTCTTCGTGATCCACGCCGTTGAGAATTCCAAAAAGCCGTTTTTGCCGCCGCCGCAAAAGTCCATCAAGGGCGCAGCCGAATTCCTCGGTCATGATTTCGCGGGCGTATCGCGGGCTGACCGTGACGATGGCCTCGGCAAAAGCAATCCCGGCCTTGAGGCAGTTCAGTTGTCCATAGAACTCCGCGCCCTCAATGGTAAAAAATTCTCCCGGCAGGTTGGTCAGCGCGAACGCGCCGGGCGGGAAAATGCCCTGATACGCGAGATTGTGAATGGTCAGGCAGGTCGGCGGCGGACTCCCCCACCCTTCCGCGCGCCGTTGGTGGAAAACCAACGCCGGCACGAGGCCCGTCTGCCAGTCGTTGATATGGATCACGTCCGGCCGCCACGGCAAATAGCGCGCGAGATGCGCGATGCACTTCGAAAAGAAGATGAAACGCTCCGCGTTGTCGGGGTAGCTGATATCGTTTTCCTGGTACAGTCCGGCCCGCTGGTAAAAATCCGGCTGATGAATGAAATAAACCAGCGGCTTGTTTTCGATTTCGAGCGACCACAATTCAGCCTGCACGCGCCGTGTGCCCAGCGGCAAATCGAACCACCAGTCCACGCGTTGGATTTGGGGATATTTTTCAAGAATGCCCGGATACAGCGGGGTGACAATCCTCGTTTCGTGGCCGGCGCGCGCCAGCGCCTTGCCCAGCGCACCCACCATGTCGGCCAGACCGCCGGTCTTGGAAAACGGATGAACTTCGCTGCTGGCCAGAAGGATCCTCATAAACCTTAGCCGCAAAGAAACGCAGGCAAACTTAATGACGAATGACTAAATCCGAATGCCGAAAGAATTGCCAAAATCCCAATGACAAACGGAGTTCGAGCGTACCACCTTGCGATTTCGTTAAGTCGGCATTCTTTGGTCATTAGCGCTTCGTAATTAGTCATTTTTTGTGCCTCAAGCGTGAATCCGGTCGGCTTTAAAGTAGGGCTGCAACGGGGACGGAATTAACACACTGCCGTCCGCTTGCTGGTGTGTTTCAATCAGCGCCACGAACAGCCGCGCCAGCGCCGTGCCGCTGCCGTTCAGAATGTGCGGAAATTTGTTCTCGCCCGACTCAGATTTGAACCGCAGGTTCATGCGGCGCGCCTGGAAATCCTCGCAATTCGAGCAGCTCGAAACTTCGAGATAACTCCCCTGCCCCGGCGCCCAGACCTCGAGGTCATACGTCTTCGCGCTGGCAAATCCCATGTCGCCCGTGCACAGCAACAGCACGCGATAATGCAGGCCGAGCAGTTGCAAAACCTTTTCCGCGTTCGCCACCATCTTTTCCAATTCGTCGTAACCGTGCTCGGGCTTCACGATTTTGATCAGCTCGACCTTGTCGAACTGGTGGACGCGAATCATGCCGCGTGTCCCGACACCCGCCGCGCCGGCCTCGCCGCGAAAACACGGCGTGTAGGCGCAGTAGCGGATGGGCAATTGCTTCTCGGCCAGAATTTCCTCGCGATGAATGTTCGCCACCGGAGTCTCGGCGGTTGGAACCAGATACAATTTGCCGAGCTTCTCCTTGTCGTCGCCCTCGGCCACGCCGTAATACTGGTCCCGGAACTTCGGGAATTGGCCGACGCCTTCGAGGCATTGCGGCCCGACCATGAACGGCGGCGACACTTCGCTGTAACCGTGCTCCGTGGTATGCAGGTCGAGCAACAATTGGATCAACGCCCGTTCCAGCCGAGCGCCCCAGTTGGTGTAGAGAACGAAACCGCCGCCCGAAAGTTTTGCCGCGCGCGCGAAATCCACCAGCTTGAGCGATTCGCAAAGTTCGATGTGTGATTTGGGTTTGAAGCTGAAGTTGGCCTTCTCACCATGAACCCGGACGACCGGGTTGTCCTCCGCGCTTTTGCCAACATTGACCGATTCGTGCGGCAGGTTTGGTAGTTGCAACATGAGGGCGTTGCGCGCGGCCTCAACTTCGCCGGTCTGCTTGTCGAGCGCGGCAATGCGGTCGCCCAACTCGCGCGTCTCCGCCTTTTTCGCCTCCGCCTCCGCGGATTTCTTCTGTCCCATCAGCGCGCCGATTTCCTTGGAAACGCGATTGCGTTGCGATTTCAGCGATTCAACTTCCGCCAGAATTTTCCGCCGCGATTCGTCGAGCTTGAGCACTTCATCAATCAGGGCTTCATCCCCCGCCCCGCGCGCTGCCAGACGCCGACGCACAAAATCCGGTTTCTCGCGAATCAATTTGATGTCGAGCACCGGGCCATTATAGAAATAAAATCGTCAGCGGCAAGACGGAAGCCTTGGGCCGAGAAATCTGATTGAAAATCGTGCGCATTCGCGGCACATTGCCAACATGCAATCAGTTTTTACAGGACCGGTTTATGTGGTGCGCGACAACATTGACACCGACCAGATCATTCCCGCGCAGTATTTGACGCTCGTGCCGACGATCCCCGACGAGTACGAAAAGCTCGGCAGCTACGCGCTCGCCGGCCTGCCCGAATCGCTCTACCCGGCGCGCTTCGTCAAGAGCGGCCAGCTCGACAGCGAATATCCCATCGTCGTCGCCGGAAAAAACTTTGGCTGCGGCAGTTCCCGCGAGCACGCGCCCATCGCGCTTGGCTCGGCCGGATGCAAAATCGTTTTGGCCGAAAGTTTCGCCCGCATTTTCTTCCGCAACAGCGTCGCCACCGGCGAGCTTTATCCGTGCGAACTCACCGAGCGCCTCTGCGACACGCTCAAAAACGGTGATGTCGTGACGGTTGACCTCGACGCCGGAACGGTCACGGTCAAGGCGACAGGCAAGGTTTTCAAATTCAAGCCGCTCGGTGACGTGCGCCCGGTGGTGGATGCCGGCGGCCTGTTCAATTACGCGCGGAAAACGGGAATGATTGCGAGGTGAAAGCGATTTGAACTATGGGTAAAGTCCGTCGCGGCGGTTATATGTTCATGTGGTGGATTGGCGATCATGAACCCCGCCACGTTCATGTGTTCGACAAAAATGGCCGGCTGATCACCCGCGTGAACCTTGAAACCATGCAACCGATGGACATTCCCAAAATTGAGCGTAAAGTTGTGGAGTTGATACGCGAATTGCAGCGCGAAGGCCGACTATGAAAACCGCCGCACAAAATGCTAAAGCGCCATTCGGGAAAGGAAAGTTCTCGAAGGTGAAAAACGTCCGCTATTTGAGCTGGGAAGACGCGTTTGACGTGGAATTTGAGGACGGCCTGTGCATTCTCGAACCGCACGCCACCATCCGCAAAGCCAATAAAATTTCACCCAAGGCCCGATTCGACCATTTGGAAATTGATGATTGGTGCCAGGCGGGTTTTTACGTTCATTACGACAACGGCCAGACTGCCGAAGTCTCGTGGTCTTTCATCCGCGAACTGCCACCCAAGAAATAAATCCAAGCCGCTCGGTGACGTTCGTCCCGTCGTGGACGCCAGCGGCCTGTTCATTTACGCGCGGAAGACGGGAATGATTGCAAAATAGAAGTTTAATTCTCCCCCACCCCGGCCTTCTCCCCGAGGAGAGGGAGAATTATCGTCAATCGGAGATGGTATCTGCGACGTTAAAAAATCAGGAGACGAACAAATGCTGTTCCCTCTCCCGGGGGAGAGGGTCAGGGTGAGGGCGAGCCAAAACGAAAACAGGTGAAAACTTTGAACCTGCTCCCCTGCCCTCGCTTGCTGAAACTGCTTCGCGGCACATTCACGGTGCCGAAAGAGGCTGCTGACTGGATTCTGGGCAGCGCACGCGCCTCGCGTGCCGTGTTCGGCGCCCCCGCTGAACACACTAATCCAGCACTGATTCGCGTGACAAAAATTGCGGCGGACGAGGCGTCCGCCGCCACACGCGAGGGCGCGTGCGCTCCCCGAAATGAATTTTATGCGCTCACGATTTCCAAAAATGGCATTAAAATCTCATATCGGGAAGGACCGGGATTGCGCGCCGCCGTCGCCACTTTGCGACAGTTGTTGCACCAACACGGGCGTCATCTGCCGTGTCTGAAAATCCGTGACTGGCCGGATTTTTCGCGCCGCGGCGTGATGCTCGACATTTCCCGCGGCCGTGTGCCAAAGCTGGAAACATTGCTTGACCTGGCCGAAAAGCTTGCCGATTTCAAAATCAACGAGCTGCAACTTTACACCGAGCACACGTTTGCCTACCGCAAATACAAAACCGTCTGGCGAAGCTGGGGCGCATTGACCGGCGACGAAATCCGGCAGCTCGACGCGCGCTGCCGTGAACTGGGCATTGACCTCGTGCCGAACCAGAATTCCTTCGGCCATTTGCGCTATTTTCTGGAACATCCCCGATTGAAAAAACTCGCCGAAGTTTCCAAGCCTTACGCAGATGCAGGTGGAGAATTTGTTCGTCGCCCTTCCACGCTCGCGCCGAATCATCCCGGCACCCTGCCCTTCCTGCGCGGTCTTTGCGACGAGCTATTGCCGAACTTTTCGAGCCAGTTCTTCAATGTCGGTTGCGATGAGACCTGGGACTTGGGCCGTGGCCAGAGCAAAAAGCTCTGCGCGCGGCGCGGCAAGGGGCGCGTCTATCTCGATTTCTTAAAAAGCATTCACCGCGAAGTTTCCCGGCGCGGCAGAGGCATGATGTTCTGGGGCGACATCATTTTGAAATATCCGGAGCTTATCAAGGAGTTGGCCAAAATTGGTAGGGACGCGCTGCCGCGCGTCCAGGCTGACCGGCAGGTCAGCCCTACTGAAAATGGCGGCAAACTTATCGCGCTGAATTGGGGTTATGAGGCGAATCATCCGTTTGAAAAAGAAGCCGCCCAATTTGCGAAGGCGAAGATTCCCTTTTACGTCTGCCCCGGCACTTCAACCTGGCAAACGTTGGTCGGCCGGCACGACAACGCGCTCGCCAATCTGCGCGCTGCCGCCGAAGCCGGTAAAAAGTCCGGTGCGATGGGTTATCTCATCACCGACTGGGGCGACGGCGGACATCCGCAGCCGCTGGCAGTCAGTTGGCCGATGTTTCTCGCGGGCGCAGCGTTGGCGTGGAATGCGAACAGCTTTGAGGCACGAAAGCTCGTTCCGGTTTTAAGTCGGGATGTTTTTGAAGATTCGTCCGGCAAAATTGCCGATATAGCTTTCAAGCTCGGTTTTGTTCACAAAAAGCTCGGCGTTCGCGCGCCGAACGAAACGCCACTGGGAACGGTCATCGCCGCGCCGCCGCCGCGGGAGCGAGAGCTGTTTTGCCGGAACGGGTTGAAATGGTTCGCCAAAATTCCGGCGAAAAACATCCGCGCTGCGCTAAAGGGAATTGAGAAACACCGCACTCTTCTCCGCCAGGCAAAACCGCCGACCGCGAGGGCCAGGATTTTGTTGCGCGAGCTGGATTTGGCGGCGCGGATGGCGGCGCAATCCTGCCGGTTCATGTTGTGGCAACAGGCGATGGTGGCCGACAAAATTGAGGAAGCCAAACGATTGGCAAACGCCGGCGTCCGGGAATTGAGCAGGCTGGACAAGGAGTTCAACGCTTACTGGCCGTCTCGGAACAAGGCTACGCCGCGGCATAGCTCGGCATTTCTTCGCTGGCGGATGAACGATTACCGACAAAGCTGGACCAAACCGGCGACTGGCCATCTTCATTATCAACCAAACCCATGAAGACGTTGATTGGCACCTTGGTTTTGATTTGGTCTTGTAATCCAGTCCAAACCGCATTTTCTCAGACCAACTTTGACAAGGGAGCAGAAACATCCGGAGTGAAAACGGAAGATATGCTCACGGTTCAAGTCCAAACCCCTGATGGCAAACCGATGACCAATGTGTCCGTAGTCTGTCTTAGCGGGGAAACGAACGCCGTGCTGAAGGGCACGCTTATTCAAGGCGGCGGCCAGCGTCTGCTGACTGATCTTCAAGGTCATTTTACCCTCAAATGGAACGGGAAAAATTTCGGTCTGATGATTGCCAACGACCAGGGCTTCTGTCTGGCGCAAAGCCGGGACTTGACCAACCATCCGGTTTTGGTCGTGCAGCCCTGGGGACGGATTGAAGGCGTGAGAACCGATCACAACCGTCCGTTGCTCAACCACCGTCTCTCCCTGGATATCATCGGCCGGTGCGTTGATCCGCCGATTCTAAATTTCATTGATACGGACGATGAAGTTTTGACGGATTCGCGTGGCCGTTTCCATTTCGAGCATGTTCCTCCCATAGATGTGTGGCTGCAGGATGTTCAACCCTGGTTGGGAACAGGAGCCAGTAACCACCCCGCCGTCGGCGTTCATATCCGGGAAATAGACATGCAACCGGGCGCGACTCAACATGTCGAAATCGCGACGCACGGACGCACAGTTATCGGCCAAATCGAACTTGGACCACAATTGGCCGGTATTGTTGATCTCAAGTCCCTCGACACGTCATTTGGTCGCGGACTTACCGCCGAAGGCGAAGGAAAGCAACCTCGGGTACCTGCGAAATTTGATAACGCTGACCAGCGCGCCCAATGGTATCATGATTGGTATAAAAACACGGAGGCTGGCCGCCAACGCTTATCGGCCCTCGAAAGATGGCGGCCCGTAATGATCCGTGCTGACGGCTCTTTCATTTCAGAAATGGTCGAGCCGGGTAATTATTTTTTTAGCGGTAACCTCTTTCACAATGGTAGAATCATCGCGTTTTTGAATGAGCTTCATTTTGTAGTTCCGGCCGTCACCGCCGAAAATGACGATGTGCCTCTGGACATTGGCAAGGCAACGTTCAAACCGACCATAATCTTGAAAGAGGGCGACTTGGCACCAGATTTTACCGTCCCAACTCTCGATGGTCAGACGGTCAGGCTTTCTGACTTTCGAGGCAAATGCGTGCTACTGGACTTCTGGGCCACTTGGTGTGGGCCATGTGTTGCCGAAACGCCCAACCTCAAGGCAACCTATGATGCCTTCGGTGGAGACAAGCGTTTCGTGATGATTAGTCTGAGCTGCGACTCGGATCGCGCAGCGCTGGCTAAGTTCGTGAAAGCCAATAGCATTGCCTGGACACAAGCATTTGTGGACGACTATGGGGGCAAGGATATGGTGGCGCAGAACTATGGTGTCTATGGCATCCCCGCAATTTTCCTGATTGGCGCGGACGGCAAAGTAGTGTCCACCGATCTGCGTGGTCCAAAGATGAAGTCAGTGGTGGCCGCGGCGCTCGCGTCACAGTGATTGCCATCATTCGCACTGTCACCCATCACATCCGGCTTTTCACATCCCACATGTCGCGCGCGGGTTGATGCGCCCGGCCCGACTCGCCCGGCGGAATTGCGAAGATGAAGCGTTTGAGCAAACACAGGGAGGGCGGGTGGATTCCTGATTTCCTGAATCCGCACCCGGCGCGAACGCCTGCGCCACATTCTTCCTTTACTCGGCGCCCGCGTTGGTTTCTGATTCGGCCCGCACAATGAAAGCGAATTGTTCCATGAGACCGGCGCATGACTGATACTCCGCAAGCGCCCGTGAATTTTCTCGGCAGATTTACCGTCCTGAAGGGCGCGGCGCGCGAGTTGTGGCTGGTGTTCGTGGTCAAGTTCCTGGTCATCGCGGCTTACGCCGTAACGAACTCGACTATCGTGCTCTGGCTCTCGTCGGATTTTGGTTTCAGCGACCAGCAGGCACTGGGGACGGTCGCCGCCTGGTCTTTGGCGATGACCGCAGCGTCGGTGCTCGTTGGGTCGTTCACGGACGCCGTGGGCCTGCGCCGGACGTTCTTCCTGGGCGTCTGGATTTGCATTGTGGCCCGCGGCGTGATGGCCTTTTCGAGTGGGAAATGGCTGGCGTTGTTGGGCGGGCTGGCGCCATTGGCCGTGGGCGAGGCGTTGTGCAGCCCGGTCCTGGTTGCCGCCGTCCGCCGTTATTCCAACACGAAACAGCGGTCTATTTCCTTTTCGATTTTCTACGCGATGATGAATGTCGGTTTCCTGGCTGCCAGTTTCCTCTTTGACTTTGTGCGGCGAGATTTGGGCGAGCACGGCCACCTGACGGTGCCGTGGCTCGGCGTGCAGATGAGCACGTACCAGGCCCTGCTCCTGGCGAGTGTGGGCATTGAGGTTTTGCTCCTGCCGGTCCTGTGGTTTCTGCGCGAGGGCGCCGAGGCAACCGACGAAGGCCTTAAGATTATTCCCCGGCCCAAGCGGTATCAGCAGGAGCGCTTGGGCAAGGCCATGTGGCTGACGGTGCGCGACAGCGCGAGCGAGACGGCCCGGCTCTTTGGCGGACTTTTGCGCCAGAACGGCTTTTACCGGCTGCTGACCTTTCTGATGTTGATTGCGTTTTTGAAACTGATTTTCATGCAGATGTATTACGTCTATCCGAAGTTCGGCATCCGGGAATTGGGCGACGGCGCACCCGTGGGCCATCTTTGGGCGATCAACAGCATCCTCATCATCTTCCTCGCCCCTTGCGTCGGCGCGCTCACCCAGCGGTTTACCGCCTACAAGATGGTGATAGTAGGTGCCATCATTTCCGCCGCGTCGGTCTTCATTATGGCGTTGCCGACGGCGTGGTTCGTACCGCTGGCAAACGGTGTTGCCGGCCGTTGGCTGGGCCATGGGTATCTCGGTCTGCAAGGCGAGGTTCACCCGTATTACATCATGATTGCCCTGTTTGTCGTCCTCCTTTCAATCGGGGAAGCCTTTTATTCGCCGCGCGTCTATGAATATGCGGCAGCCATTGCGCCCAAAGGGCAGGAAGCTTCCTACGGTGCCCTCTCCTATGTGCCATTCTTGCTGGCAAAACTTCTGATTGGGACTTTCTCGGGCATACTATTGGCCAGATATTGCCCGGAGCACGGTGTGAGGCACTCGGGAATGCTCTGGCTGGCCGTGGCCCTCACCGCTACCGTTGCGCCGATCGGTTTGATCGTGCTTCGGGGCTACGTCCGCGTCCATGAAGCAGGGCGCGAGGAATGACAGAAAATCACGTCACGCCCGCTGCGCGCCCCTTCCGATTTCCAACTTCCGATTTTCGGCAACGGCGCGTTTCAGAATGGCCGCCGCGTCATTTTGATTTCGTCGGCGCTGCGGGCGCGTTGCTGGAAGTGGCCGGCGTGCTAACTGGTGGGGCAACCGGGGTGCTGGATGGCGGCGTGACTGGCGGCAGGAGTAAATTGTTCGTTGGCATGGCCGCCGGCGAGTTCGCTGGCGAAACCGGTGGTGGGACACCAATGGGTGTTTGCGATTGTTTTTGCTGCACCGCTTTCTCAAATTCAGATCCACTGTTCCGGTTATACAGGCGGTCTTCCACGTAACCCAGAACCAAGGCCAGCACGAAGAGCACAATGGTGGCGTATCTGGTCGCTTGGGTCAGAAAATTGCCTGAACCCGCGCCAAACAACGCATCCGCCGCCGCGCCTCCGAACGCCATGCCCGCGCCGGCATCTTTCTTCGGCAACTGCATCAAAATCAGGAGAATCAGCAGCAGACAGTTGATGACCAGCAAAAACGTCAAAACTCCGGCTAAATAACTCATATCCCAGCCTATATTGAATTCTTGATGATGTCAGCAAAACTCCGTGTCTCGAGTGACGCGCCTCCAACCAACGCGCCATCCACATCCGGCTGGCCCATCAACTCGCGCGCGTTCCCTGGTTTCACGCTGCCGCCGTACTGAATGCGGATTTTCTTCGCGGCGGTTTTGTCGAACATCTTCGCCAGCACACCACGAATGAAGGCGTGCGCGGCCTGCGCCTGTTCCGTCGTCGCCGTTTTGCCGGTACCGATGGCCCAGACCGGTTCGTAGGCGACAATGGTTTCGATTGCCTGTTCCTTGGTCAAGCCGGCGAGGCTGCCGCGCACCTGTGTTTCCAGAACCTTTTCCGTCTGGTTGGCTTCGCGTTCAGCCAGCGTCTCACCGACACAAACGATGGGTTTGAGCGCGGCTGCGTGCGCTGCCACGGCCTTCTTGGCAATCAGCGCGTCCGGTTCCTTCTGATACCGACGCCGTTCGGAATGGCCGAGAATGACGTAACGCACGGAAAACTCCTTGAGCATGCCGGCGCAGATTTCACCGGTGAACGCGCCGAAATGGTTCTCGCTCATGTTCTGCGCGCCGAGGCGGAGATTGGAATCCAGGACCGCCTTCGACACCGACTCCAAGGCCGTGAACGGCGGACACACCACGATGTCCACCTCTTTGACGTTGGCCAGTTCCAGCTTCAGGCCGTTGACGAGGGCCAGCGCCTCGGCGACCGTTTTGTTCATCTTCCAATTGCCGGCAATGATCAATTTCCGTTCTTTGTTCATATTTCAAAAATGGAGTGATGGAGCATTGAAGTGGTGGGGCGTTGTCATTTCCATTACCCCAAAACTCCATCATCCCAATGCTCCGTTATTTTTCCGACAGCGCCGCCACGCCGGGCAGGGCCGCGCCTTCCAGGAATTCCAAGCTCGCCCCACCGCCGGTGCTCATGAACATCACCTTGTCACCCAGTTTCGCCTTGTTCAGCGCCTTCACGCTGTCGCCACCGCCGATGACGCTTTTGGCGCCGTGCTTCTGCGTCGCATCCACCACAGCCAGCGCGATGGCGTTCGTCCCGATGGCAAACTGCTTGTTCTCAAACAACCCCATCGGTCCGTTCCATAAAATCGTTTTCGCTTTCGCAATCTCCGCCGAGTATGCTGCGATCGTGGCGATCCCGATATCCAAACCCGCCGCGTCGTCCGGGCAGTTCATGTCCGTGTTCGTGCGCGCATTCTGCCATTCGACGACTGGTTTGCCCTTCTTATCGAGCTTGTCGGTCTTGACCGGCACGGCAACCACGTCGTCCACTGGCAAAAGAAATTTTACATTTTTTGTCCTGGCCTTTTCGAGCGCAGCCTTGGCAATGTCAACCTTGTCGGATTCAACGAGTGATTTGCCGGTTTTGTAACCCTGCGCCCGCCGGAACGTGTAGGCCATTGCCCCGCCAATTAAAATCGTGTTCGCCTTTTCCAGCAACCGGTCTATCACCTTGATTTTGTCCGAAACCTTCGCCCCGCCCAGAATGACAACAAACGGGCGCGCCGGCTTGTCCAGTTCATCGCCCAGGAATTTCAATTCGCGTTCCATCAGCAGACCGGCGGCGCACTTGCCGCCACGCTTGGCCACCACGCGGGCCACACCCTCCGTCGAGGCGTGCGCGCGGTGCGCCGCGCCGAACGCGTCGTTCACATAAACGTCAGCCACCTTCGCCAGCTTTTCGGCGAATGCCGGGTCGTTCTTCTCCTCCTCGGTGTAATACCGGACGTTTTCGAGCAGCACCACGTCGCCGTCCTTCATCGCGGCCACAGCTTGCGCGACCTTGTCGCCGATGCAATCGTCCACGAACGTCACCGGTTTGCCGAGCAGAGCGGACAATTTGACCGCCACCGGCTTGAGGGACATAGTCATGTCGCGTTTGCCTTTGGGCCGGCCCAAGTGCGCGGTCAGAATGAGTTTGCCCCCCTTCTCCATCAAAAGCTTAAGCGTCGGCAGTGTGGCGACGATGCGCGTGTCGTCGGTGATAATCATTTGCCCGTCTTTTTCCTCCAGCGGCACGTTGTAATCCACGCGCAGGAAAATGCGCTTGCCGCGGACGTCCAGGTCGCGAATTGTTAATTTAGCCATAAAATTGTGCTGATTCCCCAAAAATCAGAACTGAGAGAATAGCTTGGTGTGGCGCCGAGTAAAGTGAATTCAGCGGTCTGGATTCTTGGCCGTGTTGACTCAGGATAAATGTTACCGGGACGGGGAGCTGGACGAGGGGTTTAGCTCTTCGTTGACTCAAGATCGTGGTTACCCAAGCAACGAACATGAGTCGGCCCAGCAAACGGGAGTATTTAACCAAAATCCACGGTCGTTATCAGCGCGCCGGTCGCGAGCACAAAAGCCGCATTCTGGACGAGTTCTGCGCCATTTGCGGTTATCACCGCAAAGCAGCGCTGCGACTGCTTAACCGCTCAGTGCTCCAGCCGCCCCGGCGCAAGCCAGGTCCCCCGCCGACCTATAAGCCAGCGGTGGTGCTGCCGCCACTCAAAGCGATCTGGCTGGCCAGCGATCAACTGTGCTCCAAGCTTTTGCAGGCGGCCTTGCCCGAATGGCTGGACTTCTATGAACAGACGCACGGGGCCTTATCTGCGCCGCTGCGTCAGCAGTTGCTGACCATCAGTCCGGCCCAGATCGACCGGCTGTTGCGGCCGGTGCGCGTGCGTTATCCACGCCGAGGCCTGTCGGCCACCAAACCGGGCACCCTCTTGCGCCATCGCATTCCCACCCGCGGCGGTCCGCCGGATACCACCACGCCAGGTCATATCGAAGCCGACACCGTCGCGCATTGTGGCGACACCACGGCCGGCAATTTCGTCTATTCCCTCACGTTTACCGACCTTTACAGCGGCTGGACCGAGTTGCGCGCGGTTTGGAACAAAAGCTCCAGCGCCATCCTGGACCACTTGCGGGACATCGAGAACCAGGCGCCTTTTGCTTTGAAAAGCTTCCATGCCGACAACGGCAGCGAGTTCCTCAACTGGCCGCTTTATCAATACCTCACCGGCCGGCCATGGCGCCAGGTACCCTTTACCCGCAGCCGGGCCTATCGCAAGAATGACAACGCCCACGTCGAGCAAAAGAACTGGACCCATGTGCGCCAACTCTTCGGTCACGATCGCTTCGAACATCCCCAACTGGTCGGGCTCATGAACGACCTCTACGTCCGGGAATGGAGCCAGTTCCAAAACCACTTCCGCCCCACGCTCAAGCTGCGCAGCCGGGACAAACGCGGCAGTCGCACTGTGCGTCGGTATGAAAAACCGCAGACGCCCTACGCTCGGCTGCTGGCCAGTCCCCAGATCAGTCCGAAGGTCAAGGCGCACCTGAAGGCTCAACACGCTCAACTCAACCCCTTTGCTTTGAAGAAAAACATTGAACAGAAATTGCGCCTGTTCTTCACTGCACAGAGTAACCTCCAACCTGAGGCAACGTTGTCATGACTGACTCCCGCCCCGGGTAACATTTATCCGTGAGTCAACACGTGGCTGCGGGGGCGCGCGGTGTGGAAATCGCGCCCTACCCTTCCTCAAACCGCCACTGCCAGCGTTGATGTTTCGTCAACCGCCGGGCGATCCCGTTCTTCCATCCTGGCGCGCATCTTCTTCAGCGCCTCTTCCTGAATCTGGCGGATTCGCTCGCGCGTGACGCCAAAACGTGCGCCAATTTCCTCCAGGGTTTTCGGAGTGCGGTCGTCCAGACCAAAGCGCAGTGCCAGAATCGCACTTTCCCGCCGGTCCAGCGTGCCCAAAACTTCACGCACCAGTTCGGTGTCGGTCTCCTGCAGGAGCCGGTCGGAAGGCAATGCCGCATTCGGATCTGCCACCACTTCCGAGACCCGATTTGATTCGTCGTCACCGATGGGAGCGTCGAGTGACACCGGCGCCTTTGATGCGTGACGATATCGCCGAACGCGCCGCGCGTCGAGATCCACCGCGTGAGCCAACTCTTCGTCGGTGGGATCGCGGTCGAGGGCGTCGCGCAGTCTCACCTCCGCCTTGCGAATCTGCGCCATTTTATCCACCACGTGGACGGGCAGGCGAATGGTCTTCGACTGGTTTGCCAGCGCCCGTTTGATGCCTTGCTTGATCCACCACGAGGCATACGTGGAAAGTTTTGCGCCTTTCCGTGGGTCGAACCGTTCGACGCCTTTCATCAGGCCGATGTTGCCCTCGTTGATGAGGTCGAGGAGCGGCAGGCCCAAGCCTTCATATTCGCGGGCAATTTTGACCACCAGCCGAAGATTGGCTTTGATCATGTGTTCCCGCGCGCGCTTGTCGCCGCGCTGGATCCGCCGGGCCAGCGTGATTTCCTCCTGCGGCGTCAGGAGCTTCACCTGGCCAATCTCACGCAGATAAAGCTGCAAAGAATCGCCGCGGGCCGGCTCCATTGGCACCGCTTCGACCGGCTCAAGTTTTTTGGGCTCCGTTGCCACAGGCGGGAGCGCTGTAATTGAGGTTGGCATCGAGGCACGAATTCGCCTTGACCGGCGCGCCGGGACCAGGGCGGCGCGAACCGGTGCGAGGTTGGTGGCACACCGTCCACGTTCAATCCGCTTCAATCTGCATCCTTTATTTTTCATGGTGTCAATGGTTCAATCTGTGCGGCCTTCATGCCGCAACGGCAAGATGTTCCAGTTTGGAAATGATTGTTCTTTTGTCCACGACGCCTACCATTCGGTCACGTGCCTCGCCGTTGACAAAGTAGAGCAAGGTTGGAATGGCACGGACGTCGAACTGCGCGGCGAGCGCGGGATTGTTGTCCACGTTGATCCGGACGACCTTTACCCGGCTGGATTGTTCGGTGGCGATTTCGTCAAGGACTGGCGCGAGCATTTTGCACGGTCCGCACCATTCGGCCCAAAAGTCCGCCAAAACGGGCTGCGCGGATTTCAACACTTCGGCGGCGAAGTTGGCCTCATTGATATCAACGGTCGGTATCATTTTTCAGTTCGTGTAGCTTGTTGGTAAAATGTCCCCACGGATTTGCCAGCCGGTCATGCGGCCAGCATGGCAATCGGGACGCCTTGCCAGCGGGCCTGCTGCCGGTCCTCCCAGGCGACGACTGCCCGGACTTTCTCCGTGGCCAAGTCCGGAAAGACGAGGTGCGGATACGCGGTTTGCCACGCCAGCGCCTCCGCTTCGTTCAGGGCCAGCCGGAGCAAACGCTCATGGGTTCCGAACGCGGCCTGCGACTCGGTGAAAATCGCGTCTTTCGCCTTTTTGATCTGCACAAGCACCTTTTGGCAGGATGCCAGACAGGCCTTGGCAAAGGTTCTCTCGCCGCCGCGCTGCTTGCGCCTTTCATTCAATTGGTTCAGTTCCATATTCGATATACTTTCATTGTTATGTAACTCAAATGATTACATTATGACACAAAAAATAGAGCGTCAACCGTTTTTTTTCAAGGCACAGGCCTTCACCGACGCAATGACCGCGGCCAAAGTGGTTTTCTCCAGGTCGTCTTCCAACGCCTTCTGTGCCGACGCGAAGATCGTGTCGAGGGTGCTTCGGATACAATGGCCAACCGGGCACGCGGCGTTGGGTTTTCGCATTGGAACAGCGAAGGGTTCGCACGCTTCAACGGCGCGATAGATTTGGGCCAGATTGACACGCATGGGCGAACGACTCAGACGAGAGCCCGCCCCGGCCCCCTTGCGGGTCTCCACCAGTTTGCCCTGCTGCAAGGCCAGCAACAGCCGCCGGATAATGACCGGGTTGGTGTTGACGCTGCGGGCCAGCAAAGCCGACGTGACCCGGTCGCCCTCCTTGTAAGCGAGGACGGCGAGCACATGCACGGCCATGGCAAAGCGACAACTGGTTCTCATAAACGACGATTCATAAGTAACCGCTGAGATTACAATTGTCAACTGGGATTTTGCGCCCCGGCGGAAAACTGCCGTTTCGGTTAACGCCTCTACCGGCAACCCGGTTTATAACCAAACGACTTGTGATTCAACGGGAGCTACAATGCCTTTGCCAGCACCTCGAGCCCGACGCGTGAGACTTTCACGTCGTCTTCGGACGGGCCGCCGCTGAAGGCGGCAAACAACAACCCGGTTTTCGCCCGGGTCACCACCCCGCCCTTCCAGCCGGTTTCACCCGTCATAGGCGGACGCATCTGGCTGCCGCTGTCCATTAGCGTGGACGCCATTTCCGCAGCTTTGGCATAGGCAATGGCCAAATAGTTGCTCCCGGCCGGACTCTTTGGCGACGGCGCGGCGGTCAGATTTCCCACCACCAGCATTTTTGACGACCAGGATTTGATCGTGTCGCCTTCGCTATAGGCCACGACGGCAACGCCTTTTATTTTGAGTTCTTCCGCGTGCTTTTTCATCGCCAGCAGCGCCTTGTCTGCCAGCACATCGAAATTCTTGACAGTTTTGTCTTTCATATCAAACAAATGGCCTTAGCCGAGCAGCATCAAGGCTGGCGGATCCGGAACGAACAGTCAATTGCGTCGTGCATTTGTCAAATGGCCGTCCGGAATTGCGGAATTCAACCACAATCACGTGCAAGCGGCGCCGGAATTTGTCAGTGTTCAAACCCGCCATGCTGTAAAACGGTGTGATTCTATTTTACCCGGCAGGTTTGCCTTGCTAAGTTGAAGTTGTTTGAAGCCGAGAAAGCATTTTCCCCAAAGAGCGCGTTCAACGAACGGGAAAAGTCCCTCGCCTGAAAAGCCGCCACCCAGGATTCCTGCGCGCCGCCTCTGGTTGTTTCGACTTTGCGCAGCAATTTTGGTCCCGCTCGCAATTGTGGGCGGACTCGAGCTTGGTTTGCGTTCGTTCGGCTATGGCTATCCCACAAGTTTTTTTCTTCAAATCAAAATCAAAGGGCAGGATTATTATGTCCCCAACGATAAATTCGGCTACCGATTTTTCCCGCCTGCCTTGGCCCGCACGCCGGCACCGCAGCGCATGGCTGTAAAAAAATCTCCTGATACGTATCGTATCTTTGTATTTGGCGAATCGGCGGCGATGGGTGATCCGGATCCGAGTTTTGGCGCCTGGCGATATTTGCAAACCCTGTTGCGCGAGCGTTATCCCGGAACAGATTTTGAAGTGGTCTGCGTGGCAATGACGGCCATCAATTCACACGCGATTCTGCCCATCGCGCGCGAATGTGCGCGGCGGGAAGGCAATTTATGGATTATCTACATGGGCAACAACGAAATGGTCGGGCCTTTCGGCGCAGCCACCGTCTTCGGTTCCCGGGCGCCGGGAACGGGCTTGGTCCGGGCCGATCTGGCGCTAAAAACCACACGGATTGGGCAGTTGTTGGACAGTCTGATGCAAAGGTGGGGTATTCATTCGTCAACTCCGAAAACCTGGAGCGGCCTGAACATGTTCGAAGCCCACCAGCTCCGGTATGATGATCCGATCCGGCTGCGTGCCTATGAGAATTTCCAAAAAAACCTGGAGGATATTTTGCGCGCGGGACACGGTGCCGGGGTGCCGATTATTTTGAGCACGGTCGGCAGCAATTTAAAGGATTGTGCTCCGTTCGCTTCGCTGCATGCGGCCACCTTAAACGAGGCTCAAAAGGCGGAATGGGATGGCCTTTACCAGGCTGGCATCGCTCTCGAATCCGCGGGGGATTATCAGGCGGCGCTGAAGCAATATGCCGGGGCGGCGGCCATCGATCCTCAATACGCCGAGTTGCAGTTTCGCCTGGGAAGTTGTGACCTTGCGCTGACGAATTCCGCGCAAGCCCTGCGCGAATTTGAACTGGCCCGGGATTATGACACGCTCGCCTTTCGGGCGGACACCCACATCAATCAAATCATAAAAGATTCAGCGAACGCCCATGCCGGCCAGGGCGTTTACTTTTTGGATGCCACCCGGATGCTGGCCCGGAATTCTCCTGGAAAAATTCCCGGCAACGAATTGTTCTATGAACACGTGCATTTGAACTTCGACGGCAATTATTTGCTGGGGCGGGCGTTTGCCGAGCAAACTGCGAAGCTGCTCCCAAAATCAATTGTGGCGCATGGCCGGAATGAATGGGCCTCATCGGAATTTTGCGACCGACGGCTGGCGGCTTCCGCGTGGGACCGCGCCCGTGTCTGGCAGGAAATGTTCAGCCGCGTGTCCGAGCCGCCTTACACCGAACAGTTGACCCATGCCGCCACCATCAAGCTGTGCGAGGAAAAACTCGAAGCACTAAAATCCCGCATGGATTCCGAGGCACCCGGGGCGACACGACAATTGTACAAACAAGCACTGGCACTGGCCCCGGCGGACACCTTTTTACATTTCAATTTTGCGCAATATCTGGCAGCTCGGGCAGAACTGGCGCAAGCCACCGAAGAAGCTCAACGCGTCTGCGAATTGCTGCCACAAATACCCGCGCAGTATTATGATATTGGCAATCTGTTGATTCTTCAGGGGAGAATTGACGAGGCGGTGGAATATTTTTCGCGCGCGCTGGCCATCCAGGGCAATTTTGCTCATGCGCTGAACGGGCTGGGGCAGATCCGGGCAAACGAGCAGAAGACAAAGGAGGCGGTTGCATATTTCAGACATGCCCTCCGAGCGGATCCCGAAGACGCGGAGACATACATTAACCTGGGATTTCTGGAACAAAACAGGGGAAATTTGAAAAAAGGTGCGGCCGATTATCAGCAGGCCGCCCGGCTTCAGCCACAAGGAGCAGCGGATTATTTCAGCCAGGCGGTTGACTCCGGTGCGCTGGGCCTAAGGGCCAGGGCGGTTGAATCTTTTGGCGTCGCCATTCAGCTCAAACCGGAATTCTGGCAAGCACACTACCTGCTCGGGGTTGAACTGGCGACCGAGGGAAAATTCGAGGAAGCGCGAGCGCAGTTTTCGGAGGCCGTCCGTTATCGTCCAGACTTTGCCAGGGCGCACCTGAATCTCGGTTTGATGCTTGCGAAGCAGGAAAGGCTCGATGAGGCGCTCGCCGAGTTTCGAACCACGTTGCAGATTGATCCAACCAACCAATCGGCGCAGCAATACATCGAATCCATTCACGCGCCAAAAAGGTAGCGCGCTTCGGGGCAATGTGAAATAGTTGTGTGCGCGAGGTGACGGCCGGTGCCGGCCAGCGTGCAGTTCAGCGGTCAACCGCAGTTCACTTCACTGAGCCATAACGCGGTAAAACCGGTTGGTGGCCGAAGTTGAATCGGTGACCATCTGCAGCGTATCGTTCCCTCCAACGGGACTGCCAAGATTCGACCAACTCGAATCAGTCAATGCGTTCTTGTACTGTAGTTGATAAGAATGCCAGGACTCGGTGGGCAAGGTGATGGCGAAGTTCGTCCCGGTGCTATCCAGACCGGCGCTGAGGGCAAAGGTCGGATTCAGCCACAGATAGTTGGCCGTTGCTGTAGTGACAGCAGAGTCGAGCGTTGCGCCGGTGCCGTTGATGATATGAGTCATTTCATTGCCGCTCGTCACTTCTATAAGAACATTTATCATATCATGCATATTGACTTGTTGAGAATTGGTTGGGGTTTCAAAGGTATTAAAGCATTGTACATTTGAAGTTTGAAATACACCATAAACGCCAAGCCCGTAAGCCTGATGGCTCGTAACCGTGTTCGCGACTTTGTAGGACGCATAACCGTTCACACCACTATGCGTCCATGCGCTCTGATTCGGCGCGTCATAAGGCAATTCGGACTGGTAAAAATAAACCCGTCCCCAATTGCCATTCCACAACGTCTGATACTGCTCATGATGCTCGACGAAAAGGCCGTACATGGTCACGTTATTGCCATTCACCACCAAGCCGTTGTTAGACGCATTTACGGTCCACCCGACAGTACCGGCGTTGCCATGATCCGCCCGCCACAACCAGATGTTGTCACCAATCACATTGTTGGCATTAATCGTGAAGCAGGCGGTGGTGGTGCCAGCGAACTGTCCGCCTACCCGGCTGTGAACGTCATACAGACAAATGGGGTCCGCGGAATGATCCAGAGAACTGCCCGGAGGCCCTACCTCCAACAATGAGGGTGACGCGGTGGTTCCGGCATCAAATAAAATATCTGACACCGTCACACCATTAACATCCGAGATCACCATGGCAGGATTTCCGTTGGTCGGCACCAACGTAGGGAATCCAAGCCCGAAGACGATTGTATCGGGATTCGTCACGAGAATGCTGTTCGTCAGATTATAAATTCCGGGAGTCAAAATCAAATTCAGGCCGGAACTCAGCGCGGCATTGATGCTCCCGGCGTTGTCCACTCCCGCCTGGGCAATGTAGAACTGGCTGATGGGAACTGAAACTCCGGGAGTCGCGCCGCCAGCCCAGGATGTTCCCACGCTGTTGGTTCTCAAATTGGGCACCATGACAAAGAAATTGGTGTTACTATCAACGTACAAGTAGGGCTTTTGCCGGATCAATGGTACATTGGTGATGACTGTATAGGAGGGGTAAGGACCGGGCCAAGTTTGAGGGGGCGGACTTGAATCGCCAAGAAATACAAAGTTCCAATTCCCGGCGGACCAGCCCGTATAGCTGTTGTTTCTGGAGAACCATTGTTGCTGCCCAATGGGATTGACGCTACCATCAATCTCAGAATCGGCCAGAAAGCCGCCGCTTGCCCAGTTCTGACTACCGCTCCATTCGCACAGGTACAAGTCGTTTTGGACATGCATACGGCGAAAGGAGGTACCCTGTGACACAGCCCACATCGTGTAGCCGTTTGTTGAAGACACAGCCAGATTCTCAGAGGACAGCCAGAAGTTGCAGGTGGCGTTGCCATTCGGCAGAAATGCATTACAATCCAGTGTACCATTTATTTTGACATTGTCCGGCGACTGTCCCAAGCCCAGCACTTGCATGTAGTAGCCCATGTTGATCGAAACGTTATAAGTTCCGGGTTCGAAAAGAATGGCGTACCGGTTGGCGTCGAATTGGCTCGTGCTCGCACTGTTCTGCTGTGCAAAAAGGGTGTCGAGAGTGCTTTGAATCGTTGCCATCGGTGTCGAAGGACTGAACAGGAAGACGTTCGGGCCGAAGTTCGGACCAGCCGGATTGTTAACAATTGTGTTTGTTGAAACAAATACGAGTTGAAGGCCACTGAGGTCGCCTTCGATGTTTCCCGAGAAATTGACATTGGCGTTGGACGTCCAGGTAAAGGTGATCGTCCCCACGGTCCCCACAACGACATTGCTGAATATCACGTAGTCAGCGCCCAGTATGAAGGTAGTCAGGCTCGCCGGCGTGTTAGAGGTGCTCTGGGTGATGGGAGACATCACGGGAGTAAATACCGTAAAGGTTGTTCCGCGGGTGCCGGTATTATTTATTCCATAAAGATACAGATTGTAGGTGCCGGCAGGGACATTATTGAGCGTGTCTGTTCGAAGAGCAGCGTTGTTGTACTCATAGGGTTGTTGCAATGCCGCCGGAGTGCCTTGCGTTCCCTGAGTGCCGTAGGTACCACCCAGTTGGGATGTCAGCGTGATCGGACTGGCGGTAATGCCATCAGATAGCCGGTTGGTGGCACCCGTAGTGAGCCCGCCCCAAATCGGATTCCAATAATTTTTGCCCGGATCAGAATAGGCACCTTGCCCGGAATAATTTGCCGCACCAGCAACACCGCCGGGGACGTCGAAGTTGATAACTTGAGCCTGGGTCGCATTGCCGCACAGCATAATACCGACAGCAGCCGAGATTAAAATTCTCCAATGAATGTTCATATTTTGCTTAACGGCACAAACTTTCTGACGCAGTTGTCTGGTTAATCCACGCCGGCGCATCGGAAACGTGGCAACCAACACCCCGGCAGATACTATTCTTTTGAAAAAATGCCGGGACTGCTTAGCATCCCTCAAGAAGCTGCCTCAATTAGGAGGGGTTTCACTTATTATTTCGGACCCTTCAATACGTTGGTCCCTCATATCCAGTGCCTTACTCGTTGACCCGGCCGCTCGTATCTGTTGACCAATATCCCGTGTTACCCAGGTTAGAAAAGCGACTGTATCCGGCTTTTTGTAGTTGAAAATATCACAAATAAAGCAATTAGGCAAGAAAATTGACACACAAATACTCGTCGTCCATCTGGCGGCAGTCCGCAACTGCAGGGTGTGGAGGGTCTTGCGGAAACCAGAGACGGCACTGGCAGCCAGTTTTGACTGGCTTCGTTACCACTTTGAAGACCCGTTCGCGGCTCCCCTGCCCGCTCAGGTTGAGCAGGCCTGCATTCCGTCGAACCTTCAGTTATTTCGGCGACGCTCCGGCGATGCTCAGGTTGATTTCAATGGCATCGGAGACCTTGTCTTCAAATTGTCCAGGATTGATGTTGAAATCGCTGCGTTTGATGGTGAAGTTGGAACGGATGACCAGCAGATCGCCTTTCTGACTCGGCACCCGGTCGCTTAGTTTGCCTTTCATATAGGTCAATTTCACGGGCACGGTGAGTTCCTTTGACACCCCTCTGAGCGTAAATGTGCCGGTCACGTCCGCCGTCGTGGTGTCGCCGGTGGTCCGGACGTTTTTGAATTCCTTTGATTCAAAAATGATGGTGGGAAACTTTGTCGCATCGAGCCACCTGTCGCCCAACATGTGCTGGCGTTGCAACGGGTTGGGAACGATTAGCGATGCGGTAGCCACGGTGATTTTGCCTTTTGTAGTGCCGGGATTTTCCGGGTCGAACGCGACCGTGCCATAAACGCCGCTCGCGCTGCCGTTAATGGATTCGAGCGGCGCATCGAGCTTAAATCCGGCATTGTTGATGCCCTTGGGGTCTTTGAAGTCAAACGTTTGCGGCGCGGCGAGAGCGATACCCGCCACGGCGACGAGTGCCAGAACGGTGAGTTTCGTTTTCATTGTTTGGTTTGGTTTTTGGATCCCTTTGATTTTGCAGGAATCAAAAGGGAAACGCCAGTCAGAACTCCCGCGCCCAGCAAGGCGGCACCCAGAAAATCCACACCGGGAACAAATTTGTCCTGCCATTGAATTCCCTGCAAGCCCGTGACTTCATCCACGATTTTCCTGGGAACTCGCGTTTTCGTCCAGCCGCGATTCGTTCCCGCGGCCGCCCAGAAGGCTATGGCACCAACCACCAGCACCACGGCGATGAGGCGTAGGGTCCTTTTCATGCATTCGGCGCGGCCGATCAGTTCAGGTCGAATAAAATGACCTGCGCCGGTTCGGCTGCTTCGAGGACCAGTTTGCTTTCATCCGAGACCGCCGCACCGTCACCAGCCCTCAACGACAGGCCGTTAAACTTAACCCTTCCCTCGGCAACCTGCAGCCAGGCATGACGGCCGGGTTTGAGCGTTTGGTTGATTTTCTCACCGGCGCCGAGTTTGCCAACCAACACATCCGCATCTTGATTGATGGGAATCGAGCCGTCGCGTCCCGATTTGGATGCGGCCAGATGAAATTTTCCAGTTGCCGCCCTGGCAAAAGACCTTTCGGCATAAGCCGGTTGCACAGCTTTGCGATCTGGCAGAATCCAGATTTGCAGCAAGTGAACCGGTTCGCGTTCGGAGGGATTGAATTCGCTATGGGTCACGCCGGTACCGGCGGCCATGTATTGAACCTCGCCGGGGCGGATGACACGGCCATTGCCCATGGAATCCTTGTGTTCCAACGCGCCACTCAAGACGTACGTGATGATTTCCATGTCGCGATGCGGATGCGTCCCGAAACCGCCACCACCCGCAATGGTGTCGTCGTTAATTACCCGCAACGCGCGGAATCCCATGTGATCCGGGTCGTGGTAATCGGCGAACGAAAAGGTGTACCACGTGTTAAGCCAGTCGAAATGGGCGTGGCCGCGTTCTTCGGCTTTGCGGATTGTAATCATAAGGTTCAAACGTAATGGACGAGGTCCTTGATTTCAAAACGCACTTTGGGCAGGCCCGCGTATTTGTCGTTGGCGGCGCGATAACCCAGGGCGCAGCAAACCACCGATGCGTAACCGCTGTTTTGCAGGCCGAGCACGCGGTCGTATTCCGCGGGCACAAAGCCTTCCATCGGGCAGGCGTCCACGCCGAGCACGGCGGCGCAGGTCATCAAGTTGCCCAGGGCGATGTAAGCCTGCCGCGTCGCCCAGTCGTGGGCGATCTGACTGCGCGGTCCCTTGACGAGGTCGCCCAGCATCATGTCGCGGTAAAAATTCAAGGAGGCGGCCGGGATTTTCCGGACATCGGTGGTGCGCGCGATGAGTTTGTCCACGTCCGCTTCGGTCATTTTGGTGCGGGCCGTGAACACGACATAATGCGAACAATCCAGGACTTGTTTTTGATTCCAGGAATGCGGGAGCAGTTCCGCGCGTTTGGCAGGATTGTCAATGACGAGAAAACGATACGGTTGCAGTCCGTAGGAGCTTGGCGAAAGCACCAGCGCGCGTTCCAGGGTCTGCCAGACCTCGGCCGGAATTTTCCGACCGGGATCAAAAACTTTTGTGGCGTAGCGCCAGTTTAACGCCTTCAGGAGTTGCTGAGTGTCTATGTTATGCATGGTTCAATATTTTATAGTCCGCTGAAAATTGCACACGTTCAGAGAAAAGCAAATCCTGCTTCACGAAAAAGATTGTGCGAGGCTTTGACTTTTGCTGTCAAGCAGGCAAATTAAACAACAACATGAGATTGCCTTTTGCGCAATTTTTGGCCGTTTTTGTCGCTGCCGGCGGGTATTTTGCCGGAGTCGCCGCCCGTGCGCAAACGACGTGGGGTTATGTTCCGACGAATGCGTTTCCCAGCCTGGTATTCTCCAACCCGGTATGCCTCGCGTCGCCGCCGGGCGAAACGAACCGCCTGTTCGTCGTCGAAAAGCACGGTCGCATTGTGGCCATCACCAACCTCGCCAATCCGACGCGCACCATTTTCATGGACCTTTCGAGCCGCGTGAGTGCCGTCAACGCCAGCGAGTCCGGTGATCTCAACAACGAGGAAGGCATGTTGAGCATGACGTTCGATCCGGGCTACGCGACGAACCGCTACTTTTACGTGTTTTACATGGGCCAGGCCACCAACGGCACGAGCGGCTTGCACGACATTTTGTCGCGCTTTCAGACCTTGGCGGGCAATCCCAATCAGGGTGACACCAACGCCGAAAGCCGGTTCATAGTGCAATATGATCGCGCCAGCAATCACAATGGCGGCGACACGCATTTCGGGCCGGACGGTTATCTTTACATTTCGGTCGGCGACGAAGGCGACGAATACAACACGCTTGGCAATGCCCAGCACATTGATCAGAATTTTTTCTCCGGCATTTTGCGGATTGACGTGAACAAACTCCCCGGCAGTCTGCCGCCTAATCCAAATTCCGAGGCCGCCGCGACGACCAACTACACCATTCCGCCGGACAATCCGTTCGTCGGCGCGACCAACTTCGACAATCTGCCCCTCAACCCCGGCCAAGTGCGCACGGAATTTTGGGCCGTTGGATTGCGCAACCCGTGGCGGTTTTCTTTCGATCCGGCCACAGGAATCCTTTACTGCGGTGACGTTGGGCAAGATCAATATGAGGAGGTGGACATCATTACCAGGGGCGGCAATTACGGCTGGGCGACTTGGGAAGGTTCAAACAGTCCGCCCAGCGGCGTTTCCACCAACGGCCAGCCGGTGCCGCTCAACCCGATTTTTCCGCTCATCGCCTACGCGCATGGTTCGGGGGCATACCAAGGTGATGCCATCATTGGCGGGGTGGTCTATCGCGGCAGCCGTTTCCCGCAACTGACCGGTGCCTACGTCTATGGTGACGATGAGAGTGGAAATGTCTGGCGTTTGACTTACAACGGTGCGAACGCCACCGCTCCCCAGCAATTATTCGGCGGCGCGGGACGCATTTCCGCGTTCGGCATTGACCCGTCGAATGGCGATTTGCTCTATGCCAACCTCGCCAGTGGCAACAATTCCACCATTCAACGCATTGTTTCCACCAATTCCGTGCCGCTCTTTAACGTGGTCAAAATTTCCGGCGCCAATCTTGTCGCCGGCGGCACAAACGGCCCGCACGGTGGGAATTACTATCTTCTCACCAGCACCAACGTTCTGTCCCCGTTCACCAACTGGACGCGCGTTGCCACGAATCCGTTTGATGCCAACGGCGGCTTTATTTTCACGAACCCGGTCAATCCCAATGCGTCGAATCTTTTTTATCTGCTCCAGTTGCAATGACGCAGGCGAAATTGTTATAAACGGGCGATGACTCCGCCCCCGCTTCGTATTCGACGCGCCACCACCGACGACTTTCAAAGTCTCAAGTCGCTCTGGAATTCGATGCGCCTGCCGGCGGATGAATTGGAAAGCCGGCTGACCGAGTTTCAAGTGATTGAATCCGCCGAAGGACAAATCGTCGGCGCGATTGGCCTTCAAATCATCCGCCCGCACGCCCGGCTCCACAGCGAAGCCTACACGGACTTCGCGTTGGCGGATGCCGCCCGGGAACTGGTCTGGGAACGCATTCGGTTGATTGCTTCGCATCACGGCGTGTACCGGCTGTGGACGCAGGAAAATTCACCGTTTTGGAGTCGCTGCGGATTCCGCATCGTCATTACCGAAAGCCTCGTGCAATTGCCGGAAGCATGGAAACGTTTCGGAGGGAAATGGTACTCCCTTCAACTTAAAAACGAGGAGCTCATCACCGCCGCCCTTGAAAAGCATTTGGCTGGTTTCATGGACTCCGGAAAAAAACAAGCCGCGCGGGTTTCTAAAAGCGCCCGCACCATCAACACCATTATCATCGTCGTTTGCTTCGGAATTTTCTTCGTCTGTATTGCCGTCCTGATTTACCTGATCACACACCGCCGTTAGCGGTGCGCCGATGACAACGTAAACTCGTCCGCATGATACGAACTTCGCACCAGCGGCGCGCTGGCCACGTGGACAAAGCCCAAGCTGCGCGCGATCCGGGCGTAGGCGTCAAAATCCTCCGGCGCAATAAATTCCACCACCGGCAAATGTTTCAGCGTTGGCTGCAAATATTGGCCGAGGGTAAGAAGGTCGCAGCCGGCGCGGCGCAGGTCCTCCAGCGCCACCATCACTTCCTCTTCCGTCTCCCCCAGGCCGAGCATCATCCCGGACTTTGTGTAGATCGCGTCGCCGCGTCTGGCCTTCGCCTTGCGCAAGACGCTCAATGAGCGGTCATACGTTGCACGCGAACGCACCAGCGGCGTAAGCCGCCGCACGGTTTCGAGATTGTGATTGAAAATGTGCGGGTCCGCTGCCAGCACCGTTTCGAGGGATTCGTCGCGGTCGTTGAAATCCGGCACCAGCACTTCAATCACAATGCCTGGATTTGCTTTGCGCACGGCTTCAACCGTTTTCCGAAAGTGCTCTGCGCCGCCATCCGCCAAATCGTCGCGGGCGACGGCGGTGATGACAATGTGGCGCAACCGCATCCGCCGCGTTGCCTCGGCCACGCGTCCTGGTTCGTCGGCTTCGAGCGCAAACGGCCTGGCGGTGGTCACCGCGCAAAAGCCGCAGGCCCGCGTGCAGCGGTCACCGGCAATCATGAATGTCGCCGTGCCTTTGCTCCAGCATTCCCAGTGGTTCGGGCATTTCGCGCTTTCGCAAACCGTGTGCAGCTTCAACTCGTCGAGCAGCCGGTGGGTGCGTGCAAAATCGTCCGAAGTGGGCAGCTTGATGCGCAGCCATTCCGGCAGCCGCGGACGCGATTTCAATTCAGCAGTGGCCATTTGTCCGGTCACAGTTCAGCAGAAACGCGCCCAAATGTGAAGGAACGAATTGCGCTCCTGGGCGCGAATTCAAATCGGAACCATGGATTTGCGCAGGACGCGCGGGCCTTCAGCGGTGGGCTGGTGCGTGCATTTGCGGCTCAAGTTCCGCCCAAAACACGGCCAGTTGTTCCGGTCCAAAATCCGCCAGCACATTTCCGTCCACTTCAATCACGGGCGCCAGTTCCTGGCCGGACAGGCGGATCATTTCGTCGTAAGCCGTTTCGTCGCTGGTCACGTCCACGGTTTCGTGTTCGATGCCGCGCTCATTCAGCCAGCGGGTCGCACGATGACACCACGCGCAATAGGGTTTGATGAACAAGCGAACTCGTTTCGGTTTCACACTTACAAAATCACCGGCTTTGGGAAAAAATTCAATCGCTCGGCAGTAGAAAGTAGTGCTGCTTCATGCATGTTTAAGCTGTGCTAAATCGTGAACGTCACGGGTCGAATGGGCGCGTCAGGCGACGACAAAAGTTATCCGCCGATCTGCGCCTGGTATTTTTCCGGGGAGAGGAGTGCATTCAGTTCCGCAGGATTGACCAGTTTGATTTTGAAAAACCAGCCGGCGTCATACGGGTCGCTGTTCACGAGCGCCGGGTCGTCCACAACGGCCCGGTTGGTTTCCAGAATTTCACCGCTCAACGGCGAATAGATGTCGCTGGCGGTCTTTACGGATTCGACCACCGCGCAGGCGTCGCCGCTTTTGATTTTCCGGCCAACGTCCGGCAGCTCGACAAAAACGATGTCGGTCAATTCATGCTGGGCGTGGTCGGTGATGCCGACGGTGGCGGTGTTGCCGCTGACGCGCACCCATTCGTGGGATTTTGTGTATTTCAAATCCGATGGAACTTTGCTCATAAATTGTTGCCGCAGGTTACGCGGACGGCTCAGATTCTCAAATCCATTTTTGACACGGATTACACGAATTTTCACGGATGCAGAAAGATGAAATCATCCGTGTTAATCCGTGAAATCCGTGTCTTCACTTCCTGTAAATCGGCTTGGGTACGACAATGGCGGGCGAGCATTTGCCGCGAATTTCGATTTCAATCCGCGTTTGCGGCTTGGCCAATTCAGGCGGCACATAGCCCAAACCAATGCCGACGCCGAGCGACGGGCTTTGGGTGCCGCTGGTGACGATGCCGACACTGACGCCGTTGGCGCAGATCGGATAGTGTGGCCGCGGCGGCGCGGATTTTTCGCCCATTCTGAACGCCACCAATTTTTTTTTCGTACCATTCGCCTTTTGTTCGGCGAGAACAGGACGTTCCGACAAATTCACCTTTGTCGAGCGTGACAAAGGCCCCCAGTCCGGCTTCAATCGGTGTGGTGTTTTCGTCCAATTCGTGGCCGTAGAGCGGATAGGAAGCCTCCGTGCGCAACGTGTCGCGCGCGCCGAGGCCGCACGGTTTGATGCCAAACGGCCGGCCGATGGTAAGGTTTTTGTCCCAGATGCGCCTGATGGCATCGTCCGGCCCGGCGATTTCAAATCCGTCCTCACCGGTGTAACCGGTCCGCGACACAAGCACGCCAATGCGCTCAAAAGGAAAGATGCCGATTTCGTTCTTCTTCAAATCGGTCACGGCATTGACGCGCCTGGCGGAAACGGAGGCGCTGGGAACCACCGCATTGATGAACTCCTTCACGCGCGGGCCTTGCACTGCCACGGCGGAGTAATTATGGGAGGCGTCGGTAAGTTTCAACTCGCCAGAAACTTCCGCGGCCCGCGCCTGCAGCCACGCAACGTCTGCCCCGGTGCGCGCGGCATTGACAATGAGCAGATAAATTTGCTCGGAAAGCCGGTATGCGTAAAGGTCGTCAATGGTGCCGCCGCGTTCATTGCACATCAAGGTGTATTGGCCTTCGCCGGGCGCGAGTTTACGGACGTCGTTGGTGAGAACGCAGTTGAGAAAATCCGCCACCGCCGCGCCGCTGGCGGTCACTTCGCCCATGTGCGAGATGTCAAAAATGCCGGCGGCGTTGCGGACCGCGAGATGTTCCTCCACGATGCTTGTGTATTGCACGGGCATCTCCCAGCCGCCGAAATCAATCAGCCTGGCGCCAAGCCTTTGGTGCTCGGCAAAAAGTGGCGTGCGATTCAGCCCCATTTTTCGGTTTTCATCTGCTCCTTCGGCACGCCGAGCCCGTGCAGGACAACTTCCTCGGCAAACTCAACGAGCGGGTTGGGGCCACAGGCGTAGAAAGTCGTGTTCGCCAGGTCGGCGATGTGCGCCTTGACCCAGTCCGGGGTGACGCGTCCCGCCCGCCCGTTCCAGGAATGTTCCGGCTTCAAGCGCGTACAGGTGACGTAAAATTTGAAGTTCGGATTTTCCTGCTCCAACTGCCGGAACTCGTCGTTGAAAATGATGTCGCTGGGAGTGCGGACGCTGTAGAGGATGGTGATTTTCGTTTCCAATTTTCGGCGTGTGGCTTCGCGGACAAAGCCGCGAAACGGCGTCACCCCGGAGCCGCCCGCGATGCAAATCAAATGCTTGTTCGGCTCATAAACCGGCAAAAATTTTCCGACCGGCGGAAGGACCAAGAATTTGTCGCCCGCTTTCGCCCAGTCCACGATGCGCGTGCCCATCTTGCCGTCGCGCTTGACGGTGACTTCGTAGAAACCGCGGTCGAGCGCGCAGGAGGAGAGCGAGTAAGCGCGTTTGTAATTGGGGGTGTCCGGCCAGTAAAGCGTGATGAATTGTCCAGTCTTGAAATCCGGGTTGTAGCCGTCCGGCCATTTGAGTCGGATGGTTTTTGTGTCCGGCAACTCCATCGTCGCCAATTCAACCGGCATTTCAATTACTTCTTTGGCCATAAATCAATTTCTGAGAATAAGAAAAAATTAGTCAATTCTCCAGCCGCGGCAAGCATTTTATGCCATTCCCAGCCGCACCAATACTTCCTGCGCCAATAATTCGTACGCCGCTGCCCCGGCGCTGTATTTGTCGTAATGAACAATAGGCTTGCCGAAACTTGGGGCTTCGGCGAGTTTCGTGCTGCGCGGGATCACGGTCTCAAAAACGCGGGTGCCCAGCAAATTCCGCACTTCGCCCACCACTTCATTTGAAAGTTTCGTGCGGCCGTCAAACATCGTCATCACCACGCCGAAGATGTCAAGACGCGGATTGACGCCCGCGTCACGCAACTGCGTCAGCACGCGGTTCATCATCGAAATGCCTTCGAGCGCATAATACTCGCATTGCAGCGGGATGAGCAGGCCGTCGCTCGCAGCAAAGGCGTTCAGCGTCAAAATCCCCAGCGACGGCGGGCAATCAATGAAAACCACGTCAAAACGCTGCGATTCCAGCACGGGTTTCAACGCGGCGGCAGCGCGAAGCAAATAGTTGTCCGAACGCGCCAGTTCCACGTCCGCGCCGCACAAATCCACTTCGCTGGGGACAACTTCAAGCCGTTCGAATGCTGTGCCTTTGATTTTGTCGAGCAGGCTGCCTTCGCCGAGCAACACGCGATAGGCGCTGGCGCCCTCGGTTTTTTCCAGGCCCAAGCCGCTCGTGGCATTGGCCTGCGGATCGAGGTCGAAAAGCAACACGCGCTGGCCGACAGCGGCCAGGCAGGCAGCGAGATTGACGGCAGTAGTTGTTTTCCCTACGCCGCCTTTTTGATTGGCGACCGCGATGACTTTGGTTGGCACCCGCCCTGATTAAAGGCAAAGTGCGGCGCGGATTCAAGCGCGCAACGAGGGAGCCGGCACAAATCAGTTGCCCGGAAGCGAAAAGCTGACGCTGACCGGCTGCGCCAGCGGGTTTTGCTGGCCGAAGAGCGAAGCGACCGGCTCGAGGCTGAGGACCGGATTGGTGCTGACCATCAAACCCGTCGGCACCGAAGACGGCGAAAAGACCGGCGATGTTGCATCAGCGAGCGAAACGACCGGTTGTGCCACGGACGCCAATAACAACGTCTTCGGCGTGCCGTCGGGACGCTCGGCATAAACAATACCCAACAGCAACAGCAAACACAGCGAGGAGGCAAACGCGCTGACAAACGCCGGTTTGGCTTCAAACACCTGAAGAAATCTCAGTAGCCACGACGACCCGGCGAATTCCTCTGACTCAGCGGTTTCACCCGCGCGGATGCGGGACATCACTTGGCGGGAAAAATCATTGAAATAGCCCGGCGGCGGGATTTCATGCCGCTTGAGCGCCAGCAACCGGCGCAACGATTCGAAGTTGTTTTCGTTCTCGTTCATGTTGGCCCCAGGTAATCGGACAGATACCCCTGCAACTGCTGCCTTGCGTAAAACAGCCGCGACCGCACCGTACCGATATTGCAATCCATAATCTTGGCGATTTCGTCGTGCGACAACCCCTGCACGTCGTGCAGGGCAACGACCAATCTATGAGGTTCAGACAACTTCAGCATGGCCGCGTTCAACTTTTCCTGCAATTCGGTCAAACCGGCCTCCCGGCGCGGGGTTTTATCCGAAATCAGCGCCACCAGATCCGGGTCGTGCTCGGCGTTAAAATCCAGGTCGTTGAGGCTCATGTGAGTGCGGTTTTTCCGTTGTTTCAGGAAATTAATCGTTTTATTGACCGCAATCCGGTAGAGCCACGTGTAAAAGCTGGAACCGCCCTTGAAGGACTTGAGCGCCTGAAAGGCCTTGATAAACGATTCCTGGGCCAGATCGTTGGCGTCCTCATGATTGGATGTCATGTGATAAATCGTCGCGTAGATGCGTTCCTGATAGCGCCGCACCAATTCATCGTAAGCGGTTAAATCGCCTCGCCGCGCCTGCCGCACCAGCGCCTCTTCATCCACCGGCGCGGGCGATTCCAAGTCCTGTCGTGCGGCTGGTTCGGCCATAATCATAACTTTCCCATTAAACAGCCAAAGTTCCCGTTTGTTGCGCCAAATAATCCGCCAGTCCCAGCAAGGCCGCGCGTCCGCCCGACTCCGGCAGGATGCGCAACGCCTGTCGCCCTTGCTCCAAATAGCATCGGATGACCTCCAGGGTCGGGCCGAGGGTCTCGTACTTGGCCAGCAATTCGTTGACCCGTGGCAACGCCGCCGGCTGCCAGTTCTGCACCATTTCCTCCAGCTCCGCGCGGTCAGCGGCGCCCGCACGCTCCCACGCCAGCAGCATCGGCCAGGTCAATTTGCCATTTGCCAAATCCGCGCCGAGCGATTTGCCCGCCTCGGCCTCCGAACCGAACAAATCCACGCAGTCATCATAGACCTGATACGCCGAGCCGAATGCCGAGCCGAATTGCCGCAACGCCGCGCGCTGTTCCGCCGGGGCACGGCTCAAAAATGCCGCCAGATCGCACGATAACGTGAACAACTCGGCGGTCTTCATCTCGATGATGCGAAAATAATCGTGCCGCGAGGCCTGAAACTTGCGGCGATGCTGCGTTTGCAGGATTTCACCGGCACAAACGGTGTCCGTGGCGGTGGCCACCGCGCGGCAAACTTCCGGTGTGGGAAAACCCGCCGCCAGTTTCAGCGCCTGCGCAAAGAGGCAATCGCCGAACAACACCGCGATTTCGTTGCCCCAATTCGCCGCCAGCGTGGGCCGGCCACGCCGAATTTCGGCTTCGTCTATCACGTCGTCGTGGATGAGGGTGGCCAGATGCACCATTTCGATGATGACCGCCGCCGTCACGTGCGCGTCGGTCACTTTGCCGAGCGAATCCGCGGTCAGCGCCACCAGCATCGGACGCAGATGCTTGCCGCCGCCCTTCAGGGCGTACTTGGCATGGGGGACGATTTGGGGATCGAACTCGTGCACCTGCCGGAGGAGTTGTTCGGTGACCGCGTGCAGAAAAGGCTCCACGGGTTCCACGAGGTGCTTCCAGGAACGATTCAGATTGGCATTCGGCGAGCCAAGTATCGCTTTGGTCGCCACCTTTGATTCAGCCGCCAGCATTCGCTCCCGAATCTACGGCGGCAGGGCGGTTTAGTCAAACTTGTTATATTTTGCGTCTGGCAGAACAAAAGCCGCCAGCGTGAAATCAGCCCTCGCCGTACTCGTACTGGCGCGGAAACTACTGCTTTTCCTTCGGGAAGCACGGGCCGTAAAGCAGCCCATGGTCTTTGGTCATCAACAATTGGACGTTAGCCTGGTGCGCGAGGTCATGGGCCTGGTCGGTGGACGAATTGATGGCCTGATCAACCGCCGCCACAACCAAATCAGCAATCACGTTCCCGCTGCTGGAACTTTGCTGGACGGTGGTGCTCCCTTCCCAGAGAGTTGTCCCCGTTTTCACATCCACAAGTTTTCCCTCCGCAGTAACGATGGTGGTGCTGGTGATTACTTGATATTTCGACCCGTATTGCTTCAGGGTGATGTAGAGGACGGCATCCGCGCCGATGATGTCCCTGATTTTATCCAAAGGAACCTGGTGCATCTCGCCGGCGGTAGGCAGGCCGTTTTCCTTCATGTACTGGTCCACCACCACCACCGGGAAAACGTAATAGCCCATCTCCGCGAGCGGTCTTGTCACAGTGGAAAGATAACCATAAGTACCCCGGATATCCGTGCTTTCGTTCAGCGGGGGCAGTACCAGAACGGATCGCGGCGGGTGCGCGCGAAAATTGGTGTAATCATAGGGCTTGGTCACACAGCCCGTGAAAGCCACCGCGGTGGCCAGCAAAGCCGGAATCAAAATGCGCGTTTTCACTTCTTTGCCAGGTTGGCCAGCATCCGGTCCATGAACACGGTGGACTCGGGAAATTGTTTCTTCTCATTTTCAAATTCCTGCCGCGCCAGGTCCGCTTTGCCCAGTTGATAATAAAGGTAGCCGAGCTGCGCATGAAAACCCGGAGGCACCGGTTTGTTGGCGGAGATGGCCTTTTGCAGGTCTTCCTCCATGATCTGCACCTGCATTTCCGGCGGGGCCTTGTCCGGTTTCGCGTACGTGGTATAAACGAGGTCTTCGTAGTGGCCCCAGTAATAAACGTCCGGCGACCGGCACCCCGTGAACAGCACCGGGACGGCCAGCGATGTCAATAACAGCTTCAGTCGGGAGCGTTTCACTGTTTCTCGGGTTTCCATTTGCCCTGTTCCACGCCTTCAACCAGGCGGTTGACCGCTTCCCGGATGGCGAGATCCAAAACCTTGCCGTTCAAAGTGGAGTCGTAACCGGAAGCTCCGCCAAAGCCGAGCACTTCGCGGTCACTCAAGGCATATTCGCCGGCACCTTGCGTCGAAAAAACCACCTCGGAAGTAATCACATCCACCACGTTCAGGTTGACCTTGGAATAGGCCACCTGTTTCTTGCCGCTGCCGAGGATGCCAAACAACTGCTCATCGCCGACTTCCTTGCGTCCGAATTCCGAGACTTCGCCGGTGATTACATAATCCGCGCCCTTCAATTTCAATTGCTGGCCCTTGATGGCGGCTTCATTCGTTATCTCCGGCATGTTGTTCCGGTCCACCACGACAAAACGTCCGGTTTGTTGCAGGTGCGTGATGAGGATGGATTTGGCCTGTCCGCCCAGCCGATCCACACCGTCCGAGAACACGCCGCGCATGTAGGGCGAATGATTGTCAAACATGCCCACCATCAGCGTGCTCCTGGGGCCTGAGTATGGCGTGCCCGCTGAAGCCACCGTCTCGGGCCTGATAGTCTGATGCGATTCCGTCGCACAACCGGCCAGACCGGCGCCGATGAGCACGGCCAGAGAGAAATGACTCAATGATTGGAATATTTTCATACATGTGCCTTTTCCGTAATCGTTTACCGCGTTTAAGTCCTGAAATCCTGAGTGATTGTTGCCCAGAATAGCATTAATTTTTATTGAAAGTAAAGCCCGATCTTTCAGCCAAGTAATGGCAAAAGGCGCCTGCGCACCGCAAGATTCTGTCACCGCCGTCCGTCATACCACAGGGTGCAGGATTCGCGGCGGTTAAGGGCGCGGCGGTTGACCGTGACGTGCGCCAGCAATTTGAGATGGTCCCAAATCGTGTAAAGGCGCATCTTGCGCGCGGAGGTCACCAGCGGGTGCCGATGCAATATCACGATTTCCCTGCCTGTTTGCCGTGCAAGTTGTTTGAGCCGCTTGCTCAAATCCAGCTCTTCCGCCGCGAACATTTTATCATTAAACCCTCCGATTTTCCGGAACGCCGCCGCTTCGACAAAAATGAATGAACCAGCCAGCCAATGGCCCAACCGGCTGGAACAGTTCCAAATCCAGGTAAAAAAGGCGGCCAACAAAAAATTTTCATCCATCCGCACCGTTGAACCGCCGGCCAGACAGCGGTTGGATTGGATTTGCTCCGCCACATCTGCGAACAGTTCGGCGCTCGGCTGCGAATCCGCATCCACAAAAATCAGCCAGTCACCCGCGGCCGCCGCCGCCCCGGAATTGCGGGCGCGGGCAATTTGATTCTCGGGTTCGAATACGACGGTCGCCCCCGCGGCACGCGCGATTTCCGCCGTGTGGTCGGTGGAATTGTTGTCGCAGACGATGAGTTCGGTTTCCCAACCGCGCCGGATGAAGACGTCCATCGCGGATTTCACCTGTGCCAGCGTCCCGCCGAGCAACTGTTCCTCGTTGAAAGCGGGAATGATGATCGAAATTTTCACGCACGTAGTCTGGGGGAAAGCGGATTTTACTTCAAATCATTGCGGACCGGGAACAGATGCTTAAAATGCGCGCGGTAATGCACTGGTTCTTCGCTAAAAAATGGCCGCCTTTTCTGTTGATCGGGATCATCACCCTGGTGACCTGGGGACAATCGGTGACCTTTCAATTTGTCTGGGACGATGGTTGTTTTATCCGTGACCTGCAGAGCGTTCGTTCCCTGCGCCATATCCCGCAAATGTTTTATCGGCTTGACGCCCAGGCAACCTTGCCGAACGATTTCCGGGTTTTTCGCCCGATTCGGACTGCGCATTACGCCCTGCTGCGCTTTCTCGAAGGCAGCGAAGTCCCTCAACCATGGATTTACCATCTGGCCAATGTCTGCTGGCACGGCGGCACGGCCATGATGTTGTTCGCGGTCCTGGTGCGTTTGCTGCCGCGCTTGAGCGGTCGTTTCACCGAACCCGACGCGCACTTCTGGTCTCTCGTCGCGGCACTGGGTTACGCTGTGCATCCGGTCGTTTCCGAGGTCGTTTGCTGGGCAAAATCACTCGACGACATTCTCGCGGCCTTTTTCACGCTCGCCGCGCTGCGGGAGCTATTGCTGCCGGCGCCTGGCCGGCTCGCATACTGGCGCAGCCTGCTCTTTTTCGCGCTGGCGGTCTATTCGAAGGAATCGGCCGTACCGTTTGCCGTGATGCCGTTCGTGCTCTCGCGCACGTTGCACCGGCTGGATTGGAAACACTGTCTGCTCCGTGCCCTGCCCTTTTTTATTGTGGCGGCGCTCTATCTGATACACCGGGAACTGGTCATCGGACGCACCAGCCAAACGGCGCCGATTTCCGGAACCTACGGACAAACGTTGATTGATATGTTGCCGGTCGTTCCCAGGTATTTTCGTTTGCTCTGTGGCGTACCGCCGTTTTTCATTGATTACAGTTATTTGCGCGCCGGCCAATCGTTTTGGTCGGTGGAAGTCCTGGGAGGTTTGGCGCTCCTGGTCGCTTTGATAGTAATCGGCTTTTTGTCCTGGCACCGACACGGAGGAAAACTTTTGGGATTCGGCCTGTTGTGGACCGGGCTGTTCCTGCTGCCCGTCTCCAACCTGGTTCCCATGATGCAATACATGGCCGAACGCTTCCTTTACCTGCCGCTGATCGGCTGGTCGATTGCGTTCGTGGGCCTCGTTCAGGTCCTGCCCCTGCAGAAATTCATACGCGCCGCGGCTCTGGGATTGGTGTTATTGTGGGCTGTCACGGCCTGGAACCGTTCGTGGATTTGGCGGGACGCCGTTACTTTGTTTGTCCGCAGCAGCCAGGAAGGGCCCAAGACCCAGCGCGTCGAGAACAATGCCGTGATCGCCATATTGAATCTGCCGCTGGTCCACCAATTTTTTTCCTCCCATGACACGAACCAGGAGGTCTCGATCGGGCCATTGCCCGATCCGGCAGCCAACGAACACGTACTGGAAACGCTCGCCGAGGCCCAGCAACTCTTCCCCACGAACCTTGAAATTCTATCCCACTATGGCGCTGCACTGGCCGCCACCGGCAAACCGGAAAAGGCCCTGCCCTTTTTGGAGCAGGCGGCGCAATTGCAACCCGGAGATTTGGACCGCTGGCTTAATCTCGCCCGGGCGGCAATGGACGCCGGTCAAGATGCCCTGGCTGAATCCGCGTTGGGAAAAGCGGACGGCTTGGATCACGACAACCCTGATGTGCTGCAATTGCGCTTCAAATTCTACTGGCAGGGCCGGGATTACCTCCATGCACGTGAAACCATGTTGCGCTTGAATCAAATCGCCCCCGGCGAGGAGCATGCTTTTTGGTTGTCTCAAGTGAAAGGGAAATTGATGGCGGCCGGCCGGCCCGCAACCAATACGCCGTCAGGCGCGAAGAAATGAACAAAAAAGGCGGCCCGTCGCCGGGTCGCCTTGCAATTCCGTTCGGCGGTTTACAGACCTTTCTTGAGCATGTACTTGATCAAGTCGCCCACGCGGCAACTGTAACCCCACTCGTTGTCATACCAGCTCACCAGCTTGAAGAACTTCTTGTTCAACTCGATGCCGGAACCCTGGTCGAAAATCGAGGACAGTTCGCAATGGATGAAATCCGAGCTGACCACTTCGTCCTCGGTGTAACCGAGGATGCCCTTCAGATAGGTCTCGCTGGCCTTCTTCATGGCGGCGGAAATCTCCTTGTAACTGGTTTCCTTGACCGTTTTGACCGTGAGGTCAACCGCCGAAACCGTCGGGGTCGGCACGCGGAACGCCATGCCGGTCAGCTTGCCCTTCACTTCGGGCAACACCAGACCCACGGCCTTGGCCGCGCCGGTTGTCGAAGGAATCAAATTCTGCGCCGCCGTGCGGCCCCCCTTCCAATCCTTCTTGCTCGGGCCGTCCACGGTCTTTTGTGTGGCCGTGTAACTGTGTATCGTCGTCATCAAACCTTCGTCCACGCCGAACCCTTCCTTGAGCAGCACATAAACGACCGGTGCCAGGCAGTTCGTCGTGCAACTCGCGTTGGAGATGACATGATGCTGCTTCGGGTCGTATTTGCCCTCGTTCACGCCCATGACCACGGTGAGGCAATCACCCTTGGCCGGAGCGGTAATGATGACCTTCCTGGCACCGGCGGTAATGTGGCCCTGGGCTTTCTCGACGGCGGTGAACAAGCCGGTGGACTCGATCACGAGGTCAACCCCCAGCGCCTTCCACGGCAATTCCGCCGGCGACTTGGCGCTGACAACCTTCATTTCCTTGCCGTTGACGATGAGAATGTCCGGATCGGCGTCCTCGGCCTTTTTGCCGGCGGCCTTGGCCTTGGCCACGGCTTCCGGGGAAGTTTTGCTGTCCACCTTGCCCTTGAAGCGGCCCTGGATGGAATCGTATTTGAGCAAATACGCGAGGTTGTCCGCCGGAACGATATCGCCCACGGCGACCACTTCAATGTCTTTGCCCACCATGCCTTGTTCGACCAGGGCGCGATAAACCAGGCGTCCGATGCGGCCGAACCCGTTAATTGCAACTTTGATTGCCATAAATTTGTTATCCGTTTCGCAAAAATGTTCTGCGAAAATCGAAAGCACAATCTACAGGCAAACGCCTCAGCGTCAATGCCGAATTCTGGAACGGAATTGCCAAACCCAGAACATTTTTTGCTCGCGTTCCGGCGCGGTGAGAAATTCGAAAAAGCAGGGTCGCCTCGCCGAGCCGACCGTCTTGTTGATCGCAGACGCCCGGGCCGCGCGCTCCTGCCCAAAAGCTGCCATTCCGCCCATCACATGATTTCGGGCAAGTTGGTGGATTACCTGGACGCCGGCGGGGCGTTCGTTGATGGATGAACCGCCGGGGCATTCGTTGATTGGAGAATTGTGGATGTGATGATCATGCCCTTTGCATCGAACACCGTCAGTTGATTGATGCTGTCGAGCGCGATTTCCGGTTTGTCGTTGTACTTTTTAATTTTGCCTTTTATCTCAATGGCTTTTCCTCTCAGCGCATTCGCGTCGCCGTAAAAGCTGCTGTGGCCGTGAAAGATGACCACCGTGAACGGCGAGTTGGGAAACGGCTTGTCCAGATTCAAAAATGTCACCGTGGACCGGATGGTGACTTGCGCCACCTTGCCCGTCACAATCATCACTTCATTGTAATGGTTGGTCGCGTCCGCCGTGCCGATTTTCAACAGTGCGGACGTGTTGGTCTGCGACAATGTGGGGGCGTTGGTGTCGGCCGCGGACAATCTGAATGCGATGGTCAGGACGGCAAGAATTGAAAGCAATGTTCTCATGCAAACAGTTGACGCATTTTGCCCTGCTCCAGCAACAAAAAAACATTCTGCATCCCTGCGCTTGCGATTATTGGTTCTGTCAGAGAGCGGGGTCGCCCCGCCGAGGTGACCGGCAGAAGTGCCGCCTCCAGCCCCGGACAGCTCGGTGAGCCGTCCCGGCCAGTGCTATTAAGCGACGAAGCATCCCTGCCCTGAGATCGCCGGTTCAGCGCGCCGGAATGTTGTGCGTTTTTTTTGGCCTCGACAACACCGTTCCTTAAACCAAAATTGCCGGGCTTCCAAAGCGAGATCGAAGAAAGGAAAAACATGAAGACGAACCTGTTTTGTGTCATCATTATTTGCCTCGCCGGGATGAATTGTCCGGCGGAGGACATTACCACCTTGGACGGTAAAAAATATGAAAATGTCAGGGATGTCGCCGTAAAACCCGATGGCCTTTTTTTCGTGGCTGAAACGGAAGGCTCGCTCAAGGGGGTGAAAGTTCCCTGGAACAATTTGCCCGACGCCACCAAGCAAAAATATCATTACGACTCCTACGAGGTGGCGCTGGCCTTCGCCCGGCAAAATCAGCCGGTTTATCTGAAAAAGAACCTGGCGTTCTCGCTGGACAAGCTGGAAGCGGCCAAGAAAAAGGCCAAGGCCGAAAATAAGCTGCTCGGCTTCGTCATGGAATGGGACAGCATGTTCGTGCCCGCTTACCCGATGGGACAAGGCAGCGATTGTGGTCTGGCCCATTTTTATGATGTCTTTCACGACAACCTCGTGCTGGTGTTCGTGCGCCATGAAAGCGAACTGGGCAATGTTCCCGATGCGGTGAAACAAGGTTTCAACGGCCCGGAAGAAGGCGGGTTCGCTCCCAACATGGCGGTGGTGACGCCGGATTGTTCGAAGTTTGTTTGCGAAATCCCTTATGGTGGCAATAATTCCAACGGCCAGATTCGGGAACAGATTTTCCGCCAGAAAATTGCCGTTATCAAAAAGTTTCTCGAAACCCAGCAGGCGGCTAAAGATAGAACCAAGTGAGTTGCTTGCCCTGCTCCACTCGTGGTTCTGCATACCGAGCGAGGCAGGGTCGCTTCGCCGAAGCGACCGGCGGAAGTTCCGCTTCCAACGCGCGGACGGCTCGGTCAGCCGTCCCTGCCCAAAAATGTGATTTCTTGAACCAAAGCTTCTCGTCCGGGTAGAATCGGTCACCCATGAAAATTTTGTTTATTGGTGGCACCGGCAAAATCAGCACCGCCGTCAGTCAGCAGGCCATCGCAAAAGGATCCGAACTCTATTTGCTCAATCGCGGGTTGCAGGATAAGAATCCACCCGGCAGCCACAGCCGGACGGTGGACATCAACCAAGTGGACGCGGTCCGCGCCGCGCTGGGGGATTTGCAGTTTGACGCCGTCGTGGATTGGATCGCCTTTGTGCCGGAGCACATCGAACGCGACCTCGCGCTGTTCAAAGGCCGGACGAAACAATTTGTCTTCATCAGCTCCGCCTCGGTTTATCAGAAGCCACCCACCCGTTACCTCATTACCGAATCCACGCCCTTGCAGAATCCGTTCTGGGATTATTCGCAGAACAAAATCGCCTGCGAAGAGCTTTTGATGCGCGCTTGGCGCGAGGAAAAATTTCCCGTCACCATCGTCCGCCCGTCATATACCTACAACCACTATTTTCCCGTTGCGGTCGGCGGATTCGGCTGCTACACGCTGGCCGACCGGCTGAAACAGGGCAAGCCCATCATCGTGCACGGCGACGGCACATCGTTGTGGGTGATGACGCACGCCGAGGATTTTGGGCGCGGCTTTCTGGGATTGCTGGGGAACCCGCGGACCATCGGCGAAGCGTTTCATATCACCTCGGACGAAGTGCTGACGTGGGACCAGATTTATCAGACCATCGCCGAAGCGTTGGGCGTGAAAGCCAACATTGTGCATGTCCCGTCCGATTTCATCGTGCGCGTGGCACCGCAGTTGACGGGGAATTTGTTCGGCGACAAAGCCTGGAGCACCGTTTTTGACAACAGCAAAATCAAATCTTTTGTGCCCGGTTTCAAGGCTGTCATCCCTTTCAGCGAAGGCATCCGGCGCGCCGCCAAGTGGTTCGATGCCGACCCAAAACGCAAGTGGCTGGATGAGACGGTCAACACCGAAATCGAACACATCCTTAAAACTTACCAAAAATAGCCAGGTAGGATGATTTCAAGCGAGCGCCAGCGTCCTGGATTGTGGGGGCCCTTCGCGGCCTTTATCTGGAATTTTTCAAATGAACATTATCGCCGCAATCGCTTACCATGCCGGCGCTCAAAAGGCCTTGGCCTCATGCTCCCGTCCATCCATGGACGGTACGTGGCATTTATTTTGCCACCGTCTCGACCTGCCAAAAGACGCATCTTTTCGTTGTGCACGGCGGCTTCGCGTCTTGCCGCCGGCTGCAGCGCTTACGGCGTTCTACGGTACCCGTCAAAAGTCTTGGGCGCTTCCATTCTGCGTTTATTCCGGGGAAAGCGGTGGGAAGGGATTCGCCGATTTGGCCGAAATCTTGCCGCGCTTTGCCAATTTGATCTGCCAACACGGCTGGACTGCCAGCGAGCCAAACTTTGTCCTTCTCAAACGTCCGCAACCGTTGTAATCTTCTGTAGAACAAAGGATTCAGATTATGCAGCCCCGGTTGAGAGGCAACTTTCTGGTGACAGCCGTTCTGGCGTTTCTATTAACGCTCATCCCTCAATTTTCAACTGTCTTTGCCCAGAGTACGACCTTTACCTACCAGGGCCGGTTGAACGACAACGGCGCACCGGCCACGGGAATTTATGATTTGCGATTTGCGATTTACGATTCCACCAACAGTCCTGGCACGCTCATCGCTGGACCGGTGACGAACAGCGCCGTGGCGGCCAACAACGGTTTGTTCACCGCGACGATTGATTTTGGGCCGGGGGTATTCACCGGGCCGGATCGCTGGCTGCAAATTGCCGTGCGGACAAACGGTGGAGACACCTTCGCCGACCTGACGCCGCGCCAACCGTTGACGCCCGTGCCGTATGCCATCTTCGCCGGCAGTGCGAGCAACCTGCTTGGCACGATTCCGGCCGCGCAGTTGACCGGCACCGTTCCGCTGGCGCAATTGCCCGCGGCTGTGGTCACCAACAACGCCGGCGCAGTGAATCTGCTCGGCACGTTCACCGGCACGGTCAACGCCACGAACGGGAATGTGGCCACGACCAACTTTGTTCTTAACAACTTCGCCGTGAGTTTTCCCACAAATCCTGTCTGGCAGACGAACTTGACCACCGGCGGTTCCAACTACATCGTCAACACTGAAGTTCCCGATGGAACGGTGGTGGTTTGTCCTTACAGCAATCTGCCGCCGGCCATCACCAACAATCCGCGCTACTTCGGCCCATGGAAAGGGGCCGACTACGTGCAGCAGGCCATCAACTTTTGCGCGCAATACCCCGATCGTATCACCGGCGTGGGCGGAGGAAAGGTTCTCATCGTCGGCATCAACTACTGTCCCGCGCCGCTGATTTTCACGAATGCGCTTCAAATCGCCAGCAGCTACAGTGCGCCCTCCAGTTTCACCAACAGTGACAATGTCACCTCGTTCGACCTTGAAGCTCCGGCGTTTACGGTGGGGGCTTTGGTCTGCAGCGTCAATCCCTGCATCCGGCTGGGCGGTGAAGAAGGAAGCCCGCAAGCGCACGGGGTATGGCTCTACAACTCAGTCACCTTCACGATGAAAAACCTCATTGTGTCCTCGCTGGACAACAGCCCGACCAATTTGTTCGAAATGCGCATCGGCATTGCGCGTCTGTATCTGGGTTACAACTGGTTTGGCTACTGGGGCACGCTGACCAATCACCAGGATCTCTATGGCTTGGCCGGTTTGACCGTTCCGACCATAAATGTCGGCATCGCTCCCCACAATTTAACCATTGAACTTATTGGCGGCGAAGCTGACCTTTACACAGTGGAAAATAACAGTTTCCTCGGCATTCAGGGAGTCTATTTCAACCCGGACCACGGAACGTTCCGCGACAACTTTTTCAGCTTTTGCGGCGGGAGTTCCGCATGGACAAAATCGGCGTGGGCGGCGGGTGCCACCATTATTGTCGGCCAGAACGTCAACAGCGACCGGGTTTTCGAGCACAATTACTTTTACGGCTGTCCTTACACCTATCTTACATCCCAAGGTGGCTACATAAACCAATGGACGTCCGCCGCTGCCGGACGCGACATTGCCATTGGCGACTGCAACGTCGAGGGCACCTACAACACGATCCGGGTCAACAATGGCTACATCCTCCAGTTCGGCGGCGCGGGGATGTTGAAAGGCAGTAGTTTTGCCGCCACGATGACTGGCGGGGACCTGGGTGCTCCGCCGACGATGTATCCCAATGCCACCATCACGATCGGTGCGGTCACCAATGATTATCGTTTCAATATGGATGCTTCCGGCTTCACTCTGTCCAGTGGCACGTTCAACGGTAACGGCGGCGGATTGAATAATTTGAACGCTTCCGCGCTGACCGCCGGCGCGCTGCCGTCCGCTCAATTAAGCGGTTCCTATCCCAACACGGTTGCCTTGCAAAACCCGGCCAACAGTTTTAGCGGCAGCTTCACCGGCAACGGCTCCGGGTTGGCGTTCACCAATGCCGCCGGGGCGGCTTTCCGGCTGGCCGTCAATGCCACCACCAACGGATTCATTTTCGTTCCGCAATAAGAAATCCCATCCGACCGGCCCGTCACTCGTTCTGCGCCGCGAGAAACCGCTCGGCGTCAATCGCTGCCGCGCAGCCCATGCCGGCCGCGGTGATGGCCTGGCGGTAAACGTGGTCCGCGCAGTCGCCCGCCACAAATACACCCGCCACATTCGTCATCGTGCCCTTTTTGGGAATGACGTAGCCGTTAGCGTCCATGTCAATTTGGCCTTTGAAAATCTCGGTGCTGGGCGAGTGGCCGATGGCAACAAACACGCCGGCGCAATTCAAAACCGTTTCCGCGCCGGTCTTGAGGTTTTTCAATTTCACGCCGGTCACCTTGTCCTGCTTCGGATCGAGCACCTCGGTCACAACCGAATCCCAGATCGGTTTGATTTTCGGATTCGACAGTGCGCGCTCGGCCATGATTTTCGAGGCGCGCAATTTGTCACGCCGGTGAATCAAATGAATGGCCGCGCCGAAGCGCGTCAGGTAAAGCGCCTCCTCGCAGGCGGAATCGCCGCCGCCGACCACCACGAGCGTCTGGTTGCGGAAAACCGGCAGCGCGCCGTCGCACGTGGCACAATAAGTGACGCCCTTGGTTTCCAGAAGATTCTCACCGGGCACGCTGAGATGCCGGTGACTCGCGCCAGTGGCGATGATGACGGTCTGCGCCTCGACCTGTTCGCCGTCAACCGTGAGCACAAAGGGCCGCTTGGACAAATCCACCTTTTCAACGGTGCCGAAACTGGCGCGCGCGCCGAAACGTTCGGCCTGTTTCTGCATCCGCGTCATCAATTCGTAGCCGTCCACGCCTTCGTGGAAGCCGGGATAATTTTCGACGATGCTGGTGGTGGTGAGGAGGCCGCCGGGCTGTTTGCCGGTGAGCACGAGCGGCGCGAGATTGGCGCGCGCGGTGTAAAGCGCCGCCGTCCAGCCCGCGCAGCCCGAACCGATGATAACCACTTTTTCCATAAGCCGCGAAAGGTAATGCCGAGAATCTCCGAGGTTGCAAGCCGGAGCGCCGGCGGGCGGTGTCCTAATTTGAATTTTATGGCCCCAATCCCTATACTTCTTTCGGTTTGGCACGAAATTGAGGAATGCAGGTATAAAGCTTATTCAAATCGGGATTATGCACTTCACAAAAGCAGACTTGAAAACGGTGCTTTTTAAGCGTTCCAAGCCGCACTTCACTTTCTGCGCTTGGCGGACTTTCGCACTGGTTTGATTTTCGACACGCAGCGCATCGCGTCATCAAACTTCATTTCCACTTTGAGTGGAGTCCTGTCAATTTTCTTTGCCACGCTTGCGAGCATAGCAAAAGGCAGCAGCGAGTTCAACCCCAAAAATGGATTTGTGAGAGAATGTAGATGACCGCCATCAGAATCATCAAGACACAAACCCCCAACCCGATGACATGCACCGGGTCTCTCAGATTCACACCACCTGCATATTTGAAGGTGTGGCCGCACTGCGGACAGGACGTTGCGGTCAAACTGATTTGTTTTCCGCACGTCGGGCAGCTTTGAAACTTACCGGGATCGCCGGTAAATTGTGAACCCGACTGTAGCTGCGGTTTTCCGAACACGGCTGCTTCCATTGCTGGAATGAACAGGACTGTTTCGAGGCCACAGTGTGGACATTGAATCGTCTGGCCAGCTTGTGAAGGTTCAAACTCAATCTTGCCGGAGCAGGTGTTGCATTTGCAGGTGCTCATCTTGATTTTCCCAATGAAATACCCCACCGGGAGGCACGTCAATTTTAATCGAAAAAGTTCTTGAGTTGGATAATCGCCTAGTATTAAAACCGGAGCAGTTGGATTGATTGGCAGTCCAACTCTGACAACCGAATGAAAGGAAAAACCTTTCGTTCGGTTTTTGTTTTGGGGGGATTGACAAGCGCCGCCAAGTTTGCTTGGCGGGCGGTGGTGGAAGTCAAAGTTTGACTTTGAACCATTTATGGGTGTGAAAGCCCTATTGAGCAGAAAGTAATTTGGCCGTCACAGTCCGCTCCTAACGGAGCACCCTTTGCTCAAAAGGCTTTCACAGACTGTGACGGCTTTTAATTTTGGCGGTTGAAACGTGACAAACCGCCATTACTGAAAGGCATCAACTATGAGAAGGGTTGCAGCGCCGTAGTGACGCCGAAACTGCGAGCGTGAAATGAAATACGGCGCAGGTGTTGGATTCTTGCCGAGTTCATCACCTGCGCCGAGTGGCAATACATCGCCAGTGTGGTGTAATGGTAAACACGTCCGACCTGGAATCGGGTGAGCTTCGGCTCGTGTGGGTTCAAGTCCCACCACTGGCACTCAAACCGAAGCCATTATAGCTTCTGGTTTGGCAAAGGCAACTGGAATTTTAGCGCACTGGTTGCTTGTAGGTGAGTCGTTTTCCGTTGGCTTTCTTCAAACCAATCACTGTGCGCTCGCCGTCAGTCAGGAATCGCGTGTTGTGGCGATGGTCGAATTCGGCCAAGTAAAGCGGCAAGTGTTGTTCGCTGATATGGTGGAACGTGCCAACCACGCCACGCTTTAGCAGTGAGAAAAATCCCTCAGCCCCGTTCGTGTGAGCCAACCCGCGAACATATTCACGCGCTGAATGATTCACAACCTGATGTGATGCGAAGTCTTTTGTCGCCCGGCGATAGGCCGGAAGTTCATCCGTCATAATAGTTGACGCTGGTGTGACGTTCGCCTTCAAAACCTCTTTCAAATTTTTGCCAGTGACACGCTTCATTACTTGCGAGCGCACACGACCACCGCGTTCAATCAATGAAACGACCGGCACTTTGTTGCCCATGAAGTGAGGCCATGCCCGCGTGTCTTTCCGCCAACATAGGTTTCATCCGCTTCGACAGTGCCTTTGAGTTTATCTTTGAAGGCTGGCTCTTTGAGTGCGTGTCGAATGCGGTGCGTCATAAACAACGCCGTGCGGTAGCTGCCCAAACCGAGAATGCGTTGAAGTTGAAGCGAACTGATTCCCTTTTTGGAACTGCAAATCATATACCATGCGATGAGCCACTTGCGGAGCGGGATGTGGCTGTCTTCAAAAATAGTTCCGATGGTAGCGGTGAACTGGCTAGTGCATTCGGCGCAGTGATACAAACCAGCGCGGATTTTCTTCGCTTCATTCGGCGTCACCTTGTAAATGCGGTTGGCCTTTTTGTTCCCGCAGTGCGGGCAGACCGGGCCTTTGGGCCAGTGAATCGCTTCCCAATACTCGCGGGCGGTTTCGTCAGTGGCGAACCGCTGGTTAATCTGGTCGAGCGTCAGTTCGCTTGGGGTTGGCAACATGTTCGTTTTCATGCCCCAAATATCGCAGAAAACACTACTTTTGTCAAGTGGTTACTGTTTCTTTTTTACATCTTTATTTCGTTGATTTTCAAGGGGTTGCAAAGGTTCGTTTTCGCCACTTGACCGAATTGGATTTTGAGTGTCTGTTTTGCCCGCAGATTGTATTATCGATTCGCACTCAACGTATATGGAGACGCATTTATGGAAACCAAATCGACACCAAGCGACAAACAACAAAGTCCAGTAAAGGCAGACCTTGAAACTATACTTCGCAAAGAAATAGAGATTGATGAAAAACTGGACAGGATTCTTAAGATATTGGAACCCGTGCCAAAGCCATCTGTGGCGTTTTCTTCCGCCAGTGACGCGACCGCAGGGAAAACGTCTTCGCCAGAACGATTCAAGTCGCCTCGCATTAAACAATAAGACAGTTGACCAACAGATAACCCCCACTGGCCACAGCAGCAGCCGCAAGTCACAGAAACCGCCGTTGGATGATTTTTGGCCGCTTGACGCTGGTGGGTTTTTGATGTTCGATTGCGGACGTTCATCGAGCGGAAACTTGTCAGGAGCAAAAAATGCACTCAATAATAATTGCGGTAGAAAAACCAAGCAAAGACCAATCAGTTGAGTTCGGAAACTGGCAGAGCTTCTTATCCATCGTTGGAAGTGAATACAAGCCAACCAAAGACAAAGGCCGCTTGAGCGAAAATCTTTGGCTGCTTCACCCAAAAAGTGACGCACCTCTGCTCGCCAAAGTGATAGCTGCTGCGGAGAAGGTCTTTGTTCCTTACCGTGTAATCTATGTGGAGAAGGCCACGGAAAGTCGGTATAGTCCAAAACCCGATAGCAAAGCCGTCTGAAGCGTGCCTTCACAACCGGCCCTCCGGTTGCGAATCATGCCGACTTTTGTGAAGTGCATAATCCCGATTCAAATGGTTTTGCCCCGACCCAAATTTCAAAGAGAACTCCTTTTTCATCAAAATTTGTTTCCACTTCAGTCGGGACAACTCCCCCAGATTTAAGGGCTTGTGCTATAGAACGAACCTCATATTGTGGATTTGAAGGAACCAGATACTTTATTCCAAAATCGATTTCACGCTGTACATTCAGCGAGTTTATATCAATAACTGCAAAGACTTTCCCACCATTCAAAGCATCAACGATTTGTTTTGCGTATATTCTTGATTCACTATCATATATTTCAGCTACAACCTTGACCCGACCATTAACTGGATATCGGAGTTTCTGTCGCAATTCATTTGCAATTTCTTGTTTTTGCTTGGGCTTTATACTTCTGGGCTGTATTTCCGCTTCAAGCGCAACATTGTTTGATTCCACAATCGCCGCCCGTTCATTTGCTTGGCCTGCCAGATCATTTGATGTGGCGACTTCATTTAACGAAAACGGAAGGCTGCACATTTCCATCCCGACCCCAATCGCAACCAATGAAATAAAGAAGACTTCCAATAAATGCTCTTTCAGGTCTGAAAACTTTCGGGGACGAATGATTTTAAGCCGAACACCAATCAGCCTGATGATGGATTCGGAGCGGTCAAGGAACACCCAACACCCCGTCAATGATGCGCGGCGTTCGTTATGCTCTGGAAGCTTGTTCAGCAAAAGCCAAAGTTCTCCAATGCAGCCAACAAGTAGTATTGATGCGCCCACAATATCAACCCAACCCCAAACTCCGAACACGGAAACAGAGCGAACGATTGCCTTAAAAATCATCACTGTGTTCATGGTGGTTTCGGGGGTCGCGCTCATAGTTCTGGGGCTTACATCAATCCTGATTCTCTTGGTCAAGTACAAAGACAGGATGCGAAAATAATGTTTGCAATTTTCAAAATGCGTGCAATTGTCCGGTCGTTTTGGGTGCGTAGGTTAATAGGCAAACCATGCGTTCCTTACATTCGCGGATTGCGAGTTCGATGCTCGCCGCATCCAAAAAATTCATGCCGCCGCTTTAACACTCTGCGCCACGGAATGCAATGATTTCCGTAGTTGGGTAATGCCCAGAATCGAAATTCAGACTGCCAAACCGGAGCGCGGACAGCCATGTCCGCGAGTCCCTTGGAGCCGCAACGTGCGGACAAAGCTGTCCGCGCCCCGCTCCCGGCTATCGCCACTCGTGTTTCGGATATTTCCGCTGCAGCTCGGATTTGATACGCGGATAATGCTCGCGCCAGAAATTTGCCAAGTCCTGCGTCACTTGGATCGGCTTCATGCCCGGTGTCAAAATGTGAACGACCACCGGCACCCGACCGATCGCAATCTTCGGCGTCTGCGTCACGCCGTACAGTTCCTGAATCCGCAACGCAATGTGCGGTGACTGATTATCCTCATAAACCACCTTGGGCGTGCGGCCATTCGGCAGCGACAGCCGTTCCGGCGCGTGTTTGTCGAGCAACTGCCGTTGCGCGTCGGACAGCCACGACATCACGAGCGGTTTCACTTCGCGTTCCTTGATGTCCTTGTAGCTCACTGCGCCGTGGCAAAGCTGTTCTATGATGTGTTTGCGGTCGTCGTCGGCAAACGGCGGAAGCTGGAGTTCCGGACAATGCCGGCAAACGAAATTCAACCGCGCCAGCCATTGCTCGACGCCGTGGTCCCAATTCGGCAACAGCAACCGGCCCGCGACGATTTCATCCGCCAGCAATCGCGCAGCGGCGTCGGCGGGCGGCGGCTCGACGTGTTTGGCGGACAATGCCAGCCCGCGAAACCGCACCAGTTCGGCCGCTTGCACGCGTTTGGCCGTGGCATCGAACTGGACGTGCAACTCGGATTTCAGGTCGTCCGGGAAAAGTTCACGGAGCCAATCAAGTTCAATCGCCGTTGCTTGCGATAGAATAGTGTTCACCTCGCGGCCTTCGATTTCGCGGACTTCGGCGGCCACAAATAATTCGTAGGTGCCGACGTGCTTGTCGCGCCGTAGCGAAGCGAAGGCGGAAGAAGGCTCACTTTTTGATTTTGAAGTCAGAGTCTCGTGACCTCGATTCCTACCGACGACGCTTTCCCGCGCCAATACGCCGCGCCGATTGTGGACGAGTTCGCAGCGCAGTGTTCCCTGGTCCAGCCGCCGCGCCACGCGGTCGCTAAACCCGATAAGAATGCATTTCTGCAACGTCTCGTCCTTGATTTCGCGCGGTTTGGTATCGAGTCCTTCGTCTTTGGCAATCCGCAGGAATTGTTCGAGCAACGGCCCGACCTGCCGCGCGGTGACAGCGTGGATGCCGAGTTTGCGGCAGGCATCGAGTCGGAACTGGTTATTTGCGGCGTAACTCCACGCCCGCATCAGAATCCAGAAATCCGACGACGCCTTGTCGCCAAACAAATCTTCGCGGGCAGACTCAACTTCGCGTCCGACGTTGCGCAACAGCAAATCGCGTCCTTGCGTAAGCGCGGCGACGAGGCAGGCCTGATGGACGCAGCCGTAATCCTGCGCGGCGAGCAACATGCGCGAGTAGCGCGGATGCACCGGAAACGCGAGCATCTTACGGCCGATAGGGGTGATTTGCAGATGGGGAGCGCGGGCGTCCCGCCCGCTATGTTCAACGTCCCGTTGGACGCCTTCATCATTTTTGGATGGCTGTTCGGCGGGACGCCGAGCAGTGGCGACCGGGACGATCGCGCTCCCCATTTTCAACGCGCCCAAATCCAACAGCAATTCCTCGGCGTGCGTGAGCGAAATTTCGTCCGGCTTCTCCAGCCAGCGGAACGCGCGCAAATCTTCCATCCCGGCTGCTTTCAACGTCAGCACTACTTCCGCGAGATCGAGCCGTTTGATTTCCGGCAATTGCTGTGGTGCCCGCTCATCGTGTTCCTGGCGGGACCAGAGCCGGATGCACCGGCCCGGTGCCGTCCGGCCCGCGCGACCGGCGCGTTGATCGGCGCTGGCCTGCGAAATTTTTTCGATGAGCAACGTGTTGATGCCGCGGTTGGCGTCGTAACGGGGAACGCGCGCCAGCCCGCTGTCAATCACCAGCCGCACGCCGTCAATGGTGATGGACGTCTCGGCGACGTTGGTGGCCACGACGACTTTGGGCTGGTCGTAACGCGCCACGGCGGCGTCCTGGTCGCGTGGCTGTAGTTCACCGTGCAACGGCAAAAGAATGTAACCTTTCGATTCCGGCGTGTGGCGAATGGCTTCAATGGTTTGTGAAATTTCAAAACCGCCCGGCATGAACACCAGCACGTCACCTCGCTCGCTGGAGCGGGCGTAATCCGCAAAAGCTTCCGCGGCCAATTCCCAGACCGGCGGCGAATTGGGTCCGAGCCGTCGCGGGAGATAATCAATCTCGACCGGAAACACGCGGCCTTCGGAGGAAAGGACGGAACAATGGAAATTCGAATGAACACGCCCCTCGCCCCGTCCCTCTCCCCGCCCGGCGGGGAGAGGGTGGCCGCGGGCCGGGTGAGGGGTTGATTTGACTTCACTCAGGTATTTCTCCAATTCATCCGCATCGAGCGTGGCGGACATGACGGCGATGAGCAGGTCGGGACGAAGTGTTTCCTGAATGTCGAGCGCGCGCGCGAGTGTGATGTCGCCGTAAAGATGGCGTTCATGAAATTCGTCAAAGATGACCGCCTGAACACCACGCAAGGCCGGGTCCTGAATCAGTTGCCGCAATAAAATCCCTTCGGTCTCAAACTTGATGCGCGTGGCGTCGCTGACGCAGTTTTCAAAACGGACCTGATAACCAACGTCGCGGCCCAACTCAACGCCCAATTCCTTCGCGACGCGTGAGGCGAGCAACCGCGCCGCGAGACGGCGTGGCTGAAGAATGACAACCTGTCCGTTGCCGAGCAGCCCGTGCTTGAGCAGCATTTGCGGGACCTGGGTGGATTTGCCGGAACCGGTCGGTGCTTGGAGAATGAGCCGCTTCGTCGCCTTGAGCGCGGCGACGATGTCGTGCTCAATTTCGTAAATGGGCAATCGGTCAGGCATGAACAAGCGCAGCGTAGCGGGTTGCACGCAGGGAGAAAAGGACGTTGCGAACGCCACGATGTTAATCCTTGATGGAACTTCGCAAAACTGCTTTTATAAATCCATGCTAACAAAGGCTGCAGCAAAAACAACTGTGTATGCCGTTGTGTATGCACTTTGGCCCAATAAATATTGTTGCGCAGAGGAGACCTCCGAAGAATCGTGAATATAGAAGACGAAATTGAGCGGCTTACCGATCTGAAGCACATCGGAATGGCTCTCCTGCAATTCTCGCGGACGCTCCATCCGGGCGAATTCAAAAAGAAGAGCAACGCATGGATATACAGTCCAAATTTCGTCGGATTTGAGATACGCTACAAACGTGCGCAAAGGTTGAATATCCTGGTGCGGCCCGTCCAGATGCCCCCCGGCATTCAGAGAATGCTCACCCTCCGCGCTGGCCCCCTTGACTACACGAGGGCGGAGATTTCCAGCGCTCGGCAGCTTTCGGCTGCTTGCGCGTTTATTGAGGTAAGTTGGCGAGACTGGTATCGGCACACTTTGCGCAAAGAACCAGAACTCTAAAATGCAAAAAGATATGCCCGAAAAAACGGATGCAGCGCACCCCGCGATTGCGCCTCGTTCCATGCTGGGCGTCGCTGGCGCGGGGTTAGCTTGAGCAATTCCAGAATGTGGCGCAATAAAAGTAAATTCCAAGCACGATGAGCCGGAAATTTGAGAGCTTGGACGATCTTTCTCCCTTTATACTTAAAGGGCGGATTGATCGAATCAAGAATAAGATTGCGAAATTGGAAAGGCAGCGGGCTGCCGCTCGCGAAGCTGACCAAAAATGGCAAGTGACGAGGGAATCCGAGCGGGCCGAGGCTCGAAAGCAGTTGGGCGAAATACAGACCAGGCTGGCAAAAGTCCGCCAGGAAATGGAGAGCATTAAAATTGATCCATCTAGTTTTCAACGTCGTCCCAAGTTATGGGGTCTTGTAGCAGGGCGACCAAGTGAACTCGAACTTTCCGCTGAAGCAAAACGCAGGCTTTCAGACTTGGAGGCTCAGGAGGCGGATCTGTTGGATGAAGAATACTGCTTGGAAGTCGAAGCAGGCATTGAAACACACCCGGAGGTAATACGCTCAATGGGAGTTTGCCCGATGCCTCCGGACTTTCTATTTAATGCGGTTCGTAACCCGCAAAAGTATAATGTTGGGCGATGGAAAGTGTCCGAGAAATACATTCGTTACAGGTGGCGGCATGGATACCGCACGCTGAAACGGCTGCCTGACCATCTACCCGCAGTTTGGTTTTTGGCAAGCACGCGTTCTAATGTGAAATGCCATCCCGATGGTCCTTACTATCCATCTCACAGGGAGGCCGATCTTGACAAGCAAATTGAACCGCTGATACACGAGCTTTCTAGGCTTGAGAGGGCTTTAGGACCGCAAGAGCAAAAGCTGGCAGAACTTGAGAGCGGAAAGCGCGAGGGATGAATGAGACCCGCGAACTTGCTCGCCGGCTTCGCATGTCCGTGTCGCCGACCGATGTATGTCCTTACTGTGGAAAATCTATAGGCAGTGAGGCGCGCCTTGATCACATCTATCCGGTTTCCAAAGGCGGGCTATCAGTCCGTTCGAACCTAATTTTCGTTTGCTTGGAGTGTAATCAAAAGAAATCTGACATGACCTTGGCGGTATTTGTGAAGGTCCGTAACCTTGACCGTGAGGCGATTGAGGCCAGGCTGACTCAGCTTGGGAAAGAGTTCTAACCGTAGATATGCGCCAACCCAAACTAATGTGTGACCGCTGCTCGTTTGAAATCCGGCTCCATTCCTACCTCGATTGTCATTGCCTCTACGAGTTGCCCGACGGCGGACACGTTCCCATTCCAATACGCGCTGAATGGTGTTACCAGTGCAAAACCTTGTGCGCCATAGAGAATCTGCCCAATATCGCCTCCACCAGCAAGGAAGTGCGGGAGGCTAAACGTGCCCTCTCGCGTTGTTTGGCGGGATTATCCACTGGTAGCCCGAAAATGATTTCTGGATCAAAGCTCTTGGCCAAGGTAAGACTTGAACCGGCAGAGAGACTCCATTACGTCGTTTCCAATCGTCAAAGTCCGCCAAGGTGCCTTTCCTGTGGCTCCTTCGACCATAAAGAATTACCCTTGTCTGGCTATCCTGACGGAAAACGTACCACCCTTCCGATTCAGCATCCTGTTTGTGAGGGTAATTTCGTCATTGATGACCGCTGTCCAATCATGGCCGAAATCCGGGGTCCTGACCGATACTATACCCTGGAGGGAATTTGCTTAAGGTCGGTTTCAACCTTCTAACGCTGAGACACCAAATCACGTTATAGCTCCAAGTGGAGGCAGGCGGGACGCCTGCCCTACTTTACGCTAGCACCCAACCGGGTTGGATTTCGGAATCCAAATCCGTGGCCGGCACTTTGTGAAGCAGCTTGCGTTCAGCCAGAATGCCAATCATCGCCGCGTTGTCGGTGCACAAATCCATTTCGGCGAGTCGCAGCATGAAACCTTCACGTTTGCACGCCTGTTCCAACTCGCGGCGCAGGGCACGATTGCAGGTCACGCCGCCGGAAGCCGTCACACAGCGCACGCGGTTTCGTTTCGCCGCGCGGATGGTTTTGGTGACGAGCACTTCAACAATGGCCGCCTGAATGCTGGCGCAAAGGTCGTGAACTTTTTGCGCGTCGTCCAACAACTTCGGATTGTCTCTCAGAAAATAACGCACGGAAGTTTTCAGGCCGCTGAAACTGAAGTCATCGCTCGCGTCATGGAGCAGTGGTCGCGGGAAGTCGAATGCTTTTGGGTTCCCCTGCCCTGCCAGCCGGTCAAGCTCCGGTCCGGCGGGATACGCGAGGCCCATCAACTTGCCGGTCTTGTCAAAGCATTCGCCCGCGGCGTCGTCCACGGTCGAGCCAAGCACGCGATGTTTCAGTTCTGATTCCACCAGCACGAGCAAGGTGTGCCCGCCGCTGACGATGAGGGAAACGTTGGGTTGAAAGGCGGAGAAATCGGCGGTGAATTGTTTGCCAAACTCACGACCCCTCGCCCCGTCCCTCTCCCCGCCAGGCGGGGAGAGGGTATCCGCAGAACGGGTGAGGGGTTGTGTAACAATCCATGGCGAATACAAATGCGCTTCGTGATGGTGAATGCCGACGAACGGTTTCCGCAAAACGAAGGCGACGGCCTGGGCGGCCTTGAACCCGACGAGCAGCGCCGTCGGCAAACCCGGTCCTTGCGTGGCCGCGACGGCGTCCAACTCAAGATCGGTAGGGACGTGCCGCGGCGCGTCGTGGCTGACCGGCAGGTCAGCCCCACCAACTTTTGCTTGGGTCAATGCCGTTCGCGCGACCGGCAGGAGATTTTTCAAGTGTTCGCGCGCGGCGAGCTCGGGCACGACACCACCGTATTCGGCGTGCAGCTTGACTTGCGAGGAAACGACGCTGGACAGGACCCGGCCCTCACGCACGACGGCGGCACTGGTTTCGTCGCAGGAAGTTTCAATCGCCAAAATCGTCATAATCGTTGGAGTTCAGGCTTCAGCCTGCAATCAGTTTCCAGAATTGTCCCGCGGCAAGCTAAAGCTTGAACTCCAACGTTTCATTTCGCCGCAGTTCCTTCCGGTTTGGAAAGCGCGTTATAAAGCAGTATGCCCTTCAGCAAATCCTCGGCGCGGCCGAGCTGCGGGTCCTGGATTTTTGACAGCCGCACGCGATTGGTTTCATTGAGCGATTCAAGTGCGCCGGGCGCCCGCTTGATCTGCAACAGGGCTTCCTCTTCGTCGCTCATGGGCACGATGATGTCCGGCGTGATGCCGTGCTCATGGATGACCCGGTGGCTGGGGGTGTAATACTTCGCCGTGGTGAGCTTGAGGGCGGAGCCGTCTTCGAGGGGAAAGATGCTCTGCACCGAGCCTTTGCCGAACGTTTTTTCGCCGAGAATGATGGCGCGGTGCAAATCCTGCAAACAACCGGTGACGATTTCCGACGCGCTGGCGCTGCTCAAGTTGACGAGCACAACGATCGGCATGCCCGGTAATTCGTCGCCGCGCCCCGCCGACCACCGGATGGAATTTTGCGCGGGGTCGCGGCCTTCGGTGGAAACAATCAACTGGCCGCGCGGAAGAAATTTCTGGCAAACGTTCACCGCCTCGTCGAGCAATCCGCCGGGATTCCAGCGCAAATCGAGAATCAACGCCTTCATGCCCTGCGCCTGGAGCTTTCGTAATGCGGCTTCGAGTTCGTCTCCCGTTTTGTCGCCGAATTGCGCGATGCAGATGTAACCAATTTTGTCATCACCCAGCGGGAAGTCTTCCTTGCCGTTGATGTCTTGGATCATTTTCGTCTGAATAACGGCGCGGGTAAGGGTGAAACTCTTCACCATGCCGGAGGACGGTCGCTGAATGGTCATGGTCACCCGCGTGCCCGGCTTGCCGCGCAGTCTTTTCACCGCGTCATCCAACGGCATTTTCACCGCGTCTTCGCCGTTGATTTTGATGATGCGGTCACCGGCGAGGATGCCCGCGCGGAACCCCGGTGTGTCTTCCATGGGGGTGATGACAGTCACGTAATTGCTCCGCACCGTGACGTAGAGCCCGAGTCCGCCGAACTGTCCCTCTGTGTCATCCTGCAAGTCGTGATAAGCCGCGGGATCCAGGAACTCGCTGTGTGGGTCGAGGGTCTGAACCATCCCTTCCAGCGCCGCATAGGTCAGGTCGCGATAGGTCAGGTTCTGGCCGTCCACGTATTCCGTGCGCACGCGCTGGAGCACCTCGGAAAACAATTCCAGGTTCGGATCAACGGCATCGCTCTTCTCTGCCGCCCGCGCAGAACCCAAATAAATCCACGCGCCGACGAGGAAATTCACCGCCAGGACCGATATCACGAAGCCGTAAATCAAGTGACGTTTCATAAATTCCGGCACATTATCACAAAAACAGCCAAACTCGAACAAAAACTCAAACCTCGTAGCGTACTGAATTGCGGTAGCGTCGAGCCTGCCGCCGTCGCGCCGTAGCGGCGCTATGGCGCGCCGCGAAGGCGGATGGCTCGAATGCATCGGCGCACAGCGCCGACACCACAACTCAAACGTGACTCCGCAACAACGACTCGATGAACGGCAGATCGCCGGACACGGTGACCTTGGGATTGGGCGCGACCCACGAGACGAGCCGGACCCGCTGCCCGATCAATTCGCACGCCGCCGTGTCGTCGGTGAACACCAGCTTGCACCGCCGCGCCTCCGCCAGCGCGCGGCGGATGACTTCGACACGAAACGTCTGCGGTGTTTGCACCGACCACAGCCGCGAACGATCGAGCGTGCGTCGCACCAACCGGCCATCGGCGGATTCCTTGATCGTGTCCGTCACCGGTTGCGCCGCGACGGCCGCGCCGGTTTCTTCGGCCCGCCGGATGGTCGCCGCAATCAACTCCTCGCTCGTGCAGGGCCGCGCCGCGTCGTGAATCGCCACGATTTCCGTCTTCGCCGACAACGCCTCCAGGCCATTCCAGACTGAATCCTGTCGTTCCGCGCCGCCCGCGACGATGCGGAAGGGCTTTTGAAATTTGAACTTTGCCGCCAATCCCTCAAACGCCGGTTGCCTTCCCGTGCGCACGACCAGAATGATTTCGTCTATGCACTGCGCGTCGTTGAAACGCCGCCAGGTGTGCGCGACGACCGGGCGCCCGGCCACTTCAAAAAACAGTTTGTCCACCTTCGGCCCCATGCGGGAGCTTTTGCCGGCGGCAACCAGAATTGCGGCGTTCATTGGAAATAAAATCACGGCGATTGGGCCGGTTGCCAATCTAAAACTTTCAACTGGACCAGGCGGTTGCCATTGAATTCATTCATTTGTGGCGCAAACGCCAGGTCAAATTTCCCGACGGGCAGCGATTCATTGCCGCCATTCCACCAAAGCGCTTCCAAGACCGCGCCGCCGGCAGCGCCGTAGCCGCCATGCGGCGAAGGCGTGTCCGTCACCCACATTTTCACGTGTTGCTTATCCGCGCCGATGCGCTGGAGGGGACGCTGGTGGGCCAGGTTGCGCGCACAAAATTGCACCGGCGGATTCCCCTGCCCGGTCGGTTTCAACCGCGCCAGATGGCCAAGCGATTCCAGGGTCATTTCATCCAACCCGACCTCCGCATCGAGCCGCAGGGGTCGTTGCAGGTCTTCCGCTTTCAATGCCCGGCGCGCAAGCCCGTTCAGGCGTTGCCGCAGCAAATCAATTTTTTCCGGTTGAACGCTCAAGCCCGCCGCCATCGCGTGTCCGCCGTGCCGCACGAGCAAATCATCGCAGTCCCGCAAGGCGGCGGCCAGATCGAAACCGGCGATGCTGCGGCCTGAACCCCGCCACTCCCCACCTTCGCCACCGATGATGACGGTCGGGCGGTAAAATTCCTGCAACACGCGTGATGCCACGATGCCAACCACGCCGATGTGCCAAAGCAAGCCGGCCTCGACGATCACAAAATCCGTTTGCGGATTGAACTTCGCCCGTACCGCGCCGATGACCTCTTCCAAAATGCCGCGCTCGATTTTTTGCCGTTCGCGGTTTCGCGCGTCGAGCTTTTGCGCCAGCGGCATGGCTTCAGCAAAATCGGCCGCGAGCAAAAGCTGCAACGATGCTTCGGCCGTTTCGAGCCGACCGGCCGCGTTCAGGCGCGGCGCAAGCTGGTAGCCGACTTCATACGTGCCGACGGGCGCGGATGATTCAGCGACCTTCTTCAACGCGACCAGCCCGGGCCGTTGGGTTTTGTCCAATCGCTCCAGACCGACCGAAACGAGGATGCGATTTTCACCGGTGAGCGGCACGAGATCAGCAATCGTGCCCAGCGCGACCAGATCGAGCAGCGGCTTCAAATCGAATTCCAGGGCGCCGGGCAGACCGGTTTGGCGTCCACGCTTGATCAAAGCGTGAGCGAGTTTGAAGGCAAGGCCAACCGAGCACAGTTCGGTGGACGTTGGAGTCCAGCCTTTAGGCCGCTCCGAACAAGCTGAAGCTTGAACTCCAACCTGCGGATTGACGAGCGCGACGGCTTCCGGCGCGGGCGACGATACCTGGTGATGGTCGAGCACGATGACATCCAAGCCGCGTTCGCGCAGCCAGCGGATGGTTTCAACGGCCGTCGAACCGCAGTCCACGGCCAGCAGAAGTCCGGCCGAATCTTTCGCGCCGGAATTTTGCGCAGCCGGAAATTTCCGGAGGCAATTTTCGGCGGCGTCCTGGCTGAGACCATAGCCTTCGTCCATGCGATGCGGCAGATAAAAATCCGCCTGCCAGCCAAGCGGACGCAAGACCTCAAGGAGCAACGCGGTGGAGGTCACGCCGTCCACGTCGTAAGCAATACAT
>CAWHAH010000014.1:0-44647 GCA_963827205.1 uncultured Verrucomicrobiae bacterium
CGGCGGTAACCGGTGTCGGCGATCCCACCGCTTCTACCGCATTCAGTTGGGGCCATGAGCGGCGTTTAACTTAACGTTCAAAGTTTTGTTCGCCTCTTTGAAACCGGGTGGCTTACAAGGAGAGCGCCGGCAGCGAGATGCTGAACGTGGCCCCTTTTTTGACCTCGCTTTGCGCGATGATGTCGCCGCCGTGTTCGTGGACGATGCGCTGGCAGATGGCCAGGCCCAAACCCGTACCGTTCTTCTTGGTGGTGAAAAACGGCTCGAACAGGTGTGGCAGATTTTCCGGCGAAATGCCCATGCCGCTGTCTTGAATGTGAATGCGCAGGCGCGGTTCGCCCGGTTTTTCCCCGGCGATTTCCGTGCTCACGGTCAGCGTGCCATTCATCCCCACAGCCTCAATGGCGTTGAACAACAAATTCATGAACGCCTGCTGCAACTGGTATTCGTCTCCGCTGACGGTGTCCGGTGCGGCACTGTAATGGCGGTTGAGTGAAATAAATTTGCCTTTGATCTGGTGTTCGACGAGCCGCAGTGAATGATCCAGCAGGTCGTGCACGTGCACGGTGGCGAATTCATTCCTGCCCGGTGCGGCAAACCGCAGCATCTGGCTCACCAGCGTGTCAATCCGCCGCAACTCGCGCTGGACGGTTTCCGAAAATTCCCGGTCCTCGCCCTGTTGCAGCAGCCGTTCGACGAAGGTGTTGACGGCGACCAGGCTGTTTTTGATTTCATGTGCCATGCCCGCCGAAAGCAACCCGAGGCTGGCCAGCCGGTCGAGCCGCCGCATGCTTTGTTCCGAAATTGGCGTGGAACCCCATTGACTGGAACTTTTCGCGCTGCCGGTTTTTTTCGTCGAATTGTTCAATGGCATAACACGCCGGTTTTCCTCTCTTTCGGCCAAATGTGCGCTGGTGCGCTCGGTGATATTAAATTGGCCCCGCACTGCGAACAACAAAAAAGTGGGTTGAATCGGCTGGCATTTGCGCGTTGAACGGCTACGCTGTTTTTTGCCGAATGAAAAAAACTTTCGACCGCATCGAATCCGTCATTGTGGACGTCCGCCGGGGGAAAATGGTCATCGTCGTGGACGATGAAGACCGCGAGAACGAGGGGGATCTCATCCTGGCGGGCCAGCACGTCACGCCCGCCGCCGTCAATTTCATGGCCCGGTTCGGGCGCGGGCTGATTTGTGTGCCGACGAGTGCCGGGCGGCTTCAGCAACTCGGCATTGACCGCATGGTGCACCAGAACCGCGAGAGCTTTCGCACCGATTTTCAGGTGAGCGTGGACGCCGCGCGTGGCATCACCACCGGCATCAGCGCCGCCGACCGCGCCCGAACGATTCGCATCATGGCCTCACCCACTGCCACGCCGGAGGATTTGGTGCAACCCGGCCACGTTTTTCCCTTGCGCGCGCGGCCCGGTGGCGTGTTGCAGCGCGCCGGACACACGGAAGCGGCGGTGGACCTCGCCCAACTCGCCGGCCTGCGTCCCATGGGTGTGCTCTGCGAAATATTGAACGACGACGGCTCGATGGCGCGGCTCCCGGCGCTGAAACGGTTTGCCCAAAAGCACCGGCTGAAAATTTGTTCCATCGCCGACCTGATTGAATTCCGTCGCACGCAGGAAAAACTGGTTGAACGCATTGAAACCGTAAAACTGCCGACCGATTACGGTGATTTCGATCTGCATTTGTATCGCTCGAAGCTGGACGACCAGCATCACCTCGCGCTGGTGCACGGCGATGTGGCCGGACGCGACAAAATTCTCGTGCGCGTCCACAGCGAATGTCTGACCGGCGACGTGTTCGGGTCGCGCCGGTGCGATTGCGGTTCGCAACTGCATCAGGCCATGCGGCAGATTGCCGCGGCCGGTCGCGGCGTGATTGTCTATATGCGGCAGGAGGGCAGGGGGATTGGGCTGCCGGCGAAAATCAAGGCCTACAAATTGCAGGAGCAGGGCTATGACACCGTCGAGGCCAACCAGAAACTGGGCTACGAAATGGATTTGCGCGAATACGGTCTGGGCGCGCAAATCCTCGTGGACCTGGGTCTGAAAACCATCCGGCTGCTGACGAACAATCCCAAGAAAATCGTCGGCCTGGAGGGCTACGGCCTGAAAATTGTCGAGCAGGTGCCGATTCGTGTGAAACCCAATCCGCACAACGAACGATATTTGAAAACCAAGCGGCAGAAGATGGGGCATTTGCTTTGAAGTGCCCGTTTCACGGATTGACTTGGAAAATTTTGCCGTTGGGATAGTTTGCCGTTAAGAAATCATGCTGCGCAAAAATCCCGAACCGAAAGTGGAAACTGGCAACGGCTCGTTTGCCATCGTCGCCTCGCGCTACAACGCGCGTTATGTGGACGCCATGCTGCGTGCGGCCAAGGCGGAGTTGTGGCGCGCGAATGTTTCCCGAATCCAAATCGTCCGCGTGCCGGGTGCCTACGAAATTCCTGTGGTGGCGGCCAGGCTTGCCAAAAACGCATCACGCATCACGGATCACACATCACGTCTTTCAGCCATCATTTGTCTCGGCGTGATCCTGCGCGGTGAAACGGTCCATGCCGCGCACATCGGCGAGGCCGTGAGCCGCGCGCTCATGGAAATCCAGCTCGCGCACGAAATCCCCGTCATCCACGAAGTGCTGCTGTTGGAAAACGAGGCGCAGGCGCGCGTTCGCTGCCTGAACCCCAAACACAATCGCGGCACGGAAGCGGCGCAGGCCGCGCTGGCGATGTCGCGGGTGATGAATAAATTGAACAGCGAAAACGGAGCGTGAACTTCCAGCGATGCCCTATTTTTCATTTTTGCTGATCGCCCTGTTCGCGGCTTTCTATTACCGCGCGGCGGAATTCGAAAACGAATCACGCCTGCTATGGTGCGGCCTGTCCCTTGTGCTTTCCCTCGCGACCTTGTTCTACTTTCATTGGGGCTTGCTCGGGGCCGTGCTCGGCCAGGTCGGACTTTTTGTCGGCATCACCCTCTTTCGGGTGACGCGCAAGCCGTAAGGCATTCACAAGCGGCGATATTGCGACCTTTGCAAAATCGGGGCGCGGACAGCTTTGTCCGCGACTTCAGGCGGCGTGTGAGCTTGCGGACATGGTTGTCCGCGCTCCGCAACGGCGTCCGCCACAAACTTTGCAGGAGCTTGAATCTGAAACCCGCAATTGTATTTATTGAATCCGGGCAATTACGGCGCTTTTCACAAGTGCGGGAAAATCCGCGCAAGTGGGCTGATTTGAACGGCGGCGATTAGCCGCCATCAAACAAAGGAGGATGACGATGAGCGCTTGTGAAATTTTTCACAACGGGCTTGCCCTTGATTAGCGCGGATGATAAACTGCATCCGCTTTGTTGAATTCTAAAAAAATGAAAGACGTAAAAGTTTTTCTAGTTCTGCTGTTGCTCGCGCTGCTGGCCGTCACGACATCCGCGCGTGCGGCGGACATCATTGGCACCATCACCCTCAAAGGCACGCCGCCGCCCGAAATCCCCATCACGCCGCTCATGGACAATCCGGATTGCGCGGCGATGCACAAAACCACGCCCACGACACATTTTTACGTTGTCGGGCCGAAAGGTGAACTGGCCGATGTGGTGGTTTCGTTGAAGGGCGTCACCGGCAAATCCACCGGCGCCAGCGCACCGCCCGCTGTGCTCGATCAAAAAGGTTGCTTGTACGTGCCCCAAATCCTGGCGATCCAGACCGGCCAGAAACTGCTCGTCAGAAATTCCGACAACTGCATCCACAACGTCCATTGCACGCCCACCGTGCCCGGCAACGAAGAGCATAACGACGCGCAGATGCCCGGCGCCGCGGATTTGACCTACACCTTTCCCAAGCCGGAGATGTTCCTGCGCTTCAAATGCGACGTGCATCCGTGGATGTTCGCCTGGGTGAGCGTGTTTGACAGCCCCTTCTTTTCCATCAGCGCTGCGGACGGCAAATTTGTCATCAAAAACGTGCCACCGGGCAAATACACCGTGGAGGCCAACCACCGCAAACTCGGTTCACAGACGCAAGATGTGGAAGTGAAGGACAGCGACGTGACCGTGAATTTCACGTTTGAAGTCAAATAACGCCCATTTCGGCAACCCCGGCACGCAGCAGGGTTTTGCCGTTTTTTGATATGAACGCCAATGCGCAAAATTACAATCCGTGGCTGCACCGGTTTATTCTGGTGACCGCGGCCGCCACGTTTTTGTTGCTCGGCTCGGGCGGCATGGTCACCAGTCACGAAGCCGGCATGTCCGTGCCGGACTGGCCGAACACCTACGGCTACAACATGTTTTTGTTCCCGGTTTCAAAATGGGTCGGCGGCATTTTTTACGAACATACGCACCGCCTGCTGGCCTCCGGCATCGGCCTTTTGACGACCGTCCTCGCCGCCTGGCTCTGGTTGGGGGATTCGCGCAAATGGATGCGTTGGCTCGGCGTGCTCGCGTTTGTGCTGGTTGCGTTGCAGGGCGTGCTCGGCGGCCTGCGCGTGACGCTGGACATGGACAAGCTCGGCATCGTCCACGGCGCGCTCGCCCAATTGTTCTTTGTTTTGACCTGCGCGCTGGCGCTGTTCACCAGCCGCTGGTGGCAAAATGTAGCGCAGGCGTCCCGCCTGCCTGACCAAAATACTTTGCCGAGTGCAGCCGGAACGGCTGCGCTACATTGGCTGGTTCTCTTCACGACTTTGCTGATTTTCCTGCAGCTCGTTCTCGGCGCAACGATGCGGCACCAGCACGCCGGTCTGGCGATCCCCGATTTCCCGGCCGCGTACGGAAAAATCTGGCCGGACACGGGCGCCGCAGCCGTCGCGCTCTACAACGAACACCGGATGAGCGTGGTGGCAGAGAATCCAATCACGGCCTTCCAAATCATTTTGCAAATGGCGCACCGGCTGGTCGCCCTGGCGATTTTCGTTCTGGTCGCCGTTTGCGCGTGGCGGGCGCATCGCTGCAGTTCACGCTTAAGCGTGTCTGAAAGCGGCCTGAAGGTTGAACTCCAACTGGCCCGGCGTCTTTCGCTTTTTTGGCTGGTGCTGATTGTGGGGCAAATCGCGCTCGGCGCGGCGACAATCTGGTCGAACAAAGCTGCCGACGTGGCCACGGCCCACGTGCTCGTCGGCGCGCTGGCGCTGGTCACCGGCGCGTTGGGGTGCATCATCGCTTTTGGCCCCGCAGTGGCGGCGCTCTACGGGCGCCGGGCTTCGGTTCGACAGTCACAGACCGCTGCTCCCATTGGTGTGCATCCGTCCATGGTTGGAAACAAATGAAATGAAAGAAATCTCGGCTGAAATATTAAGCGCCCCGGCAGCAAACGTCGGGGCTAACGAAAAAAGTTGGACGGCGGTTTTCGCTGATCTCATCAAGGCGCGGCTGACGACGCTCGTGCTGCTGACGACGCTCGTCGGGTTTTACCTCGGCTGGCGCGGCGCGATGGATTTTACGTTGATGTTCCACTTGCTGGCCGCCACGGCGCTCGTGGCGTCGGGCGCGGCGGCGTTGAACCAGTTGCTCGAGCGCGACTACGACGCGAAGATGCGCCGGACGCAGGACCGCCCACTGCCGTCCGGCCGGTTGCAACCGGCGACCGTAATGCTGTTTGGCGGGGTGTGTTCCGTGGTGGGTCTGGTTTATCTCGCGCTGGCGGTCAATTTGCTCACGAGCGTCATCGGCGCGGTCACGCTGGCCGCCTATCTGTTCCTTTACACGCCGTTGAAACGGGTGACGTGGCTGAACACGAACATCGGCGCCGTGCCCGGCGCATTGCCGGCGCTGATGGGCTGGACGGCGGCACGCGGGGAATTGAGCGGCGAAGGCTGGGCGTTGTTCGCCATCGTGGCGTTCTGGCAGATACCGCATTTCATGGCCATCGCATGGATTTACCGGGACGAATACGCGCGCGCCGGTTTCAAGATGCTGCCCGTCGTCGAGCCGACCGGCCGTCGCGCCGGCGAACAATCCGTGAGTTACACGCTGGCGTTGCTGGCGGTCAGCCTGGCGCCGTTCGTCTTCAAACTTGCCGGGCCGGTTTATTTCGCCGGGGCGCTGGTGCTGGGGGCGGGCTATTTGGGGTGCGCGATCCAATTCTCGCGGCAGCTCCGCTCACACGACGCGGAGCTTGCGCTGGTCCGCGCGCGGTGGTTGTTCCTGGCGTCCATCCTGTATCTGCCGTTGCTGCTGGCGTTGATGGTCCTGGACAAGGTGAAATAGAAAATGACGAATTCCCAAATCCGAATGACGAAAGAATTCCAAATGACGAATATGGAATGGCAGCGCGAGCGTCGGAACGCCAATTGTCATTCGTCATTTTCCCGGTGAACTATGGCTGAGTTCCTGGACCAATTCCCGCCGCACCGTGATGATCAACACAGCCACGGCGAGCACGCCGGTCATCACGAGGCCGGTTTCTGGCGCGGCTATGTTTTTTCCACCGACCACAAGATTATCGGCATTCAGTACGGGTTCACGGCTTTGTGCTTTTTGTTGTTTGGCTTTTTCCTGATGCTGCTGATGCGCTGGCAGATTGCGCATCCGGGCGCGCCGGTGCCGTTTATCGGCCCGCTGCTGGAAAAAGTTCTGGGGCCGACGATGGCGGGCCACGGCGCGATTTCGCCGGACCTTTACAATTCGTTCGGCGCGATGCACGGCACCATCATGATTTTCCTCGGCGTGGTGCCGCTGGCGTTCGCGGCGTTCGGCAATTACGTGGTGCCGCTGATGATTGGCGCGCCGGACATGGCATTTCCGCGTGTGAACATGGCGAGTTATCAGGCTTACGTCCTCGGCGGCATCGTGATGCTGGTGAGCTTTTTCATTCCGGGCGGCGCGGCGCAGGCGGGCTGGACTTCCTATTCGCCACTGGCGACCTCGATTCCGACGCATGGCCAGGCGTTCTGGCTCATCGGCATGGTGCTGCTCATCACGTCGTCCCTGCTGGGCGCGGTGAATTTCATCGCCACCATCATTCAACTGCGCGCACCAGGCATGACGTGGATGCGGATGCCATTTTTTGTCTGGGCGCAATTCGTGACCGCGTTCCTGCTGTTGCTGGCGTTTCCGCCGCTCGAAGCCGCGGGCATCCTGCAATTGATGGACAACTTGGCGGGCACGAGTTTCTTTTTGCCGACGGGCCTGGCAATTGGAGGACATCTGGCGCACGTCAGCGGCGGCGGCAGCCCGTTGTTGTGGCAGCATTTGTTTTGGTTCCTCGGCCATCCGGAAGTTTACGTTTTGATTTTGCCGGCGATGGGCATTGTGGCTGAAATCATCGCCAACAACACGCGCAAGCCGATTTGGGGCTACAAATCGCTTGTCTATTCGGTGCTGTCCATTGGCTTCCTGTCGTTTATCGTCTGGGCGCACCACATGTACCTGACCGGCATGGGTACGAAAATTTCCGCATTCTTCCAGGCGACGACCATGGCGGTTTCCATTCCGTCGGTGATTATTCTGACGTGTCTGTTTATTTCGCTGTGGGGCGGCTCGATCCGGTTCAACACGCCGATGCTGTTCGCGCTGGCGTTCCTGCCGATGTTCGGCATCGGCGGACTGACCGGCCTGCCGCTGGGTTTCAACGCCAGCGACGTTTATCTGCACGACACCTATTACGTCATCGCGCACTTCCATTACGTCGTCGCCCCGGGGACGATTTTCGCGCTGTTTGCCGGGATTTATTTCTGGCTCCCGAAAATCACCGGGCGCCGCATGAACGAATTCTGGGGGCGGGCGCATTTCTGGGGTTCATTCGTCTTCATGAACCTGGTCTTTATGCCGATGTTCGCGCAGGGCATGAAAGGCATGTTGCGGCGCATGGCCGACGGTGGCGCGAACTACTCCGCCGCGCGCGTGCCGGGCGTGGTTGACACGCTGCCCGGCTCGATCATGGAACTGCACACGTGGATTCTGTGGGCGGCGGTGGCCCTGGGCATCGCGCAGATTCCATTCATCATCAATTTGTTCTGGAGCATCGGCCACGGCGAAAAAGTGGGCGCCAATCCCTGGCACGCCACGACGCTCGACTGGCAGACGCCCACGCCGCCGCCGCACGGCAATTTTGCCCGGCCACCGCAAATTTATCGCGGCCCCTATGAATACAGCGTGCCCGGCCACGACTCGGATTTTACGCCGCAAAACGAACCGGAAATTTTGACGCCTTCGCCAATTCCGGTGACCGTCCATGGGAAAGAACTAATTCCTAAATCCGAATGACTAGAGAATTCTCAATGACAAATGACAAATGGCGAATGGCGTTTCACCGCGCTTCCCGCCGTTCGTCATTCGAGCTTCGTCATTCATTAGTGATTAGGGTTTCGTCATTAGTCATTCAAAATTTTATTCCGCATTCCGCATTCCGCATTCCACATTTCTAAAATGGAAATCCCCTACGTCGTCCAACCGCGACCCGACACCGGTATTTACAACGCCAAGGTCGGCATCTGGCTGTTTCTCTCTTCCGAAGTGATGCTCTTCGGCGGGTTGTTTTCGGCTTACGTGCTGCTGCGCGTCGGCGCCGATCCGGGCACATGGCCGCACGGCTGGCAAAACGTGCCGCTGGGAACGCTCAATACGGTCGTGCTCGCGCTCTCGGCCATCACAACGTTGCTGGCCTGGGTCGCCTGCAAGGTCCGGGAATTCGGCAAATTCAAATTCTTCCATGCCTGCACGCTGTTGCTGGCGCTGACTTTTTTGTGCGTGAAGCTGGTTGAGTATCACGAGCATCTCACTCATTACGAAATCCAGCTCACCGACGGGCGGATCGCCGACGGGGACATGGAGGAAAACAACCCGAAGGAGGATTACGTCGTGATTGACGGCCGCTACGTGACGGACGAAAAGAACCTGTATGACCTGCGCGCGCAGAAAAATATCAAGGAGACCGAAATCAAAATCCCGCACGCGCAAATCAAGGAAATGCAAAACTACGGTCCGTGGCACAACGATTATCTGGCGCTTTACTTCACGCTGACCGGCCTGCACGCGCTGCACATCCTGGGCGGCAGCATCGTCATCGGCTACCTGTGGGGACCGGGCCGGCGGCTGTGGAAGACCAACCCGGAACAGTTCACCAACCGCGTCGAGGTTTCCGGGCTGTTCTGGCATTTTGTGGATCTGGTCTGGATATTTTTGTTTCCTGTCTTATATTTGACGTGAAATTTTTTTATGAGCGAAATAAAAACCGCTGCACCACCGGACACGCCGTTGTCGGGGCCATCGGCATCGCATGAACATCCGGTGGATTTTCACCATTACCTGCGCCGGTGCCTTTACGTTTTCGCCGCCGTCCTGTGCTCCGTGGCGTTGATGATTTGGGCGTCGTATTTGCCGCAGGAGCACTTCAGTTGGGCGGTGAAGGTGGCGCTCATTCTGGCTGTCGCCGGTTGCAACGCCTTCATCGTCGCCGGTTTTCTCATGCACCTGGTTTCGGAAAAGAAAATGATTTACACCGTGCTCGCCTTCACCGTGTTTTTCGCCGCGGCCCTGATGTGGCTCACGGTTTATGCGAGGCAGGACACGCCGACGGGCACGTCATTCCACTGAGATGTCACTCAAATTCGTCCATCTCATTTTCGTGAGTCTGCTGACCGCGCTGGCGTTTGGCTGTGCGGCGTGGGCGTTCACCGCCGGCGATTCGGTTTTCGGCGCGGGCGGCATCGCTGCCGGAATTCTGGTCATCGTTTACGGAATTTATTTTCTGAAGAAATTGAAAAACGTCAGCTACCTATGAAATCACTCCGCAAAATCCTGGTCGCCGCCGCCGCACTCGCGCCATCGCCGTTGTTCGCTTGCGCCGCGTGCTACGGCCGCTCCGATTCGCCGCTGGCCAGTGGCATGAACTGGGGCATCTTCACCCTGCTCGGCGTCATTCTGACCGTGCTGACAGGCGTCGCGCTGTTTTTCGTCCACGTCATTCGCGGCGAGAAGGCGCAGAGCAGCAACGATCCGGCCCCGAAAAATCCTTCCGACTTATGACCGAGTGGTTTGCCCAACATATCCTCGGCATGCCCGAGCTGGCCTCCAAAAACGGCGAGTCGGTTGACGCCCTCATCGTTTATGTCCACTGGCTGATGCTGGCGCTGTTCATCGGCTGGCTGATCTATTTTGGCTATGCCATTTGGCGTTTCCGCGCCTCGCGCAATCCCAAGGCCGATTATCTGGGCGTCAGGAATCATGCGTCCAACTACCTCGAACTGACCGTTGCCGGCATCGAGGCCGTCCTCCTGATTGGCGTGGCCATCCCGGTGTGGGCCAGGGCGGTGAACCAGTTCCCGGACGCCCGGCACTCCACTGTCATCTACGTCATGGCCCAGCAATACGCCTGGAACATCCGCTACGCGGGCCCCGACGGCGTGTTCGGCCGGCAGGACATGAAATATATCAGCGCCACCAACGTCTTCGGCGTGGACCCGAACGACCCGGCCGGCAAAGACGACATCCAGACGCTCAACGACATCCACGTGCCCGTCAACAAGCCCGTCATCGTTTACGTCAGTTCCAAGGACGTGATTCATTCGTTCAAGGTGTTCGCTATGCGCGTGGAACAGGACGCGATACCCGGCCTGCGGATTCCGTGCTGGTTCACGCCCACGAAAATCGGCCGCTATCAAGTCAACTGCGCCCAGCTTTGCGGCAACGGCCACTCGGCCATGTCGGGCGGTTTTCTGATTGTGGAAAGCCAGGCTGATTTCGACCAATGGATCAAATCCAAGAGCGGCGCGGCTTCACCTTCCAGCTTTGAATAAATTTCCGGGCCGCCGCTTCGTGCCATGCGTGGTGCAGAGGGATATCCATTATTCGTGTCCTGGTTTCTTGATTGTTCGGATCTATCTGCGGTTTAATGCCCAGGCGACGTGATGGGCTTGGCTTGCGGCGGTCTTGTTTCAGTGTATAATTCTGAAAACCGGCATGGACGAAATTTCTCAACGGCTCCCGCGGACGCTCTGGATCGGTATCATCCTGTTCCTCGCCCTCATTTGTGTCGCGTATGTGCTGTCGCTGTCGGAACTCAACAACCCGCGTGTTCATCCCTTGCCCGTCCTCGGCCACATCGCCAACTTCACGCTCACCAATCAGGATGGCCAGCTCACCACGCTGGCGGACTTGACCAATCACGTCTGGGTGGCCGATATCATCTTCACCCGCTGCGCCGGGCCGTGCCCGATCATGTCGGCGCAGATGAAGTCGCTCCAGGACGCGTTGCCGCCGGCTGGCCGGGCGAAACTGGTGACGCTCACCACCGACCCCGATTACGACACTCCCCCGGTGATGAAAAAGTATGGCGAGCGTTTCAGCGCAGACTTTAACCGCTGGAAATTTTTGACGGGCGCCAAGGCGGAAATCGCCGGGCTGGCCGGCGGCAGTTTGAAATTGAGCGCCGTGCCGGTGAAGCCCGGCGACCAGAAGAACGCGGCGGACTTGTTCATTCACACGACTATTTTTGTTGTCGTGGACAAACACGCACGGTTGCGCGGCGTCTTTGAAACCGAGGGTGAGGGCATCGAATGGACCAACGTCCAGCCGCGCCTTGTCGCCACGGTGCGCCAACTCGAACGCGAGCGATGACCATTCACGATCTGCCCGCCGTCAACGCCTCGCTCAATGGCGTGAGCGCGGTTTTCCTGACAACCGGATACATTTTCATCCGCCGGAAAAATAGAATCGCGCATCGCCATTGCATGGTTGCGGCATTCGTAACCTCGATTTTTTTCCTGGCGTGTTACCTGACTTACCACGGTTATCTGGCGGTGGTCTTGCATCAAGGGCCGACGCGGTTTTTGGAACCGAGATGGTTCCGCCCGATTTACCTGGCGATTCTGCTCACGCACACCGTATTGGCGGGGGTGATTGTGCCGTTGATTTTGATCACGCTCTGGCACGCCAAAAAGGAGCGCTTCGAACTGCACAAAAAAATCGCGCGCTGGACGTGGCCTTTGTGGATGTATGTCTCGGTGACCGGTGTGGTAGTTTATCTGCTGCTCTACCGCATTTTCCCGCAAACCAAACCGTAGCCGCCGACGTGAGGAGGCTCTGAATGTCCCGCATCGCCAACGTAACAATTCACGCCAGCCAGTTTCCGGATAATGTCCGGCGCGATTTGCTCGAATCGCTGCGCCAGCGGCGCTTGAACCATAAATTTCATTACGACAGCGTCAAGCAGACGCAAAAATGGCTGGCGCTGCATCAGGCCTGTTCCCCGACGCGCAACGATGCGGATTGCCGAGCTGTTTACGGAAAAAGTTTCGTGGCGGCAGCAGCGCAAATCAAATCGCAACGCGTTCATGTCATCGGCCTTGGCTGCGGTGGCGGGCAAAAGGACACGCGCCTGCTGAAGTTGCTGAAAACCCGTGGCAAGGAGGTTTTCTACACACCTTGCGACGTGAGTACGGCGATGGTTTTGACCGCGCGACAGACCGCGCTGGCCGTCGTGCCGGAGAAAAATTGTCTCCCGTTAGTTTGCGATCTGGCCACGGCGGATGATTTGCCTGCCGCTTTGGAAGAAGCAGGACCGCGTTGCCGCACGGCCTCGGACGACCAGCATGTCGTCCCCACCGCCTCCAAGCTCATCACTTTCTTCGGGATGATTCCGAACTTTGAGCCGGAGCAAATTGTGCCCAAACTCGCATCGCTGGTCCGTCCCAAGGATTTGCTCCTGTTCAGCGCGAACCTGGCGCCGGGCAAAAATTATGCCGCCGGAGTTAAAAAGGTTTTGCTGCAATATGACAATTTGCTCACGCGCGACTGGCTGATGACGTCCCTGATTGATCTTGGCGCCGGACATGGCGACGGCGGATTGCATTTTAAAGTTGAGGACGGCAAGACGGCGGGACTGAAACGCATCGTGGCGGATTTTCAATTCACGCGCGCCCGCCGGATTAAGGTTGAAAGCGAGGTGTTCGATTTTCGCGCCGGCGAAAGCATCCGGCTATTCTTCTCGTATCGTTACACGCCGGAACGTGTTCGCAAGATTCTTGCCCGCCACGGTCTGGAAATTTGCGGACAATGGATTACGAAGTCCGAGGAAGAGGGTGTGTTCCTTTGCCGCAAAAAATAAGAGGTGGGGCGCGCGTCCTCGCGAGCCGGCTCGTCGGTGGTCTCGCCCCACCAGTTAAAAAACCTTCATCGTGTCCAGCACGGCCTTGATGCGCGGGACTTCGTGCGTGCGGAACAAATCGGTTTTGCCCAGCGCGGCCAATACGGCGAAGAATGGCTCGGCGCAGCGGACTTCGTCGCGGAAAAATTCAAATGCGTGGGGCAGGGCATGGCAGATGGGAAAACCGAGCGTCCGCAACCGGAACGTATTCAGAAAAACGGTCATTTGATGCTGCACGCGGACGGCGCTGTCCTGCAAGTTGCGGTAATAAAAGCCGAGGCCGGGATCGAGGACGATTTTTTCGACGCCGTTGCGTTGCGCCAGTTCAATCTGCCGGGCGAAATGCTCGCGCATCATTTTAATGGGATCGGCGCTGAGATCGAAATCGCCGACTTCGCGGACGTTCCTGCCCTGCACGTAGCAAATGATAATCGCCGCGTCATGCGCTGCGACCAGTTGAAAGAATTCGTCACTACGGTCGGTGCCGGTGAGATTCAGGACGTTTGCGCCGGCTTCAAGGCAGGCGCGCGTGACGGCGGGCGAATACGATTCGACGGATACCAGGATGTTCGCGGCGCGCAGTTCCTTGATGACGGGCAGAAGTTTGGAATTTTGCGTGGCGTCGTCCAAACGCGCGGCGTGGGCGAGCGTGGATTCCGCGCCCACGTCCACGATGTCCGCGCCTTGTGCGGTCAGAACCCTGCCGCGCTGGACCGCCGCCTCCGCTGTCAGGCAGACACTTTCACGATACCACGAATCGGGCGAGAGGTTGACGACACCCATGATGGCAGGCCGCGAGTTGAAATTGAATGGCCTGCCGCCGATGGAAAATGCTTTCACGCGCGCGGCTGCGGCGGCGCGATTTCTTTCCAGCAGTTCAGCCAGTTGTTCCAGTTTCAGCATGTTGAACGAATCGTAAATCGTAAATTGGCAATCGTAAATGGAAAGTGGCGCGCCCGGCGCGAATCGAACGCGCGACCCTCTGCTTAGAAGGCAGATGCTCTATCCAACTGAGCTACGGGCGCAACCAAAGGGAAGTTAGTGGCAGCACGGCTTCCGCGCAAGACTCCCGTCCGCCGGTGTTTTGAGGGGCTGATCGGAAACACTCAATTTCCGCACATGCAGCGATGTTGGCAAAAGCTCCTGGGCCGCCGGCTCTTAAGCAAAGTCGTGCCATTATGGACTTGTATCAACGGCCCGCCAGCGTGTCCTGTTTAGTGGCAAAAGGCCGGGTTTCCACGGCGGATTGGCGGCAGAACAGATTGCCTGGGAGAAGGCATTCAAACTGCTGTGTTTTTGCTAAATCCTGCGCTGTCTTGCGTGCTCAGGTTTTGGCTATGAAAACGATTAGTTGTACTGAACAGCCGTTGACTGAAGTCGCCCCTCCTGCGCAGGACGAGCGTCAGATGAAGCGTATGGAAAGTTCAAAATCCTCTGAACCCGGCGAACTGATCGCGCAAGAGAACGAACGGCTCATCCGGGAAAATGCGCGGCTTACGCAAGAGTACGATTTGCTCCGGACGCTGATTGACAGCCTGCCCGATCGCATTTTTATCAAAGACCGGCAAAGCCGGTTTTTGATCAACAATCCGGCGCACGTGCGGGCTCTGGGTGCGACCTGCCAGGACGAAGTGATTGGTAAAACCGACCTCGACATCTTCCCGGCGGAATTGGCCAGACAATATTACAATGACGAACGGACCGTGATGGAATCAGGCCAGCCGCTAAACCGGGAGGAAATGGCGGTGAATCCACGGACCAACGAGACGCGCTGGGTGCAAACCACGAAGGTACCGCTGCTGGACAAGCAACGAGCAGTCGTGGGCCTGATGGGTATCAGCCGGGACATCACGGAACTGAAACGGACGGAGGAAGACCTGCGCCTGGCGCGCCAGGAACTGGAGAAGCGGGTTGCCGAGGGCACCGCTGAGATTTCACAGGAACGCCTGCTGTTGCGGACGCTGGTGGACAACCTGCCAGACTATGTTTATGCAAAGGACGCCGAAGGCCGGTTTATCATGGCCAACATGGCTGTGGCACGCCAGATGGGATTTTCGTCGCCGAACGAGGTTATTGGAAAGTCGGATTTCGACCTGTTCCCACACGAACTGGCGGCGCGGTACCGCGCCGAGGAACTGGAGATGATGCAGTCCGGACAGGGGATGTACAATCACGAAGGCCCCACCGTGGACAAGAGCAAGGAGGAAAAAACCCGGTGGGTTTCAACGACCAAAGTGATTCTGCGCGACGCGCAAGGCAAGATTACCGGATTCATCGGCATCGGTCGCGATGTCACAGAACACAAGCAGGTGGAAGAGGCGCTGGGCCGGGAACGCTCCCTCCTGCGCACGTTGATAGACAATCTCCCGGACGCCATCTATGCCAAGGATGCCGCCTGCCGGAAAACGCTGGCCAATCCGGCTGACCTGAAAAACCTCCATTGTAAAACCGAAGCCGAGGCCATCGGCAAAACCGATTTCGATTTCTTTCCACGCGTCATTGCCGAAAAATTCCTCGCCGACGACCAGCAGGTACTCCAAGGCCAGACGGTTACCGACCGGGAGGAGTATTTCTTGAGCGACGAGGGCGAGAAACGCTGGCTGTTGACCAGCAAGCTGCCCCTGCGCGATCAAAACGGACAAATTGTCGGGCTGGTGGGTGTTGGCCGGGACATCACGGAACACAAGCGGGCGGAGCAGACCGTTGCCGATGAGCGGGCGCTCTTGCGCACCTTGGTGGACCACTTGCCGGTGGCCATCTATCTGAAAGACCTTGCCGGGCACAAAACTCTGGCGAATCCGATGGAACTCAGTTACGCGGGCGCAACCTCCGAAGGGGAAGTCCTCGGTAAGATGGATTCCGACTTGTTCCCACCGGAGGTGGCGGCGGCCTATCGCGCGGACGACCAAAAGGTGCTCGATACCGGCCAGCCAGTAATCAATCGCGAGGGAAGCTTCACCAAACCCGACGGCTCGGTCGTCTGGTTCCTGACATCGAAAGTCCCGCTGCGCGACGCCACCGGTCGCGTGACGGGTCTGGCGGGTATCAACCTCGACATCACGGGGCGCAAGAAGGCGGAAGAATCACTCGTCCGGGAACGTTCCCTCCTGCGTCAAAGCGAACAGCGGCTTCGTGAAGTCATGCGGCGCACGCGTTGCATCCTGAATTTCGGAGAAGTGGAGGCTCCCGCGGACTGGCGGGAGCGAATCATGAACGAACCTACGGTGCTCCGCTGGAATTTCCCCGTCGTGAATCCGGAAGCAGCGCAGGAGGTGTTTCCGCTCAAAGTGCCGCCGGGCAAGCAATACCAACAAGTCTGGAGTGACAGCCGCCAACCTGATGACTTCGATCTAATGCACCTGGTTGCCAGAGACGCATTCCTCCACGATGCGCCGTTTTATCGTAACGAGTTTCGTTGCACCGACAAGCACGGTATTGAGCACTGGATGCAGGAATTCATAACCATCCATAAGCTGGCGGCAAACCGCTGGCAGGCCTTTGGCATTAACACCGACATCACCGACTTGAAAAAGACCGAGAGCGCTTTGCGGTCCAACGAGGAAAAGCTGCGCGAGTTCACAGCCCAGCTTGAACGCAGCAATCGCGAGTTGCAGGATTTTGCCTACGTGGCCTCGCATGATTTGCAGGAACCGTTGCGCAAAATCGTGGTTTTCGGCGAGCGGCTCAAGGAAAAGTGCGGCGAGAAAGTGGACGCGGAAGCGGGTGATTATCTGGAGCGGATGCAGAAGGCGGCGGCGCGCATGCAGACGCTGATTAACGATTTACTGAGTTTTTCGCGCGTCACCACCAAGGCAAAACCATTCGAACCGGTGGACTTGGCGAAGGTGGCCGACGACGTCGTGAACGATTTGGAGGGGCGGATTGAACAGGTCAAGGGCCGCGTCGAAGTGGGATCGCTTCCAGTTATCGAGGCGGAAGCGCTGCAGATGCGTCAGTTGCTGCAAAATTTGATTGGCAATGCCCTCAAATTCCGCCGCCCGGAGGTGCCGCCCGTGGTGAAAGTCGAGGCGCAAATCATGGCCAATCCTTCACCAGCGGCGGGCGAGGAGGTGACCAAGAAAGTTTGCCGCTTGACGGTCAGCGACAACGGCATTGGGTTCGACGAAAAATATCTCGACCGGATCTTCAACGTGTTTCAGCGGTTGCACAGTCGGAACGAATACGAAGGCACGGGCATGGGACTGGCAATCGCCCGGAAAATTGTGGTGTTTCACCATGGTGACATCACCGCAAAGAGCAAGCCGGGTTTGGGGGCCACGTTTATCGTGACGTTGCCGGTGACCCATCCCAAGGAACCAAACAAAGGCGTACCAAACGAATGAGGAACTCATGAAAAAGGAAGGCAAGATGATTACAATTCTTTTGGCGGACGATGATCCGGACGATCGGCAATTGACGCGCGATGCGTTTGCGGAAAACCGTCTGGCCAATGAACTCCATTGCGTGGAGGACGGCGAGGAATTGATGGACTACCTGCGCCGGCGCGGCCGTTACAGCGATTTGGATGGCGAGCCATTGCCGGGGCTGATCCTGCTCGACTTGAACATGCCCCGCAAAGACGGGCGCGAGGCGCTCAAAGAAATCAAGGCAGACCCCAACCTGCGCCGGCTGCCCATCGTGGTCCTCACCACCTCAAAGGCCGAGGAGGATATTCTGCGCAGCTACGATCTGGGCGTGAATTCCTATGTGACCAAGCCCGTAACGTTCAAATCGCTGGTGGAACTGATCAAGGTGCTTGGCCAGTACTGGTTCGAAGTGGTCAAACTCCCGCAGGATGGAGCGTAATCCGATTTATGTCCGACACCGCCGTCAGAGTCCTGTTGGTGGATGATGATGAGGATGACTATATCATCACGCGCGATCTTGTCGCGCAAATCGGGAATCCCCCGTATCGGCTGGACTGGATTAACAATTATGACGCCGCTTTGGCGGCGCTCCAGCGTCGCGAACATGATATCTGCCTGCTGGATTATCGCCTGGGGGAGCGGACCGGACTTGAGTTATTGCGCGAATCGCAGCCGTTCAGCGGCCGGCCACCGATGATTCTTCTCACCGGCCAGGGCGATCATGAGATTGATCTCGAAGCCACCAAGGCCGGCGCCGTGGACTATTTGATCAAAGGGCAGTTGGACGCCGACAAACTGGAACGCGCCATCCGCTATGCCATCGAAGGGCAAAGCGCTAGGGAACGCCTCCGCCGCGACCGTGATCTGATCAGCCGCATCATGGAAACGAGTCCCGTCGGCATCCTCGTCACCGATCAGGCGGGAAAAATCACTTTTACCAACCATCAGGCGGAGGAAGTGCTTGGCCTGGCCCAGGACGCAATCGCTCAAAGAACCTGCAGCGTTCTCGATTGGCGCTCGACCGACCTGGAAGGCAATCCATTGACTGAACAACCCTCACTATTGAAACAAGTCCTCGATTCCGGCCGGGTGGCACACGACGTCCGCTATACGATCGCCCGCCCCAATGACGGTCATACTTTGCTCTCGGCCAACGCGACGCCCCTTTTTGACGCGCGCGGCAGGATTGACGGCATGGTCGTCACGGTTGAGGACATCACCGAACGCCTGACACTGGAAACCCAATTGCGGCAATCGCAAAAAATGGAGTCGGTGGGCCAGTTGGCCGCCGGCGTGGCTCATGACATCAACAACATTTTGACCGTTATCCAGGGGCACGCGGGACTGTTGCTCAACAACACACCGCCCGACTCGAGCTCGATCCGCTCATTGAAGCAAATTTCCGCCGCGTCGGAACGTGCGGCCCGATTCGTCCGACAATTGCTCACCTTCAGTCGCAAACAGATTTTCCGTTCGAAGATTCTCGATTTGAACACGGTGCTGCAGAATTTGCAGAACATGCTCCCGCAGATGCTCGGCGAGGACATCGCGCTGGCAACCCGCTATCAGCCCAACCTGCCGCGCATCGAAGCGGACGCCGGCATGATCGAGCAAATTGTCTTGAACCTGGCGGTCAACGCGCGCGACGCCATGCCCAAAGGCGGCAAACTTCTCATTGCGACTTCCGCCGTTGAAATCGGGGCCACGCATATACGGCGACATCCCGAAGCCCGGACGGGCTGGTTCGTTTGTTTGACCGTCACGGATACCGGCTGCGGCATGGACCACAAAGTCTTGCAACGGCTTTTCGAACCCTTCTTTACAACCAAGGACGTGGGCAAAGGAACGGGGTTGGGCCTGGCCACCATCTATGGAATGGTCAAACAACATCAGGGCTGGATCGAAGTCCAGAGCGAGATTGGCACCGGCAGCACCTTCAAGGTCTATCTGCCGGTGGCCAATGAAACCCACAATGCACCCGCCGCGCCGGCCGTTGAACCCAAGCCGGCGCAGGGCAGTGAAGAAACCATCCTGGTCGTCGAGGACGAAACCGGCCTGCTGGAATTGGTCCGCAACGTTCTCCAAGGCTATCATTACCACGTTTTGGCCGCTTCGTCCGGGGTCGAAGCCCTGCGGGTTTGGGAAGAGCACAATGGCCGGGTTGATTTGCTCCTGACAGACATGATCATGCCCGGCGGCATGACGGGCAACGACTTGGCGGCGAAATTGAGAAAACAAAAGCCCGGACTCAAAGTGATCTACACCAGTGGTTACAGTTCCGAATTGATGGGAAAGGATTCCGGCGCCAACGACACCAGTTTTCTCGCCAAACCTTATCTGCCGCTCGAATTGGCCCAGGCAGTCCGGAGATGCCTGGACGCTTCTGCTGACCGCAAGCACGACCACGCGATCGTTCGGGCGAATGCATTGTCGGCGCAACCAGTCTGAGCGTTGAAGCTCCGGGGAATCCCTTTCACCGGTGCCAGCGTTGGCCCCGGACATTGAATAACGTGTTTGCCGTTCAATGTTTGATTGAAAATCGCCGCCGCTTTTTGTACCCTTGCCGCGTGAGACTGACAGGATTTATTGCGTTGTTTTTGACTGCGACGCTGTTGGCCGGCTGCAAAAAATCCGGCGAGACCGCCGCCGCGCCGCCGTCCCTGGACGATTTGCTGCCAAAACAGGCGCAGCCGAAACTGCCGACGATGCAAATCTATGTCGGTCCGGAAACCATGAACGCCGAACTGGCAACGACCGAGCGGGAGGAAATGACCGGCATGATGTTCCGAACGAACATCCAGGAAACCGACGCCATGCTGTTTGTGCTTCCAGTGCCACAGCGCGCGTCGTTCTGGATGAAAAATTGTCCCGAATCCCTTTCCGCCGCTTACATCGGTCCCGACGGCGTGATTGAGGAAATCCACCATCTGGAAAAGAACGACACCAACTCGGTCGTCGCCGCGAGGGATGACATCCAATACGTTTTGGAAACCAAGGACGGCTGGTTCTTGCGCCACAACATCGCTGCCGGTACTGTCATCCGCACGGAAAAGGGGTCGTTGCCGGAAACGTTTTTCTCCAGACCCTGATGCCGTTTACAGAAAGGCAGGCCGTTAAAAGCTGCGCGTGAAAGTTAAGGGGAATAAGCGGCCGTGCTGTGCCACACGGAGTTATCCCTCCACAGCTTTCCGAAATTGTTCGTTGACTGTTAAGCTGATAACGTTCCGGCGTTTCAATGGACACAGAATCACCATCGGCGAATTTGAAGAAATCTTGGATTTCGGAGCATCCCCGTGTCGTTATCGGGTTTATCTTGGTCGTCTGTCTTGGTCCATTTATCAACAAGGCGGTCCACACGGATGACGCGCTTTTTGTTTGGTCGGCGGAATGGATTCAAGGGCATCCACTCGACTTTCTTGGCGGCCAGGTGAACTGGTGGATGTCGGCGACGCCGATGTGGGTGGCGAATTGGAACCCGCCGTTGATGTCTTACTTCCTGGCTGGGGTGGCCGCTTTATTCGGCTGGCATGAAACCGTTCTGCACCTTGCCTGCCTGGCAATCGCTTTCATGGCCGCCTCCGGCATTTACTCCTTGGCTCAAATGTGGTGTGACCGGCCGCTGCTGGCGACCGTAATTGCAATCTTCACGCCGGCATTTCTGGTTTCGAGCACGACGCTGATGTGCGATGTGCTGATGTTGACTTTCTGGATTTGGGCGCTGGTGCTTTGGGAGCGCGCCTTGGCCAGCGAGAAATGTTGGTGGCGATTCGTGAGTGCGGGCGTGCTGGCAGGTTTGGCCGTGCTGACCAAATACAGCGCGGTGACCTTGCTGCCGCTTTTGGGCATGTTGAGTCTTCTTCGGACCCGCAAGCCGGGGTGGTGGTTGCTGGGCCTGGCGGTGCCGTTGATTATGATGGCGGGTTATGAGTGGTTCACAACCAGGATGTATGGCCGGGGATTGCTGTCTGCCGCGGCACACTATGCACAAACATATCATGCGGGATTCTCCGGCGGCTGGAAGGCGAAGGGAATCATTGGGCTGGCCTTTGCGGGTGGCAGCCTGTTGCCGCTGCTGTTCTTTGCGCCCTGGCTGTGGCAGTGGCGGACGTTGCTGACGGGTGGCGTCCTATTTTTCGGGGTTTGGCTGGTCATCTTCCGGACGGGCGGCAACCTTGGGCTGGTCCACCCCTGGCAAAATCCGAGCCTGATGAATTACTGGGACTTTGCGCTCCAGGTGGCATTGTTGACTGTGGCTGGTTTGCATCTGTTGTTGCTGGCGACGGCTGAATTCTGGCGGCGGCGCGACATCGGTTCCACAATCCTCGTTCTCTGGCTGGTCGGCGTGCTCGTTTTTGCGACGATCCTGAACTGGACCGTGAGCGCACGGAGCTTTCTTCCGGTCGCGCCCGCCGCCGCCATTCTGCTGGTGCGACGGTTGGGAGCTGGTCGTGACAATTCTCCGAAGGCCGGGAGGGTGATATGGCCCCTCATTCCGGCGGCAACGATCGCATTGATCCTGGCAATCGCTGATTTTCACCTGGCCAACTCCGCCCGAACCGCCGCGCAACAAATCACGGCGCAATACAAACCCGCGGATCATCACGTGTGGTTTGAAGGGCATGGAGCATTCCAATACTACATGGAAAAGCTCGGTGGCCAGCCGTTGGATATCGAACGGTCAGTGCTGCAGCCGGGAGATGTCGTCGCGTTGCCATGGATTGGTCATGGCCGAATACCTTTTCCGATCGGGAGCGTTGGCTGGGTTGGACATTTGCAATACCGGCCGGGTTCATGGATGAATGTGCAAAACGCCAGCGAACGCGGAACGGCGGGCTTCTATGACGCCAATGCCGGACCAGTCCCGTTTGCCCTCGGGGCAGTTCCGCCTCAGGATTATTATGTGGTGAAGGTTTTTTCCCGGGTGCAATACAACACACAACCGGTCAACGGGCGGGAAGTGCTGGGCGGCGGTTTGCCGGTTTATACGAACGCTTCCTTCGTGACAGAAGATAAACGGACGTTTCCAGGAAAACCGGAGGCGATCAGACAGTCTCAACTGGCTGGCCAGCTTGAAGCGGAGGGAAGGATTGAAGAAGCCATTCAACATTACCGAGCGGCGCTGGCTGTGGATTCCAACAATCCGGTGGTGTTGGACGATCTGGCTTGGATTCTGGCAACTGCCGGCCGACCCGAATTGCGGAAGAACGAAGAGGCGGTGCGACTCGCCACCAGGGCCGTTGAACTGACCGACGGCACGCAGCCCATTATCCTTATGACGCTCGCTGCCGCCTACGCCGAGGGCGGCCAGTTCCCGAAAGCAACCCAAATTGCCGATGTCGCGCGCGTCCTTGCCCTGTTGACGACCCAGCCGGATGTGGCTGCAAAAATTGACCGATTGATGGGCCAATACAGTGCCCGTCGGACGGCTGGTGCAACGACCGCTCCCTGAACGCCACCACCGGCTCCAAGGACCGGAGCATGGCCGGAGGGAATCGGAACATGGCGCATTCGTCCGTCAAGTGATTGATGGAATTCTTCTTCTTTGTGTCTTTGTGCCTTGATTGTTAATTTGAATCCATGATTTTGCGGGCCAAATCCGAAGCGTTGTTCGCCGAGGCGCTGAAATACATCCCCGGCGGAGTCAATTCGCCCGTGCGCGCCTTCCGCGCCGTCGGCGGCCAGCCGTTCTTCGTCAACCGGGCCAAAGGCGCGCACGTCTGGGACGTGGACGGCAACAAATACATTGATTACGTCTGCACCTGGGGCCCGGCCATTCTCGGCCACGCCCATCCCAAAATCATTTCCGCCGTCAAAGCCGCCGCGGCCAAAGGCACGAGCTTTGGCATCCCGAATCCGTTTGAAGTCACGATGGCGAAATTGATTTGTTCAGTCGTGCCGGGTGCGCAGAAGGTTCGGATGTGTAATTCGGGAACGGAAGCCTGCATGAGCGCAATTCGGCTTGCGCGCGGATTCGCCCGGCGCGACAAAATCATCAAATTCGACGGCTGCTACCACGGCCACGCGGATTCGTTGTTGGTGAAGGCCGGGTCCGGCGCGCTCACGTTTGGCCATCCAGACAGCGCGGGCGTGCCTGCCGCGTTCACGCAACACACCATTGTCCTGCCGTTCAACGATGTTGACGCAGTGAAGGCTGCGTTTGATGCAAACAAAAAGCAAATCGCCGGCATCATCCTCGAACCGGTTCCGGGCAACGCCGGAGTTTATCTGCCCAAGCCGGGCTATCTGGAATTTCTCCGCGAAATCACGAAGGCCAATGGCACGTTGCTGATTTTCGACGAGGTGATGACGGGTTTCCGCGTGGCGCGCGGTGGCGCGCAGGAACGCTTTGGCGTCACGCCCGATTTGTCCACGTTCGGCAAAGTCATCGGCGGCGGCCTGCCGGTGGGCGCCCTGGGCGGCCGGGCGGACATCATGGATCTACTCGCGCCGCTGGGACCGGTGTATCAGGCGGGAACGTTGAGCGGCAACCCGCTGGCGATGGCGGCGGGCATCGCGGCGCTGGCAGAGCTGTCGGAGGGACGAGTTATACGAGTCCCTGAAAAGAAATCCGAAATCCGAAATCCGAAATCCGAATCGAAATCAGGGCCTCGTGTAACTCGCCCCTCCGAGGCAAACGCCTACTTGCGACTCGAACAACTGGGCGCGCAACTCGAAACCGGCATGAAGGACGCTGCAAAGTCCGCAGGCGTGCCCGTTACGTTTAACCGCTGCGGTTCGATGTTCTGCGCCTTCTTCACCAGCGAACCGGTTTGGAACCTGGCCGAGGCGATGCAGAGTGATCGCGCGCGGTTTGCGAAATTTTTTCACGGGATGCTGAACGAAGGCCTTTACGTTGCGCCGTCGCAGTTCGAAGCCGGTTTTATTTCCACCGCGCATAAGTTGGCGGACATTGAAAAAACGGTCACCGCGGCGGCGAAAGTGTTGCGCGGGTTGTAACCTTTTGGTACCCTGCACGTCTGACAAAATATCCCACCGTTTCAGCCTGGGGCGGTGGAGTCTGAAAACAACAACCGAAGCAAAGTTTATGAAAGCCACAAAACCATTGATCATCACCGCGCTCGTCGCCGGCACCCTGCTGGCGTGGACCCTTGCGCTCCATGCCCAGAATGCCACCAATACTCCGCCACCGGCGCCGCCGGCAGGCGGACCGCCACCCGGAGCGCCGCCCGGCGGGCCGGGCATGAGAGGCCGGCCCAATTTTGACGCGGTGGCCCAACAACTCAACCTGACCGATGACCAAAAGCCGAAATTCAGGTCCATCATGGAGTCCCGGATGCAGAAAATGCGGGCGTTGCGACAGGATCCCGACTTTGCCAGCATGTCTCCGGAAGACCGCGGAGCCAAAATGAGAGCCATCCAGGACGACACGGAAGCACAAATGAAAGCCCTGCTCACGCCGGAGCAATTTGAGAAGTGGCAGAAAATGCCCCAGATGGGCATGCGCGGACGCCGCATGGGTCCGCCTCCAGGTGGCCCAAACGCCGGGGGCACGAATGCACCTCCGCCTCCGCCTGCGAAACCGCCGCAATGATAATCTGTGGGGTAAAGCACATTGACACCGGGACGGCCCTGCGCCGTCCCTTTTTGTTTTTGGATGTAACATTTCTGCGGCGGCCTGCGTATTTGATAGCAGTATGAAAACAACCAAATGGCTCTCAATTACACTGGCCGCCGCGCTCAACCTCGGCGGATGGATGGCAACCCCTTCGCTGGCTGCGGACGGCGCGGCACCTGCGTTTCCGCGCGGGCGGATTTCCCAGCGCCTTGCCGAAAAACTGAACCTGACCGACGACCAAAAGGCGCAGATTAAAGCGGTTTTGAGCGGCGAAAAGGGCGCGCTCACGGCGTTGCTCGGCCAGTTGCACGACGCGCGTAAAGCCCTGCGCGCGGCCATTCACGCCAGCGATGCGAATGAAACCTCCGTGCGCGCCGCCGCCGCGAAGGTCGCCGCCGTCGAAGGTGATTTAGCGGTTGAACGCATGAAAATTTACGGCAAAATCGCGCCCATCCTGACCGATGAACAACGCCAGCAAATCGCCGATTTCGAGCAACGCGCGGACAACTTTGTGGACGGCGTCATCGCACGCATCGGCGAACGGTTGGGCGACTAGACCGTGAACGACGATGCCGAATTGCTGGCACGCATTCGCAACGGCGCGACGGACGATTTCGCCGGGATTGTCCGCCGCCATCAGGCCCGCGTCTTCGCCATTTTGCACCGGTATGAACGCGACGCCCACAAGGTCGAAGACCTGGCGCAGGAAACGTTCGTCAAAGCCTGGCGCGCTCTCGACCAGTTCGATGGCCGCGCGCCGTTCGAGCACTGGCTTTCAAAAATCGCCGTGCGCGCGGCGTTGGATCATTTGCGAAGGGAAAAACGGCGGCAAAATGAAATCGGCCTGCCTGAACTTGGCGACGACGCGCTCGATTGGCTGCGCAGCGACGATGAGAAAAATGAATTGGACGCGCGCAGCGCGGCGGAACTGCTCGATTTGGCGATGCGCGAACTTTCGCCGCTCGACCGCGTCGTCATCACGATGCAGGAAATTGAAGGCCGCAGCGTGAAGGAAATCTGCGCGGCGACCGGCGCGTCGGGCGTGGCCGTGCGGGTGCGGGCCATGCGGGCGCGCGGGAAACTGCGGCGCGCTTTGGAAAAACTGATGAAAGACGAAAATGAACAAACCCAGGCTGAACCAACTGTTTAAGCTGGCGCGGAATGAACCGGCCCCCGCGCCGCCGGAAGATTTTGCGGCGGACGTGCTGCGCGCGATTCACCATGAACCGCGGGCTGCTGCGCCGGAAACGCTTTCGATTTTTGACCAGTTGAATTTGCTTTTCCCGCGGATTGCCCTGGCCGCGGCGATGTTCATCGTTTTGTGCGTGGCGGTGGATTGGGGGTTGACGGCAGCGGGAATGCCGGATCTGGGCGATGGCATATCGCAGATTTCGGCCCAGTGGCTTTTGACGCCGGACGAATTTCAATTATGAAAACGTTCAAATTGCTGTTACTGGTCGGATTGGTCTTTTTGGCCGGCGCGGTGGCCGGCGTGGTCGGCACGCGCATCGCCATTCGCCACTGGATGCGTTTGGCCATTGATCGCCCGCAAATGGTCCAGATGCTTATCGAACGCAGGTTGGACCGGCAGTTGCGGCTCGACGCGAATCAACAGGCGCAGGTGCAGCAGATTCTGACCGACGCGCGCGGCCAATTGAAAGGTCTGCGGCAGGAATATCGTCCGCAGGTCGTTCTGATCGTCAGCAACGCCGATGTGGAAATCTCCGCCCTGCTGACGCCGGCGCAGCAGCAGCGGTTTGAAAAAATGAAGCAGAACAACCGGGAATTCCTACAACCGGCAGAAGAAAGCCGGTGACCCACCGCATGCAGATTCCGTTTGAGCAACGGCGCATGTACCGGTATTCTGGTGCTGCACACGCGCGAGTAGCTCAATTGGATAGAGCGTCGGCCTCCGGAGCCGAAGGTTGAGAGTTCGACCCTCTCCTCGCGTACCAGTCTTCGCTCGCAACGCCGTGAAGAGCGAAGACTGCCGCGCCGTAGTGAAACGAAGGCGGGCCACGTCACCATGCTGTCGGCGAGCTACGACTCGGCAGGCCAGCCTTCGAGAATAGAGGGTCCAATGGATGGCGATCACTACGTTTATACGCTGGAGTTGCTCTCGAATCCCAACCGGATTTGCACGGGTCAAACGCAGGACCTGAAGCAACGGCTGAAGGAGCACAACTCCGGCAGCGTTCCACACACCTCGAAGTTTACTCCCTGGCACATTCGCTCCGCGACGGCTTTTAAAACCAGAGAACGTGCGTTGGCTTTTGAGCGTTATCCGTCATTCATGCCAGCTTTTATTGGCTTAAAAAAGCACGCGCTCGTCAACGAACAGCCATGCAGGGAAACGGCCATTCATCGTGTTCCATCTGGCCGATGCCAAATGCGCTGGCCGTCTTTATACACTTCGCGGACGCGGTGAAACGGCACGCGATGAATCCGGCCCTCCTCATCCACAAGCCGGAATGCTTGCGGGTCATCGCGGGGAAAACTCACCTCCGTAAACGGAACCACGATGATGCGTTTCTCGACCCGGTCAAAGTAGCCCAGCTTGAAGTTCCCGCGCGCAAATTCCGCGTCCCAGCGGATGCGGTTCAGCAGTTCGTGAATGGGCATCTGGTGCATGATTACCACCGCCGTCCCAGAAACCATTCGTCCGCTTCCAGATCGTGTTTCAGCAGATACGCATGCCCGTCTGCGCCCCGTACTTTGAAATAATCGGCGCGCGGCCACTCGGGTTTGCTTTCGACTTGGTGCCAACGGTCCAGGACTTCTTCCACCTCGACCGGCTGTTCTTCCCGGATGAAGCGGCGCGGGGTCTCGTCGGCCTTGGTCCCGGCGTAACATTCGACGTGGGTTGGGATGAGTTCCATCTTCAGGTATTTAACCGCATAGAGCTTGGCGCGGCAACAGCCGCAACCAAAGGAGCGCGGACAGCTTTATCCGCACGCTTCTATCCCAATGCAAGCGTCTCGCGCACAAAGCTGTCCGCGCTCCTGGAAAGCCTTTGCCGGACGCGACGATGTTTGGAGATAGAACTACAAAGACCGCAGATGACGTAAATTTTATCGCCGCCAAAAGGCACAAAAAGCGCAAAAAGCTGTTCTCCAATCGTAAATCGTAAATTAAACGGCCACTGGTCACCTGTCACGCTACCTTTTGCTTCCCTTGTCACCCGTCACTTGTTACGTGTCACATTTGAAGGGCACACTCAGAGTTTGTAACCGATCTGGCGCAGGAATTTCTTTCGCCATTCGATGTCCGCCTCGCCTTCAACGCCCTTGGGCGGGACGCCGTCCACCACCCCCACAAGGCCGCGTCCCTGGTCGGTTTCCGCGACGAGTACCTGGGCTGGATTGGCGGTGGCGCAGAAAATCCGGCAGACCTCCGGCACCATTTTGACCGCATTCAACACGTTGACGGGATAAAAGCCTTCACCGAGGAAAAGAATGAAACTGTGCCCGGCGCCAATGGCCAGGGCGTTCCTCTGGGCCAGTTCAATCATGGCCGGGTCGGTCCCGGTGCAGCGCACCAGGCATTTGCCGGACGACTCGCAAAAAGCCAGTCCGAACTTGATGCCCGGCACGGCGTTCACCAGCGCTTCGTGGATGTCCTCCACCGACTTGATGAAATGCGTCTGGCCGAGGATGAAGTTGACGGGTTCGGGCTTCTCGATTTGGATTGCACTGAATTTGGGTTCCATCGTAAGAGCAAGGTTGCTTCGTTTGGGCATCCGGTCAAGCCGGTTTCACGTTTCCTGCCAAGGCGTGCAAGTTGGCTGATGGACTCCCAAAAGCGTATTTGTGTTGTTTGCCGTGTGCCGCCACTACAAATTATTTAACCAAGGTCGGACACGAATGGACACGGATTATTTTGGATAGGGACGCACCGCGTTACCCATCTCTTGACAACTGAACACCGCTGGGGCGTCCGTTTCTGATTCGATACGCTTTCTTTTTCCGTCACTTCCTTTCCTTTGTTTCCTTCTGTAAAAATTCTCTGTTACGACCGGAGGCCAACCAATGAAGACTTCACCGATGCAAACAAAGAGGCCGATTCCTCATGTTCACTACTTCGTTGCCTTCTGTAAAATTTCCCTGCCATCTCCCTCCATTCATTCGATGTTCGGCGTTGGGTGTTGAATGTTCCCTCCGCCGCGTTACGTGCTACGGAGGGCAGGCGATGTTTCCCGCCGCGTGAGGCTGAAAGCCTTTTACGCGGTTCGCCTGACCGGCTTCGACTTTACGAGGCCAGGCAAAACCTTTATCCCTGATTAATGCAGCAATACCAGTGGCTGTTGTTCGATGCCGATGGCACGCTTTTCGACTATGACCGGGCGGAAAGCGCCGCGCTCCAGCGGGTTTTCCGGTTGATAGGAGCGACCTTCGACCCCGGCTATCTGACGGCCTACCAGCGCATCAACCAGACATTATGGCAGGCGGTGGAAAAAGGAGAGCTTACACCCGGCTTCGTCAAAGTGCGCCGCTTCGAATTGCTGCTGCAAACCATCGGGCTTGCGCATCCGCCGGCGGCGTTCAGCGCCAGCTATCTCGAATGCCTGGCCGAAAGTTCGGAACTGGTTGAGGGCGCGGCTGAAGTGTTGCAGGCATTGCAGGGGAAATACCGCATGGCCATTTTGACCAACGGCTTGCAGGCGGTTCAGCGCGGAAGGCTCGCGCGGTCCGTCATCCGCCGGCACATTGCTGAAATCATTATTTCGGAGGAAATTGGTTTTGCCAAACCGGCCAAAGAGTTTTTCGACGCCGCACTGGCGCGCTTGGGGCATCCCTCGCAGCGCGAAGTGCTGATGATTGGTGACGGCTGGAACTCCGACATTTTAGGCGCGATTCAGTATGGCCTCGATGCCTGCTGGTACAATCCCGGACACAAGCCTCGTCCGGGCGGTGGCGAGGTCACTCGCGAGATTGCCTCCTTGCGCGAGCTGATGGAATGGCTGGGATAAACCACAACGGTGGGGCGAGTGTCCTCACGAGCCGTTCCCTCAATTCGCAACCCGCCATTCTCAACCACGCATAGCACAACGTTTTGCCGTTGCAAAACTCTGCGCCCGTCCTACGATACATTCACCTTGCCATGTTTAACGAAGCGGAATGGCTGACCCGGAAGAAACGCATCGACACCCGATTGAGTGCCCTGACGCCGCCCTGGAAAATTATTCGTTACCACGATGGCCTCAACCTCTCCTCGTTACATTGCATCGCGGTTGAGGAGTTTCCCACCGAGAACGGCCCGGCCGACTACGCATTCTTTGTGAACGGCAAGCTTCTCGGTATCAACGAAGCCAAAAAAGTCACCGTCAATCCGCAGAACGTTCTTGAACAGGCCAAACGCTACGCTGCCGGTGCAACGAACGGCCCCGGCAACTGGAACGGCTATCACGTGCCATTTCTTTACGCTACCAACGGCGAAATCATCTGGTTCCTCGACGTTCGTAGCCCCAAACCGGTTTCCCGGCAGATCACCGGCTTCCACACCGCACCGGCGCTGGAAGCCCTGTTCGCTTTCAACCCAAAACCCGCGCACGATTGGTTGCTCGATACACCGCCGGACATCATCACACGCCTGCGCGAGTACCAGCGCAACTGCATCGTCGCCACCGAACAGGCCATCATCGGTGGCCGGCGCGAACTCCTCGTCGCCATGGCCACCGGCACGGGCAAAACCTTCCTGACTGTCGCTCAAATCTATCGCCTGCTCGAAAGCAAACTCGCCCGGCGCATCCTGTTTCTGGTGGACCGCAAGGCGCTCGCCGCGCAGGCCGTCCGCGAATTCAACGCCTTCGCCACGCCCCAGGGCAACAAGTTTGCGAATGAATACGAGGTTTACAGCCAGAAATTCCAGAAAGAAGACTTCGGCGAAGATGAGCCGTTCGATCCCAAAGTGCTGCCGAACGAATACCTCACCGCGCCGAAACCGAGCCACACGTTCGTTTACGTTTCCACCATCCAGCGCATGGCGCGAAATCTTTTCGGCGCTAAAGGTTGCTTCGTCCAGAGCGGCGGTGACACCGAATCCGAGGCCGACGCCGACAAGCTCGACATCCCTATTCACGCGTTCGACATCATCATCGCCGACGAATGTCACCGCGGATACACGGCGCAGGAGATGAGCGTTTGGCGCGAGACCATCAATCACTTTGACGCCATCAAAATCGGTCTCACCGCCACGCCCGCAGCGCACACCACCGCGCTCTTTGGTCCGCCCGTCTTCCGTTACACGGTCGAGCAGGCCATCCTCGACGGCTATCTCGTGGACTATGAGCCGGTGGCTATCAAATCGGATGTGCGCATGAACGGTGTGTTCCTCAAAGAAGGCGAAACCGTCGAGCGCGTGGACACGGACACCGGTCAGAAGGCCCTCGACCAACTGGAAGACGAACGACAATTCGACGCCGCGGCAGTGGAGCACGACATCACCGCGCCCGACAGCAACCGCAAAATCATCGAGGAAGTCGCCAAATTCGCCTACGAACACGAAGCCAACACCGGTCACTTCCCGAAAATCCTCATCTTCGCCGTCAACGACCTGCCGCACACATCGCACGCCGACCAGCTCGTGAAGATTTGCCGCGAGGTCTTCAACCAGGGCGATGATTTCGTGAAGAAAATTACTGGCAACCCGAACGTGGATCGCCCGCTCCAGCGCATCCGCGAATTCCGCAACCGCCCCAATCCCAAGGTCGTCGTCACCGTGGACATGCTCTCGACCGGCGTGGACATCCCGGCGTTGGAGTTCATCGTGTTCCTGCGCCCGGTCAAGTCGCGCATCCTGTGGGAGCAGATGCTCGGTCGCGGCACGCGTCTTTGCCCCGATATCAACAAATCGAAGTTCGTCATCTTTGATTGCTTCGACGGCACGCTCATCAAGTATTTCAAAAACGTCTCCAGCTTCGACATAGAGCCACCAGGCAAAACGCCGCTCACGCTCCTGGAAGTCATCGAGAACATCTGGCAGAACGTGGACCGTAATTACTACGTGCGCATCCTGGCCAAGCGCCTCCTGCGGATTGACAAGGACATGAACGCCGAAGCCCGCACGCAATTCGCCGCGTGGATTCCCGATGGTGACATGGGCCGGTTCGCAAAACAACTACCTCACGCGCTGAAACAGGACTTCGCTGGCACAATGAAACTGCTGCGCAATCCTGATTTTCAAAAGCTGCTGCTGGAATATCCCCGCGCCAAGCGGAGCTTCCTTACAACCATCGAAGACAAGGACATGGTCACGTCGCAGAAGTTGGAACGCTACGGCAAGTTCGACAACGCGGAAGATTACCTTGACGCCTTTGAGAAATTCGTGAAGGCCAATGCTGACAAAGTCGCCGCGCTTTCCGTTCTGCTTCAACACCCAAAGGACTGGCGGCCTGCCGTGATGGACGAGCTCAAGCGCGCCGTGAGCCAACAGGGTTTCAGCACGGACAAACTGCAACAAGCCCACCGCGCAAAGGGCTTCAAGGCGCTGGCCGACGTGATTTCCATCGTCAAACACGCCGCCGCGCAACAAGCGCCGCTGCTCACTGCCGAGGAACGTGTCAACCAGGCGATGGACAAATTTCTCAACGCGCACAAACTGACGCCGGAGCAAATGCAATGGCTCTCGCTGGTTCGCGAGCATCTGGTTAAAAATCTTTCAATGGACGAGGAGGATTTTGACCTGACGCCGCTGCTGGGTATGCGAGGCGGAAAGGCTAAAGCGAAGAGGGTGTTCGGCGATTTGACAGTCATGATCAGTGAACTCAACGAAGCCGTGGCGGCGTGAAGCACGAATCTCACCAGTCTATTTATGCCAATCATACAACCAGCTCCCAACACAGTGCGCGAATGCAGCGTCTACAAAGAACTCCTCCAAAAGGCAACTCCCGGAGACGGTCTAGTTGCGAAAGCGGATCGGTTGATTGAGACCGCTACACCACTACTCGACTTAATTGTTGCTGGCCCATTTCGAGAATTCACCCTGCACAATCGAGACCACGCTAAAAAGGTGCTCCACTTGACCGGGCAATTGGCTGGCCCCGAGACTGCGTCACAGCTCTCGAGGCTCGAATGTCTGATACTCATCTTTGCCGCTTACCTTCATGATCTTGGAATGACGGTGACCTGGAAAGAGCGCGAGCGCATTTTGGACTCTACCGAGTTTATTGAAACCCTTGCCGATTGGCAGGAATTGTCAAACATGTTGTCAATGGCGAGGTCTCAAATTTCAAAGCTCGACTCTGCAGTCGCGGACAAGATGCTTTCTGCGGAAGAAGCAGAGCGGCAGCGCCTTCGAGTCGAGACCGAAATTCACCAACTGCAGGAAGCGGCCCTTTGTGCGTATCTGAGGCCTCGCCACGCCATGCGGGCAAGATATGTCGAACTCGCTGAACAGCTTAAACGCGACTCTGGGATGAGCGAGCTTTTCAGTTTCCAGGGCGTTTCGTTCCTTGAGCCGCTAATCTCAATCTGCTGGAGCCACAACGAAGATCCGGCAGTGCTTGCGGAAGTCAAAGGGCCTTACGAGGACACATTCCCGCGCGACTTGACCATTTGCGGCGAGGTGCTGAACACACAGTTTTGTGCCGCATTGCTCAGACTTGCGGATATCATGGATTTCGACCGAGAACGAACGCCTCGTGTGCTCTTCGAAGCACTGGGCATCGCCTCCCGGTCGGTACCCAGTGCCGAGGTTACACTACGGGAGTGGTCGAAGCATTTGTCAGTTCACACGATCGAGACCAGAGACGACGAAATTCTGATATCCGCGGTATGCGAGCACCCCGTCATCGAGTGTGCTGTGCGCGAATTCTGTCGAAGCATTGAACGTGAGCTTCGTGACACGGCCGCCGTGCTCAAAAGAAATCCGGCCCACATTGCCGCGCGATACGCATTAAATCTTCCCGTTACCGTTCGGCCCCGAATTCAACCTCAAGGGTACGTATATAAGGAAATGGCCTTCAAACTTAATCAGTCAGCACTAATGAGTTTGCTGATGGGGGAGCGCCTATACACGAATCCGGCAGTGCCGGTGAGGGAACTCTTACAGAACGCACTTGATGCCTGCGCCGTCAGGCAGAGCATCGAGTCTGGTTACACCCCATCCATCAGGGTAACATCGGAGTGGCAAGATGACGGCCTCTGGATCCACGTTGCGGACGATGGAATCGGCATGGATGAACATGTCCTAATGGAGTACTTTTTCAACGTTGGCACATCGTACTACGCCTCGCATGAATTTCACCGGTTGATGCGTAGCGCTTCGCGGGGATCGTACGTTCCGATATCTCGGTTTGGAATCGGCATCATCTCTGTTTTCATGATCGCTGACCTTCTGAGAGTAGTAACATGCAACAAAAAATCTCCAAGGCTGGATTTTAAAAGCAGGACCCTGACTCTGGATTCCAGAGGTGGACTCGCATTTGTCACCGAACGCCCCGACGGTTCACAAGGAACGACGGTCGGAATCCGCCTCAAGCGAGAATTCGCAAACGGGGTGTTCCTTACTGCGGTGCTCCGTTATGTTCAACAAACGGTTATCCGGCCAGCTTTCCCAATTACCGTCCAGCTAGAGAAGCACACGTACGTTATTGGCACAAAGGAACCCCTTCGGTTTGCCGATACGGCTGCCGATTACCTGAAATCAATCGGCGTCGAGGCCATCCTCCTCGACTTGGGTCGCTGGAGTGACCAGCTTCGCGGCGAGGCTGTGCTGTTCTTTTTCAAGCAGGAGGACGGCAAGCTATCTTACACCAACACTGCAGGCGTCACGTTGAAGTTCAAACGGAATCTTGACCCAGCCAAAGTGATTGCAGGCTTCGCTGGAAACCGCGTAACCGTAAACGGATTCGTCATGAGCTTAAAGAGAGCCAGTAAAATCCTTGAGATAGGTCGAGCTATCGCTGTAGCCCACGATTTCGATGTCAAAGGAGATGACTCGGTCGTTTATAACGTGTCGCGTGACAAGATTACAGGGCTAGGGGCCACCAATGTACGCGAGCACTTCCGGATGACGGTGACCTCAGGAATCAAAGACATTGGAATTTGGGATAGACTAACTCCCGAAACAAAAATGTTGTTCAGTACCCCGAGGTCAGATCACACGAAGAAAACACGAGATATAGATGAGCATACTCTCAAACGGGTCGAAGAACTGCTACCCCGAGACCGTTGGCCAACTGGACTACACAAGACGATCGGCGACAGCCTAGGGCTGTCGCATGGACTCGTAAGCAGTGCCATAAATCTTCTACTAGCGACCAATCGCGTTAAGAACCCAAATCTCAGCGACAAGGCGCTAAATCCCCTTCCGGACGACTGTGCTTCTAGGCAAACGACGAGTGGTGGCCGAAACTCAGGATCAGTCATTGGCGGGTGATTACAACCAATCAGATTCATGTCTGACATCGTCCAAAAACTCTGGGGCTTCTGCCACACGCTGCGCCACGACGGCGTGGATTACGGCGATTACATCGAACAGCTCACTTACCTGCTGTTCCTCAAAATGGCTGATGAACGCGGGGCGAAGGTTCCGAAGGATTGTGATTGGGATTCGCTCAAACCCAAATCCGGCACGGCGCTGACCGACCACTACGCCGACATTTTGCGCAAACTCCGGGAACAGCCCGGCATCCTCGGCGATATTTTCGCTCAATCCACGCCGCGCTTCAACAATCCCGTCAACCTCAAACGAGTCATCGCCATGATTGACGAGGAGGACTGGTCGGCGATGGACGTGGACGTGAAGGGCGCGGCGTTCGAGGGGTTGCTCGAAAAGGCGGCCAGTGAAGGCAAAAAAGGCGCCGGCCAATATTTTACGCCCCGCCCGCTCATCCAGGCCATCGTTCGCGTGATGAAACCTGACCCGCGCGGGAAACCGGAGTTCAAGATTTGCGACCCGGCGTGCGGCACGGGCGGCTTTCTCGTTTGCAGTTACGAATGGTTGGTATCCAAAGAAGTCTCCGGCGGCGTCTTTAGTGACAAAGCTGAATCCAAACGCATCAAATCGCAAACCTTCATCGGTCAGGATCTCGTGCCGCGTCCGCGCCGTCTCGCTCTCATGAACCTCTTCCTCCACGGCGTCGAGCCGCACATTTACCTCGGTGACACCATTTACGAACCGGATCGGGGCGAACGTTACGACGTTGTGCTTACCAATCCGCCTTTCGGCACGAAAGGCGCGAACCAGGCGCCCGACCGGGACGACTTTACCATCGAGACCAGCAACAAACAGCTCAACTTCGTCCAGCACGTCCTCACCATCCTCAAGCCCGGTGGACGCGCCGCGCTGGTGCTGCCGGACAACTGCCTGTTCGAGGGCAAGGCCGGCGAGGTGTTCGAGATTCTCATGCAGGATTGCAATCTGCACACCGTTCTGCGCCTGCCGCGCGGCACGTTCACGCCTTACAGCCAGGGCGTGAAAGCCAATGTCATCTTCTTCCAGAAAGGCAAGCCCACGGAAAACGTCTGGATTTTCGACGCGCGCTCCAACGTGCCGGGCATCACCAAAAAAGATCGTCCGCTCACGGCGCAGCACTTCGAAGAATTTGAAAAAACCTACGGCAAAGACCCCAACGGCCTGAGCAAACGCGCCGATACGCGCGAGAAAGGTGGCCAGTCCGGCTCGGACAGGTTCAAAAAATTTCACATCAGCGAAATCAAGGAACGCGGCTACAAGCTGGACGTGACCTGGCTCAAGGACGACTCGCTGGAAGACAGCGACGAACTGCCCGAACCGCAGGACCTGGCAACGGAAGCGGTCACAGAACTGGAATCCGTCGTGGACGATTTGCGCGAAATCATTACCTTGCTAGAAAAAGACCAAGGCGTCGAGAAATGAAAAATATCGAGATAATCGAGGCCGAACAGTTCCACATGTTTACCCAAAACGGCTACAGTCGGCCAGCGCGTGTTGGTTGCGCCCGCGCGGATGGAAGTAAAGTGGATGTTTACGTCAAATTTATTGGAGGAGTCGAAGCGCGTGAATTTGGCTTGGTAGCGGAACTCGTCTGTTCGTTGTTGGCTCACGAAATTGGTCTCAATGTTCCAACTCCGTTTATTGTCAATCTTTCGCCGGAATTTCTGGCTGGAGTTCCGAAGGTTGCTCAAGATTTGGTTAAACGCAGCCTTGGTTTAAATTTTGCAAGCGAGAGCGCTCCGACCGGCTTTAGTTTGGTTCCTCCGGAGCCTCGTGTTCCTCTTGCGCTACGCTCGTCGGCAGCGGAGGTTTTTGCCTTCGACGTCATCGTTCAGAACTGCGACCGGAAAGCGGACAACCCAAACCTGTTGTGGGACAGGTCCAAAATCATGCTCATTGATCATGAGCGGGCGCTTGGGTTTGTTCGTGGAAATCCTGCACCTTCGTTTAGCTCGCTCGAATTGGACAGGTATTACGACCACGTTTTTTACTCAGCCGTTTCTCCCAATGACGCCGAATTTGGCAAGTTGACCAACACACTCGGCCACCTGACCGCCGCTCGAATTGAAACGCTGCTTGGCAAAATCCCGGAATCATGGCAGGTTCAAGAGGACTTGGCAAAAGTCCGCGATCATCTATTATGGGTTGTTGCGAATCGTCTCCAAGTCTGTAATTTGATACGCGAGCGTCTGTCATGAAAGCACCAAAAACACCATACAGCTTCGTGGTTCTGCGCTACATGCACGACGTTTTTACGCGGGAATTCGTGAACGTCGGCGTGCTGCTGCATGCGCCTCGTGTCGGATTTTTGGGCTTTGAAAAACTTTCAGGCTTGGATCGTGTCAAGGGAATGTTTCCCGGCCTGCAATCGGATTCGCTGCGTGACCTGCTGGCGTTTCTGGCCTCGCGCACGGAAGAAATTCATCGTAAAACTTCCGAACAACTGTTCGACCGTGATCAGGTCTCGGCCGAGACGATTGCCAAGGCGCTGCTGCCTACAGATGATAGCGCGCTTCAGTGGTCGGCCCCCGGTGGTGGTGCCACCGACAACGTGCAACAGACGCTGAAAGAACTTTTCGACCGGCTCGTGGCCCGGCATCTCAAAGCTCATCCGCCTACGCGGCGGGAAGATGTGGACGTTTGGCGGCCAATTGAGCGCGAGTTGCGCCAGCGCAATGTTCTTGCCCGGATGCAGGAAAAAACTCTCACCGTCGGGGAATTGCGCCACCGCTTCGAAAACGCATGGCAGCCACAGGGCGGTTACCTGCGTCTGTTCCAAGCATTGAGTTTCGATCTCTTGCTGCCGTCGGACATCGTTGAAAAGGCTGTTCGCTGGAGCGCTTTGATTCGTCAATTACGAAAGGCTGATGCTGACTTTTTGATTTACCTCATCTTGGGCCGGCCATCAGGCCAAGGCCACTCACAGAAAGCGTTCAATCAGGCTTATGAGGCACTAAACGAAGAAACGGGCGATAGAAAAAAACTCTTTCCCGAAGAAGAGGCGCCGAGTTTTGTTGACGCCGTCGAGAAAGAAATCAAGGCTGTTGCCAATAATTAAAATGAGCGACGGACCGCCGCAAGGATGGGCGACCGCGCCGCTTGATTCATTATGCCAGAAATTTCGTGGCGTTTCCTATGGCCGCGATGAGGCATCCGCAGATCCGAAAAAAGATTACGTTCCAATTCTGCGTGCCAATAACTTGCAAGATGACCGTTTAGTTTTTGATGATTTGGTTTGGGTGCCGGAGAGATGTGTGAGCGACCAACAGAAATTGCGGACAGGTGATATTGTCATCGCAATGTCGAGCGGAAGCAAAAGTGTCGTCGGTAAAACTGCGCAAGTCATGGAAGATTGGCGAGGATCGTTCGGAGCATTTTGTGGAGCGCTCCGGCCTTGGCCTGAATTAAATTCCCGATACGTCGGTTTGTTTCTGCGAACACGTGAGTACCGCAACACGATTTCCGAGCTGGCTGCCGGGTCGAACATCAACAATCTCAAGAACGAGCACTTGGCGGCAATTGAAGTTCCCGTCGCACCGCTAGCCGAGCAGAGGCGGATTGTGGAGAAGCTGGAGAAGCTGTTGGGCCAGGTGGACGCCTGCCAGCAGCGGCTGGCGAAGATCCCGACGCTGCTCAAACGCTTTCACCAATCCGTCCTTGCCGCCGCCTGCTCCGGTCGCCTCACCGGCGATTGGCGGGAGGAAAATGAGCCGGAAGAATCAGCTGAAGATTTGCTTAACCGAGTGAAGGTTCAGCGCGCCAAAGCCATGAACGTCGGCAACAAACGCCGACTTCCACCAGCGGTTCTCGATGTGCCTGAATTACCGGAGATTCCTGAATTCTGGTGGTGGGCGACACTGGACCAAATTGTCGAGGAAGGGCGACCAATCATTTACGGCATCATTAAACCTGGGCCACATGATCCGAAAGGTGTGCCATACGTCCGCGTGTTCGAGATGAAAGACGGCAAGGTTGCACCGCTATCAGAACTCAAGCGTGCATCTCTTGAGCGGGCGTCCAAATTCACGCGTGCGACACTGAAGGGGGGAGATTTGTTAATTTCAAAAGACGGAACAATTGGCAGAGTCGCGATTGTGCCGCCAGAACTTGAAGGCGGTAACATCACCCAGCACTTGGTGAGAGCTTCTATCCACCCATTCCTTTGCCGAGATTACGTTGCCTGTGCCATTCGTTCACAGAAATCTCAAAATTGGCTCTTCGGCAAAAAAAAAGGTGTCGCCTTACAAGGCGTGAACGTCGAAGACTTCCGGCGATTGCCGCTACCCATTCCCCCGCTGGCCGAGCAACAGGAAATCGTGCGGCGAGTGGAGGGCCTGTTCGCGCTGGCGAACCAGTTGGAGCAGCGGCTGGCGCAGGCGCGCCGGCAGGTGGATCAGTTGATGCCGTCCCTCCTCGCCCGCGCCTTCGCCGGCAAACTCGTCCCTCAAGACCCCACCGACGAACCAGCGGCGGTGTTGCTCGGCAAAATCAAGAAAGACCAACGATATGGCAAACAAACTCACGCTCGCTGAATCTCAGCAAGTCGTCAAACTTATCATCCACCGGAGTCTCGAACTCACGATTTCCGAAGAGAGAATGAAGAATGCCCGCACATACTTGGGCAACTTCCCCACTCTGCTTTGCCAGATGGCCGCGAAAGGGTTTCCGAAGGCATGCACCGAAGAACGCCCAGACGAGGGTGACGACGGAACGCCAGCGTATGTGCTGCTCGAAGAATTCTTCTGAAAGAGCACTGCAACCTGTCGTCGTCAAGGAGCAAAACCAGCCGATCCTCTACGTGCGGGCGGGCGGGGCTTCTAAAAACCTTAACGTCGAAGAGGCGCTCCGTTATGCTCAAGAGCACTGGGGCGGCTACATTTAATCCAAGGCCTAAACGAATTGAAGTCGTCGGTGCTAGAATTATGAACCTGCCAGGCATTTTACACCTAATTTTGGGACGTGATCCTTTTGATCGGATTGCGAAAGGCACGAAGCGGATTGAATACCGCGACTACACCCCGTACTGGCGTCGTTCGCAACGCCCGCGCCGCATGAAGAACACCGTAAATGACATGGGGCACGTCACGTAAAAGACTGCGTCTCACGTGACAGGCCGCCGTAAATGATCACACGGGGCAGTTTGACAGCAACGAGATTCAGCGCTTGACAGCGTGCTCATTTAATGGACTCCTTTGATTAAGGTGAACTGGCTAAAACATTTATTCGGTCGTCACCTGCAACGGCAGAGCAAGCAGTCCCTGTTCGTCCGTTGGCTCGGGCAGTCCGGCAATGGGTATCAATACGAGATTCATCCCATTGACACGGCTTTCAGGCCGCTGCCAGGTAATTACATTTATGCCAAACAATCCGAGGACGGGAGTTGGATTCCCATCTACATTGCTCAAACGCGAGATCTGCACCAGCGACTTGAGGGTCACGTGACGGTGGGTGACGCCATTGCGAATGGCGCTACGCATGTCCATGTCCATTATTCTACCGCCGGTCAGGGGGCCCGATGCACGGAGGAGCACGATCTCGTTCTCCGCTGGCAGCCTGTGTGCAATGACGTGAGCGAAAGCTGACCTGGTGACAGTTCTGAGAACGGAAGTGTGATTCCATCCAATTCCGCAATGGTTACGCCACCAAAGCGCCGGAAATGCTGGTTGAATACCGTGGATGCCGGGTTCAAGGCCCCGTAAAAGACCCGCGGTCTCACGGGGCGAGGCTTGGCCGATACAAGGAATTTGCCATCCGTCTCGGTCGCATCCCGAAAATCAAACGCTGGAGGAAAAACGAATGAACCCAAATGACATGCAAAACCTGATTAACGCGCAACAACAAGCCGCCAACGTGGCAATCCATCTCGAATTTCTGGTTTATTCAACCTATGTCGCGATTCTTATCTGCACCGTGTTCTTGGTGCTCATTTTCTGGAAGCTCCGGGGCATCGCCGACGAATTCCTGAAATTCCGCATCACTTACCAAATGGTGGAGGACCGCAAAGTACACGCTGCCAAGCCCACGCCTTGAATCAAGACCCGAACGCGCGGGCCGCGCAATCCTGCCTTGCCCACCAACCATTGATAAAAGAGGATTGGTTCCTCTAAGAAACCGGTCGTTCCATAAGATGATTATGACAACGCACACTGTTCTTGCTTTTGACCTCGGCGGCACCAAGCTCGCCGGGGCCATTTTCAACCATGACGGAACCCTCCTGGAAAAAACCGTCGCCCCGCTGGAAAAGCGGCAGGGCGCGGCCGTTGGCCGGTTGATTCAACAGCAGACCCGCGCCTTGCTGCAAACGGCGCGGCAACGGAAACTGGTTATCGACGCCCTCGGCATCTGTGTTCCCGGCATCGCGCGCCAAAAGACCGGCACCGTCTGGGCGCCGAACATCCCCGGCTGGGAGGATTATCCGCTGCGCGCGGAACTCGAAGCGATCCGCGCCGTCCCGAAAGGCCGCGTGCGCCTCGACAGCGACCGCGCCTGTTGCATTTTGGGCGAGGCGTGGCAGGGCGCGGCGCACGGCTGCCGTCACGCGATTTTCCTGGCCGTCGGCACCGGCATCGGTGCGGGCATTCTGATCGACGGCGAGGTATTGCGCGGCGCGCACGACATCGCGGGCGCGATCGGCTGGCTGGCGTTGCACCGGCCTTACGAAAAGAAATACCTCTCGTGCGGCTGCTTCGAGCACCACGCCTCCGGCGGAGGCATCGCCAGGATGGCAAAGGAATTTCTGGCGGCGGACAAAAAATACTCCGGCAAGTTGCGAAAGGCAAAAAAGCTGACCGCGCATGATGTCTTCGCTGCTTACGAGACGAAGGACCGGATTGCCGTGAAGACGTTGCAAACCGCAGTGGAATTCTGGGGCATGGCCGTGGCCAATCTGGTCAGCCTGTTCAACCCGGAGAAAATCATCTTCGGCGGCGGCGTGTTTGGCCCGGCGGCGCGTTTGCTGCCGGATATTTACACCGAGGCGAAGAAATGGGCGCAGCCGATCGGCATCCAGCAGGTGACGTTGGAGGCGTCGGCACTGGGCGGGGAGGCCGGGTTGTTTGGCGCGGGATATTTGGCTTTACGAAGTGCGGCGAAAAACCGTTAATCCGCGCCGATGTATCACAAGAACCTGGTCTTCTTCGCCGCCTGCTTTGGAATGCTGCTCTTCGGCATCGTTTTTCTGTCGCTGGGCTCGGTCAATAACATGCTGGCGGAGAAATTTCATCTGGACGACAACCGCATCGGTACGCTGACCGCCTTGCTGCCGTTCGGCATTTTGATCGCCTCGCTGATCTTCGGACCCATTGTGGACCGCTTTGGCTATAAATGGATGTTGGTCATCTGCTCGTTGCTGGTGCTGGTGGCGTTGGAAGGCGTGGCGCTCGCCCACAGTCTGCTCGCCGTGCAGTTTTTTGTTTTCCTGATCGGCTTTGGCGGCGGCGTTCTCAACGGCGCCACCAACGCGCTGGTGGCTGACGTCAGCGAGGGCGAGCGCGGCGCAAAGCTCTGTCTGCTGGGCGTGTTCTTCGGCCTCGGCGCGCTGGGGATGCCCGGAACGCTGGCCGTGCTGTCCAAACATTTTTCCCACACCAGCATCGTGGCCGGGATCGGCCTGTTTGTGATCCTGCCGGTGCTTTATTTCCTTTTAATTTCATTCCCGCCGCCCAAACAACAGGGGCAAAAGTTTTCTCTGACGGAAAGCCTGGTGCTGCTCAAAGAGCCGATTCTCCTGCTGGCGGGTATCACCCTGGCGTTCCAAAGCGGCATGGAAGGCATGTCCAACGATTGGATGACCCGCTTTTTCAAAAAGGTCATTCTCGTTGGGGACCTCGACGCCAGGCTCACGGAACGTCACTCCCTCTGGGCGCTCACCACCCTCGTGGCGGTGATGGTCGTCACCCGGCTGGCGCTGGGCGCGCTGCTCAAAAAAGCTCAATCGCAACTGGTGCTGTTCGCCAGCATCGTTTCCGCCGCGGCCGGCGCGCTGGTGTTGACGACGGCGCCGGCGTATCCGGTGGCGCTGGCGGGCGTCGTGTTGATTGGCGCCGGCTTGTCAGCCGCGTTTCCGGTGATCCTCGGCTACATCGGCGATTTGTTTCCGGCCAGGTCCGGCACCGCGTTCAGCACGGTGTTTGTCGTCGCCTTGATCGGCAACATGACCATCAACAAGACCCTCGGTCTGATTGCCAAAACTTACGGCATCCAGCAATACACCAAAGTCATGCTGCTCTGCCTGGTATGTTCCGCCGCTCTGATTTTCCTCATCGTCAAACAACTCAACAAAACCAACCCGCAAATTCTAAAAAGCAAATGAGCACGACTGCCAAACAATGGCTGGCCGCCACGCGCGGCATCATGGATCGCATCGAAAACACGCAAATGGACGCCATCGGGCGGGCCGCCGAGGTCATGGCTGACAGCATCCAGTGCGGACGCTGGGTCCACACCTTCGGCTGCGGCCACGCCACCATTCCCGTCGAGGAGATGTATCCGCGCATCGGCGGATTCGTCGGTTTCCATCCGATGGTCGAGCTGCCGCTGACATTCTTCACGCGCATCACCGGCGAGATGGGTGTGCATCAGTTCGTTTTCCTGGAGCGCGTCGAAGGCTACGGCGTCGAGATCATGAAGGGCTACACCTTCGATCCGCGCGACACGATGTGGCTGTTCTCCCATTCCGGCATCAACAACGTGAACATCGACATCGCGCTCGAAGCCAGGAAGCGCGGCATGAAAGTGATCGCCTACGGCTCCGTGGCCGAGGCGAAAGGCAAACAGACGCGCCATTCCTGCGGGAAAACCATCTTCCAGATCGCGGATCTTGTGGTGGACACCTGCGCGCCGCTGGAGGACGCCGTCGTATCAATCAAGAACCACCAGGAAAAAGTGGGACCCGTGTCCAACATGGCTTTCATCACCACCGTTTGGCTGACGGTCTGCACGGTAGCGGACATTTTGGTGAAGCGTGGCGTGAAACTTTACATCCATCCGTCGCACAACGCGCCCGGCGTGACCAACGCCAAGCAGCGCCTGGAGGAATGTCTGGCGGAATACAAGCGGCGGATTGCCGGCGTGTGACCCCGAATCCCATCAACCTGAAAACTGCAGTTGGAATGAAAGGGTCAATCCTGGAAAAGTGACTGCGTAAAGCGGTGCCACGCAGCAGGCTCGTGTAAAAGGCTTTGTCTAACGCGGCGAGGC
>CAWHAH010000015.1:0-23743 GCA_963827205.1 uncultured Verrucomicrobiae bacterium
GTTAGGTTTATCGGTGTGCATCCGTGGTTAAAACGTGTTTAAGCGCACTGACGGCTTTGGCCAATTGTGTTTTGGTAATTGTCAGTGGCGGGGTGAAGCTGATGACGTTGGCGTGTTCACCTTCGGGCAAAAGAATGAAACCGCGATGCAACATTTTTTTGATGGCCTGCATTGTCGCTTTGGTTGCCGGTTTGCCATTGGGCAGGCGCAGTTCCACACCGGCCATCAGGCCCAGGCCGCGGCAGGAAACGAGGATGGAAGATGGAGAATGGAGGATGGAAAGCAATTTCAACATGTGCGCCCCCAACTCCGCGCTGCGTTCTGGCAAGTCCATCCGTTCGATCTCCTTGATTTGCGCCAGTGCCATTGCGCAGCCGACCGGGTTGCCGAGGAACGTGCTGGTGTGAATGGCCTCGCCGCGCGAGGCCGGCCAGGCGGCGTCCATCAAATCCGCGCGCCCGACGCAGGCCGATAACGGAAAGCCGCCGGTCAACGCTTTGCCAAGGCAGATGAGGTCGGGCACGACGCCGCTGTGTTCGCAGGCGAACCATTTCCCGGTGCGGCCGAAGCCGGTGTAAATTTCGTCCACGATCAACAACGCGCCGTGTTCATCGCAGAGTTTTCGGAGCAACGGCAGAAATTCCGGCGGCGGAATATTAATGCCGCCTCGCGCCTGGATCGGCTCGGCCAGAATTGCCCCGATGGATTCGCGGCGGAAAAGATGGCGGATACGCTTCTCAATTTCGTAGCAGCCGACGTGAGAAGGCTCATTTTCTCCGGTTTTGAGTTTGAGACTCCTTACGTCGTCTCCTACAGGAAATGGTACGAAATGGCCGAATTCGCCGAGCTGCGTTCGAAACGGCCCGCGAAAGAAATCGCGGTGCGTGGCGTTGAGCGCGCCGTAACCCAGTCCGTGATACGCGCCTTCGAAGGCGATGATTCCACGTTTGCCGGTGGCGAGCATCGCCGTTTTGAGAGCGGCTTCCACCGCCTCAAAACCGGAATTACCGAAGATGACCTTGCCGGAGGGACGAGTTCTGCGAGTCCCTGATTTTTGGGATTCGTGTAACTCGTCCCTCCGAAGTTGTTCCCAGCGCTCGAAGGTAATTCGGCTCAGCTCGCGGGCGAGCCGCGCTTTGAGCGCGTGCGGATGCACATCGCCCATCGCGTGCGGTAGCCGCGCCAGTTGCGCTTGGCCGGCCTTGACCACCTTCGGGTTCGCGTGGCCGGCGGCGGCAACACCAAAAGCGGCGGTCAAATCCAGATATTTCTTCCCATCGGCATCCCAGACGTGAATGCCCCGGGCGTGTTCCCAGACGATGGGCCACGAGCCGTCGGGATCAACGAAAGTGACGTTGCGAGACTCAAAGTCACGAAGCTGTTGCAGGATGGTTTTGGTTTTCGCCACAAATTTACACTTTTCGACTTACGATTTGAAACCTCCGCAAAACGCGTGACGAGTGTCGTTGTGGAGCGCGGACAGCCATGTCCGCATTACCATACCCTGCCCCAACCCGCGGACAAAGCTGTCCGCGCTCCGGTTTTGCAGAGGTCTCGATTTAGATGTCGTCGCGTCTTGTAATCATAAATCGTAAATCGTAAATCATAAATGGCCTATACGCCGCGTTGTTCCGGTGGCCAGATGACCTTGTGCATCTGGACTTGAAACCGCACCGGCAACGCGTCAGCGATGATTTTTTCCGCCAGCTCGCGCCGCGAAATCGGTGTTTGCCCCGCCGGAACTTTTTTCAACGACTTGTCCTGCTGTTTTGGCGAGAGTGGATGTACCCACGAGCAGAGCAGGGGACAGATGGCGGCGAGTTTGTATTCGGCGATTTGATTTTTCGTCCACTCGTAATCTTCGGCCGTGCCGATGACGAATTTGATTTCGTCGGTCGCTTGCAAATGTTTGAGATTTTCCCAGCGATTTCGTTCCACTTCGCCGCTGGACGGGCATTTCAAGTCCATAATGCGATGCACGCGCGGGTCCACCGCCGAGATGTCGTGCGCACCGCTGGTTTCGAGCAGCACGGTGAAGCCGTCATCGCACAGCGATTTCATCAGCGGCAACGAACTTTTCTGGAGCAACGGCTCGCCACCGGTCAATTCAACCGAAGACAGTGGCGCGTGGCGAGTGACGAGTGACGAGTTCTTGAATGGGGCGGCGAGTTCCCGGATTTTGGCTTGAACCTCCACAAGCGGCATTTTTTTGCCTTGAGTGAAGGCGTAAGCGGTGTCGCAATACGAGCAGCGCAAATCACAGGCGGTGAGCCGGACAAAAATACACGGCAGACCGGCGAAGGTGCTTTCACCTTGCAGGCTCAAATAGATTTCATTGATGACCAGCGTGTCAGACATGACAACGTATTGTAGTTGGCGAAGGACGAACGGTGAATCACGAATTGCATGTCGCGCAGATGTGCTATATTCCGCATCCAAGGAAACAACAACATGAACAAAACATTGAACGGAAAAGTCGCACTGGTCACCGGCGCTTCGCGGGGAATCGGGCGCGCCATCGCGGAACGTCTCAGTCGCGATGGGGCGGCGGTCGCCATAAATTACGCGAGCAACGCCAGTGAAGCGCAAAGAGTCGTGGCCCAAATTGAAGCGGCTGGCGGGAGGGCGTTCGCCTTCCAGGCTGACGTCGGGCGTGTGCCGGAGATTGTCCGGCTTTTTGATGAAACCATTGGCCGTTTCGGCAAACTCGACATTCTGGTGAACAACGCCGGGATCATGACGCAAAATCCGGTCAGTGCCGTGACGGAAGCGGAATACGACCGGATTTTTGCCGTGAACGTCAAGGGCACGTTTTTCGCGTGCCAGCAGGCAGCGATCCGCTTGGCCGAGGGCGGACGCATCATCAACCTGTCCAGTTCGACGACGGCGAGAATGATGCCGACTTACGGTGCTTATGTCGCCACCAAGGGCGCGGTGGAGCAACTGACGCGTTCGCTGGCCGGCGAACTGGGGCCGCGTGGCATCACGGTCAACATCATTTCGCCCGGCCCGACCGACACCGAATTGTTTAGTGCGGGCAAGACGCCGGAGCAAATGCGGCAGTTCGCGCGGGCCTCCGCCTTTGGCCGGCTGGGCCAGCCGATGGAAATTGCCGAGGTGGTAGCTTTTTTGGCGAGCGAGGCGGCGGGCTGGGTCACTGGCCAGAACATCCGCGTGAACGGCGGGATTGCCTGACGCGGCTAGCGAAACAGCGGATTCAGCGCAAAGTTTTTTCCAACGCGATAGCTGCCGGCGATGGCTTGAGTGACAAATTCCTTGGCGCGTTTTACCGCCTCCGGCAAATCGCAACCGCGCGCCAGATAACCCGCGACGGCCGCCGAGCAGGTGCAACCGGTGCCGTGCGTGCGAACGTCTTTGATGAACGGCGCGCTCAACAGCAATTCCGTCCGGCCATCAAAAAAAATATCCACAGCCTCGCGCCCGCCCCGCAAATGGCCGCCTTTGACGAGCGCCGCGCAGCCGAAGCGTGCGTGGATTTCGCGGGCGGCGGCGCGCAGGTCTTCAACGGACGCGAGTTTGCGTCCGGCCAGAATTTCGGCTTCGTAGAGATTGGGGGTCGCGAGCGTGGCGAGCGGCAGCAATTTCGTTTTCAGGACTTTGATGGCCGCCGGTTTCAGCAAAATGGCGCCGCTGGTCGAAACCATCACCGGGTCAACGACCAGCGGCGGAAATCGGAGGGACGAGCTATGCGAGTCCAGGCTTTTGGGTTTGGAAGTTTGGGACTGGTATAACTCGTCCCTCCGATAATTCCGGGCCTTGAAAAATTCGGCCACGACGCCAACATTTTCCGCCGAGAATAACATTCCGGTTTTCACCGCGGCGGGCGGCAATTCCTCAAACACGGCTTCGATTTGTTGCCGCAAAATCCCGGGCGAACAGATTTCGACGGCGAGAACGCGCCTGGGATTTTGCGCGGTAACGCATGCAATGGCGCTTGCGCCGTGGAGCCCGAGCGCGGCGAACGTTTTCAAATCGGCCTGGATGCCCGCGCCACCTCCGCTATCCGAGCTGGCGATGGTGAGTGCCATTGGGCGATGGATAATTCCTGGCATGGGCTTGACCTTACCGGCATTTGCAGGAATCGGCACGGAAAAACGAGGGGCTCCGGAGGAAACGACCAGGCTATGTTGTTGGGGCAAAGGCAATGGCACCAGACAAGGAGCGCGTTGGCGCCGGCGCCTGTCCTATGCCGTAAGTTTGAGGAGCAGATTGTTCAACTCGCCTATGCGCGGCGGTTTGCCAACCACGGCGTCCACTTCCGAAACCAGTTCTCCATCTTCCTTCATGATTGTTCCCCAGCCGGTCATCATAATTACCGGTGTGCCGGGAGATTCTGCCTTGATGGTGCGAGCCACCTGATGGCCGTCAACATCCGGCATGCCCAAATCGGTTATCACCGTCTCGTAAGGTTGTTTTTTGCGGAGGGCCGAGCGGAACATCTCCAAACCCTGCTTGCCGCTTGAAGCGGTGGTCACCTGATGGTCCAGTGTCGTCAGACAGTGCTTCAGCAGATCCTGAATTTGTGCTTCGTCGTCTATGCAAAGGATGCGCAGCGAACGCTTTTGATTGGCCTGCGACGCGGGGCAATCGGCGACTGTCGAAGTCTCTTCCCGAACGGGAAAGGTGAGCCGGACGGAAGTCCCGCGGCCGGGCGCGCTGTCAATTTCGATGGTGCCCTCGTGGCGCTGCATCATGCCATAAACCATGGCCAGTCCGAGGCCGGTACCGCCTCGCGTGGCTTTCGTGGAGAAGAAGGGTTCCAAGCAATGCAGGCGGGTCTTTTCATTCATGCCAATGCCGTTGTCCCGCACCTCGATTTGAATTTGCCGTTCAGGCGGCAAATTATCGTCCTGGGCGGGACGGATTACCGAGCGGGTGGCGAGGGCGATGATGCCGCCTTGGGGAAGGGCGTCCACGGCATTAAAAATCAAATTGAACAGCGCTTCCCGGAGTTCGGTGGGGTCGCTGAACAGCAATGGCAGCCCGGACTCAAAATCGTGTTCGATACGGATGGAAATGCCTTCCCGTTGCGCAACGTCGCGCCAGCGCGGGCGGGTAAGCTCGATGACTTCCTCCATGATTTGATTCACGTTCACCTTCGTCAGTTGCTCGTTGTCGGAACGGCGGCGGTAAAACTCCCGCATGCGGGAGACGATGTGGGCGACGTCGTCGCCGGATTTGTTGATGGTTTGCAGATAATGCCGCACATTTTCGGGCAGATCCGGCACCGTAGTGAGCAATAGTTCGGAATAGGCGAGGATCGGCGAGAGAGCGTTGTTGATATCATGCGCCACCCCGCTGGCCATCTGGCCCAAGGCGCGAAGGCGTTCCTGCTGCACAACCACCTGTTGGGTCCGGCGCAGTTCATCGTAAGCTTTCTGCACGCCATCGGTGAGGCGCACCTGATCATAAAGGCTGCGGCATTGTTCCTCGGTGCTGAGAATTTTGGCCCGCAATGCCTCCTTCTCAGAACGAACGGTTTCGATTTCGGCACGCATCTGTTCGGCATTGTAACGGACCTCCTCCATGACCAGCACAATCATGCTGACCGCAATAAAGAGTTGCAGCACGGCGGCTATGAGAAAACCGGCGTTGTACAGGTTTTGATACCCCAGGGTGAAGGGGTAACTGGCCAGGTAAAAGCCCCACAGCAAGAAACCCAGCGACAACATGCCCGCCCCGACAAACGGCATCTTTTTTCGCACCCGGTAAAAGCATACACCGGCAAACACGCTGCCGAGGCCGATGAGAATGAAAACAGGCAGTTGGATTTGCAGGGTGTCTGAAATCACTTCCGGACTGACCACCGTCCAAACCAGCAGGAACATCATGAACAAAGTCAGCAACGTCTGCCGCACCGGCAGGCTGAGGAAGCGCGCGCTTCCCCATAGAAGAAACACCGCCGAAATGGCCACACAACATTGTTGGAGAATGAAAACAGTTTTATTGTAAGTCAGGCCTTGCGTGTTCAGTCCCAGCGTCAGCCACAAGGCATAAAACAACCAGGCCACGGTCCAGATGGTAAAGTACTCCCGCCGGGTGTAACGATTCAGATAATAAAAAAGCCCCACCAATACCCATACGCTCAACAGTGACACGAACAACGTCGCCTGCAGGTACTGTTGCGAAAAATCCAGATTTAAATTTATGAATTTCACCTTTTCAATTTCCAGCGCACCTGAACGCGCTGGTCTGAGAAAATACAGCAAGCCGCAGGCCATTTTCTCTCGCTAGTTCCCTTTTATTTGTTACAAATAAGCCGGTTCGTCTCTTTTGGGGTGGTCAGAACGCATAACCGCTCCGGGTCAAGTTTGCCGTTCACTTTCTTTTTTGCCTACGTTGAAACTGGACTATCATATTCGTGCTTAGGGACAAAGACGGGGTTGCGAAAATTCTGGTCGAAATCGGGACACTGACTGAATTGAAGTGCAAAAAACCCGTTCAAGATGCGCGGCTATCCGACACTCCCCCGCTCAAGGCGTCATCGTTAAACCCAAGCCATAGCTCGCCAGATTCAAGGGCGGAAATACCCCGGCTTGAAATTGGTCACTGGCATCGCCATGCTAAGTGCATGGACAAAGATCGCGTTGCGGAGATTCTGGTCGAGATCGGAACGTTGCTGGAACTCAAAGGCGAGAATCCATTCAAGACGCGCGCTTATTTGAATGCCGCCCGCGCGATTGAAAGCCTGGATGAACCGCTGGCGAAAATCGTGGCGGACAACCGGCTGGGCGAAATCAAAGGCATCGGCGAAGCGCTGGAAAAGAAAGTCACCGAGTTGGTGGAAACGGGCAAGCTGGCTTACTACGATGAATTGAAAGCGGCCACCCCGCCGGGCCTGATTGAAATGCTGGAAATTCCCGGACTGGGACCAAAGAAAATCCAGGCGCTGAATCAAAAGCTGGGCGTTGATTCGGTCGGGAAACTCGAAGCGGCGTGCAAATCCGGCAAGGTCGCCGGGCTCGACGGCTTTGGTGAAAAGACGCAGGCGAATATACTCGAAGGCATTGAACGCCGGCGGACTTACGCCTCGAAACATTTGTTGAACGACGCCTTGCGCGTCGCCGAACCACTGCTCGAAAACCTGCGCGAACATCCGGCGGTGATTCGTTGCAGCGCGGCGGGCAGTTTGCGGCGGTTCAAGGAAGTCATCGGCGACGTTGACCTGCTGGCGTCGTCGAAGAAACCGGCGGAGGTAATTGATTTTTTTGTGGCGCAGCCGGGGGTCGTCAAAGCCACCGCCAGAGGCGACACCAAGGCGAGTGTGATTTTGGACGGTGGCATCCAGTGCGACTTGCGCGTGGTGAGCGACAAGGAATTTCCGTTTGCACTGGCGTATTTCACCGGCAGCAAGGAGCACAACATCATCATGCGCCAGCGGGCGATTGCGCGCGGCTTGCGGCTGAACGAATACGGCCTGTTCAAATCCAAGGAGGAAACGCGCGATCCGGAGCTGCTCGTGCCGTGCCAGGACGAGGCGGAAATTTTTGCGAAACTGGATTTGCCCTCCATCCCGCCGGAACTGCGTGAAGACCACGGTGAATTTGCCGCCGCCGAAAAAAATGATTTGCCGAGGCTCATCGAGTGGACGGAAATGCGCGGCGCCTTGCACAATCATTCGACCTGGAGCGACGGGCGCAACACCCTCGGGGAAATCGCCGAGTTCATGGACGGCCTCGGTTTTGAGTATTGGGCGATCACCGATCATTCAAAGTCTTCCTTTCAGGCGAACGGGCTGGACGCGAAGCGGGTTCGCGAGCAAATCAAGGAAATCAAAAAATTGAACGGGCAATTGGCCGGGCGCGGCAGCGATTTCCGGCTGCTGACCGGCTGCGAAGTGGACATTTTGCGTGACTCGCTGGATTTCGACGACGACCTCCTCGCGGAGCTGGACGTGGTGGTCGCCAGCCTGCACATTCCGGCCAGCAGTGAGACGGAAAACACAAAGCGGCTGGTCCGCGCGGCGGAAAACAAGTTCGTTCATATCATCGCCCACATGACGGGCCGGTTGCTTTTGGAACGTGAGCCATATCCGGTCAACGCGCAGGCGGTGATTGACGCCTGTGCCGCGACCGGCACATGGCTGGAGTTGAATTGCAATCCGCATCGTTTCGACCTCGACTGGCGGCTCTGGCCATACGCGAAGAGCAAGGGGGTCAAGTGCGTGATCAACCCGGACGCGCATCGTAACGAGCACGCGGGTTTCCTGCGGCTGGGCGCCGGGATTGCCCGGAAAGGGTGGTTGGAACAAACGGACGTGGTCAACACTCTCACGCTTGAAATGCTATCGCAGGAATTGAAACGGAAGCGTCTTTAAATTGAAGCGTCAGCGCGTCCAGCACACCGGATTGAGGGGAGATTTTGAGGCTAAAAAATGTTCAAAATTGTTTTTGACAATAGAATGGCGCTGTTGGCAATATCCTCCACGTCGTTGGTTGTGGCACTTTTTTTGAATGATGAGGAATGTCAGCGGTCTAACTAGGACGTCAAGAAGAGTTATGAAAAAATTCTTTATTTCTATGGGGCTGGCAGCAGCCGGAACCGCCAGTTTGCAAGCCGCTTACGCGCCTGATTTGGGCCCCCTTTCGAGCACCAAGGTGTGGAACCTTTCGGCCACCTTGCGCGGCTTTTACGACGACAATTACGATACCGCAAACGACTATTACAACCCGCGCGGCAGTTACGGGTTTGAACTTTCCCCGCAACTCATGCTGGCCGTGCCTTTGCAGCAGACGGAGTTGGGGTTGCGCAACACTTACTCGATGACCTATTACCAGGAACGGGAAGAACTGGGCCAGAGTGCGGTTGACCAAAGCGACCAGCTTGATTTGTGGGTGGACCACGCGTTTAGCGAGCGATGGCAGGGGAAGGTGATGGACACGTTTATTGTGGCCCAGGAACCCGAGTTGCTGAACCCCAACGGCGTAATTACACAGCCCTATCGCGTCAATGGAGACAACTTTGTCAACACCGCTAATTTCACTTTAAACACGGATTGGACGCGATTGTTCAGCACGTCGTTGAATTATCAAAATGTGTTTTACAATTACCAGAACAATGGGGCGACGCTTGCGGATGTCTTTCCTATCGTCCCGCCTGGTACAGGAAAAGGCGCGAGCTTGGCCGGGTTGCTGAACGATATTGATCAAACTGTGTCGTTGGATTTCCAATGGCACGTTGCCCCGCAAACGGTGGCCTTTGTGGGCGGTTCATTTGAGTGGGTAAATTACAATGGAAATGAACCAATTGCCTACTCGCTGCCGCTTGCAATTCTGACAGGCAATCCATTTTATTACAGCCAATCCCGTAACAGCCGTTCATACACCGGATATGTCGGTGTCCAACACAATCTGCTTCCGAATTTGAACATTTCGGCCAAAGCCGGCGCGTCATACTCCGATTATTACAACGATCCTCTAAGCTCGCCCTCAGTTACACCGTATGCAGTTATCTCGTTAATCTATACCTACCTTCCCGGCAGCTATGCGGAAATCGGCTTCAACCAGGTGCAAAACTCTACGGATGTGGTCGCACCCGATCCGACGACCGGCAAACTTACCTTGAACCAGGAGAGTTCGGTGCTTTACGCCTCCCTGAACCATCAGATCACCCCAAAGCTGCTGGGGACACTTATTGGGACCTGGCAGTACTCGACGTATAACGAGGGCGCATACAACGGTCAACCGGACGATTACTATTCCTTGGGCTTGAACCTGTCTTACAGCTTCAACCCGCATTTTTCGGCTGAATTCGGCTACAATTTTAACGATCTCCAGTCCAATATTTATCAGCGCGGTTACACGCAAAATATTGTTTACATAGGCGTCACCGCGTCTTATTAAGCAGGCAGTTCTGACAAATGCTTTTGAACATTCCGATGGAGGCTCGGTCTTATTAACCTAGGCACCCGCTTTTTTTGACGTATGGACTCATTCAAGACTTCGCCGCCGCAGGAAACCAAACTGCATTTCCTGGATTATTGGCGCATTATTCGCATTCGTAAGGCGATCATCATCACCGTTTTTTTAATCACCGCCATCATTGCCACCGCGGTGACGTTCATTTTGCCGGAATCCTACGCCAGCACCGCCCGCATCCTCATCGAACCGAACGTCAGCGACATCAGCATGGGCGAGGAGCGGTCGGTATCACAAGCCGCCTACGACCCGTTTTTCCTGCAGACGACCTATGAACTGATCCAGTCTCAGGCGGTGTTGAGCAATGTCGTCAACACGTTGAATTTGAACGTTGAATGGGGAAAGAAATATTTCAATGGCGAAACGCTCAAAACCATTGAGGCCATTGAGTTTCTCAAGCGGCGAATGCACCTCGACACTATACGGAACACGAAATACATCACGGTCACCGTCTTTAGCGAGGACAAGAATGATGCCGCCCGGCTGGCCAACGCGGTTGCCGAAGCCTATCAGGATTATCGGCTCCAGCAGCGGAGCGAATTGACATCAGCGGGCATTGACGTTTTGGAAAAGCAATTTAGGGCTGAGGAAGAAGAAATTCAGAGCCTCCAGACCAATGTGGACAATCTGCGCAAGACATTGAACATCAGCGACTTCGACCCGAACTCCTACAGCCCGACACCCACGCTCACGCAGGCGGATCTCCAACGACTCGCCGAACAGAAAGTCGAAGGGCAAAAACTCTACAAGCAATTGCAAACGCGGCTGAATGAATTGAAGGGTTACACCACCAACCAACTCAGGGACATTTTGCCCACGGCGATGGCAGACGCCGCATTGTCCGGATTGCTGGATAAACTGCACACCGGCGAACAGGAATATGTCGTTTTGACCAATGACTACAACCCGACCAACAATTTGAACGTCGTCCGCGTCAAATCCGAGATTGACGAGTTGAATCATCAAATTGACGACCGGGTTGCCGGCATCATGGCTGCCTTGGACAGCGAAGTGAAGGCCCAGAAGGCCGCGCTGGATGCATTTACCGCCGCGGTTGACGAAGCCAAAACCAACGACCAGGCGGAATACTTCAGGGGCATGCCTTATTGGGAGAAAAAGCGGGAACTGGAAAGGAGACTGGATTTTCACAGGCTCTTGGCTGCCAAAATTGAAACCGAAAAACTGAGCCTTGAAATTCCCAAAACGTCCATGGTTCAAATCACTGATCCAGCAACACCCGCCGACAATCCGGTCAAGCCCAACAAAACCTTGAATATTGCCCTCGGCCTCGTCTTTGGTTTGGTCATGGGTATCGGCCTGGCCTTCTTCATTGAGTATCTGGATACGAGCGTGAAGACGATTGATGATGTTGAGCGCGCCTTTCAGGCGCCAGTGCTTGGCGTCATTCCGCAAAATGTCGGTTTTCTCGCGGACGAAGGCACCGAAAGCACCCACGCCGAAGCCTATCGTGTGCTGCGCACCAATCTGCTCTTCTCGCGCAAGGACGACAAATTAAACAGCCTGGTTGTGGTCAGCGCCGGCGCGGGCGAAGGGAAATCCACCACCGCTTTGAATCTGGCCACCGTGTTCGCCCACACCGGCCAGCGCGTGTTGCTGGTGGACTCGGACCTGCGCCGCCCGACCCTCCACAAAATGCTCCGGGTCAGCAACAATATTGGTCTGACCAATTATCTCCTCAAGCAGAATGCGCTCGCGGAAGTGATCCAGACCACCAGCGTGCCACTGCTTGACTTCATGGCCAGCGGGAAATTGCCCAATAGTTCAATGGGGGTCCTGGGATCATCGCCGATGAAGGACATGATCGCCGAGTTGAAGCAGCGCTACGATTTCATCTTTTTCGATTCGCCGCCGATTTTGGGCGTGAGCGACGCCTCCATTCTGGCCAGCGAAGTGGACATGGTGTTGCAGGTCATCCAATACCGCCGCTACCCCCAGCCGATGAACATCCGCGCCAAACAGATGATCGAAAAGGTCGGCGGCAACTTCGTCGGCATCGTGCTCAACAACATCAATGTGTCCCAGGATGAAAGCTATTATTACTACACCGGTTATTACCACGATTACGCTCCACGCGGTGAGGATGAACAACCGGTGCCCGCCCAGGAACCCAAAACACCCGATGACGCGGACGAAGGGGGCATCAAACAAAAGTATTGATTGGGGGGTTGGTTTTTTACGAAGATTCGGGCAATGAAATTGTATTGCGCATGGTTGGGGCGGGGACTGTCTGTTTGCGGATTTCTACTCGCGGGACTGTTGCTTGCCGGGTGCTCCGCACCATCAGACGAAGCCCTGTTTTCCGACATGCCTCATCCGCCGGCAATGAGCGGCCTGCCGTCGGCAAATGAATCCGCTGCGGATGCCGCCCGGTTCCATGTCGGTGACACGATTGTCGTATCGTTGAGCGGCCTGCCGGTGGAAATTCCTCCGCACCAGGAACCCGTCAAGGAAGACGGCACCATCACCATGCCCGACATCGGCAAGGTCCAGGCGGCCGGCAAGACGGCGGGCGAATTACAGAACGCGATTCACGATCTCTATGTGCCCAGGTTTTACACCCATCTCACCGTCACCGTGAACATCGGGGACCGTGTTTACTATGTCAGTGGCGAAGTCAAGCAGCCTGGACGTCAACTTTACCTCGGCCAGACGACCGTCAATCAGGCCATCACGTCTGCCGGTGATTTCACCGACTTCGCCAATCACAAAACTGTTGTGCTCATGCGCGCCAATGGCGATCGCATCAAGATCAATGTCGAGCGGGTACGAAACGGCAAGGCGGAAGACCCGCCGGTTTATCCCGGAGATCAAATCATTGTTCATCGCCGCATCTGGTAATGGTTCAACTCAATATCCTTTCGGGAAAACAGGCGGGCGGCCAGACGGTTGCCCGCCATTTTCCTTTCCACATCGGACGCGCAGCCGGAAACGAACTGCAACTCGACGACGCGGGTGTTTGGGACCGGCACCTCACTCTGGAGTTTCAACGCGAGGCCGGGTTCACGCTCATCACCGCGTCAAATGCCCTGGCTTCGATTAACAGCCGGCCTGTTCAAACCGCCGTCCTCCACAACGGTGATCTCATCACCTTGGGCTCCGTTCAACTCCAATTCTGGCTTGGTGCCGCCCGCCAGCGCGGCTTGCGCACCGGCGAGCTTTTTGTGTGGACGCTTGTCGTTGCCGTGACCGTCGCACAATTTGCCCTGATTTACTGGCTCATCCGTTGATTTTTCGTCCTCGTCATCCTCGTCGTCCTCGTAGTCGAATCAAAAAATCAATGACGGGAGGCTTGGCGAGGTGGATTCAGTTCAATGCCGGAAATGCCGGGTACCGGTGAATGCCATTGCCATTCCACGTTTGTCCGCCGCCGCGACCACCTCCGCGTCCTTCACCGAACCGCCCGGTTGAATCGCCGCCGTTGCGCCCGCTTCCGCCGCGGCGATCAAGCCATCCGCAAATGGGAAAAACGCATCGCTGCAAACCACGCTGCCTCCGAGCGAAAGCCCGGCTTCCCCCGCTTTCCAGACCGCAATGCGGCTTGCGTCCACACGGCTCATCTGCCCGGCGCCGACGCCCAGAGTGCGATCCGATGCCACATAAACAATCGCGTTCGATTTAATGTGCTTCACCACGCGCCAGCCGAACAGCATGGCGGTCAACTCCGCTTCGGTCGGCTGGCGTTGTGTCGCGATTTTCAAATCCGCACGCGCTGTCGTCTTGACATCGCGCTGTTGCAACAAAAACGAATCCGCGCCGACGCTGCGAATGTCCAATGGCCACGCGGCGCGCGGTGATTTCAACAACCTGATCAACCGCAGATTTTTCTTCTTTTTTAGAATTCCCAGCGCGTCGGTTGTGAATTCCGGCGCAACAATAACTTCGCTGAAAATTTCCGCGATGGCCTCCGCGCATGCGCCGTCGAGGGGTTGGTTGACGGCGATGATGCCGCCGAACGGCGCCTGCCGGTCAGTCGCAAACGCCTTGTCCCACGCCTCGCGCAGATTTTTCCCCTGTCCGACGCCACAGGGATTTGTGTGCTTGAGAATTGCCAGTGTCGGCGGGTCATTGGAAAATTCAGCAATCAAGCTCGCCGCCGCCGTCAAATCCAGAATGTTGTTGTAGGAAAGTTCCTTGCCGTGCAACTGCCGGAAAAATTCCTTGAACCCGCCGTAAAGCGCCGCCGCCTGATGCGGGTTTTCACCGTAACGCAACGGCTGCGCCAGCGGTGCGGAGATGGAAAGCAGGACAGGCATCTTGCCGGTCTCACTCTTTTCTGAATCGCGTGAGGGGGGCGGTGAAGATGGAGACATGCTGGAAGCCTGTCCCGCGCCAAAAACTTTTTGCAGGTGCGCGGCAATCGCGCCGTCGTAGGTGGCAGTCCGGGCAAAAACTTTCGCTGCGAGTTTTCGGCGTAATTCGAATGTTGTGTTGCCTGTTTCGGAGATCTGTCTGGCAACCTCGTCATAATCCAACGGATCCACCACCACCGTAACGCTGTCATGATTTTTTGCCGCGCTCCGGAGCATGGAAGGCCCGCCGATGTCAATGTTCTCAATCGCTTCATGCAGGCTCACATCCGGTTTCGCCACCGTTTGCTCGAACGGGTAAAGATTCACCACGACCAGATCAATCGGCGGAATCCCGTGCGCTTTGACCGCCGCCTCGTGCGCTTCGTTGCCGCGAATAAAAAGCAAGCCGCCGTGGACTTTCGGGTGGAGCGTTTTGACGCGGCCATCGAGCATTTCAGGAAAGCCCGTGTGTTCGCTGATGTCCTTCACCGTGAGGCCGGCTTCACGCAGCGTTTTGGCCGTGCCGCCGGTGGAAATCAGTTCGATGCCCGCGCTGGCGAGAATTTGCGCGAATGGCACCAGGCCGGTCTTGTCGGAGACGGAAAGCAGCGCCCGTTGAATGTTTTTCATCGGCGGACAAAATCCACCAGAGACACCAACGCCGTCAACCGGCAAATATCGGTTGCGGGCGGCGACCCGCCTTATTTCGCCGCAGGCGCCGGGGCCATGTCCGCGCCAATGGCGCGTTCGAGCCGGGCCCGGGCGGTGTCGTAATCGTGCAGCGCCTGGATTTCCGTCGTGCGCGCCTGCGTCAGGGAAGTCTGGGCGTCAAGCACATCCAATTGCGTGCCAGTGCCCGCCTCGGCGCGCGCGTCGGCCTCGCGCAGGGCTTCTTCCGCCTCCTCCTGCACCTTTTGCTGCGATTCCAGGACTTCGCGGGCTTCAATGAATTGTGAATATGCCGTGCGCACTTCAAGTTCAATCTGTCGCCCGGTGTCTTCGATATCCGTTTTGGCTTTGTCGTAAAGCGCCTTGGCCTGAACAACCCTGCCGCGCGTCAGCATCCCGTCGAAAATGTTCCAGCTCACCTGGCCCCCGACATTCCAGCCATACAAGGTGTAGCCAATATCGTTGGGATCCATGAATTGCGAATTATTCCAAGTGTAACCGGCAAAGGCTTGGACCGTCGGCTTGTAACCGGCCCTGGCGTTCACCACGTTGAGGCGCTGCAACTCCGCTGTTTTGCGCAGGGCGATGAGTTCGGTGCGGCGGGACAGCGCCTGTTGAATGGCCGCCGGCAAATCCACTTGATAAGGCGCGGCGTCCAGCGCATCGGTCAGGTTCAACGGAATGTCCTCCCAGATTTCATGCGGCAGATTGTAACCGAGCAGGTTGGACAGATTGTTTTTGGCGATGCGATAATTGTTTCGCGCTTGAATCAAATTCGGGCGCTCGTTGGCCACGGCGACCTCGGCGCGCAGCACGTTGAAATGCGGCACCGTGCCGGCATTGTAACGGCGTTGCTGGTCTTCCAATTCGTGTTGGAGCAGATTGACGGAGGCCTCGTTGACGGTGATTTGCTGGGCTGCCAGCAGCACGTCGTAATACGCCACGCGCACGGCCAGCAGCGTGTCCGCCACGGTGGTCTGATACTGCGCCAGTGCCTGCTGTTTGGTGGCGCTGGCCGCCTTCAACGCGGCAACCAGTTTGCCGCCTTCATAGACGGATTGGACGATTTGCACACCCGCGTTCCAATTCTGATGTGGCTGGGTATATCCACTAAGCGCCGGAATGGATTCAACCGCATGTGGGTCGGTGTCCTTGTATTGGCCGGTGGCCTGCAACTGGGGCAGCGCCACGGCGCGCGTCTGCACCACTACGCCGTGCGACGCTTCAAGGTCGCTTTTGGCCTTGAGAATGGTGGCGTTCTGTTGCAACGACAGATTGAGGCAGTCGGTCAATGACAACGGCCGGGTGATCCAGCCGGGCAGAATGGTGTTCGTGTTTTGCGCGGTTGTGTTCCCGGCAAGACAAACGAGTACCCAAATGCAGATGAACAACTTTTTCATGCGGCCACGAACTTACCAGTTTTGCCCGGTCCGGTGCAAACTTGCAAATCTCCCCGACTTTGGTTCATATCACAAGATGCAATTGCGAAACGGCACAGCTTTAACCGGTGGACTGGCGCTGGCCGTGATTTTCATTGCAGGCTGTGCGCCAGATTCGTCGAAGGTTTTTCAAGGTTATATCGAGGGCGAATACGTTTATGTGTCCTCGCCGCTCGGCGGCGCGCTCACCAATCTCGCCGTCGCGCGCGGCGACGAGGTCAAGACCGGGCAGTTGCTGTTTGAACTGGAGCGCGGCTCCGAAGCGGCCGCTGTCCAGCAGGCGGAAAAAAATCTCGGCCAGGCCCAATCCGAATTGGACGATCTGAACAAGGGCAAGCGGCCCACGGAAATCGCGTCACTCGAGGCGCAGGTGGCGCGCGGCCAGGCCAATTTGAAACTGGCCGCCGCTGAATTCGAGCGGCGCAAAAAACTCGGCGGCGACGATGTGATTTCCCGGGAGGAATTGGACCAGGCACGGGCGCAACGTGACGCGGACAAGGCTCAAGTTGACCAACTAACAGCGGATTTGGAAACGGCCAAGCTCGGCGGACGTGAGGATGTTGTTCGCGCCGCCGAAGCCGCCGTACAATCGCAAAGGGCCGCGCTGGACAAGGCGCGCTGGTCATTTGACCAGAAAGAGCAATTTGCGCCAACGAATGCGTTTGTGCAGGACACGCTATATCGCGTCGGCGAATGGGTTGCCGCCGGCAATCCCGTGGTGGAGTTGTTGCCGCCGGCGAACATTAAAGTGCGTTTTTTCGTGCCGCAGGCGGCGCTGCCGCGCATCCGAACCGGCCAGACCGTCAGCGTAACTTTTGATGGCGGGCAACACGCGTATTCCGCCACGATCAATTACATCTCCACGCAAGCCGAGTTCACGCCGCCGGTGATTTACAGCCGCGAAAACCGGTCCAAACTAATTTTCATGATTGAGGCAAAATTCTCTCCGGCGGACGCGGCGGACTTGCGCCCCGGCCAGCCGGTGGATGCGGAGGTGAAATGAAAAGCTCCAATATCCAACATCCAAGCTCCAGAGAAGCTCCATACTTCAAACTTCAAAACAGGCAGGCGAGGTTTGCTGGTGCTTGGTGTTTGATGTTTCTCTGGATGTTGGAGGTTGGAATTTGGAGCTTTCAAATTATTCCCTTCAGCGTATTCCCTTCAGCGATTTGCCATGAGCGAGAGTGACCTCGTCATTGACGTGCAGGGCATCACGAAGCGGTTCGGCAACCGCACGGTCGTGAACAACATTCCCATGCAAGTGCGGCGCGGCGAGATTTACGGTTTTCTCGGTCCGAACGGCAGCGGCAAGACCACGTTTCTGCGGATGCTCTGCGGCTTGCTCCGGCCCGACGGTGGCAGCGGGCGTTGCCTCGGCTTCGACATCCGCAACGAGGCTGGCGAGATCAAGAAACACATCGGCTACATGACGCAGCGGTTCAGTTTCTACGAAGACCTGACCATCGAGGAAAATTTGGATTTCATCGCGTGCATTTACGGTGTGCCGGAACGTGGTGCCGCCGTTGAAAAAAGCCTGGAACGGCTCGGCCTGACCGAGCGCCGCCGCCAACTGGCCGGTGTATTGTCCGGCGGCTGGAAACAGCGGCTGGCGTTGTCCGCGTGCCTGATTCACGAGCCGCAATTGCTCCTGCTCGACGAGCCGACGGCGGGCGTGGACCCGAAGGCGCGCCGCGATTTTTGGGAGGAAATTCACCAGCTCGCCGCCGGCGGCCTGACTGCGCTGGTGACGACGCATTACATGGATGAGGCCGAACGCTGTCATCGGCTGGCTTACATTGCATACGGAAATTTACTCGCCAGTGGAACGGCGGGCGAAGTTGTGAAGACCGCCGGGCTGACGACTTGGGAAGTCGCCGGAGAAAATCTTCCGGTGCTCGCGGCCAGAATCCGCGGCCAGCCCGGTGTGGAACAGGTTGTCGCGTTCGGTTCCACGCTGCACGTGAGCGGGCGCGACCCCGAGAAATTGCACACCAGCATCAGCCCGTGGATGACCGGCGCGTATCGCTGGGAACAAATCGAGGCCGGCCTGGAAGACGTGTTCATCGGTTTGATGGAAACCGCGAAGGACAACTTTTCATGAAACCACAAACACATCGTAGCAGCCGACGTCAGTCGGCTCATTTGAATCTTTGCAAGGAAAGACAGCGTGGCTTTCCCCTCATCCTGACCCTCTCCCTCGGGGAGAGGGAACAGCAATGTTTGTCACGTGATATTTTTTGCGCCGTTCGATTCGCCGACCGGTTGACGACCATTCTCCCTTTCCTGGGGCAGAGGGCCGGGGTGAAGGCGCGCGTCTCAACCATGGCGATTTTCCCATGAAACGGTTTGCCTTCAACTGGCGGCGGTTCCAGGCGATTGTTGGCAAGGAATACATCCAGATGCGCCGGGACCGTCTGACGTTCGGCATGATGGTCGGCATCCCGATCCTTCAGCTCATTCTCTTTGGTTACGCCATCAATTCCGACCCGAAACATCTGCCCACAGCGGTTTATTCGGCGGACAACAGCGTTTTTTCACGGACGATTGTTTGGGGCTTGCGCAACAGCAGCTACTTCGACGTCACCCGCGAGCCGGGAAACGAGGCGGACATTCAAAAACTGCTGGCGCAGGGCACGGTCCAGTTCGCCGTGGACATTCCGGTGGATTTTTCCCGGAAACTGTTGCGTGGCGAAAAACCGGACCTTTTGTTGGAAGCCGATGCCACCGATCCGACGGCCGTCGGCTACGCCATCGCGGCAATAAATGTGCTGACCACCACGGTCCTGGATCGTGACCTCACCGGGCCGCTGGCAAAACTCCGCGGCGCGTCCCCGCCATTCAATTTGGTGGTGCACCAGCAATACAATCCCGAAAACATCACCCAATATAACATCGTGCCCGGCCTTATGGGCGTCATGCTGACGATGACCATGATCATCATCACGGCACTGGCCATCACGCGCGAACGCGAACGCGGCACGATGGAAAATCTGCTCTCGACCCCGGCGCATCCCGGCGAGGTCATCATCGGCAAAATTGTGCCCTACATCACGGTCGGCTACGTCCAGGTCTTCCTGATTTTGCTGGCGTCAAAATTTCTGTTCGATGTGCCCATTATAGGCAGCGTGCCATTGTTGCTGGTGCTGACGTTTCTGTTCATTGTGGCAAACCTCGCGGTCGGCATCACCTTTTCGACCATCGCCAAAAACCAGCTTCAGGCGGTGCAGATGGCATTTTTCTTCTTCCTGCCGTCGCTGCTGTTGTCCGGCTACATGTTTCCATTCCGCGGGATGCCGGATTGGGCGCAGGACATCGGCGAAGTGCTGCCGCTGACGCATTTTCTGCGCGTGGTGCGTGGGATTTTGTTGAAAGGCAACGGCTTGGTTGAAGTGGCGCCCGACCTTTGGCCGATTGCGCTGTTTTTGGTCGTGATGCTGGCCATCGGCATCAAACGCTACCGCCAGACGTTGGATTAAAAAAGTCCAATCAAGCCGACCACCCGGATGCTATGGGGTGCATTAAAACTCGAGTGCGAAATACACGAATGGTCACCAATAAGCGGGGAAATTGACGAAATTCAGGCGCCTTTACCAAGGGAATCTCCGCTAATTCCGGACACTTAAAATTTTTCAAAAAAGCCCTTGCGTTAAAGCGCATATTTGATATTTTCTTTGCTCCGTTTCGCCCGGAAGGGAGCCTTTGCGCGCAGGAGCGCGCTTCGGCCCCTGCAAGGCGGATGGTCAGCATGGTTGCAGGCCGATAACTGATTCCCCGCAGGGACAGGAATGATGGTCTTGCCGACTCCCTGAGTTGCTGCTGAAATCATTGTTTGTTTATGCCAGTTAAAACATTTAGACCGCTAACGCCGTCTCTGCGCTACGTCTCGTTCGCAGATTACGACGAGATTACGAAGACGCGGCCGGAAAAGCGGCTGGTCGTCACGCGGAAGAAGACCGGTGGCCGCAACCACTATGGCCGCATGACTGCGCGCGGTATCGGCGGCGGCCACAAACAGAAAATCCGCCTCGTGGATTTCAAGCGCAACAAGCACGGTGTGGAAGCGACGGTCGCGGCGATCGAATACGATCCGATACGTTCGGCGAGGCTGGCGTTGCTGCAATACAAGGACGGCGAAAAGAGTTACATCATCGCGCCGGCGGGCATCAAAGTCGGCGGCACCGTTTTCAGCGGCCCGACGGCCCCGCCGGAGATCGGCAATGCGCTTCCGCTCAAAATCATTCCGGTCGGTCTGCCCATTCACAATATTGAAATCTTCCCCGGTCGCGGCGGCCAGATGGTGCGCACGGCGGGTGGCGCGGCGACGTTGATGTCGCGCGACGAGGGTTACGCGCAGATTCGCCTGCCATCCGGCGAAATTCGGAAGATAAACGAAGAGTGCTACGCGACCATCGGCCAGGTCGGCAACGCGGAGCATGAGAACGTAATGCTGGGCAAGGCGGGCCGGTCGCGGCATCGCGGCATCCGCCCGATCAATCGCGGCGTTTCGAAAAACCCGGTGGACCATCCGAATGGCGGCGGCGCCGGCAAGTCGAAGTCGGGCGGCGGGTGGCAGCAGTTGACATCACCGTGGGGTTTGCTGGCCAAGGGTTACCGGACCCGCCATAAGAAGAAGATTTCCAACCGTTTCATCATCGTGCGCCGGGACGGTCGGCCAATGAAGCTTAAATGACCGTTAAATTGCTAAATTGTGATTCGTTGAATCGTTGAAGCGTGCATAAAATCGTAAATCGTGAATCGTAAATCGAAAATTTAAGTATGGGACGTTCGATTAAAAAAGGCCCGTTTGTTGATTTTCATCTGCTGGACAAAATCCAGACGGCGAAGAGCACAAACCAGAAAACGCCGATCAAGACCTGGTCGCGGCGTTCGACCATCACGCCGGATTTCGTGGGGCTGACGTTCAACGTCCACAATGGCAAGGTTTTCAACCCGGTGTTTGTGACGGAAAACATGGTTGGCCACCGCCTCGGCGAATTTTCGCTGACGCGCATCTTCCGTAAACACGGCGCGCACACGGCCAAGGCGGAGGCGAAGTAACATGGAAGTTCACGCGATATTGAAAAATGTGCCGATGTCTCCGCAGAAAATGCGCGAGGTGGTGCGGCAGATTCAGGGGTTGCCGGCGTTGCAGGCGCAGGCGGTGCTGCAAGTCGTGCCGCGCAAGGGCGCGCGGCTCGTGGCCAAGACGCTCAAGTCGGCCATCGCCAACGCCGAAAACAACAACAAACTCAAACCGGAAGCATTGCGCATCAAGGAAGCCGTCGCCGGCTCGGCGATGATTATCAAACGTTTCATTCCCAAAGCGCGCGGTTCCGGCGGACCCATCCTCAAACGCCGTTGTCACATCAAAATCACCTTGTCGGACGAATAATTTCCATGGGCCAAAAAACTAATCCAATCGGTCTGCGCGTCGCCGTCAACAAGGACTGGCGTTCCAAGTGGTTTGCCGGCAAGAAGGAGTTCGGCGCGCTCCTGACCGAAGACCGCGAAATCCGCGAATTGCTGAAGAAGAAGCTCGAATCGGCGTCCGTGCCGAAGATTCTGATTGAACGCGCGACCAATCGTTGCCGCGTCACCATTCTCACCGCCCGTCCGGGCGTGGTCATCGGCCGCAAAGGCGCGGAAATTGACAAGCTCAAGGAGGAACTGAGCCGCAAGACCGGCAAAGAAGTTTACGTGGACATCGTCGAGGTGAAGACGCCGGAACTCGACGCGCAGCTCGTGGCCGAGAACGTCGCATTGCAACTGGAGCGCCGGGTTTCCTTCCGGCGCGCCATGAAAAAAGCGTTGCAGACCGCGCAGGATTTTGGCGCGGAGGGAATCAAGATTCGTTGTTCGGGCCGTTTGGGCGGGGCGGAACTCGCGCGCGTGGAAATGTATCACTGGGGCCGCGTGCCGCTGCACACGTTGCGCGCGAACATTGACTACGGATTTGCCGAGGCGTTCACCGTCTATGGCAAACTCGGCATTAAATGCTGGATTTGCCGGGGCGAAAACAAGCCGCAGACGAAGGAACAGCCGGCCGAAACAACGCCGGTTTAGAAGAGGATTTTTACTATGCCATTGATGCCTGAAAGAGTGAAGTACCGCAAGATGCACCGTGGCAGCCGGGCCGGTCTGGCGTCGTGCGGGCACACGGTGGCGTTTGGCGAATACGGCCTGATGTCGCTGGAGCGTTGCTGGCTGGACACCAAGCAGGTCGAGGCTGCGCGGGTGGCCATCGCCCGCAATCTGAAACGGCGCGGCAAAATGTGGATTCGCATCTTTCCGCAAAAGTCGTTCACGAAGAAACCGCTCGAAACGCGCATGGGCAAGGGCAAAGGCCCGCTGGAATCGTGGGTGGCGGTGATTCGTCCGGCGAACGTGCTGTTTGAGGTGGACGGCGTGACGGAAGTGGAGGCGCGCGAATCGTTGCGCCTGGCGGCGACGAAGCTGCCGATCAGAACCAAGTTTATTTCGCGGCATCACCTGAGCCGGTAGGCGGAAATTTTATGAAGTTTGCGGAAATGAAAGACATGACGCTGGTGGAGTTGTCGGCCAAGAGCCGCGACCTGCGCCACGAAATGTTCAACCTGCGTTTGCAGCAGGCGAGCGCCCAACTGGAAAAGTCGGCGCGCCTGCGCACGCTGCGCCGCGACATCGCGCGGCTCGAAACGCGCATCTCGCAGCTCCGCTCGCGCGGAGCGGAGTTGCCGAACAAAGCGGCTTAATCGTATGGCTGACACTCTGACTCCAACGGAAACGGGACGCGGACAACGCAAACAGCGCGTCGGCGAGGTCATCGCCAACAAGATGGCCAAGACCATCGTCGTGCGCGTCGAACGCCGGTTTCCGCATCGGCGGTTCCACAAGGTGGTGACCGCTTACAAAAAATTTTACGCCCATGACGAAAAGGGCGAGGCCAAACCGGGCGACCGCGTGCGCATTGAGGAAACGCGCCCGATTTCCCGGACGAAACGGTGGCGGCTGCTGGAGGTGGTGGAACACCATCAGGGCATCGCGCCGGTGGCGGAGTAACGGGATTTTATGTTGCAAATTCGTTCCCATTTGGACGTGGCGGACAACACGGGCGCGAAGATCGCCTGGGCGATCGGCGTGCTGGGTCGCAACCAGCGTTACGCGCACGTGGGCGATATCATCAAGGTCCACATCAAGGACGCCGCGCCGGACGGCCAGGTGAAAAAAGGCGAGGTGCACAACGCAGTGATCGTGCGCACGCGACAGCCGATCCGGCGCAGTGACGGTTCGTATTTGCGCTTTGACAGCAACGCGGTGGTCATCATTGACCCGGAAATGAATCCGAAGGGCACGCGCATCTTCGGGCCGGTGGCGCGCGAGTTGCGCGACAAAAAATTTATGAAAATCA